>NZ_CP025197.1:2403031-3604547 GCF_002844395.1 Acetivibrio saccincola | reverse complement strand
AGATAAAAAAACTGTATCTGATGTCAGCTTCAAAGGACTAATTGTTTTAATCCATGTGTTAAAACTTATTTCAGTAAGTTCATCTTTTAATAAATCTAAAGATTTCTCCCAAATTGTATTTAACTGGATACTCATATAACTCCTCCATAATAAAATAAGAAAATAAATTTTTATTTTTCTAAAAAAAACATTATAATAAAATTGATAATTAATAATTTAAATTAGTTAATTGTGTATTTTCTTATTTAAAAGCAGTAAACACTAGTATATCAGTATAATTTTTGACAACTCTGGCGGTATTTAAGCATAAATAAAATAAATTTGTATATTTTTTATAAAAGTGCATATAATTAACTGAAAAATATAGTGTGCAGCATAAAAAATAATTATTTTTTGAGTTATCAACAAAAAATAAGTTATCAACAAAAATCTGTTGATAATTAGCAAGTTATCAACAGGTATAAACTATATTATCAGACTTTTATATAATATTCAATATAAAAAATAAAAGATATCCACAAAAAAAATGACTTATTAACAATGAAATTAAAGTTATAAACAATAAAAATAAAAAATAGTTTCTTGACATTAATTATAGGTTTAATATATAATTGTTACGTTATTTTAAAATATTTATAATAAAAAAATATTAATTAAAATTTAATGTTGCAGTATTTTATAATGTGGATAATTAATTGCAAATACCAGTATTTATAAATATTGATATCTATAGATGATATCATTTGAAATGGAGGTGTTTTATAATGTTAAGAACCTATCAGCCTAAGAAAAGACAAAGAAAGAAAGAACACGGGTTTAGAAAAAGAATGAAAACGTCAAATGGAAGAAAAGTTTTAAGAAGGCGTAGATTAAAGGGAAGAAAAGTTCTTTCAGCATAAGGCCGCATAAATGTGGTCTTTTTGTTTAAATAATTATTAAATGTGGGAGATATAATGAAGCATACTGTCTCACTTAAGAAAAATTACGAGTTTGGCAGGGTTTACAGAAGAGGAAAATTTCATGCCGGAAAGTTTCTGGTACTGTATGTACTAAAAAACAAACTTGACTATAACAGGCTGGGGATAACTGCAAGCAGGAAATTTGGTAAAAGTACTAAAAGAAACAGGATTAGAAGGTTAATAAAAGAGAATTACAGACAAATGGAAGAAATGATAAAGCCAGGGTATGATTTAGTTATAGTTGCAAGAAAAACCGGTGAACTGCCAAGCTATTTGGAAGTAAAAAAAGAAATGAAGTTTCTTTTAAAAAAATTAAACATGATGGTTGAATAATTTTGTTAAAACTTAGAATTAATTTAGTTACTGTGGGTATATTACTATAAGTATAATTATTTATTTTTTTACCTGAAGTTAAGGTGATGTGGCATTGCTTAAAAAAATATTTATATTGCCTATAAAATTTTATAGAAAATGGATATCACCACTTAAAATTATGCCATGTTGCAGGTTTTATCCAACTTGTTCACAATATGCTATAGATTCCATTGATAAATATGGTATAATAAAGGGTGGTTTTAAATCAATTATCAGAATACTAAAATGTAATCCCTTTCATCCGGGGGGATATGATCCAGTTGAGTAAAGAAGGGGTAAAGGACGATGTTTAAAGCACTAGCAGGTTTTTTTGGACAAATAATATATATTATATACGATATAATACCTTTTGAATATTGTAAATATGGAATATCATTAATTATTTTTACTATAATTGTAAGGACGTTAATGCTTCCATTAGCGGTAAAGCAAATTAAATCACAGGAAAAAATGAATGAAGTACAGCCGTTGATAAATGATATTCAGAGGAAGTACAAAAATGACAGGGAAAAATTAAGCCAGGAAATGATGAAAATTTACCAGCAGTATAATTATAACCCTTTGAGTGGCTGTCTTCCGCTATTTATACAAATGCCTATAATCATATCACTATTTGCGGTAATAAGAAATCCTTTAACTTATATGTTAAAAGGAAAAGAAATTGCGGGTTATGTTATAAATCAAAGTACAATTGAAAACTTAATAAACAAAATTCCGGAAGGTGAATTAATAAGAGGATATGAGCAGGTTTCTGCCGCTCTCAAATTCAATTTAATTGATTTTAATTTTTTAGGAATAAATCTTGGAATGGTTCCTACCATTAACAGGGGGCTGTTATTTGGATCTGGAATGTCCACTTATCTGCCTTTACTTATAATACCTATTTTAGCTTGTGTAACTACGTATATTTCATCTAAGATGATGTCTGTGAGAAATGCAGCAACTAAAAAAGACAAAAAGAACAAGAAAGGCAAAAGAGATGAAAAAGATGAAGCATTAGAGTCTATGCAAAGTAATATGCTTTTAATAGCTCCAATGATGACACTTATTTTTTCATTTCAGTTTCCGGCAGGACTAGGTTTTTATTGGACAGTAAGTAATATTTACCAGATAGTACAGGAGATTGTTATTAGAAAGTATATAAGGAAGAAGAAGGAGGGTTAGTTTAGGTAAATGACTAATAGTGTTGAAAAAACTGCCAAGACTGTTGAAGATGCCATAAATATTGCTCTGTCAGAATTAAATGCCTCCGAAGAAGATGTTGATATAGAGATAATAGATAAAGGTGTAAAAGGAATATTCGGGCTTATAGGCAGTAAACAGGCAAGGGTAAGAGTTACTATAAAAGAATCTATGGCAGATAAAGCAAAAGAATTTTTAATGGAAGTATTTCAAAAAATGGATGTGGATGCAGATGTTTTGACACAAGAGGATAAAGAGTCGGTAACAATAAAGATAACAGGGGACAATATTGGTATACTCATAGGAAGGAGAGGGGAGACATTAGATTCCCTTCAATATTTAACAAGTCTTGTTGTGAATAAAAACAAGCAAAATTACAAAAGAGTAATTATAGACATAGAAAATTACAGACAAAAGAGAGAAGAAACTTTAATAAAGCTTGCAAATAAACTGGCAGAAAGGGTTGTTAAATACAAAAAGAGCATAACTTTAGAACCGATGAATCCTTATGAAAGAAGAATAATACATTCTTCGCTGCAAAATCATAAATATGTAGAAACCCATAGTATAGGTGATGAACCTAACAGGAAGGTTATGATTACTTTAAAGTAGTAAAAATTTAAAAAATAATGCTGTATAAAAAATGGTTCAGGATATTGATTCTTGAACCATTTTCCTTTAAACTATTAACAATCTTATAATATTTATTTATATATTGGAGGAATAAAATGATTGCTGAAGATACAATTGCTGCAATTTCAACTCCTTATGGGACAGGCGGGATAGGCATTATAAGAATTAGCGGGGACAGGGCTTTTGAAATAGCCAAAACAATCTTTAAAGGAAAAAAGAATTTTGATGAAATAAAATCCCATACCATAAATTATGGAAAAATTATAGATCCTGTAAAAAATGAAACCATTGATGAAGTACTTGTTACCAAAATGAAAAAACCAAATACATTTACCCGTGAAGATGTTGTTGAAATCAACTGCCATGGAGGTATAGTCGTATTAAAAAAAATACTGGATTTAGTTTTAAGACAGGGGGCAAGGGCAGCAGAGCCCGGGGAGTTTACCAAGAGGGCTTTTTTAAACGGAAGGATTGATTTATCCCAGGCAGAGGCTGTTATAGACATTATAAATTCAAAAACGGAAGAAAGCTCAAAGGCTGCTGTAAACCAGCTTGAGGGAAAATTGTCTTCTAAAATAAAAGCTTTAAGAAGAAGGCTTATTGAAATATTGGCCCACATTGAAGCTGTTGTGGATTATCCTGAGGAGGACATAGAAGAAATAACCGGTGAAAAGGTATATAATGAAATAAAGGACATAAAAGAAAACTTAAAAAAAATAACTGATAATTTTGAAAGGGGCAGGATTTTAAGGGAAGGTATTGATGCAGTTATTGTTGGAAGGCCTAATGTGGGAAAGTCCTCCCTTTTAAATGAACTCACAGGAAAAAACCGGGCTATAGTAACTGATATACCGGGAACAACAAGGGATATAATTGAAGAATATATAAACATTAATGATATTCCGGTGAGGATAGTTGATACTGCAGGAATCAGGGAGACGGAAGACGCTGTTGAAATAATTGGGGTTGAAAAAACCCACAAAGCCCTTGAAGAAGCAGAACTTGTCATTATGATGGTTGATGCAGAGAAGGGTTTTACTCCTGAAGACTCTGCTATATTGGAAAAAGTGGCAAATAAAAAGCTTATTATACTTATAAACAAAATTGACAAGTCCAATGAAGAAAATATAAAAAATATAGAAAAAAATCTTGAGGGAATGAATTATATAAGGACATCAATAAGAGAAGAAATAGGAATTGATAAAATAGGGAAGATGATAACTAAACTTTTCACAAAAGGGGAGATTAATTTAAACAGTCAAATAATTTTGACAAATATAAGACACAAAAATTTAATAGACAAGGCAATTTTAAGCATAGATGATGCAATGGGAGCTTATGAAAATAAAATGCCTTTGGATTTAATGACCATTGATATTACAAATGCTGCAGATTTTTTAGGACAGATAACTGGTGAAAGTGTAAAAGAAGATGTTATAAATGAGATATTTTCAAGGTTTTGCCTTGGTAAATAGCAAGAAAACAAAAAGAGATGGAAGGGATAAATATGAGCTTTATTGCAGGCGAGTATGATGTTATTGTTATAGGGGCAGGACATGCCGGATGTGAAGCGGCACTGGCATCAGCCAGGAAAGGCCTTAAAACGGTGGCTTTTGCAATTAATTTAGACAGTATTGCAAGTATGCCCTGCAATCCCAATATAGGGGGGACTGCTAAAGGCCACCTTGTAAGAGAAATAGATGCATTAGGTGGCGAAATGGGGAAAAACGCGGATAAGACACTTATACAGTCGAAAATATTAAACAGATCAAAAGGACCTGCAGTTTATTCCCTTAGAGCCCAGATAGATAAAAGAGAGTACCAGACTGAAATGAAAAAAGTATTGGAGATGCAGGAAAACTTAGATTTAAAGCAGGCGGAAATAGTAGAACTCATTGTTGAGGAGGAAGAGGGAAGAAGAAAAGTAACAGGTGTAAAAACCCATACCGGTACCATATACAAGGGCAGGGCTGTAATTATGACCACCGGGACATATTTAAAAGCTAAAATTATAATAGGAGATGTAAGTTATAGCAGTGGTCCTGACGGGCTTTTTCCTGCCGATAAACTTTCAGATAATTTAAGAGAACTGGGGATAAAATTATTAAGATTTAAAACAGGGACACCTGCCCGTGTTAACAGGCGAAGTATTGATTTTTCAAAGATGGAGGAGCAGCCGGGGGATGAAAGGATAGTTCCCTTTTCCTTTGAAAACGAAGAAATAGAGAGGGAACAGATTTTGTGCTACCTTACCTATACAAATGAAAAAACCCATGAAATAATAAGAAAAAATTTCCATAGATCCCCTTTATTCGGCGGTTTAATTGAAGGGGTGGGGGCAAGATACTGTCCTTCAATAGAAGACAAAGTTGCAAGGTTTAAAGATAAGGACAGGCATCAGGTATTTATAGAACCTATGGGTCTTAGCACCAATGAAATGTATCTCCAGGGGGTGTCTACAAGCCTTCCTGAGGATGTTCAAATTGAAATTATGAAAACCATCCCGGGTCTTGAAAATGTTTCGGTTATGAGAAGTGCCTATGCCATTGAGTATGACTGCATAGATCCAACCCAGCTCAAACTTACACTGGAATTTAAAGATATAGACGGGCTTTATTCTGCAGGGCAGATAAACGGCACATCCGGGTATGAGGAAGCGGCAGCCCAGGGTTTAATGGCAGGGCTTAATGCAGCACTTAAATTAAAAGGGGAAGAACCTTTGATATTAGACAGATCCCAGGGATATATAGGGGTTTTGATAGACGATCTTGTAACAAAAGGAACAAGCGAGCCCTACAGGATGATGACATCCAGGGCGGAATACAGGCTGCTTTTAAGACAGGATAATGCAGATTTAAGGCTTACTCCCATAGGCTATGAGAAGGGTTTGATATCTGAAGAAAGGTATTTGAAATTTAAAGAAAAGAAAAGACAGATAGAAGAAGAAATAAAAAGACTTGAAAAAACCGTAGTACCTCCTAGTGAAAGGGTAAACCGGTTTCTTAAAAAAATGAATAGTACTCCCATTGCAAGCGGTGTAAAGCTTAAAGACCTTTTAAAAAGACCTGAGATAGATTATGATTCATTAAGAGAAATTGATGACAATATGCCAAATCTTAGTTTTGCAGTAAGGGAGCAGGTTTCCATAGCCATAAAATACGAAGGGTATATAAAAAGACAGATAGCACAGGTTGAACAGTTTAAAAAGCTGGAAAAGAGAAAAATACCTAAAGATATAGACTATGAAAAAATAGAGGGGATTAGAATTGAAGCAAGGCAAAAACTTAATAAAGTAAAGCCTGAATCCGTAGGACAGGCATCAAGGATAGAAGGGGTTTCCCCTGCAGACATTTCAGTACTTTTAATTTATTTAGAATCTTTAAAAAGGAGAGGGGATTTAAAAATTGAATGAAAATGAATTAATTAAACTTTTAAAAGATGGTGCATCAGAATTTAATATAAACTTAGAAAAAGAAGATATAGAGAGTTTCTTTAAATATAAAGAAACACTTTTAAAGTGGAATAAAAATATAAATTTAACAGCAATTACAGACGACAGGGATATAATTATAAAACATTTTATTGATTCTATAAGTGTTGTCCCGTATATAGGAAAAGATTTAAAAAAAGTAATAGATGTGGGTACAGGGGCAGGTTTTCCGGGGATACCTTTAAAAATTATAAAGAAAGATTTAAATGTAACCCTTTTAGATTCCCTTGAAAAGAGGACTAAATTTTTAAATGAAGTTATAGAGAAGTTAGATTTAAAAAATATAGAAGTTATTCACTCAAGGGCAGAGGATAAAGGGGTCTCAGGAGATTTCAGAGAAAAGTTTGATTTAGCTTTGGCAAGGGCAGTTGCAAATTTGCCTGTCCTGCTTGAGTACTGCCTGCCATTTGTGAAAACAGGGGGTACTTTTATAGCCATGAAAGGCAGTGATATACAAGAGGAGTTGGATAATTCCAAAAAAGCTTTGGAAATTTTAGGGGGAGAAATCAAAGATGTGATTAAATTTAATCTACCTTCTACAGATATAAAAAGAAATATAATAATTATAAAAAAGTTCCGACATACACCGACAAAATATCCCAGAAAAAGTGGCAAACCTTCAAAAGCTCCTTTGATTTAACTCATAAAATGCAGTAATATAAGGCATTTGGGCGAACGATTCTTTGCTTTAAAAAAAGGATTTATAAAATTTCGGTAGAATATTCCTTTGTATAATATTTTATTAAATTTTTATTAATTAGATAGGTATTTTACAGCATTAACTTATAGTGGTACATATAAAAAAGCAGAAGTGCCGCTTTGGTTAATAAAAAAGTTTAACAAATGATAAAAAATTTTGCAAAGGATGGTGCCCTATGTTAGAAAACAGACTAAGAATAGCAAGACAGGAAAACAAGAGTAAATCAAAAAGTATTACTTATTTACCCATTGAGTGTATCAGACCAAATCCATATCAGCCGAGGAAGCAGTTTAATAAAATCCCTTTAGAAGAATTGTGTGAATCAATAAAACAGTATGGAGTTATCCAACCTATAAGTGTCAGAAAAATATCAGGTAATATGTATGAGCTTGTTGCAGGTGAAAGAAGACTTAGAGCTTCCACCATGGCAGGATTAAAAGAAATACCGGCTATAATTGTGGATGTTAATGACAATGAATCTGCAGTTATGGCTTTAATTGAAAACCTTCAAAGGGAAGATTTAAATTACATGGAGGAAGCGGAAGGATACAACAATCTGATTAACGACCATGGGTTTACCCAGGAGGAGCTTGCCCGAAAAATTGGAAAAAGCCAATCAACCATAGCAAACAAAATAAGGCTATTAAAACTTCCACCCCTTGTAAAGAAAATCCTTCATGATAACAATTTAACTGAAAGACATGCAAGAGCACTTTTAAAACTCCATGATGAACAGCTTCAGTTAAAAGTTTTAAAGCATGTATGTGAAAAGGGGTTAAATGTTAAAAAGACAGAAGACCTGGTGGAAAGGGCAATTGAAAAATACACCAGAAAGCAAAATGAAAAGAAAAACAAACCTCAGCTCACTAAAGCCATAAAGGATATAAGAATATTTGTAAATACAATAAAACAAGCTATAGAGCTTATGAGAAAATCAGGAGTAGAGGCAAAGGCAGCCCAGTTTGACAGAGGCACCTATTATGAGTTTATTGTAAGAGTACCAAAATAATATTTCATAAAAAAGCATTGACTTTCTTACATAAATTGCTGGTAGAATTTAAAAAAAGTTTGCTTTTTTAGATTCTGCCAGCAATTGTGTATTTATTTAAAAAAACTGTTTTTAAAATTATCCTTCGTTTTATTTTAAAGTATAATATTTATTCTATTGTAAATTATTTTAACTTAAATTAAACTTATAAACTTTAAATTCTAAATTAAAAATTTAAATAAATAAACTTTTTATTTAATAATGCCGATAAAAAAATTGTAAGGTATTAATTTTTTTCACTGGTGATATTTGTTAAAATTTTAATGGGAAGTACGGGGGTAATAAAATGAGGGATAAATTTTTAAAAGCAGTTGGTAAATTTTCTAAAAGAATCAAAAACATTAATTTTAAAAAGTTATTTAATAAAGATTACAGTGTTATAAGAAGGATAAAAGTTAGAAACAGGCTGATAATAAGTTTTATTTCTATTTCAATTGTACCGCTTATACTGGTAGGCATATTTTCTTTTTTGCTGTCTAAAAACTCAATAAATTCTAAGATAAGAGATTATTCAAGTCAAATATTAAACCAGGTTGAAAAAAATATAAGCAGTGAATTAAATTCATTAAAAGACCTTACACTGGATATAACTACTTTACGGGAATTACAGGAAAACATGAGAATTATCAGAGATGTTAATAGCCAAAACAAAGCATTGGCAGAAAGACAAATAAGGGATATTTTAGTATCAAGATTTATAAATAACAATTCCATATCATTTGTCAGGATAGTACCGGACAATTATACGCCTATAGAGCTGCATAAACTGGTATATTTAAATGATGAAGCAATTGAAAGCATGAAAAATTTAATAGATGAAAATAGCAGGTCAGCTGTAATTACCTCTTTAAAAATAAATGGGGAGCATATTTTAGTGGTTTCAAGGGTAATTTACGATTATAGGTCAAATCAAAAGATAGGATATTTCTTTATGGGGATAAAAGATGAAAACATTATAGATCTATACAAAGACGTAAATTTAGGAGATAAAGCAGATATTTTCATAATTGATACAGAGGGAAGGTATGTATCAAATAAAGTCAAAGAAAATCTCGGTGAATACTATGAAGAAATTGATTTAGTGGATAAGATAGAAACAGACAAGGAAAGCGGTGCGGTGAACTTTAACAAACACGCAGTTATATACAAAAAAATAAGCGGGACTAATTGGATTTTGGTAGGGAAAATACCTTTTTCATATATAAATTCAGAATCCAATCAAATAAGGCTTTCAATTATAGTTTTTATACTTTTATTTATTTTAATTTCTATATTTTTGTCTTTTATTATATCTACAAGTATATCAAAGCCACTAAACAAAATAAAAAATTTAATTGGTGAAGCAAAAAAGGGAAACTTAGCTTTAAATGCAGAGGACAATGGTAAAGACGAAATTACGGATTTAATAACTGACTTTAATCAAATGATAGAGAGCATCAAAAAGTTAATAAACCAGGTCAGGGATTCATCAAAAAAAGTTATAGAAAGTTCTAAACTAGTAAGAAAATCAGCAAACCAGTCACATATAAGTGCCAGACAGATAAGTGAAGTAATAAACCAAGTGGCAATGGGTTCGGTGGATCAGGCTGAAGAAATCGGGATTTCAGCCGAAAGTATAAATGATTTGGCACTGGGAATTAATGTAGTTGAGGATAATATGAAAATAGTATCAAATGTGGCAGACAAAACAAAAACACTAAGTTATAATGCCATTGAAGTTGTTAGACTACTAAATAATAAGGCTTTTCAGACAAATGAAGCATCAGAAAAAGTAATTGAAGATATAGACGATTTAAGCGAGAACATGAAGGAAATAGAAAGAATAATTAAAACAATGTCTTTAATAGCGGACCAGACAAATCTGCTTTCTTTAAATGCTTCCATTGAAGCAGCAAAAGCAGGGGATGCAGGAAGAGGCTTTTCCGTTGTTGCAAGTGAAGTTAAAAAACTTGCCAATCAGTCAAAGGATTCAACTAAAGATATAAAGAATATAATTATGAATATTTTAAATAAAACCAAGAGGACAAAGGAAGTTGCTTACAAGGCAAATTCTGCTGTATCAGAACAATTGGAAATAGTTAAAAAGACAGATGAATCTTTTAGGGAAATAAATGAATCCATGAGAAATTTAATGGAGTGCGTGAAAGAAGTTTCTGAATCAATTAAAAAAGTTTTAAAATCAAAAGAAGAAGCAGCGGAATCCATAGAAAACATTTCAGCTATTTCAGAAGAAACTGCATCAATAGCCGAAGAAGTGTCTGCTACCACACAAGAACAGACATCCGCCTCAGAAGAGCTGTCAAATTTATCTGAAGAACTTGAAAAAGCAGCAAAAATGTTAAGTGACGCCATATCACTTTTTAAGACGGAGTAAAGCCTTTTACAGCAGAAACGATGTATTTATATTAAATAATAAAAATACATTTATAAACAAATAATAAAAGAAGGAGTATGCGTATAATTTAAAAAGAATAATTTGGTAATAAAAAGGGCATAATTCTATATTATGTTCTTTTTATTTTTTAATTATCATTTAAATTTTAAATATGATTTAAAAAAAGTGGACAGTATTATAAAACTTTATTAAAATAGATATGGACGCTTAAAAACTATTTAAATTAGAAATACTGGAAAAGAGGTACACAAATGGCAGACAATAATGAATTAAAAGAGCAGAGAATTATACCTGTTAATATCGAATCAGAAATGAAAAAATCATTCATAGATTATGCAATGAGCGTTATAATTGACCGTGCCCTGCCGGACGTAAGGGATGGTTTGAAGCCTGTACATAGAAGGATACTTTATGCAATGTATGGTTTAGGCTTTACCCCGGATAAATCATACAGGAAATGTGCAACTACAGTGGGTGAAGTTTTGGGTAAATACCATCCTCATGGGGATGCAGCGGTGTATGACAGTATGGTACGTATGGCACAGGATTTTTCCCTTAGATATACGCTTATTGACGGTCATGGTAACTTTGGGTCTATAGACGGGGATCCGCCTGCAGCAATGAGGTATACAGAGTCCAGGCTGTCTAAAATTTCTATGGAGATGCTAAGGGATATAAACAAGGACACTGTAGATTTTAAGCCTAATTTTGACGACCATGAGGTTGAGCCTACAGTACTGCCTTCAAGATTTCCTAATCTCTTAGTAAACGGTTCTTCAGGTATAGCTGTGGGAATGGCAACAAATATCCCGCCGCATAATCTGGTGGAAATTATAGACGGAATAAATAAAGTAATAGACGACCCTGATGTGACCATTGATGAACTTAGCAAAATAATAAAAGGTCCTGATTTTCCAACAGGTGCAATTATTGTTGGAAGAAAGGGGATAAGGGATGCCTTTAAAACCGGAAGGGGAAGAATAGTAATCCGCGCTGTAACAGACATAGAGGAGGCAGGTCCGAACAGGCAGAGGATTGTTGTTACAGAACTGCCTTACCAGGTAAATAAATCAAGATTAATTGAAAGAATTGCAGATTTAGTTAAAGACAAAAAAATAGACAGCATTTCTGATTTAAGGGATGAATCAGACAGAAACGGAATGCGGATTGTTATAGAACTTAAAAGAGATGCAAATGCAAATGTTGTTTTAAACCAACTTTACAAAAATACCCAGCTACAGGACAGCTTTAGTGTCAATATGTTAGCCCTTGTGCAGACCCAGGACAATAAATTTGAACCAAGGGTACTCAATATAAGGCAGGCTATTGACCATTACATAGAACATCAAAAAGACGTTATTGTAAGAAGAACAAAGTTTGACCTTAATAAAGCTGAGGCAAGAGCCCACATTTTAGAAGGGTTAAGAAAGGCTATAGATAATCTTGATGAAGTTATAAACACAATAAGATCCTCAAGAAATGAAGCCATTGCAAAAGAAAGGCTTATAGAAAAATTCGCTTTTACTGAAAAGCAGGCCCAGGCAATTGTAGATATGAGGCTTGGAAGGCTTACAGCACTGGAAAGGGAAAAAATTGAAAATGAATACAAAGAAATAATGGAAAAAATAAAGTATTTCAAAGATGTTTTAGCAAACGAGTTCATGGTTTTAAATATTATAAAAGATGAATTAAATGAAATAAAGAACAAGTACGGCGATGAAAGAAGGACAAAAATAATTGAAGATGAAGGGGATATAGACATAGAAGATTTAATTGAAGAAGAGGAAAGTGTTATAACCCTTACTCACTTTGGCTACATAAAGAGAATCCCTGCTGATACATACAAGAGCCAAAGGCGTGGAGGAAAGGGTATTACCGGGCTTAGCACCAGGGAAGAAGACTTTGTGGAAAACTTGTTTGTTACATCAACCCACAATTTTATACTGTTTTTCACAAACAAAGGCAAGGTCTACAGGCTTAAAGCATATGAAATACCCGAATCCGGACGCCAGGCAAGGGGAACGGCAATTGTTAATTTACTTGAACTGGACCAGGATGAAAGGGTTCAAACTGTAATTCCCGTTGCAGAATACAAGGAAGATTTGTACCTTGTTCTTGCAACTAAGAACGGAATAGTTAAAAAGAGTAGATTAATGGAATACATAAATATAAGAAAAGGCGGTCTTGCAGCTGTTACATTGAGGGAAAGTGATGAACTTATAGATGTAAGGCTCACAGACGGCAAAAAAGACATTATACTTGTTACCAAAAACGGAATGGCTATAAGGTTTAACGAAGCTGATGCAAGGCCTCTAGGAAGGGTTTCTCAAGGCGTAAGGGGTATAAAGCTTTCAGAAGATGACGAAGTAATTGGCATGGGGGCTTTTATTGAAAACACAACCCTTCTGGTTGTGACAGAGAATGGTTTTGGAAAGAGGACAAAGCTTAGCGAATATAAAGTGCAAAACAGGGGAGGAAAAGGTATCCTTACATACAGGGTTACAGAAAAAACAGGAAAACTTGTAGGAACAAAGCTTGTTTGTGAAGACGATGATGTTATGCTTATTAGTTCAGATGGCACAATTATAAGAATTAAAGCCAAAGACATTAGCCTTTTAGGAAGGGCAACCCAGGGGGTAACCCTTATGAGGATGGATCCCGGTACACATTTGGTAGGTGTAGCAAGAATAGAAAAAGAAGATAACGGGGATGAAGAATGTGATGAAGAAGAAACTTGAGACATTTGTTCTCAAGTTTTTTTAATTAAATACCTTTTAAAATGTTTCGCAGCAGTATAATAAAAAAACTAAATATGCCGATAATCTTTATAAATAGAACAATATATAAATAATTATATGGAAAAGCTGGAAAAAGCGTATTTGTAAAAACTAGAGGTGAAAATATAGTGCTAAAAAATTGGTACAAGAAAATTATATTAAAGATTATAGGCATTTTTAGAAAAATAAAAGTTAGATTCAGATTGATGATATCATTTCTTATTCTTTCAATAGTGCCTTTGGTTTTTTTTGGGTTATTTTTCTTACAATTTATCAAAAAAATCCATAGAAGCTAAAATAGAAATGTATTCTAAACAAATTGTTGAACAGGCTGAAAATAACCTGTTTTCAGAATTGGAAAAACACAGCAATTATGCTATAGAAATATCCAATTCAAAGGATGTTCAGGATGCGCTGAAAATTATAGATGGAAGCGGGGAAGAATACCAAAAATACAAGGCAAGTTCTGATTTAAGGGATATATTTAACAGAAGACTTGCTTCGCATAAAACTGTCAACTTTGGTTCAATATTTTTAGAAGATGAAATGATTCACTATTCAGTAAATCAAAACTTAAACAAATTTTTAATAGAAAATATTGATATGATAAAAAAATTGCTGAAAGAGGCGGGGGAAAGCCTGTATGGACATCTATTGAGCAAGGGGAATCTTTACACTTGGTAAATATTAAGATGATAAATAATATTTCAACAAGCAAAAAACTTGCCTATATGATTGTAGGACTTAGGAATGAAAGGTTTTTAGATGTATATAAAAATATAAATTTAGGGGAAGGAGCAGATTTATTTATAATTGACTCTGAGGGAAGATACATTTCAAATAGGGAGATGAGACAACTTGGAAAAACCCTTGAAGATAAAGATTTTATAAACAAAATAATTAAAGAAGAAAGTGCAGCATCAGAAAGTTTTGATTATAACGGTTATATGGTTTCTTATAAATATATTGAGGGAACGGACTGGATTTTGGTGGGGAAAATACCCTATTCATATATTAATGAAGAAGCCAACGGCATAAGAAACTCTGTCTTTTTCTTTATCAGCATATGTATAGTTTTCTCAATATTATTTGCATTCCTTATATCCATAAGTATATCCTTTCCTCTTGGCAATATGGAAAAATTAATTAATAAGGCTAAAGAGGGAAATTTAACTTACAGTATAGAGGATGACGGCAAGGATGAAATAGGGGATGTGGTAAGAGGATTTAACCATATGATAGAAAACATCCGTAAGCTAATTCTGGAAGTTAGAAATCTTTCTCAAAAGGTTACAAATCATTCAATACTGGTTAATAACTCTTCTGAACAGTCCAAAATTTCTTCAAGGCAAATTAGCGAAGTAATGAACCAGGTGGCTATAGGAGCAAGTGATCAGGCTGAAAATTTGGCAGATGGAGTTGAAAGCATTAATATTTTAGCAGATGATATCAACAAAGTAGAGGAAGATATGAAATTTGTTGCTGAAACAGCAAATGGAACAAAGAAACTGAGTCAGAATTCACTGGGTGTAGTTAAGACTTTAAATGAAAAAGCATCCCAAACCAGCCGTGCATCAGATAAGGTTATAAATAATATCAATAATTTGAGCAAGGACATGGAGCAAATAGTAAAAATAACAAAGACCATATCCACAATTGCAGACCAACCTTCTTTCATTAAATGCTTCCATTGAGGCGGCAAAGGCAGGGGAAGCAGGAAGAGGGTTTTCTGTGGTTGCAAATGAGGTAAAAAAGCTGGCAGACCAGTCTAAAGAATCATCTAAGGAAATTAAATTTATAATTGATGATATTCTTCAAAAAACCAGCGAGACTACAAAGGTTGCACACAATGCAAATAAATATGTGGAAGAGCAGATGAGTATTGTCAGGGAGACAGACGCTTCATTGAAATCCATATATGAGTCAATGGAAAAATTAATGGAACGTGTGGATAATGTGTCACGATCAATAAAAAGTGCCCTTAATTCCAAAGAAAATGTTTTAGACTCCATATCAAATATATCTGCCATAGCCCAGGAAACTGCATCAATAGCTGAAGAAGTTTCAGCAACAACCCAGGAGCAGGTGGCATCATCAGAAGAATTATCAAAATTATCAAAGAATTTAGACGAAATGTCTAAAAAGCTTAGTGAGTTGATATCAGTTTTTAAGGTTTAGGAGTAAAAGTAAAAGCAAGTTATTCTATATGGTAAAAGCAAGTCAAATGCTAAAACAAAAATAAAATTAAATATTTAAATTAAGTGTCAGAAGTAATTTAATAAGCAAATAATTAAGTAAATAATATAATAATTGATTAATCTAAAAATTAAAATAATCTACTACCAAAAGGAAATATAGTGGTAAATTAATCTTAAGTAATAATTTTCTCCACTAAAATTAATAATAAGGTATGTATTATTAAATTTTATAAAGTATATATTATCAATTTTAGTGGAGGATGAGACTTTGAAGAGCAAATTATCTTTTAAAAGATATTTTTGTTGTATTTTAATTATGGGATTAACAGTAACACTTGCAGTACTTTCAGCGTGCAAGTATCAGGCACAACAAAATCCTTTGGAATTAGAAGAACCGCCTGATATAAATGATATACCCCGTACAGGACAGTGGATTAATTTAACAGACGAACAAATTGAGATGATGAAATTAGAGGGCGGTTCAGAAATAGAGGGAAGAGAACCCCATCCTATATCAAATAATGTACTTCAATTAAAATATCCTGATGTTTTAGCCCTCAGGGGTTCACTTACAGTAAAAAAAGTTGCACTTACTTTTGATGACGGACCGGACCCCAGATATACCCCTCAAATTCTTGATGTTTTAAAAAAATATAATGCCAAGGCTACATTTTTTTTAATCGGGGCAAGGGCAGCTGCACATAGAAGCATAACAGAGAGAATAGTCAAAGAGGGACATGCTGTGGGAAATCATACTTATTGGCATCCTAACCTTACTAAAGAGGGAGTAAAAAGATTGGAGTGGGAGGTTAAGGAAACGGAAAATGTATTAAATGAAATATTAGGATACAGACCAAGCCTGTTCCGTTCTCCTTATGGGTCATTAGATGAAGAACTGGTTGAGAAGCTTAATGAAATGGGATACTCAGCTATAGGCTGGTCAGTGGACTCATTAGACTGGATGCAGCTTTCACCCGAACAAATAGAAAAAAACGTTTTAAGTAATATCCACCCTGGAGCAATTATACTTATGCATGACGGAGGTCATTGGACAATGGACCTTTTAGGGACAGTGCAGTCACTGGATAGAATAATCCCTGCACTTCAAAGGGACGGGGTTGAATTTGTAACTGTGCCTGAACTTATTAATATCTCTGACGGAAGATGATTTTATATAAAGTGATTTTATGTTCTAAAGGTGAATTTATATATCGTGAATCCTTAAGGGAGCATTGTTTAATATGAAGTATAAAAAATGAGTATAGTCGAGATAAAGGGATACAAATTAAATTAACAGTGATAAATGACGGTAAAGACCGGTTGATATTATGCGGCTAAGTTTGATATATTGATATAGCTGTTGTTTATGAATGTCACGACAGACATTAGAAAAAGCCTTTTTTTAAAAGAAGTATTAAAAAATTTTAAAAAAGTTTTAAAAAAAGTATTGACATAATAAGTGCAGCGTGATAACATATAAAAGCTGCTCTTTGAAAAGAGCGCCTAAAGCAAGGTTGGACTTTGAAAAGTGAACAGTGTAACATGGAAATGAAATCCGTTAATTCATTTGAGTACTCTTGCCAAGAAGCATGGAGTAATTCATGGATAAGAAGCGTAAGAGCTGGATAAATTTTCTAATGAAAATAGTGGAGTTAGCGCGAGCTGACTTTACGGATAAATTTTTATTAGAGGGTTTGATCCTGGCTCAGGATGAACGCTGGCGGCGTGCCTAACACATGCAAGTCGAGCGGGGTATACGGAGCAGCTTGCTGCACTGTAGACCTAGCGGCGGACGGGTGAGTAACGCGTGGGTAACCTGCCTTACACAGGGGGATAACACTGGGAAACCAGTGCTAATACCGCATAACATCATTTTATGGCATCATGAAATGATCAAAGGAGAAATCCGGTGTAAGATGGGCCCGCGTCCGATTAGCTAGTTGGTGAGGTAATGGCTCACCAAGGCAGCGATCGGTAGCCGGACTGAGAGGTTGGCCGGCCACATTGGGACTGAGACACGGCCCAGACTCCTACGGGAGGCAGCAGTGGGGAATATTGCGCAATGGGGGGAACCCTGACGCAGCGACGCCGCGTGAAGGAAGAAGGCCTTCGGGTTGTAAACTTCTTTGATTGGGGAAGAAAAATGACGGTACCCAAAGAACAAGCCACGGCTAACTACGTGCCAGCAGCCGCGGTAATACGTAGGTGGCGAGCGTTATCCGGAATTACTGGGTGTAAAGGGCGTGTAGGCGGGGATGCAAGTCAGATGTGAAATTCCGGGGCTCAACCTCGGCACTGCATCTGAAACTGTGTCTCTTGAGTGCTGGAGAGGAAAGTGGAATTCCTAGTGTAGCGGTGAAATGCGTAGAGATTAGGAGGAACACCAGTGGCGAAGGCGACTTTCTGGACAGCAACTGACGCTGAGGCGCGAGAGCGTGGGGAGCAAACAGGATTAGATACCCTGGTAGTCCACGCCGTAAACGATGGATACTAGGTGTAGGAGGTATCGACCCCTTCTGTGCCGTAGTTAACACAATAAGTATCCCACCTGGGGAGTACGGCCGCAAGGCTGAAACTCAAAGGAATTGACGGGGGCCCGCACAAGCAGTGGAGTATGTGGTTTAATTCGAAGCAACGCGAAGAACCTTACCAGGGCTTGACATCCCTTGACCGCTGTAGAAATACAGTTTCCCTTCGGGGCAAGGAGACAGGTGGTGCATGGTTGTCGTCAGCTCGTGTCGTGAGATGTTGGGTTAAGTCCCGCAACGAGCGCAACCCCTGTCGTTAGTTGCCAGCACGTAGAGGTGGGCACTCTAGCGAGACTGCCGGTGACAAATCGGAGGAAGGTGGGGACGACGTCAAATCATCATGCCCCTTATGTCCTGGGCTACACACGTACTACAATGGTTGCTACAGAGGGCAGCGAAGCCGCGAGGTGGAGCAAATCCCTAAAAGCAGCCCCAGTTCGGATTGCAGGCTGAAACTCGCCTGCATGAAGTCGGAATTGCTAGTAATGGCAGGTCAGCATACTGCCGTGAATACGTTCCCGGGCCTTGTACACACCGCCCGTCACACCATGAGAGTCGGCAACACCCGAAGTCAGTAGTCTAACCGCAAGGGGGACGCTGCCGAAGGTGGGGCTGATGATTGGGGTGAAGTCGTAACAAGGTAGCCGTATCGGAAGGTGCGGCTGGATCACCTCCTTTCTAAGGAGAACTTAGTTCTTCGGAAGAATAGAATTCCGGAGACAGTATCCTAGGTCGGTCTAGAAGCCAAGTGCTTTTAGTATAACGGGTTCATTCCAGAAGTTACACTGTTTAGTTTTCAAAGGTTTCCAACCTTTGAAAACCGGAAGCAGGATAAAGGAGTTATGTTTTAGCATGGTTAATGAAGGCATGCTATAAATCCAAGTTCTGGTATTTAAACGGGGATATAGCTCAGTTGGGAGAGCACCTGCCTTGCAAGCAGGGGGTCAGGAGTTCGAATCTCCTTATCTCCACCAAATAGAGGTTAGAAGTGAGAGATAAGAAGTGTGGACATCCGACTTCTAACATCTAACATCTAGCTTCTGGTATATGTACCTTGAAAATTATATAATGTAAGTGAAGCGAAATGAGAAGCAAAAGGGTAAAGAGCATACTTTAAAGTATAAAACTTTAAGGGGTGCAAAAGACTCTTAGGAAACTCATTAAGATGGTAAGAGGCAAGAACTTTACGAGAACCGAATAGGTCAAGCTATTAAGAGCATAGGGTGAATGCCTAGGCACCAGAAGGCGAAGAAGGACGTGGTAAGCTGCGATAAGCTGCGGTTAGGCGCAAACAGCCATTGACCCGCAGATTTCCGAATGGGGGAACCCACCTGAGGTAAATGCTCAGGTACTATTGCATGAATCCATAGTGCAATAGGGCGATACGTGGGGAACTGAAACATCTAAGTACCCACAGGAAAAGAAATCAACAGAGATTCCGTGAGTAGTGGCGAGCGAAAGCGGAGGAGCCCAAACCATACTAGCTTGCTAGTATGGGGTTGTGGACTGGCATAATGATTCTCGGAGCTTAGCAGAATCAGGCTGGAAAGCCTGGACCATAGAGGGTAAAAGTCCCGTATGCGAAAAGTGAAGAGACAGGCCAGAATCCAGAGTACCACGAGGCACGTGAAACCTTGTGGGAAGCAGGGAGGACCACCTTCCAAGGCTAAATACTAACTGGTGACCGATAGTGGAGCAGTACCGTGAGGGAAAGGTGAAAAGAACCCCGGGAGGGGAGTGAAAGAGAACCTGAA
Organism: Acetivibrio saccincola; assembly: GCF_002844395.1. Classification (NCBI taxonomy): domain Bacteria; kingdom Bacillati; phylum Bacillota; class Clostridia; order Acetivibrionales; family Acetivibrionaceae; genus Acetivibrio; species Acetivibrio saccincola. The sequence goes on along the minus strand of NZ_CP025197.1, from coordinate 3,584,508 downwards.
ACCCTATGTTTACAAGCAGTTGGAGAGCGTTAAGGCTCGACAGCGTACTTTTTGTAGAACGGTCCGGCGAGTTACTGTATGTAGCGAGGTTAAGTACTAAAGGTACGGAGCCGCAGGGAAACCGAGTCTTAATAGGGCGATTAAGTTACATGCAGTAGACCCGAAACCGGGTGATCTATCCATGGGCAGGTTGAAACGAGAGTAAAATCTCGCGGAGGACCGAACCCGGAACCGTTGAAAAGGTTTGGGATGACCTGTGGATAGGGGTGAAATGCCAATCGAACTCGGAGATAGCTGGTTCTCCTCGAAATAGCTTTAGGGCTAGCCTCAAGGTAGTCTAACGGAGGTAAAGCACTGATTGGGCTAGGGGCCTTACCGGGTTACCGAACCCTATCAAACTCTGAATGCCGTATAGATGTTCCTTGGGAGTCAGACTATGTGAGATAAGTTTCATAGTCGAGAGGGAAACAACCCAGACCACCAGCTAAGGTCCCAAAATCGCAGTTAAGTGGAAAAGGATGTGGGTTTGCTAAGACAACTAGGATGTTGGCTTAGAAGCAGCCATTCATTTAAAGAGTGCGTAATAGCTCACTAGTCGAGTGAACCTGCGCCGAAAATGTCCGGGGCTTAAACTGTGTACCGAAGCTGTGGCTTTGTGTGAGAGCACAAGGGGTAGGGGAGCGTACTGTACTGGCAGAAGCATGATCGGAAGGACATGTGGACGGTACAGTAGTGAGAATGCCGGAATGAGTAGCGAGAGTAAAGTGAGAATCTTTACCGTCGAAAGCCTAAGGTTTCCTGGGGAAGGTTCGTCCGCCCAGGGTAAGTCGGGACCTAAGCTGAGGCCGGAAGGCGTAGGCGATGGGGAACAGGTTGAAATTCCTGTACTACCGCTGTTCGTTAAGAGAAGTGGGGACGCAGGGGGATAGGTTAAGCGAGCGGCTGGAAGAGCTCGTCCAAGGGAGGTAGATAGGCCGGTAGGCAAATCCGCCGGTTGTTTCGAAGTCCTGATGGGGAGGGAAATATAAGTACCGAAGTAACTGATTCCGCACTGACAAGAAAAGCCACTATCGAGAGCAGAGGTACCCGTACCGCAAACCGACACAGGTAGGTGAGGAGAGAATCCTAAGACGAGCGGGAGAAGCGTTGTTAAGGAACTCGGCAAATTGACCCCGTAAGTTCGCGAGAAGGGGTGCCTGGTAAGACAGGCCGCAGAGAGTAGGCCCAAACAACTGTTTATCAAAAACACAGGTCTCTGCTAAATCGAAAGATGAAGTATAGGGGCTGACGCCTGCCCGGTGCTGGAAGGTTACGGGGATCTGTTAGCTTAGAGCGAAGCAGTGAACCTAAGCCCCAGTAAACGGCGGCCGTAACTATAACGGTCCTAAGGTAGCGAAATTCCTTGTCAGGTAAGTTCTGACCCGCACGAAAGGCGTAATGATTTGGGCGCTGTCTCGACAACGCACCCGGTGAAATTGTAGTACTCGTGAAGATGCGAGTTACCCGCGACAAGACGGAAAGACCCCATGGAGCTTTACTGTAGCCTGATACTGGGTTTTGGTATTCTTTGTACAGGATAGGTGGGAGGCATAGAAGTATGTACGCCAGTATATATGGAGCCGTCGTTGGGATACCACTCTAAGGATGCTGAAGCTCTAACCAGAGGCCGTGAATCCGGTCTTGGGACAATGTCAGGTGGGCAGTTTGACTGGGGCGGTCGCCTCCTAAAAGGTAACGGAGGCGTCCAAAGGTTACCTCAGCACGGTTGGAAATCGTGCATTGAGTGCAAAGGCATAAGGTAGCCTGACTGCGAGACAGACAGGTCGAGCAGGTACGAAAGTAGGGCTTAGTGATCCGGCGGTATGAGAGTGGAATTGCCGTCGCTCAACGGATAAAAGCTACCCTGGGGATAACAGGCTTATCTCCCCCAAGAGTCCACATCGACGGGGAGGTTTGGCACCTCGATGTCGGCTCATCGCATCCTGGAGCTGGAGTAGGTTCCAAGGGTTTGGCTGTTCGCCAATTAAAGCGGTACGCGAGCTGGGTTCAGAACGTCGTGAGACAGTTCGGTCCCTATCTGTCGTGGGCGTAGGATATTTGAAGGGAGCTGTCCTTAGTACGAGAGGACCGGGATGGACAAACCTCTGGTGCACCAGTTGTCACGCCAGTGGCACAGCTGGGTAGCTAAGTTTGGAAGGGATAAACGCTGAAGGCATCTAAGCGTGAAGCCCCCCCTAAGATGAGATATCCCACCGTTTACGGTTAAGACCCCATGAAGACTACATGGTAGATAGGCCAGGTGTGCAAGTGCAGTAATGCATTTAGCTGACTGGTACTAATAGGTCGAGGGCTTGATCAAGAAAAAGGAGAGTCTTTTACTGTAGCTTAGTGAGTGAAGAGCTTCTTAAAAGCTTCATTACATTATATAATTTTGAGGGTATATCCTTAAAAAGTTTACAATTTTCTGGTGGCTATAACGAGGAGGACACACCCGTTCCCATACCGAACACGGAAGTTAAGCTCCTCAGTGCCGATGATACTTGGATGGAGACGTCCTGGGAAAGTAGGTCGCTGCCAGATTTATATCAAGACTCTGAGTTGATTTCTCAGAGTCTTGTTTTATTTATTTTTATCTATAGTATTCATAAATTTTAAGTGTAAAAAGAGAAAACACAATGATTTTTGACAAATTATAGTATTTAGAATATATTTTAAAAAGACACAATCACTTTAGAAAAAGATAAGCATATTAAAGTATTACTTGATGAAAACAGATACATATCACAATGTGTTCAGAAGGTTTCAATTCATTTATAGTCTTTAGAATCCTAAAAAAGCACTTTATGAGAAAATATTCTTTGCAAAGTCTGAAATAATTCATAAGGAGTTTTAAAATAGGTGTAATTCTTAAAAGAGGAGGTAGCCGTACTTTCTATAGAAATTTAAAAATTAAAAACAAGTGAAAACTGTCCGTTAGTAATATATAATATAAATTGGTATAAAAAACAAAAAAGAAATTGAGAGAAGGGATTTAGTTGCAAATAAAGGGATAAAGAAATACAGTAACATATAGTGTAACGAAGGCAAGCGTGGCAGAGATACCGAAAGAAAAGAAACTTACGTAGGAACTATCAGATAAACACGGAGAATATTTTAAGAAATATATTAATTAGTGAAAGAGAGAATATAAGAGTATATAAAAATGTAAACAAAAACCACAAATGATACGATAAAAACATTAGATGATAATAAATACATTTAAATTCTAAAAGCAAGAAATTCAAAATTTTTTAATATACAAGTATATTCTTTTAAAAAATTCATATGGAGGTTTGGAAAAAATGAAAAAGATTACTTCTATACTGGTACTAATAACGGTGATAACCACAATACTTACAGTAAATATTTTTGCTGCAAAAATACCTCTTCGTGTGGTGGTAAACGGCAGTAGGATAAACTTTCCGGATGCTCAGCCCTTTATTGATGAAAATGGACGTACACAGGTACCTGTAAGATTTGTAAGTGAGGCATTGGGAGCAGATGTAGGATGGGACGGCAAAACAAAGACGGTCACTATAGAACAGGGAAGAAATAAAATAACTTTGGTGGTAGGTAAATCAGAGTATACAGTTAACGGCAAGACAATGGAAATGGACACAACTGTGCTTTTGTTGGAAGACAGGACATTTGTACCTGTAAGGTTTGTAAGTGAGGGACTAGGTGCAAATGTTGAGTGGAATGCTTCAATAAGGACTGTGTATATAACAACGGGAGGGGCTGTACCAACTCCAAGTCCTGAAGAGGGGGAAATAAGGTATTATGACGGCATTGCCTTTAATCCTGCAACAGATGTTGATGAATTTGGAAGGATGACAATAGAGAAGTCCCAGGAGTTTTTATTAAAGATGGCAGACCAGTTAGCTTTTGTGAAAGAAAACGGCAGGTATTATATTGTAGGTGAGTATCCTGAAATACCGGAGGAATTTGAGTGGGCAGTGGGGATAGGTATAAACCTCAAAAGCGGAGGAAGGCGAAATTTTTCAACTTTAACTGCTCGTAAAGAATATCTTATACCTAATGAAGGTTCTTTTAAAAAGGATACAACAGGATTGATAGATATAAATGATATTGATAGTTTTGGTATAACAATTTCGGTACTTAATAAGGATATAAATGAGGATTTAGGGATATTAGAAATTGCATATGTTATAGATGGCACTTTAAGTGACGGCAACGACAGAAGGGTGGCTTTTGTTCCGGAATCAGGTTCAATTCCACAAATATCTTATACCGATTCTTTTAACTTTGAGAAAATGTTTCAATGGTAAAAGAAGGTAGGTGAAAATATTAGTGAAAATAAAAGGTATTTTTATAATAATATTCATTGCTTTTATAATTGTTGGTGTATTGTTATTAGATAATTATGCAAAAGCACTGGGTAATAGTGTAAATATAGAAATTTTAATAGATGGAGTAGATGATGTGCCAAAGGTCGGACGTATAGGTGAGCCTATTAAATTTGAAGAGTATATTGAAATGTGGCATAGTAGCGGAGGTTATTGGATATATAAAGATATAAGGATTTATGATACTTCTTTAAATCGTGATTTACTTAATGAAAATACTTTAGCAGATGCTATTAAAGGAGAGTTTAAATTTGAATATGAACTGGATTCTGAGCTGTATGAGAAGTTGATTAAAACTGAAGATTTAAAGGTGGTTTGTTCGACAACTTTAAAAAATCCGACAACGGAAGACCAATACAGGAACTAGGAGCAATTGCCCCTTCACAAATAAAAGATTCTTCAGGGCATCTTGTAGAGGGATTTAAACTTGTATGCGGAGGAAAGGTATATGTTTCCGATGAATGCTCCGTTGGTTCAGGAACATTTAAAAATGGCGGGGCTGTGGGCTTTCGTTTTGACTATCCAATTGTACTGACCTTTTACGCACCGGGAAATGATCTGTCTGCAAATTTTGAAGAAATACCTTCAGGTGCTGTAAAAGACAGCGAAGTTTTAGTAAGTGTCGTAGTTAATTCCACCTTTGAAGAAGAAATAAAAACAAACTATGAGTGGGAAATTATAGATAAAAAAGGCAATAAAATAAATGCTGAGTTTTTAGGAAATGCTTCTGAAAAACAGGGAGAAGTAAAAATACCGGCAGGAGGAGAAGCACTCTTTTATGCAATTTTTAAAATGCCGGAAAGTGATGTAAGAATACAGTTTAAAATAAATGAAAACGGACAAGAACCTTTGGAAAAATATCTTAATAATAATATTTTGGACTCCGAGTCTTTTGCAATACACTTAGTGAAAAAATATGAAACAGAAAGGACATTTGATTTACCATATAATGCACTGTCAAGAAAAATACGCTTTCCTTTAGCTGAAGGTGAAGACATCACCGCCCATTTAACTAAACCACGGGGGGAATGGAAAAAAGGAAGCCTTGCTACAGGAAGCTTAAACATAGAACAAAAAGATTCTCAAATATTAAAAGGCATTAAACTATTCAAATCATACAGCCCAAAGAAAATCAGTGTTAGTGAAAACAGTGATACAATAGTATTAAACCCTGATGTAACGGCAACTGTGGAAAGGCCTGTTTTTGGAGATGACCCTTTAAATAAAAAGTGGCTTAATTTGCTTGACCCTAGAAAACCCAAGGTTTTAGACGGGGAATTTACATACGGTGGAGAGGTAAGAAGGACATATGTTTACAAAAGAGATACCGGTCTGTATGACGAAGATGAAATAGAAGTTGAAGGAGTGGCAAAGGCACCGTTTAATCCAGGAAGTGATAGAATATTTATAAATGCCTACATATATAACGGCAAAAAGGATTTAAAACCACCAAGTTTTGAAAATAAAATAGAGAACAACGGAAACATGTACTTGCAAAAGAGACTGTTATGGCAGAGTGAACCTTATACTTTTGACGTGATAAGATGGATGTGCCACATAAAGGCTACAGTGAATCAGGTACTTTAGACAGCAGGGATAATTTTAAATACAGGGAATATGAAAAAGAAGGCCAGAGCATGTACAAAATAACCGAGACTACGGAAATCACAATTAAAGTGAACAAAGACAATATAAATTTTTATACCCATGCACATATGCCTGACGGAGAGTACTACATAAGGGTATGGATGGCGGATATAAACCTTGCAAGTAATAATTTTACAAGCATAAATAATGCATATAATTTGCTGGGTACCTTAAAAGGAATAATACCTTTGGATGAAATTATTATTACAGTAAAAGGCTCCATGTATGATGATACAAATTAATTGAAAGGTGAACAATTGGTTAAATATTTTGCTAAAAAGGATAACTGTTGCTTTTAGGCGGCAGTTGTTCTTTTTGTAAGAGATGATATTTTACTATTTATCAATATTAAAATACATGGGTATTTTTTGTAAGTACATAAGTTTTAATATGGTAGCTTATCAGGAAAAAAGACAGGTACGGGAATGGAAATAGCTTTATGATATTTTCACAATAGTTAAAAAATGATATACTATAATAAAAGGAAAAAGAGGAGTAAAAAATGCCGGAAGGAAGGATAAATAAGGAACATGACCTGGGCTACAAGCATTTATTGACGCATAAAAAGACCTTTATTCAACTGTTGAGAAGTTTTGTAAAAGAAGACTGGGTAAAGGAAATAGATGAAAGTCAGGTTATGCTTATAAATAAAAGTTATGTTCTGCAGGATTTTAAGGAAAAAGAATCGGATATAGTATATAGGTTAAAGATAAAGGGTAGGAACGTAATATTTTATTGCTTGTTGGAACTGCAATCATCAGTTGATTATCAAATGCCGCTAAGACTGTTGTTCTACATGATAGAGATATGGCGTGATATACTAAAAAACACTGAGCATCATGAGGCAGAGCGAAAGGGTTTTAAACTTCCCTGTATAGTACCTATTGTACTGTACAATGGAGTAAATAATTGGACGGTATGCAGAAGTTTTAGGGAAATGCTTGATGGCAATGAAATATTTTCAAATCATGTATTAGATTTTAATTATATATTGTTTGATGTAAACAGATATGAGGAAGAGGAACTGCTGGGACTTGCAAACCTTATATCAGGAGTATTTCTATTGGACCAGAAAATAGATTCTGAACAGTTAAAGGACAGGTTGGTAAAAATGATAGAGATATTAGGGGACCTGTCGGAAGAAGAATTTGGTTTATTTAAAGGTTGGCTAAAATGGATATTAAAGCCGAGGATATCAGAAGAATTGCGTTTTAAGATAGATGACATACTGGAAAAATCGAGACCAACGGAGGTGGAAAATATGGTTTACAATCTTGCCAATACAATTGACGAAATGACTCAAAAAGCTATGGAAAAGGGAATAGAAGAAGGAATACAAAAGGGAATAGAAGAAGGATTACAAAAGGGAATAAAAGAAGGGGTATTGAAAGTTGCGAAATCAGCCTTGGAGAAGGGGGCAGACATAGACTTTGTAGCAAGTATTACCGAATTGGATATTGAAATAGTAAAGAAACTAAAGGAAGAAATTGAAAGGACAAAATAAAAATTTTATAAGTATGTCAAAAGTATTCTAAAAGCAAAGAGAAGGGGAATAGTTCCCCTATATTTTTTGTTTAAAAGAGGGAATGAAGAGGAACTGCCGTATGAATATTTCTTTGTGTGGTGGTAAACGGCAGTAGGATAAACTTTCCGGATGCTCAGCCCTTTATTGATGAAAATGGACGTACACAGGTACCTGTAAGATTTGTAAGTGAGGCATTGGGAGCAGATGTAGGATGGGACGGCAAAACAAAGACGGTCACTATAGAACAGGGAAGAAATAAAATAACTTTGGTGGTAGGGAAATCAGAGTATACAGTTAACGGCAAGACAATGGAAATGGACACAACTGTGCTTTTATTGGAAGACAGGACATTTGTACCTGTAAGGTTTGTAAGTGAGGTACTAGGTGCAAATGTTGAGTGGAATGCTTCCATAAGGACGGTGTATATAACAACAGGAGGAACTGTGCCAACTCCAAGTCCTGAAGAGGGGGAAATAAGGTATTATGACGGCATTGCCTTTAATCCTGCAACAGATGTTGATGAATTTGGAAGGATGACAATAGAGAAGTCCCAGGAGTTTTTATTAAAGATGGCAGACCAGTTAGCTTTTGTGAAAGAAAACGGCAGGTATTATATTGTAGGTGAGTATCCTGAAATACCGGAGGAATTTGAGTGGGCAGTGGGGATAGGTATAAACCTCAAAAGCGGAGGAAGGCGAAATTTTTCAACTTTAACTGCCCGTAAAGAATATCTTATACCTAATGAAGGTTCTTTTAAAAAGGATACAACAGGATTGATAGATATAAATGATATTGATAGTTTTGGTATAACAATTTCGGTACTTAATAAGGATATAAATGAATAATACCTTTGGATGAAATTATTATTACAGTAAAAGGCTCCATGTATGATGATACAAATTAATTGAAAGGTGAACAATTGGTTAAATATTTTGCTAAAAAGGATAACTGTTGCTTTTAGGCGGCAGTTGTTCTTTTTGTAAGAGATGATATTTTACTATTTATCAATATTAAAATACATGGGTATTTTTTGTAAGTACATAAGTTTTAATATGGTAGCTTATCAGGAAAAAAGACAGGTACGGGAATGGAAATAGCTTTATGATATTTTCACAATAGTTAAAAAATGATATACTATAATAAAAGGAAAAAGAGGAGTAAAAAATGCCGGAAGGAAGGATAAATAAGGAACATGACCTGGGCTACAAGCATTTATTGACGCATAAAAAGACCTTTATTCAACTGTTGAGAAGTTTTGTAAAAGAAGACTGGGTAAAGGAAATAGATGAAAGTCAGGTTATGCTTATAAATAAAAGTTATGTTCTGCAGGATTTTAAGGAAAAAGAATCGGATATAGTATATAGGTTAAAGATAAAGGGTAGGAACGTAATATTTTATTGCTTGTTGGAACTGCAATCATCAGTTGATTATCAAATGCCGCTAAGACTGTTGTTCTACATGATAGAGATATGGCGTGATATACTAAAAAACACTGAGCATCATGAGGCAGAGCGAAAGGGTTTTAAACTTCCCTGTATAGTACCTATTGTACTGTACAATGGAGTAAATAATTGGACGGTATGCAGAAGTTTTAGGGAAATGCTTGATGGCAATGAAATATTTTCAAATCATGTATTAGATTTTAATTATATATTGTTTGATGTAAACAGATATGAGGAAGAGGAACTGCTGGGACTTGCAAACCTTATATCAGGAGTATTTCTATTGGACCAGAAAATAGATTCTGAACAGTTAAAAGACAGATTGGTAAAAATGATAGAGATATTAGGGGACCTGTCGGAAGAGGAATTTGGTTTATTTAAAGGTTGGCTAAAATGGATATTAAAGCCGAGGATATCAGAAGAATTGCGTTTTAAGATAGATGACATACTGGAAAAATCGAGACCAACGGAGGTGGAAAATATGGTTTACAATCTTGCCAATACAATTGACGAAATGACTCAAAAAGCTATGGAAAAGGGAATAGAAGAAGGATTACAAAAGGGAATAAAAGAAGGGGTATTGAAAGTTGCGAAATCAGCCTTGGAGAAGGGGGCAGACATAGACTTTGTAGCAAGTATTACCGAATTGGATATTGAAATAGTAAAGAAACTAAAGGAAGAAATTGAAAGGACAAAATAAAAATTTTATAAGTATGTCAAAAGTATTCTAAAAGCAAAGAGAAGGGGAATAGTTCCCCTATATTTTTTGTTTAAAAGAGGGAATGAAGAGGAACTGCCGTATGAATATTTCTTTGTGTGGTGGTAAACGGCAGTAGGATAAACTTTCCGGATGCTCAGCCCTTTATTGATGAAAATGGACGTACACAGGTACCTGTAAGATTTGTAAGTGAGGCATTGGGAGCAGATGTAGGATGGGACGGCAAAACAAAGACGGTCACTATAGAACAGGGAAGAAATAAAATAACTTTGGTGGTAGGTAAATCAGAGTATACAGTTAACGGCAAGACAATGGAAATGGACACAACTGTGCTTTTGTTGGAAGACAGGACATTTGTACCTGTAAGGTTTGTAAGTGAGGGACTAGGTGCAAATGTTGAGTGGAATGCTTCAATAAGGACTGTGTATATAACAACAGGAGGAACTGTGCCAACTCCAAGTCCTGAAGAGGGGGAAATAAGGTATTATGACGGCATTGCCTTTAATCCTGCAACAGATGTTGATGAATTTGGAAGGATGACAATAGAGAAGTCCCAGGAGTTTTTATTAAAGATGGCAGACCAGTTAGCTTTTGTGAAAGAAAACGGCAGGTATTATATTGTAGGTGAGTATCCTGAAATACCGGAGGAATTTGAGTGGGCAGTGGGGATAGGTATAAACCTCAAAAGCGGAGGAAGGCGAAATTTTTCAACTTTAACTGCTCGTAAAGAATATCTTATACCTAATGAAGGTTCTTTTAAAAAGGATACAACAGGATTGATAGATATAAATGATATTGATAGTTTTGGTATAACAATTTCGGTACTTAATAAGGATATAAATGAGGATTTAGGGATATTAGAAATTGCATATGTTATAGATGGCACTTTAAGTGACGGCAACGACAGAAGGGTGGCTTTTGTTCCGGAATCAGGTTCAATTCCACAAATATCTTATACCGATTCTTTTAACTTTGAGAAAATGTTTCAATGGTAAAAGAAGGTAGGTGAAAATATTAGTGAAAATAAAAGGTATTTTTATAATAATATTCATTGCTTTTATAATTGTTGGTGTATTGTTATTAGATAATTATGCAAAAGCACTGGGTAATAGTGTAAATATAGAAATTTTAATAGATGGAGTAGATGATGTGCCAAAGGTCGGACGTATAGGTGAGCCTATTAAATTTGAAGAGTATATTGAAATGTGGCATAGTAGCGGAGGTTATTGGATATATAAAGATATAAGGATTTATGATACTTCTTTAAATCGTGATTTACTTAATGAAAATACTTTAGCAGATGCTATTAAAGGAGAGTTTAAATTTGAATATGAACTGGATTCTGAGCTGTATGAGAAGTTGATTAAAACTGAAGATTTAAAGGTGGTTTGTTCGACAACTTTAAAAAATCCGACAACAGAAGACCAATACAGGAACTAGGAGCAATTGCCCCTTCACAAATAAAAGATTCTTCAGGGCATCTTGTAGAGGGATTTAAACTTGTATGCGGAGGAAAGGTATATGTTTCCGATGAATGCTCCGTTGGTTCAGGAACATTTAAAAATGGCGGGGCTGTGGGCTTTCGTTTTGACTATCCGATTGTACTGACCTTTTACGCACCGGGAAATGACCTGTCTGCAAATTTTGAAGAAATACCTTCAGGTGCTGTAAAAGACAGCGAAGTTTTAGTAAGTGTCGTAGTTAATTCCACCTTTGAAGAAGAAATAAAAACAAACTATGAGTGGGAAATTATAGATAAAAAGTGAAAAAATATGAAACAGAAAGGACATTTGATTTACCATATAATGCACTGTCAAGAAAAATACGCTTTCCTTTAGCTGAAGGCGAAGACATTACCGCCCATTTAACTAAACCACGGGGGGAATGGAAAAAAGGAAGTGTTGCTACAGGAAGTTTAAACATAGAGCAAAAAGATTCTCAAATATTAAAAGGCATTAAACTATTCAAATCATACAGCCCAAAGAAAATCAGTGTTAGTGAAAACAGTGATACAATAGTATTAAACCCTGATGTAACGGCAACTGTTGAAAGACCTGTTTTTGGAGATGACCCTTTAAAGAAGAAGTGGCTTAATTTACCTGATCCTAGAAAACCCAAGGTTTTAGACGGGGAATTTACATACGGTGGAGAGGTAAGAAGGACATATGTTTACAAAAGAGATACCGGTCTGTATGACGAAGATGAAATAGAAGTTGAAGGAGTGGCAAAGGCACCGTTTAATCCAGGAAGTGATAGAATATTTATAAATGCCTACATATATAACGGCAAAAAGGATTTAAAACCACCAAGTTTTGAAAATAAAATAGAGAACAACGGAAACATGTACTTGCAAAAGAGACTTTTATGGCAGAGTGAACCTTATACTTTTGACGTGATAAGATGGATGTGCCACATAAAGGCTACAGTGAATCAGGTACTTTAGACAGCAGGGATAATTTTAAATACAGGGAATATGTAAAAGAAGGCCAGAGCATGTACAAAATAACCGAGACTACGGAAATCACAATTAAAGTGAACAAAGACAATATAAATTTTTATACCCATGCACATATGCCTGACGGAGAGTACTACATAAGGGTATGGATGGCGGATATAAACCTTGCAAGTAATAATTTTACAAGCATAAATAATGCATACAATTCATTAGGCACTTTAAAAGGAATAGTACCTTTGGATGAAATTATTATTACAGTAAAAGGCTCCATGTATGATGATACAAATTAATTGAAAGGTGAACAATTGGTTAAATATTTTGCTAAAAAGGATAACTGTTGCTTTTAGGCGGCAGTTGTTCTTTTTGTAAGAGATGATATTTTACTATTTATCAATATTAAAATACATGGGTATTTTTTGTAAGTACATAAGTTTTAATATGGTAGCTTATCAGGAAAAAAGACAGGTACGGGAATGGAAATAGCTTTATGATATTTTCACAATAGTTAAAAAATGATATACTATAATAAAAGGAAAAAGAGGAGTAAAAAATGCCGGAAGGAAGGATAAATAAGGAACATGACCTGGGCTACAAGCATTTATTGACGCATAAAAAGACCTTTATTCAACTGTTGAGAAGTTTTGTAAAAGAAGACTGGGTAAAGGAAATAGATGAAAGTCAGGTTATGCTTATAAATAAAAGTTATGTTCTGCAGGATTTTAAGGAAAAAGAATCGGATATAGTATATAGGTTAAAGATAAAGGGTAGGAACGTAATATTTTATTGCTTGTTGGAACTGCAATCATCAGTTGATTATCAAATGCCGCTAAGACTGTTGTTCTACATGATAGAGATATGGCGTGATATACTAAAAAACACTGAGCATCATGAGGCAGAGCGAAAGGGTTTTAAACTTCCCTGTATAGTACCTATTGTACTGTACAATGGAGTAAATAATTGGACGGTATGCAGAAGTTTTAGGGAAATGCTTGATGGCAGTGAAATATTTTCAAATCATGTATTAGATTTTAATTATATATTGTTTGATGTAAACAGATATGAGGAAGAGGAACTGCTGGGACTTGCAAACCTTATATCAGGAGTATTTCTATTGGACCAGAAAATAGATTCTGAACAGCTAAAAGACAGATTGGTAAAAATGATAGAGATATTAGGGGACCTGTCGGAAGAGGAATTTGGTTTATTTAAAGGTTGGCTAAAATGGATATTAAAGCCGAGGATATCAGAGGAATTGCGTTTTAAGATAGATGACATACTGGAAAAATCGAGACCAACGGAGGTGGAAAATATGGTTTACAATCTTGCCAATACAATTGACGAAATGACTCAAAAAGCTATGGAAAAGGGAATAGAAGAAGGAATACAAAAGGGAATACAAAAGGGGATAGAAGAAGGATTACAAAAGGGAATAAAAGAAGGGGTATTGAAAGTTGCGAAATCAGCCTTGGAGAAGGGGGCAGACATAGACTTTGTAGCAAGTATTACCGAATTGGATATTGAAATAGTAAAGAAACTAAAGGAAGAAATTGAAAGGACAAAATAAAAATTTTATAAGTATGTCAAAAGTATTCTAAAAGCAAAGAGAAGGGGAATAGTTCCCCTATATTTTTTGTTTAAAAGAGGGAATGAAGAGGAACTGCCGTATGAATATTTCTTTGTGTGGTGGTAAACGGCAGTAGGATAAACTTTCCGGATGCTCAGCCCTTTATTAGGGAAGAAATAAAATAACTTTGGTGGTAGGTAAATCAGAGTATACAGTTAACGGCAAGACAATGGAAATGGACACAACTGTGCTTTTATTGGAAGACAGGACATTTGTACCTGTAAGGTTTGTAAGTGAGGTACTAGGTGCAAATGTTGAGTGGAATGCTTCCATAAGGACGGTGTATATAACAACAGGAGGAACTGTGCCAACTCCAAGTCCTGAAGAGGGGGAAATAAGGTATTATGACGGCATTGCCTTTAATCCTGCAACAGATGTTGATGAATTTGGAAGGATGACAATAGAGAAGTCCCAGGAGTTTTTATTAAAGATGGCAGACCAGTTAGCTTTTGTGAAAGAAAACGGCAGGTATTATATTGTAGGTGAGTATCCTGAAATACCGGAGGAATTTGAGTGGGCAGTGGGGATAGGTATAAACCTCAAAAGCGGAGGAAGGCGAAATTTTTCAACTTTAACTGCTCGTAAAGAATATCTTATACCTAATGAAGGTTCTTTTAAAAAGGATACAACAGGATTGATAAATATAAATGATATTGATAGTTTTGGTATAACAATTTCGGTACTTAATAAGGATATAAATGAGGATTTAGGGATATTAGAAATTGCATATGTTATAGATGGCACTTTAAGTGACGGCAACGACAGAAGGGTGGCTTTTGTTCCGGAATCAAGTTCAATTCCACAAATATCTTATACCGATTCTTTTAACTTTGAGAAAATGTTTCAATGGTAAAAGAAGGTAGGTGAAAATATTAGTGAAAATAAAAGGTATTTTTATAATAATATTCATTGCTTTTATAATTGTTGGTGTATTGTTATTAGATAATTATGCAAAAGCACTGGGTAATAGTGTAAATATAGAAATTTTAATAGATGGAGTAGATGATGTGCCAAAGGTCGGACGTATAGGTGAGCCTATTAAATTTGAAGAGTATATTGAAATGTGGCATAGTAGCGGAGGTTATTGGATATATAAAGATATAAGGATTTATGATACTTCTTTAAATCGTGATTTACTTAATGAAAATACTTTAGCAGATGCTATTAAAGGAGAGTTTAAATTTGAATATGAACTGGATTCTGAGCTGTATGAGAAGTTGATTAAAACTGAAGATTTAAAGGTGGTTTGTTCGACAACTTTAAAAAATCCGACAACAGAAGACCAATACAGGAACTAGGAGCAATTGCCCCTTCACAAATAAAAGATTCTTCAGGGCATCTTGTAGAGGGATTTAAACTTGTATGCGGAGGAAAGGTATATGTTTCCGATGAATGCTCCGTTGGTTCAGGAACATTTAAAAATGGCGGGGCTGTGGGCTTTCGTTTTGACTATCCGATTGTACTGACCTTTTACGCACCGGGAAATGATCTGTCTGCAAATTTTGAAGAAATACCTTCAGGTGCTGTAAAAGACAGCGAAGTTTTAGTAAGTGTCGTAGTTAATTCCACCTTTGAAGAAGAAATAAAAACAAACTATGAGTGGGAAATTATAGATAAAAAGTGAAAAAATATGAAACAGAAAGGACATTTGATTTACCATATAATGCACTGTCAAGAAAAATACGCTTTCCTTTAGCTGAAGGTGAAGACATCACCGCCCATTTAACTAAACCACGGGGGGAATGGAAAAAAGGAAGCCTTGCTACAGGAAGCTTAAACATAGAACAAAAAGATTCTCAAATATTAAAAGGCATTAAACTATTCAAATCATACAGCCCAAAGAAAATCAGTGTTAGTGAAAACAGTGATACAATAGTATTAAACCCTGATGTAACGGCAACTGTTGAAAGACCTGTTTTTGGAGATGACCCTTTAAAGAAGAAGTGGCTTAATTTACCTGATCCTAGAAAACCCAAAGTTTTAGACGGGGAATTTACATACGGTGGAGAGGTAAGAAGGACATATGTTTACAAAAGAGATACCGGTCTGTATGACGAAGATGAAATAGAAGTTGAAGGAGTGGCAAAGGCGCCGTTTAATCCAGGAAGTGATAGAATATTTATAAATGCCTACATATATAACGGCAAAAAGGATTTAAAACCACCAAGTTTTGAAAATAAAATAGAGAACAACGGAAACATGTACTTGCAAAAGAGACTTTTATGGCAGAGTGAACCTTATACTTTTGACGTGATAAGATGGATGTGCCACATAAAGGCTACAGTGAATCAGGTACTTTAGACAGCAGGGATAATTTTAAATACAGGGAATATGTAAAAGAAGGCCAGAGCATGTACAAAATAACCGAGACTACGGAAATCACAATTAAAGTGAACAAAGACAATATAAATTTTTATACCCATGCACACATGCCTGACGGAGAGTATTACATAAGGGTATGGATGGCGGATATAAACCTTGCAAGTAATAATTTTACAAGCATAAATAATGCATACAATTCATTAGGCACTTTAAAAGGAATAGTACCTTTGGATGAAATTATTATTACAGTAAAAGGTTCTATGCATGATGATACAAACAACTAAAAAACGAGAAGACAACAAATAATAGTAAGACAATTTAAATACTTGTCTAAAAAATAGCTGTCACTTTTTAGGTGGCAGCTATTTTTTATCTGGATAAATTCCGGATGAATAAGTTTTCCTTAAAAGTGGCGCAAAACGTCTTTCAAACTAATTTAAGGAAATAAAATAAAAAAGCAAAAATCATAAAAAAGGCAATAAACATAGAAAAACATTTTTCCTCCTAGCTTTATACAACCATTTTGTAGTATAATGTATATAAAGAACTCTACTTTTTTGCAAAAATGGTCTTACAATTTGAGTCATGTCACTTACCAAATCCATAATCAGGCAGGAAAGTTGAGTTGGGAAAAACAAAATATGGGGGAGGATGATGTAGAATGAGGTTTATACAAGCTATGTCCTACAAAGGTGCAGACTACTTGATGAAGCAAAGGCAGGAGAACCATGAAAAAAGAAGGGTATACTACTATGGTTTTCAAATTTTGATAGGCGGTATGGTAAAACTCATATTACTGACTCTTCTGGCTCTGATAACTCAAACCCTCAAATCATCAATTGTCATAGTACTTATATTTTCATCATTCAGGATGCTTGCCGGCGGATATCATATGGATACATACGGTAAGTGCATAGGGGTATCGGTAGGTCTTTTTATAATTGCCGGTATGGTATCTACATACACCTATCAGCAATGGCCCACATATTCAATTATTGCTTTAATTGGTATTGTATTTATCATCTCTATTATAAGTGTTATAAAATGGGCGCCTTCAGATAATCCAAACAGGCCGATTACAGATGAAAAGGAATTTTTGAGGTTTAAAAGGCTGTCAATTGTATATGTAGTAGTATGGGGAGGTGCTGTTTTGACAGCTTTATATTATAATTACAATATGTATGTACTGGCAGCATGTTTTGGGTTACTTCTGGAGGTGTTTTCAATTACTCCTTTAGGGCATAAATTTTTTGATACTGTTAAAAATAGTTTTAATAAGAAAAAGAAAAGAAAAGTGTCACACTGATATTAAACAAAATGACACAAAACACATTCATTTCTTACAATTGCCACAAAATACAACAACTTAACCCAATATAAGTTAATATATGGACGCATTATAAATTTTTATCTTTACAAAAAGCAATTAAAGTATTAAAATTTAAAATTAAAGCATTAAAATTTAAAAGATATGGTTGAATATTAGTAAACTACATAGTAATATATTTATTAAAAAACAATTAACTAAAAAGTTTGTAAACGCATAAATTTATTATAAAAGTTTATTGTGAAATATATAAATAGGCAGGTAAGGATTTAAAGATGAATAAGAATGAAATCAGAAAAAAAATATTAGAATTAAAAGAACAAAGGGACGCTATAATTGTAGCTCACAATTACCAGATTGATGAGGTACAGGAAATAAGCGATGTAATAGGGGATTCACTGACTCTCAGTAAATATTGTGCAGAAAGTACCAAGAAAGTTATTGTATTTTGTGGTGTGCATTTTATGGCAGAGAGTGCCAAGATACTGTCACCTGAAAAAACAGTACTACTGCCTGAGATAGATGCAGGATGTCCAATGGCAGATATGGTGACTGTAGAAGAATTAAGGAAAGCTAAGAAGAAACATCCTGAGGCGGTTGTTGTATGCTATATAAACTCATCAGCAGAGGTTAAGGCAGAGAGTGATATTTGTTGTACATCTTCTAATGCTATACAGGTGGTAAAATCCATTAAAGAAAAGGATATACTATTTGTGCCTGACCAACACTTAGCAAGTTATGTTGCAAAAATGGTCCCGGAAAAGAACATCATTCCGTGGCCGGGATACTGCATTACACACCACAGACTGACACTTGAGGATGTAAGAAAGGTAAGGGAACTGCACAAAGACGCTGAGCTTTTAATTCACCCTGAGAGCCCTAAAGAAGTTGTGGATAAAGCAGATTTTGTGGGCAGCACAAAACAAATAATTGAATATGCTTCAAAGTCCAAATCAAAGAAATTTGTAATAGGTACAGAAATGGGAATAATGTATAAGCTAAAGAAAGATAACCCGGATAAGACATTTTATCTGCTTTCACAGGGTCTGATTTGCCCGAACATGAAGAAGAATACCCTGATGAGTGTATATAATGCACTAAATGAAATGAAATATGAAATTAATATAGATGAAAACATCAGGGTTAAAGCAAAAGAAGCATTAGACCGTATGCACAATATCCAGCTTTAAACCTTTGAGGGGAAGCTTTAGGGAGATGAAGTGTTAATTGGAAACAGACAGGTATCTTATAGATTTTGACACAAAGGATATAGAAAAACAATGCTATGATGTGGTTATCATAGGAAGCGGCATCGCCGGTGTGTATACAGCATTGGAGATACCAAAAGATTATAATGTCCTAATTTTAACAAAGGAAACTATAGAGATAAGCAATTCCGTACTGGCTCAGGGAGGAATTGCTGTATCTTTAGATAAGGATGATTCCCCAGGACTTCATTTTAAAGATACAATTAAGGCCGGTGCAGGTCTATGCAATGAGGAGAGCGTATGGGTGCTTGTAAATGAAGCAGCCCAAAACATAGAAACCCTGTGCGAGTATGGGGTTGAATTTGACAAAGAAGGCATCAACCGGCTTTCGCTGACAAGGGAAGGGGCTCACAGTAAAAGAAGAATAATACATGCAGGGGATACCACAGGAAAGGAAGTCTGCGACAAGCTGGTTTCCGTTGTAAGGACAAAGGAAAATGTAAAAATAAAAGAAAGAACCTTTGCTGTGGATCTTATAACAGAAGGGGATGCTTGCAAAGGCGTTTTAGCCTATGATGAAGATACATCTTCATACATTTTATATTTATCTAAAATGGTAATTTGTGCTACAGGTGGTTTTAGCAAGCTTTATTCATACACAACCAACCCGGAAGTTGCAACAGGGGATGGTGCTGCATTGGCATACAGGGCAGGGGCGGAATTAATGGATTTAGAATTCATTCAATTCCACCCGACAGTATTATTTCACCCTGAAAATAAAAGCTTTCTTATCTCTGAAGCAGTAAGGGGTGAGGGGGCTTACCTTAGGAATGTCAATGGAGAAAAATTTATGCCCCAATATCATGAGCTTGCTGAATTAGCACCAAGGGATATTGTTTCCAGGGCGATTTTTAACGAAATGCAAAAAACTAAATCTAGCAATGTGTATCTTGATATAACATTTAAGGATAAGGAATATTTGCAAAAGAGATTTCCCAAAATATATGAAACCTGCTTAAGCTACGGGATAGACATGTCAAAGGACTATATCCCTGTTGCTCCTGCTGCCCACTACTGTATGGGGGGGATTAAGACGGATATTTACGGCAGGACAAATATAAAAGGGTTGTACGCCTGCGGGGAAGCTGCCTGCAATGGTATTCACGGCGCCAACAGGCTTGCAAGCAATTCATTGCTGGAAGGTCTTGTATTTGGAAGAAAAATAGGATTTGAAGTTCAAAGTGTGATTAAAAAGGGTAAAGAGCCTTTAGAATTCAATGATTTTTCGGTAAAATCAAAAAGAGTTTCAAAAGCTATAAATAAAGAGGAAGTAAAATCAGAAATACAAAATATTATGACAAAGTATGTAGGAATAATAAGAGACCGTGGAGGTCTTCTTTATGCCAAAGATAAAATAAATGAATATTATAACGCCGTGAAAGATATGGAAAATCACGGAATAGAGGATTTTGAACTGCAAAATATAATTTTGTTATCAAAATTGGTTGTTGAATCTGCTTTAGAACGTGAAGAAAGCAGAGGCGCACACTACAGGATGGATTTTCCAGAAACTAATGATGTAAAATGGAAGAAAAACATAATAAAATCTAAAAAATAGCACATAATAATAGGGAAGGATTAACAAATGTTAAATGCATTTGAAATTGATAAAATAATATTAGCCGGTTTAAAAGAGGATATGCCCTTTGGGGATATTACAACTGACAACTTAATTGATGAAGCTTCACAGTCGGAAGCAGTATTAATTGCAAAGGATACAGGTGTAATAGCCGGCATTGACATTGCCAAAAGGGTTTTTGAAATTTTAGACAAAAATGTTGTTTTTGAAAAAAAGATAGTAGACGGGGAAAGGGTAAAAAGTGGTGATATAATAGCAGAAATAAAAGGAAATACAAGGGCATTACTAAAGGGAGAAAGAACAGCTTTAAACCTCCTTCAGCATCTTAGCGGCATTGCCACAAAGACAATGAATTTATGTGATAAGATAAAAGGCACAAAATCTAAAGTTGTTGATACAAGAAAGACCACTTTAGGACTCAGGGCTTTGGAAAAATACGCTGTAAGGGTGGGAGGAGGGAATAACCACCGGTTTTCCCTGTCAGATGGTGTAATGATAAAAGATAACCATATAAAAGCGGCAGGTGGTATAAAAGAAGCAGTAAAAAAAATAAGAGAAAAAATACCCCATACAATTAAAATTGAAGTGGAAACAGAGACGCTAGAGCAGGTAAAAGAGGCACTTGAGGCAGGAGCGGATATAATTATGCTGGACAATATGGGGGGTGACAAAATAAAAAAAGCTGTTAAAATAGTTAGTGGAAAAGCTGTCATTGAAGCTTCTGGAAATGTGGACTCAGATTCTATATCAGCAATAGCGGAAGCCGGAGTTGACATAATTTCAGTTGGTTCACTGACACATTCAGTAAGTGCCTTTGATATAAGTATGAAGTTCAAATAACTGTCTTATTAAGGAAGGAAGGTCTGATTTAAATTCCATATTTAGCAAGTAGAAAAGTTCAGGTTAAGATGTAATGACGACTTGTGGATAAAACGTAAAACTATCCACAGATATTCAATGTTATTCACATATTTAATTGTGGAAAATTTAAAGCCCTTGATTTAAGCGGCTTTGGAGATGTTTATAATTTTATAGATATCCACAGTTTTGTGGATATCTCATGTTGATAAACCTAAAAAGGTCTTAATATTTCCTTCTTTTTATCAACAGGATAATCCAATTTTTCCTTTAACATTTGGTGAATTCTTTCAAAAACTTTTTTATTGTTTAAAATTCCTTTATGATTGGGAGCTTCTAAAATACTTCCATCAAGGAGATTGTCCATTGTAAATTTGTTTTCTTCCACACTGAAAATTTCAGTTTTTATATTCCATTCATCAAGGCCGGCGCTTTCTAATGTGACAACCTCATCATACTGGCTGTAGATATTTCCCACTTGTATTGAAGAATTAAGACCTTCGTTTATCATATTGGAGAATGTTGTGGAAAAGAGAGGACTGTCCGGAACCAGGTCTTTTATAGACCGGTCATTAAAATAGTTCTTTCCAATTGATGCAATATGTGAGCCACTGTGAGGCACCGACAGAAAAATCATTTTATATACATTCTCATGTTCTAAATAATCTTCACTGGATGTATAGTATCTGGAGACAAGGCCTCCTAAGCTGTGGGAAATAAGGGTAAACTTATTTACCAGTATTCCCTCCTTTAAAAATTCTGACTTTTTTTCTTTTAGGAATTTTTTTAGCTCATTAGAAGCAAAAACAACACCTTTGGTAGAATCAAAGTCAACAGAAAGGGTTGTAAAGCCCTTAGATACCAAAAATTCATTCATGTTGTCAAATACCATTGAGCTTTCCTGGTACCCGTGGACAAAGACAACAGGTACTGGGATAAGTTTAAAGGAAAGGGATGAATATATATCTGTATCCTTTATTTTAGATTTAATAGTCACGATTAAAGGGTTTAATGGGTTTATTTCGTGACTTTCAGGAGGGATATAAACAGAAAGCAGCTCACCGTATTTATTTGTTGTTCTACTTAAAGTAAGTATTTCCCCCAAGCCCTCTTCAATGGTAATTTCAACTTTGGCACCGGGCATAACCTTTCCGTTGGAATTTTTAACCACGGTTTTTATATATACTTTATTTGACGGTTCACTTACCACAGTATTAATTTGGCAATTTAAAAAATGTGAGTGAATTTTAAGGCTGCTTTTGTCATACATAAGGTAAACAAAACGGTTATATAAAAAATTAAAGTTGGCTATTATAATAAGGAATAAAAACAGCAGGATAAAAACAATTTTGGATTTATTTAACTTAAACACAAATATCATCCCTTCACATATTTAATTATAACATCTTAGATAATTAATATGAATAGATTTTAAAGGTTTTTAGTCAGGAATATTTTACACCGATTAAATTAAATTCTGACGGGGAAAATATCATTGAGACTGATATAAGGGGAGGATTAATTTGAAGGTTAGGGACAAAATGACCAGAAGTGTTGCATATGTTGACCCTGGAAAAAGCGTTGTAGAAGCAGCACAACTAATGCAAAAGCATAATGTTGGTTCTATTCCTGTCTGCGACCACACAGGTGTGGTGGGAATTGTAACCGACAGGGATATAGTTGTAAGAAATGTAGCACATGGTAAAACACCCCATGACACAAAAGTCCAGGATGTAATGACGTCACAAGTTATGACAGTAACACCGGATATGGATATAGAAGATGCAACAAGCCTTATGGCACAGGAGCAGGTAAGAAGACTTCCTGTTGTTGAAAACAACCAGATTGTAGGTATGCTCTCATTAGGTGACATTGCATCAGATGTAAGGTTTGACATGGAAGCAGCAGAAGCATTATGTGAAATATCAAAACCATCAAAGCCTTTCAAAATGTAAACTGCTAAGTTATCCGCAAATTTTTAAGCATAAGCTTTTATCCTTTAATTAAAGGAAAAACAGAGGAGGTAAAAAAATGAGCAAGCGTAAAGTAATGTCCGAAGAACTAAAGACGGAGATTGCTAAGGAACTAGGAGTCTACGACACAGTTGCAACTGAAGGATGGGGCTCAGTAACCTCCAGAGACTGCGGAAATATAGTGAAAAAGGCAATAGAAATTGCAGAAAGAAATATTTCTAAAAAGTAATTAATATTAAATAAACTAACGGCCGGCGATAAGCCGGCTTTTAGTTTATTTTTATGAATCATGGTTTGTTTCAATTCTATTACAATTTCTTTACACTTAAAATCTACATGTTGACTCTCAAAAAAGCCGATGATATAATTAGTTTTGAATTCGAGATAGGTTTGTGCGCCCATCTTGAAGCAAAATGCAGGATAGGTCAGGTTAGTAGACAAAGGGATAAGGCGGACCTGACTTTTACATCTAAAGCCAACATCCCAAAAAAAACTTACAAGGAGGATTTGAGAGTATGAAAAATCTCAAAAAATTAGTGGCATTATTTGTTGCAATCGCAATGATCTCAACACTTATGGTGCCTGCATTTGCGGATTCTTCATTCAAATATGAAGAAGAAGCAAGGGATATGTATGATCTAGGATTGTTTAAAGGAGAATCAGAAACTGAGTATGTTCCTAACCTAGGCGAATTGCTTAGCAGGGAAACAGGTGCTGTTATGCTTCTAAGAATTTTTGCTCAAGAAGACGAAGCACTTGAAATGTCAGACGAAGAAGCGGATGAAAAACTTGCAGCATTCTCAGACGGCGACACTGTTGCAAACTGGGCTAAGAAGCAAGTTGCATACGCTACTGACAAAGGATATATAAAAGGATATCCTGATGGAACATTTGCTCCAAAAGAAGCTCTTAACGGAAAAGCTTATTGTTCATTAGTACTTCAGTTGCTAGGATATGATGGAGACTTCAATTATCATACAGCAGCAACAAGCCTAAGCGAAGTTGGCGGATTAACTTCAGCTGAAGCAGCTATATTCAACTCTAATGATCCTATTAACAGAGATTCATTAGTAGGTATTTCCTACGGTGCATTAAAAGCTACTTTTAAAGGATCAAACGAAACTCTAATTCAAAGACTTGTTCGCTTAGAAAAAGTTGATGCGAACTTAGCGAAAGACAAAGGTCTTGTAGACGCTGTTATTAAAGAAGTTGCTGAATTAGAAGACGTATACGTTAAAGTTGGAGAAACTGCAAATCTTCCAAGCACTGTAGAAGTAACTTATGACAATGATGAAACTGGTGAAGTTGAAGTAACATGGCCAACAGTTGACACATCAGAAGTTGGCGAACAAGAAATCGAAGGTATAATCGCAGGTACTCCATTAACTGCGAAAGTTAAAGTTATTGTACAGCCTGATGAGCTTACAGTAACAAGTGTAACAGCTGACAACTTAAAAGAAGTAGCTGTTGAATTCAGTGCAGCTCTTGATGAGGACACTGTAAATGCTGACAACATTTATGTTAAAGATGTAACTGGTTCAGTTGAACTACAGGAAGACGGCAGAACAGTTATTATAACTGTTGATGGTGATGACGGTGGTGATGACGGTTTAGATAACTCAGGAGAATATACTCTTGTAGTTAAAAATGTAAAAGACACAACAGGAATGGAAATTGAAGAAACTGAAATAGACTTTGAAGCTTTTGACGGAACAAGACCGGAAGCTGAAGAAATAAAAGTAACAGGTCCTTCAAACTTAGAAATAACATTCAGTGAGCCTATTAAAGAAGGCGATGGTGACGACATTGAACTTAAGATTGGAGATACTACAATAGGTGCTGAAGTTGATGAAGGATATGGTACAAGAACTCTCTCAGTTTCTGTTTGGGATGAATTAGAAGATGGTAAAACTTACGAAGTAACAGTTAAAGGTTTTAAAGACTATGCTGGTTATACAAATGTAACAAAGACTTTTGAATTAGAATATGTAAAAGATAATGAACCACCAGTAGCAGAAATTACAAAAGTTGACCAAAAATATATAAAAGTTGAATTCAACAAACCGGTGACAGGACTTCATCCTCAAAACTTCTACCACACTTTCACAGCGTGGGAAGCTACAGGAATATATAAAGATGAAGCAAGGACTGACGAAATTAAGCCTGAAAATTCAGTAAGTACAGTATGGGTTTATTTCATGGATGACGAAGATGATAAAAATAGCAAACCTTTAGCAGAAGGAACTCAGAAGGTAGGAATCAGAGGAAAATACGATGACGTAGATGTAGTTGACAACTGGGGCAATAAATTTGAAACTGTAGAAATAGAAGTAACTGTGACTGTTGATAAGGAAGCACCTGAAGTTACAAGTATTACAGTTGAAAGTGAAGATAAGATTAAAGTTACTTTCAATAAAGTTGTAAACTTTAGCGAAGATAACATTGAAGTACTTGATACTGACGGAAAAGAAATTGCAAGTGTTTCTTCTATAGACCCAGCAGAAGAAGCTGCAAAAGAATTTACAGTAAAATTAAGTGAACCAGTTGAAGGAAAAACTATTATTGTAAAAATTGCTAACGTAGAAGATACAGCATTAGAGCCAAATAAATTGTCAGAGTATAAAGCAACAATAGAAGTAGGCGACCAAACTGCTCCATCAGTAAAAGTAGCTAAAGACGAAGCCGGTGAAGCTCTATACTTTATCTTTAATGAAGATGTATCAAATACTGCACTTGACAAAAACAACTACGCAATAATGGACGACAGTAATGGAAAATTAACAAACTTCAAGAACTCACCAAAATTTGCTGAAGGAAGCAGGATTGTTAAAATTGAACTTGCAAATGATGAGAATTTAACAGGTAAAAAGATATTCGTGCAAAAGATTGAAGACAAAGCTGGAAATGCTATGGCAGGCGTTATAGTTGAATATAGTGGTATAGATACTCTTGATAATGCTGTAGCTCCTAATGTAGAATCAGTTGAAATAACTGCAAAGGACAAAATAGTTATAACATTTGACCAATATCTCAAAGAAGCTCCTATAGATGGATTTGTAGTTACAGTAGATTCAGAAACATTTGATAAGAAAGCTGATTATAAATCAACATCTGTAACAAGAAACAGCAAAGGAAATACAGTTGTAACTCTTGTTCTAAAGAGCGCAGATATCAAAGCTGATGCAAGTAACGTTACTGTTCAGGTACTTGATAATAAGTTAAAGAACAGACTTGATGTAGCAGTTAAAGGAGTAATATTTAACCCAGCAGCAGACGACGAATTACCAGGACAAAAATATGTTGCTGATAAAATAGCTCCTTCTATAAAAGAAAAAGAAGAAGAAGACGTTCTAGACGTTACAGCAACAGCTGGTAAAAACACTATTAAAATAGAGTTTACTGAAGATATTAATGATAATGCATTATCAAGCAAAACTTTTAAAGTTGACGGTTATACAGTTGAAAGTGTAGAAGCTTCTGGTAGCACAGTAACTATAACTTTAACAGATAATATTGAAGCTGGTAAAGTTAAAATAACTCAAGCGCAACCGGTAGAAGACATGGCCGGAAACGAATACACTCATAAGGGTACAATTACCATAACAGTAACAGAAAGCGACGACTAATATCAACGCGAAAACTTATGAAACTTAAACAAAATAACCCTTGGCAGGTCATGAGAGCAACCGCTCTCATGGCACCAAGGGTTTTCTTTTTAATAAGAGGCAGATTTTCATACCCTGATTCCACAATCAAGACATAAAAATCTGCCTCTTATTTCTTACCTTTAAATAGCACACTTTGTGACATTATTCACTTCACATGAATTTAAACCTGAATTGGCATCTTGGTTTACAATCTTGTTAAACCTGGATAATACCTTATCCAACCTCTGACTGTAGTGCAAAACTTCCTCATCAAGTAAATTATAATTTTTCTCCTCAATAAGCTGGTTTAACCTAAGATGCATTTTTGTAATAAGGATGTACATAAGCTCCTTAGACATGACTTGCAGCCCCCTTTAAGAATTTTTTAAGAAAGCCACTTACAAGAAAGAAGAACAACTATAGTTTGGACATCCACCTTTTTCTATTATATCACATATCAGGCTAATTTCAAATAAATTTATTCAAAATACAAGTAAAATTTAGAGTTAAGTATTACAAAAAGAATATTATGGTGCAATTGCTGTAAAATATATATTCTTTTTTTTAATATAAATGTTATAATTGAAAATAGAGAGTACAGGTCACTTAAAATAAAAAAGAAAAGGGTGGTTCTTATGGACGAGAAAATTCTTATAGTAGATGACGAAAAAAACATTGTCGATATCCTCAAATTTAATTTGACCAAGGAAGGATTTACAACACTTGAAGCATATGACGGTGAAGAAGCTGTTAAAACAGCTTTAAATGAAAACCCTGATTTAATACTGTTAGATGTAATGCTCCCTAAAATAGATGGTTTTACAGTTTGCCGTAAACTAAGAGAGTCTATATCCACTCCTATTATAATGCTGACAGCCAAAGAAGAAGAAGTTGATAAGGTTTTGGGATTAGAATTAGGTGCTGATGATTATATAACAAAGCCTTTTAGTACAAGAGAGCTGATGGCAAGGGTAAAGGCAAATCTTAGAAGGGTTGCTGCAAATAATACAATGAAAGCACAAAAGGTATTGAAATTTGGCGATTTAGAAATTGATATAGACCGCTATGAAGTAAAGAGAGAAGGTAAGGTTATAGAACTTACTCTTAGGGAATTTGAATTAGTTAAATTTTTAGCATTACAGCAAGGTCAGATTTTTACAAGGGAAACCCTTCTTGAAAAAGTGTGGGGTTATGAATACTATGGTGATGTCAGGACGGTGGATGTAACAGTAAGAAGAGTGAGGGAAAAAATAGAGAAAAACCCCAGTGCTCCAACCTACATCTTAACTAAAAGAGGCGTGGGATATTATTTTAACAAGCAGGAGGACTAGATTTTTAATTTACCATGTACTGTTTTGCTAGTAAAGACATCAGGTGGGATTTAAAATCCACCTGATGTTAAAAAAGGGGAAGTATTATGCGGTTAATAAGACGGCTTAGATTTTTTAGAAGTCTGCAGTGGAGACTTGTTACAATTTTTATACTAATAGCATTTGTCCTCATGTCCACAGCGGCAGTATCCTTAAATCTTTTTGTGGAGTCTTTTTACTACAATACCTTTAAACAAGGTTTAGAAGGGGGATTTGAGAGAGGTTTTTTAAACCCAGGAGAGGATGCCACAGAAGAGGATGCAGAAAGAATAGTAAGGCATTATTCCAGTAATAAAGCAAATGCCATGCTGGACTTTTATTTAAATGACCATAAGACATTTACCATACTTGACGGAAGGACAAATGAAGTTAAGTTTTCAGATGAAAGGTCATTTTCTCAGGACTGGGATAGTTTGAGTTTGGAAATACAAAAGTCAAAAAATTATCTTAAAGCTTTAGCCGGTGAAATAGGGGACAGCGAGTCTCTTTTTATAGTGGGGAATAAGGAGTATTTTGACTATGCCCGGCCAATAGAAAACACTCCCTTGATTTTTTACTTTAGATATGACAGGGAAGAATGGGCAGGTCTTATGGATGAGTTTAATAAAATAATACAGCTAAGCTTTCTGATTGCTATTATACTGTCGCTGCTTTTTGGATATGTTCTTTCTAAGACCATAACAGTCCCTATAGTAAACCTTATGCACAGGGCTAGGAAAATTGCTTCCGGGGACTTTGGAAGGGTGCTAGAGGTAAAATCAAAGGATGAAATAGGCAAGCTTACAAAAGCATTTAACTATATGGCAAGTGAACTTAAAAAGAATTTAAATGAAGTTTCAAGGGAAAAGAACAAAATTGAAACCATTTTAAACTATATGACAGACGGGATAATTGCATTTAATCTTAAAGGGGAAGTTATTCACATTAACCCTGTTTTAAAGGTGATGCTTGGAATAAAAGAAGAATGGGATATGAATTTTAATGAATTTTCAAAGAGGTATGATTTAGGTGTTTCAATTGAGGAAATATCATATCTTGAAACATATAAAACCAAAGAAGTAAACACAACCATAGGGGATAAATATGTAAAGGTTTACTTTGCCATTTTTACAGATGAAAACAAAAAGCCGGATGGTGTCATTGCAGTTTTTCACGATGTAACAGAACAGCAAAAATTAGATGAAATGAGGCGTGAATTTGTTGCTAATGTATCTCATGAACTAAGAACCCCTTTAACATCAATTAAAAGCTATTCAGAGACATTATTAGAAGGTGCTTTGGAAGATAAGGAAACAGCAACAAAATTTTTATCTGTTATTAATTCAGAAGCAGACAGAATGACAAGGCTGGTTAAAGATTTACTACAGCTTTCAAGACTTGACAACAACCAAATGAAGTGGAATATTACAAAGTTTTCTTTAGAGAAGCTTGTAAGAGATTGTATTCAGAAACTGGAAATTTCAGCAAATGAAAAAGATCAGACAATAGAATGCTATAAAATAGGGGATGTAGAGGATGTTGAAGCTGACAGGGACAGAATTGAACAGGTATTGATAAATATACTGTCAAATGCAATGAAATATACGCCTAAAGGCGGAAAAATAAGTATTTATGTTGGAAAGATGTACAGCAGTGTATATGTGAAAGTGAAGGATTCGGGAATTGGTATTCCAAAGGAGGATCTTCCCAGGATTTTTGAAAGATTTTACAGAACAGACAAAGCCAGGTCCAGGGAAATGGGAGGAACAGGTCTTGGTCTTGCAATAGCAAAGGAAATTATTGAGGCACATAATGGTGAAATTTCTGTTACAAGTGATATTGGAAAAGGTACTGAATTTACAATCAAACTCCCGGTAAAATGCGGACTTTGATGTAATTCAATTTTAAATGCCATGTAATTTAGCTGTAATATAACTATAGTATAATTTATCTATGGAGGCTTGAGGTAATTTCAAGGATTTATTACCCGGGTTTAAGAGGTGTGGATTATGTTGAAAAGATTAATAGGGCTTTTTGTTTTTGCAATGCTTCTGTTAGGGTGTTGCATAAGTACATATGCTAATGATACTGCTAATGTGCCTGCCGTTAATATAATAAACGATGGTACAAATCAGGAAGAACTAAGCCTAGATGATGCACTATTTAGAAATAAAGACACAGAGGATACAGAGCAGTTTTTAGTAACCATTACACGACCGGAAGGTGATGAGTCAACTTTTAGAAAATCGTACATAGTTTGTGGAAATTCAACTGCTGAAGGTATTACAGTTAAACTATATATGTACAGTGAAGAAAGCGGGACTTTTGAACCTTTTAAAAACACAGAAGGGGAAAGCTCATGGAACATTGGTATTTCAGGTTTTTTTATAAAGGAAATTGAACTTCCCAATGTAGGAGCTAACAGAATAAGAATTGCAGCATATAAAAACGGCGGCGAATTGGTATTAGGTGAAAATGCACAAGTTAATACTTTTACAGTTACATTACTTGACAGCGAGGTTAAGAACTCACTGAAAAGAGGTTTCTTTAACATTAATCAAATGCTAATGAAAATATTTGGAACATAAAGGTCTGGGATATTATATGTTCTTAATTAAAAGCGAAAGAGTTAAACAGTACATATTGATAATTTTAGTAATAACAAGCATAATACAAGTAGGTATCCTCTGGAACTATCAGAGAAGGGGAATGCCTACTAATTTTTTATGGAATATAATTAGCGCTAAAAATAACCAGGCAACCATTGATATGGAAGATTTTTTTAAACCTTTCAAAATAGTGGTTTCAGGCGGTTTTGAAAATCCCCACTGGGTATTAAATGAGGAAGATTCATATTACGATGAAATTTGGAAAAATGCCAAGCACTATTTAAAAAACATAATTACCCAGAAGAAAATAACAGACGAAAGGGAATATGGAGAAAGTAAGTGGAAGGATGTAATTGAAAAAAAATCATTTATCATTGAATTTAAAAATAATATAAGTTCAAATTTAATGGCGGCATTTCTGGGTGTGGCGACATCCGGCGGTATTAAACCACAAGAAATATATAAAATAGCAATTTTGCCTGCAGAGAATATAAATAACAATGTAAATGTATATATTTATGACGGTGAAAAGGTGTATCTTTATACAATGTCCTTTTATGACAAAGGGCTTAGCAGGTGGGATTATGATTTAATTATTGAAGAGTTGTATGAGGCGAAAAAAGAAAGTTTTGAAGTTGTAAGTGAAATAATCAGAAGTACAGACAGATCTCCCTTTTATTTCAAACCTGACGTTCTCATTGTGGCAAAGGGAAACAAATACAGAAGTTTTAGAAATGCCATAAGCAGCATACCTTTTGATATGCCTGATTTGGATTCTAAAAGCAGTGAAGATATTGATTTAATTGCTGAAGAAGTCCTTGGAAATGAAAAGGACAGCTTTATACAGAGTGTGGATATGGAAGATGTAATAGTATTTAAAAATTTCAGCAACAGGTATAATATTTACAAGGACGGGCTTTTAGAATACAAATATCTGTCTGTAATAGGCAAAAGAGACAAGGGAAATGAGACAGAGGCATTTAAAAAGGCGTTGGAATTTATAAAGATCCGGGGAAATTTAATTTCAGATGTTGATATTTATTTGGCAAAAGCTGTTGATGAGGGTGAATATTATTCATTCTATTTTGATTATAAATTTAATAATATGCCTGTAGTTGTAAACGGGTATCCCGTAAAGAATTCAGATAAAAGACTCAATCATGCAATTAACATTAGTGCAAACAGCAAAAGGGTTTTAAGCTGTGAGTGGGTGCTTAGAAATTTTAAAGCCGGGGATGAAGTTTTGGAGCTGAATATGAATTTTGGGGATTTGTTGGATGATACATTTGAAATGTATACTGACCTTGCCACCGGGGGATTTTCCATAAAGGATAAAAATGTGTCGTATGAGATTAAGTACAGTGTAAATACTGAAAGCATTGTGCCAACCTGGGTGATAGAAGGCATTGACGGCAGGCGGTATATCGTTCCAATGAAAGAAAAGTAAAGAAGGTGTATGGACTTGGACTGGTCAAAAGCTAAAAGCATTTTAATAGTGATATTTGTCATTCTAAACCTTTTTCTTGCAGGTGTTATAATAAAATTGGCAAATGATGAAGGCATATCCCAGGATACAATTGAAAATGCAAAAAAAGCTCTTTTAAACAGAGGAGTTATTGTAAATTCTGAAATCCCGTTATATAATAAAAAAATAGGGACATTAGTTTATGGTGATGAAAGTATAAATAAGAAGAGAATTGTTAAAAACTTTTTAGGGCAGGAAGAGTATATAAAAGAAGAGTTAACGGAAGATTTAGAGGAAGGTTCAAAAGAAAATTTAAAAGAAGACTTAGAAGAGAGTGCAAAAGAAAAAAATATGTCCCAAGAGATTATTGAAAAAGACGGGAAGGAAATAATTTTTAAGGATAACGATAATTTTATTTACAAAAACAAAAATTTGTCATATATTATAAGTGCAGACAAAAGCAGCGGGGAGGTACTTGATAGTTTAAAAAAACTGTTTAAAGGAACCGGTGTACCAATAAACCAGTTTGTATTTGATAAAATGGAAAACGGGGATACCTATATTTTTAGACAGAAGTACAATGAATTCTGGATATTTGAAAACTATATTTCCGTTCTTATGTCTAAAGAGGATGTTTTACAATTAGAGTGCAGATACAGGAAAATAGACGGGATAGAACAGGGCAGTGATATATTAACAGCTCATCAGGTTTTGATAAAAAACCATGACAGTATAAAAGACATAGAAATTGTAGCAATTGATTTGGGTTTTAAAGAAATTGCCGTTCAAAACGGAGCAAGGGAGACGACAGATGATATACCGGTATGGCGTATCAGGACTTCCGGAGATGAAGAGTTGTTTTACAGGGTATATGACGGTGAAAAAATAAATACACAGTAGTAGCGGCAGGATATAAAGTCAGCACATATTTAGATAGTTGGGGGCGTTACAATGGAAAAGTTAGTAATAGAGGGTGGAGTACCTCTAAAGGGTGAGGTTAGTATCAGCGGAGCTAAAAATTCAGCTGTTGCAGTAATTCCGGCAACTATATTGGTAGATGGACCATGCACCATAGAAAATATTCCGGATATAAAAGATGTAAAAGTATTAATTGATATACTGAAAAATCTAGGTTCTGAAATAAGCTGTGGCGGGGAAGGAACCATTACCATAGATTCTAAAAATATAAAATCCAGTGTAGCAACATACGATATGGTTAAATGCCTTAGAGGCTCATATTATTTATTAGGAGCTCTTTTGGGACGGTTTAAAAAGGCTGAGGTGGCACTTCCGGGAGGATGTGATTTTGGTTTTAGACCAATAGACCAGCATATAAAGGGTTTTGAAGCCCTTGGGGCAAAGGTGGAAATAAACCATGGAATAATAAAGGTGGAAGCGGAGAAGCTTACAGGAACGCAAATTTACATGGACGTTGTAAGCGTAGGTGCTACCATAAATATTATGCTGGCAGCAGTTAAGGCAGAAGGGGTTACAACCATTGAGAATGCGGCAAAAGAGCCTCATGTGGTGGATGTAGCCAATTTCCTCAATGCAATGGGGGCAAATGTAAAGGGAGCAGGGACAGATGTTATAAAAATTAAGGGAGTTCCAAACCTTTCCGGCAAGGCAATCCACTCTATAATACCGGATCAGATAGAAGCAGGCACCTTTATGATAGCAGCAGCTGCTACAAAAGGTGATGTAACTGTCAAAAATATAATTCCCAAGCACATGGAATCATTAAGTGCAAAGCTTATAGAAATGAATGTTGAAGTTATAGAAGGCGGGGACTGGATAAGAGTCAAGGGTACTCCGGATATCCACAGGGTAAATATAAAAACCCTTCCGTATCCGGGCTTTCCAACGGATTTGCAGCCTCCTATTTGTGTTATGCTGTGTTTGGCAGATGGCACAAGCACAATTACAGAAGGGGTTTGGGAGTCCAGATTCCAGTATGTGGATGAATTAAAACGTATGGGTGCTTCTATAAGAGTTGAAGGCAGGATGGCAGTTATTGAAGGGGTAAAGAAACTTACAGGTGCACCTGTTGAGGCACTTGATTTGAGGGCAGGGGCTGCCATGGTTGTTGCAGGTCTTGTTGCAGAAGGCAGGACAGAAGTGTATAATACATATTATATAAAAAGAGGTTATGAAAAATTAGAGGAAAAACTAGAGGCTTTAGGTGCCAGGGTAAAAGTAGTTAAATAGTGCGGGCATTTTAGAATTTAGACAGGAGATTTACAAATGATAAAATTTTGTAGTTTATATAGCGGAAGCAGTGGAAATTCTATTTTTGTTTCTTCAGGCAGGACAAAATTATTAGTTGACAGCGGTTTGAGCGGCAAAAAAATAATAGAAGCTCTTTGTTCCATAGGAGAGGATCCAACTGAAATATGTGCTATTTTAATATCCCATGAGCACAGTGACCATATTAAAGGAGCCGGGGTACTTTCCAGGAAATTTGATATACCTATATATGCAAATGAAAAAACCTGGTGTGAGATGGAAAAAGCAATAGGTCCTGTGAGTGTAAAAAATAAAATGTACTTTGATACAGGATGCGGTTTTGAAATAGGTGATATTTTTGTGAATGCATTTCCAATTCCCCATGATGCGGCAGAGCCTGTGGGTTTTAATTTTTTTGCAGACAATAAAAAGATAACAACGGCAACAGATATAGGTCACATGAACAGGCAGCTGTTAAACAACTTAGAAGAAAGTGACTTATTGCTTATAGAGTCAAACCATGATGTAGAAATGTTAAAGATGGGCAAGTACCCATGGTATTTAAAAAAAAGGATAATGGGGGAAAAGGGTCACTTATCCAATGAAGTGGCGGGAAAAGTAGTGGCTTACCTGGCTGAGAACGGCACCAGGCGCTTTATATTGGGACATCTTAGCAAAGAAAATAATTTTCCCCAGCTGGCATATCAGACGGTGAGCAATATATTAAGGGAAAAAAATATAGATATAGAGAAGGATATTATGCTTTCAATAGCATCAAGGTCGGAAGCAGGCAAGGTAGTGGAAGTTTAATGGATGTTTTTAAAAAGAGGTATATATATGAAGATTAATATAATTGCAGTAGGGAAGTTGAAGGAAAAGTATTTAAAAGAAGCGGTAAATGAATACAGCAAAAGGCTTTCTAAGTTTTGTCAATTAGATATTGTGGAAGTAAGCGATGAAAAGGCACCGGACAAATTAAGCAAATTAGAAGAGGAAAAGGTAAAAAAAAGAGAAGGCCAGAGGATTATAAAAAAAATAAAGGATGGAAGTTTAGTTATTGTTTTGGATATTAAGGGGGAGAAGCTGGATTCTGAAGGCTTTGCCAATAAACTTAATTCTTTTTTTATTTCAGGTAAATCAAACATTACATTTATAATAGGTGGTTCATTGGGGTTAGATGATGAGGTGCTGAATTTAGCAGATTTTCGTTTTTCCCTGTCAGATCTTACTTTTCCGCATCAGCTTGCGCGGGTTATACTTTTAGAGCAAATTTTCAGGGCGTTTAAGATTTTAGCCAATGAGACATATCATAAGTGACAATTGTTTTAGATTTATGAGACTTAAAAAATAATATCTCCTTAGTATATACTAAGAAGATATTAAATAAAAATATTCATCTGGAGACGAACAAGGTCTCCGATAGTCATTGTCGTTTGTTCATAGAAATGAACATATATGTTCATATAATATAATATGCAGAATCCTTAAAATTATGTGTATAAGAGGACAAGTATATACTTGTCCTCTTATACACAATATAAATATTTTCTTCTGGGAATGAACAAGATTCCCGACATTAAAATGATTCGTCAGTTCGCGAGCACCAGTAATAATTACCAGAGACGAACGATATATATTTATGTAATTAAATTATATAATTTATATTAAAAATTGTCAATCATTAATTTTATAATTGTAAAGCAGATTTTAACCTTTTTTTAATTTGCTTCATGTCTGTCGCTAAGTCTACAGAACATATATATTGACCTAACCGAGCCTTGCTTACAACTCTAATATCTTCGCATTGAACTGCAGAATCAAAAGCCAACTGTGGATACTTACTTTTTTTAAGTACATAATGTGTATCATATTTCAGTTTTCGTTTTGTTATAGGGTCTTCCCATTTAATATTTTTACTTAATGTGACAACAATTACATTACCACTTTTCCTATTAATGTTATCTGCTGATACAATTAATACAGGTCTACCAATTCCACATTTTTCGTCACCAATATTTTCACCGAAGTGACAAGTATATATATCTCCTCTTACTGTAAACCAATTTCTAAAATTATTATTTTCATGTTTCTCTTGTAAATACATCTTTACGCAAAACCATCTTGCAAGTTTTTTTGCCTTATCATCCAATGGTATACCTCCTTAAAGAATTATTGTATTGGTTTATATTATATAATAAATATACCTTGTTTTAAATATAAGAAAGAGTTAAAATTTGTATAAAAAATAGAAAAAAGAAATAGATTGTCGTTAGATATCATATGTGGCTTAAGGGAGAGCAATAAGAAGAAATCGGTATTATTTACGAATTTGTGAAGTCATGTATTCGGTAAACAACGGCGAGACATATCATAAGTAAGAGGGCAGTATTGTCCTTATAACACAGTATAACATATTTAAATGTCTTTTGGAATGAAAGGCAGTGTTGTAATATAGTGTAAATTTCAGATGTGTTTGTGATATAATATTAGTATAACAATATATGATGGGCAGGTGAATAATGTGAGTCCGCTATCGAGAGAATTAATTATAAAGTTAGCAAAGGAAAATGACACAGAACTTCTCAAAGAAGTTTTAAATTATTATGCCTTTCTAAAAAACAAGAAAGAGAACGAAGTAAAGAAACAGTGGGAAAGCGTTAAAGAAGTCCAGCCCGATGAGGAAGAAATAAAAATCATTGATGAATTTGAGAGAAATCCTGAAAAGTTTGAGTTTGTCAGTATGGAAGAAGTTCTGAAGGAGTTAGGGATTAATGAATCTGAACTATAAGATTAGTATTAGTAGAATGCTTTAAAATTTATTAATAAACAGGATATTCATCAAAGAAAGAGAATTTTATCTGCTGTTTATAGATTGCCTGAAGGAGATGTAAAAAAGTTAAAGGGTTATAAATATTATAGGCTTAGGGTTGGACATTTTAGAATTATTTTTTCCAAAAATGACCAAGAACTCACAATACTAGTTATTGATATAGGAAATAGAGGACAGATATATGAGAATTTATAAATTTGTAGTATATAATGTAGGTCTTAAAAAACAAATAAACTATTAAAGAGGTGAAGTTTGCAGAAAATTTAAATGTGCAAACTTTGACTTTTTATGGTATAATATTTTGCATATATTTTTAATTATACAAATATAGTGTTGTTAAATTAGCAATATTAGACATGAGCTAAGGTTGGGAGGAGTTATTTTGAGCAAAAAAATTAGAATTGGTATTGTAGGATATGGGAATTTAGGAAGAGGTGTAGAAACCGCCGTTAAAAAAACACCTGATATAGAATTAGTTGCAGTGTTTACCAGAAGAGATCCTGCTGCTGTAAAGACAAATGACCCAAATGTTAGGGTTTTTCATGTTGATGATGCAGTAAAGTATACAGATAAAATTGATGTAATGATTCTTTGTGGAGGGTCTTCTTCAGATTTGCCAAAACAGGGACCTGAATTTCTCAAATTGTTTAATACTGTGGATAGCTTTGATACTCATGCAAAAATTCCAGAATACTTTGAAACCATGGATGCTGTTGCAAAATCCAGTAAAAAGATTGGAATTATTTCTGTAGGATGGGATCCAGGGCTTTTTTCAATGAACAGGATGCTGACAGAAGCGATACTGCCTGACGGGGTAGGTTATACTTTTTGGGGTAAAGGTGTCAGTCAGGGACATTCTGATGCAATAAGAAGAGTTGAAGGTGTAAAGAATGGCGTTCAGTACACAATACCTAAGGAGGAAGCCCTTGAAAAGGTAAGGGCAGGCTTGTGGCCGGAGCTTAGCAACAGGGACAAGCATTTACGAGAATGTTTTGTTGTGGCGGAGGAAGGAGCAGATAAAGAAAAAATAGAAAATGAAATAAAATCAATGCCAAATTATTTTTCAGATTATGAAACGGTGGTTCATTTTATTTCAGAAGAAGAGCTAAAGAAAAATCATTCAGCAATGCCCCATGGCGGAAGAGTCATACATACTGCTGTTACAGGAGAAGGCAATAAGCAAATTGTAGAGTTTTCCATAAAACTTGACAGCAATCCTGAGTTTACATCCAGTATTTTAGTGGCATATGCAAGAGCGGCTTATACTATGTATAATGAAGGGCACATTGGTGCAAAAACGGTATTTGACGTGCCTCTTTCATATTTGTCATATAAGCCGGCGGCACAGCTTAGAAAAGAGTTATTGTAAAAACAGGCAAGGTTTTTCCCTTGCCTTATTTTTTTGTTTATATATTGACATAATAAATAAAAAATTACTTTTATAAATATAAGTATTGATTATTTATGGAAATTGATATATAATAATCTAGAATTTTGTTTAATTATATAAAATTAATTATTTCAAGGGGAGTTTTTTTATGAGAAAGTTTAAATCTATCATTTCTAAAGTTTTATTAGCAGTTCTTTTAACATCCTTTTTTATGAAAAATAACAAGAACACAAAAACTTTCTGTTGTTTTTATGATAGTTAAAAGTTTTACAGAATTAGTTATAAATTTTTTAAGCGTTAGCAAATATTGCTGACACTAGGTTTTTAAACAGTAGCGTATGAACCTATAATATTGATGTAAGTTAACGTAAAGTTATTTTAGGGAATAATAAATAAAAAGAGGTGGCTTATGATGAAGAAGATAATCAAGGTAGTCAAGATAATAAGTATACCGGTAATGATATTTTTGTTTTTTTAGGTTTTTTAAGTGATATGTTAGCAGACTTTGAATTGGGATTAATTTGCATAAGTTTATTTACAATTTTGGCCATTGCAAATATAGTTTTTGCCATAAAAAAACACAGAAAAAATTTAAAGAAATTGATTCCAATTGTTGTATCACTGGTGCTGGTTGTATGTTTTGCATTTTTTATAAGGATTTTGTTAATTGAGTTTGCACATGTAAGTACTACACACAAAATACTTATGCGTACTATTGATACAGTAGAAAGATATTTTGAGAATTCAGGGGATTTTGATTTAAAAGGAACTGTTGACGGAGAACGGATAGGAAAGGTTTTAATTAATAGACCGGACTTAGATGAAGACAGGATAAATGACTATTTCAATAGAAAAAATAGAGGATAGAATTGAATTTGTAATGTCAACAGGGGAAACACCAAGGTTAGCTCCTGACGGGAAGACTTTAGAAGGCGAAATAATAGTATTTAAAGATTAAATCAAGAATTAACTTCTGAAAATATAGAAATGAGGCAGGAAATATGGGGGATAAAGTAAAAAAATTATATTATTCATACCAATAGCCATTTGCTTTATAATTCTATTTTCTTTTGGATTGTCATATATAAAGTCCAAGATTGTCGATACTGACTATGCAATAAAATATTCAGAGGTATTTGGAAGTTACGATATAAATGAAGTGGATAAATACTTGGACGAAGATACATTAATTGTCTACAAAGGTATGACAAAGACATATAAAGAATTAAGAAACAATATTATTAAGGCTTTTAATGAAAAGAAGTATGTTATGCATAATGATTCATACGGGCATGGTAACAATAAATTTGTCGATGGTATTCAGGAAATAGGCGTTCTTACATATGTTGAGTATAATGAAAAAAGAAGTGAAGATGTTATATTAGAACTTGAGCGTAAAGGGTTGTTTTCTTACAGGATTAGATCCCTTAAAAGTGAAGGGCGGTTTAGGAGCGGTCAGATAGGGATTTATAATTCCTGAAAAATTCGGCATAGTCGTTGATATTCGGCTATGCCGTTTTTTGTTTACTTTGGCAAATCAATAGCACCAATGCAGTTATAGAAAATTTGAATCCGCTGGGTTCTGCGGCCATCTATCTTTTCAGCCTTAAATACAATAATTTTGTCAATGAACTCTCGGATAATCTCTGCATCCAATTCTGTAATTTCTGTGTACTTTTTAACCAGTGCCAAAAAGCGGTCGGTATTGAGGGACTGTTCATTTGCTGTATCAATGGTATGCTTTAATTTGGTTATCCTTTCTTCCAGTGCCTTCTGCTCCGCTTCATATTCAGCCGACATCTTGTAAAAACGCTCTTCGGGAATTTTGCCCATCACATTGTCCTCATATAGCTTTCGAATGATTTTATCTATGTCAGCAATGCGAGTCTGTGCTTGTTCGTACTCCTTTTGACTTTGGCGGAGTTCTTTGGCAAGTTCCTTTTCTGAATTATTCATTACTATACGGATGAATTCCTGTTCATGGTCTTTGGCAAAGGAGGTTACACGTCTTAAGTCTTCTAGCAAAAGCTGTTCCACTACAACATTGCGTATCTGATGTGAACTGCACATACCCTTTTTCTTGCGGTAAGTAGCACAAACGAAGTATTCCTTATCGTGTGTCCATCCCTTGCCTCTAACCTGATACAGCTTTGCTCCACAGTCGGCACAAAACATCATGCCAGAGAGCATTCCCATTTCACCTAATCGTGATGGTCTTCGCTTGCCATCTCTGATTTTCTGCACTGTTTCCCAAGTGCCTTCATCAATAATTGCTTCATGGGTATTTTTGAAAACCAGCCAATCTTCTGGATTGTTCAATATCTTGACTTTGCTCTTATATGACTTTTTAGAAGTCTTGAAATTTACCGTGTGACCTAGATATTCCATTTTAGCCAGAATATCTGCTACGGTACGAGCCGACCAAGCATATGGGTTTTCAGGTGGTCTTGCTGGAGTGTTAATACCCATTTTGCGAAGATGAACCGTAGGTGTATCAATGCATCGCTTTTCAAGTTGCTTTGCTATCTGCGTGGGTCCAAAACCAGCCATACACAGTCGGAAAATATCTCTGACCACCTCTGCGGCTTCTTCATCTATAAACCAGTGCAACTTATCTTCAGGGTCTTTAATATAACCGTAAGGCGGATTGGTGCAGAGTGGCTTACCGGACTGTCCCTTGGATTTGAATACAGCACGGATTTTCTTGCTAGTATCCTTAGCATACCATTCATTAATAATGTTAAGAAACGGTGTAAAGTCACTGTCTGTTTGGTTAGCACTATCAATACCGTTGTTAATAGCAATGAATCGTACATCTGATTCAGGAAACATAATCTCGGTATAATATCCTACTTTAAGGTAATCCCTGCCAAAGCGGGACATATCCTTGATGATAATCGTTCCGATTCTACCGGACTCTACATCAGCAATCATGCGGTTAAAGTCTGGTCTATCAAAAGTTGTACCGCTGACCCCATCATCCACATAAAATTCGATGTTGCGAAAACCGTTGTCCTCAGCATACTTTTTTAGAATTGCCTTCTGGTTTACTATACTATTGCTGTCCCCTGCAAGCTCATCATCACGGGAAAGCCTGCAGTAAAGAGCAGTAATTTTCGCTTCTTCAAATGCTAATGTTGATTTACGTATAGTGCTAAATGTTGACTGTCTATTCATTTTTATCCTCCATTTCCGACAGTCTTCAAGCGGTTTAGCACTATGTATATTACCGTACTACCTTGAAGAAGTCGAGTTGATTTCCGTGGATTTATTTGAACTATTTGATAACTTTGAAAGGCTTTTTGCGTTGACCGTAATCAGTCGTTTCAGCTTGGAATATGCACTTTCCTTTGCTGAATCACTTATTCGTGATTCCACCACATAGACCGTACCTCCGATATCGGATTTGGTTGTGCGGCTGCTAATTTGGTTTTCCATATCGTGACCTCCTGTCCGATGTTTTGAAGGAACTGGCACTGAGCCGAATTGATGACCCAGTGCCTAATCCATTATTTAAGCTTTTATTTGTAATATTTTCAGAGCATCCGGTTGAATTAGCTTTCCATCCAATCTCTCGTAAGCAGAAAATCCAATTTGCCCCTGCAATGCATATAACTCACTTAATTTTTTTATTGTTATTGGTTGACGCTCAATCAGCCAGTAGTATGATAAATCTCCAAATACAATGCTTTTTGCTCCTGCTAATACTGTAGGCATATATGGAGAGGTAACTACAGGCTTTCCGAAGATGGTGTTATCTGAAGAATTCCACAGATAACTGCCGCTTGTATCCTTAAGGGTTCTAAGAAGCATGGCTGTATTATCGTGCATGATAAACACAGCGTTATTTCGGTATTCAGCTTTTAATGAAAAATACAGAGAGATGATTTCATCAAAAGAGATGGTACTATTGTCTGTTGTAGTTACATCTGCGTCTGCCGTAAGGATACCTGTTGGCTGAGTTGTGCCATTTCCATTAAGCAATGCATTTTCCTCAGCCTTGCCAAAACGCTTCGCAAAATCACCCATCAGATATTTTTCAAGATTAAAGTTCATATCGGTGACGAATGAGCGGTTTAGCTTGACAAGAGATGCCAGCTTGTATGATTTCACCAGAAACTGTGTAAATGTATCGGCACTTTCGGGAATTGGATCTCCGTCTTCAACCCAATCTGCTGTACCCGTTGAGGATACCGCTTGAATTTTACCTTCTGCAGAAGATAGATTGATAACAGTAGCAAATCTGCGGAATATATTCTCCTTTGCCAAAGCAGTGTTAAAGCCTTCTCGGAACTCGTCTGGTGCGACATAGGCTCCTGCATTATCAAAGCCCTCGCTTAGATTTTGATTATTTTCTTCTTTTCCTTTCATAACATTCCAAAACG
This sequence comes from Acetivibrio saccincola, assembly GCF_002844395.1. Classification (NCBI taxonomy): domain Bacteria; kingdom Bacillati; phylum Bacillota; class Clostridia; order Acetivibrionales; family Acetivibrionaceae; genus Acetivibrio; species Acetivibrio saccincola. The sequence continues at coordinate 3,541,463 of NZ_CP025197.1, read as the reverse complement.
CTCTATTATAAGTTGTTGATGTTGCCATAATCGTTTACCTCCTAAATTCTATTAAATGTGGGGTATATACCCCGTTTGAAACTGCGTTTTTTTACGCGTTGCCCCACGCCCGTTGTCCAGATGAAAAGGTGTGGAGATTTGACCTCCCCTAGGGGGACATGGAGTTGTATCCAGTGGTTTTAGTGGTTTTAAGCTTTGTAGCAAGATGTAGCAGGTAAAAACTAAACTCTCTATACGAGAGCGTTTTTTTATATAACCTGTTTTTTTTGCTACAAGCTGCTACACTGTGTTTAAATAAGAAGAAATTCTTCTTCTGTCAGCTTATATCCGATAAGCATTGTGGTCATTCCACCACCAGAACGTGGTCGTTTCCGTTCTACACGGGCGATAGCTGTTAATGCCTGTTTAAAGTTTCTTGCATTCTCCGAATAACATCCATTGGCACTGCACCAACGCTGATACCGGGCATACACTTCGGATGTCCGCACCTCACTGTTAGGACTTTCCTCCAAGGCATCCTCGAAAAATAATGCTATTTTATCGCTGTCACGTTTATAAGCCTCCGTTGCTGTCTTAACGGAATCAGGTAAAGTAAAGCCTTCCTTTTTTAACAGCTGATAGCCTTCAATTAGCCAGTTAAAGATAGCACTCTGATTCTTCGGTTTGGCAAATTCACGTTTTAAGCTTTTATCCTGTTCGCTTTCATCGAAGTGTCGTTCAAAAGGGATGATTACCACTCTGCCACTGGAAAACAGCGTCATATCCGTAATAACGGGCAGATAATTGGTGTTGATATACAGCTTAAACTTTGGCGAAAAATCAAAGGAATTCTCATGTAGAAACCTTGCGTTGATGGTGTCACCACCCGTCATGCTTTTTACCTGTGCAGCATTTAAGACAAGTCCTCTGCTAGGTTCGGAGATATTCACAAAGCGTACTCCTGCAAGCCGGGCAATATCTTCACTTGGACTTGAACTGTTATTGTTCTTTTTCAGACTGATAGTCTCTGGCCTTGCGGTACAGCCATAACTGCCTAATACCTTAAGAATGCTCTCACACAGCGTACCTTTACCATTTCGAGTTGTAGCACCATAGAGAACAAACAGGCATTCATACCGAGTGTCTCCGCTGATACTGTAGCCAAAGGCTTTTTGGAGGAATTTTGCCTTTTCCTCATCTCCGCTCATAATCTCATGAATAAATCTATCCCATCGCTCGCTTTTTGCTTCCGGGTCATATTTAACACCAGATATCTTTGTGAGTCTGTCCTCGCTGTTGTGGGGATGAAAATCCATGGATATTAAAAACAATGTTCCATTGGCACAGTTGAGTACCTGCGGGTCTTGGTCAAATTCAGCCATTGATATGGGATATACGCTCTGTGCATCCTTAAGTACCGTTTCTCGGTATCTTCTTGACTGCCACTTTCGGCAATAGTCAATGTATGCCTTTCTTTGATGTTCATCCTGAATAGTTAAAGCATAGGTTAGCAGTTGGTTAGCCAATGATTTACACATTTCCATTACTTTTAGATTACCGACATCAGGAATCCAAATGCCATTCTCATAGCAAAACCACATCTTCCTTTCAGGAACAAAGCGGGCAAAAGATTTATAATAATCAGCAAACAACCTGCTTGCCCCAATATCCGTCCAAGGGTAGCGATCGTTACTCTCAGGCTTAAAGCCAGCAAGGGAACATTCACCAAAATCTTCTGTAGCTGATGAACGCTTACCACCTGGTTTGTATATCTCAGTAGCATTTGCGATTGCTTTTTCTATGGTTATCATTCCATAACTGCTGCCGGACTGTGGTCTATTCCATTTATCTCGCATTAGGCCGCTCTGCCGGAAAAGTCTGTCCATCTGCCCAATATCCCTGCCACACCAAAATGCCAGCATACCGCAAAGTGCCAAATCAGCTTCACTGGCAGAAGCATAGCCTGACGTATCTCCTTGCCATAATGCTTTGAATTTTTCTCCATTTGCCGATTTTAAAGCCTTCTCAATAACAGACTTGTCAGACAGATAGGATTGACTTTCTGTATCCAGAATTTGCTTCACAGGGGTAGGACGCAACATATACTTGTCTAGTATCATCTGTAGTTCATTCGATTTCTCCGCTATATCACCATTTGCATATACATTGCCTGTTACGGTAACAAAACGATTTGTTGCTCCGCCCACATAGACCTCAACTCCCAGCTTTCTGTTGTTGATATAATATTTTGTTTTGTCAAAGTTAAAGCCTGTGGCCTTAAAGAAAATATGAAGCCCTTTTTCAGATGGACTGTGTTCCATATAGCAATCAATAAAAGCGTCTACAATACTTTGGACAACAGGCTTAAGCTTACCACCGCTATCAAAGCAATCATCTAAGTCGATAACACAAATGTCATTACCTACCAAAAATCCGATACCGTCATAATCACTTATAGCAGCTACCGCCGAACTAAAATCTTTAAATGTACCACGTTGATTTGGTTTTGCCCTTTTTCTCGTTACTGGGTTATAGGGAACTTTGGTTTTTCTACCACTTCGTTCTTCATATTTCCAACAGCAAAACTGTGGCTTATCTTTAAGCACCTGTGGCAAGTTATCATATTGTGGTTTCAGTTATTTCACCTCCTTGCCTGTTAAAAATGACCCGAAACGCTACTGTTCCAGAGGGTTTGCCTTGTTGGACACAACCTCGTTATCTTTCAAGGATTACGCTCGGAATTATCGTCATGGCATATTCTGCTTGAAGTATCTCTTGCATTTCGGGGTATTCAGTTGTCAAGGAGCAGTGAGAGAAAAACTCTGCTTTTATTGGTGGATTATTTTCCTCTCACCTTATAGCCTTGGTAGGGCACATTAGTTGAGGATTTTCTAAAAATATTTTTCTTCCTCATCCATAAGCGAAGAATTCTATTGATTCGAACCCCTAAAATAAAAAATAGCCTGTCTGTTTTCCAGAAAAGACGGCTGTAATGCTTATGCTTTTGCTCAAATTTGAGCGAAAGTGGCATTAAATTTAAGAAGGCTGAATGTTATAACTTTGCCTTTGGTTTTACATATAGACTTACAGACTTTTTTGTCTAAAAGTATTTATTTAAATAAAAATCAAAAATAAAGGCATACACAACTATCATTATCTTTGTTAACATTGTAAAATTACTTCACAAACACAGAATTATCATGTTTCTTTTGAAGAAAATGTGCTATAATGGAAAAAAGATATAAAGAGGTGACCAAAGTGTCCGTTAGCTATAAAAAGCTTTGGAAATTGTTGATAGACCGCGATATGAAGAAGAAAGATTTGCAAGCTGCTGCGGGAATAAGTCCATCGTCAATTTCAAAGCTTTCTAAAAACGAATATGTCAGTATGGACGTTCTTGTAAAGGTTTGTACGGCACTTGGTGTCGATTTTAAAGATATCATGGAATTAGTGCCAAATATGGTTGAAGAAAGGGAGTAGAGTTATGGAAAATAACAGAAAAGAACAGGAACGGGCGGAATTACACCGCACGATATGGAATATGGCAAATGATTTAAGAGGCAGTGTAGATGGATGGGACTTTAAGCAATATGTTTTGGGAATGCTGTTTTACCGCTACATATCTGAAAATATTACTGCCTATATTAACGCCGGAGAATGGGAAGCTGGCAATACGGAATTTGATTATGCCAAGCTATCCGACGAAGAAGCAGAACAGGCACGAGAGGATTTAGTTAAGACAAAAGGCTTCTTTATTTTACCCAGCGAACTTTTTGAAAATGTCCGAGCTCGTGCAAAGGATGACGAAAACTTAAATGAAACACTAGAGCAGATTTTCAGTAATATAGAAGCATCTGCCCAAGGAACAGAGAGTGAAGATAATTTCAAAGGTCTGTTTGACGATATTGATGTTAACAGCAATAAGCTAGGTAACACTGTAGCAAAGCGTAATGAAAAACTGGTTAAGCTATTGAATTCTGTTGGAGAAATGAAGCTGGGAGATTACAAAGATAATACTATAGATGCTTTTGGTGATGCTTATGAATTCTTAATGGGTATGTATGCATCCAATGCAGGAAAAAGTGGTGGTGAATACTATACGCCGCAGGAGGTTTCTGAACTCCTTACCCACTTAACATTAGTAGGAAAAACTGAAGTCAACAAGGTATATGACCCCGCTTGCGGTTCTGGCTCTCTACTGCTAAAGTTTGCAAAAATCTTAGGAAAAGAAAATGTACGTCAAGGTTTCTTCGGTCAAGAAATCAACATTACAACCTACAACCTGTGCAGAATTAATATGTTCCTGCACGATATTGATTATGACAAATTTGATATTGCCCTTGGTGACACACTAACAGATCCGCAACATTGGGATGATGAGCCTTTTGAAGCCATTGTATCAAATCCACCTTACTCTATTAAATGGAAGGGCGATAATGATCCTATTTTGATTAATGACCCTCGCTTTTCTCCGGCAGGAGTATTGGCTCCTAAATCCAAGGCAGACCTTGCTTTTATTATGCATAGTCTTTCTTGGCTTGCAACAAACGGAACAGCGGCTATCGTTTGTTTCCCCGGTGTAATGTACCGCGGAGGCGCTGAAAAGAAAATCAGACAGTACCTGATTGATAATAACTATATCGACTGTATCATTCAGTTACCGGATAACTTGTTTTATGGTACCAGCATTGCTACCTGCATTATGGTTCTAAAGAAATCTAAATCAGAAAATAGCACCTTATTTATCGATGCATCAAAGGAATTTGTCAAGGTTACGAATAACAACAAACTAACACAAGAAAATATTGAGACCATTCTTAACGCATTCAAAGATAGAAAAGATATTGAGCATTTTGCTAGGCTTGTGCCAAACAGTGAAATAGCTGAACAAGATTATAACCTGTCTGTTTCAACATATGTGGAACAAGAGGATACGAGAGAAAAGATTGATATTGTTGCTCTTAATGCTGAGATAGAAAAGATTGTGGCGAGAGAGCAGGTTTTAAGGGAAGAAATAGATAAGATTATTGCGGAAATTGAGGTGGGCAAATGAGTAAGTTAGATGAATTGATTGCTGAACTTTGTCCAGATGGGGTGGAGTATAAATTATTGGGGGATTTAGAAAAGGATAGCATACTGGAATTAGGAAGAGGTAAAGTAATATCTAAAAAAACAATAAGTGATAATCCAGGGAAATATCCTGTTTATTCTTCATCAGCAATTGGAGAAGGACTAATGGGAAAATATAATCAATATATGTTTGATGAAGTACTTTTATCATGGTCAATTGATGGTGGTGGTAGATTTTTCTACAGAAATAAACATAAGTTTTCTTTAACAAATGTATCAGGATGGTTAAGAGTATTAAGAAAAGATGTATTGAATATAAGATATTTATATTATGTAATGGATAGTCTTTGGTTGGGGAAAACTTATGACTATGTAAATAAGGCACATCCATCAGTTATTAAAAATGACTATTTAATTCCCCTTCCCCCTCTGCCTGTTCAGCAGGAAATTGTCCGTATTCTGGACAATTTCACAGAGCTTACAGCAGAGCTTACAGCAGAGCTTACAGCAGAGCTTACAGCAAGAAGAAAGCAGTATGAGTATTATAGGGATTTGCTATTGACATTTGGAGATGAGGTAGAGTGGAAGACTTTAGGGGAGATTGGAAAATTAATAAGAGGAAGTGGATTATTAAAATCTGATTTTGTAGAAGAAGGTTTTCCATGTATTCATTACGGACAAATACATACTTACTATGGTACAAGCGCTACTGAAACAATATCATTTGTTTCAGTAGACAAATCAAAAAAACTGAAAAAGGCTAAAAAGGGAGATGTACTCATTGCAGGTGTAAGTGAGAATGTTGAAGATGTATGTAAGCCTTTGGCTTGGCTTGGTGGAGATATATGTATAAGTGGTGATATGTTTGCCTTTAGACATAATCAAAACACAAAATATATAACCTATTTATTACAAACAACAGATTTTAGCAGATACAAAGAAAAATTTGCTCATGGTGCAAAGGTAACAAGGTTAAGACAAGATAAATTATTGGCTTATAAAATCCCTGTTCCACCCTTAGAAGAACAAGAGCGCATCGTAGCTATCCTCGATCGCTTTGACGCCCTCTGCAACGACTTAACCAGCGGTATTCCTGCTGAAATTGAAGCACGTCAAAAGCAATATGAATATTACAGAGATAAACTGTTATCTTTCAAGGAGGTGACGGCATGAGCATTTACAACATCGTTGCCAGTACTGATGAAGCAACGGTTGTTGCTGAATATGCAGCTGAATATAATGTCCGTCCTGAAAAGTATCAGAGCGAGGCAGAACTTGAGCGGGAGTTTATCAGGCAACTAACTTCACAAGGATATGAATATATTTCAGTACACAATGAAGCTTCATTGATAGAAAATCTCCGAAAGCAACTTGAACTGCTTAATGATTTTACATTTACTGATAGTGAATGGGATAAATTTTTCACAGAATGTATAGCAAATACTAACGAGGGAATTGTTGAAAAGACCAGAAAAATTCAAGATGACCATATCCAGATTCTAAAACGTGAAGATGGAACAACAAAGAATATCTACCTCTTAGATAAGAGGAATATCCATAACAACCGCCTACAGGTTATTAACCAGTACGAAGAAGCAGGCGGCAAGCATGAAACTCGATATGATGTAACAATCCTTGTAAATGGACTTCCACTAGTTCATGTAGAGTTAAAGCGTCGTGGTGTTGCTATCCGAGAAGCCTTCAACCAGATAAAAAGATACCAGCGTGACAGTTTTTGGGCGGCTTCTGGTTTATTTGAGTATGTGCAAATATTTGTAATCTCCAATGGCACCCATACAAAGTATTATAGCAACACCACAAGAAACGCACATATCAAGGAGCAAAATAGCAGTGAACGTCGAAGAAGCAAAAAAACAAGCAACAGCTTTGAGTTTACCAGCTTTTGGGCAGATGCAAATAACAAAATTATTCCTGACCTTGTGGACTTTACTAAAACATTTTTTGCCAAGCATACCCTCTTAAATATACTAACAAAATATTGTATCTTTACATCTGAGGATCTGCTCCTTGTAATGCGTCCTTATCAAATAGCGGCTGCAGAACGTATATTATCACGCATTGTAGTATCAACCAACTACAAGAAGATGGGCACAACTGCAGCTGGAGGATATATCTGGCATACAACAGGCTCTGGTAAGACATTGACCAGTTTTAAGACAGCCCAATTAGCTTCTGCCTTGCCTTACATAGACAAGGTACTGTTTGTCGTTGACCGTAAAGACCTAGACTATCAGACTATGAAGGAATATGACCGTTTTGAAAAGGGAGCTGCTAATGGTAATACGTCCACAAGAGTTCTTCAAAGACAATTGGAAGACAGGGATGAAAAAGGAAATCCTCATGAATACAAAATCATTGTAACCACTATTCAGAAGTTGGATATATTCATCCGTAAAAATAAACAGCATGATATTTATAAGAAACACGTGGTGCTGATTTTTGATGAGTGCCACCGTTCCCAGTTTGGTGAAATGCATCAAGCTATCACGAAGAGTTTTAAGAACTACCATATCTTCGGCTTTACGGGAACTCCGATTTTTGCTGCTAATGCCAGTTCAGGAGGTAACCCATTGCTTCGTACAACCGAGCAGGCTTTTGGAGAAAAGCTACATACTTATACCATTGTAGATGCCATCAATGATGGGAATGTTCTGCCTTTTAGAATAGATTTTATCAATACCATTAAGATGCCTGATTACGTTAATGATAAAAAAGTCTATAGCATAGATAGAGAAAAAGCCTTAGCAGATCCACAGCGAATCAGTGAAATTGTTTCTTACGTTCTTGAACACTTTGATCAAAAGACGAAGCGCAATAGTTATTACACATTCTCTGCGAAATGGGAAGAAGCAGAGAAGCACAACCCTAAAAAGATGATAGAAAAGCGTGAAACAAGGCGAGTTGCCGGTTTCAACTCCATATTTGCTGCTGCATCCATCCCAATGGCAATCAGATACTATAATGAGTTTAAGAAGCAGATAGCGGAAAAGAACCGTAACCTTACCATTGCAACTATTTTCAGTTTTAGTGCAAATGAAGAAGAGCCAGATGGATTGCTTCCTGAAGAGGATTTTAATATGGAAAACCTTGACCAGAGCTCCAGAGATTTTCTTGAGGCGGCTATCCGAGATTACAATTCCACATTTAACACGAATTACGATACTTCCTCGGATAAGTTCCAGAATTATTATAAAGACCTCTCTCTTCGTGTAAAGAATCGGGAGATTGATATATTGATTGTTGTCAATATGTTCCTGACAGGTTTTGATGCAACAACCCTGAATACGCTATGGGTAGACAAAAATCTGCGCCAGCATGGACTTATTCAGGCTTTTTCAAGAACCAACCGCATCCTAAACAGCGTTAAGACCTATGGTAATATCGTTTGTTTCAGAGATTTGAAAGAAGAAACAGACAAAGCTATTGCACTATTCGGCAATAAGGATGCTGGCGGTATTGTACTGCTAAAAACATACGAAGAATACTATAACGGCTATGATGATAAAGGTGAGTATAAGCCGGGCTATGCTGAATTGATTACAACTCTTACAACACAGTATCCCCTTGGACAACCTATTCTCGGAGAAGAAGCGGAAAAAGACTTTATCAGGTTATATGGAGCAATACTCAGGCTCAGAAATATTCTTACTTCTTTCGATGACTTTGAAGGAAATGAGATTTTATCTGAAAGGGATTTTCAGGACTATCAGAGCATTTATATTGACCTGTATCAGGAATATAGAAAAGGTACTGATGGTGACAAAGAAACTATCAATGATGACATAGTTTTTGAGATTGAACTGGTCAAACAGATAGAGGTAAACATTGACTACATCCTTATGCTTGTAGCTAAATATCAACAATCCAACTGTAAGGATAAAACCATTCTTACAACTATTGATAAGGCTATCAATTCGAGTATTGAACTTCGAAGTAAGAAAGAACTTATCGAGCGTTTTATTGAGCAAGTCAATGTATCGACCAAAGTGGATGAGGATTGGCGTAAATTCCTCCATGAGCGTAAGGAAGCGGATATTACAGCAATTATAGAAGAAGAAAAATTAAAGCCCGAAGAAACCCGCCGTTTCATCGACAATGCTTTCCGAGACGGAATGCTTAAAACGACCGGTACAGCCATTGATAAAATCATGCCACCTGTATCCCGCTTTGGCGGAGGCAGAGCCGCGAAAAAGCAAGGAATTATTGAAAAACTGATGTTATTCTTTGAGAAGTATTTAGGGTTGGTGTAGCAAAATGCATTACGATCATTAATTATAATTAGCATTATAGTTGCTATGCTAATTTTTAGGGGGAGGGAAGACAGTGGAAATAGAAAACTTGAAAAGTGAAGAATATGGAGAACAATATAAGGATCATTTACTTGAACAATGGAAGACCTGTGTTGAAATGGCTAATTGTAATAGTGAGAGACGAATCAGTACTAACAATGTATACATCACAGTCAATGCTGCTATTATTGCGTTGATTTCATTTACGTTTGATTATAAAAGCATACTTCTATCTATGGTCGGAGCAATTGTAAGTATACTGTGGTTAAATTCGATAATAAGCTATAAGAAACTTAATAGTGTTAAATATCAAATAATAAATGAAATCGAAAAAAAGTTGCCCATATCTCCATATGCCTATGAATGGTCATTGCTTGGAGATAATAAGAAGTATAGGCGATTTACACATCTGGAACGAATTCTTCCATGGCTTTTTATTATCCTCTACATAATATGCATATTTTGGCAAGTGGCAATTTGTATTTTTAAATGAATACATACATGAACAATAGTTGTGCAGTAGTATTACGAAAATACATGTAAAAAAATTTTTATACTAAGGAGGTTAATAAAATGTATAATTTATTAATAAGCCATTCATGGACTTATTCGGATGCATATGACAGATTGGTTGATCTATTAGATAACGCTAGCTATTTCTCGTATAGAAATTATTCTGTGCCTAAAGATGACCCTATACACAATGCCCCGACACAGTGGCAGCTAAAAGAAGCCATTAAAGCTCAAATGGCTCCTGCCAGTTGTGTTTTAATTCTTGCTGGTGTCTATTCTACATATAGTAAGTGGATTAATATAGAAATAGACCTTGCGAAAAATGGTTTTTATACTCCAAAACGGATTATTGCAATTGAGCCTTGGGGCTCTGAACGAACTTCACAAGTTGTTAAAAATGCAGCTGATGAAATTGTTAAGTGGAATACAAGTTCAATTGTTGGAGCTATACGCAAATAATTGTATAAAAAAGAGACCAGTCACTACAAGCAATTACGCTTGAACATGACTGGTCTTTTTTGCCACGCTTGAAGCTGTTCATTTAAGTTTTCTTCAATCCCTAAGTGAACGCTTCTTTTTTGGCTATCTTTTCTTTGGTATAGAGGAGTAATGAAAGTTTATAAAATAATCTGGAAAAATTAACAGGAAAAATGAGTCAGGAATTTGCTTCCTGACTCATTTCAACAAGGTGTTTCCAATATCTTTTTGGGAGGAACCGTTTTTGAAGTTTAGGATTAATTCTTTCCTTAATGCAAATACTTTTGAAAAACTCCTTAAACAGAGTTTCATACTCATCTGTTTTAACCATTGGCTGCCCGCTAATTTCTCCCAGTAAATCTGTAATTATACAATTGTTTTTGTTGTACACAGCTGCAATATTTCTTTTTATATCATGTATTATCCAGTTTTGATTTGAAAGCCTTTTGGAAAAATGTGAAACCAAAAGGGAAGTTATATTGTGGTCAGGTTCATAAGAGGCATAGTATAAATCCTCATGGAGGCATTTAAACCTCAATATACCCAATATTAGATGCCTTTCCATTTGGACCGATTTAGCTGCTTTATGTACAGCAAGGACGTTTTCGTCTGTTAAGTGATAATCCACTTCTTTACCTAACTTAAAACCAAGTTTTAAGTATTTGAATATGTTCTGGCTGATACCTTCAATTTCTGAAAGGTATGCATGGTACACATTTTTTAAAGCATCATAGGAAATTTTTTTATATATTGCATCATATACCTTTGATGCCTTTTCCTCTGAAGTTTCAATTTTTACATTTGTTGAAAACAACTGCATTTGAATATTCTTTTCTTCAGGCATAATAGTCGGAGATTCCCTCCTGTAGTATGCTTCATATATAGCTGTCAAAAGCCCTTCAAAACTTCCGTCATAATAGTAAAATATCATTATATCTCACCTGTTATGCTCATAAAATTATCATTTGCCGTAGGGACTTTATCAATCATGGAAAAAAGGGAAATCTGCTCCCACTTAATATTGTCGTCATTGATTTTAACATTGTCTGTAAGGGCATACCTTATAAGTCCGCTGTCTATGTCTATTCCTCCGCTGTATCTGCCGTTACATGTGATAAAAAATTTAGCCCGCTTTAAAACTATACCCAGTTTTTTCAGGTCATCATAATTTAGTGCTTTAACCTTCCGTGCCCTTAAGATTTTATAGGCAGAGCGTATGCCTATACCCGGCACACGGAGAAGCATTTCTAAGTCAGCTTTGTTTACCTCCACAGGAAAATAATTTAAATTATTAAGAGCCCAATTGGCTTTTGGATCCAGCTCTACATCAAAGTTTGGGGTTTTTTCATCTAAAAGTTCGTCAGCATTAAACCCGTAAAACCTTAAAAGCCAATCTGCCTGATAAAGCCTGTGTTCCCTCAATAGCGGGGGTGTGTTTATCGCAGGAAGATTGGGGTTTGATGAATTAACAGGCACATATGCAGAGTAGTATACCCTTTTTAATTTATAGTGCTGATACAGTTTTTCAGAAAGACGTATAATGCTTAAATCATTTTCAGGACTTGCCCCTATAATCATTTGAGTGCTTTGACCGGCAGGAACAAAGCCGGGGGCTTTTTTTAAATGTCTTCTTTCATCTTTTTTTTCAAGTATTTTTGATGTAATAAAGGACATGGGTTTTAGTATTGATTGCTTTTCTTTCTGGGGCGCTAAAATTTTAAGGCTGCTGCTGGAAGGAAGCTCGATGTTTACACTCATTCTGTCCACCAAGAGTCCTGTTGCTTCAATAAGCCTAAGATCAGCACCCGGAATGGCTTTTATATGTATATAGCCGTTAAAACGGTATTCTTCCCTTAAAAGCCGGACAGACTCATACAGAAGTTCCATGGTGTAGTTTGGGTTTTTTATAATGGAAGAGCTTAAAAAAAGCCCCTCTATGTAATTTCTTTTATAAAAATTAATGGTAAGGTCCGCAACTTCTTTCGGGGTAAAGCTTGCCCTTGGAACGTCATTTGATATTCTGTTTACACAATAGGCACAGTCATAAACACAGTAATTTGTAAGAAGGATTTTTAAAAGGGAAATACACCTTCCGTCATCAGCCCAGCTGTGGCAAATACCGCAGTATGCACCGTTTCCGATTCCGCCTTTAGTATTTTGCCTGGAACTTCCACTGGAAGAACAGGACACATCATATTTTGCAGCAGCTGATAAAATTTTAAGCTTTTGTTGAAGCTCCATAAAAACCCTCATCTCCAAACCAGGTTAGTTGTTGGTGTAATTTATAAATAAATTATACCACAAAAAACAGAACAAATCAAACATATGTTCGAAAAAATTCAAAAGAAACAGCACCCTCTTTTAGATGGTGCTGTTTCTTTTAAGTATTTATTATCAAGTTTATATAATTATTCTACAGTAGGATTAAAGAAGTATGCCCGGTCAGTGTTATCTGCACCGGTAATTTGAATTCCGTTTGCTGCAAAGCCTATTTTTTTAACTCCTGTTATATCGATATCTTCAACTTTTTTTATTTCACCGGCCATGACAGTTATAGATGCTAATTTTTCTCCATTATCAATATTATAGATAATGATTTCATAAGGTCGTTTGCCAAAATTATCTTCGTGGGTAGCAACATATGCATCAAAAGATAGGTTAGTATAACCTCCCCCAATATTAGCTTGATATGCCCTGTCAGCATTAGCAGAAGAGGTTCCGTTCCAGATTCTAAAGCTTACTCCGTCATTATACACGATATCTGCCCCATTGGCTCCTTTAACTGTAAGGGAAGCTTTGTCAGTTACTTTGCTGCTGTAATCAGATGTTTTTCCTTCAAAGCTTAATACACTTTTCGGAGGCTTTTCCTCAGTTCCAAGGATAACGGTTTTTGTACTTGCATCCCAATCAACGGGTATGCCCATCATATCGCTGATAGCACGGACAGGAAGGTATGTAGTACCGTTATAGACGATAGGATATACAGGATTGCCTGAGCCGTCTTTCATCTCTTGAACTTCACCGTAATACTTGATTGTAAATTCCTGGGTTAGTATTGCCTTAATCTCAGTGGTAAGAGAAGATGCAAAAGCAACTATACCTGCACATAAAACAATAACACTAGTTAAGACAATAAGTTTTGTTAGATTCTCTTTTTTCAAAATTTTCAGCTCCTTAAGTATTTTATTTTTTAAACCATGATTACTAATTGTATTATAAAAATTATGTTAATGCAAATATCGGTAAGTTTTTAATAAGACGCAATGGCTAAAAAAAGGCAATAAATTATAAAAGATAAAACTTGAACTTATAAAAAACACTTCCATAATAAGTTATTATGTTATCTAATAAGGTGCAAATAATTTCATAGTGCCTTAAAAGGAAAATGAGTAAGTAGAATATGAAGCTTTAAGAAAAAGGCTGAAAAAGGTTGTTTAAAAAAGTACGAAAGCTTAAGCCTTCGTACTTTTTTAAAATTTTACTTTTCTTTCGGAAATGTTGTAATTATCTCAAGGAGATATCTGCTAAAAAGTGAACAGTCAACGGTATCAACTACTCCATCCCCATTTAAATCTGCTGCAAGGAGCTGGTTTTCTGAAAGGGTGGACACTTCTAAAACATGTCTTGTCACTAAAGAATAATCTATTGTATTGATTATCCCGTCTTCATTTATATCACCAAGGGTAAAGTCAGGCGGTTCTATAATAGCACCTTCTGGAGGGTATACTTCAAATGTGTAGAGTGAGTTACCCCACTGGGTTGCACGCTGCATACAGTAAAGCCTTACATACCTGCCGGTTGCCTCAACTTCAATTTCTTCAATACCGCCTTTGCCGTTGTACTCAACATGGATGTCCGTCCAATTTTCTGCATCATTGGAAACTTGAATTTTGTATTGAGCTGCATATGCATCTTCCCACTCAATGTAAATTTTGCCTATTTCGTACACATCTTCAAGATCCACATATAAGTATTGAGGGTCATAATAATCAGAAGACCACCTTGTAGTTACATCCCCATCCACTGCATGTTCAGGAATGTTGCCCAAACCAGGTTCTGTTGAAGAGACAAAAACAGGTTTGTTGCGTGATAAACTGCCTGGCGGAAGTGAAAGGTCAGGTGGTGGAACATTAGATGGCTCAAGCATTGAAGCCGGGCGTACTGCAATATTTTTTATACTGTATTCATGGGTTACACAAACTTCCAAACCCCATCCATGTAAAGATTCATATGTACCATCGGTTGTCATATCAAGAAAAGTCTGAGGATTGTTTCCAGGCCCCCATGACCATGGCATGTATCCAATTTCATTTAAATAGCACTGTTCCATTATTGTCTTATAAGGAATAGCACCTTGTTCAGTTTCTTCCCAGGCATTTCCAAACTCACCGACGATAAGGGGAAGCCCCATTTCAACAGACTCTCTTATTTCATTAATAACTCTCTGCTCATCATTTCCCCACATGTATGGCCACCACATATGTACTGAAAACATAAGATTTTTATCTGGGTCAGCCTCTATCAGATAAGGTCCTGTTGCTTGCAAAATATCTATATTTTGACCCCAGTTGCAGGCGTCAATTATAAGGGGAACGTGAATTCCCGCCTCTCTCATTCTTTTTACAGCTGTTTCATAGCCTTCTTTAAAATCGCTTTCAGAAACTTCTGCACCTACTTCATTGCCAATGTTAATGAGAAGGTATTCCTGGTGTTTTTTAATAACCTCTACAATCTCAGGACTTGTCCAGTAGTCCACAAGTTGGGGGAGCTTGTGCCATTCACCTGTTGCATCATGAAGTTCAACCATTGGTATCATATTGTTTTTGCGGCAGTTGTATATTGCCAGGTCAAGATTTCTGGCAGAGCCGGTAGTAAGCCAGACTATTCTGATGGCATTTGCCCCTGTTTTTGCAATTTCGGCAAAAGTTTTTTCACCGCTTATCTCGCCCCATATGGTCATTATATTTGGACCATAGAGGATGACTTTTTCCCCTCTGTTGTCATAAAGGTGTCTTCCTATTACCCTGAATCCCGGGTATATGTCTTCTTCTGCAAATGTTATGTTTGGAAGGCAGGCAGCAAGAAGAATTATCACCACCATAAAAAAACTAAACTTTCTCATATATAAAACCTCCTTTAAAATAATAAACCAATAGGACGAATCCTTTTACAATAAAATTCGATAAATTTAGCAGTTTTAATGGATATTTGGTTTTAGACAAACATAGTTATTAATATAGAGTTGTTAATATAAGTTTCTAATATAGTTACTGATATAGCTATTAATGCAGTTATTAATAATGTATCTGGTTTTTAAAAACCACTAAAAAAGATTTAAAAATTACTAAAATAAAAGGAATATTAAGTATGAAAAAATTTGTTGATTACGTTTTTTTAATGACAATGGTTATAGTGCTTTTACCATTAATAATAGTGCGGGGATGCAGCACCGTTGCTGAAGAACTTATACCTATAGACGACGGCGGGTTTTTGCCGCCTGAAGAAGATGCCGGAAAAGAAGAGGGTGAAGAGGAAGTGCTTTATCTGGATGTTTATATAGCATCTGAGGATGAAGTAAAAAAAATGTCCCTTGAAGAGTATCTTTTAGGAGTGGTGGCAGCGGAGATGGCGGCAAATTTTGAAATTGAGGCTTTGAAGGCTCAGGCAGTAGCTGCAAGAACATATGCGTATGGGAGAATGAAAAAGATGTATGCAGCCAACGGTGCAGATGTTCACAAAGGGGGAGATATCTGCACTGATCCCGGACATTGCCAGGCTTGGATTAGTAAAGATGATGCCCTTAAAAAATGGGGTGAAAGCAACGGGCAAAAAAACTGGGATAAAATTAAAAGAGCTGTTGATGAGACCAAAGACATAGTCATTTTGTATGAAAATAAAGTTATTAATCCTCTTTACCATGCAAATAGCGGTGGTGCAACTGAAAATTCTGAGAATGTGTGGGAAGGGGTGGAAGTGCCCTATTTAAAAAGCGTAAAAAGTGAAGGGGAGGACGCTTGTTCAGATTATGAAGTGGTGACAGCATTTAAACAGGAGGACTTTATAAGTGCAATTAAATGTGAAATTCCTGATTTAAAAATTGAAGGTGAAAACATTATAGATGAAATTGAAATACTTAACAGGACAGATAGTGAAAGGGTGGATAAAATTAAAGTGGGGGATGTTACTTTAAAGGGTACTGATTTTAGAAGGATTTTAGATTTAAGGTCTACAAATTTCAGCATAGAAGAAGGGGAAGACGGGGAAATAAATATAATCACCATAGGACATGGCCACGGGGTTGGGATGAGCCAGTGGGGAGCTAACCACCTTGCTAAAAACGGAAAAGACTTTGAAGAAATTATAAAATATTATTATAAGGGTGTTACTTTAGAACATATACAAAATTTAGAAAAAACTAGAAAATTTTTAAAAAATCTTTACCTCCATGTATATTGTTCCCATTTGCGGAAACAATAATTTATGGAGGTGGAAAAAGTGAATTTCAAAAAATTATTTCCGGACAAGAAAATTACGCAAAAGAAAGTGCTGGACTTTTTTGACAAGAAAGGATTTTTTATTGTTTTAGGTTTATGTTTGATAATTATAGGTGTGACGGGTTATTTAGTGGCATTTGACAATGACGGGGAAGAAATAATTACTCCTGATATGATGGGAAATATGGACCAAAGCACTGCTTATTTTGAAAGGGATAAGGAGGTGATTGCCCAAAATCAGGATGAAGGAGATATTTCTGTAAGCGACAATGAAATATTTGAGGAGGACTATAAGGGAGACAGGGGAGAAACAGAAGGGCAGGCTTCTATTGAAGAACAGGGAGATGAGGCTTTAGACGGGAAAGCTTTAGAAGAGAAGAGTTTAGAAGAGGGGAATGAAAAAGTTTCTTTGGAAGGGAGTGCAGAAACTGCTTTAGAAGACGCAGTTGAGACATTTGGGACAGCCGGGATAGTTGAGGCAGAAGAAACAATTGCACAAGACCAGGAAGATGTTCTTGAAACGGCTGGTACCCCTAAATTTATCATGCCTGTTCACGGGGAGATAATACTGGAATTTGCTGTAGACAAGCTTGTTTTCTCAAAAACTTTAAATGAGTGGAGAGCCCATACAGGAGTTGGGATAAGTTCAGAAAGGGGAACACCTGTAAAAGCTGTGGCAGATGGTGTCGTAACCAGTATTAAAAATGATCCGAGGTTGGGCGTAACAATTATTGTAGAGCATTCAAAGGACTTAAAAACAGTATATGCAAATCTTGCAAGTGATGATATGGTTACTCCTAATCAAAAAGTAAAGCAGGGAGAGGTAATAGGATGTGTTGGAGATACAGCAGCTTTTAAAGCAGCAGACCCTTCACATCTTCACTTTGAAGTATTGAAAGACAACCAACCTGTAAATCCGGTAGAGTACTTACCAATTGACTAATGCTTTATTGACTAATGCCTTTTAGAAAACGGGTCAGACTTAAGTAAATTTACTTGTATATATGTGCAGGTAAATTATTTAAGCCTGACCCTATTTATATATCATAAGTGTATCTGATGCAGCATATATATTACTGTAGTTATTGAAATTTGGGGGGCATACCATTGAAAGGATACATAGAAGAAAGAGCTATAGAGCTTGCTGGATTTATAATTGAAAACAATGCTACAGTGAGGGCTGCAGCTAAAAAATTCGGGATAAGTAAAAGTACGGTACATAAAGATGTCACAGAAAGGTTGGCAAAAATAAACACTGTGCTGGCTGAAGAGACTAAAAAGGTTTTAGAAAAAAATAAAGCTGAAAGACATATCAGAGGCGGGATGGCAACTAAAGCTAAATATAAGCAAAGAAGCGAAGCTATGCTTAAAAAGAAGCGAGAAAATGATAAATATAAACATGGGTAAAAGGCAGTATAAATATGTTTATTAAAATGATAATTTTATAAAAGTTGATGGTAACTGAAGGCTTTGAGTGAATTTTTATACACTTAAAGTCTTTTCTTTATAATTGCAAAAAATAATTGTAAAAATAATAACAAAAAAACCAAAAACTTAGTCAACAAAAATCTTGCAATATTAGTATAGTGTGATAATATTAATATGGTATAAATAATTCGGGGTAATTTTTATTTTTTCTATCTTGAATTTCGAAAGGAAGATGCGTTTTGTTTGGAATTGGGCAGGATATAGGAATAGATTTGGGAACAGCTACAATACTTGTATACATAAAGGGAAAAGGTGTTGTGCTGAGTGAGCCTTCAGTTGTGGCATTGGATCGAAACAACAACAAGCTTTTGGCTGTAGGGGAAGAAGCCAGGAGGATGTTGGGAAGGACGCCGGGTAACATAGTTGCAATACGCCCTTTAAAGGACGGTGTAATTTCAGACTACAATATAACCGAGAGAATGTTAAAGTACTTCATTAATAAAGTCACAGGAAACAGGATATTCAAATTTTTCAAGCCAAGAATTATTGTATGTGTCCCAAGCGGTGTAACGGAAGTTGAGAAAAGGGCTGTAAGGGAGGCAGCCAACCAGGCAGGTGCAAGAAGAACGCACCTTATTGAAGAGCCTATAGCAGCAGCTATCGGGGCAGGGATAGACATTTCAAAAGCCTGTGGAAGCATGGTTATAGATATTGGCGGGGGGACTACTGATATAGCGGTTATATCTCTGGGCGGGACTGTTGTGAGCACTTCCATAAAAGTAGCTGGAGACAAATTTGATGAAGCCATTGTAAGGTACATGAGAAAGAAGCATAACATAATGATAGGTGAACGTACTTCTGAGGAATTGAAGATAAATATCGGAACTGTATATCCCAGGGTTCAGGAAGTTACAATGGATATCAGGGGAAGAAATCTTATATCCGGACTGCCTAAAACCATTACCGTTTCGTCAACAGAGATTATGGAAGCATTAGAAGAGCCTGTTTCCAGTATTGTTGAAGCTGTCCATTCAGTACTTGAAAGAACTCCGCCGGAACTGGCATCAGACATCAGTGACAGGGGTATTGTTATGACAGGCGGTGGAAGTCTTATATATGGTTTTGACAAGCTGATTCAGGAAAAGACAGGTATAGATGTGGTTGTTGCAGATGACCCTGTATCATGTGTTGCTTTAGGTACAGGAAAAGTTCTTGAAAACATTGAAATTGTAGAAAAAACTGAAGAAGCAGAACAGATGAGTCGGAGATAATGCAAAAAAAGCAATAGCAGACAATAAAAAACTTGAAAAGAAAAGGGAACAGTTTAAAGAGAAAAGGGAAAAGCTGAATTTAGAATGCTTTTTCCTTTTTTGTTTTTAAATGTTCAAGTCTTGCATATGTTTATAAAAAACACCTACTTACTTAACTCTAAAGGGGAATACTCTGCATCTTATTTTCTTATAAAGGATTTTACCCTTTGATAAAGAATTATATATATATGCAATATAATATATACAATATATACAAACAAACACAAACAAAATATACAAATAAGCAACAAACAAATAAAACATGGAGGGAATATGAATATGATACTTAATCTAAACGGTATCTGGAAAATGAAATGCACGGATGAGAATAATTGGTACAAAGCAAATGTACCGGGGACTGTATTTAATGATTTATTAAATAATGGTGTTATTGACGACCCCTTTTACAGGGATAATGAAATAAAGGCTTTGGAAATAGCAGCAAAGGATTATGAATACAAACGGGAATTTTATATAGATAAAGAATTACTAAATCATAAAAGGCTTGTTTTGTGCTGCAAGGGGCTGGACACATTGGCTGAAATAAGAATAAATGACAAGCCGGTGGGAAGGACCAAAAATATGCACAGAACATATGAATTTGACATTAAGGAGTATGTTCACGAGGGGGAAAACACAATACACATTATTTTTGAATCCTCCTTAGAGTATGTGCGGAAAAAGAATGAAGAAAACCCTCTGTGGGGCGCAGAGGACGCAGTTAAAGGCTTCCCCCACATAAGGAAGGGGCATTGTACCTTTGGGTGGGACTGGGGACCCCAGATACCTGATTTGGGCATATGGAGGGATATATTTATAAGGGGCTATAGTTTTGGAAAGCTGGATGATGTGTATATTACACAAAAACATGAAGAGGGCAAAGTGGGGCTTCTTATAAAAGCTGATATTGAAAATTTTTGTGGAGAGCTTTTAGACCTAGAGGTTACTGTTACTTCACCGGATGGGGAAGTGATTGCTTCCAAAACAAAAACAAAAGATAATAAAAACCATATTTACCTGGATATTGAAAACCCAAAACTTTGGTGGCCAAATGGCTACGGGGAACAGCCCCTTTATACTGTGGAAGTTAAACTAAAAAATAAGGATGTGGAATTAGACAGCAAAAAATTCAGAATAGGGCTTAGAACCATAAAAATCAACAGGCAGAGGGATGAGTGGGGCGAAAGCTTTGAGTTTGTCGTAAATGGTAAAGATATATTTGCAATGGGTGCAAACTACATCCCGGAAGACAGCATACTGGCAAGGTGCAGCAGGGAAAGAACCGAATACCTTATAAAAAGCTGTGTAGAGGCTAATTTTAACACGATTAGGGTATGGGGCGGGGGAATTTATCCTGAGGACTACTTTTTTGATTTGTGTGATGAATACGGATTAATTGTGTGGCAGGATTTTATGTTTGCATGTGCTATATATGAGGTTACGGATGAGTTCATTGAAAATGTGGAAGAGGAAGCTATAGATAATATAAAGAGAATAAGACATCATGCATGTCTTGGACTTTGGTGCGGAAACAATGAAATAGAGAGCGGTTGGTTTTATTGGGATTTTGAAAGAAAAGCAAGGCACAAGACAGGGTATATAAAACTTTTTGAAATTGTTCTTCCTGAGTTGGTGAAAAAATACGACCCTAACAATTTTTACTGGCCTTCATCCCCTAGTTCCGGCGGAGGTTTTGAGAACCCTGACGATGAAAATACAGGGGATGTTCACTATTGGGATGTGTGGCACGGGCTGAAGCCTTTTACCTACTACAGAAATTTCAAGTTCAGGTTTGTAAGTGAATTTGGATTTCAATCATTTCCTTCTGAGAAAACCATTGAGTCCTTTACCCTGCCTGAGGATAGAAATATATTTTCATATGTTATGGAAAGGCATCAGAAAAATGGTGCTGCCAATGGAAAAATACTTTACTACCTGTCTGAAACATTTAAATACCCAAAGGATTTCAGCTCCTTAATATATGTCTCCCAACTTCTGCAGGCTGAGGCAATAAAATATGGTGTGGAGCACTGGAGACGGAACAGGGGAAGGTGTATGGGTGCTATTTACTGGCAGCTTAATGACTGCTGGCCTGTTGCTTCCTGGTCTTCTATAGACTACTACGGCAGGTGGAAAGCCCTTCATTATTTTGCAAGAAAGTTTTTTGCCCCTGTTTTACTATCGGTAAATGATGAGGGTACACAGGTGGAATTTCACGTGACAAATGAAACTATGGAGAATGTAAAGGGAAGTGTAGTGTGGAAGCTGAGAAATGTAAAGGAAGAAATTTTAAAAGAGGGAAAGGTGAGTTTTGAAATTGCCCCTCTTATGGCAAAAAAGCTTAAAACATTAGACTTTAAAGATGTTCTGTCTTCATATAATGATAAAATGGAAACCTATTTAGAGTACCGGCTTTACACAGAAAAAGGGATAGAATCTGAAGGTACGCTTCTTTTTGTTAAGCCAAAGCACTTTTTATTAAAAGACCCGGAAATAAAAGCAGAAATAACGGAAAAAGAGGACAGGTATTTAATATCCTTGACCTCAAAGGCATTAGCTAAATATGTGGAGCTAAATATAGAAGGGGAAGATATCATCTTCATGGACAATTATTTTGATTTAGTTCCCGGAAATGAAAAGGTAATTGAAGTTGAAAAAGATATTTTTACAAGTGTAAAAGATATAGAAAGTTTAAAAGATAATTTAAAAATCAGAAGTCTTTTTGATACGGTGGAACAAATGTGATTTTGAATTTCCAGGAAAAATATCACCTCCGGGGGTTATTTTAACCGTTAAAATACCGATAAATAATATAGTGGTAAATTTATATGCTTTAAAATTTATAAGTTTTATATGAAAAATTTTAACATAGAGCAATTTTAATACTAAGAACTCCAACGTATTAGCATTTATGGATTAATAACCCTTATAACAGGAGGAAGCACCATGAAAAAGCACACAAAGCCAATAATATTTTTGGTAGTATTGATTTTACTGGCATTTGCTATTGTTGGTTGTGGCTCTAAGACAGGTATTAATAATGATGTTGATAATAAGGCTGATGCTAAATCCGGTGAAGAAAGAGATGAGGAAGATGAAAATTTAAATATTAATAAGGAAGATATAAGGGATAAATATGAGGCTTTTGACTTAGGAGGAAGGACTATAAAAATTTCAAGCTGGTGGCCTGTAGTGCCGGACAGCAATATGAAAAAACCGGATCCTACAGTCTACTCAGAAGATATAGCAAAGTACGAAAACATTAAAAGAATTGAAGAAAAATACAATTGCGCAATTGAATTTATTGAAGTTCCATGGGAACAGCTGGAATCTAAGCTGGAGGAGTCTGTTTTAGAAGGTTCGCCTTTTGCAGATATTGTATATTTGCCAATGAATTTTTCCGTTTCGGCTATTGCAAAAGGATATCTTCTGCCTGTTAGTGAGTTTGTATCCCCCAATTCGGATGTTTTGACAGACAATATTGTAGTTACATTAATGGGGAAGTTAATAGATGATGAGTACGGTATAAAAACTGTTGAGGTACCTGATAATGGTGTTTTTATGGGATACAATAAATCAATTATTGACGAATTAGATCTTGAGACACCAATGGAGATATACAAAAATAATTTTAAGAGTTGGAACTGGGAAAAGTTTTTGGAATATGCTAAGGCTGCAACCGGCGATACCGACGGGGATGGAGAGATAGACAGGTTTGGATATGGAGGATTTATACACCGGACTATAGCAAATTTTGTGGTTGCCAATGACGGAGAAATATTCAGTGATTTTGAATCAGGAAAGCACCGGTTAAAAAGCCCAAAGACTATACGTGCACTGGAGTTTATAAATGAATTGTACAATGTGCACAATGTGGCTTATATTGCAGAAGGGGATTTATGGAATTATGAAGCCAATTACTCATCCTTTAAAAATGGAAATATTTTATTTTTTCCTATTCTCTCATGGATGCTTGAAGAAATAAAGGGACTTTCATTTGAATATGGAATTGTTCCTTTTCCAACAGGACCTGACAATATAAGCGGGAAAACATGTGCAATTTCCTATGATGCATTTTATATTCCAAAAGGTGTAAAGGAGCCGGAGAAAGTATACCAGGTCCTTGAAGAATTGTTATGGTTTTTTGGTGACAATATAGACTTAAGAGATGCCGGTAAAGAGAAATGGCTGAGAGGTTTATGGGTGACGGAAGAGAGTTATGAAATGTCCATAGAGGTATCAAAATACCACGGCAAATTAGAAATGTATGAATTTGTCCCTGATTTTCCCATGGGAGAGATAATGGGTGCCGTTATTTTAGAAGGAATGACGGTGAAAGAGGCAGTAGAATTATATGATAAGCAGGCACAAGATGCAATTGACCGGCTTCTTGAAAAAAACAACTAATTTCATTATTAATTTCATTTCCCAAACAAGTTATTAGTTATTTATTTTTTTAGCCATTTATATTATTTATGGTCATTTATACTTTCAGTCATTTATTTTTTACCCGGTTATATTAAAATGCTTATTTTCTAAGACAGTTTTTTACTACCAAATTATTTTTTTTGTTGTATAATATTGATATGTAAATAGAAAATTTATGAATATAAAAATTTTTAGGGGAGTAGAAGTAAATATGGTTAAGGTAGTAAAAAAAGCGCATTTCACTACTAACGACAAAATGTGCCAATTCAAGCTAAACAAAGCAATTCTTGCCATGACTTCAGATATTAAAAAAAGATACAATAGGATTGCAGTAGTGGGCATCGGCTCTGACAGGGCTACAGGGGACAGCTTTGGACCATTAGTGGGGCATATGCTTTCTAAATACCGGGTTTATGATTTTGATGTTTATGGCACAATTTCAGATCCGGTTCATGCAAAGAACATAGAAGAAACCATCAAAAGTATTGACCACTCCAATACACTTGTTATAGCAGTGGATGCATCTGTAGGAAGTCCGGAACATATCGGGCATATTGTTTTGAGCAACCAGCCAATTAAGCCGGGAAACGGTGTAGGAAAAAACCTGCCGCCTGTGGGTGACATAAGCATATCTGCTGTTGTGGCTGTTGCGGGTTTTTTACCGTTGATTATGCTTCAAAATACAAGCCTGGGAATGGTGTATAAAATGGCAGAAATAACTGCCAACTCCATAAGACATGTGCTTTATAAACAGCAGCTTGAACCTGTGAGGAGAAATAAAATTAACTTACATATTCAAACCTGATTTCCGATTGTAACAATCTTTTATATAGTCTGTATTGTCTATGTAGCTCCCTTTTCTTTATGAAAATATTTGTAAAAAACTCCCATAAAAACACCCAACCCCCAACAAAAATACCTTCGTGTACAATATTATATATTATATTTTCAGTGTCCCAGGAAAAAAAGTATCCTATGCCTAAAAGAAAAAGGGACAGGCACAAGTAAAAAACAGTCCTGTTATTTAGATTTGAATTAGCTCTTTTGTGTCTTTCTATTGCGTATTGGTAATAATTGCGGAAAGCCGCTATTAATGTGGATTCTTTTCTTTCGTCTTTTTTATCTTGGGGCAGATAAAGCACCAGAGTTATGTTGAAAGTTAGGGGGATGTCCATTGAAGAATCCAGTATAAAATCGCTAAATTCATCTTCTATATCTCTTTTTTTAAAAGGGGAGGGATCCCAGTCATCAAAAACATCATCATAATCATCAAGAGATACTTCTATTAAATAGGTCTTTGATTTCTTGTCAAATTTATATAGCTTTTGAAAAAAACCTCTTCTCATAAGTAATACTCCTTAAATATGACTCCTTAAAATTAAAGAAACAATGGTATCTTACATAATATTCCATATTATTTTCTAATTATCAATTATTTATTATATCAATTGTTATAAAAATATTTATTATATTATTAGTATCGGGAAATTGGAATTTAAGTTTTAATATAATAAAAAAATGACTAAATAAAAAAATTGGCTTAAAAAAGAATTGCCGGCACGTTTATAGAAAAAGGTGCAATGAATTTTAATTGTTACCGGTATGCACTGTATGTAGTAAAGGAAATTTCAAGAAAGAAACTTCAAATGGTATATCAATATTATTATATTGAAAGATGGTGATAAATAAGGTGATTGTTACTCCATATAGTACAATAAATGTTAGTATAGTTTTTTGGGGATATATACTTGTTCTTTAAAAATCATTGCAACCTTTAGATTTTATATTCTCTATATTTTTATTTTCTATATCCTTTACATGTATTTTGCAGTATTTTTGAAAAACTTACAATTCGCAAAATAGACAAAAAAAATCCGGTATTTAAATTTCTTTTGTCTATTTTGCACATGGGTATAATTTATTTTAGAATTAAGATAAGTAATTACAGTTTTCAATATGGACAATTATAGTTTTACATTTTTGCTATATAAGGTACAATTATAACTGGGAAAGTCATATTTATAATAAAAATTATTTTAAAAATTATATTTTAAAAGGTGATTTATTTGGATAAACAATATAAAACCGTTTTAAAACATGCTGTAGCTGAGATGGAAGAAAAAAAGTCAAGGTTTATTGCATCGGTTATGCCTGTTGCAACTGAAAAAGAGGCGCTGGATTTTATTAATGAAATAAAGGCAAAATACTGGGATGCCACCCACAATGTATATTCTTACTACATCGGGGGAAAGAGTATTATACAGAGGTTTAGTGACGATGGGGAACCTTCCGGGACGGCGGGACTACCTATACTGGAAGTTATAAAGAGAATGGAAGTAAGGGATTTGGTGGTTGTTGTTACCAGATACTTTGGCGGCACTCTTTTAGGTGCGGCAGGTCTTGTACGGGCATACGGGAAAAGTGCTTCTTTAGGCATTGAAGAGGCGGGGATTATAACAAAAAAATTGTGTACGGAAGTAAATATTGTGATTGAATATGATTTATTTGGGAAAGTACAGAATACACTTATTTCTAAAGATTATATTATAAAAGACATAATATATGAGCAGGATGTAGAGATAATAGTATATGTAGAGGAAGGCGGGCTTGGGCATTTAACGGAATTAATTAACGAAGTGACAAATGCAAGATGTTTAATAGAGGCGGGAAATAAAACTTATATTTCCCTTGATGAACAAGGGAAGCTGATTTTGTAGAGGAGGATTTTTATGTTGGAGCAAAAAATGCTGGAGAAAAAAGTATGGGCCGTTGTAGGCGTAAGTCAAAATCCTGAGAAATATGGAAACATGATTTATAAAAAACTAAAGAGATATGGGTATAAGGTATACCCTGTAAACCCCAATTACCAGACTATAGAGGGGGACAAATGCTATAGCAGCCTTTCACAGCTTCCGGAAAAGCCGGATGTTGTAAATATGGTTGTTTCCCCTAATATAGGGAAATCAGTAATTGAAGAGGCGGCAGACTTAGGAGTTGAATATATATGGCTTCAGCCAGGGACTCATAATGAGGAAATTGTAAAATTAATAGATAAAAAGGGTATGAATGCTGTTAAGGCATGTGTCCTCATGTCCTTGAAATAAGCCAGGTTCCCTTACAAGCAACCTTATTACAGGTTCCTCCCTTACAGGCAGAGGTTTAAACCGGCTTAAATTCTAATAAGCGGGAAAAATGTCTGAAAACTCAATTTTTATAGAGTCTATAATTCTGTCGTTGTTTTCACGCCTGCAATTTTTCCGGGGTGTGGTACTGCCTTTTTTAATTGGAATTTTTATCAGAAAATCACTTCCTTTATTGAGGATGCTGTTTACTTCAATGGTGCCGCCGTGAAGCTCAACAAATGATTTTACAATTGAAAGTCCTATCCCGCTTCCTTCAATTCCTGTTGTAAGGGAGTTTTTTATTTGCTGGTATCTTTTAAATATATTATTTATTCTTTTTTTAGGAATACCTATGCCGGTATCAGATACCTTTATTACGAAAGAATCTTTTTCCTGGTATACGTTTACAGAAATTTTCCCCCCGGGTTCTGTATACTTAATTGCATTTGACAAAAGGTTAAGTAGTACCCTGTCGAATTTTTCAATATCCACGCTGGCAATAATTTCTTCTGCTGAAGTATCAAATTCTAAATATAGGTTTTTTTGCTCTACATAAGGTACCACAGACTGGGTTATTTCTTCAACCAGGTATACTATATTGCAGCTTGTAGTGTTTATTTTTATATAGCCGGATTCTATACGGCTGATGTCTAATATGTTGTTTATTAGCCTCAAAAGCCTATAACAGTTTTGTTTTATAATGAAGAATTGTCTTGCGGAATATCTCTTTTCAGTAACAACCTGTGAGTTTTTCTGATCTATAAGCTGAATAGCACCTAATATTACAGTTAAGGGTGTTTTGAGCTCATGGGAAATATTATAAAAGAACTCGCTTTTTTCTGCACATAGTTTTTCAGTTTCCTTGCCAATGGAAGAAAGCTTTTTTATGCATTTGTTTTTCTTCTCTATTTCTTGTTTGTGCAGTTCAATTAATTTCTTTTTCTCCTCTTCAAACTTTTGTATTAGTGCCTTTTTCTTTTTATTCATATTGCAAAAAACAACCAATACAAAGAGAAAAAAACTAATGTTTAGCACCAGTAAGAGACAAAATTTATCAGAAACAGACAAAGGCAGAAAGGATTTTATTGCATAGACAATGGATTTTTCAAAAGGCGTTAAAAAACTTGCAGAGATTATGTTTATAGCAATTAAAAAGGTAAATATGAATATTGCAAATACTTTTACAGGTCTAGACAAACTAATTTTGTTACCCAAGAGACATCAACCCTTCTCATAATATTTAAATTAATGAATTAAATTACACAAACATAATGTCATAACATAAGTTACATATGTTAGTTAGTAGGACATAAAATGTCATAAACATTTTATACAAAATTTCTCAATATGTAAATAGATTTTTGTATTACCCATAAATTTTTTTTGAAAAAAAGAAGAAACTTTAGCAAATACCTTTATAAATTATGATATTAATATTATAATTTATATATACATTGATTTTAATTAATTCATTTAATTATAGGAGGTTTTTTAATGGCTGGGCATTCTAAGTGGTCAAATATTAAACGTAAGAAAGAAAAGACAGATGCGAAGAGAGGAAAGATTTTTACCAAATTAGGCAGGGAGATTGCTATTGCAGTTAAAAGTGGAGGACCTGACCCAGAAGTAAATCCTAAGCTCAGGGATGTTATAGCCAAGGCCAAAAGTGCAAATATGCCTAATGATACAATTATGAGAAGTATAAAAAAGGCTTCCGGAGATGCAGAAGGGGAAAGCTATGAAGAAGTTGTATATGAAGGCTATGGCCCGGGAGGGGTAGCTGTTATTGTAGAATCTGCTACGGACAACAGAAACAGGACTGCTGCAGATGTAAGGCATTATTTTGATAAATTTGGCGGGAATTTAGGGACTACCGGCTGTGTATCCTTTATGTTTGATAAAAAAGGATTGATACTTATAGATAAGTCCACTGTTGAAAGTGAAGATGATTTAATGATGGAAGCACTAGAAGCAGGGGCAGAAGATTTTAATGCGGAAGAAGAATATTATGAGATAATAACAGACCCTAGTGATTTTTCTAAAGTGAGGGAAGCACTTGAAAAGAGTCAGGTTAAATTTATATCTGCTGATTTGGAAATGATTCCTCAGACTACAACTAAGCTTACAGATGAGAAGCAAATTGAAATGATGAAAAAACTTATTGACAATTTAGAGGATTTAGACGATGTTCAAAATGTTTACCATAATTGGGAAATACCAGAAGAAGAGTAAAAAACGGAGGGGTTTAAAAAGTACCCCTCCGTTTATAAGATATGCTCTTTTTGTGATGTTATGCTTATTCTCTTGCAGGTTCTGCCTCCCTGAACAACAGGCTTATGGTGTAAAGCCCGGAAAGCCCCACTATTGAATATATAATTCTTGATAATAATGTGCCCATTCCAAGTAAAGTTGACACTTCATAAACTAAATTATAATCCAGTAATCCTATCAGGAGCCAGTTTATTGCGCCTATAATAACAAGAACAAGTGCTACTCTGTCTAGGGCTGTTCTGTTCATAACGACAACTCCTTTTGTTTTAAAAAACTGTGTTACGATATATTATTCTCTCCTTATAATTATTCTTAATTCATAGAAAAAAAGATTTATTTTTCCTACGATTGCCACATGAAACATAAGTTTTTAAATTAAGTTTTTAGATGCTTCATATTTTTATTGATACTTTATGTTCAGCCAACCGGTATTTTAATTAAAAGAAGGTTAGCTGACGCATGTCAGATAACCTTCTTTTGACTTTTTTTAAAAACTTTTTCTTCGAAAAAAATACAATTGGATTTTACCGAGGCTGAGTTTTTGCTGACAATATCAAGTGTACACTTGCCGTCTACCTGGTGGATACAGTTTGAAGAGCAGTTTATCGTTGTCATAATTACACTCCTGATAAAAGGGTTTTAGTGTGTAAAATATTTTATATGTTAGTATTGTTCCACAAAATTTAAAAATATATAAAGTTAAATAAAGTTATAAATAATATATTGCTCCAAGGCAATATATTTCTCTAAGATATGAAATGGGGCCGTTGCTTTGCAACAGCCCATTTATCTGAATAACTAATAATTTCATAAAGAAATTATTAGTTAGTAGCACTTTTATAAATGCTGTATTTTATTGCATCATAAAAAAATTTTATTGCATCATAAAAAAATTACTGTACAATAATTTATATATGGCATATATTTATATATTATGTAAGAAAGAAAGGACAGGAATCTTGTCCCATTAAAAAATATAAATTATTTTTATTTGGAAATTATTTAAAAATGCATTATAAAGCAGGAGACAGAAGGGTTATGAATTTTTTGGACATTCCTAATTTACCTGAAAAAAAAGTAAACCTGGTACTGGTTGATGGCAGGATAGGACAAGATATAGAAGAGAAACTTATGTCGCTTAAAATTAATTACATAAAAACAAAGCCTTTAGATTCTTTATATCCAGCCATTTCATATCATCCGGATATTTTTTTTCACCATTTAGAAAAGAATATTATTGTATATGCGCCGGGGGTATGTAAAGAAATTTTAAAAAAATTACATAGTTTAGGGTTTGAGCTTTTGGAGGGAAAAAGCCGCTTAACTTCAAAATATCCCGGAAACATTTGTTATAACGGTGCAAGGGTGGGGAAATATTTTTTCCACAATACAAAATATACAGATAGTGTTATACTGGAGCATTTAAAGAAGAAGGATATAGAAATTGTTCATGTTAATCAAGGGTACACTAAGTGTTCAGTATCAGTTGTTAATGAAAATTCAATAATAACCATGGACAGGGGAATTGCAAAAATTGCTGAAAAAAAAGGACTTGATGTACTGTTAATTGAAGAAGAGGATAGAATTGTCCTTGAAGGCTTAGACAAAGGATTTATTGGTGGAAGCACTTTTCTTATTGACAAATATAAATGGGCAATTTGTGGAGATATTGAAAAATTAAAGACAGAAAAAAAGATACGGGATTTTCTTGATAAAAAAGGAATGGAAATTGTTAGCCTTGGAAATGAAAATTCTGTGGATGTTGGCTCTGTAATACCTCTTTTGACAGGTTAAAACATACATATTATCATCTTATAAAGACACACTTATATTGGAACTTACAATTTCTTTTTGCATATAATGAACATATAACATGGTGATATATGCTTTAAAAAAATATGGTAAAGATTGCATATAACCCTTACTGCATACAACAAATTGCAAAGACATATACTATGTTTGAAGGGATGTGAAGTTGATGCAGTTTCTTTGTATTGAGGCTGGAGAGAGTTCAGAAGATATAAAAGATTATATAAATAGAGAATTAAATAAATTTGATATAGATTGTTTTATTGAAAATGTTGTTAATTCTGAAGGGAAAATAACCGTTAAATGTAAAATTGATTTGTCTAAAATAGAAGAAGAAAGGCAACACATAATTTTTGATGAAATAAAAGCAGGTATTTCCAGTGCATTAGCAGATTATATAATTAAAGAATATGAAGAAAAATTAATATACAGGATAATAAACAACAATTACTGCTATTTTAATTCGTTGGAGAAAAAAGAAATATTTAGAATTGCGGTAAGTACAATAAAAAATAGTGAAAAAAGCTTTTTAAACAGCTTATTTCAAATAAGAAGGAGAAATATCATCATACGAAAATTATTAGACTACTACCAGGGAGCTAATGATTTAATTTTAGATGGTTTTGTTAATTTCAGACTAAAGGAATATATAAAAGACTTAGAAGAAATAGTGGATAAAGCTGTAGATGATTTTTTAATGGAAAGAGAGTACAGGGAATTTATTCGGTTATTAAGGTATTTTGTGGACATTCAGGAGCCAAAATTCAACACTATACATGTAATTGCAGGGTATGATGATAAATATATTCTTTTAGATGAAAATAAAAGGGAAATTACAAATGAATGCATACAGGAGTTTATGAATGATATTTCCAGTGAAGAAATAAAATATGATGATCTGCTTGTAAGTTCCCTTATTACTATGGCACCTAGGAAAATAATGATTCACGGTGCTAAAAATTTTAAAAATAAAGAACTGTTAGAGACAATAAAGAATGTTTTTTGGGAAAAGACCTTTATATGTGCAGGTTGTGAACTATGCATTGTAAATATGGTAAGAAATGAAGAAAAGGTATAAATGAAGAAAAGGTATAGTGTATGATTTTAAAAAAAATCAGATTTTTTGTAACATATGTATTGACAATTATTTATCTAATGATACAATATATTGTGGAACACAATATATTGTATTGTTTTATCTAAAAAACTACACTATGTTGATATTGCTTTTAAGTGGACACGCCATGAAGCTATCTTGGGGAAAAACAGCATGAAGCTATACAGGAGGCAGACATCATAATTTTATATATCAATTTCTTTCTACTTAAGATAAAAAACTTAAAAGCAAAAGATAATTACAGTAAAAAACAAAAGATAATATTTTTAGGTAAATAGAAAAAAGAGAGTATTGACCTACTCTCTTTTTCCCTTTTAGAATAGTGTTATAATATTAAAAAATGGTATAATGTTATATAGGGATTATTTTTAAATAAAGTTTTTTATTTTATAGAGTTTATTTATATAGAGTTTATATAATGTTATATAGAGGTTATTTTAAAAGGTTGGAGGTATAGTTTTGAATGTTGTTGGTTTTATAGGACCAAGTGGGACCGGTAAAAGCCATAGGGCTGTCTGGGTGGCTAAGGAAAGAGGTATTGATTTTATTATAGATGATGGTCTTTTAATAAGGGGAACGCAGATAATAGCAGGAACTTCCGCTAAAAAGGAAAAAACCAAAGTGGGTTCCATTAAGCGTGCCCTGTTTACAGATGATGAACATGCAAAAGAGGTAAAGGCTGCCCTTGAACAATATAAGCCTAAATCCCTTCTTATTTTGGGCACATCTGACGGGATGGTTGAAAAAATTGCCCAGCGCCTGGGGTATAGTGTAAATGAAAAAGTCTATATTCATGAAATTGCCACAGAGTTTGAAATAAAGCAGGCTCTTACAACAAGAAAAGAGCAGGGGAAGCATGTTATTCCGGTGCCAACCTTTGAAATAAAAAAGGACTTCTCCGGGTACTTCCTTGACCCTCTGCAGATATTCAGAAGAAAGGGAAAGGGAAGTTTCCAGCTGGTGGGGGAAAAGTCTGTTGTAAGGCCTACATTTAGCTATATGGGAAACTATACAATTTCAGATTATACAATATATCAGATTGTGGAATATGTTACTTCAAGTATAGAAGGGGTAAATAAGATATCCCGTTTCAGGGCGGAAAATCATTCTGACGGGATTTATATTGAAATGGACCTGGTGCTTGTTTATGGATACAAGATAAGACCTCTTTTAAGGGAAGTACAAAAAAGGGTTATTGATGAGGTGGAAAAGCTTACAGCCATAAATATTAAAAGACTAAATCTTCTTGCCAAAAGCCTTGTTGTAGATACTAAAAAACAGGAAGCCAAAAAACAGGAAGCTAAGAGACAAGAACTGAAAAAACAGGAAGCTAAGAGACAAGAACTGAAAAATCAGGAAGCTAAGAGACAAGAACTGAAAAATCAGGAAGCTGAGAAACAAGAGCTTCAAAAGCAAGAGCCCAAAAAAAAAGAACTTAATAAAAAGCAAAAGTCCAAAAAGCAAAGGTCCCAAAAATAGCTATTTGAATATAATTATTTTAAATTAGAGTAGCCTACAAGCTTTTGTATGCTTCTTAAAAGTGCATCCTTTGAGTTTTTCCAAGGTGCATCATTATAGCGGTAGTCAAATTTTTTGGTAAACCAGTTGACTTCTTCTTGTATACGCTCCATATTTTCAATCTGGATGGACATAAGTTTATTTATAAAAATAGCTGTTTCTTTTGGAGCAAGGTATTTTTTTGTACCTTCGAGAAGAAGCTTTAAGTGCTTTAAGCAAAAACCTTTTTGATTGTCAAACATATTTTTAAAATCCTCTTCTTTAAAATACAAATACAATATTACATCTACATACCTGTCCATGGTTTTGTTTAATCTATTGCAAATTGTACATGAGCTGTTTAAGTCATCTAATTTTTCTATAAGGGCATCCACAAATTTTTTAGATTCTGTCTGTTTGGATATGATTTTTCCGGATAAGTTTTTTATCATGGATATTTCAGAATCTCTTCTTAAAACCTCTTCATTTTCACTATACATTTTTTTTAAAATACTATTTTGTTCACAAAGGAGGGTATCAACAATGAGTCCTAAGCCTAACCTATTTGCCTGTGTGTTGTACAGCATTTCAAAATGCTTTTGGCAAAAGCCTTCTTTATTGGTTTGTATCCTTCCTTCAGGTTCCATTAAAAAAGGACCTAAAATGTATTCAACATTTTCATCTTCTAATTTTTTCTCTAAAATGCACATGGGGCATTCACAGTCATTTTTAAATGCATCTGTAACGGGTATGGTATAAATTTTTTCTTTCATAAACAAATTCCTTTCTAAAAGTTATTATTAATTTAAATTATAACAGAAAAACAGGGTATTATATATATAATAATTAAAAACAGGGAACAAAATAAATCAAGGGGAAGTAATATGAAATATAAGGGTTGTGTGGAATATAAGGGGTACAAAATAATACCGGGAGACAATAAAGTTTTAATAGAAGGCGTAAAAGATTTTAATCTTACCCATACCTTTGAATGCGGGCAGTGTTTTAGGTGGGTTAGGCAAATAGACGGGAGTTATACGGGAGTTGCAAAAGGACGGGTTGTAAATGTAAGTTTTAATAAAGAAAGGCTTCAAATATACAATTCCAATGTGGAGGATTTTATAAATATCTGGTATCATTACTTTGACTTAGGGACAGATTATTCAGAAATTAAAAAAAACATAGTTAATGATAAAATAATGGAAAAAGCCGTAGAATTTGGATGGGGTATAAGGATTTTAAAACAGGATTTGTGGGAAACACTGGTTTCATTTATTATTTCCGCCAATAATAGAATACCCAGGATAATGAAATCGGTGGATACATTAGCCCGGCTTTACGGAAAAGAAGTTTATCTGGGGGTAAAAAAATATTATACATTCCCGGAGGCTGAAGAGATAGCCAACTCTACCCTTGAAAGCTTAGAAGTCTGTAAAGCAGGTTTTAGGTGTAAATATGTGCACGGAACTTCAAAGATGGTGAGCAGTGGAAGTATAAATTTGGGAAATATTAAAAAAATGAATACTGATGATGCCAGGGAGTATTTAATGGAACTTCCGGGAGTAGGTCCTAAGGTAGCGGACTGTGTTTTACTTTACAGCGGTACTAAAAGGGATGTATTTCCCACAGATGTATGGGTTAAGAGGGTGATGGAGGAACTTTATTTCAAGAAAAAAACAGCCTTAAAAGATATTCAAAAAATGGCCAAAGAAAGGTTTGGGGTTCTTTCTGGATTTGCCCAGCAATACTTGTTTTATTATGCCCGGGAAAATAAAATTGGGGTGTAAAATTTAAATTATAAAGTTTTATAATAAAGTTGAATTTTTAAGAAATCAAAAGCCTAACATTAATTTACTTAGTATAAAAGCTTTAAACTGTATTTTCGGTTATTTGAAATTAGGGTGGGTATAATGATATAATGTCATTAAGTTGATTAGATAGGTTTTTGCCTGAAATGTACGAAGTAAACTATAATTTTGAACCTACATTTGACATAAGGGAGTCCGGAGTTTAAAAACGTATGCCAGGCCTTAAGCTAAAGCCGGATTATGCTTTAAAGCATAGGTCACGGCAAGGGAAGGCAGAAATTTTTAACAGGACACCCACCTAGTTGCGGCTAGGTGTCAAAATATAGTGAAACGGCATTTTGGGTTACATTTAATAAAAGAAAGCCTCCTAAATATTTGGCGGCTTTCTTTTCCTTATGTGCTGTTATGCATTTTTTTGTATAATAATTAAACTCATGTCTCAATAATTTTTACTCATGTCTTTTCAAGGTTTTTATATACCTTTAAACTTAGTGAAATTACATTGCTTTAGCCGGTATGACAGCGTCAATAATACCATAAATCAAAGCACCTATTACAGCACCCCAGAAGTCAACTTCAAATCCTGAGACAAAAAATTGTGTAGCATAGATTATCGCTGCTGCCAGTATAAAACCTGTAATTCCTTTTCCAAAGGGTGTTGCGTCCAAACCAAATATTCTTGTTACCAGGTAGTCCAGCGCTGCCAAAACGATTGCACTTACTACAAGAGGTAAGAGTCCTGATATTGAAAGGCCTTTAGTTACATAAGATGTAATTGCAAAAACAACGCTTCCTACAATCACTCTTATTATAAAATGCGTAATATTAAAAGTTTCTGTCCGTGCATTGTTTAAATCTGCCACAAAATCACTTCCTTTCAAAGGCTAAATAATTATAAAAGCTTAAAAAATATCAGCTTTTATCAATATTATTATTTATAAATATTATTATAATTATTCAAATTGCAAAGAATATATATACCTTGCACAAATAGCAATATTTAAATATGATAATAACTGTGGTGGTTTTTTAAAATAAAAAAGCGATGAGAGGAGAAGGTGGAAAATGGTAAAAGTTAGATTTGCTCCCAGCCCTACAGGACATTTACATATAGGTGGAGCCAGGACGGCATTATTTAATTATTTATTTGCCAAAAAACACAACGGTAAATTTTTAGTGCGTATAGAGGATACTGATTTAGTAAGGTCTTCTGTTGAATCAGAGCGGGTTATAATAAATGATTTGAAGTGGCTTGGTATTAACTGGGATGAAGGTATAGATGCAGGTGGTGAAAACGGCCCTTACAGGTCTACAGAAAGAAGAGAGATATACAAAAAATATGTAGATAAACTTTTAGAAGAGGACAAGGCATATTACTGCTACTGCACCCAGGAGGAGCTGGAAGAAGAGAGAAAGCGCCTTGAAGAAGCAAATTCAGATATGCTTGGGTATTCCGGCAAGTGCAGCAATCTTACAGAAGAACAAATAAAAAAATATGAGGCTGAAGGCAGAAAACCTACCATCAGGCTAAGAGTTCCTAAGGATCAGATTATAGAAATAGACGACATAGTAAGAGGTCATGTGGAATTTGACAGCAACGGGGTAGGGGATTTTATAATTGTAAAGTCTGACGGTATCCCTGTTTATAATTTTGCAGTTGTAGTTGATGATTACCTTATGGGAATAACCCATGTAATAAGGGCGGAGGAACACCTTTCAAACACCCCGCGGCAAATATTGATATATGACGCTTTAGGTTTTAAAAAGCCTCAGTTTGCCCACGTATCATTGATATTAGGGCATGACAGGACCAAAATGAGTAAAAGGCATGGGGCTACATGGGTTGAGCAGTACAGGGACTTAGGGTATTTGCCGGAAGCCATTGTAAATTTCCTTGCCCTTATGGGATGGTCTCCGGAAACTGAAGAAGAGTTTTTTACCATTGATGAGCTTATATCTCAGTTTTCTCTTGAGAGGGTATCAAAAAACCCGGCGGTTTTTGACAATGAAAAGCTCAACTGGATGAATTCACAGTATATAAAAAATGCGTCCTTAGAGAGAATAACCGATATGGCTATACCTCACCTTAAAAAGGCAGGTTTTATTGGTGAAGAAGTTGACGGTGAGACGTATGAATGGATTAAAAAGATGGTAAAAGCTGTAAAACATAGTTTGGATTATGTGGCGCAAATAACGGAAAAGGTAAAAATATTTTTTAATGATGAAATATCCCCTGAAAATGATGAAACCCTGGAGGTGTTAAAGGGTGAGCAAGTTCCACAGCTGATGGATGCATTAATTTCTAAAGTCAATGAAGCAGACGTTATAGATGAGGAATTTGGAAAGAGCGTATTTAAAACAATTGGAAAGGAAACAGGAATAAAGGGGAAAAATTTATTTATGCCTATCCGTGTTATGCTTACAGGACAAATGCACGGACCGGAGCTGTATGACATAATATCAGTTTTAGGAAAGGAAAAAATCATTAAGCGCATAAACTGGATAAGAGAAAACTACCTGTAAAGGGTTTTATCTATTTACTTTACACTATGATTTTGATAAAATGATAAAAAAATTTTGATTAATTAGGGGCACTTTTTGGTAGATATAATTATAGTATAATAGGAGTATTTTAAAAAGAATATCCGGCTAATTATATTAATTTAAAATGAGTTGGAATGTGAGAGGTTTTATTTATGTTTAAGCAATTAATTGAAGATGCAAAATCTATTGCCGAAAGGGATCCTGCAGCAAAGGGTATTTTAGAAGT
Organism: Acetivibrio saccincola; assembly: GCF_002844395.1. Lineage (NCBI taxonomy): Bacteria > Bacillati > Bacillota > Clostridia > Acetivibrionales > Acetivibrionaceae > Acetivibrio > Acetivibrio saccincola. Next base: position 3,503,060 of record NZ_CP025197.1, on the reverse strand, counting down.
TATTTTGCTGTATTCAGGGTTTCATGCAGTGTGTCTTCATAGAATAGCCCACTGGTTTTACTGTAAAAAGCTATTTTTCATTGCCCGTTTGATTTCCCAGATCAACAGGTTTTTGACCGGCGTAGAAATACATCCGGGGGCAAAAATAGGGAAAGGGCTTTTTATCGACCACGGAATGGGTATTGTTATAGGGGAGACTGCTGAAATTGGTGATAATTGTACTATATACCATAATGCCACTCTTGGCGGTACCGGAAAGGATAAGGGAAAAAGGCACCCTACAGTGGGTAATAATGTTCTTATAAGCACGGGAGCTAAGATATTAGGTCCATTTAAAGTAGGGGACAATGCAAGGATAGGGGCTAATTCTGTGGTTTTAGAAGAAGTGGAGCCTAATACTACAGTGGTAGGTGTGCCGGGGAGGGCAGTGAAGAGAGGGGACCAGAGAATTGCACCTTCAGTTGAACTTGACCAGATAAATATAGGTGACCCTATCGCCCAGGAATTGTGCAAGCTTATTGCCAGGATGGAAAGAATGGAGAAGCTTTTGGAAAAACATGGGATAAAAATGGAAGACGAAAAGGTTGATTTGTCTAAGGATATATTAAAAAAAGCGTGCAAAGATAGGAAGGAGACAGGTAATGAAGATATACAACACTCTAACTAGAAAAAAAGAAGATTTTAAGCCTCTTGATGAAAAGGAAGTTAAAATGTATTCCTGCGGACCAACAGTATATAATTATTTTCATATTGGAAATGCAAGACCCTTTATTATATTTGACACTTTGAGAAGGTATCTTGAGTACAAAGGGTACAAGGTCAAATTTGTCCAGAACTTTACAGATATTGATGATAAGATGATAAAGAGGGCAAGTGAAGAGGGAGTAGAGGTATATGAACTTGCCCAAAAATACATTGATGAATATTTTAAAGATGCAAAGGGTCTTGGCATCAGGGAAGCTACCATTCATCCTAAGGCTACTGAAAATATAGATGCAATAATAGACATTATAAAGAAACTTGAAGAAAAAGGATTTGCGTACAATGTGGACGGGGATGTGTATTTTAGCACCAGGAAATTTAAGGAGTATGGAAAATTATCTCACCAGTCAATAGAAGATTTGGAAGTTGGTTCTAGGGTAGAAGTTGACTCTAAAAAGAGGGACGCCTTAGACTTTGTGTTGTGGAAAAAACACAAGCCAGGGGAGCCCTGTTGGGAAAGTCCCTGGGGGAAAGGCAGACCGGGATGGCATATAGAGTGCTCTGCAATGGCAAACAAGTATTTAGGAGAGACAATTGATATACATAGCGGGGGACAGGATTTGATATTTCCACACCATGAAAATGAGATTGCCCAGAGTGAAGCTGCCCATGGGAAGCCTTTTGCAAGGTACTGGATGCACAACGGTTTTATAAATGTGGACAATGAAAAAATGTCCAAGTCCAAAGGAAACTTTTTTACTGTAAGGGATATCGTAGAAGAATTTGACTATGAAGTAATAAGGTTTTTTATGCTTTCTGCCCACTACAGAAGTCCCATAAATTTTAGCAGGAAGCTTTTAGAACAGGCTGAAAGCGGGCTGGACAGAATTTATACTTGTATTGAAAATTTAGAGTATTTAATGGAAAATGCAGATAAATCAGAAATTACTGATGAGGAAAAAGAAGTAGCAAAAAAACTTGACGGTTTAAAAGGAAAATTTATAGAAGCCATGGATGATGACTTAAATACTGCAGATGCAATTGCTGCAATTTTTGATATAGTGAAAGAAAGCAATACAAATATTAATGCTGGTTCGTCCAAGGGGATAATTGAAAAAGCACTGTCTCTTTTAAGGGAACTGGGAGAAGTTTTGGGAATAGGTTTAAAGAAGAAGGAGAAAAAACTCGATAAAGAAATACAAGAACTTATTGAAAGAAGGCAGCAGGCAAGAAAGGAAAAGAACTGGAAGAAAGCTGACGAAATCAGGGACAAGTTAAAAGAAATGGGAATAACATTACAAGATACCCATCAGGGAGTAAAAGTGATTTATGACAAACGGTAAATATTTACTTGAAAGCATTGATGTTATATAATATTGATAATAATGATGTTATATTATATTTAGTGTTATATAATATTAATAGTATATGATGCTGATGTTACAAAATAGAGTGTTGGAAAATAAAGTATCGGATAAGGTGTCCGGTAAATTGTCATGACTCATTAGAGGTAAAATATGTCTGAAGAAACATGTTGTGGTTTTGTAGAGAGATTTGAATTTAGTGAAAATGCAATAAACAGTTTGTCACCATTGGCACTGGCATATGTGGGTGATTCTGTATATGAGGTCTTTGTGCGTACATTTTTGGTAAGCAAAGGGAATGCCCCTGTGCATGTGCTTCACAAAAAGTCCATTAATTATGTAAAGGCAAAAGCCCAATCGGATATAATACATAGAATAATGGACGTTTTAAATGATGAAGAACTGGACATAGTAAGGCGTGGGAGGAATGCCAAATCCGGCACCGTCCCTAAAAACGCCAATGTTGCTGACTATAGATATGCTACAGGTTTTGAATCCCTGATAGGGTATTTGTATTTAAAGAAAAGGTACAAGCGTTTAATGTATATACTTGAAATAGCTGTTTTAGGAGATACGGAGGAGACTAATATAGATTATGGCAAAGAACATGGGAAAAAAGAATGTGAAAAATAATAAGAAAAACAATGGGAAAAGTATGGGGAATAACAACAATAGGGAGAGTAACAACAAGAAAAATTCCAACCTGGATATCAATCCGGATATACTAGAGGGGAGAAATCCTGTATTAGAAGCCATAAAGGCCAACAGAACAATAAATAAGCTATTGGTCCAGAAGGGAAATAAGGAAGGTTCTATAAATCACATAATTGCTTTAGCCAGGGAAAGAGGAATTGTAATACAGGAAACAGACAGGTCTAACTTGGATAAAATCTCAACTACCTACGCCCACCAGGGAGTAATTGCATATGTTGCTGCAAAGGATTATGTTGAAGTTGATGATATTTTAGAAATTGCACAGTCAAAAGGGGAAGAACCTTTTATTGTCATCCTGGACGGTGTAGAAGATTCACATAATTTAGGTTCTATTTTAAGGACTGCAGATGCAGTCGGTGTCCATGGGGTTATCATCCCCAAAAGAAGGGCAGCAGGTCTTAATGCGGCTGTTTCTAAAGCTTCGGCAGGTGCCATTGAGTATGTGCCGGTAGCGCGCGTTACTAATATTGGACAAACTATAGAGTATTTAAAAAAGAAAAATATATGGATAGTGGGAACGGATCTTTCGGGTGAGAAGACATTTTACCAAAGTGACCTGAAAGGACCGCTTGCACTGGTTTTAGGCAGTGAAGGGGAAGGAATGAGCAGACTCGTTTCTCAAAAATGCGATTTTATTGTAAATATACCCATGAAGGGTAATATATCTTCCCTGAATGTAGCCGTAGCAGGTGCTGTAATTATGTATGAAGTTTTAAGACAAAGAAATCTTTAAGAATCTTTAGTTTATCTACTATAGTAAAAAAATAAAATGCCGATAATAATACAAACGGTTTATTTAAAAAATAATAAGGCTTAGATACACAGTAATTACTTTACTTAAAGTATGGAAAGTGGCAAATAGCACTTGACAGATGGATTGACTCTAATGTATAATGTCAATGGGTGTGCTTTAATTTTGAGTGAAAAACTGCTTATCTATTTATGTTCAGTTTTTCGTATTTATTCCTATTCTGTATATCTAGCCTTAAAACCTTATAGTTAACAAAATAAAAGGGGGCGTTATTTTGAAGTCAAACGCGCAAATGGAAACAGCAAAAGTTTTTAGTACCATGGTTGATGAAGAAATAGTTGAAGATAGCAGAGCTGGTGATGATAAGGCCCTCGAGTATTTAATCAACAAGTATAAAGGTTTTGTCCGTGCAAAGGCAAGAACCTACTTTCTCATTGGAGCGGACAGAGAAGACATAATCCAGGAAGGAATGATAGGCCTTTATAAAGCAATAAGGGATTACAGGGGGGACAAGCTTTCATCTTTCCGTGCTTTTGCAGAGCTCTGCATAACCAGGCAGATTATAACAGCAATAAAGACTGCTACCAGGCAAAAGCATATTCCGTTAAATTCGTATGTTTCCCTCAACAAACCCATATTTGATGAAGAGTCCGACCGTACACTCATGGATATAATAAGTGAGGAAAGGGTTAGCGATCCTGAGGAAATGGTTATAAGCCGTGAAGAGTTTTCAGGTATTGAGACAAAAATGAATGAGATTTTAAGCGGCTTAGAATGCGATGTTTTAACGCGGTACTTACAAGGAAAATCCTATCAGGAGATTGCCGAGGATTTAAACAGACATGTAAAATCAATAGATAATGCCCTGCAAAGGGTGAAGCGTAAGTTGGAAAAGCATTTTGAAGAAAGCAGATCATAAATGATAAAGCAGTTTGTAAAAGCCGCAAGCAGCTTATTGTATATTCTTTGAAAGGGTTTATATGAAAGCTTTATAAAAGTTACAATAAAGCTATAATAAGCTATTATAAAAGGCGGTAGAAAGCTTAAATAGTAAGTAAAAAGTAATTATAAAAGTGAGAAGAAAAATGGCTACAAAGATTAATTATAACCTTTGTAGCCTTAATTTTGTCTTCAATGTATTTTTATTCAAATGTTTTAATTTCGATACTTATTATCTTAACATCTTCAACAGGTTTATCATTTCCATCCACTTCTACGGCTGCTATTTTATCCACAACATCCAGTCCCTCATAAACCTGTCCAAATACTGTGTGGCGGCCGTCAAGATGCGGAGTTCCACCAAGTTCAGTGTATTTTTCCAATATTTCCTTGTCGGTTCCGGCCTGTCCTGCAGCTCTCAGAGATGCATAATCCACTTTTTTATTTTGCACTATAAAAAACTGGCTTCCGTTTGTATCAGGTCCTCTGTTGGCCATTGAGAGGGCACCCCTGTAGTGGCGGTAGGAGTCGTGAAATTCATCTTCAAAAGGCTCGCCCCAGATGCTTTCGCCGCCTCTGCCGGTACCTTGTGGGTCACCGCCCTGGATCATAAAATCGTTTATTACCCTGTGAAAAATTACACCTTCATAATACCTGTTTTCTGCATGGGTTGTAAAATTTTCAACAGCTTTTGGTGCTATATCAGGGAAAAGTCTTATTTTTATTTCCCCCATACTTGTAGTCATAATTGCAATCTTGTCCCCTGGCTTGGGGGGATTTAGCTGCTCAAATTTGTTTTCCCCTTCACTTCCTGCGCTATTTTCCTTAGAGTTTGATTTGCAGGCTGCAATGCCAAATAAAAGTGCTATGGTTAAAAAAACAATAGATATTTTTTTAAACATATTTTACTTCACCTCATGTTATGATTTGTTCTTTGGACTACTTATATTAAACAGTATTTTGAGGTGTTTTTCAATAAGTGCTGTTTAAATTTAAATAATTGTTTACACTTTCTTTAAACTTTAATTATGCGCAATTGTTTAGATTTCCTTAATGGATACCCATATTTTAAAGACTTTTGATAAAAGTATTCTTTCCACTTTGAGTCTGTATTCTTTTTCTTCCAAAATAAAAACATCCCTGTCCACAACATTTGTCAAAAGCTCCATGTCAAGAGTATCAACTTCTTTTCCCAATATGCTTTCATATTGTTTTTTTATATATTTTTCAAATTGTATTTTATCAAAAATATCTTTTTCCACATTATCATAAATTAAATAAACTACGATATCTTCCACAATAAATTTATTTTTGTCCAGTTCCTCTAAAGACTCTTTGAGTTTTGTATATTTTATTTTGGTCTCTTCCACAGTATTTTCTAAAGATACTATTTTTTCGTGGTAGCTGTCAATCCTGTAGCTGATTAAACATGTCATTGCTGTGCAGCCAATTAAAATACCGGCTAAAAGTCCTGTTATAGAGGAAATTAAAAATTTAACCGCTATAGTTTTCATTTTATTATTGACTCTCCGCACTTTTGAATTAGCCTTATAAACCCGTACCCCATATTTGCACCTAAAACCGCTACCACAACGTAAACGGCTTGCTTTATAATTGATTTTATTTCCCCTTTGAATATGCCCTTTTCTATTGCTTCAAAGGAAGAAAATGTTCCTCCTAAAGCAACGGCTACTGCCCAGATTTTTACCGAGCCGGCGATGTTAAACATGGTTTTTAAAGGGGGGTGGTCGTTAATAAGTGCCCCGATTCCCGCTAAAAGGCTTGCGCCTACAATTACACCAAAGGATATTAAAAAATTATATATTATATTGCTTGGAAGAAAAGACATATTTGTCACCATATCTTTTAGATTATTTCTCTATATCCTATGACAAAGACAAAGGGTTTATTCTTTTAGGTTTTTTTCTTAAAAAGCGGTATAAAAAAAGCGGTTCATAGATACAAGACCATTAGCATAAATTTCTATATAAAAAACTTCGGGGTTACCGGAAAAAAATTCGGAATTACCGGAATAAAATCAGCAGAAATACCAAGAGAGTTATCAGATAAGTGCAAGAATAGAAATACCAGAAGAGATATCAGGATAAATACAAGGAGAAGTATCAAAGAGATATCAGAATAAATACAAGGAGAAGTATCAAAGAGATATCAGGATAAATACAAGGAGAAATACCTGGAGATATATCAGGATAAGTAACAGGAAAAATAAGCGGAATATAAGGGAAAATACGGGGGAAGGGTTATGAAGTTGAAAATACTCTTAATAGTTTTAAATTTTGTAGTTGGAACGGGTTTAATTATGTACGGGGTAAATTTAATGAGCAGCGGCCTTGAAAAAGCAAATGTAAAGTTTATAAAAAAGCTGCTTTCTAAATTTACCGGGAGGGTTTTTACTGCATTTTTAACAGGTACTTTCCTTACGGCACTGGTGCAGAGCAGTACAGCAGTGACGGTTATAACTGTAGGACTTGTAAATTCCGGCTTAATAAAGCTACCCCAGGCGGTTGGAATAATATACGGTGCAAATATCGGGACAACAATTACTGCACAGCTTATGTCCATAAAAGTGGATAAAGCAGCATATTTTATTGTGCTGCTTGGCATTCTCATAAGATGCATGTCCGGGAAAAAATCAATAAAAAGTTTAGGTTCTGGGGTTATAGGGCTTGGACTTATGTTTTCAGGCTTTAACATTTTAAACCTGAGTGTGTCATGTATGAAGGATAGCGCTTTTTTACACGGGATATTCCAGAAGTATGGGCAAAACTGCCTTTTGGGTATTTTTGCAGGGGTGATAAGCACCATGCTGGTACACAGCAGCAGTGCAACGGTGGCAGTAACAATAGCTCTTTTTAATTCCGGCTTAATAAGTTTAGATGCAGCTTTGGGCCTTATGTTTGGGGACAATATCGGAACTTGTATTACCGCCCAGATGGCAAGTTTCAAAATGAGCGTACACGGGAAAAGGGCTGCCTGGGCACATACCATGTATAATATAATTGGTGTGCTTATTGCTCTTGTTTTTTTCATGCCATTTGTTAAAATAGTACAGGGAATTACATATTATGTGGGACAGGACAAAAATAAACTTATAGCCAATGCCCATACTATTTTTAATATATTTAGTGCTGTACTGTTTTTACCTTTTACGAAATACTATGTAAAATTTATTGAATGGATGGTACCTGATAAAAATTAAAAAATATTTATTTTATATGATTTTTTTTATATAAATATATAATAAAAATAAAATATCATTATATAAATGTTAATAAAATTAATAAAGGGGTAATAAAATGTTTACATAATGTTCACAAAATTATTATAAAATATTATGACATTCTTTAATATTTTGTAGTAAAATAGTTAATAGAAGAATTGTTAAAAAATAATTATCAACTTTAGCTGTTAAATATTCACAAAAGCAATAGTATAAAGCATTAAGTTATAAAACTAAAATAAAATATATAGAACAGGGGTTAATTTACTATGTTGCAAGTTGTAAGGGATATAAAAGACAATCCACATTACGGGGAAGCATTTTATTGGATTTTTTTTATCTTTGCTATTTTAATAAAATGCATATATTTTCAATTTACCACTAACATAAATAATGAGCCATATTTTTCTTTTACCAATTTAATGATGACAATATCAACTTTTGCAATTATATTGATGATATGTGCTTTTATAGCACTGGTGTTTAACAAAAAAAGAATTCAGGCTTTGTTTGTTACAAACATTCTTTTAACTGCATTATTAATTGCAGATACTAATTTTTTCAGGTATTATTATGACGTAATCACAATACCTGTATTTAGCAATCTTGACAGCAGGATAATGAATTCAATTAATCAGAGTATATCAAGCCTTATTAATGTAGCTGATATAATTTTTATCATTGATTTTCCTGTAATGGTGGCAGGTCTCATTGTTTTAAAAAACAGAGTGGGAGAAATACAGTTTTACAAAAGGACGATAAGGTCACTGGTTTTATTGTTAGTGGGTGTTTTAACCTTTTTAAGTGTCTACGGTAAAGTGGAAATTACAGCCTTTGCATACAGTAACAACTATTCTGCACAAAATTTAGGGGTTTTTTACTCTCATTTTTACAGCACAAAATTATTTATAAGGGAAAAGTTATCTGAGGATGACGACATTACATATGAAGAAAAAGAAATGATTAAAAATATGTTTGAAACTAAGAATAAAGAAAGGACCGGAGGAAGATATTCAGGCATTGCAGAGGGTAAGAACCTTATTATAGTGCAAATGGAAGCTATTCAGAGCTTTATAATAGGCAGAACTATAAACGGGAAGGAAATAACTCCTAATTTAAATAAATTTATAAATGAAAGTATTTATTTTGACAATATATATTATCAGACAGCAGGGGGAAATACATCTGATGCAGAGTTTTTATGCAATACCTCCCTGTACCCTGTGGCAGAAGGAGCGGTGTATTACAGGTTTTATGAAAATACTTATCATTCCCTGCCTAAGGTACTGAAAGAAAAGGGGTATGATACATATGCCTTCCACGGGTATGATGAGGTATTTTGGAACAGGAATGTAATGTATGAGACCCTTGGGTTTGATAAGTACATTAGTGAAAAAGACTATGAATTGGATGAATTTGTAGGCTGGCATGGTGAGGCTTTAAGCGATATGTCCTTTTTCAGGCAGTCTTTTGATAAAATTGATACAAATAAGCCCTTTTACGGCTTTTTTGTGACCCTTTCCTGCCACCATCCTTTTGACTACTTTGAAGATTATGATTTTGACGTTGGTGAACTGCAGGGAACTTATTTAGGAAATTATATAAAGGCTGCACATTATGCTGATAAATGCATTGGCTATTTTATTGATGAGCTAAAAAGGCGTGATTTATTTGATGATACCTTGCTGGTTTTATACGGGGACCACAAGGCTATCCCAATAGTAAATGCAAAGGAGCTTTATGAATTTTTAGGCTTGGAGGAAAGGGAAGATATATGGGCAAAGCTTCAAAAAGTACCCCTTATGATAAAGTACCCTAATCAAAATACTCCGGAGGTAATAAGCCGTATAGGCGGACAAATTGACATTTTGCCAACTATATCCAACATGATGGGATTTGATTTCCCGTATGCCTTAGGAAAAGATTTGTTAAATACAGATAAGGAGTATGCAATATTTAGAAACGGCACCATAGTTACAGATGAGTATGTGTATATTAATTGTTCCAGGAATGTGTATGACTATAGCGATGGGACAATGTTGGATCTAGAGCTTTTTGAAGAAGAAATTTCTTCTTACTTGAAAGAGCTGCGGGTGTCTGATCTCATTATTACAAAGGATTTATTTAAAAAATAAATTAGGTTAAAGTATAAGTTAAAGATATCAAAAAGGGCTGTGCAAAGCATTTTTTAAGTGCTTGTGCGACAGCCTCTTTTATTTCACATATTATCATCTTTTAACCATTTTCCGTTTTTAATCATTTCTGGTTGTTAACCGTTTTTGACCGTTTTTACTGGCCGCAGCATTTTTTGTATTTCTTGCCGCTTCCGCACGGGCAAGGTTCGTTTCTGCCTATTTTATTGCTAACTGCTATTTTTGACCTGTTGTAATCTTTAATCATCTTGTCACGTTCTTCTTTTGAATAAATATTGTCCCACATTGGTAAATTATAGAGCCAGTGGGCTTTAGCATCCAGCATATTATAAAATAGTTTTTTAAAGTCAACTTCCAGTTTTACATTGGAATCTTCTTCTAATGCATCTAAGTCCAGCTCTTTTACCAGACTGTCATTAATTCCGTCTAAAAAACCTAAAAAGTGTGTGTTTTCCATTTCAAATTTTTTTGCAAGTTCACTTACAGTTCCCTCTACAACTTCATCATGATGGGTAAGTATATACTCATAGACATTTTTTTCTTGAATGAGATAATCATTCCAAAATTTATTCTGCTCTTCTTCACTTCTTTCTATGTCTGTGAGGTCTTTCCATTCACTGTATATACTCATTTGTAATTTATCTCTCCTTCTTATTTTTTTTTATGTATTTTAAATTTTTAAAATTATCATGAAAATTATTATAGCACAATTTATTTTTTTATAACAGCTTTTATTCTAAATACATCTCTGGCTCTTCCAAAGCCTAGCCTTTTTGACCACTGGGTGTCAAATTCTTTTAAATCCTCATTGTCCACTATGTCAATTTGAAAAATATCAATTCCACAGGACTGATATATTGGAAAAAGGGTTTTTTCAATGTATTCAACAGAAAGGGAAGGGAGATTTCTCCGGCTGATTTCCCCTGCTTCATGAAGGTCGTTATATGTAAACCAAATTTCCAAATGAGCCTTTGAGGGCTTGGAAATATTTACAATGTTATTTAATATGACAGGGTTTCCCTTTACCACTCCCTCCAGCAAACTTCCCCAGGGAAGGTTTACATATATTTTGTCTGCTTTATTGTATAGTTCCCGTGGCATTTCTTCTGCAGCTGCAACAACATAAAGGGCGTTGGAAATACCCCCTTTAGACGGCTTCTTTATGGATTTTGAGGCGTATTCTGCCATGTTTTCAGAGACGGGGTCAATTCCTACATAAAAAATGTCGGGGTTTTTTTTAGCATTTTTATATACAAATCTGCCATTGCCCGTCCCAATGTCCACAATTATTGAATTGTATCCTTCAGTTATTTTGTCAAAATCAAAAAAATCAACTGTTGTTTTTCCCTTTAGTACCTTCAATGTAAACAAATCCTTTGCAAACTATTTTAATAAGGTTTACAAGTTTAATACGGCTAAATGTTTAATAAAGCTACAAGTTTTTTAATTTGAGCTGTTTTAATTCAAGCTGTCTTTTTACACATGCCGTTTTAACATTAAGATTATAGCATTTTTACGTCTTTATGTACAAGTGGTAATGTTTTAGTTTAGAAAAACTTTAAAAGTGCTGGTTCGATTGAAGGCATAAAATTGGAGCAATAAAATTGAAGCTATTAAATGGGTGCCTATTAAATTGCCAGCTATTAAATAGGCAGTTATTAAATTTGGAAGTTATTAAATTGCAATTATTGAATTGAAATTATTAAATTACAGCTATTAAATTGTAGCTATTAATGGCATATGATATAATTTTTGTGAAAGGATTGCATAAAGGTATTTAAAGAAAGTGAGGGGGAAATTTTTTGCTTAAGAGGGTTAATACAATAATTTGTGTTTTGGTAATGCTGTGCACAGTTTTTATATTTCCAAAGAATAATGTATTGTCATCTGAATGGGAAGTAAAAGTGGGAAAGGGAAGCTATTCCACTGTTTTGCCCCCGGGTGCGGAAAATGTCCTGCCCACAATATACAGGACGAATAATTTAAAAGGACCCATGTCAACAAATGACTGGTGGAGTTCTACAGCTTTTTTGCGGTATTCAGAGAGACAATACCCCCATCCCCTTGCAGTGATAAATAAAAAAGAAGGTATACAGGTATATTACCCGGGACCTTCAATATTTGCAAACAAGGATGCCATTTGTGGATGGATGAACTTGCCGGAAGATACTCCTGATGATTTTACAATAGGGCATTCCCAAGTCCAGGTATTTCCTGATACAAGATGGATGTACCGGGCAATGTCAGACCCTGCTGATGCAATAAACCAGATGGAGGCAGGCATTGACGACAGCTCAAACTGGTTGGAGGCCGGAAATTCAAAAGCACACACTTATCATTGGATACATAATTTTAATGCCGTTGGCCATGTGTACAGAAATGTTACTTCCAGTCACCCGGTTTATGCTGTGTTTAATAAAGAGGGGAAAAAGACATATGTGGCTTATAACTACGGGAATTCCCCAATAACGGTATCTTTTTCAGACGGAAAAACCGTGAATGTGCCTCCAGGGTCCATGGCTGTATCGGCAGAGGAAGCTACGGGTGAGAGTTTGGTTATAGATGATTTTAACAGTTCTGCCCAATGGGATTCTGCTAAAAATGATTTGGGGGAAAAGATTATTAGAAATGGCGGGCTTTACAATTTAGAAGCCAATACCAATTTGTATTTTTTCTATAATGGAGGAAACAGTCCTGAATCCTTTGATACATATATAAACAGGGATATTTCTTCTTACAGTCATCTTGTTTTAAATATAAAGGGAGGCTCCGGCGGGGAAGAAAAGTCTGTAAGGATTATTTTAAACGACGGCTCAAATCACGGTGTTTCCCTGTCAGACTACGGGAATTTGACTACAGAATATAAAGAAATTAAAATACCCCTTAAAGATTTCGGGGCAAATTTAAAGAATGTGAATTACTTGAGAATTGAGGGGACGGGAACTGCTAAAGTTTTGAGAATAGAGGAAATAAGACTTTCTAAAACCGGGACGGTTTTGGTATATGGGGATCTTGATGGCGATGGGATTATAAATTCAAATGACTATGTATTAATTTCAAGATATATATTAGAGGTTATAAATAATTTACCCGGCCCCTATGCTAAAGAGGCGGCGGATTTAAACGGAGACGGCAGGATAGATACACTGGATGCCGCTATTTTGAAAAGATATTTGCTTGAGATAATTAATGAGTTTCCAGTAGGAAATTACAGATTTATTATTTTGTTAGTTTAGCTGCAATTTCAGCTACATATTTTCCTTGGAATCTGGCACCGGCCAGTTCTTTTTCAGACGGCATCCTGCTTCCGTCATTTCCGGCAATGGTTGCAGCTCCGTATGGAGAACCGCCCATAATTTCTTCCAGTGTATTTTGTTCGGTAAAAGTATAAGGCAGACCTACAATAATCATTCCGTGGTGAAGTAATGTGGTATGAAAGCTTAGTATAGTTGATTCCTGGCCGCCATGCTGTGTGGCAGTACTTGTGAATACACTGCCGATCTTTCCAACCAGTGCACCTTTTGCCCAAAGTCCCCCTGTTCCGTCTAAAAACTGCCTCATTTGTCCTGCCATATTTCCAAAACGGGTAGGGGTTCCGAAAATTATTGCATCCGCTTCAGCCAATTCATCAACGGTGCATATGGGTATATGTTCAAAGACTTTTGCAGCATCGAAAGCTCCAATTTGTTTTAGTAAGTCTTCGGGGAGGGTTTCAGGTACTCTTCTTAAAATAACTTCCGCACCTTCAACTTCCCGTGCCCCTTCAGCAACAGCTTCTGCCATTCTGTACGTGTGTCCGTAAGCAGAATAAAATACAATTAGTATTTTCATAAAATCAGCTCCTTAGTTTTGTTTTTTAATAGATATATAACCATATATTTATTTGTTAAACGTAAATTTGTTATTAAAAAATTTCAAAGAAATGAAAAAAATAATGCTGGACATATTTAAAAATTAATGTTATAATTGTTGTGTTTCCAGCAGTGCCCTCATAGCTCAGTTGGTAGAGTGCATCCATGGTAAGGATGAGGCCACCGGTTCAATCCCGGTTGAGGGCTCCAGGATTAAAGCCACTGAAACTATTGAATTTTAAAGGTTTCAGTGGCTTATTTTTATGTTTATGTGAAAATTAAAATTATTGTGAATAAAACTGCTATAAAACCTATTATACTTACCAAGCATCCGCCGCCGGTCACTATCCTTCCTATTTTTTGCTGCCTTCCGGTTTTAGTAGTGGGTATCCCTGTTTTTCTGGCTATTTTTTGTTTCATACCGGATATTCCGGTTGCCCTTTTCCAGGAAAAACTAAATCCGTATTTTTTTCTTCTCCGTGCCATTAAGCCAACATCTCCTTTACAAGATTTTAAACCAGCCTTAATCCGTCTGAATTTCTTAATTTTCCTGACAATTTGTGCCATAGAAGTATTTACACTTTTATCGGCTTTATTTACATTTTTATTAACATTAACGGCAATTTTATAAAGCCAGGTGGTAATTTTCCAGCTGCTATTATATTTATAAAGGTTTTTAAATACACTTATAAATGTTTCTTGAAGGATGTCCTCCGTATCTTCCTTTGATAACGTCATTTTAAAAATAAATGAATATATTTTATCTTTATAATATTGCAATTTAATGGAAACAACTTTTTTAAAGAATCCAGCTACCTTTACACTAAAAAATTCTGATTTTAATATTGTTGCAAAAATTAAAATATCAAAGGATCATGCTGAGTATTCAGTAAAAATTTTGTTTTAGATGAAAGTAATTTTTAAAAAAAAATTTAATTTTTGGGTTGACAAATATTAACATATTTAGATATAATACAACTCATAGATAAAAATAAATTTATTACAAGGGGAAGAATTTAATATGAAAAAGAAGTTATGTAGTGCAATTCTTATTTCCTTTTTATGCGTTTTTCTATGTGTGTTAAATTCACATGCACAGGTTCAAACAGAAGAAGGAATGGAGCAAAAGGAAGAGGTATATGCTAGCGTAATAAGTGAAAATTTGACGTTAAGCGGAAATTTTGTAGTTGAAGGTAACTTGTTAATTCGTGGTGGTAATGTGAATTTAAATGGGCATAATCTCATCGTAGAAGGAACATTGAGGCATGTAGATGGAAGTTTGAGAATAAACGGAGGCACATTGGAGGTAAAGGGCAACTACTACATTGAAACAATTGAAGGCGATGAATCAGATGGAACTTTGGTAATGTCCAAAGATTTTGATACTGTAAAGGTATTTGGGGATTTTGTGATGAATTCAGCAATGGGGAGTGGCTACAATGTTTTTTCTGCCGGAGTTATGGAAGTGAAAGGTAATTTTATACAAAAGGGATCTGGCAGTAGCGAAAACTTTGTTGCAAAATCAAATCATAAACTAAAATTAAATGGTGGTGACCTGATAATTACAGCCAATATAGATTTAAATGGGCATACACTTGTAGCAAAAGGAAATTTATGGCATACTGAAGGAAGGATCTCTGTAAATAACGGAAATTTAATAGTATACGAAAGTTATTACATTGAATCTTTTGAAGGCGGGCAAGTAGATGCTAAGTTAGCAATGTTAAATGAAAAAGATTATGTACAAGTATTTGGAGATTTTGTTATGCATTCAATTAGCGATAATGGTAGTATTTTAAGAGCAGGAACATTGGAAGTAAAAGGTGATTTTTATCAAAGGAACGAACGAAATAATTCAAATGCAGTACGTAATTTTGAGGCAAATGGAACACACAGGGTAAGATTAAGCGGAGATAAAGTGCAAACTGTTGTTTTTATAGATTATCCAAATTCAATGTTTAACATACTTGAAATAAGTCTTTGGAAACCGGTTATTTATTCAGAAATGAAGCGCAGGTATGGAAAGTACTCGAGACAGAAGAAAAATCTATACTTTACGGCGATTTAAATAATGATGGAGTAATAAATTCAGTGGATGCGTCAATGCTAAAAAGATATATCATTACATATAAATAAAAAAAATAAAAAACCTCCTTCATGTTTGGTGAATCAAATGTGAAGGAGGTTTTTTACGGGCTTTAATAATGCCTGACAATCCACCGCCGATTATTGCTACTTTCAAGTGCCATTTTGCGGGATCATTTCCCCAAAGAATTTTGCCACTTCAGTACATAATGGGTGGATAGGCATTTTTACATCTTCAACATATGAAATAGCTGCAACTCCCAATAAACTGTTTGTTAAAAAGCCTCCTTGGGAGGATTTAAGCTGTTCTTTAGTGATGTGTTCTTCATAAACGGTGAAATTTTCAATAACTTTTTGGCGGATAATCCCGGGCAAAAGTCCATCAGAGACGGGAGGGGTTAATATTTTGTCCTTATAAATGATAAATAAATTGGCAACAGCGCTTTCTGTAATATGACCCTTTTCATTTAAAAACAGGCAGTCGTCAAATCCTGATTCTTTTGCCTTCCGGAGTTCCAAGATATTTTCGCCAAAGTTTAGGGTTTTATGAGTCAAAAGCTTAGAGTGGCTGCTTTTTATCACATTACTAATGGTTACTTTTCTTCCCTTTTGGTATGTTTCTAAATTATATGAAATAGGGCGGGTCATGGCAAAAATGTTTTTTTCCGTGGCAATTATTTTTAAAGCGGTATTTTTTAAAGAACGAGCTTGTATCAATTTTTCCACAGCCTCAAAAGGCACATAATTCTCGAGCCCGAATTTTTTCAAACTGTTATTAAGGCGCTGGAGATGTTCCTTTAAAAAGTATGCTTTTTCCCTTATTAAAATGGTCTCAAAAAAACCAATGCCAAATTGAAGACCTTCATCCACTTTATATAATACAGCTTGGTTTTTCTCTTCATCAATATATATAATATCATCATATATAATTTCATCTTTTAAATAACTGTTTTTTTCCCCCATAATATACCTCCACAGGATTTTTAAACACCCGGTTTTAAATTAAATAGTCTGCATTCAGGCTTTTAAACAGGGCAATTGCTTTTGCAATGGTTTCATTGTACTCCCACATGGGGTCTGATTGGCTGGTGATGCCGCCCCCAACACCAATATGTGCATATTTGTCTTTTATTAAAATGCTCCTTATGACAACATTAAAATCTGCATTCCCGTCAAATCCAAAGTAGCCAATTGAACCTGTATATATATTCCTTTGGTTTCTTTCCAATCCGGAAATAATATCCATAGACCTAAGTTTTGGAGCCCCAGTTATAGAGCCGCCTGGAAACATTGCTTTCATACAGTCTACAGAGGTACAGCCATCCTTTAAGATACCGGTTATGGTAGCTACCAAATGAAAAACCGTGGCAAAGGATTCAACTTTAAAAAGTTCAACAGTCCTCACAGTGTCTTCTTTGCACACCTTTTTCAGGTCGTTTTTCTCAAGTTCCACTATCATTGCAAGTTCAGATTTATCTTTTTCACTGTTTTCTAAAGTCCGCCTGTTTATTTCGTCCTCATTAGGGGTTTGTCCCCTTGGAATGGTGCCCTTTATAGGGCGTGTTTCAACAATTCCGTTTTTGACTTTTAAAAACCTTTCCGGGGATGAACACAAGACATAAAACCCGTCTAAAGGCAAAAACGCCGAGAATGGGGCAGGATTTACCTTTCGTAAGTTTTCATAAGTGTCTTGAGGATTGTTTTGAAAAACACCGGAGAAGGTATGAGTCATATTAGCAAGATAAATATCACCTTTACGGATGTAATGTTGTAATTCTTTAACCGCCTCTAAATATTCTACTTTGGAAAAAGGGGATTTAAAAAAAGGTTTGGGCACTGCCTTTTCGAAAACTTCTTGTTTATTCTTAATGTATTTATTTTCAACATTACCAGCACACTTATTATTAAATTCATTATTTTTTATAAATTTATTATTCTTTATTAGAGTAACTAAAGCATCAACACTTTTTTCAGAGTCTTGTAGAATTCCAAGCCCGGTAACGGATACTTTTTTAGTGCTGTGGTCAATAATGACGGCATTGTCATAAAAAACAAAGTATACTTCAGGAATCGATGCAATTTGTTTTGCAGGCATTTTAATATTTTTAAGACGGCACCCAAAATCATAACTGAAATATCCTATAGCCCCTCCTATAAAAGGGAGGTCTGTAGAATTATTGAGTTTGTATTTTTGAATTTTTTCTTTTAAATAATCAAATACATTTATATTTGTACCCAGCGGGGAAAAAGATTCCCCTCCGGCTTTTTCATAAACACAATTATTTTCATATTTTACAGTTAAAAACGGATTTACGCCAATTATGCTATACCCGCCATAGGGAAGTTCCCTTTTTGAACTGTCTAAAAAAATGCAGTCTTTACCATTTTCCACAAGCTTATAAATATAAAATGCATCTGAAGGTGTGGAAAAGGTTTTTATATGAAATTGTACAGCCATATTTCACTCCTCATAGCCAAATAAATAGATAAATGCAAATAAAATATACAAACGCAAATTAAATGGCAAATTAAGTCAATTAAGCCTGTTAAACAGTCAGGCAAAAATCAGAACAAACCAGGGAAATCGGGGTTGTTAAAATCATTTTCTTTTTGGTTTTCTTCTAAATTCCCTTCTAATTTTTCATCTAATTTTTCACTTAAGTTTTTATCTGAATCTTTATATACACTGTCCTCAGCATTATCCTCATTTACTGTTTTACTGTTTTCATCTTTGTTTTCTTTTTTCTCACCTTCTAAATAATCAGGAAGCTCCATGCCTGCCATATTAAATAAATCCTTCAAAGGTGGGATGGATTTAAACATTCCTGATAGGAAATTTGCTGTTGAAGGTGTGCCTTTTCCATTACCCATACTGTCCCAGACAGTAATTTTATCAATTTTAATTCCTTTAATTGCTTCAACTTGTGTTTTTATAAGTTCAGGAAGTTTGTCAGCTACCATAAGCATTACTGCCTTTTGAGCATCCCCGCCAGCCGCTGCTACTATCTTTTCAAAACCTTCCGCCTGTTTGGTCATTATTTCTTTTATACCCCTTGCTTCAGCTTCCATCCTGGCAAATATTGCATCTGCTTCCCCTTTGGCTTTAATGCGGATTTTTTCAGCTTCTGCATCAGCGTCAATTTGTGCTTTTCTCTTTTCAATTTCAGCAGGAATGATGACGTCTGCTTCACGGGTAGCTTTTTCCCTGTTTGCCCTTGCTTTTTCTGCTTCTTCTTCTGCATGATATGCCTCTTCAAGGGCTTTAGCCTGTTGCACTTTTTCTGCTGCAATAGCCCTTTTATTGGCTTCTGCTTCCTTTTCTCTTCTAATTGCTTCTGACATTGCTATTGTTATTTGAGAGTTATTTTCCCCTTCCACGGCTGCTGCGTTAGCTTCTGCAACTTTAATTCTTTCGTCTCTTTTTGCGTTAGCCTCACCTATAGAACCGTCCCTGTTCTTTTCTGCAACGCTTTTCTTTGCATCGTTGATGGCTTTTGCAGCTGCTTCCTTACCAAGGGCATCTATGTATCCTGATTCATCGTTTATATCCGTTACGTTAACGTTTATAAGTCTTAAACCTATTTTCTTTAATTCAGCTTCAACGTTTGCAGTGACATTGCTTAAAAACTTATCCCTGTCAGAATTTATTTCTTCAATTTCCATTGTAGCTATTACAAGTCTTAGCTGACCAAAAATAATATCCTTTGCCAGTGCTGCTATTTCATCCTGCTTTAAGCCTAAAAGTCTTTCAGCGGCATTTTGCATTGTACTTGGCTCTGTAGATATAGCCACTGTGAATATTGACGGGACATCAACCCTTATGTTTTGTCTGCTTAATGCACTTTGCAGCATTACCTCAATGGATATTGGTTTGAGGTCTAAAAAGCTGTAATCCTGGATTATAGGCCATATGAAAGCGGCTCCGCCATGAATACACTTTGCAGAACGCGTACCACCTTCTTTGTTTTTGCCTACCTTACCATATACTACAAGTATTTTGTCCGAGGGACATTTCTTGTACCTTGAGAATAGCGCTATTATAGTAGAAAAAATCATAACTACAATAATGGTAACTAAAATTAACAAACTGCCTGATAGTCCTATTTTACATAACATGATACCATCACCCTTTCATATCAGTTTTTGTTACAACAAAAGTATCATCATCCCTAAGTTTAATAATTAGTACTTTTGTACCTGTGGGTAGAGATTCTTCAGGGGTTACCGCATCTATTTCCCTGAAAACCCCGTTAAAAGTTACATGTACCTTGCCGATTCCCGACTCATTTGCAGGTATTGGCACATATACTTCTCCTATATGGCCTACCGCATCTTGTAAATTAACATTTCCACTTTCTGTTAGGCGAATAATGGTTAAAAACAACATTGATATTACTATTGTTACTGCCAATGCAAGAAAAATAGAAGCAATAACAGTTATAATTTTACCTGCCCCGATATTGCAAAATGTGATGCCTGCCCAGCCAAATATGGTAAAGAAGGTTATGATATTTCTAATGGACAGTACTTTAAACACACTTGAAAAAATGCCGTCATCAGCATCATCCGGTATATCAACACCGTCCGGCGGGTCACCACCGTCTAATACACCGGAACCCTTTAAAGGAGCATCTAAAGAACCGTCTAAAACACCGGAGCCGTCAAACATGTCAGCATCGCCCGGTATATCGCCGGCATCATCGCCAAGACCTATAAACAGCATTATTAATTGGATGAGAAAAATTAGTGTAAAAGGTATAGCGAAAAACCAAAAGAATTTCTCAAAGTCTGGTATGGCGTTCCACCATTCTGCCAAACATATTCCCCCTTTCTTGATGATATTTAAATAAACAACACATTTTATCAGCAACATAAAACTTTATCTATCTGTTATTACAATTATATCAAAAGTTAACCAGTATATGCTATTATTTTTATAAAAAACTTATTTTTTTCAGAAAATTTATTTAAATTTTATTTTTATGTATGGTTTTCATCTATTATCTATTGTTTTCTGTTAAAAGCAAAAGCAGAGCATATATTGCTTCCAGGTTTGGTACTGGAAAGTTTTTCTTTCTGGCAAGCCTTACAGCATTCCCCAAAATAGCTTCCACTTCAAGACGCCGGTTATTTTCATAATCCAATAACATACTTGTTTTATAAGGTTTCATTTTTACAGTAAGTGCTATATTTTCATCCACCAGGTTTTTAGGTAAATTGTGTCCGTAAATATTTGCTAAGTCTATAACCTCGTTCATTATATTTTTTACAAGTTTTAAAGATTCACTGTTATTTATAATAACATCGGTGGTAACTCCCCCGCCTATTACGGATACCGGATTAAAGGGAGCATTCCAGATGAGTTTTTTCCATCTTGCAGTTACTATGTTTTCATCTATTATACATGGGACATCTGACGCATTAAACATTTCTTGAAGTTTTTCAACTTTTTCTGACTTTCCTTTTGGATATTTACCTATGACAATACGGCCGTATTCTTGATGATTAATTTGTCCCGGACCTGTTTTTGATACACCGATAAAAGCAAGACAGCTTATAATTTCATTTTCAGGGAAAGCCTTTGCGACAGGCTCTTCAATATCAATGCCATTTTGGATTAAAACTATAGCAGTATTTTTTCCAACTTTAGGACGTATTATTTCTTCTACATTTATACCTGGAATAACTTTAGTTGAAACAATTATATAATCAGGTGTTTTTGAGTAGTTGTCAACTTTTTGTACAACTTCGTCCGGTTTAAAAACAAAGTCACCATTTATACTTTTTATTTTTATTCCATTTTCTTTTAAGTATTCATAATCAGACCTTACAAGGGCACTTACATTTGCCCCTGCCACAGAAAGTTTTCCGCCGTAAAAGCTTCCAACTGCACCAGTTCCCACTACTAATATATTTGCCGGCTTCATACACTTCTCCTTCTGTTTATTTTATTAAATATTTATTACTTATTTGTTTTTTAGTTTTTTGATTTTGTCACTTTTATAATAACAAAAAGTATGTATTGCAACAAGTTATTGTTTAAAATTATTTTTAATTGGTATGAATAATAAAAAGGTGCTGCTTAAAAATTTTTACATGTCGGATTTAACAGAGTCAGGCATCAAATATGTAAAAATAAAATAAGGAGGGCAATTATGAGCATATATGATTTTAAGGTAGAAAGAGTTGATGGAAGCAAGATTTCACTAGGAGAATACAGAGGGAAGGTTTTACTTATAGTTAATACGGCAAACTCCTATAAAAATTAGTGTAATTAGTGTTTTATAATGTGTAATAAAAAAACAGACAGTGTACTTAAATAAAAATACTAAAATTAAAACGTCTTATAACCATCGGAGCTATAAGACGTTTTTTACAGCACAAAAAACACATTTATTACTCCTCTATTCCCATAGGGTATATTTTTGCAATAGGGATGCTAAACATAAAACCCACGCCGGGTCTTGGAGCATGCCCTATAATGTTTTGGACAACAGATACAGCCTCATCTAAAAGCTCTTCCTTTTCTATTACGGTAAAGATGGTTTTGTTGTACGGCCGGCTGTCTTGCATAAATTTTTTCAAATGCCCGTATAGAAAAGAATGCTCTTTGCTGCTTTTGACAATGATATTTGCCATACCCTGGCTGTCTAAAACTGTTGCACCGCTTAAACCAATATCAACGAATCCCGCCAGGATATCGTCTAAATAATCTAATTCATTTAACACTATAAAAAGTACGTGAATGATACTCACCTTCCCTTGTACGGATTTAGTAAGCTATTTTTGGATTTTCGTTGTTTTTACTGGCTAAATCCCTTCTTTTCTTTCCACCGTCAATTTCTCCTGCTTTTTGCAGGGCAATCTTTGCAAAAACCGGTCCTAATAATTCGTACACAAGTATGCTAAACATGATAATTGTTGTAATATCTGTTGCATATTGCGGCAGCTGCTGTCTTACCAATACTGAAAGCCCTATTGCCACCCCTCCCTGTGGAAGCAAGGAAAGACCTAAGTACTTTCTTACTGCAGGATCAGCTTTAACTGATTTTGCTCCAACCCAGGAACCCAGCATTTTACCTGCAGCCCTGGCAAAGATATACGCCACCCCCATCAAACCAACCTTAGTAAGTATGCTTATATCCAGACTTGCTCCGGCTAAAGTGAAAAACAGCACATAAATTGGTGATGCAAAGTCGTCCACTGAGTCAAAAACCCGCTGGGGCTTGTGGGCTAAATTTACCAATGTTGTTCCCATCATAATACAGGTAAGCAAAGGTGAAAGATTGAGATAGTGTGCCAGACCTGCAGCAATTCCAATGGCTGCTAAAGATGTTACCTGCATTTCGTCCCTGCCCTTAGCTTTTTTAGTAATTAGGGACAATAAAATACCCAGTACCAGTCCTAACAGGAGAGAGCCTCCTATTTCTATAAAAGGACCGCTGAACATTTTAAATAAAGAAGTTTGCTGGTTCCCTACAGATAATTTGGCTAATGACATTGCAATTCCGAAGGAAACAATTCCAAATACGTCATCTAATGCTACTACAGGCAAAATGGTTTTTGTAAGTGGTCCTTTTGCATTATACTGCCTTATTATCAGTAAGGTTGCTGCTGGTGCTGTAGATGCTGACATAGCTGCAATTACAGCGCTAAATGCAAAGGACTGGTTAAACAAAAAGTACATAATGGAAAATACTATAGCTACAGCTCCTACAACTTCTGCAAAGGTTATAATTGCTATGGACTTTCCCAGCTTTGACATTTCTTTTATGGTAAACTCGTTGCCAATGCTAAATGCTATTATACCCAGGGCAAACTCACTAATAATTGTAAAGGAATTAATATCTCCACTGCTTAAATAGTTAAAAAAGGATGGTCCTAAAAGCAGTCCTGCCACCAGGTATCCTGATACATTAGGAAGTTTAAAGTGACTGGTTATTTTACCCCCTATTGCACCAGCTAATAAAACAATACAAATTTTTAAAATTAACTCCAACTTAACTCCTCCACATCATAAATATTATAAATTATGATGGTGGCGCTTTTCATTTTAGCTATTTTTAATCAAAATATAAGAGTAAAACTCACCTTCCCTTCTTTTATGTATTGGCTTAAACAAAGGTCCAAAGGCGTTTTTCCCTTGGGCCTTTGTTTAATGCCAAACAGTTAAAATGAAAAAAGCGCATCACCCTACTCAAAAATGAGTTTGTCATACGCTTGGTTACATCCTATGGGGTTAGCTGACGGGTTAGGACCACCAAGCAGCCCTTCTTAAAAAATTAAGATTCACCCCTGAAAATTGGTTCCCCCATTACCAAAAGGTATTCGGATTTTCTATATTTAGAATAACATTTTATTGCTTTAAAGTCAAATAACTGTGGTTTTATTCCGAACCATGATGAGCAGGGAGGAATGAAAATCTGTAGCTTAATCATTTACAGAATTTTTAAATTTTCTTTTTGAATATTGAGGATATAGGAATTTAAATCCCACTGGGATTTAAAAATTTAATGCATGCTAGACCAAAGAGAACATGTAAGGCTTTCCCGGAAGGTATTCCTGACGTAATATTTGATAATTTGTTTATTCATACAAAGCATTATGAGGGCGATCAAGGAATACTGTATGAACCAAGAGAAGAGAGGTGCAATAGGTGATGCCCTTTTACAAAAAACTTGCCATCGGCAAAATGCTGAGTTATTATATTTTTAAAAGAAAATACGGTAAGCTGATATATTTAGCCAAAATAACCATTGATATTGAAAGGAACATAAAGTTGAAAAAAAACAAATATCAAGGCCATGTTATTAAAAAAGTACACATAAATTCAATTGCTGATGAAATGGATATCAATGTGGGGGATATTCTTTTGACAATAAACGGTCGGGAGATAGAGGATGTATTTGACTACAGGTACCTTATTACAAATGAATATATAGAGGTTCTAATTAAAAAGCAAAACGGCGAAGAGTGGATTTTAGAAATTGAAAAAGACTATGAAGAGGATTTGGGTATTGAGTTTGAAAGCGGCCTTATGAGCGCCTGCCGTTCATGCCGCAACAAGTGTATTTTCTGCTTTATTGACCAGATGCCCCCCGGCATGCGTGAGACATTATATTTCAAAGATGATGATTCCAGGTTGTCATTTTTACAGGGAAACTACATTACCCTCACCAACATGAGCCAGAAAGATGTTGACAGGATAGTTAAGTTCCGTTTGGCGCCAATTAACATTTCAATACACACCACAAACCCTGAATTGCGATCTAAAATGCTGAACAACCGGTTTGCAGGGGAGAAGCTGAAATATCTTGAAACCTTTTATAAAGCAGGCATTGAAATGAACGGTCAGATAGTGCTTTGTAAAAATGTTAATGACGGGGAGGAACTTAAGCGTTCCATTGATGATTTATCTAAGTTTTTGCCTTATTTAAAAAGTGTGTCGGTTGTTCCTGCAGGTGTTACAAAGTACAGGGACGGGCTTTTTAAACTTGAAATGTTTAACAGGCAGGATGCAGACAGGGTTATTGATATGATTGAAAGCCGGCAGCAGGAATTTTATAATAAATATGGACTGCATTTTATACATGCCAGTGATGAGTGGTATATTATGGCGGAGCGTGATTTTCCGGAAGAAAACAGGTATGATGGCTATCTTCAAATTGAAAACGGCGTTGGGATGATGAGAAGTTTTATAAACGAGTTTTATAAAGCCCTGCACAATATTAAGCGCCGTAAGGATTATAACAGCCTTTCAAATAATATAAAGAATAAGTTAACAATAGCTACCGGAAAGCTGGCTTATGCTGCAATAAATGATTTTGCAAAAAAAATAACCGAGGCATTTCCCCACATAGAGATTAACGTAGTTTGCATACGGAATGATTTTTTTGGGGAAACCATAACGGTGTCCGGCTTAATTACAGGAAAGGATTTAATTAAGCAAATAAAAGAAAGGCTGGATAAAGGGGAAGAATTGGGAAAAACGCTAATGATACCTTCAAATATGCTCCGGGTGGGGGAAGATGTTTTTTTGGATGATGTAACGATTTCCCAGGTGGAAAAAGCTTTAGGGATGAAGGTTGTTCCTGTGGACTCAGACGGCAAGAAATTTTTAGATGCCGTAAGTAAACAAGGGCAAATGTAAAGGATAATAAAAGCGTAAAGAATAATAAACATATAAATATAAAAACACAATAAAAACAATAAGTATGCTTAAGCTTTGGAAAAGAGGAAGAAAAATGAACAAAATTAATTATCACAAACTGATGACTGCAGAAATAGAGAACATAAAAAACAAAGGGTACTGGCCTAAATTGGTGCTCCACAGCTGCTGTGCTCCATGCAGTACACATGTTTTAAATGTACTTAGTGAAACTTTTGATATGGAGATATTATATTTTAACCCCAATATATACCCGGAAGAAGAGTATTACAAGAGATTACAGGAGCAAATTAATCTCATACCTAAAATGGGACTTGATGTAAAAGTTGCAGAAACAGGTTATGAAAGCCACTTATTTTATGAAAAAGTCAAAGGACTGGAAAATTTAGGCGAAAGAAGTGAGCGGTGCAAACAGTGTATTGCACTGAGACTGGAAAAAACAGCTGTGTATGCCGCTGAAAACAAGTTTGGTTATTTTACCTCGACCCTGTCAATAAGTCCTTTAAAAAATGCTGATATGATTAATGAAATTGGACAAACACTGCAAGACAAATATAATGTCAAATTTTTAGCAGCTGATTTTAAAAAGAATAATGGTTTTAAAAATTCCATTGATTTATCAAAAAAATACAACTTGTACCGGCAAGATTATTGCGGCTGTGTTTTTTCAAAAAAAGAAAGAGAGTCAAAAACCTCTTTCTAAAATCATACCTTTTATCATGCCTTTTTCTAATGTCATATCTAAAATTTTTAAATGTGATAAATGCCATATATAATTTTTCACTTCATTTTAGTGTGTTTTTTTGCACTTCGATTTAATTTTTACTTCAATTATTTTAAAAAAAATTTACCGGTTTACTTTGAAAAAAGGCTGCATTGAAAAATAAAATTAATAAAATTAACTTAAAAATTAAAAATATTTAATGCCCAATTGACAAATATTAAATAATATATTATTATAATAAATATAATGAAAGAAAGACGTGAATAAATATGAGGAGTGATTATATGAACAGGGAAGTGTTGGGCAAATGTCCTGTATGCGGCGGTGACACTTCAATAACTAAAATCAGGTGCTCTAAATGTAAAACCACCATTGAAGGAGATTTTGGTTTGTGTAAGTTTTGCAGGCTTACTCCTGAGCAAAAAGAATTTATCGATGTATTTATCAGGTGCAGGGGGAATATAAAAGAAATAGAGAAAGAATTGGGAATTTCATATCCTACAGTTAAAAATAAAATTGAAGATGTGGTAATGGCTTTAGGACATAAAGTTGATGATAAAGTATATGAGTCAATAGACAGAAAAGAAATTTTGGACAGATTGAATAATGGAGAGATATCTGTTGATGAAGCTCTTGAATTGTTGAAACAATAATTGTTTATTCTGATGGTAAAAACCAAAAAAAGGAGGATACTGATTATGCCATTTAGTGAGGAAAAGATGTATATACTTAAAATGCTGGAAGAAGGAAAGATCACCAGCGAAGAAGCAGCAAGGCTTCTTGAAGCTATAGGTCCGGATTCAAAGAGTACTGAATATGATTTTCTTAAGAAAAAAGATAAAAAGGTTAATTTTAACGAAGAAATTACAAAAGTTAAAGATAAGTTAAATGACTGGAAGAATGAATTTAAAAAGACCTATAAACAAAAGGATTTTGACAAAGCTGTTGAAGAGTTTGCATCTAAAATGGAGAAGGTTGGAAAAGGCGTAGCGTATGCTACCATGGGAGTTGCAGATAAAATAGTAGACTTTGTGGGAAGTGTTGTAAATATAAATGCATTTGATATTTTCGGAAATTACAAAGCTGTGACTAAAACCTTTGAAATAGAAAATGTAAATGAAGATATGGAAATTGAAGTTGAAGGGTTGAATGGACATATTCTGGTTAAAAAGCATATGGATAATAACATAAAAATAAGAACTGTAATAAAAAGCCCTCAGGACAATGCTGATGAAATTTTAAATTTTTCCCAAAGCGACAATTTGGTATCCGCAAAATACAATAAGATAGGTAATATAAGTGTTTCCCATGAAATATTTTTGCCGGTTATAAAATTTAAAAAATTGAGTCTCACAACCAAGAACGGAAAGATATATGTTGAAGATGTACAGGCAGGAGATTTTAAAACAGCTACAAGCAGCAGCAGTATAGACCTTATGGGTGTTACAAGTGACAAACTGAGTGTTTCAAATAAAAACGGTAAAATACAATTTGGGTACATTATAGGAAAGGACATAGATATTAATACCGACAACTCAGTTATAGAGATAAAACACATAAAAACTGAAAATCTCAATGCTTCAACCAGAAACGGCAGGATATTGGTTGAGAATATTCACCACTATGAAGGCTCTTCAATTATAAACATGAATTTAAACACCCAAAATTCAGGAATAAAAGTCAATATGAATGATATGGACACTAGGGGATATAAAGTTAAAGCGCATGCTACAAATGGGGAAATTAATCTTTTAATACCGGAGATGGTGTATAAAAATATAAGCAAGCAGATGAAAAATAATTTTGTTGAAGCAGAAAGTAATGGATATGAGAGCTTTGGCAATAAAGTGAATATTATAGCAGAAGCCCAAAATGGATACATTGAAATCATAAAATAAATTCAAATTATAAAAAATGCTTGTAAAATGAATATGTGTATAATGTAAATACAGTGCAATAAATCCATTGAGGCAGCGGGGTAAGATGGATGAAATTTATTTAAAGTCCCTGGAGAACTATCTTCAGGGGTTTTTATTTACACCGACCATTAATTCCCAATCAAATAACAATGCTAGTATAAAATACAAATTCGTGATATAATACTTCATTGGGAATTTTAAATATTGTTAAGAAACCAGGGGTGTAATATGTTTGATAAACTTCAAGCTGCAGAAAACAGATATGAGGAAATAAATAATAAGCTTCTTGATCCGGAAGTGTTAGGGGATCAAAATGAATACAGAAAGCTGATGAAAGAACATTCGGATTTAGAAGAGATTGTTGCAAAATATGGGGAATATAAAAAGATAAACAAAGAAATAGAAGAGGCAAAAGAGCTTCTTGGTGAAAAGCTTGACAGGGAATTTAAGCAGATGGTTGAGGCAGAGCTTAAAGAAGCTGAGAGACATCTTGAAGAGGTGAAAAAAGAATTAAAAATTTTACTCCTGCCTAAAGACCCTAATGACGATAAAAACGTAATTGTTGAAATAAGGGGAGGCGCAGGCGGAGATGAAGCTGCCCTCTTTGCAGCAGACCTTTTTAGGATGTACTCTAAGTATGCTGAAAAGCAAAGGTGGAGTACAGAGATACTTGATTCCAATCCAACGGAAATAGGCGGGTTTAAGGAAGTTATATTTTTAATTAAGGGTAAAGGTGCATACAGCAAATTAAAGTATGAAAGCGGTGTGCACAGGGTACAAAGAGTTCCTACAACAGAGGCGAGTGGAAGAGTCCACACATCTACGGTTACAGTAGCTGTTTTAGCTGAGGCGGAAGAAATTGATATAGAAATAGATCCAAATGATTTGAGAATTGATACATTCAGAGCATCTGGAGCAGGGGGACAGCATGTTAATAGAACTGACTCCGCCATAAGGATAACTCATATCCCGACGGGAATGGTTGTTACATGCCAGGATGAGAGGTCACAGCACAAAAACAGGGATAAGGCCATGACCATCCTAAGGTCAAGGCTTTATGAAATTGCCCGGCAGCAGCAGGAAGGGGATATTGCCCAGGAAAGAAAGAGTCAGGTGGGAACCGGTGACAGGAGTGAAAGGATAAGGACATATAATTTCCCTCAGGGGAGAATTACAGACCACAGAATAGGGCTTACAATTTATAAACTTGAAGATGTGCTAAATGGTGAAATAGATGAAATAATAGATGCACTTATTACAACTGACCAAAGTGAAAAACTTGCCAGCGGGGAAGGTAATGGTAAATAATGTATTGGGCACCTGAATATAATATAGGGATATTATGAGGGTGCTGGGTGACACATGTGAATTATTTACTAAAAGTAACCTTGACAGGTCTTTTGACAGGAATG
Organism: Acetivibrio saccincola; assembly: GCF_002844395.1. NCBI lineage: Bacteria > Bacillati > Bacillota > Clostridia > Acetivibrionales > Acetivibrionaceae > Acetivibrio > Acetivibrio saccincola. Next base: position 3,473,037 of record NZ_CP025197.1, on the reverse strand, counting down.
ATAGGTACAGGTATAGGCGGTCTGACTGTTTTTTTTGTAAGTGGGATAAATAAGCGGCTTTTAAGTTTTGTACTAGAATTTTCAGCAGGGCTTATGACAGCGGTGGTTTGCTTTAAACTGCTCCCTGAAGCCATAGGGTTTGGAGGAATAATACTGACACTTGCAGGCGTGGCTGCAGGTGTTTTGTCAATTGTATGTGTTGAAGAAATTATCAATAAAAAAGGCCGCAAAAAGACAGTTGTTGGTAGTAAGGCAATTGTAAGCAGAAAGGCAGCTTTAAGCGAAAAGAAAGTTTTAGGCAGAAAGACGGCTGGAAATACCGATATAAAAACAACAGGGCTTTTAAGGGCAGGAATACTGATGGCGATAGGAATAGCCATCCACAATTTCCCTGAAGGTTTTGCCATAGGGGCAGGTTTTGAAGCATCTGTGAGTCTTGGGATTATACTTACTGCGGTGATTGTGATACACGATATTCCTGAAGGGATTGCAATGGCAGTTCCAATGAAGCTGGGAGGATACAGTTCAAAAAAGGCTTTTTTCCTTACCCTTTTGTCCGGTGCCCCCATGGGCTTAGGAACCCTGTTAGGGGCAATTTTGGGAAAAGTATCCACAGACTTTGTAGGAATATGCCTGGCTTTTGCTGCAGGAGCAATGCTTTATGTGGTACATGCTGAACTTATAATTGAGTCAAAAAAACTTTATATGGGAAGATTGCCGTCACTGGGTAATGTAACTGGGATAATTTGTGGTATAATAATATCAATGCTTAATTAATTGTACGGGAGTAAGTGGAGTTGAAAACAGAAATACTTAAAATAGATGAAAATAATATAGATTTTGAAAAAATAAAATATGCAGCTAAGGTATTAAAAGAAGGAGGATTGGTGGTTTTTCCCACAGAGACAGTCTATGGTCTTGGGGCTGATGCTTTAAACGGAAAAGCTGTTTTAAAGATATTTGAGGCAAAGGGCAGACCTTCGGACAACCCGTTGATTGTACATATAGCCTGCAAGGAAGAAATATACAATTTAATGGTGGACATACCTTGCGATGCCCTAAAGCTTATGGATAAATTTTGGCCGGGACCTTTGACTTTGGTGGGGAAAAAGACGTCCAACGTTCCTGACAGCGTTACAGCAGGTTTAGATACTGTGGCTGTAAGAATGCCAAAAAATAAAATAGCTTTAAGCCTTATAGAGGAGGCAAAACTTCCTGTAGCGGCTCCAAGTGCCAACTTGTCAGGAAGACCTAGCCCTACAACGGCAAAGCATGTTATTGATGATTTAAATGGAAGGGTGGATGTTATTATAGAAGCCGGTAATTCAGATATAGGAGTGGAGTCAACGGTTTTGGACATTACCCTTTGGCCGCCTGTAATTTTAAGACCCGGCGGTGTTTCCAAAGAACAGCTGGAGGAATTTTTAGGGAAAGTAGATGTTGACCCCTCTCTGACAGAAAAGGATTTGGACGGGCTTATTCCAAAATCCCCAGGTATGAAATATAAGCACTATTCCCCTAAGGCAGAGCTAATCGTGGTTGAAGGGGAAGTTTCAGATGTTGTAGGAAAAATCAATGCCATAGCAGGAGAATATAAGGAAAAGGGGTTGTCTGTCGGGGTTCTCTCGACAGAGCAAACTAAAAATTTGTATAACGGGGCAGTGGTGATTTCATTAGGAGACAGGTTAGAGCCTGAAACCATTGCTTCTAATCTTTTTAAAGCTTTGAGGGATTTTGACGATTTAGGGGTACAGATTATATTGGCTGAAGCAATTGATGATAAGGGAATAGGTTTTGCAGTAATGAACAGGATGCGAAAGGCGGCAGGCTACAAAATAATACACATATAGTGTATACATATATCAATGCATATATTGATATATACATTAATATATGGCGCTATATATTTTACTATATATCAATATATAGTAGCACATATAGTAGTATAACTTGGTGGTATACCTGTATATTTGGTGATATACTATATTTGATGATATACCTATATATCAGGAAAAGGAGAAGACCTAATGAAAAACATTCTTTTTGTGTGTACCGGAAATACATGCAGAAGCCCTATGGCAGAGGGAATATTTAACCATGTCGTTTTAGGGGAGGAAAAGCTGGAAGGTGTCAGGGCTTTTTCTGCCGGAGTATCTGCATTTAGCGGGGATGGTGCAAATCCTAAAGCCCAAAAGGCTGTAAAAGAGCTTTTTGGAATTGATATAAGCGGTCATAAGGCAAAGACAATTGGCGAAGAGGATTTAATAAAAAAAGCAGATATAATACTTACAATGACAGAGGGACACAAAAAAATAATTTTATCTGTTGTGCCTGAGGCAGAGTCTAAAATATGGACTTTAAAGGAATATGTTTCAGGGTACAAAAAAACAGATGAAAGTTTGGATGTGCAAGACCCTTATGGAATGGGTGAGGAAGAATATAAAAGCTGTGCAAAAGAATTAAAGCATCTTATTGATGAGCTGATAGAAAAACTAAAGAAAGAGGGAAGCTAATAATAAAAGAGAGAAGCTAATAATATAAGAAATAATATAAGAAAGAGAGATGCTAATAATATTTGAATTTTTAAAATAGAAAAAAATAAGCTAAATTAATCCAAGAGGTTTTTTGACACGGGGAGTCTAATATTATACAATATATTCTTAATAACGGAGGTTCGTATGGTAATAGCAATTGGAAGCGATCATGCAGGTTATGAATTAAAAGAAGAAGTAATCAAATATTTAGAAGAAAAGAATATTAAATGCATTGATTTTGGGACATGCAGTTGTGACTCTGTTGACTATCCCGATTACGGGCTAAAAGTTGCAGAGGCAGTTAAAGAGGGTAAATGTGACAGAGGAATTATAATATGTGGAACAGGTCTTGGAATTTCAATGGCGGCCAATAAAGTTCCAGGGATAAGGGCTGCTGTCTGCACAAACAGCTATATGGCAAAAATGGCCAGGGAGCACAATGATTGCAATGTCCTTGCTTTAGGAGCCAGGGTGGTAGGAACTGGACTTGCCCTGGATATAGTAGAAACTTGGCTTAACTCTGAGTTTGAAGGCGGGAAACACAAAAAGAGGATAGATAAAATTAGTGAAATAGAAAAAAAGTATATATATATAAAGGAATAAACCGATAATAGGAGTGGCAGAAATGGAAAACCTTATTGTTTTAGATCATCCTCTAATCCAGCACAAGATATCGCTGTTAAGGGATAAAAATACCAAAACAAAAGAATTCAGGGAACTTGTTTTAGAAATATCCATGCTGATGGGGTATGAAGTAACAAGGGAAATGCCTCTTAAAGAGGTGGAAATAGAGACTCCTGTGGGAGTGGCAAAGGCAAAAGTTTTATCAGGCAAGAAACTGGGAATTGTACCTATACTAAGGGCCGGGCTTGGAATGGCAGACGGGATATTAAATCTTTTGCCCATGGCTAAAGTAGGTCACATAGGTTTGTACAGGGAGCCTGATACATTAAAGCCTGTGGAATATTATTGCAAGCTGCCTGAAGATGCAGAAGAAAGGGAGATTGTTATTTTGGATCCCATGCTTGCCACCGGCGGTTCGGCATCTTTGGCTATACAGTACTTAAAAGAAAAAGGAGTAAAAAGTATAAAGCTTATGTGCATAATTGCATCAGAGGACGGGATAAAGACAATAAACAAAGAACATCCTGATGTTACCATATATGCTGCTGCAGTTGACAAAACTTTAGACGAAAAAGGTTATATTGTTCCAGGTCTTGGGGATGCCGGAGACAGATTATTTGGAACAAAATAAATATTTTTAAGTCAAATATATGGAGGGGGTTTTATGAGGCCGTCTTGGGATGAGTATTTTATGGATATAGTGGAACTTATAAAAACCAGGTCCACTTGTTTAAGGCGTCAGGTAGGAGCTTTGATTGCAAAGGATAAGCGGATTCTTGCCACAGGATACAATGGTGCTCCTACAGGCTGCAAGCACTGTGAGGAAGTTGGGTGTTTAAGGGAGAAGTATAAAGTTCCTTCCGGGCAGCGGCATGAACTGTGCAGGGCTATACATGCAGAGCAAAATGCAATAGTCCAGGCTGCATATTCAGGAGTAAGTGTAAAAGGTGCAACTATGTATGTTACCAACCAGCCATGTGTGCTATGTGCAAAAATGATTATAAATGCAGGAATAGAAAAAATTGTTTTCAAAGGAGATTACCCTGATGAAATTGCCATGGATCTTTTAAAGGAGGCAAGCGTCAGGGTCATTAAATATGAAAACATTAAAAAGCTGTAATGGCAGATTTAATTTAAAAATGATATGGTATATTTGGAATTGGTATAGTATAATAAAATATACTTGACTAAAAAAGTAAAATTGGAAAAGTGTATATTTTAAAAATATTTTATTAAGGACTGTATTTCACCAAAGATACCATTAAGGATTTTAAATTACAAAAGTAAAATCCTAATACAAAAGAAGGTGTTAATTTATGAATTACGAATATATTATTCTATTTGCTCTGGCATTTATTGTAGCCTTTTCATCCACACCGGCGGTGAGGAAGCTAGCTTTTAAAATAGGGGCTGTAGACATCCCTAAAGACACAAGGAGAATGCACAATAAGCCCATTGCAAGGCTGGGAGGTATGGCGATTTTTCTTGGATTTGTTGTGTCTTTAATGTTTGGGGTGGTAAGTACATTTTTAGGTGCCTCAGGAATACTTCCGGACAGAGAGCTTTTAGGGCTGCTTATAGGGGCGCTTATTATAGTGGGGATTGGAATTGTTGATGATATAAAACAATTAGGTGCAAGGTTTAAACTTGTATTTCAAATAATTGCAGCATTATGTGTGGTGTTTATTTCAAATACAAGGATTACAAATCTCACCAACCCTTTTGCAAGTGAAGGTGTATCACAATTAAATGATATAACATCTTATGTAATTACTGTATTGTGGATTATTGGGATAACAAATGCAATAAATTTAATAGACGGGCTTGACGGACTTGCTGCAGGGGTATCTTCTATATCTTATTTATCACTGTTTTTCATTTCAATTTTAAACGGGGAATCTAGTGATGCCACCATTATAGCAATTTTAGCCGGTGCAACTCTTGGATTTTTACCATATAATTTTAACCCTGCAAAAATATTCATGGGAGACACAGGCTCAACTTTTTTAGGATTTACTTTAGCTGTTGTTTCTATTCAAGGTATGATAAAGACATATGCGGCCTTTTCCATAGCAATACCTCTGTTGGTTTTAGGACTGCCGCTATTTGACACTATTTCTACGATAATCAGAAGAATTTTAAAAAGGAAACCTATTATGCAGCCTGACAGGGAGCATTTACACCACAGGCTCATAGACATGGGGCTTTCCCAAAAGCAATCGGTAGGTGTCATGTATACAGCAAGTGCAGTTTTAGGTCTTTGTGCAGTTGTATTAACGGACAGAGGGGTTATAGGTGCAATTGTACTTATTGCTTCTGTTTCAATATTTATAATTGCTGGTGCAAAATATATGAGTGAAATGGAAGATATAGAGGTAGAAGAGAAGGAAGAAAGCAAAAGAAGCATTGGCAATCTTTCAATTAAAAAAGTAAAAGATGCAGAGCGTTAATAAAAATGTAACTATTTCACAGACCTCGTAATATTATGTATATTAGATGTTAGAATAGTCCTTATAGGACAATAAAAGAGGAGGACTGTGATTATGACAGAAATATGGGCAGAGGAAAGGGGGATGCCGGGAATGTATTCTATGCACCCTGCGCCCTGCATACCCCAGGAAACTGTTTTAAGAAATGTGAGACTTGCAAGGGCATATGTTCCTTTCCAAAAATTATGCAGTCTTTATCCGCCAATTGAAGCGTTAAAAAGAGGCACTGCATTTCCAGAATTATATAGCCCCTACAGAGGCGTCGATAAAAATTACAGACCACCCAGGGATTAATAGAAGGCTAAGTTAGAGGAGGGTAAAATATGCATAATAGGAATGAACTTTTAAAGCAATTGACTGCCCTTGATTTTATGGCTGTGGATCTTCAGCTTTATCTTGATACACATCCAAATGACAGGGAAGCTCTTTGCAAATACAATGCTATAGTTACTCAGGCTGCCATGCTAAGAAGCATGTATGAAAGATTATATGGGCCATTGTATTCATTCAGATCCTGTAGTCAATATCCGTGGCAGTGGATAAACAACCCATGGCCATGGAATTATAGTTTTAATTTTAGTCTTGCAGGAGAGGAGAGATAGAAAGTGTGGATATATGAGAAAAAACTAGAATATCCTGTGAAAATAAAAAATCCGGATCCTAGAATGGCAAAAGTTATAATTACACAATTCGGCGGACCGGATTTAATGTTTTTATAGTGTATTTTTTTAATGTGTTTTATAGTGTGTTATAGTGTATTAATATTTTTTTAGCGAGTTTTAAAATGTTTATTTTAAACATTTATTAGTGCCCTTTAAGCAGTTTACAATTCAAATGTAAAATGTATTTTAACTGTATAGTCCTTACTGATTTCGACACTTCTAACCAGCTTTTTTAAGATAAATTTCTTCACATGGTAATCAGCTTTCTCAAGGTTTTCTAAAGTACTCAAAACTTTTTCTGTAATAAATTCCAGCTTTTTATCTAATTTAAAACCACTTTCATTTATCTCTTTTATTATATTAATTTTGCTGGTAACTTCTTTTTTTTCTTTCCTCAATTGTTTCATTCTGATACCGTATTCTTCAATGGAAATAACATCTTTTTCGTAGGCTTCCTGCTGTTTTTTTATAGCCGTATTTATTGAATGGAGATTTGTCTTCAGTTGTTTTATGTGTTTTTCGCTGATATTTTTATTTCTTAACATATATTTTTCTTTTATTATTTTCTTAATTAAATTTTTATCTTCAAAAAACTTTTTAATTTCAGCTAAAACGGCATTATCAACCTTTTCCATATTCCAATACTTGGTTTTGGTATTACAAAGGCCATATCTGTTTTGATCCACATAGTAGTAAAAAACCTTTGATTTATCAGGGGTAGTTTGTCTGCCTCCATAGAGTTTTCCTTTACATACGCTGCAGTAGAGGATTCCTGATAATAAATATTTCTTTTCTTTAGTCCACTCTCTGCAAAACTTTTTTTTTCGGTTTTCAATTATATCTGTAATTTGATTGTATTCCTCCGGGGTTATAAGGGGAGGGTGGGTGTTGTGGCGCACTATCCACTCTTCCTTAGGGCGGACCACTCTTTTTTGTTTTCCGGAGCTGTCCCTTATTAAAGTTGTGGCGTTGTATATTGTAATTCCAAGATAAACAGGGTTCATTAAAATTGACTTTATGGTATTTGTGTGCCAACATTTTGCCCTTTTTGGCGGAATGCCTTGCTGGTTTAGCCATTTGCATATTTTAAGCTGTCCCCAGCCCTCCAAAAACTTTTCAACAATAAATCTGTATATTTTTGCTTTTTCCTCATCAATAACAAGATACTGCTTGTCTGGGGACAATTTATACCCGAAGGCAGGAGAAGGGACGTTGGTTTTGCCTTCCCGGGCCTTTAGCATTTGTGTTATTTTCACCCTGCCGGCAGTTGTTTTCCGCTCTTTTTGGGCAAGGGCTGCATAAATTATCAGCAAAAACTCATCATCATCCGTCCTGCTGTCGTAATTTTCTTTTAAGGATATAAAAAAAGCGCCGTGGCTTTCTAAAGTTCTTTTTAACTCCAGCACATCCATAATGTCCCTGGAAGTTCTGGAGATTTCTTTTGCTACAACGCCTTTTATTATTCCTGATTTTACATCCTCTTTTAGCAGCTGCATTTCATTTCTGAGGTAAGAGAAGCTGCCGCTTTTAATATCCGTATAAAATTTTAGCAGGTTGTATCCGTTTATATTTGCCCATTCCTTTAAAACTTTTTTCTGATTCTCTATAGATGTAATTTGAGCTTCTTTTTTTGTGGAGACCCGTATGTACCCTCCAAGGTCAAGACCGCTTTTCCCAATGGTTTTATGAGAACTGACAAAGCTTTCAAGATTATTGCAGCTAACTAAGGGAGGAATATAATTTATTTTGTCATTCATAATCCTCCCTCACTTCTTTTTTAAATATTTCCCAATCTTCCATGGCTTTTGTTATCAGATATTCAATTATGTCATTTAAAAGCTCGATTTTTGACATATTTCCTAACCTCAATTGATTAATACAATTTTATATAATATAATATTCATATAATAGTTTGTATCATAACTATAAATAAAATTTGCATTATTTAAAAGTTTGACAAAAAAATTAATCTTTTGAGAATGTTAATTAGGGGCAGGTTTTTAAAAGGTAATTTTTAAAATATGCCAATGAAAAAAGAGATAACTTGACATTGTAAAAAAAAAAATAATATTTATTAAGTGCCAGGATGAATTTTTATATGTGTTAATCTTAATTGATATACTTTTTAAAAAGGAGTGATTTTTATGGGTAATAAGAAAGATATAAACTTATTACCAGAGGAGTATAGATCTGTATCGCCTAAAGTAATAGCCAGAAAGAAAGAAGGAGTAAAAAAAGAAGGTATATTACATAAAGATGTAAGTGACGGGATAAAAGGTCTAATGGACATGATATCTTCCAGGGTTGCAACAATTCAATATGAGAAAAGTAAACAGAAGATAACTGAGTTTTCAAAAAATCTAAAATACAGGTTAACCGGCAACTTGCAACAAAATCCTGGTGTAAAAATAAATTTAATTCAATATCTTAAAAATCATAAATTAAGAAGGTTAGAAAAGCTTTTAGGTTTACAAAAAAGAGATTTAATTGTATCAAGCAAAATGAATTATATGTACTGTACAGATACAGGCAAGGTTGTTATTGTGGATAAAGATATAGGAGGGGAGCCTTGTACCGTTACTATAAAAGAATCACATAAGGTTACCATTAAAAGTGTAAAATTTTTCAAAGACAATCCTTTCATTTTCCCTGTATTTAACGAAAAGAAACTGGTTGGTGACATAGTTTATGTCGATACAAATGAGATTTGGTATGTGGACAAAGATGAAGCCACGCTGGTGCTGTTTGAAAATGATGAACCGGTGTTTTTAAAGATAGATCTAAAGAAGTTGCGCCACAACAAGAGCTATAAAGAATTAACCAACTACCTTAACAACCATAAAATGCTGTACCTGAATGAAGATTTAAAAAAGATGCTGTTAGAGGATAGAGGTCTTGCAGTTGAGGATATATTGAGAATTACTATGTCATATATAATATACAAAGAAGACGAGGAGTTCAGGGTTATACTATTAGGTGACAACAAAGAAATATATAATGAAGTTAAGATGCATAAACTTCCTAATGTAAATGAGGAAGCCTGGGATATCCTGTTCTCAAGGGAAATTTACGATTACATAGTAAAAAATGGCTACTCATTTGATAATTTCAGACAGGATGAAGATTTTATAGAATATTGTCAGGAAATAGGGGATAGAAAAGTTTGTGTTATGAGATGTAAAATATAAATAGAATAAAAGATTATGCATAAATTTTTAATCACTATATAAAAGACATGTAATAAAATGTGATTATTTTTTTGTATAATGTATTCAATTCTACCTTAAAATATCTTAAAATCCTATTAATTATGGCTTATCGTGTCTAAAAAAGGCGTGTATTTTTAAATTTATTCTACTATATCGCTACTATAAAAAAATTAAATCAGGCGGGCCGGATGGTGAGCTAGCTGCCTCCTTAAGGTATTTAAGTCAAAGGTTTTCAATGGTAACTCCCCAGGCAAGGGCTATATTAAATGATATTGGCACCGAGGAACTTGCACATCTTGAAATGGTAGGAAGTATAGTACGGCAGCTAATAGAAGGCGCAAGCATTGATGAAATGCAAAAAGCTGGATTTGATGCTAGTTACGCAGACCACGGCAGGGGTATTTACCCAATGTCCGCAGCAGGCAACCCCTTTACAGCAGCATATATTCAGTCAAAGGGAGATCCCATAACGGATTTGTATGAAAATATGGCTGCTGAACAAAAGGCAAGGTCAACTTATGAGTATCTTATAAATATGGCAGATGACCCGGATGTAATAGAGCCTCTTAGATTTTTAAGGGAAAGGGAAGTTGTGCATTTTCAAAGGTTTGGGGAAGCACTTAGGATTGTACAGGATTACCTAGACAGCCCAAAGCTTCACCACATACCAAAACCTGAATGTATGAAGTAATAGTTGTAAAAGGAAAATAGTGAGGATTTTAATTAATGGTGCAGTGTAGAAGGAATAAGACTAAAAGATTCATCTTGTGATGAATCTTTTAGTTTGAAAAAATATAGAAATTAAAGGAATTTTAAAACTGTAAACAATATCCCATAATTTATTAACTTTAAACAGTAATTTACCGATATAAATATTGAAGTGTAAGTATTGAAAAAATCCAGGCTATTTATTAATATACGGGGGTTTTACTATGAAGAATACGATGAAGTTACCGGTTGCAATAATTATACTAAGTTTACTATTGGTAAACTCTGTACTCTTTAAAATGAACATTGTCCATGCTGCAGAGGCTGTTAATATTTATGTTGAAGACTATTCAGACGGTGTTTTAACCATCAGGTGGATAAGACCTTCTGGAACTAATTCCTTTAAAATTACATATCATACTCCTTCAGGGACAGAAGAGACAATTGAAAGTAATGAAGGAAATGTTAACACATATAAAATAGAAGGGCTTCAAAATGATTTTATTTATGATATAAAGGTTGAGTTTTATAATGGTGAGTTTGATGAAAGTTCAAATCAGAGTGGAGAAATAATAGGAGAAGGACTTTTGTATTTCCTTCCCCGCATATCTTTTTATGCTTCCCGTGCAAATCAGGAAAAAGAAGAAATACCGGGTGGAGGCTATCAAATCGGGCATAAGCCAAGACTTAATTTTGAATGGGCTATGCCTAAAGTGTGGAATGGTAATGGTGTAGTAGAGGCATCATCTGCTGTAAGTTTTATCAATGACAATTTAAGCCAAATCTATGGTAGCGATTTAAACATAAGTAGTTTAGATTTTAAAATAAATATTTCCACTGATTCATCAAACCTAAACAGCGGGCCTTCCCAGGCATCTGTTAATATTAATTATAATTATGATGGTGGTTATACGGCACATGTAGCAGGAAATGAAGATGATACATTAAATGTTCAAAACTCCGGTAAACCTGATTTTTTAAATTTTGACATTATCGGAAGAAGCGATTTGACTGCTCCACTTCCGAAAGTAGGAGAGCCGGAAGCAGAAGGTGCATTGCCACATAAAGACATACTTCCGGGAACTGTATACTATATGAACATTAAGCCTGAGTTTAAAGACAGCGATGGAAATACAAAATCGGTAATATCAGTGGGCAAACCTTCAGATTTTAATGGAAGCCGTCTGGCGGGAGAACATTCATACACATATACTCCTATAAGATTTGAACTTTCAAAAGATTCTGATAACAATATATATGTTAAGATATACAGGGTAAATGAAGGAAGCCTTGATTTGCCAAGACTTTTTTATGAAGTGCAGTCAAGTGTTGATCCGTCAATACCAGGGGATTGGCCGGTCAGAAAAACAATAAACGACACCTTTTTTACAGAAGGAGCCAAAAGTGCCATAACGGTTATATCAGGGGTTAATCCTGACAACCAGATATATTATAAAATAGTTGTTAAGACAGATGGCGCAGATGACCGGATAGAGTCACTGCCAATGGACTATACGCTGAAAGAAGATACAAGTAAGCCTCCTGTGCCAAGGGAGGTAACAATTGTTGACAGAAAGCTTGTAAGCAGAATTAATGAAGAAAGCGGTGAAGTAGAATACTCCACTGATGTAACTATTTCATGGGCAAAACCCCACAACTGGGATGAAATAAAAGCCAACACAGACCCGGATAAGGATATTGTGTTTCATTTTATGCTGAATACCCACCAATCTGAAATTGAAACGGGAAACAATCCTGAACTTATAGCGGATGGTAAATCATACGGGCAGTTTCCTTTAAAATACAGACTTGTCTTGTCGGTTTCTTCCAAAGCCGTCAGGGATGTTGGAAACCGTTTGGAGTACACAATTGAAGGATTTAATCTCTTTAAGTACGAGAGGTTTATAGGAATGAGTGATGGAGAACCACAATTTAAAAAACATGACATTCAAAATGAAGAGGGTTACCCTGACTTTTTGCTGCCTAATACCGTGTATTACCTTCAAATGTTCACAACAGGCGCAGCCGGTGAAGAAGATTTTGACGAAAAGTTTAAAGAATTGGAAAAGTTATCAGACAAATCTGTAATAGTAAGCTTTACCACCCGTTCAGTGAGGGAAATTGATGTACCGCTGCCTATAAATTTAAGAGTCAGCAAAAATGATGCGGATGTTTTAATTGACGGTGAAAATATAGAAATATCAAACTATATAGAAATGCAGTTTGACAAAGTAAATATAAACTGGTCAAATTACCTTCTGGACACATCTGTTGAGAAAAAAATATATTATGACATATATATGAGCACAAGACCGGATATAAACTCATTTAAACTAATAGGTACCACTGAGGATTTGGACGGGGATTTGTTGTTTATTGGAGTGGATGACCCAAGAAGCACATCCATAAAATTTACAGTGAGGGAATTTTCCCAGGACAATCCGGGGTATGCTGCCTTTGGGAAGAAATTAAGACCAAATACCACCTACTACTTTATTGCAAGAACCAGGCTGAGCATAAAAGATGAAGACCAAGAGAGGGAACGCCTGTCAGAATATACACCTGCTGTATCGGTTACAACAGTTAAAGGAGAAGTAGGTGACGGGGATGAATCAGCCAAAAGACCACTGGCGCCTACAGATTTTGCAATTGCAATGGATGAGGAAGGAAACCCGAAAGTCAGTGGCTCTTCTGTGGAATTTGCCTGGATGAGAAGGGAAAGCAATGTAATTTATAATATCATATGTACAGCAAGGAGGGTTGAACCTAATGAAGGTATATACAGCGACGTTGAAGATGCCATATATCAAAGCTTTATGGCTAATTTTGGTGAAATACTTTTAGATCCTTTGGCAGAAACACCTGCAGATAATTTTGTATACGATCCGCTAACTGAACAGATGAAATATATAATAGATAAATGGCTGTTTCCAAACAGGCTGTATTACTTTAGCATAAGGGCAATAGATAAGGATGATCCTTCACGTTACAGTGTCTGGGTTTCCATTCCGGTTACAACATCTTTGATAGAACAGCCGGAGTTTTTGGAAGCGGTAACAGATGTACAATTGGGATTCTTTTTTGACGACCATGATATATACACAAAATCTGAGGACTACACCGTTTATATAAAATCAGACAAAGACTTAAAGCTTAATTTACTTACAAGGGACAAGTATACAATAGTAAAAACAGGCACCAGGTGCTATGTGAGGATGGTAAACTTAAAACCTAATTCTTATTATGACGTGAGGGTATATAAAAACAACGGCACCACTTTGGTATATACTAAAGACGGGTTTACCACAAGGGATGCTTACCACAATGTGGAGGTTAAATGGAGAGGTATCCCTGAGTACAAATATGAGTTTGCAATTAAAGCTGAGTTGGATGATGAATATACCGTACTTACCGATGCAAATTTTGAAAGATATATAGATGAAAACGGCAGAATACGCCCGTATTATGGCGAAAAAAGCATAAGGACAAGCGGCACACAATATGTGGACTATTACGCCAGGATAAAAACAATTCCCGTTGAAACGGAAGACGGGGATGTTAAAAATGTTCCTTTGTCATCAAATACCAAGTACCACATAAAGGTACGGGCTGTCAGGGAAGACCCTGTGGACAAGTCACTTGTTGCATATTCAAAATATGCAGGACCTGTTCAAATCAGGACGGATTTTAACCAGGAGGACTATGACGAAGAAGACACCAAAAGAAGAAAAGAAGCAATGTTTTATGACAAGATAGACAAGCTTGAAGAAGCCCTTTATTGGAGAGTGGATATTGAAAACGGAGTGTCGAACAAGATACTTATTAAAAGGGACAGAATGGTAAATGCAATAGAAAATAATATAAATAACATACTTGTATTGGACATTTCAAAACATGCAGAAGGGCTTTCTGAGGATATTATATATATACCTGTAAAAGTTATTGAAGCTTTGGATGCTTCGGGAAAAGGTCTTTGTATCAAAACAGCGGGGGCGGAATATACACTAAGACCCGGTGTGGTAGATACAAACCATATTGATGTTAAAGAGATGTTAAATACGGCAAATATAAATGATATTTACTATAAATTAAATATCAGGCGTTTGGATAAACCTGCAATAAAATTATCTAAAGATGAAAAGCCTGTATCGATAATCAATAAAATGAGCATGGACATTGTGGGAACAACAATAACTTCCACAAAACTTGAAGAAGAAATATATGACAGGATGTACAACAAAAGCTCTGGAATTGTGGCAAGAAAATTAAATGAATTTTTAAATACACCTATAAAGGGAAGTGTTTCGTCTAAAGAAATTGAAGATGAAGTACTTAAAATAATTGAAGAAATAGAGTATGAACTTTCAAAATTTTTAAAAAACAGGATTGAAGGTACCAGAGGCGTAAGTCCTGTAATGGCAAAAACCAAAGAAACGGCACAATTTGAAAAGCCTATAATGGTAAGACTTGTGCATACCGGAGAAAAGGGATTGAAAATACCTTATGTAAGCTACAACAGTGATAAGGACTGGAACAAGGTATCAAATGCCGTTTATATTCAAAACAGTATAGTGTTTAATGTGTTTGAGCCTGGTGAATTTGTAATTATAATATTGGACATTCCTGCAAATGATGTTTATGAAGGACATCCTTACAGTGAGGATATTAGGCTGCTTTTATCCAAATATGACTTAAGGGAAGTTTTTGGTTCATTGGAATCTTTTTATCCAAAAGAAAATGTGAGGGTAAATGAAATAATTTTGCTATATGAAGTTGTGACGGAAAAGGACATTTTAAATGGCGGCCTTAACATAAGGCAGAGGGCTCAGAAATATAATCTTGAGGATTTGTTAAATTCAGGCGGGACGGCCAGGAATGTAAACAGGCAGGAAACAGCCAGGGTTATAATGATGGTTTATTCAGACAGGACTAATTTAAACCTTGATTATGCCGTACCTTCCAAAAATATTTACATTAATGATGAGAATAAAATACATAAAACAAATTACGGGCAGGTTTTGATGGCATTGGATTTAAACATATTCACATTAAATGAAGGGTATAATTTTGAACCTGATAAACCTGTTACAAGAGGAGAGATTGCCGCACTTTTAGTTAAAACTTTAAAGCTTACAGGCGATATGTAAGCACAGCCGATATAAAAAATTTAATAAAAGCGGTTTAAGAGCATTAAAACCAGGTAGCAAAAAAGTATGCAGATAAGGTATGTAGCAAAATTTTACATAAAAACCGGCGAAGGGCAGGGGATAATGTTATGAATGCAGCAAAGAAGCTTATTCCAATAATCATTATATTAAGTATGGTTATTCAACCGGAAATTGGATTTGCGTCCAACAGTGCAAATCCTCCAACGGAATTGAGAGTTGAAGCAATAAATGATGATCAGCCTGCTATCGGCTATAATGAATATGACAGGTATTATGTTGATTTTGCCTGGAATTTAACTTTTCCCGGAGAGGCTGTAGGTAAATATGTAAACTTTTACACCAGAAAGATTCCGAAATCTTATAGTCCGGGGGGAGCAAGGACGTTAAAAGAAGGAAGTATTCCGGTTACCTCAGGTGCGTATAAGCACAGGTTGAGGGAATTAGATTCAGGTACAATTTATCATATTGACGCAACGTCATACTATACCTACTATAACGAAGGCGGAAATATTCTTTACAGTACTGAATCCGGCCGTTCAAATATAGTAAAAGTACTGACGGATATAGAGTTAAATGCATATGCACTAGGAACAAATCAAATTAAAATAGAGTGGGACGATGTCTGGGATTCTGACGGGAGAATAGGTTACAAGCTGTATGTATCGGAAAACGAAACTTTTGCCAATACTCCTCCTATATTTATAAGGAAAGACCAGATAGGGGAAGGAAAAGCGGTGTCCGTCAATGAATCTACGGGGAAGCTTGAGTATATACACAATGTAAGGGACCCGGGAAGGGTGTATTATGTAAGGATTGAACCTGATATTACAGATGAGGAAATAAAGAGAAACCAGTACACCAAAACCATTGCGGTGAGCAGTTTTATACTGGTAAAAACCACAAAAATGTCTTCCACACCGGAGGGTACCGTGTGGAAATTGGAATGGACTCCTGTGGTTACAGGTTTAGGTGACGGGGATATAGATATTACATATCATATATACCGAGGAAATGCTGATTCAAATGAGTTGCCCCAGTACATGTCAGAGGTTAACGGAACAGAGTTTTTTGTTACCATCCCATATGATGATATACAGCATTACTTTATAATCAGGGCAATAGTGACCAGGAATGGGCAGGATGTCTATAAAGGCATTAGAATTGAGTCCCAGGAAGTCTTCCTGAAAGAGTCAGAAGTGCCTTCAAGACCTGCATCACCTGAACTTGTGGATTCGTTTAAACGTTTTGACGGGGAAGTTATTATAAGCTACCAGGATGAATTAGAACCCCGCAGTGCTACAATTTTGTGGAGGGCACCTGCTAAAGCAGATGGGGAAATTGATACAGATGTTTTATATGACATCTGGCTTGTTGATGATCCAAATACCGTTGATAATCCACCGCCCCATACTAAGATTGCATCGGATGCAAATATGGGAAGCGGGAACTTTGTATTTGACGGGAATAATTTAATTGGGTATAAATTTTCTATTACAGGTTTGACTCCTAATTCCACTTATTATCTTAAAATAGTTGCCAAAAAACAGTATATTGAATATGTAAACGATGTACTTCAATTGGTAACTTATAATTCAGATCCTGCTTATAAAATTATAATAACGCCTCCGGAAGGTCCGGATGAGCAGCCGCTGGTGCCTGGAAGACCGCCTCTTAGGGTAAAAAAAGATGCAAAGGGCAATAATATGATTACCCACGACTCGGTGGTAATCCAGCTTAAAAACTTATGGTATGAGAAATACAACCATGAAACGGGCAAGTGGGAATATATAAGTGCTGAGGAATATTTTGAAAAAACCAATCCAACAGCCGGAGAAGAAGAGCCGGAGGAAGAAGAGCCGGGCGGAGGAGACCCGGACGGAGGAGACCCAGACGGAGGAGACCCGGACGGAGGAGACCCGGACGGAGGAGACCCAGACGGAGAAGACCCAGACGGAGAAGACCCGGACGGAGGAGAACCTGACGGAGGAGACCCAGACGGAGGAGACCCGGACGGAGGAGACCCGGACGGAGGAGAACCTGACGGAGGAGACCCAGACGGAGGAGACCCGGACGGAGAAAGTGAAGAACCGGAGGAATACAGGATAGTTTCATACGATCCCGGAGTTACCATTGATGTTGGGTGTATAGAATTTGTTGAAGGAATGTCTTACGACATTTTAGCCACAATACCGGCAGATAAAATAACGGATTTTCCCACAGATCCCAATGATGATATGGAAAATCCAAACTTAAACCCTGACAAAAAGAAGCACAATATTGATATTGTTGTAACAGGTCTTAAACCAAATACCACTTATGTAATATGGGTAAGGGCTACAAGAAAAAGCGTGGGGCTTTCTTCAGGACCGTCAGAGCCTTTAATAATAACCACCAATCCTGTAATAGACCCTCCTGTTGAACAGCCTGTTGTACCTGCATTTAACTACAGCCTTGCAAGTGATACGTATGTAGACTTAGGCTGGGAATATGTACCTACATATAACTACTACATTAAATACGGGACAGAGGACAATATTAATTCAGCAGGGCAGGAAATCCAAATAACACCTGAAGACTTATACGAATCCATATACTACAGGGTGGGAGGACTATCCCCAGATACGCTGTACTATTTCTGGATACAGGCAGAATCGGTAAATGAATCAGGTGAAACAAAAAGGTCTTTGTGGAGTGACTCATATTCAGTCAGAACTTTAAAGTACATTCCACCGGATACTCCTGTGGGATTTGGGATAAAAAACAGCCTTGATGCCATTACTTTAAACAGCATAACTTATGAATGGATGATGGAAGAAGGTTTAGAATATATAATTGAGATATCCCGGTATTATGATTATAAAGAAGCAGTGGAATACAATGTGGGAGAAGTTTCTGAGTATACCGTGGAGGGGCTTCTTTCAAATCACAGGTATTATGCCAGACTTTATGCATATGACAGGGAAAAGGGTTTAAGGTCTGAACCCACTTATAGTGTAACTGTAAGGACAAAATCAAGCTCAGAGGATTATGACTCCGGTCAGGATATAGATGATGCAATAACGGGGGATTTTGTTGAAAAAGATGAAAAAATAACAGACGGGGTATGGAATGTAAGAATTACAGGTGTTAATGCAGACAGGCTATTGGAAAGTGTTATTAAGGATAAAAATCCGGACTACAAAATTGACCTTACAAACCCCCCGGGTAAATACAAAAAAATAAGAATGCTTGTGTCTGACAGGGTTTTTATGGGATTTACCAGGCTTAAGAAAAATCTTATTATTGCAACAAAGGAAAGTTCCATAATAATAAGACCCGGCACCGTTACAACTGAAGACAGCAACCCTTTGGCAGGAGGCAAAAGAAGGATTGATTATGAAATTGTAATTTCACTTCCGGAGAATTTTAAAACAGATGTAGAAAACATGAACTTTAAAAAGGAAGTTTGCAATATAGAAGTTGGAATAAGGGACTTAGGATATATTACTACATTTGATAATCTTTTAAAACCTCTGAAATTTTCGGTGGAGTACAGTGATAGCAGCTGGTATGCAAATGGGAAGACTTTTGGTTATGTGTATGATAAAAACACCTCTCTTTGGCAAAAACTCAATACTTCTGCCTCTTATAACGGGGATAGGAGAAAGGGAGAGGTTTTTATAGAGACCAAAAAACTTGGGGATATAGCAATTGCTGAGCCGGCAAAAGACTTTTTTGACGACATTTACTACCACAGGTTTGAAACAGCCATAAACAACGTGGCATCGGTATATCAGCTAAAAAGCATTGAAGGTAGGTTATTTAAGCCTGATTTGTATGCTACATTAGGTGATACCGTAAAAATCATGTTTGATATTTTAGGATATCAATACAGCAATAACTATATGCTTGAAGCTGCAAAGGCAGGTCTTATAGAAAACCGGGAAGTTTCAAGACAGGTAAGAAACTGCACTGTAGATGAAGTATATGAAATGATGATAAAAGTTTATGAATTAAAAACCGGTGAGGTTTTAGGACATAAAGAAAGACAAGAATTTATTAAGGAAAACGGTATGGTTTTAGTAAGGGAAAACGGAAGAATTGCAGAGGGCGGAAGTGAAATCACAAGAGGAGAAGTTGTGTGGCTTTTAGAAAAGCTTTTGGTATATACAGGAGAACTTTATTAATGCAAATTAGTAAGAAAAAATTACATTAGTAAAAAAGAAGGAGTTGGGGGACATAATAATGAATATAAATAAGGTGAAAGTATACATAATATGTTTAATATTTGCCAGCCTGCAAGTTGTAAATGTAGGCGCGGCTGCAAATAACAGTGATACCGTATATACTGCTGCACATAATAGTGAAACTTTACATGATGAAACTTTAAAAAACAGCGGAGATATAAACGGCGGTGTAAAAAACGGCGGAGCTGTTTATAATATAGAGGAAATAAATGAGTCTCAAATTTTAATTGAGATTAGCCAAAGAGACGAGAAGGCATCAGAAGGAATAGGCATTGTTTACTTTTACCTTGTTAATGGAAAAACTTTGCATGTAGGTTATGAAACAGGAGAGAATATGCCTCAAAAAGCCTATTTACGCTACAACTTGATAAATGCGATACCACCTGTAAAGGTGAGATTAATAAATGTAAACAATAGAAATTGGCTGCCATTTAGTGATATAAAAGGTATTGAAGCAGAAGAATATATTATGCATTTATACGATGCCGGAATTGTAAACGGCAGGGGTGATGGGACATTTGCACCTGATAGCTTTATAACCAGGGCTGAGTTTATGGCTCTTTTGGTTAACTCCCTGAAGCTGAAAAGAAGGACGGAAAATGCATATACTTTTTCTGATATAAATAACCATTGGGCAAAGGATATTATATTAATTGCAGCAGAAAACAATTTTATATCCGGCTACCAGGACAATACAATAAGACCTGATAATTTTATAACACTGGCGGAGGCCAGCTCCATAATAACTAGGGCATTTAATTTTAAAACATCAAAAAACGGAATGTATTCCAAGTTAAAAAAAGACAAGTGGTACAGTAATCAGGTTAAAAAAATGTTTGACTCCGGAATTCTTAAAGTTACTGACCGGATATATAATGATTTTGACGAAGAAAGATTTATAACAAGAGGAGATTGTGCTATTATGATAAGCAGGGCACTTTCTACATATTGATGTAAAAAATATTGGACGTATATCCCTGTGAATAAAGGGCAATAATTTAACTATGACAACCGGTTAAATGGTAAAAAGGGGGATATACGTGAAAAAGGCCATTGCTAAAAATATATATTTTTTGATTTTAATAATGACAATACTATTTACAATTGTATATATTAAGTTTTATCATATAGAAGGTTCTACTTTTTCTATACTGAAAGAAGCTTTTAACTCCTCAGGGGCGGAGCATTTAAACAGTGAAGTTTATATATGGAGCCGGGGGGGAAGTTGGTTTGGAGATTTTAGCAGTTTAAAAAAAATGGCAGAGGAGTTTGAAACTGATTTTGGAATTATCCAAAATGATTTGTACTCAAAAAATTACATCAACAACAACTTTGTCAGCAAAATAGAAATAATAGGAGTAACTTGGGATGGAAACAAAATAAATATTACTGCACAGACCGGCGGGGAAAATTCCGGTTCAAAAGAAACCTATGTTTCAGTATGTGTATCCACTGATTTTGAAAACTGTGAACTAGAGGGGGTAATAGAAAACATTAAAGACAGCTTTAGAAAATACAATTTAGAGCCTGTAGTAAGTACTTGCATAACGGGATACTTTGACGGGAAGCTGGATTACAAAGCCCTTAACGCCATAAGTAAAAACATATTCAAAGACTCTAATGCAAGTAAGGTAAACGGCATTGCAGACAGAAATTTAATAAGCGTTTCCGCCTATTCTCCGGCAATTGGTGACTCAATAAATGTAGATGGTAAAAAGATTAACTTAAATTTAGCAATAAGATATAACTCTTATGAAGACAAAACATATATATGGCTTGCATCACCTGTGATAACGGTTGAATATTGACGACCGGGAGGCTACAGTTTAATTACAACTTTTATGAAAAATAAAAAGTTGTAGGTGATTGAGCCATGAGATTAAAGAAATGCATACTAAAGAAAAAATATAATAAAACACGAAAGGAAGAATTGATGTGCCAAAAATAATTGTATCTGAAGGAAAACCTTTAAAAGGGGTTGTACGAGTAAGCAGTGCCAAAAACTCTGTACTGCCCATTATAGCTGCATCAATTTTAGGGGATAAGGAAAGCATTTTAGAGGAAATACCTTATCTTACAGATGTAAAAGTTATGGCTGATTTACTAAAATGTTTCGGCGTAGATGTTGAGTTTTTTGACGATAAAAATAAACTCCGCATAAAATGCAGCAATATAACAAATACAACTGCACCATATGAATTGGTAAATAAAATGAGGGCGTCAATTCTGGTTATGGGACCTTTACTTGCAAGGACAGGTGTGGCAAAAATATCCCTTCCGGGAGGTTGTGCCATAGGAACCAGACCTGTTGATCTTCACCTTAAGGGTTTTGCCGCAATGGGAGCGGAAATCAACCAGGAACATGGGTTTATTGAGGCAAAAGTAAACGGGAAGCTTAAAGGAAGCAAGATATATTTAGACTTCCCAAGTGTTGGAGCTACTGAAAACATTATGATGGCAGCTGTTTTGGCGGAAGGGCAAACCATTATTGAAAATGCAGCCATTGAGCCGGAGATAGTTGACCTTGCCACTTACCTTACATCCATAGGGGCAGATATAAAGGGTGCAGGAACTGATACAATAAAAATAAACGGTGTAAAATCACTGGGGGGAACAACCCACACAGCCATACCTGACAGGATTGAAGCAGGTACGTTTATGACAGCTGCAGCAATAACAGGCGGGGATGTATTAATTGAAAATATCGTACCTGATCACGTAAAGCCTATAACTGCAAAGCTTAGGGAGGTCGGCGTTGAAATTTCAGAAGAACTGTCAAGTATTCATGTTAAGGCTGGGGACAACATAAATCCTATAGATATAAAAACCCACCCGTATCCAGGTTTTCCAACAGATATGCAGCCACAAATGACATCTTTAATGACTAAGGCTAAAGGCACAAGCATGATTATAGAGACTATTTTTGAAAATAGATTTATGCACTTAGCGGAATTAAAGAGAATGGGAGCTAACGTTAAAATTGAAGGCAGAAGTGCAATTATAGAAGGAAGTCCTTTGACAGGTGCAAAAGTTAAAGCAACGGATTTAAGGGCAGGGGCAGCTCTTATCCTTGCAGGTATGATTGCGGAAGGCACCACTGAGATTACTGATATTGAGCACATTGAAAGAGGATATGTAAAAATACATGAGAAGCTTAGGGCACTAGGTGCTAATATTGAAAGAGTTGAAGATGAGGAAGAGTAATACATACTTAGTTTCAGTGTATTCTAAAAGCATATTTAAAAGTGTATTTTAAAGGCAAATTTTAAAGTCTTATTTAAAAAGTGTTTTTTAAATGAGAATGATATGTACTGTGTTTTTTCAGAATTTTGCCGATATATACACTGAAACTATAAAATGTGAGGTGCAAAAATAATGACGAATGATACAATAAAGAGGGAAACACTGTTAGAAAATGATGCAGCAACACTATGGTATTATCCGGATTACGGGATAATTCACCATAAAATTCATAAATTCATAATGGGGGATAAATTCAAAGAAGTAATGCTTACGGGGGCTGAATATTTTGAAAAGAAAAACTGTAAAAAATGGCTCTCTGACAATAAAAATAGTTCAGCCCTTAGAAAGGTGGACGTGGATTGGGGAAAAGAAAACTGGAAGCCAATTATGATTAAAGCCGGCTGGAAATACTGGGCGGTGGTGATGCCGGATTTAATGGCAGGAAAGCTCACTATGAGATCCATTATCGAATATTATAAAGAAAGAAACGTAACGGTGGAAATATTTGATGATGTTGATTTAGCATTAAAATGGCTAATGGAAAATGACTGAACTGACTGAACTTACTGAACTGATAAACTTACTGAGATAAATTAAAATAACAGCAAATATAAGATTAATTAAGAGCCGGGGAAATTTTTCCCTGGCTCTTAAAATATTTGAATAAATTAAGGCGCAGTGTTATTCTTTTTATTGGGATTGGGTTTTAAAGAAGGAAATTTTCGAAAAATACTTGCAGTTATTTTAAAAGGAGGGGGCTTAATATGAATAAATATATGAAAAGGCACGAAAAGCTTATTTCAGAACTTTTAAAAGAGCGGCGAGATATTGATTTTTTAAAAAAATATAATAAAGAGCAAATAGGGATAATCCAGCATGAGAGGTTAATCCACCTTTTGGTTACTTTGTTTTTTGGGTTGATTTTTTTTATTTCTGTTTTATTTGCAGTGGTTTATGAAAAACTAGTGCTTTCATCTTTGGCAGGTTTGATGCTTGTATTGCTGATTCCATATATATTTCACTATTACAGGCTGGAAAATGGCGTGCAAAAATGGTACAAGATTTACAATGATATGATTTTGGGTGATAGGGAAAATAAAGACTCAGAATAAATGCTTTTTTTCTTTGTATTGTTTTTTATTCTTTAATAGTTTAATATTAAATGTGTTTATTATAAAATATGTTTAATATAAAATATGCAGGATAAATATTAATAGTAAGATAAATATAGATAGTAAGGATGATTAAAACATGGACGTAAAAACATTATTTACCGACTTAGACGGGACATTGGTGGAACACAGCGGTGATGTAACTGAAGATATTATAAAGTCAGTGAGAAAGTTATTGGATAAAAAAATAAATGTGGTTTTGGCATCCGGAAGGCATCCTGATATGATGAAAAGCATACATTATAAGCTGGGACTAAAAACCCCTGTTATAGCTTGTAATGGAGGGATAATTAAGGATTTAAACACAAAGGAAGTTCTATATGCAAACCCCTTGTCTAAAGATGTTATAAAAAGAGCTATAGAAATAGCAAGGGAACTTGGGGTAGAGTGGGTGGTTTATGAGAAAAACGATATACTTTTTGAAAAAATGCCTCCAAAGTCCTACAAGCTTCCATATATTAATCCTCACCTACCAAAGCATTTGCAGGCAAATTATTTAAAAATAAACTCTTTAGAGGAAGTATTTAAAGATGATTGTTTTTTCTTAAAGATATTTCTTTTATTTGACAACAAAGTAGAGGCAATGGAAAGAGGAAGGCAGATGTTAAGTGAAATAGAAGGTATTGATGTGGTACAATCTGCAAAAACTTATTTAGATGTTATGGTACATGGTTCATCAAAGGGACAGGCTATGAAAAGGTATGTGGAATTAACGGGTATTGATATAAAAAACACCATAGCCATTGGGGATGCGCAAAATGATATAGACATGATTGAATATGCAGGTTTTGGCATTGCAATGGGAAATGCCGTGGACAGTGTAAAAAAAGCGGCTGATTATGTGACAACACCGCATCCGGAAGGGTTTAAGGATATGGTTGAGTACTTGATTAAAAATGTGTGATATGTTTTAAAATTTAATTCTTACCATAGGGTATAGTGCTTTAGTTAGTACCTTAGTTAGTCCCCTAGTTAATACTTTGGTTATATTGAATTTAATTACAGGTTATGATAAAATTCAAAGAGAAGTATTTTATATGGAAGAAAAAAGGGGGGTATAATAGTGAAAACTAAAATAAAGAGGATATCTTTATTTGTAGTTTTAATCACAATGCTTTTTTTTAATGCAGTTTATTTAAATGCTAAAGAAAGTATGCTAGAGGACAGGACCATTGGTGATATAGTTGAAAAATATCAAGAAAACCCGTTCCGCTTTAATGTAGCTGTTTTTGACGGGTATGAAATTGAGCCAAAGGCAGAAGCACCATATGTTGCAGGGAAATTAAAAAACCAGTACTTAGAGGAAGCATTAAACTGCGTGAATTTTATGCGCTATCTGGTGGGGCTTCCTGCTGATATTACTTTAAATGAAGAATACAACAATTATGCCCAGCACGGGGCGGTAATACTTGCAAGCTTAAAAGGCTTAACTCATTTTCCGGAAAAACCTGCTGACATGCCGGAAGAATTTTATGAACTTGCATACATTGGAACTTCAAGGGCTAATATTGCTTTTGGTTATCCATCTATTATGGACAGCATAATAGGATATATGCATGATTCTATAGGTGAGTCAAATATCAATACAGTGGGACACCGCAGATGGATATTAAATCCGGGTATGCAGCAAATAGGATTTGGTCAGTGCGGTATTTTTCATTCTACATATACATTTGATATAAGCAGAAGACCGGCCATTCATTTTGATTTTATATCATGGCCTGCAAGAAATTATATGCCTTTAGAGTTTTTTGATGAGGATACCCCTTGGTCAGTTAACCTTGGAGGGGATTATGGGCTTTCATCTTTAGATGATATTGAAGTAACCCTTACAAGAAGAAGTGACAATAAAGTATGGGTTTTTAATAATAGCAGAGATAATACTGAAAAATACGGGCTTTTTAATGTAAATGATGAGAATTATGGAATGAGGAAATGTATTATCTTTAGACCTAAAGATGTTGGCGGGTATAATAAAAATGATGTATTTGATGTAAGCATTAAAGGGATAAAGGAGTATATTGAACCTGAAATAATAGACGGTAAGCTTTATACCAGCATACCTGCCGAGATTAATTACACTGTTGAATTTTTCAGCCTGCTTGATGCCATTGATGAAAAGGAAGAAGATTATATATATGGGGATTTAAATGATGACGGGGAAATAAACTCAATGGATTTAGCGGTAATGTCAAGGCATATTTTAGAGATAAAAGAAATTTCAGATATTAAAGCGGCGGATTTAAATGGTGACGGAAGGATAGATACAGTTGATTACCAATTGCTTATGCGGTATATTTTAGGAATTATAAACGGGTTTCCTGTTGAGTAGTTTTTAGTGTAATTTGTAAGTTTAAGTTGTAGGCTAAATTAAAGTTGTAATCTTAGATTATAATCTTAAATACAAATAATGATGTATAATTCTATGTTTTGTTAATGAAAAGCATTGGTTAGTTTTAACCTGTGAGAGTTGGCAGTTATCTAAAAAAAGAGATAGCTGCCAACTTTATTTAAAATTAAAATATAGTGTTAATGTGAATTATATTTATAAAAATAGTAACTATATGTTACATTTAGTTAAAAACTGTTGTAAAATATTTTAAAAATGCTTGTAATTATTACAAAAAAATATAAGGGGGGAGTAACAAATGAAGAAGTTATTTTTTTGTATCATTTTAGTGATTTTATGCACTTTAAATTTTAAAGTACAAGCTGGGTATGTATCGTTAAGTGATGGAGAATATGAGTAAGATACTCAAGTTAATGAAATATCGACATTAGAAGGCAAATTAGAAGTAGAGGAAAGAATAGAAGAAAGATTTGAATATAAAGAAAATAACAATTCAAAAGATGTTGATAATCCAAAAAATAATTTTAAAAAAAATAGTTCTAAAACGACAGATGCTATTTACAAAGCATCTAGTGTGACGACTCAATCTGAAAGGATGTATGGGGATTTAAACGGAGATGGAATGTTTAATACCAGTGATTATGTTTTGCTCCAAAGATACATTCTAGAAATAATTAATGATTTTTCATACAGTGAAGCTAAAATAAATGCAGATGTTAACGGGGATGACAGAATAAGTAGTTTAGATGCATCTCTATTTACAAGAAAAATATTAGGTATTATTGATGCGTTTCCAGTTGAAAATATTATTGGACCATCAAAACCTACAAATCTCCAGTTAATTAAAACTACTAATTCTTCAGCAACTATATCCTGGACAGAGTCTATTAGTGATGTAGATATAGAAGGATATAAAATATATAATAACAATGAACTTGTTGGCACGACTACTGATACAAGCTATACAGTTGAGGGATTGGAAATATTCTCAGAGAATATATTTACTGTAGAGGCATTTGATAAAAATGGCAGACACTCAGGTAAAAGTGCTCCATTGCGTGTGGTTATAGATTTTGTTTTGGAAGAAGATATTGTAATTGATAAAGATTATGAATTAGGTGACAATACAATATATTTAAATGGGTTTACTCTAACAGTGAATGGAACACTTAAACAAAATTCAGGAGAAATTAATTTAGGTGAAGGTAATTTAATTATTAATGGAGATTTCATCCAGTCCGGTGGAATAGTCAATGTGGAAAGCGGTAAGCTATATGTAAAAAATGATTACCTCATATGATCACAGACCTCATTTAAAAGCAGGAATTATTAGATTAAGCTGTTGGGATTTGAAAGTATCCGGTTAATCTTGCTTATCGCTGCATCACAGCTTGCCAATAAAGTGTGTATCCCACGAATTTGTCCCTCCTTGAGCTTGTCTGAAATAGTGACAACAACAGTCATGTCCCGACCCCATATGTTTTTAAAGGTGCGATAAGCCATAATGGTCTTTCTGTTGACCTCGGTTTCCTCAAGTCTTGTGGATGCCTCCTCTACCAAGCTTTTGTGATGGAAGGGCATCAGAGCCCCTACATATTTCATACCAAGGGATTCTACTAATTCTATATTCTTTTTTGAGTTGTTTCCACGGTCAAAAACAATAGTATGGTTCTTTGTGTCTGCTCCAATTGTTTCTAATCTGTTCTTTATTTTCTCTATCACTTTTCGGAACACTTTGGCATCGTTCATGTTCCCTTCATAGGAATGGTGGAACAGGGGAATCATATCGTCTTTGGTCACAACAAGAGCTAGTCCGATTTGGCGAAGATCCATGCGTTTTTGCTTATTCTTGCCTCTTTTTGCAATATGGCATCTTCTGCACTTTCTATTGCTTCGGCAGGAATTGTTTTAAAAATTTAAATTTTATGATAAACTCACGCTAGGCTTGGAGATGATTTATGCAATTATTCCAAGGACTTTTTAAAGGTGCTTAAGAATTTGGATTGTAAGAATGACACAGTAGAAGTGATATCGGAGGGCGGGGATGATGCAATAGAGGCGATTTCCAAGAATATCGATCCGGATTTAATTAAGAAACTTGATGACTTTGGTGTTAAACCCTCTGATTATGATAATTTCAGAATTACCGGACGTGAATCGGCAGAGAAAGTGGCTAAAGCTGTTGAAATGGGCAATTCTCTTAAAGAGATAACCCATCTGGATGATGCACTTGATGCAATTAGAAGTTTATCATTTAGCGGACTGGATGATATAAAAATTAAGTCAATGTTAAAGAATATAGATGACAGTGCAATGTCAGTTTACGATAAAGTAACCGCCAAAGCGACTTTGTTTGAGAAGGCATTAGTCGATGGAGTAGTATTGCCGGATGTACTAGTTATAAAGAGCTCATCCTTTGTTGATGAATTTGGAAATGCTAAATGGGCAAAAGGAGGATGAAGCAGCCCCTCAATGGTAGCTTCCTTTGCCACTTAGATTTCTAGAAGCTTTAGGATTTATTAATGAATTATTTTAAGTAAGGAGGCATGAACATGCTAGACAGGGAAAAAGTCAGAAAAGAAGTTGAGAGCTGGGAATCTTTTTTCTACAATTATAACTTAGGTGATAGACCTATGAGGCATAATGAACTTGGAATACGTTTGGTTGATGGAAAATGGCAGTTATATCAGTCTTTTGAAAGAGGAGGGTATAATGTAATTGATACATTTGACAAAGAAAGTGACGCATGTGAAGCATTATTATATTATCTTCGATCTGAAAAAAGAAGGCAAGAGAGATATAGAAAGTTTAGAGAACAAGAACTATTAAAACATAAAGAAAGATTAAAACGTGAGGAAGAATTAAGAAAACAAAATACTGATGAATTCAGGACAGTCGATCCTTTTGATTGGAGGTGAGTGAAATGGTGGAAAAGGAGTTATTGTTAAAGCTATTGAAAAAAACGAAATAATTAAATATTTGCAAGGCAGAGATGGGTATAGAGTCGAAATGGAGCCTTGGACTCCTGGCGTTCTTCCTACGGATTGGATGAAAATTATACCTGACGGTATTTATGAGGTGTATAAAGAAAATCCGGAATTAGGATTAGACAAAATGTTTGAATATGCTATATTAGAAATGATGGATGGGGAACCTTTTGATACTTATGTAGCATTTTTTGGTGTACATTCAATATAAAAGTATTTCACGGTCAAAAACTTGCTTTAATTAGTAGTTAATATAGGGAGGAAAATACAAAACATATGAAAAAGAAGGTTGCGTTTGTATGTGTTCACAACTCTTGCCGTTCCCAAATGGCAGAAGGTTGGGCTAAAAAATTAGGAAGTGAAGTATTTGAGGTGTACTCAGCAGGTACTGAAAGTTATCCTGAAGTAAAACCTTTGGCAATTAAGGTAATGGAGGAAGCAGGGGTGGACATGAGCGGCCATTATCCGAAGTTATTAAGTGATATTCCGACGGAAATAGATATATTAATAACCATGGGCTGTAATGTAAAATGTCCTCATGTGCCGTGCAGATATAGAGAAGATTGGGGGATTAGTGACCCGTCAGGGGGAACAATAGAGGATTACAGGGGGACAAGGGATGTAATTAAAGAAAAAGTAGAGGATTTAATTGAGATGGTAAGGAGGGAGTGTAAATAATTTTATGCTGGGTTTGATGTTCTGTTTTTAATTATTTCAACAATTATTTTATTTAAATTTTACAGTTGTGGAAGTATCTTTTTACACTTGTCAGCATTGTGAGTATATAGGGGCAATTTTTCATATTTATATTTTGTAAATTCTTTGACTTTTACAAATTATATTTTACCGGAGCCATTTTAACTGCATGATCTGCCAGTCGGGTTGTTTCAGAGAGATGGTATTTAGGAGAAAGTTGCACATAAGCTAGTTTATATACTACAAAACTACAATTTATTAATAGCATTTACGTGTATTAAGGGCTTTCAGACAAACAAAAATGAATTTTGCATACAATTATTAAACAAATATGTGATAATATAAAATAGAATAATAGCAATAAAGGGAATGGGAATATGCTTGATAACAACTATTATGTGTACAAAAAAGAAGTGGATTGGTCGCTGCTGCATCAGGGGTTAACCATCCCTGTAACTATACAGGTAGTTTTTCATAATGCTGTAAACAAATTTTTACCAAGAGGTAAGTCCACAGATATATATCTTGTATTAGAAGGGAAAACTTATAGAGCAGAGCTTGTAAACCAAAAATTTAATGAGAAAAAATATCCCAACAGAAAGGATATCCTGCAAATAAGGTATAATCCTCGAAGCGGGATTGCTGAAAGGCTTAAGGAAATTTTTGCTGCAAGTTACAGGTATATATTAGAACAAAGAAATAATTTGCCTGAAAATTCACGCAGAAAATATATCAAAATACCTGAAGAACAAAAAGAATACCTGATTATGTATACAACAGAGTATCCGGATACGTATCTTCTTGAATGCATTACACAGGATGATACAAGAGTAATAAAAGAAACAATAGCCCGTGAAGATGAGCAGAAATATGAAGCCGACATAAACTACAACATTGTTGATCCTAATGCTGCCATTAATGAAGTTAACCAAATAGTAAAAATCCGTAAACTTAACAGGGCTATAGGGGAAACCTTGAAACTTCTTTATAATTACCGCTGTCAGATATGCGGAGAGAATATCAGTGTAAAATATGGAGTTAATATTGTAGAATCCCACCATATAGACCCTTTTGTCGAATCTCTAAATAATAATGCTGAAAATCAGCTTATTGTTTGTCCTAATCACCATCGTATTATTCATATAGCAAAACCTGCTTTTCACAGGAGGAAATTGATTTTTGTTTACCAAAATGGAGTAGAAGAAAGAATTGTATTAAACAGGTATTTATAGAAAACGGTGCAGCAGATTATGGGGTTGGAATGGTAAAATTCACTGAAAGAGGTTACACCGTCAATAAAATAATTTATAGTGAATCGGCTTACAATTCCGGCAACAATCAGGTTATTTTTTATTTTGTTGACCATAAAGCTGCTGCAGAAAAAGATTTTTAGCTGCAGTTAATAAACGAAACGGTAAGGTAGGGGTTACCGGTATGATTTTACTGATGACAATATAAAGACGCTGTTATCAGATTATAAGTAATGTTTAGAAAATTGCTTAATAAGCTTAAACTTTCTACATTAATTAGGTTACACAGTTTAGTTTTATGTGGTCTTTTTTTCTAAAAACAGAAGTATTTTAAACAGATTAGTGATATAATTATTTTAGCAATATAAAACATATAGGGGGTTAGGAACAATGGATGATTTTATGAAAAATGCAATAAATCCGGGGAGAGATCCTATTGAAAGACAGATGATAATATCAGAGGCTATATGGGAACTTTTAAAAGAGAAAACCGGGCTTACCGATGAAGATTTGGTTAAAAAAGTAAGGGAGATAGACCTAAGAGACGGGGTATTAGATGGGAGGGTAAAGCCGGAGCCTCCGGTAGCTTGTCCAAAATGCAACAAGAAGATGAAGAAAGGCTCCTCAACATGTATTTATTGTGGGCACATTATTCCGGCTGATGTTTTTTCACGATAATAAATTTGGGCATTTTTAACAGTTGGTTTGTAGTTATTATTTATTTTTTATAGATATTATTTATTATTGAAGTTTTAATAGTGAGTACCAAGAAACTGCAGAATTATGTCAAAGAGGGGATTGAGTGAATAATACAATAAAGAATAGAATAATTTTAGGATTAAAATCCTTTATAATCATATTTTTAGGAGGATTATTATTAGAATTAATTGTTGCAAATATTGGACATCATAAAATAAATATTTTAAAGAGTTTTTTAAATTCATTTGGCTTTTCAGTGGGTTTATCGGTGTTTGGTAATGTATTTATTACGGCAAAGAAATTAAACAATGAGACGTTAGAAAATGAAAAGCTTGACAGATCTTTTTATGGGAGTTGTAAACATACCTTCTTTTTCTCTTATAATACTAAGTATACTAGGAATAGCTTATGCAGCCCTATCATTAAAAACATCAAAAAACAAAGTTGTAATAGCAGGTGGCGTTTTAAGCTTTGTTAGTTATTAGCTTTGGTATTCTATGCAAGTTGTTTATACGCCCAATTAATTTAAAAATAGTTAAAGTTTAAAACTATTCAAATGTTTATTTACAAATCTAATGGGTAATTAGATTTGTAAAGGGAGGTGCTGTTTTAATGAAAATCGGTTTGGTTGGAATAGGAAAGATGGGATATAACCTTGCATTAAACATAAAAGACAAAGGGCACCAGGTGGCTGCATATGACAAATGTTCTGAATCAGTAAAGGAAATTCAGAAACATGGGATAGAAGGAGCTTTAGACTTAAAACAGCTTGTTAGCCTGCTGCCGGAGAGAAAAATTGTATGGATTATGGTTCCTGCAGGGGATGCCGTAGAAGAGACTGTAAACTGTCTTTATGACCTATTAAATAAAGGCGATATTGTCATAGACGGCGGTAACTCCCATTATAAAGACACTTTAAGAAGGTTTGAACTATTACAAAAAAAAGGGATAGATTTTGTGGATATAGGCACAAGCGGCGGACTGGAGGGAGCCAGAAACGGAATATGTGCCATGGTTGGTGCAGAAAAGGAAGTGTTTGAAATTATTGAACCTTTAATAAAAGATATTTCTGTTAATAACGGGTATATCCACACCGGCAAAACAGGTTCCGGCCACTATGTCAAAATGATTCACAATGCCATTGAATACGGTATGATGCAGGCAATCGGGGAAGGTTTTGAAATTTTAAAAAAAGCACCCTTTGAACTTGATCTGGTGGATATATCAAGGGTTTGGAACCACGGTTCCGTCATCAGAAGCTGGCTGATGGAGCTGACACATCAACTTCTTTTAAAAGAACCTTCTTTAGACTCCATTAAAGGAAAAATTAAATCATCAGGTGAGACCATATGGGCTCTTCATGAGGCACTGGACCTTGGAGTGCCGGCACCTGTAACCGCTCTTTCCCAGTTTACAAGATTTAGCTCTGAAACGGAAGATTCTTTTTCCAACAAAATTGTTGCAGGTTTGAGAAATGAATTTGGAGGCCATTCAGTAACTAAGAAGTAATATGTCAAAGACAGTAGGTCAAGATGATAAGTCAAAAATAATAAATTAATAATATGTCAAAGACAGTAGGTAAGGATAATAAGTCAAAAATAATAAATTAATAATATGTCAAAGACAGTAGGTCAAAGATAATAACTTAAAACAATAAGTCAATGATAAATTTAGCGACAAATTTAGCGACTAAAAATAATGGGGGATTGACATGAAGAGTGGATTTTATCATAATACTCCGCTGGCTTTTGCTATATTTGGCGGGACAGGTGATTTAACCAAAAGAAAGCTTATTCCGGCTCTGTTTTCCCTTGTAAAAGAAAAAAGAATTTCAGATGAAATTTCCATTGTTTTGGTAGGGAGAAGAAATAAAGATGTAATAGAATTTAAAGAAGAACTTTTGGAGTTTGTAAAAGCTTATTCAAGGCATAAAGTAAAAAAGGATGACTGGGAAGCATTTGCTGAAAAAATTAATTACTGCAGGTTTGATTTCGAAGATGAAGAAAGAGGATACAATGATTTGGCTAAAATTTTAGAAAACTGCCACGACAGGATTTTTTATCTGGCAGTGGCACCCGGGCTTTTTGAAATTATCATTAAAAACCTTAAAAAATACAATCTTATTGAAAGGGATACGGGTTTTCAGAGAATTATGATTGAAAAACCCTTTGGTTTTAGTCTTGAAAGCGCCGGAAAGCTAAATGCGGCCATAACAAAAATAATTCCTGAGAAAAAGATATTCAGGGTAGACCACTACCTTGGAAAAGAAATGATACAAAATATTCTTTCTATAAGATTTGGCAATTCCATTTTTGAGCCTTTGTGGAATCACCATTATATTGACAATATCCAGATTATATCAACTGAAACAATAGGTGTGGAAAACAGGGGTGGGTATTATGACAGCACAGGAGTTGTTAAAGACATGCTTCAAAACCACATTCTTCAAATGCTTGCCCTTATAGCTATGGAGCCCCCTGTGGATTTGGAGCCGGAATCCATAAGAAACGAAAAAGTTAAGGTGTTAAAATCATTAAGATTATTTGACAAAGAAAGTGCACAAAAGAATATTGTTAGGGGGCAGTATGGAAGAGGAATTATAGGTGGTGTGGAAGTTCCGGCATATAGGGAAGAGGAGAGGGTTTCTGAAAATTCAAATACAGACACATTTATTGCCCTTAAAATAAATGTGGATAATTTCAGGTGGGCAGGGGTGCCGTTTTATGTTAAGACGGGAAAAAGACTTGATAAAAAAACAACCCGGATAATTGTCCAGTTTAAAAAGCTTCCCGGGATAAATTTTTATAAAAATTTAAATAATGGGAAACCTAACCTTTTGGTGATAAAAATTCAGCCGGAGGAAGGTGTGTTTTTTCAGATAAATGCAAAAAGCCCGGGAATTGACTTAATAGAACCTGTAAAAGCGGATTACTGTCATTCCTGCAGAGCGGATTATAATTCCCCGGAAGCCTATGAACAAATTATACTGGAGGCAATAAGAAATAACTCCTCTATTTTTACCAGGTGGGATGAATTGGAATGTTCCTGGAAGTTTGAAAAGAGCATTAGTGAATCCTTTGAGGGAATAGAGCCTAACTTTCCAAACTATGCGGCAGGTTCTAAAGGTCCTGTGGAAGCTGCAGAGCTTTTAGAAAGGGATGGCAGAATATGGTGGGACACTTTTATTTAACAAAAACAGATCTTTGTTGGGATAAAAGAATTAAAATTAAAGAGTTTAAAATAAAGCATTAAAATAAAAAAACTTTTTAAAAACCTTTAAAAATATAAAAACCTTTAGAAATATAAGAAGGGTTTTAGACAAAGGGAGGAGATTTCATGAAGATATTTGACGTCTCTATGGCAATACATGAAAATATGACGGTTTATAAAAACCGTGAATCCAAAAGACCGTCTGTAAAAAGGGTTAGAAATTTTGAAGAGGATGGCATTAATGAATCGGAAATAACCATGAACCTTCATACAGGTACTCATATAGATGCCCCCTTACATGTTTTTAAAGACGGAAGTGCTGTGGAGAGTATAGATATCCAAAGGCTTATAACAAAATGCAGGGTGCTGGACATGACAGGACTGGAAAAGATTACAGAGGCTGATCTTAGAAAAAAGGAAATTGAAAGGGGCAGCTTTGTTCTTTTAAAAACAGACAATTCTTATACCGATGATTTTGGAGACGGATTTGTTTTTCTTGAAAAAAGTGGTGCAGAATACCTGGCAGGTTTAAATGTAAAAGGTGTGGGAATTGATGCATTGGGCATAGAAAGAGACCAGGGAGGACATCCTACACATAATACTATAATTGGAAGCGGGGCAATTATTATAGAAGGCTTGAGGCTTAAAGAAATAGAAGAGGGAGACTATATGATGTATGCTCTTCCCTTAAATATCCTAAATGCTGACGGTGCCCCTGCAAGAGTGGTATTAATAAAATAATAAAGCTGTGGATTGGCTTACAGGACTGAAAGAAGCTATAAATGCTGTATTTCCTGTGGAGGAGATACAAAGATGCATAATACACCAACCATCTTTATTTATAACTCTATCTTTTTTTCCGTTTTTCCTTCGGCATTAAATTCCTTGGCAAATTTACTTGCCCTAAAGGGTGAATTTGTAGCCTCGAAAGCAATGTAACTGACCGAATTGTCCTCTTCATAGCTGAAGATCAAATAAGTCCGTATATTGGTTGATGTTCGTGTATTTGCACGACCGACGATTATGGCGCCGACAGGTTATATTCATATTCTATAATCTCTTTTCGTTATGTATTATTTGATAATAGTTTGTCGACATATAAGAATTTTATACAAAGGGATATTATTTTCGAATTATGTTTCTTATTTTATGAAGATAAAAACAAAAGAAATTTTTGCCATACTAATGCAGTTGATATTGAAATATGGTATAATTATCTTACATTTAAATATCGGTTATGTTATAAATTTAAAATTCTATTTATACATAATTACTATGTCCTACAATATTACTATGTCCTGCAATTTTGAGACAGTATCTGAATATGCTAAGTTCTACGATATCCATGCAGTATCCGTTTTTTAAAATATGCTTTATTTTTAATTCCTGAAAAATTTATTCATATAACAATGTTTCGTCTTGTAGTATAGATGATACAAATTGCCACAGCATGCCATGGTTTGCATTTTTCAAATGACACTTATTGATTTTAATATAAATTTTATTTTGGGAGGGTAATGTATGTTAAAAAAAAGTATTTCGCAATGGTTAGCAATGATTTTATGTATGGCTTTGTTAATTGGGGTGACAAGCTACTTTAGCCCTGCACCCGTAAAAGCGGCTTCCTTTGCAAAAGGGGCGGACATAAGCTGGGTACCCGGAATGGAAGCACAGGGCTATGTGTGGTATGACAAAAACGGCAATAAAAGAGATATATTGGATATCTTAAAAAATGCCGGCTACAGGAAAGGTGCATGGAACAGTGACGGCAGACCCACCATTGCCCTGGAGGGTTTTGGCTACAACGAAAATACCCCTGTGCCTTCAGGAGGCAATAACGATTCCCATAACAAAAACTCCCAAAGAATATATGGGGATTTAAACGGTGACGGGGAAGTTAACACTATAGATTACTCCCTTCT
Organism: Acetivibrio saccincola; assembly: GCF_002844395.1. Taxonomy (NCBI): domain Bacteria; kingdom Bacillati; phylum Bacillota; class Clostridia; order Acetivibrionales; family Acetivibrionaceae; genus Acetivibrio; species Acetivibrio saccincola. The sequence goes on along the minus strand of NZ_CP025197.1, from coordinate 3,435,888 downwards.
TCAAAGATATGTTTTAGAAGTGACAAAGACATTCCCTACACAAGATGGACTGATAAGGGCGGATTTAAACGGTGATGGAACGGTTAATTCTGCCGATGCGGTTTTTATGGGACGTTATCTTTTAGAAATAATAGATAAGTTTCCGGTTGAAGGAAATACAAATCCTCAGCCAGGCAGGCAGTCAATTAAAAATTTAACTGTTTACGATGCGGAAAACAGGAATAATTGGAAAATCATGAACAATTTAAGTGCCGGACAAAAAGCATTTGGCGACAGGGAGTACACAATATCATACGTGCCTCAGGAGCTGGCAGGGGCAGATTGGATTCAGCCGGCCATGAATTCAAGAGCCAACACGTCCTTAGATAATTATGCATCTTTTGAAGTTGAAACAGACGGTTATGTATTTATAGCCCATTCTGACAGGGTTTTGGTTAAACCTCAATGGTTGTTAGAATACGAAAAAACCGGTCTTTCTATAAAGGTTAGAGAGTCAGATACTGTGGAAAGGACCATGACAGTTTATTGTAAAAAGGTATCTGCCGGAGAAAGAGTTAATTTAGGAATAAACTCAAATGACGGCACAAGCTATTCACTTATTTATCTGGCTATAGCTACCGGAGATATAGAATTACCATCTCCTCCACCTCCACCGCCGACACCTGAGCCAGGTTCAGGAAGACAGATGGAATACTTAGACCGTGGACTGGTTGCAGTAAGAACTGACAATGGGGTATTTATAAGCTGGCGCTTATTTGGTACTGATCCACAAAATATTGCATTTAATATATACAGGGATGGAACAAAAATAAACTCCAATCCAATTACATCAAGCACCAATTATCTGGACAGATCTGGCAGCAGCAATTCAAAATACTACATTTGCCCGGTTATAGAAGGCAGGGAAATGGAAAAATCAAAAACTGTAAGTGTATGGAATCAAAATTATCTGGAGATTCCGTTAAACCGACCCGCCGGCGGAAGTGTAGGAGGTTCTTCATATACATACAGTCCTAATGACATAAGTGTGGGTGACCTTGACGGTGATGGTGAATATGAACTGGTTTTAAAATGGGAGCCGTCAAACGCAAAGGACAATTCACAGGCAGGTCATACAGGAAATGTTATAATTGACGCATATAAGCTTAATGGTACCCACCTTTGGAGAATAGATTTAGGCAGAAATATCCGTGCCGGTGCCCACTACACCCAATTTCTTGTATATGATTTTGACGGCGACGGAAGAGCTGAAGTTGTAATGAAGACAGGTGACGGCACAAGGGACGGAAGGGGCAATGTAATAGGCAATCCTTATGCAGATTACCGCAACGGGGAAGGATTTGTTTTGGACGGTCCTGAGTATTTAACTGTTTTTGATGGTTTGACGGGAGCCGCTCTTGAAACCATCAATTACATACCTCCAAGGGGAAGGGTTACAGACTGGGGGGATAACTACGGAAACAGATGTGACCGCTTCCTTGCAGCAGTTGCATATCTTGACGGTGAAAGACCAAGCATTGTAATGTGCCGTGGTTACTACACCAGAACTGTTTTAGCAGCATTTAACTGGCGTGACGGAAAGCTTACCCACCTTTGGACATTTGACAGCAATACCGCAGGAAATGGCTATACCGGTCAGGGAAATCACAATCTCAGTGTAGGTGATGTTGACGGGGATGGCTGCGATGAAATTATTTATGGTGCAATGGCAGTGGATCACGACGGAAAAGGACTTTATACAACAGGATGGGGACATGGGGATGCAGGTCATTTGTCTGACTTAATACCTGACAGACCGGGGCTGGAGTACTACCAGATTCACGAAAACCCACCCCAATATGGAGCCACTGTCAGGGATGCCCGTACAGGACAGTTGATATTTTCAATAGGCACAGGTGATACAGGAAGGGGACTTGCAGCAAATATTGACCCTAGGCATATTGGTTACCAGTTTTGGAGCAGTACATCCGGAGGCCTTTATAACTCAAGAGGTCAGAGAATTACCACCGCTACTCCTTCATCTACAAACTTTGCAATATGGTGGGATGGGGACCTTTTGAGAGAGCTGTTGGACAGCAACAGAATAGATAAGTGGGATTGGAATAACAACAGGACTTACAATATATTCACTGCAGTTGGATGTTCCTCCAATAACGGAACAAAATCAACCCCGGGTTTAAGTGCAGACATATTAGGTGACTGGAGGGAAGAAGTAATATTTAGAACAAATAATGACAATGCCCTTAGAATATACACAACTACGCATCTAACAGACCAAAGGATATACACGCTTATGCACGACCCCATTTACAGGCTGAGCATTGCATGGCAAAATGTAGCTTATAATCAGCCGCCACATCCGGGATTTTATTTAGGACATGGCATGGAGGCACCTCCGGTTCCACATATATACCTGGTTAGGAGAAATTAATAATGTGTTTAAGTAGATTTTAAAATGTGAATAAGGGCTGTCTAAAAAGTGTTAAATCTTTTTAGACAGCCCTTATTTATAAAGTAAATAACAAGGGATTTCACCTTTTTAGAACAAACCCTATTCCAAACTGGATTTCCAGAGTCCGTGAAGATTGCAGTAAGCATAAACATCTACATTGTTTCTGTCACGGAAAACAGCTTTTGGTTCATTTCCAGGTGAAAGTTCTATTCTTTCAATTCCATCATCAGATACAACGGCAATCCACTCTATATAATGCTCTTCTGTCATTGGATGTTCTACTGAGCCAACTGTAACGTAAATTTTTCCGTCTTTTCTTTCAGCAGCGGGAACGTGTTTTTCAGTGGAAGCATCAAAGGTATTCGGGTCAAGTTTTACCATGGGTTTGCCACAGCATACAAGTTCTCCTCCACCATTATTTATAAGCTCTACAAGGTTCCCACAGACTTCACATCTGAAAAATGCTATTTTAGATCTCATATTGACAGCTCCTTTCAAAAAAAATAAAAATTCTCTTCCTTCATAATGTTTATACCCAATAGTTCATACCGTAAACATTTTTTTAAAATATAAAAATTCAAAACAAAAGTCGTCATAATGTGTTCCCATTTAATTATTCATTTGCATATTATGCAGTATGTAAATTTATTTTGGAGAGATGTTCATGGCAAAATTTGACATAGGGGATATAGTAGTTAGAAAATCTTATGGAAAAGATATATATTTTACAGTAGCCGGGATAAGGCAAGATGAATTACGTAATACAGAATATGTTTTAAAAGGGGTGTTTTACAGAATAGAAGCGGATGCCCATGAGGAAGACCTGTTAAAAGAAGATGTTCGGAATGTGGAATTAAACTTAAGAGCGGAGCTTATGAGAGCAAGGAAAAATGCTTTAACAAAAGCTCATGTAAGCAGAAACTATTTAGGAAGAATATTTGGAATATACCGTTTGAGAAAAATACCGGGAACAATTTTGCACATTGATTCAAGCAGCAGGTTTTTGAATATGTGTACCAAGCTGTACAAGGAAGCCGGTATAAAGAGTAAGGGATATGTTGTGGCTGAGAAAAACCAACCAGGCATAATAAGACAGGCTTTGATGCGGGTAAAGCCGGATATACTTGTTATAACAGGGCATGACGGTATAAAAAAGGGAAAAAGCAATTTGAACAATATTGAGAATTACAGAAATTCAAAATATTATGTTCAAAGTGTTAAAGAAGCAAGGCGGTATCAAAAGGATCCTGATAAATTATGTATATTTGCAGGAGCTTGCCAGTCTTATTTTGAGGCGATAATGGAGGCAGGGGCAAATTTTGCAAGTTCACCCGGCAGGATAAATATTAATGCACTAGACCCTGCATTATTATCGGAAAAAGTGGCTCTTACAGACAGAAGGAATTATGTAACTCCTGAAGAAGTGGCAAGTATTATTATTTCAGGAAGCGCTGGTATAGGGGGAATAAAAACAAGGGGACGATTGACTGTTGTGTAACGGTATGTGCTTTTGCCTTGTCTTTCTATAGGGGTTGTTGTAAAATAAATAAAAAGAAAGGCAATCAAGGAGGAAGCTTTGGGTAAAAGTTTATATATAACGGAAAAACCTTCTGTGGCATCAAGTTTTGCAGAAGTCCTTGGCATAAAGATAACACCCCGGGACAGGAAAAGAGGTTTTGCAGAGTCGGATGATTCTGTAGTGACCTGGTGTTTTGGTCATCTTATTACATTGGCTCTTCCCGACGAATATGATCCCATATACAAACAGTGGAGAATAGAGCACCTTCCCATAATTCCTAAAGAGTATAAGTATGTTGTCATTGATAATGATGGTGTAAAGAAACAGTTTGAGACCATAAAGGCATTGATGACAAGGGAAGATATTGATTTAATATACGCATGTACCGATAGCGGGCGTGAAGGTGAGTATATCTACAGGCTTGTGTATGAACACAGTGGTTCTGCCAAGCCTGCAAAGAGGGTGTGGATTTCTTCCCAGACAGAAGAAGCAATCAGGGAGGGAATTAAAAATGCAAAGGACATAAATGAATACAATTCCCTTTCTGATGCTGCATACTGCAGGGCAAAGGAAGACTGGCTTTTTGGTATGAATTTTAGCAGGATTTATACATGCATGTACGGAAGGACGGTATCAAATGTAGTAAAGGAGGAAAAGTCCTCGGTTATTGCCGTTGGAAGGGTTATGACATGTGTTTTGGGTCTTGTTGTGGACAGGGAACAGGAAATAAGAAATTTTGTGCCCAAAAAACATTATGGAATAACTGCAAGTTTTTTATCCGGAAAAAGCAATCTTGAGTATAAGGGAAAGTGGCAGCCCCAAAAGAAAGACAAGGATGATGAGGAAAAATACATTGAAAAAAAAGAGGCAGAAGAGGTTATTGAAAGGCTAAAGGGTAAGGTGGCACAAATTAAAAAAGTTGATATCAAAAAAAAGAGAGAGCAGCCGCCCCTTCTTTTTAACCTTGCAGAGCTTCAGTCGGAAGCAAATAAAAAATTTAAACTTCCGGTGGAAAAAACCCTTGAAATTGCCCAAAAGCTCTATGAGAGAAAGCTAATAACCTATCCCAGGACAGACTGCAGGGTGATTTCTACAGATGTACTGGCAGAAGTGCCGAAGGTATTAAACGGGCTTTTTAAGAATCCCGATTACAAGGAAAATGTTTCAAGAATTAAAGAATTTGGGGAGCTTAGGGTAAAAAAGACTACAAAGAGGTTTGTTGATGATAAAAAGGTAACGGACCACTATGCAATTATACCCACTTATGTTACCGCTGATATGGACAAGATGGACAGCAATTCTAAAAAAATATATGATTTAATTGTAAAAAGGTTTTTGGCAATTTTTTATCCACCGGCAGTTTACAATACAGTGAGGGTTGAGACGCATATTGATGAGGAAGTTTTTGTATCAAACGCAAAGACATTAGAAGACCCGGGATGGAAAGAAGTATATGAGGTTACATCCTCTAAAGAGGATGACGCTACAAATGTACCCATTCACCTTTTAAAGAAAAATGAAAATTGCAAGGTGGAGGCATTTGATTTGGATGAGAAGGAGACAAAGCCCCCTTCCCGCTATACAGACGGTTCCCTTATAATAACAATGGAAAAGGCAGGGAAATTTATTGAAGATGAGGAACTGAGGGAACAAATAAAAACTTCCGGTATAGGAACTTCAGCCACAAGGGCGGGGATAATAAAGAAACTAAAAGACATAGGATATATAAATATAAACCCTAAAACCCAGGTTGTCACCCCTACAGTGAAAGGGGAGGCAATAGTTGAGGTGGTGAGAAGGACTGCTAAGGAGCTTTTAAACCCTTCCTTTACTGCCAGTTGGGAAAAAGGTCTTGCCATGATAGAAAATAATGAAACTACGGTAGAAATTTTTGAAGAAAAACTTCATAAATACATTATGAGGACGATAGATAAAGTTAAGAGAAGCAAGGGGAACTTTAACTTAGCCAGCATTATCAACCGGAGTTATTAAACAGATTGCCAGGCGCAGCAAGTTAGGACGTAGTAAGTTGTGAAAAATAAAAAAACGGCTGCAGCATATCAGTATACAAGCTGCAGCCTTTATAAAATTAATGCATTAAGGGGGATATAACAATGTTATAACTGTTATATCCTTTGTTATAACAATGGGGCTAAGAGCATGATTTCCTCATTGTTTCTGTATATTGTATCGAACTGTTGTATTGGAAGGGGATTTCTGCCTAAGCCCACTTCAATTGTAAAGCCTGGCCGGCGGTATTCTTGTATAAACCAATCTTTATAGCCTGCAAAAGCAGCTTCAGGGGGAACATCAGCAACTTCATAACCGCTGGCTCTTGCAAAGAGATTTGCAATTTCTAAAGATTCAGGTGGAGCCAGGTCCAAAAAAGACCAGAAAATAACCCTTCCTTGTGAATGATATGAAATAACCAGACTGAAATCCCGCCGGTTGGTGAAATTTGCAATAGCCGTTGTCTCAGGTTCTGACAGAGGGTATGGACCGCCGTACCTTGTAGGTCCCGGTCCGTATACGCCAAGTTCTTCTTCCTGGGCTTTTCCCAGTTCCCATCTGGCGGGATAATTTCTATTTAAATCAACGCCACGGATGTTGGCATTCCAAACTTCTGAAAAAGGCCTTCCGGTGGTATTCCAGGCAAGAAGCTGTTCATAAAAAGGATATGAAGGATCAAGACCTTTTAATACCAGATCTACTCCGTCAGGATTTACCATAGGGACGATATATATGCTGCTCCTATTCCATATATCAGCTATATCATATCCCCTTATCTGACCGCCTTCAGAGTATGCCTTTAGAAAGTTTTCGGCAAATTTCATAACCAGCGGGCTGGTAATCCATTCAAGGGAGTGGTGTGCACTGTTGTAAAAGACTTCATTAGGTCCGTTTCCCAATTTTAAATAGTATAGGTTTTTACCTAAAACACTTGTGCCAATGGAGCCTGTTTCCAGAAAAGGATACCTAGCTTTCAGGCCTTCTATGTCTCTTTCCAGTATCTCATATGTATAATCAATGTCGGTAAAAACCACTTCTATGTTATAGGGGACAACTATCTGCTGTCCGGGATATATAAGGTTTGGGTTTATCCCCGGGTTTGCAGTTATAATTGTATTTAGCGTGGTATTGTACCTTCCGGCGATATTGTAAAGGGTATCCCCTGACCTGACGGTATAAATATCGTATCCTCTTAAAAACTTTAAAAACACATTCCACGTTCTTTCCCTCACAATACCATCGGGGGTAAGACCGTTATCCCTTTGAAAATCAATAACCGCTCTTTGGGTTTGGGAACCATAGACACCGTCTATTTGACCGGGTGAATATCCCAGTTTTATTAAAAGGCTTTGAATAAGTTTTACATTTGGTCCTGTTGACCCAAGTCTTAAAGTCTCCATTTAGTACCACCTTCAAAATATTAGCTATTATATAGCATATTAAGGTGGTACTGTTTTTGTTCATGAAATTTAAATTATTACACTAAGAATAATAAATTATCACACTAAAGAATAAATTATTAACCACGAAATTAAACTATGGAATTAAACTATGAAATTAAACTACAAAATTAAGTGAGCTTTCAGAAAGCCAGCGTATTTTATCCCCTAAATTTTCTATATCTATACCTATACTTCCTAGTATTGCCGGAGCAAAGAAAGACAGCACTGTGAGAATGATTGCTGAAATTAAGGCTCCTAATAAAGCACAAAAAAGAGACTTTTTCATATCAAGACCTAAAACAGCAGCCACTGCTGATCCTGTCCATACACCTGTTGTAGGAAGGGGTATACCAATAAATATAATAAGACCAATTTCTTTATATTTTTCAATTTTAGGTGTGTTTTTCTGAAGTCTGTTTTCTATAAAGCCTGTAAACCAGTTTAAAAACTTAAATTTTTTCAGCCAATTAAATATAGGATTAAATAACAAAAGAATTATAGGTGCAGGTATTAAACTTCCAAAAAGGCAAGTTAAAAAAACTAAAGCGGGGTTTAAATTAAAAAGCAAAATTCCTATAGGTATAGATCCCCTTTGCTCAATCAGAGGAATTGCTGAAATAAAAGTAATAATAGCATAAGGTATTAATTTTTCCATTTTAAATCCTCCACACAGCACTTTTAATAGTACTTTACTTATATTTAAATTTTAAAATAAGTGCAAAGTATCCTTTTCAAATAGTTTGTTATTAAAATAACTTCTAACAATATACCATATTGTAGCTTAAGTTGCAATGCTTGTTTACCGTTGAAAGAAAAAGGGTAATTATATATACTTAGAAATATACTTTTATATACATATAAATATGCTTTAAATAATGAAATAAGATATGCTAATTAGTATACTTTATGGGAGGGGTATCATGTCAGTTCCTAAATTTTACATAGGGGATATTGTAGAGTTAAAAAAGCAGCATCCTTGTGGAAATAAACAGTGGGAAATTACAAGGCTAGGGATAGATATTAAAATTAAATGTTTAGGCTGCGGGCACCAGGTAATGCTTCCGAGGATAAAATTTGAAAAAAGCGTAAAAAAAATTATACAATCTAAACAAAACCAAGATACAGAAAATTAAAATTTATTAAGATTTAATAGTACTTAATAATATTTTAATAATATTTATTTAGACTTATTTGATTAATATTTATTAAGACTTATTAAAACATATATTAAATTCATATTGAGAATTATCCCCAAAATAGTGTTTTTTAAGGTTGAATTCTTTTAGGTTTTCATTGAGATAATAAAAATAAAAACCTAAAAGGATGATTTTATGTTTAGTGATGGCAAAGAAAGATTCAAAAATTTTACAAGGATATTGCTGACGGTGGTTTTCACAACTTTAGCAATAGCCTTAGTTATGATTTTTGGGCTTACAAGTTATATATCGAAAAACAATGTATCTAAAAATCCTGATTTTTCTTTACAAAAACAAAATACTCAAATGGATGAGAATCCTGATAATCCTCCAAGGAATATTCAGGTGGGATATTCAGAGGATAACAATTTTGTTGCAGATGTTGCAAGAAATGCATCTCCGGGGGTAGTTGGGATATCGGTTTTAAAAGTTGACAGCAACGCCCTGTTTGATACAGGGGCTTCCCAGAAATGGGGAATAGGCTCCGGGGTAATTGTCAGCCCTGAAGGGTATATTCTTACAAATCACCATGTAGTCGGAGGCAGAAACAAAAAAATTATAGTATCCCTGGCCGATGGAAGAAATATTGAAGGGGTGTCTGTGTGGTGTGAACCAGTACTGGATCTGGCAATAGTGAAAATAGAAGCCCCGGATCTCGTGGCTGTACCTTTGGGGGACGCAAGCAAGCTCAAGGTGGGGGAACCTGCCATAGCGATAGGAAACCCTTTAGGACTTCAATTTCAAACAACGGTGACATCAGGGATTATAAGTGCATTAAACCGTACCATTGAAATAACCACCGACCTTGGAACAAGTTATATGGAGGATTTAATCCAGACTGATGCCAGCATAAACCCCGGTAACAGTGGGGGACCCTTGTTAAATTCCAAAGGGGAGGTTATAGGAATAAATACAATAAAAGTAGCCAGTGCAGAGGGAATGGGGTTTGCAATACCCATAAACGTGGCAAAACCCATTATTAAGAGATATGTTAGTTTCGGTGAGTTTATAGAGCCCTATATAGGGGTTTTTGCCTACGACAGGGAAGTGATAAAATATTTAGACGGCAATATAGATTTAGAACATGGGATATATGTTGCCAATATAGATGAAAACGGACCTGCATACAGAAGCGGGATACGGACAGGGGATATAATAACCCATATTGACGGAAGGGAAATTGATACAATGATGGAATTAAGAAGTTATATATACTCTAAAGATCCTGGAGATAAAGTGACAGTAATATATGACAGCAAGGGTGAGACAAAAGAGGTGGAAATTATACTGGCAGCCAAAGAAGGTTATGGGGAAAACAGATAAATACTATGAAAAAACATACAAAAGCATGGTAACTTCTACAAAAACAAGGTATCTTCCGTAGAAAAAGTGGAAATAATTACAGGTGTATCAATAAATAGAGAACTTTACGGAGGATAGAAAGTTGGGTAAAAATAAAAAACTATATAAAAGAAGTGAGTTAGAGAAAATTTTAAGGGAGTATTTAAGGCAGGCCAAGTGCAAGCTAGAACATGAATATCCCGGTACCAGGGAAGCTATGAAACTTGTTGCAGAGAGTAAGACAAGAGAATTTATGCAAATTATGGACAGAGGGCTGGACCGGGAAGAAAGGGATTTTTTAAGCTCACTGATTGTATCAGGAATGTATCAGTCCTTTTGTTATGGATACGGAGTTGGAAAAGTTGAAGCAAAAAGTGAAAGTTAACAAAACCCTGCTCATATGCGGCAGGGTTTTGTTATTACCATTCTTTTGTTAGTAGGAAGATAAAGAATGAAAGGCATGGTAGTAGAAGTTAGCGTAAAGTTATTGTAGGGAATGAGACATAAAATACCATATATAATTGAAAAGAAGATGACATCCTGTTAAGATATTAATTAAGCAAAAATAATAAATAGAAAGGATGACATCTTCTATGTATAATAGTATACAACATTTTAATGAATTTGGGGTAAAAAGAATTGAAAAAAAGATAAAAAATTTTATTGAAGAAGGAAAAGACTTAGCTGATCTTGTTCTTGGTCTAAAAGAAGATTTATTTAAACTTGGACGCGATATACTTAAAGAAGTGCTTGAAGATATGGATGAATATTTCCGTAACTGTGAAATAAGGAAACAGTATTGGGAAATTATAAGAAAAGATAAAACAGCTATTTTAACGACATTTGGAACACTAAGTTATAACAGGACATATTTTAAGCATAAGGAAAATGGTAATAGACAACACCTAGTCGACAGGATTGTAGGTGTAGAACCACATGACAGAGTAAGTGCCGATGTTGTAATTAATGCAATAGATGAAGCAGCTGACAGCAGCTACAGAAAGGCAGGAGAAAAGGCGACATATATTGATGAAATCAGCAAACAAGCAGTGATGAATAAAATACATAATATTGAAATAGTTGAGCCTGAAATAAAAGTAGATAAAAAGAGAGAAGTAAAAATATTGTATGTTGAGGCCGATGAGGACCATGTAGCATTACAACAAAAAAGTATATTGAGACAGAATGAGAAGGGCAAGAGAAATACAATTATGCCAAAACTTGTATATGTGCATGAGGGAATTGACTTTGAAAAAAGTAATAAGAAGAGAAAAGTATTAAAGAATGTTCGATATTTTGGGGGAGTGTATAAGAATTCAGAAGATTTGTGGCTTGAAGTATCGGAATACATATATAAACAATATGACGTTGATTTTTTAGAGACGGTGTATATATCAGGAGATGGGGCGTCATGGATAAGGCAAGGAGTTAACTGTCTTTCAAAAAGTAAATTTGTACTTGATAGATACCATCTTCAAAAATACGTAAGAGTTGCGACCACACATTTAAATGATGAAGCAATAAGCCAAGATTTACAGGAGGCTTTGAATTTATCTGATAAAAAAATGCTAACAAAGGTTTTTAAAAAGATAATCGAAAAGACAGGCGATAATGAAAGTAAAATAAAGGCTATAAAAAATGCAAAGCGATATATTTTAAATAATTGGGATGGTATAGAAATAAGGTCAAACAGAGGAATAGTGGGTTGTAGTGCTGAAGGTCATGTGAGTCATGTATTTTCATCCCGTTTAAGTTCAAGACCTAAAGGCTGGTCGAGAAAAGGTGTAGAAAAGATGTCAAAGCTGATAATATACAAGAAGAATGGCGGTAAGGTATATGACATAGTTATGGCACAAAAACAAAAAAAGTTAGCAGCTAGTAGGCAAGAAATTCAGGAAAAATTAATTAAGGAATTAAAGAAGTCATCAAACAGGTATGAGAGTGTATGGAATAGTAATTTAACTGTTATTCATAAGGGGTGTAAAACTGGTTTATATAAAGAATTAAGGCGTATTATAGGTATATGCGGATAGGGATGAGGTAATAATAAAGCAAAAATTACGGGAAAGTTTACAAGTAAGCCTATCCAATAGGAATTATACATATCTGGAAAAAAGACAAAGAAAAAAAAAAAAACATAAAAAAAGAAAAAGAAAAGAAAAAAGCAAAACTTTAGTACCATGACCCGCGGAGCCCTACTACTTGTCAAGGCCGGGCTTTGCCCGCTTGTTTTAGCCTTGACAAAATGGAAAATGGTACAATAGAAATACTTTTTTCTTTTAAAAGTAGCGTTAAAATGTGAAGGAACATAGATAACAAAACGTACTGATTTGTGACAATCATTGAGTAAAATGGATTCTTTATAGGAAGAAAGAGTTATATGGTATAATAGAGAATAAGTTAGAGGAGTTATAAAAGAAAATAATTAGCTCAGCATGCAAATTATGCAAAATACTCTCGTTACTAAGAGACCGTTATTTGAAATAGTTGTATAAAAAATGGGATGCCATCTACTTTTCTTTTTCCTACAATAAATTGACGCTATCGTAGTAGAAAATCTCCTTTACAATTGGTATAGCTTGGAATATAATGATGTATCGAAGGGGTAGTGTTTTTTGTACAATCATTTGCTGTGGATGAATTTTACAACCACAAATCTCAAACAGATAATGAAATCCAGATAGAAAATGCAGAGGTGGGAGATGATTCTCAAAATAGTTTAGAAACCGATGTTGTATTGCCCACGGGTTTGGAAGATGACAATAGTGAAGAAGAGATAGAAATTCTTGTTGAAGATTCAGATACAGGATTAATAGCATGGTATATATTTGATGGAAATACCACTGACCTTATAAATAATAATAACGCAACTGTTTCAGGAAGCGTGGACTATATTGACGGAGTCTTTGGAAAGGGTATTGAACTTGATGGAAATGGTTACGTTTACATTGATGATTTAGAAATGAATTCTTCCCACAGGACTATTTCTCTTTGGGTGTCCCCCTATAAAAATAACAGTTCATCTAATATATTATCCAAACATGGAAGTAAAAATGATATAGAAGTTTTGCTTGGAACAACAAATGAAAGAGAATATTTTACACAAATAAATGTTGGCAATGAGTATTTTGATTTGAGTGATGAAACTTCAAAAGGAAGTACTTTTATAAGTGATTATGATTTAATTACGGAAACATTTGACGGAAATGAAATCAGGCTTTACGTTAACGGTATATTAAAAATAAAAAGATCTGCATCTGGAGAAATATGCAATAATGATTTACCGTTGGTTATAGGAACTAATGCTTATCCGGCGGGCTCAGAAGGATATTTTAAAGGGTGCATTGATGATTTGAGAATTTATAACCGTACATTATCTTCTGATGAGGTGCAACAACTCTATAATGAGGCAAGAGAACAACTGCCTGTAGATGATGTTCCGGACAACTTGGAGATTAAGTCAAAAAAATTAGGTAAAGATAATTTAATAGTATAGGAATTTGCATTTTAGCCTTTGGTCTTAGTAGGTAAAAAATACATGTCAGAGAAATAAAATTGTTGATTGGATTGCAAAATTTGTATAAAATAAAGTGGAATATATGTATAAAAGGTGGGTTATAGTTTTTAAGAATAAAAGTGATAACAGAAGAAGAAAAGAAAGACAAGAATATATTTAAGCAGATAATAGAAGAGAACTGGGAAGACTTCAAAAAGAAGTACCCATCGTATAACAAACCGTATTATGAAGAAGTTATAAAAAAGACATTGCTATGTGGGTCAGAGCAGGGAGGATATACGGAGTATAGATGTATGGAATGCGGACAGGGGATGAGGCGTATACCATTTACCTGTAAAAGTTGTTTTTGTCTTTCGTGTTCAAAAGTTTATACAGATGAAGTAGTAAGCCAAGTTAGTAAGATGCTAAGGTCTGGAATGAAGTACCGACATGTGGTGCTGACAATTCCAGAGCAATTAAGAGAAGTATTTTATAAGGATAGACATAACGGGAAAATATTGTCTGAATTAATGCGTACAGGCTACAGATGTGTGGAAGAAGTAGTAGGAACAGCAGTAAAAAGGAAAGTGAAAATAGGCATGATAATGGTGCTGCAAACCCATGGAAGATCAGGACACTATAATCCCCACTTGCATATACTTTTGACAAGTGGAGGAATAAATGAAGAGAGGAAAGAGTGGAAGGAATTGGGGTACCTGCCTTTTGAGATTATCCATACGAAATGGCAGTATCATTTATTGAACATGATAAGAGAACAAGTACCCACCAAAGAGATGAATAAAATGGTAGACAATTTGTATAAGTTATATACAAAGGGATTTGTTGCAAATGTAAGTAAGGGGGAAGCACCTGAGAAAGCAAAAGGTATTGCAAAATATTTGGCAAAGTACATGGCATCACCACCAATCAGTGTAAGGAGAATCATCAGATATGACGGTGAAACAGTAACATATTGGTATAATGATCATGAAACAAAAGCTAGAAAAGAAGAGAGTTTGGATGTGTTGACCTTTATAGGTCGTATGGTACAGCATATACTTCCGAAGGGATTTCAACGTATAAGATATTATGGTTTGCAGGCAACAAAAACATATGAAAAATGGAGTCAAGTGATAAAAGAAGGTCTTAAGAACTTTTGTAAAGCAGTACAAGGAGTTTATGAAGTAATTGAATCTAGGAATTATAGACAAAGATATAAAGAAAGTAGTGGGAAGGACCCGTTAAAGTGTCCTTTTTGCGGGAGTGAAATGAAAGTATGGAAAATATGGCATCCGATATATGGAGTAATATATGACGAAGAGAAAAATATCAGACAGGGAAAGTATGAAAAATATTCTAAACCAAGAGATAGAGGAGGATGTACCCTTCGGGGGTGCACCAGAATATTACAAATATCGATGTTCTCATTGTCACTTTGAGAACACAATGAATGAGGCCAATGTAGATGTGGCTTTCGGTTGGACTAAGAAAAGGACAAAATGTTCAAGGGGGTTAATGCCCGTACTTGAATGTCCCATTTGTTCATGCTTAACATATGAATGTGTGGATTAAAAAAGTCCGCCCGATAGGGCGATAAGTTCATTGGCTTTTTGTCAATATAAGAAGGAATTTAATTATTCATTCATACACAAAATTTGTTACATCCTTAAAGAAGCAGACAACAGTCGACCGTCATCAGATTAATTTCCACATATTACATTTTAAATCATATTTCACCTTTTTGTCACACCCGCGTTCTCTCAAAGAAGTTACGGCATTTTCCAAATCATCCAATGTGCTGATGCCATTGAGTATATATATATACCGATTTCATCGGTTTGAACTTCCTGTAAATCTATTAACAGTCCGTCCGTGCACATTTCAAACAATTCGTTAACGATATTTCCGTCCATGTTTTCTTTTCCTGATTTTTTTAATGCCTGTGACACTTTATAGTTCAAAACACTCTTATATTGCGATATATCGCATAAATATGTGTTGTTCCATATACCGTCGTCATGACATAAATAAGCGTATTCATTTATCAGACTGTCTATTTTAAAGGAGTCTAAAGGTTCTTTCATATGACTCATGTATAGCAGTCTGGCAAGTTCCTCTTTTGTTACCGAATCCAGTTGTTTTTCATTTTCAAAATCAACCCAGCAAAAATCTCCAAATGCCTGGACATTCTGCTCAATCAGGGAATCAGCCTGCTCTTTGGTGACATATTGCAGGAATAATTTCATATGGAACTTGTACTCATCAGGGGAACCTGCCATTATCCGTATGCCGTTATTCTTCATTGTAAGCTTATAAAAACTTTAATCTTCATACTGTATAAAATTGTTTTATGTCTATTTTGCCGGCAAAATATCAATAAACTTAATTAAATCAATTTCACATTTTTAGTATATTACTTAAAAAAGTCAAAACCGCACTTTACATATAGGTATTGCATTTTAATATGTGTTCATGTTAGAATGTTTTAAGTAAGCAGAGAGTTTAAAGTAAGTGGAGAGATGGCTGAGCTGGTCGAAGGCGCTTGACTCGAAATCAAGAGAACGTCATTGGCGTTCCGTGGGTTCGAATCCCACTCTCTCCGCCAATTATTTATTCTTAACAGAAGGAGTTTTTTTTTATGAGTAATAATCAGGTAGTTGCTAAAGTTGGGGACAGGGAAATTACAAAAAGAGAAGTGGAAGAGGTTTTAAAACATGTGGACAACAGAGCTAAAGCCGAATTTGCCGGTCCCGGAGGTATAAAGAAGCTGGTAACCCAGTTGGCACAGCAGGAACTTTTTTACTTAGATGCTGTAGAAAGAGGACTGGATAAGGAAGCTGACTATATTGAAGAAGTTGAAAAGACAAAGGCAGCTTTACTTAGAAGATATGCCATAGATAAATTTTTAAATGCGATAGTTGTAAGTGAAGAAGAGATGCAAGAATTTTACGAAAAAAACAAACAAAGATACATTCAGCCGGAGACCATAAAAGCCAGTCACATCCTTGTTAAGGATGAGGAAACAGCAAATAAAATTATTTCTGAATTGGAAAGCGGTTTGAAGTTTGAAGAGGCTGCAAAGAAATATTCCATGTGCCCGTCAAAGGAAAGGGGCGGGGATTTAGGATTTTTCCCAAGGGGAAGAACCGTTCCGGAATTTGAACAGGTGGCATTTACTTTAGAAAAAGATGAAATTACCAAAAAACCTGTAAAGACCAAATTTGGATACCATATTATAAAGAGGACGGGAAGAAGGGAAGCAATGCAGCTATCCTTTGCAGAAGCTAAAGATATAGTAAAAAGAGAGTTAATTTTAAGAAAACAGGAAGAAATTTATTTTAGCAAAGTTGAAGAGTTGCAGAATAAGTATAAAATTGAAATATTTATATAATTATTTTTATGAAAAAAGAGCTGAATTTAATAGTATAAAAACTGAAATGATGCAGAAAACCCATTCTATTATGCTGCCTGTTTTAAAAGTCAGGGGGAAAGAATACTTTTTATTAACAGGAAATAGTAGGCTTACCCCTCTTTGTGTACACATGTCTCCTAATATGTGGCTTGACATGCCAACACAAAAACTTAGTGAATAGTCAAATATGCCATAAAATCTAAAAGTATATCTCAATATAACAAAGGCTAAAACTACAGCTATAAAAGAGTGGGAATATCCTCTGTGGGTTGACAGAAGTAATGACAGCAAGTACAATCCCAGCAGCACTAAGGGTATGTGCCTGAAAAAGAAGCCTGCCGTAACTAATGACAATGAGATTAGTATTACCACGGCTTTTTTTATGCCATTAAAAATTTTAGATGATATGTTGTTGAGATTTAGTCCACCTAAAATTACCAACACCAAAAATAAATATATGTACTCACTGCCTCTTAGAAAAAGTGCCCCTATAATCATAAAAAGTGCAAATATAAAGTTTACCGCCGCCTTTATGTATTTTTGCTTTACAGGGCTGAATGCACCGGAAATAGTTGATTTGCCCGTATCTATATCACATATGAGAGAACCGGTAAAGGCAAAAGCATATGGAAGTAATTTTTCAGTTGCAGCGGCATTTTCTGCAAGCGGCAAAAAACTTGCTGCAGCAAGACCTATAAGTGCATGGGTATGTCCTTTCATTTTTTCTCCTTATCTAAAGTATTTTAACTAAACATTTTTCATATGTAGTTATTTATAAGTTATTTATATATAGTTACTTATTAGATAGTGGCTTATAGCAATATAGCAAATGCAAATATAAGTAACATTATGAGTACAATTATAAATACAATTAATTTAGTCAATACCTATTAATATTATAGTATTAGTGAAATGTTTTGAAAAGTGCTGTAAAGCTTTGAAGGGGGATTTTGTTGACATGAAATTTAAAAAAACCTATACTAATAATTAGAATTAACAAATTTAACATTTATATAAAAATTTTTATAAACAATTTTCGAATAAACACAAATTACACAAATAAATATTAATTATTAAATAAATCAAAATAAATATAAATAATTTTAAAGGTGGCATGTTATGATAAAAAAATTTTTAGTATATTGTCTGTTAATATTAATTGTTTTCACAATTCCGTTTACAGTAAAAGTGGAGGCATCTGATATTGCAAATCTTGGCTTTGTGGAAACTGACATAATCCTGTTTCCTGACGGGGATGCCCTTGTTTCTTACACCGTACGGTATAATTTGGTGGAAGGCAAGACTATGCTGGCATTTACCATGGGGGGATTTGACAGGATAAAACCTGTTTTTGATTTTGAAAATGCATGGGTTATAACTGATGACAATACTTCTTATGGTATTGATATAGTGGATCTAGGGGGAGGAAAATACGACATTATAAATGCCGGTGAAAAAAGGCTTGGGGGAAAACATCTCACATACAAGTTCAGGTTTATGGCAGATATGGCGAGGGCAGGGTATCTGGCTAAAACCACCTCCCGGGATGGTCACAAATTAGTGGTATTTCACTGGGCGCCCAGTGAGTGGGATGAGAAAATGGATCATTATACCGTCAGGATAAATTACCCCTTAGAGTATCCACGTAAATCTGCTTCAAGGGAAGAAGTGGAAGAATTTTTGCTGAGCCATAATTTTGCAACAGAGGAGTGGATGAATAAGGAATACCTTATAGACTACAAAGTGGAAATGATAGACGGGACGTACTGGGTGCAGGTACAGCTTCATAAAGATAATGTGCCAAAAAACTATTCTTTTAAAATCCAACAGTACATTTCAGAGGAGATTTTTACCGGTATTGATCATTTGGTTCAATTATGGATTCAAAGACAGGTGTATTTGCATGCCATTCTGCCTGCCATGATGCATGCCACTCAGCCTGTCACTCGGCGTGCCATTCGGCATGTCATTCTGCATGCCACTCAGCTTGTCACTCCGCCTGCCATTCTGCTTGTGTAAGCGGAGGTGCCAGATGAAGAAGCATAAGCTTGCCTGGGTGGATGAATTTTTAAAAAGAATAAAGCCATATGTTTATATGCGCCTTAGCGACAATGTTTTAATCAGAATGCCCAATGAGGCCTTTAAGCTTAATACAACCGGTGCAAGGGTTGTAGCCCACATTTTAAACGGGGGTTCGGTTTTGGACTTTATAAAGGTCAGGGCTGATTTTCCGGAGGCAGAAAACCAATTAGAGAGGTTTTTTGTAGATTTTTTAAGGGTGTGGAACGGGGAAGTTTGTGAAAATTACAAAACCGATGCTGTAAGAAGGGTGGAATTTAACCTTGGGTATATTGAACTTCCTGTTTTGTCAGAGGTGGCACTTACCTACAGCTGCAATATAAAATGCCGTTTTTGCTACGCAAGCTGTACAAAGGACAGAAAGGCTTCCCTTGATATAGAAGGGTTTAAAAAAGTTTTGGATATTATCCGCTATGAAGCAGAAGTGCCAAGTGTCTCCTTTACAGGTGGGGAGCCACTTTTAAACAAAGACCTTCCCAAACTCATAAAGTATGCTTCAAAGAAAAACAAAATGAGGGTTAACCTTATTACCAACGGAACACTTATTACCCCGCGAAAGGCAAAGGAGCTTGCTCGCATGGGACTTTCCTCAGCCCAGGTGAGCATTGAGTCTGCAAACAGTTTAGAACATGATAATATTACAGGGATACCCGGTTCACATGAAAAATCTGTAGAAGGTTTTAAAGCCTTAAAGGAAGCAGGTATAGTTGTACACCCTCATATGACAATTTGTAGTTTAAATAAAGACAGTTTAATGAAATATCCTTACTTTTGCAAAGAAATTGGCGCAGACAGGTTTTCCGCCAATTTAGTAATTCCGGCAGGCCGGGGCGGGGATGAGAAGCTTAAAGTAAGTTATGCCGGTATAGGCAAGCTGGTGACGGCTTTAATGAAGGAAGCAGAAAGAGCAGGTGTAGAATTTATGTGGTACTCCCCCACTCCCATATGTCTTTTTAATCCACTGACTGCAGGGCTGGGGAATAAGGGCTGCAGTGCATGTGAGGGGCTGTTGTCTGTAGACCCTGTGGGAAATGTACTACCCTGTTCAAGCTGGCCTTCTCATAAAGAACAAGACAGTGTACAATTTTATATTTTTAAAAGCATTCCTTACACCACCAGGATGACCATGTACTCGATGCTTATATTAGTAGGGTTTGCATTTCAGTTTTTAACATTTACTGCTTCTTCGGGTGTTGTTTTTCTGGTATGTGCCACTTTGCTAAATCTGATGAAAGGATATAACGGCAGGATTAACATTCAGGAATTAGACTTAGCTGAAGAGTGGACAGCAGTGGATATGGAGCGCATTAATGAAATAGAAAAAATAGATGATAACATATCGAAGTGGAAAAGAGACTTTTTTGACATTACCAATGGAAAAGGGATACTTGGTTTTATACTTACAGGCTTTGTGATAGTGGTTTTATCTGTGATTTTAGAGGAGTTTTTTGAAAATTTCCAAATAGCCAAAATAATTTTAATTGATTCGGCAATTCTCCTGCTGCCCTTATGGTTTAACGGGACTAAGCAGGCATTCAGACAGAGTGGACTTAAACAAAAAGCAGGCATTATCAAAGAAATGGAAAAATGTTTTCAAAGTGTAAAAAAGGAAGGTGAAAGCTTCAAACCTGCATTAAAGCTTGCCAGGGACAAAGATGGCAAAACCATTCCCATTGATGCACGGTTTACCGTTTTTTTTGACGGCATGCCTTCTGATTTTTACGGACTTCAAGCACAAATTAGTATGAATAAAGTCCAGACAGCTCAGTACCCTTATTTTTACTGTGTTATTCCTGCAAAACCTGGCTATGGACTAAAAAATTACATAAACAAAATATCCAAGAATAAAAAAATTATTGTGGAATTTCAAATGGACCTGCAGGCGGAGGTAATTGTCATCCGCCAAAACCCTGACAAAGTCCCGGCGGGTTATCATACAAAGAAAAACGACTGCATAGATATTTTCATGACTGCTTTAGGGACAGCAAGAAAGATTTTAAGTGAAACAAAATAAAAAAGGACGGGTACTTCACCCGTCTCTTTTATTTTAAATTTATTTTAAAATTATAATTATTTTTTGACTAAAACATATTCTTCGCCAAATTCTTTAAATATTAAGCCTTTTACACTGCCGTCCTCACCTTTTACAAATTCAATCACTACTTCATAATCTTCATAGAAAAATTCCGTTTCTGACATTGGGAATATTTCTAAATATAAATGCCCGGTTATTTGGGCAAAAATCCTGTCGTCTTCCGTTGAAACCGTCAGTACAAGACCTGTTTCAAACTCATATTCCCCTGCATATTCTTTATAAATTTCAGGGTCCACTTCTGCAATTTTCTTCTCTTTTAAAGCAACATCGGTTTTTACCGTATCTATAACTATATCTCCCTGTTTAAACTGAAGACCTGTTATATTTCCGGTATCATCTTTTGTAAAAGTGATGTAGGCTTCTATCACTTTATAGAAAAACTCCGTTTCTGACATGGGGTATATTTCAGCCTTATCCTGGCCGGGAAGCTGGGCGTAAAGTTGGTTTTCACTTTTTGTAATGGCAATGTTGGCTCCACTGGAGTGCTCATAAAGTCCGGTGTATTTTTCCAAAACTTCTGGGTCGGGTTTTATTTCTTTAATTTCAGCCGGCATTTGATAATTCTTTTTATTTAAAATTCTAAACAAAACTTCAGCTACAGCATCATAATTGTAATTATCTTTATTTATTGCCACTATAATGGTATAATTTTCATCTACATATCTTGACATATAACAAGTAAATCCGTTTATTGTTCCGGGATGGTATATTATGTCCCCAAAATCTTCAGATTTAAAAATAAACCATCCGAGACCGAAACCACCTGGGAAGAAATCATCCTTTACATGAACGTCAAAAATCATATCAAGGGTTTCCTGCTTGACAAGTTTGTCAGTTTTAAGTGCTAGGTCCCACTTAAACAAATCTTCCACCGTTGAATACATATAGCCTGAAGCATAAGTGGTTTTTATAATGGTTTCATTGTCCTCTAAGGGTTTTAGCTCTAAAAATCCAAAATAGCCTTTAGCCAGGTCTTTTATATCACTTTCGGAATAAACACCTGTATCATTCATTTTTAAAGGTTTGAATATATTTTCTTTAAAATATTCTTCCAAAGTAAGGCCGCTTACCTCTTCAATAATATGACCTAAAAGCACGTACCCGGAATTGTTGTACTGCCAGTCTGTACCAGGTTCGAAAATAGGAGGATAATTTTTTATAAGGTCAATAATGATTTCTTTATTTAATTTTTCAGGTTCAATTTCAATCATGCCGATTATATCGGTATAATTTACTATACCGGAAGTATGGGTAATAAGATGCTTAATGGTAATATTATCGCCATAAGCCATATCTGGTATATACTTTGAAATTTTATCTTCTATGTTCAAAAGTTTTTTCTCATGAAGCTGCATTACTGCCATTGCAGTAAATGTTTTTGTAAGTTCTCCAATGGCAAACTTTGTTTTGGATGTGTGTTTTATATTATTTTCAATATCTGAATAGCCGTAGCCTTTGGTAAACAGTATTTCATCATCCTTTGCAATTAAAACGGCGCCGTTAAAGCCCCTGTTTTTCTCCATTGCAGAAAGGTACCTGTCAAAGTGTTCCGGTAAAGTTAAAGTATCGTCAAAAGGTGTTGATATTAATACCGTCCTTGTATTAGCATCCCAGTCAACATCCATGTTAAAAGCTTCACTTATAAACCTTAAAGGTACATAAGTCCTGTTTTCAAAAATCTGAGGCACCGTGTCAAAGTCTTTTTCAGTACCGTTAACTAAAGCTGTATTTTTACCTATTGTAAGTAAAATTTCAGTGGATTCTTTGGTAATCAGTACAGTTTTATTGGCACCGTTCCATTCAACTTCAGCCCCTAAATTTTCAGCAATAAATCTTACAGGGCAAAGAGTTCTGGAATCTTCGTTTATAAAGGGCTTTGCATCCGGAAAGTCTACCGCTTGTCCGTCAATTTTCACAACTATGTCCTGAGAGTTTGCCACCACTTGAAAACTCATAAGGGACATAATTATTGCCAGTACCGTCAGAATAGTAATTAATTTTTTAGCCATCTTTTACGCTCCTTTAAATCAAAGTATTTCTTTTATATTAACACTGAAAAGGCATAAAAAACAAGCTTTCATCCCTGCAAATGGGATGTTAATTTCTAACACAGGGTGTAAAATGGGTGGTAAATATATTTTTTAATTGATAGTAAAAAAAACATATGTTACAATAAGTATTATTATGTCGAAAGTAATAATATGTAGCAATAACATGATACAAATTGTTTTTTAAAAACATGATTTTGTAATACCTGAAATAAACATTGTAAAGAAAAGAATTTAAACTTGAAAAGGGGGAAAAAAATGAATACTAAACGTTGGGTAGCAGTAGGAGTTTTTATTGGTTTACTATTCATCCAGTTATTATCAAACACGGCAATTCAAGGTGACGACATAAGCAGCTCTGCGGGTGGCGTAACTTGGTCTACTAAGTACTACAAAACGGGCACATCGGGAGCCATTGCCCTTCTTGATATTAACGGGATTATTCAGGAAACAAGTGAAGTATCTATGTTTTCCGGTGAAACATACAAGCATAGTGTTTTTTTAGACCAGTTGGAATATGCATTTAGCAGTGCTGATATAGACGGTATTGTGCTAAGGGTAAATTCACCAGGCGGCGGGGTTTATGAAAGTGATGAAATTTACAATAAGATAATAAGCCTAAAAGAAGAATATGACAAACCTTTTGTAGTATATATGACTCAGCTGGCAGCTTCAGGAGGATACTATGTTTCAGCACCGGCAGATAAAATTTATGCAAACAGAAATACAATTACAGGCTCAATAGGTGTGGCGCTGGGCGGACTTAATATGAAAGAGCTTATGGACAAAATAGGGATAAAAGATACCACTATCACCAGTGGCAAAAATAAAACCATAATGTCTTCTACTCATGAGATGACAGATGAACAAAAACGAATTCTTCAGTCCATGGTGGATGAATATTATGACCAGTTTTTAGATGTGGTTAGCCAGGGCAGGAATATTGATAAAAATGAGTTAAAGCCTATTGCTGACGGAAGGATATATACTGCACGGCAGGCTAAAGAAGTGGGATTAATAGATGAAATAGGGGAATTAGATGATGCTATAAATGAAGTTGCCGGTATGGCAGGGCTTTCTGACCCTAAGGTTTTACAATTTACTCACAGTGATTTCGGGTTTTTAAGCATTTTTTTAAATAAGGCTGCAAATGTTTTCAGCTCAAAGGATTCAATTAATTTAGAAAGTGCCGGGAAATTAGCTGATATAAAATCTTCATTGCCAATGTATTTGTGGGAACAATAAAGGGGTGAAAATTGTGAATCATTATAGAGTTGCTGGATTTTGGTCAAGGTTTTGGGCATATGTTTTGGATTTATTTTGTGTTTTTGCTTTAAGTTCCGTTATAGTATCAGTTATTGTTGCAGTTTTTAAAATTCCGCAAAATTATTTGAGTTGGATGAAAACAAACACCTATATGTTAGGGGCAGTGGGATTTGCTTATTTTGCAATTATGACCCGCTATTGGGGGCAGACAATAGGAAAGATGATATGTGGAATTATGGTTATAAGGGAAGACGGAAAAGAGATGGACTGGATAACCGCTTTAGTAAGGGAAGTGGCAGGAAGAACGGTATCACAGTTTCTGGGAAGCTATATTGGTTATTTAATTATCCCGTTTGTCAAAAATAAGCGTTCATGCCACGATTTACTGTGCGATACTTATGTAGTTCATGTTGATGAGTTGGAAGAAAAAAGATGGGTAGCCATTAATGCAAAACCTGATGCAGAAACTGTTGATGAATTTAAAATTGAGGACAAAAAAGATATATTTAATGGCTTTGTAAAAAATACAGAAGAAAAGTACGCAGAAAAAACAACAGATGCAGCAGATGGTGTAAGTAAAACAGGTGATGTAAGTCTGACAGGTGATAATGAAGAAAAAACCGGTGAGAAAGAGGATGTTGAATTTTAAAAATAAAAGTGTTTTGTAGTAAATGTGTCTTATAGCCTGAAAGGTTATAAGGCATTTTTATTTAATCTTTTTAATGCATTTTTGAAATTTTTATGAAGGAAAAAGTTTCTGTAAATAAAAGAGTGATTTTTATACACATATATTATATAATTGTGTTATGAGTTATTTTCGTGTTTACTTTGTAAGTAAATTACATTGGTAAATCACACTAGTATATGAATTGATAAATTACATTAGTAAATACTTACATGCACTTTTTAGATTATAATTTTAGATGTGTATTTTGGGAGGGTCAGGATGAGAATTAATTCATTTATTGCTTTTTTGTCAAGTTTAATTGCCGGGGTAATGCTTTTTTTTGTTTTGGGTGGGAAGTTCACCATTTATTTAGTTATACCCCTGATTTTAATAAGCATTTTCCTGGGCGTATTTGTGTTTTACAAGAAAATTCCGTTTGCAAACAAATTACCATTTAAGATATCTTTATCTATACTGTCAGCAGTGGTATATCTGGCAATGGCAGTTTTTATTTTGATATATGCTATAAATTACCCGCCTGAAGGGAATTTTGAAGAAAAACTGGAGTTAACCATTGGTACTGAAGAAGAATACAAAAATGGTGAAGAACTCTTTGAATTATTAAATGAATTCAACGAAGTATTTCATTTATTAAACGTTGAAGTTAAAGAAGATGAGTGGGATTCATATGCTGTTGAATTTTTAGAAAAGACTGCTGATAAGAGGAGGAGCATTTCAAAATTTATAAGAACTAATGACATTGCAATCTCCACCAGACCCATCTTAGAACCTAAAGATTACATCTTTTCAGATCCAGAAAGCGGGAAGTTTGTAGATGCGGTGATTAATTTTATAAGTCTTGAACTGGTGGAAGTAAAGACTTTGCAAAATCAAGGAAAAGGCCAGGAGGCAGCTAGCAAGTATATGGATTTATGGCGTACTGTGGACGCTATTACTTCAATAAAAAATACCAGTGTTTATTATGCAATGTTGTACAGCTATATAGTGGCACAAATGGGAGAGTACTATTATAACAATCAGGAAGAGCTTAAAGAATATGATTTTTCACGGATTAGCAGTATTACTGAAAATGCATTGGAAAAACTTGATAAAGCATATGAAAACCTAATTATAGCTGATTATCATATTATAAAGAATAATAAACTTGAAGTATCCCAAGTTTTAAAATGGCCGTTTTTTGATTTAAATGCTACACTGAAGAAATATCACAGTTATTTTTATTCAATGACCCAAAGGCTAAAAGCACCCTATGATGAAACTATAACCTATGAAAAGCCGTTGGAAAAAGTAAATATTTTTGTCAGGAATGCTTTAGGTGAAGTACAATACGCTGAGGAAATTAAGAATTTTGAAATTGCTTTGTATGAAAATGTTATAAAGAACTATATAAATAAAAAGACAGAGATAGGTGTATATATGTATGCAATAAATTACAATAGAAATCCTGATAACATTCCTAAGGACTATAAAACAGGGGGAGAAGTTCAAATAAGAGATTATGATGATGTTATAGAAATTTTTATAGGTGGGGAAGATTCAAGGGAGAAAAAGTTTCAAATATTGAAATAAAAAATATTATTTAATGATTTTAAAATTCAAAAAATCACTAAAAACAAATACTGCGAAAAACAAATGATATGAAAATTATAATACTTTTTCAAAACTACCGGATTAGGTAGTTTTTTTATAAATATCTATACATGTATGAATAATTAAGGATACTCCTAATAAAATTCATAAATAACATTCATAAATAACATTCATAAATAATATTCATAAATAATATTGTTTACAACTTAAATACCAATTAATACACCATATGCATATAAAATAACAATTACGACAATGGTATACATAAAAAAGAAATAATTTATAATTACTTCTACATCATAAAAGTTAGAGGAAATAAAATATTTTAAACATAGCTATTATAGGTATTTCCCTTTATAGAATTTTTATACAAATACTAAAAACACATGCCCAAAGTTTACATAAAAACAATTCAGGTAACAAAAAACACAGACTTATCCACAGATAAAACAAGCTTATATAAGTTATTCACAAAACTATCCACATTATCCACAGCATTTATGTGCACAAAACAGGTGTTTTGTGAAAAAAGTGTGGGGAATAGTGTGGAAAACTTTTTTATCCGGCTAAAAGCCTGATAATACAGTGCATTTGTCCTGGGGACATGGTGTGGATAAAGGGGTATGGAATAAAAAGTTATCAGTTTAAAATATTAAAGATAGGACTATTTTTTGAAGGAATTATTTGCTTAACGTAGAATTAATAATAGTATATAATATTCTTTAAAACATCCCTGGTTGCAAAAAATACCAAAGCCAGATTTTACGTTTTATTGGGGATGTTTTTGGGTAAGAATATTATAGGAATATAAAGACAAGCATTTTTAAATATAATTTATTTAAAAATGCTTGTGGAGGACAGAAAGGGGCTGTAGACGTATATGAAATTCATTGTCAGTGGGAAGAACATCGAGATAACTCCGGCTTTAAAAGAGACAGTTATTAAAAAAGTAGGGAAGTTAGACAAATTTTTCCGACAAGATGTAGAAGCATATATAACAATGAGCGTTGAAAAAAACCGGCACATAGTTGAAGTTACCATTCCATTTAACGGCGGGGTTTTGAGGGCAGAAGAAGAGAACCATGATATGTACACATCAATAGATAAAGTAGTGGACAGCTTAGAAAGACAAATGAGAAGAAACAAAACAAAGATTGAGAAAAAGTTTCACGGCGGAAGTTTGCGCTTAGAGAATTTCCAATTTGAAGATGACGATGTAGATGAAGAGCAAGAATTTAAAGTAGTCAGGACAAAAAGATTTGCAATAAAACCTATGGCAGTAGAAGAAGCTATTTTGCAAATGAATTTGTTAGGTCATCAATTCTTTATGTTTTCAAATGCAGAAACCAACGAGGCAAATGTAGTCTATAGAAGAAAGGACGGAAATTACGGTTTAATTGAGCCAGAGTTTTAAAATCCACTACCCCTATAAATAATTAATCACAGTAGAATAACCATTTGTAATTTAGCTTATTTTTTACTATAATAAAAAATGCCGAAGCTTTTTAAGTTTCGGCATTTAAATTTTTTTATAACTAATTTACAAACTCATATTTTTTATGTATTTATTTGCATGTATATTTACAAAATTATTTAGGAATTTACGGAGAGGAGAACTATGGATTTATTAAGTGCTTTAAATAAAGAACAAAGGGAAGCTGTACTTCATGTGGATGGGCCACTCCTTGTGTTAGCAGGTGCAGGAAGTGGTAAGACAAGGGTTTTGACCCACCGTATTGCTTATTTAATAAGTGAAAAAAATGTACATCCGGCAAGTATCCTTGCAATTACATTTACAAATAAAGCAGCCCGGGAAATGCGGGAGAGAATAGATGCCCTTGTAGGTAGGTTTAGTGATTACATATGGGTTAGTACATTTCACTCTATGTGTGTCAGAATGCTTAGAAGGGATATTGAAAAGATTGGATACGGAAGCAATTTTGTTATATTTGACTATTCAGATCAGCAAACCCTTGTTAAGGAATGCCTTAAAGAACTAAATATAAATGACAAAAACTTTCCGCCAAAATCTGTCCTTTCAGCAATAGGAAGAGCAAAGGATGAGCTGATTACACCTGAAAAATTTACAAAAATGTATCAGACGGATTTCAGGATGAGCAAAGTTGCAAAAATTTATGAACTGTATCAAAAAAAGCTAAAAAACAACAATGCCCTTGATTTTGATGACATAATAATGCATACAATTAAGCTGTTTACAGAGCATCCTGAAGTTTTGGAATACTATCAGAGAAAGTTTAAATATATACTTGTGGATGAGTATCAGGATACAAATACAGCACAATATGTGCTGGTTAGTATGTTGGCAAAAGAACACAAGAATCTGTGTGTGGTAGGGGATGACGACCAGTCAATATACGGCTGGAGAGGTGCTAATATTAGAAATATACTGGATTTTGAAAAGGATTTTAAAAACACCAAAGTAATTAAACTTGAGCAAAACTACCGCTCTACAAAGACAATACTTGAGGCTGCAAACAGCGTAATCAAAAATAACCACGGAAGAAAAAGCAAAAAACTTTGGACTGACAATGAAGAGGGAGATCCTATAAGTGTATCAGAGTGCATTAATGAGCACCAGGAAGCTCATTTTATTGCCGGTGAAATAAAAAGGCTAAGAGAGAAGGAAAATTTTAAACTAAGGGATTTTGCAGTATTGTACAGAATAAATGCCATGTCCCGTGTTATAGAAGAAATGTTTATGAAAGAAGGCATTGCTTATAAAATATTTGGAGGGCTAAAGTTTTATGACAGAAAAGAAATTAAAGACATTATAGCTTATTTAAGGGTTATCCAAAACCCTTCAGACAATATAAGTTTAAAAAGGATAATAAATGAGCCAAAAAGGGGTATTGGAAACACTACTTTAGAAACGGCAGAAAGATATGCCAATGAGGCAGAAGTGAGTATATTCACTGTAATTTCCAATGCTTCAAAGATACCCGGTTTGTCAAGGGCGGCGTCAAAGCTGGAAGATTTTGCATCAATGATAAATGTCCTCAGAACATTAAAAAACACCATGACAGCATCTGAGATAATTGAAGAAGTTATTGAAAGGACAGGGATAGTTAGAAAATACGAGGAAGAAAATACCCCTGAATCAGAAACCCGGATAGAGAATATAAAAGAGCTTTTATCCGTTGCTTTAGAGTTTGAAGCTCAAAGCGAAGAAAAGGGATTAGAAGAATTTTTAGAGCACATCTCGTTGGTTACTGATGTGGACGAGATGGATGATGAAAGTGATTATGTTGTTTTGATGACGCTGCACAGTGCAAAAGGTCTTGAGTTTCCCGTTGTATTTATGCCGGGATTGGAGGAGGGGGTTTTCCCAGGGTACAGGTCCATGTTAAGTGAAGATGAACTTGAAGAGGAGAGAAGACTTTGCTATGTGGGAATTACCAGGGCAAGAAAAAAACTCTACATCACTCATACTTTTACCAGAACTTTATTTGGAAATACTACCCATAACAGAGCTTCCAGATTTTTAGATGAAATCCCAGACAAATATACCTGTGCTGAGGACACCAATGAAGTGGGAATAAAATCCGCAGCAAATAAACTACCTTTTATAAACCAATTTAATAAAACATTTAACCCTGCTGCCGGTTTTAAGCCTCAGAATGCAATTAACCCCCGTGGTGCAAGCCAGGCCGGTAAAAAAACCACTTTAGAATTTAACAAAGGAGATCAAGTGGAGCATAAAAAATTTGGTTTTGGAATTGTAACCTCTGTTGAAAAAGAAAATGATGATTACAAATTGGAGATACATTTTAAAGGGGTGGGTATGAAAAGGTTAATGGCCTCATTTGCCAATTTGGTAAAAATAAAATAATATTTTTAAGTTTTTCAACATAAGTTTTTTTGATAAACCTGCCGATGATAATATAGAAATAGTACACGATTTAGTAATATTTACAGATAAATTTGAAGATTAAATATTCTAGAGGGTGGTGTTTATTGCTAATGCTAAAAGACAGAAAAGACAAAAAAGACAAAAAAGGAAACATACGCAAAACCAAGAAAACTGTTATTTTGCTGCTAAGTTCTATTATTACCATTTTGTCAAGTATAATGTTAATGGATTTTCTGGTAGACGATCCCGAAAAATACAGAAATATTCAGGGTATTATGTATATAATTTCTTTATTTATAATATTTTATCTTTTTTATTTTTCATTTAGGTTTTTTAAGGGAATTGACTTAATAAATTACAATGCATATTTAATGGCAAAAGGTGAGCTGAATATCAGTGATATAATATTAGACAAAGCAAAAGGTCTTGAAACCTTATGCATAGCCTTTAACGACATGAAAACCAATTTATTGACCTTTACAGAGTTGACCAAAACCAATATAGTTATAATTTCTGATGCAGTGGATGAGGTAACAAAAAGTGTTGACAACAGTCTTAAGGGAAATGAACAAATTGCTGCCAGTATGGGGGATTTGGCAGAAAAATCACTCCAGCAGTTAAAAAATGCAAAAGAAACTTTAGACAGCATTTCCAATGTTGATGAAAGAGTAAGTTCCATTGAAAAAAATCTGGCTAATATAGAGAAAATCGTAAAAGAAGTAGTGGCTTCCACCACCCGGGGCAATCAAAACTTAGACGAATACCATCATCAGATGAATGTTATTACAAAGGATCTTAGCAACACTTCCGGGTCTATAGATCGGTTAAACAATGAGTTAGAAGAAATCAACAAATTAGGCGAATTGATAACCGAAATAGCAGAACAGCTAAAGATGCTTGCGCTAAATGCATCCATCGAGTCAGCAAGAGCAGGAGAGAGCGGTATAGGATTTTCTGTTGTGGCAGCTGAAATGAACAAACTTTCTGATGAAACAAGTAAAAGCATTAAGAAAATTAATTTACTTTTAAATACCGTTTCTTCCAGTAGTGAGAATGTTAAAAACAGTATTGCAAATTGTATTGAAAACTATAATTTAAGTAAGGATTTGTTTTCTAAAGTTAAAGAATCTTTTTATACAATTAAAAACAGTACGGATATATTAAGTGAAAATGTAAACCAGGTATATTCTGAAGCAGGTATCATATCAAACAGTACCCATGAAGTAAAAGAAAAGAGCAAGTATTTCTTAAATGTATCTGATAATATTTCTTCAGCAAGTACAGAAGTTGCAGCGGTAACACAGGAAGAAGTTGCCAATACAGAAGTAATCAGCAAAAACATTTTGTCGCTAAAAGATATGCTGTTTGAGATTGAAAAGTTGGTAAGACGTTTTAAAACTTCTGTAATCCCGGTGGATAAAGTAAGTGAAAAAAGGCTTAAAATTGTTTTTCTAAGTCCTTTAGATCATGAATTCTGGTATGGCGTAAGGCAGGGGGCAATGTATGCTAAAAAAGAATTAGCTGAAAAAAATGTAGATGTAGAGTATTA
Organism: Acetivibrio saccincola; assembly: GCF_002844395.1. Taxonomy (NCBI): domain Bacteria; kingdom Bacillati; phylum Bacillota; class Clostridia; order Acetivibrionales; family Acetivibrionaceae; genus Acetivibrio; species Acetivibrio saccincola. Next base: position 3,403,834 of record NZ_CP025197.1, on the reverse strand, counting down.
TGGCTTTACTGAAAAAAGCTGGAAAAACACAATTGATACATTTCAAAAAGTTTTGGAAGAAGGGGCAGACGGAATTATACTTCCTGGATTTAGTAAAGAAGCTGTACCGTTAATAGAAAAGGCATCACTAAGAAATATACCTGTAATGACTTATAACTGTGATTTACCTGTGGAATCAAAGAGAATGGCATATTTTGGTCCGAATATAAGTGAAGCGGGGATTTTAGCTGCTGATTTTATGGTAAAAGCTTTAAACGGAAAAGGTAAAGTAGCAATAGTAAACGGGTCTGATATAACTGTTTATAATACCCGCAGGGAAAAAATAATAGAACGCTTAAAAAAGAAGAAAAAAGTAAAAATAGTTGTAGAACTTAAAGGCGGTCATGATAACGAAAAAGTATATGCCATGATTAAAGACTTGTTAAATAAGCATCCTTATTTAAATGGTATTTTCATTGTAGGACTAGGGGTAAGAGGTGCAGCAAAGGCTTTAAGGGAACTAAACATGGTTGGGAAAGTAAAGGTTATATGCTTTGATTTTGATAAAGAAATTTTTGAGTTAATAAAAGAAGGTTCAGTATATGCTGCCATCGGACAAGACCCCTTTGGACAGGGACATGACCCTATTATATACATGTATAATTACCTGGTGACAAATAAAAAGCCTGAAAGAGAAATGATCTGGACAAGAACAGATGTGGTAAATATAGATAATGTTGAGGATTTAATATAAATGATACAAAAATAATGGGCAAACATTTGAATTTTTTGTATTTTTCATTTGATATTAAGCATATTTAGTATTTAACATTTGGTATTTAACCGAGAAGGCTGTTGCACAAGGATTAAAAATTCTGTGCACAGCTTTTATTATTATTTTTGTTTTTTAAAAAAATTAATTTTGTCCTGTGCTTGACATAGGATAAAAGTTGTTTTATAATAAAGCATAATTTATCAATTTAGCGTGATAAAGCGATAAAGAGGAGGGGAAGATTTGGCAAAGTGGAGAATTTATACTCCTGAGGGAGTTCAGGATATATTGGCAAAAGACTGTTATCATAAAAAGAATTTAGAAAACAAAATAAGAAATGTGTTTAGAAGTTATGGTTACTACGAGATTGAGACACCTATAGTGGAGTTTTATGATGTTTTTATTTCAGAGGATGAAATAACACCCCAGGAAACTATGTTTAAATTTTTTGATAAGGAAGGTCGTATATTGGTTTTAAGGCCGGATATGACCATACCAACAGCAAGGGTGGCTGCAACAAAGTACAAAGATGCCGACTACCCGCTAAAATTTTCTTATATAGGAAATACCTTTAAGTACAATGAAGTTGGCGGAGGAAAGCAAAAGGAATTTACCCAGGCGGGTATAGAAATAATAGGTGTCAATACCCCGGAGGCAGATGCAGAGGTTATTGCTGCTGCAATTGACTGTGTAAAAGCTTCAGGACTTGAAAACTTCCAGATAGACATAGGGCAGGTGGAGTTTTTTAAAGGCTTAATGGAAGAAGCAGATTTGCCGGCTGAAGAAGTTGAGCAAATGAGAGTACTTATTGACAGGAAAGACTTTTTAGCCGTTGAAGAATTGGTTAAAAAACACAACATAAAAGAACATTTGAAAGAAATTATATTAAGTTTGCCTAAATTATTTGGTTCTATAGATGTCATTGAAAAGGTTGAAAAGTATTCAATCAATAAAAGATGCATGAATGCCCTTGAAAACCTCAGAAAAATAATTGAGATACTTGAAGATTACGGGGTTTCTAAATACGTTTCAATAGACCTTGGAATGGTTCAAAGCTTAAATTACTACACAGGTATAATTTTCAGGGGATTTACCTACGGCGTAGGTTTTCCGATACTAAGCGGCGGAAGGTATGACGGGCTTGTGGAAAGTTTTGGCAAAAAAGCCCCTGCCACAGGTTTTTCACTTGGGATAAATATGATAATGATGGCTTTGGACAGACAAAAGATAGAAAGAGAAGAGCTTAAAACAGACAGTTTAATTTGCTATCAGCCAAAGGGAAGGAAAAATGCATTTAGTATTTGTGATGCATTGAGAAGACAAGGCCTGGACATTGAAATGGATATTACAGGAAGGAGTTTTGAGGACATTAAAAAGTATGCAAAGGACAAAGGCATAGGTGGCATACTCCACGTTTTAGATGAGGAGAATATAGAGGTACATAATTTAGAAAAAGAGGAAGTCAGGAAGGTAACGGTAAAAGAACTTTTAGAACGGTAATTACAAGTGTGCATAAATCAGGAGGTAGCTTATGAGATATTTGACAATAGCCCTTTCAAAAGGGCGCCTTGCAAAGCTGTCAATAGAGCTGTTTGAAGCAATAGGTCTGGACTGTTCAGAACTTAAAGAATCATCCAGGAAGCTTATTTTTGAAGATGAAAAAAATAAAATAAAATTTTTTCTTGCAAAGCCCAGTGATGTTCCAACTTATGTGGAATACGGCGCTGCGGATTTAGGAATTGTAGGAAAGGATACCCTTTTAGAAGAAGGCAGGCATTTATATGAAGTTTTAAACCTTGGATTTGCAGCCTGCAGGATGGTTGTAGCAGGACCAAAAGAGTACTGCGGCAAGCTTGACCAGCTTACCAACAAAAGGGTTGCCACCAAGTATCCTAAAATTGCAAGGGAATACTTTGAACACAAAAGAGGCGAGTCCATAGAGGTGATAAAGCTCAACGGTTCGGTGGAGCTGGCACCTTTGGTAGGGCTTTCTGAAGTAATTGTTGACTTAGTGGAAAGCGGCAGGACACTTAAGGAAAACGGTTTGGTTATTCTTGATGAAATTGCAGATATAAGCGCAAGACTAGTTGTAAACAGGGTAAGCATGAAAATGGAAAGTGAGCGCATAAACAAAATAATTGATGGTTTAAGAAGAGAGCTTGAAAAGAGGTGATTTTTTTGATAAAGATTATAGATTTAAGAGACGGCAGGGACAGCGGTATATTTGAAAAACTTGCATCAAGAAGCCAGATAGAATATGGTGATGTATTAAGGCGTGTAGAAGATATAGTTGGGAATGTAAAAAAAGAAGGAAACAGTGCAGTTATTAAGTACACTGAAATGTTTGACAAAGTTTCCCTTAAAGAAGAAGAGCTAAAAGTAACACCGGAAGAAATAGAAGAAGCCTATGGGAAAGTTGACCGAAATCTTTTAGAAGCCATAAGAAAGGCCAGGGAAAATATAGAAAAATTTCATGAAAAGCAAAAGGAAAAATCCTGGTTTTCCACAGAAGATGACGGTGTGATTTTAGGACAGTTAGTAAGACCAATAGAAGTTATGGGAATATATGTGCCAGGGGGGACAGCTGCGTACCCATCCTCAGTTCTCATGTGTGCAATGCCGGCTAAAGTTGCAGGGGTTGGCAAAATTATTATGGCAACACCACCGGGAGAAGGCGGCAAAGTCAATCCTGTCATATTGGTTACTGCATGTGAAGCCGGTGTGGAAGAAATATATAAGGTTGGCGGGGCCCAAGGGGTTGCTGCCATGGCATTTGGTACAGAGACCATACCAAAGGTTGACAAAATAGTGGGACCTGGGAATATATACGTTGCAACAGCAAAGAGAATTGTATATGGATATTGTGATATAGACATGATAGCAGGGCCCAGTGAAATTATGGTTGTAGCTGATGATACTGCAGAGCCGGCTTTTGTGGCGGCAGATTTGTTGTCACAGGCAGAACATGATGAGCTTGCTTCCTCTGTGCTGGTTACAACTTCAGAGGACATTGCCAAAAGTGTAAAAGGGGAAATTGAAAAACAGGCAGAAAGACAGCCAAGAAAGGAGATGATTTTAAAGTCTTTAGAAAACTACGGTGCAATAATTATCGTTGACAATTTAGATTCTGCAGCAGAAGTTGTAAACAGAATTGCCCCTGAACACTTAGAACTTTGCATAGAAGATCCCTTTTCATTTTTAGGAAGTGTAAAAAATGCAGGAGCCATATTCTTAGGAAATTATTCAACAGAATCTTTAGGGGACTATATTGCAGGACCTAACCATGTTCTTCCTACAAGCGGGACAGCCAGGTTCTTTTCACCTTTAAATGTTTCTGATTTTATAAAAAAGAGCAGTATTATTTCATACACCAGAAAAGCTTTAGAGAAAGTAAAAGACGATGTCATTTTATTTGCTGAGTCAGAGGGGCTCAAAGCTCATGCTGACGCAGTAAGAGTCAGATTTGAAGAATAAATAGCGGGGGATTTTTATGGTTAAAAATTTAGTAAGAAGAGACATTAGGGAATTTGATCCATACAAGACAAATCAGATTCCGTACAAAATAAAGCTTGATGCCAATGAAAGTCCGTTTGATTTACCTGAAAAAATAAGGCAAAAGGTTGTGGATTTTTTCTTAAAAGGTCCGGAACTTAATTTATATCCTGATACAGAATCCACTGAACTTAGAAAAATATTGGCATCTTATTGGAAAGTTGACAGTGATAATATAGTTGTAGGAACCGGTTCAGACCAGTTAATACAGGTTATAATAAATGTTTTTGTAGAAAAAGGGGATAAAGTAATATGCCCTATGCCAAGCTTTGGCATGTATAAAATAAACACAATTATAGGCGGGGGGACCCCTGTAGAAGTTCCTTTAAAAAGAGAAGAGGATTTTGAATATGATATAGACCTTTTTATTGAAACAGCTAAAAAAGAAAAAGCAAAAGTGGTATTTTTATGTACTCCCAATAATCCTACAGGCGGCTCTATTCCTAAAGCAGATATTGAAAGAATTGTAAAGGAATGTCCAAATACAGTTATAGTTGTAGATGAGGCCTATGCAGAGTTTTCAAAAGAGTCTTCTGTAGACCTTATATTTAAATATGACAACTTGATTATACTCCGTACTTTTTCAAAGGCATATGGTCTTGCAGGGATAAGATGCGGGTATTCTTTAAGTTGTATTGAAATGGCAGAGGAGTTAAGCAAGGTTAAACCGCCGTATAATATAAGCTCCCTGTCCCAGTATATAGCAATCCTTACTTTTAAAGAGAGGGAAATTATAGACAAACAAGTGGAATACTTAATTGAACAGAGGGAGTACTTAATGAGGGAACTGAAAAAAATAGATAAAATCCATGTTTATCCTTCCCAGGCCAACTTTATATGTTTTGAAGTGCCGGATGCCTCTTTGGTACACAAAAAATTAGAAGCTAAAGGAATATTAGTTAGAAGTTTTGGAAACGCACCTGTTCTAGGAAATTGCATAAGGATAAGTGTGGGAAGCAAAGAACAGAATGACATTTTATTAAAAGAGCTGTCAGAATGTTTGAAATAATTAAAAACTGGGCCGTTTAGCCAAACTAGACGGCTTTTTTTGTTTAATTAGATTTTTTATGCAAATTAGTAGAATTAACGCCCTTTTATCTGTTATAATAAAATGGACTTTATATATACCATATGTTTTTGGCTTAAAAAGAAAAAATACCTGGCCTTTAGATACAGGCATTTTAACTAAAAGCATTTATAAATAATAAACTTGGAGGTAAAGGATGATAAGAAAGGCAAGTCTTAAAAGGAAGACTTACGAAACAGACATCAGTATGGAACTTAATATAGATGGTGAGGGGAAAAGCAACATCAGTACAGGGATAGGTTTTTTTGACCATATGCTGAATCTTTTTGCAAGGCACGGGCTTATGGATTTAACGGTGGAAGCAAAAGGGGATTTAGAGGTGGACGCCCATCACACCGTTGAAGATGTTGGAATTGTACTTGGACAGCTGATAAAAGAGGCATTAGGGGACAAAAAGTCTGTAAAAAGGTATGGAACATCCTATGTACCCATGGACGAATCATTGGTTTTGGTATCCCTTGATTTAAGTGGCAGGCCGTTTTTGGTATTTGATGTCAATTTTGCCTGCGAAAAGACAGGTACTATGGAAACTGAGCTTTTTGAAGAGTTTTTTAGAGCAGTATCTCATAATGCAGGTATGACACTGCATATAAAATTGCTGCATGGCAGCAATTCACACCATATAGCAGAGGCTGTTTTTAAGGCTTTTGGAAGAGCTCTTGATGAAGCAACAAAGATAGATGAGAGAATCAAAGGAATTATGTCAACTAAAGGAACACTTGATTAAAATAACAATTAATACAGCACTGTTTTTAAAATGCAGCAATGTTTTTGAATTGTGGGAGGTATTTAATTATGATTATTTATCCGGCAGTAGATATTAAAGACGGGAGATGTGTAAGGCTTCTTCAGGGGGAGTTTGACAAGGTTACCGTCTATTCTGATGACCCTTTAGAGATGGCTTTAAAATGGGAAAGCCTTGGAGCTGAATACCTTCATGTAGTGGATTTAGACGGGGCAAGAACCGGGGAACCTAAAAATATTTCCATTACAAGCAAAATAGCCGCAAAACTTAATATACCGGTTCAGTTAGGAGGGGGAATCAGATCCATAGAGACAATTGAAAAGGTCATTTCTATGGGGATTAGAAGGGTAATACTGGGAACTTCTGCAGTAAAAAACCCTGATTTGGTAAAACAGGCAGTGGAGAATTTTAGGGAAAATATAGTTATTGGAATAGATGCAAAGGACGGAAAGGTAGCAATTGACGGATGGGAAAAAACAAGTGAATTTACAGCCATAGATTTTGCCAACAAAATGGTAGAGCTAGGTGCAAAGACAATAATATACACTGACATTTCACGGGATGGCATGCTTACAGGTCCAAATTTAGACGCTATGAGGGAAATGGCTCAGTCAGTAGACGCAGAAATCATAGCTTCCGGCGGGGTAAGTAACCTTAAGGATATAAAGAATCTTAAAGAAACAGGAGTATCGGGAGTTATTGTGGGAAAAGCCCTGTATACAGGAAATGTGGATTTACAAGAAGCTATAAAAGCAGGAAAGGAATAATTTCTTCGGATTTAGGATATAGAGTAAGGAGGGGTTTATAAATGTTTGAGGGACAAGAAATGTTCATAAAAAGGGTAATTCCTTGTTTAGATGTGCATGAAGGAAGAGTTGTTAAAGGGGTTAATTTCGAGAATTTAAAAGACGCAGGAGATCCTGTGGAAATTGCCGCTTATTACAACCAAGCCGGAGCTGACGAACTTGTCCTTTTGGATATATCAGCCACAGCTGAAGCAAGGAGTATAATGCTTGACATCGTTGAAAAAGTTGCAGAAAAACTAACCATTCCTTTCATTGTAGGGGGAGGAATAAGAACAGTAGATGATGTAAGGGATCTTTTAAAAGCCGGGGCTGATAAAATATCAATTAATTCTGCTGCTATAGAAAATCCCCAGCTCATTACAGAGTGTGCTTCACGTTTTGGCAGCCAGTGTGTTATTGTAGCCGTTGATGCAAAAAAACGTGAAGACGCTTCAGGATGGGATGTTTACAAAGACGGGGGAAAAGTAAACACTGGAATGGATATTGTACAGTGGGCAGCACTAATTGAAAGCCAGGGGGCAGGAGAGATTCTGCTCACAAGCATGGACTGTGACGGTACTAAAAACGGGTACGATATTGAGCTTCTAAAAGCAGTAACCGATACAGTGAGACTTCCTGTTATTGCCTCAGGCGGGGCAGGACAAATGGAACACTTTTATGATGCAATAGAAGAGGGAAAAGCAGATGCAGTGCTTGCAGCATCATTATTCCATTTTAGGGAGATTGAAATAATGGAATTAAAGAAATACTTAAAAGAAAGAGGAATAGAGGTAAGGATGAATGAAAATGAGTGAAATATTAAATAGCATAAAATTTGACGACAGGGGATTAATACCTGTTATAGCCCAGGATCATAGCACCAATGAAGTGCTTATGATGGCATATATGAATAAAGAGGCATTGGAGAAATCTTTAGAAACAGGTAAGGTTCATTATTTTAGCAGAAGCAGGAATAAATTATGGCAAAAAGGCGAAACCTCCGGTCACTATCAGTACATAAAATCAATAAAGGTGGATTGTGACGGGGACGCACTTTTAATAAAAGTAGAGCAGGTTGAAGGTGCATGCCATACCGGGCATTTCTCCTGTTTTTACAGGGAAATTAGTGATGAAGGACTAAAAGAAACACAAAAAAAAGTATTTGATGAAAAAGAAGTATATGATGGGTCTAAAGTTTTAAAAGAAGTATATGATGTAATAGTTGACAGGACTATAAACCCTAAAGAGGGATCTTATACAAACTATTTATTTGAAAAAGGTCTTGATAAAATATTAAAGAAAGTGGGAGAAGAGGCATCAGAAGTCATTATTGCTGCAAAAAATAAAGACAAAGGTGAAATTGTGTATGAAATTTCAGACCTATTTTACCATCTCTTTGTTTTAATGGTTGAAAGAGGGGTAAAACTTGAGGATATATACAATGAATTAAAGAAAAGACGGTAAAATTCTTCCGGAGGTTTAACATTGGATAGTTGTAAGCTTAGGGCGCTTTTAAAAAAGGAAGAAGGGCCAAAACTGGACTTCAAAGCAAAAATTAGTCTGGAGACCTATGGGGATAAAAAGGAATTTGTCAAAGATGTTATCGCCATCGCCAATTCCAGAGGTGGAAGGGGATATATAATTTTTGGCGTCCAGGACAAAACCAAAAAAATTTTAGGCATCAATCCTGAGGATTATAATGAAGAGCGCATCCAGCAGGTTATATACAACAGGTGCGACCCGCCTGTAGCTGTTTCTATGGATTTTATTGAGCTAGAGGGAAAGACATTAGGGGTGCTTACAATTTACAAAAGCCATCACAGACCCCATCAAATGATTCAAAACGGTGCTTTTTACATAAGAAGGGGCTCTACCACTGACACGGCAAGAAGAAATGAAATAGCTAATTTATTTCAGGAAAATGGGCTGATGAGATATGAAACAGTAGTACTAAAAAATGTAAGTTTAGATGAAATTGATGAGACAATTGTAAAAAGTTACTTTGAAAGATTAGGATTTGTCGGCGAAAAGCCTAGTGAAATTTTGATGGAATCTTTGGGAATAATTAGCCAAAAAGTCGGGGGTGAAGGTTACAGTCCTACAATAGGTGGGCTGCTTTTGTTTGGCAAAAACCCCTTTCTATACCTTCCCCAGGCTTATATAAAAGTAATGTATGATGATAAAACAGAGCTTTTTTATGGAAATATTTTAAATATGCTGGATAATACAATGGGGGTTTTAAAAGATTTAATAAAAGACAAAGACTATCCCTTTGAGGCATTAGAAGAAGTAATTGCAAATGCATTGGTTCACAGGGATTACTTGGACGACTCAAGAGGTATTACAATAAATATTACGCCCGGATTTATTGAAATTACCAATCCGGGTGCACTTGTGTCCCAAAACAGTGCCTACCAGTTTACCAGGGGAAACAATCCTTACAGGAGAAATTCATGGCTGTACCAGAGGCTTTTAATGCTGGACCATAAAAAAAGATTTATGAGAACCGGCATAGGAATGACAAGAATAAAAAATTCTTTTTCCGGTATAGGGAAAGTTAAATTTATAAATATAGGTTCTCAAAACTTGTTTAAAGTTATACTACCTAGAAATACTAATACAAGAGAAAACAAAGGAAATTGATAAAATCATGAGAATTTCTGTGATATACCCTTGTAAACCCTTAAAACAATTAAATATAGTGAAAATACGCGTTTGATAATAAAATGCAGAATATAATAATATTATATTTGCGATTAGCACTCACTAGGGGTGAGTGCTAACAAGAAGATGTCTATTTATTTTAATTGTGAAATTACAATGAAATTACAAGTAAAAGAGGAGGTAATATTATGAACATTAAGCCTTTGGCGGACAGAGTTGTTGTTAAAATGGTAGAAAGCGAAGAGACTACAAAGAGCGGTATAGTTTTACCAGGTTCAGCAAAGGAGAAGCCACAAATAGCTGAAGTTGTAGCAGTTGGTCCAGGTACTGTTCAAGACGGAAAAGAAGTAAAAATGGAAGTAAAGGTAGGAGACAAAGTTATTATAAGCAAGTATTCAGGAACAGAAGTTAAATTTAATAATGAAGAATATACAATTTTAAAGCAAGGGGATATTTTAGCTATAGTAGAGTAATATAAAGCAATAAATATGTACTTATTTTTCTAAAAACGTTGGGAATAGCAGTTTATTAGCAATTTGGAAACAGTAGTTTAGCAATTAGTGATTTTAAGAAAGTATCTTAAGGAGGGTTATTTTATGGCAAAGGAAATTAAATTCTGTGAAGACGCTAGAAAAGCATTGGAAAACGGTGTAAATAAATTGGCAGATACCGTGAAAGTTACACTTGGACCTAAGGGAAGAAATGTTGTATTAGATAAAAAATTTGGTACTCCTCTAATTACAAATGACGGGGTTACAATTGCAAAGGAAATAGAATTGGAAGACCAGTTTGAAAATATGGGTGCGCAGCTGGTTAAAGAAGTTGCAACAAAAACTAACGATGTAGCAGGAGACGGTACTACTACAGCAACACTTCTTGCACAGGCTATTATAAGAGAAGGTCTTAAAAACGTAGCTGCAGGTGCAAACCCAATGATACTTAAAAAAGGAATAGAAAAAGCAGTAGATAAAGCTGTTGAGGGAATAAAAGAAATCAGCCAGAAAGTAAAAGGAAAAGAAGATATAACAAGGGTTGCTTCAATTTCCGCTAATGATGATGTTATTGGAAACCTTATAGCTGACGCTATGGAAAAGGTTACAAATGACGGTGTTATCACTGTTGAAGAATCCAAGACAATGGGAACAAACTTAGAAGTTGTTGAGGGTATGCAGTTTGACAGAGGTTATGTATCCCCTTACATGGTAACAGACACTGAAAAGATGGAAGCAATCTTAGAAGATCCATACATCTTAATTACAGACAAGAAGATTACAAATGTTCAAGACATTCTTCCTCTACTAGAGCAAATAGTACAGCAGGGCAAAAAGCTTGTTATAATTGCTGAAGACGTTGAAGGCGAAGCTTTGGCTACTTTAGTGGTTAACAAATTAAGAGGAACATTTACATGTGTTGCAGTAAAAGCTCCTGGCTTTGGAGACAGAAGAAAAGCTATGTTAGAAGATATTGCAATTCTAACAGGCGGTCAGGTAATTACTGAAGAGTTAGGACTTGACTTAAAAGACGCAAAAATTGAACAGCTAGGAAGGGCAAGACAAGTAAAAGTACAAAAAGAAAATACTATAATTGTTGACGGTGCAGGAAAACAAGATGAAATTCAAAAGAGAATTGCATCAATAAAAGCACAGATTGAAGAAACTACTTCAGAATTTGACAAGGAAAAATTACAAGAAAGACTTGCTAAGCTTTCAGGCGGCGTAGCAGTTATACAAGTTGGTGCTGCAACAGAAACTGAAATGAAAGAAAAGAAATTGAGAATTGAAGACGCACTTGCAGCAACCAGGGCTGCTGTTGAAGAAGGTATAGTATCAGGCGGCGGAACTGCTCTTATAAATGTTATACCAAAAGTAGAAGAACTATTAGACGCAACTTCAGGGGACGAAAAAACAGGTGTTCAAATAGTTTTAAGAGCATTAGAAGAGCCTGTTAGACAGATTGCAGAAAATGCAGGACTTGAAGGTTCAGTTATAGTTGAAAAAGTTAAAGCTAGTGAAAAAGGCATAGGATATGACGTATTAACTGATAAATACGTTAATATGATTGAATCAGGTATAGTTGACCCTGCAAAAGTTACAAGATCTGCTCTTCAAAATGCTGCGTCCATAGCTGCAATGGTTCTTACAACTGAAGCTGTTGTTTCAGAATTACCTGAAAAAGAAAATCCAATGGCGGGAGCACCAGGCGGAATGGGCGGAATGTACTAATTTAGCATAAAATTCATGAGTTTTGCCAATAAAAAGAATCCTCTGGACAGAAAGATGTACCTTCTGGTTCAGGGGATTTCTTTTTTGCCATATAATTTCTTACCCTACAGGGTATTGCACATCTTAATTAAAAAGTATAAAATGATATTATGTTATTTTAAAAATTAGGGGGAAAAGAATGGATATATTTGTAGAAAGGATTATCGAGCGGAAGAAAAACATTATTGACTACATGGTGATATTTTCCATATTCTTTGGCTCATTATTTGTAGCACTGCTTATAATTTTGTTTTTTAATATTAACGCCATATCCGCTGCTTTATTAATAGCGCTGGGATACCTTGTGTATTATCTCATTTCAATGAGGAATGTAGAGTTTGAGTACGCATTTACAAACGGCGAACTTGACATTGATAAAATAATAGCCCAGAGAAAGAGAAAGAGACTGTTTAGCGCAAATTGCAGGGATTTTGAGGCTTTCGGAAAGCTGGACAGTAAAAACTTTACTGATGATATAAAAAATATCCCGCAACAGATAAAGGCAGTTACTTCAATGAGTTCACAAGATGTATATTTTCTTGTAGCCAATTATAAAGGAAACAGAACTTTAGTGTATTTTGAGCCGGATGAGAGAATGCTCAATTCATTAAAGCCTTACATTTCTAAAAGGATAACCATGTGATAATTTAATAATAAGTACCCTGTTTGAACTTTTTGCAAGCAGGGTATTTATGTTACCTGACAAGAGGGGGTACAAATTGTGAAAAAAGCTGCTGCTATTGTTATAGCTATTCTGATTGTTTCTGCATTGGCATATGTTGTTTTTAGATTAAACCATTCCAATGAAAATTTAATTCCTGCCTTTGAAGAGGGAGGGTTTAATCTTATAATTGAAGATGAATATATAACTTCCCCCAAAAGCTTAAAAATTGAAAATGGGGAGATACTATTAGATTTTGACACTTTAAAAAAGTATTTTGACCCTTCTCTTAAATGGGATGAAACTTCACAAAAGGTTATAGTTTCAACAAAGGACAGAACAATAAAAATGAAAACAGGAGGTCTTACTTCCTTTGTAAATGACGGTCTTTTAAGCTTAAATATTCCCATTGTACAAGATGAGGATGTAATTTATATTCCCATAGAGTTTTTAAGTGATTTTTATGGTATTGAAATTACACATGTAGAGCAAAACAATGTGGTTATAATAGATTATAAAAAGGATTTTCTCCATACGGCCAATATCATAGAACCCGGAGCAGTGCTAAGAAGCGGAAGGGATTCTAAATATCCTATACTCCGGAGGTTTGATGATTTTGACGGCACCGGTAACAGCTTCAAATATCAAATGAGGATTTTTGAAGAATATGATAAATGGTATAAAATCAGGACATGGGATGGGATTGTAGGATTTATAGAAAAACAATATGTAGTTGCAAAAATAGAAGGTGGGACTATATCAGGGAAAGAGCAAAAAGAATCATTAGATGAAGAAAAAGAAAAAAAGTCTTCTTCTGAGGCTTATGAGGGTAAAATTAATCTGGTGTGGGACATGGTGTATACCAGAAGAAGCAATCCCTGGTCTGTACCTGATATGAAAGGTTTGGACATTATATCCCCCACATGGTTCCAGCTTCAAAATTCCAAAGGGGATTTAATGAACAGGGCATACTCTGGCTATGTAAAATGGGCTCATGAGAAGGGATACAAGGTATGGGCGCTATTGAGCAATGATTTTCAGGATGCAGAGATGACAAGTAAATTTTTAAAAGATGATAAAGCCATAGAAAATTTTACAAGACAAATTTTAGCGTACGCATCCCTTTACAATTTAGACGGCATAAATATTGACTTTGAAAACTTTTATCAAAGGGACAGGGATTTATTTACCCGCTTTATAGAAATTATAACCCCAAAATTAAAAGAACAGGGGCTTGTGGTTTCCGTTGATGTAAATGACATTCCCTGCTACGACAAAAAGGCTCTTAGCATGACTGCGGACTATATTATGTACATGTCATACGACCAGCACTGGAGAACAAGTCCGGTGGCAGGCTCTGTGGCACAGGTTTCCTGGCAGGAGAGGATTTTAAAAAGGGTTCTTGAGGAAGAAGGTGTTCCAAGGGAAAAGCTCCTTTTAGGGCTGCCTTATTACACAAGGCTTTGGGAGGAAAAGACGGAAAATGGTGCCATGAGCCTTTCAAGTGTGGCTCTTACAATGGAAGAGGCTAAAAATACAATTATAGAAAACGACGCAGAAGTTGTGTGGGATGAGGAAAGCGGGCAGTTTTATGCAGAATATGAAAAAGAAAATTCCAGGTTTAGAATCTGGCTGGAAGACGAAAACTCAATAAACCTTAAATCTTCCCTAGTTCATAAATACAATCTTGCAGGTGTATGTGCCTGGAGTATGTATTTTGTATCTGACAATATATGGGACGTACTTTACCGGAATTTAAAGGAAATAGATGGATACGAACAATGGCTTAAATTAAACGAAAACAATGAATATATATTTGTTTATTGATTTTCCTTGACGCTGATTATGTTCTTTTAGTATAATTATCCTAACTATTTCTGAAGATACTTATTAAGCAGTATTTTAGATTAAATAGTATTTTGGGCTTTTGTGAACTTGTAGCATAAAGCTTTATAAAAAAACCGTTACAAAATAACATGGATAATAATAAAACAGGGTATTATATTTTTGTAAAACAGGGAGGGACCGATGTGGAAGATAGATTTTCCAAAGTAGGACTAACATTTGACGACGTGCTTTTGATACCGCAAAAATCAGAAATTTTGCCAAGGGATATTGATGTATCCACCTATTTAACAAAAGAAATAAAGCTGAATATTCCCCTTATGAGTGCTGCTATGGATACCGTTACTGACTCAAGGCTTGCCATTGCCATAGCAAGGGAAGGCGGGATAGGCATAATACACAAAAATATGTCTATTACAGACCAGGCACAAGAAGTGGACAAGGTGAAAAGGTCAGAACACGGTGTAATTGTAGATCCCTTTTACCTTTCACCGGAGCATCATGTATACGAAGCCATGGAGTTGATGGCAAAATACAAAATTTCCGGTGTTCCCATAACAGAAGGCACTAAATTGGTGGGTATAATAACCAACAGGGATTTAAGGTTTGAAACAAATCACCAAAAGAAGATTAAAGAAGCCATGACAAAGGAAAACTTGGTGACAGCGCCGGAGGGGACAACCCTTGATGAAGCCCAGGAAATATTGAGAAAACACAAAATAGAAAAACTTCCTATTGTGGACTCAGAGGGGAATTTAAAGGGGCTTATAACCATAAAGGATATTGAAAAAGCCATTGAATTTCCTAATTCAGCAAAGGATTCCAAGGGAAGGCTTTTAGCGGGGGCTGCAGTAGGTGTTACTTCTGATATGATGGAAAGGGTAAAAGCCCTTGTAGATGTTAAGGTTGATGTCATAACTTTAGATTCTGCCCATGGACATTCCAAAAATATCATTGAAGGGGTAAAGAGAATAAAAGATGCGTACCCTGATATCCAGGTAATTGCAGGTAATGTGGCAACTGCAGAAGCTACAAGGGATTTAATAGAGGCCGGTGCGGACGCTGTTAAAGTGGGAATCGGACCCGGTTCAATATGTACCACCAGAGTAATTGCAGGTATCGGCGTTCCCCAAATTACTGCTATATATGACTGTGCTCAGGCTGCAAAGGAATACGGGATTAAAATAATAGCAGACGGCGGCATTAAATATTCAGGTGACATTGCAAAAGCAATAGCAGCAGGAGCTGATGTTGTCATGATTGGTAATCTTTTTGCAGGTACGGAAGAGAGCCCGGGAGAATCAGAAATCTTCCAGGGCAGAAGGTTTAAAGTATATAGGGGAATGGGTTCATTAGCTGCTATGCAAAAAGGAAGTAAGGACAGGTATTTTCAGGAAGATGCAAACAAACTTGTGCCTGAAGGGGTTGAAGGAAGGGTACCATATAAAGGGCCTTTATCAGACATTGTATTCCAGCTTGTTGAGGGCTTAAAGCATGGAATGGGTTACTGTGGTGCAAAAAATATTGAAGACCTTCAAACCAAGTCAAAATTTATACGCATAACAAATGCAGGTTTAAGAGAAAGTCATCCTCATGACATTTATATAACAAAAGAAGCTCCAAACTACAGCATTAATTCTTTACAGTACTAATTTAAAGGTGTTATAAAGGAGCAGGCCGTAAGGTTTGCTCTTTTAATTTTTTATAAAATAAAAATATTTATATTTCCCAAATGTCTCCTTACAGAATATATAATTACCTGAAGTAATATATATAGATAAAAGCAAGGCAGCATTTGAATTTTACAAAAGGTCTTAAATAGATTTGGAGATGTGTGGATAGATGACTAATTTAGGATTAATTGTATTTTCAAGCAAAGAAGAAAGTAAATTATTAAAGATAAAAAGGTTTTTTTTAAGAAAATTTATTGATGAACCAACAAAAAAAATAAAAATAAACGAAGAACTTAATATATACATTATAAGAATTAAATATACACTGGAAGAAATAAATAAATTTAAGAGATTTAAAATAAAAAGATTTAAAAAAAACATATATAAATATTCTGTGGAAAACCGCTTGGATAAATGCATTTTACCTGTTTCAGCACCTGAAAGCCTAGAATTTGGAATATGCATTAAAAACCCCTTTTCAGGGCATTTTATCTATGCTGCACTTTTAGTTAACATTTTAGAAATAATAGCAGAGAAAAAAGGTGTAAGCATTAAAGAATTTGAGATTGGAATTTTGCATGGGGACAATAATAATTTACTTTATTCATATATAAAACTTTTGTCACCTTTAGTGAAGTTTATTACTATCATAACTAATAAAAAGAAAAATATTCAGGAGGAGATTGATAAGATATATTATGAAACCGGTTTATCTATAAGACTTACCGAAGATATTGAAAGCGGTTTAGACGGTTTAGATATAATTATAAACTTAGGTGATTTTAATAATTTTAAAAAAGGTAAAAAGATAAAATCCAATGCAATAGTGATAAATTACGGCACTCTCAATTCAGATGAGATTATTTTTAGTAACATAGTTGTGAACGGTATTTCCATTAAGTTTGATAATTCATTTGAAAGTGCATTGGATAAAAATACAATAAGCTGTTTTACAAAACTTGAGCTGGCATCTATTATTTTTTGCCATAGTGAAGACAGGACTAATGTTAACGGGAATATTGCCGATAATAGTACTGTAAGCAGTATATTGAGCCAATTTTTAAAAAGTGGTTATAAAATAACTTCCCTTGTGGGAAGTTTTCAGGGGACAGAGTGTAAAAATTTAGATTTAAAAATTTAACATAGTGTAAAATAATTGTAGGACATTTTAAGGATAAAAAAACAAGAGATCCTCACTTTTTGATACAATAGAATCACCATCAAAAACCTTTGAAAAGGAGGATCTCTTGTGAATACTATTGTAATACAAAACTGCAAAAATTTCATCCATAAAATCATGAATTTCATGAGCGAACCTAATGCTAAGAAACTAGAAGAACTGGAAACTGGACTAGAGACCATCACCTTTGACTTCATACTAAATATGATGAAAATCTACGTGGAAAACCTTGATAAGGAGATAAAAGCCGATAAGAAATGGCGAAGAAAAAACGGCATTGTAGTAGAGCGAAATAGTGATAAACGAGAAATCTTTACAAAGTTCGGAGTGCTCACATACCACAGGACCTACTTTTACGATAAGAAAAATGATACATATATATACCTAGTCGATACAGTCTTAGGAATAGACCCCTATGATAGAATATCAACAGCGGTAGCAGCTGACATGGTAGAATACTCCGGCGATAACTCCTACGCTAAAAGCAGTCAATATACAACCGGTGGCCTGATAAGTCGGCAAACAGTAATGAACAAAACGAGAAAACTAAAGGAAGAAAAACTAAAGATGGAAGCTGAAGGGCCAAAGCGCAAAATGCAGGTTATACACATAGATGCCGATGAAGACCATGTTGCTCTGCAGAATGGCAAAAACGCCATAGTTCCACTGATTACCATATACGAAGGCACAAAAAGAATAGGAAAACGGGGAAAATGTATAAATCCCTACCACATACATGGATACGGTCAAAATCCTGAAGAAACATGGTTAAAAGTTGCCAACTACATTTATGACAGATATGACATAGACTATTTAAAGCGCATCTATATTCACGGAGATGGTGCCCTTTGGATAAAAACCGGCCAAGAATGGTTACCCAAATCCAAAATGGTCCTAGACAAATATCACCTAAACAAAGCCATCCTCAAAGCTACAGCAGGTCAAGAGCAATACAGAAAATCAATATACAGAAGTATTTACGAAGGCAATTGGATTGAATTTTGTAAACTAGTAACAGAGCTTAAGCATGGTGTTCAAAGCCCTAAAAAGCGAGAGAGAATACATGAATTTAGAACCTACATAAAAAACAACTGGGAAGCCATCACTATATACAAAGAAGAAGGAGTAAGTGGCAGCTGCACAGAGGGTCATATTAGCCATATATTATCCAGCCGTTTTAGTTCTCGACCTATGGGCTGGAGCAAGAAAGGTCTAAAAACCATAGCAGATATAAGAATCTATTGCCAAAACGGTGGGAAGATAACTCCAAATCATTTTACAAAAGTAAATTTACAATACAAGATAAAAAAAGAAACCATAAAAAAGGGCAAAGAAGTATTTAGTAAAACTACACATGAGAAATTAAACAACATACCCGCTTTTAACATGGGTAAAAAAACTCCAATATCAACAATTTTAAAGGGCATACAACGCAGCGGGTATGTGATATAGCCCGTTGTATCAAAAAGATGGGGATACCTTTAAGTTTAATTATCCTACAACAAATTGACACTATCAAAATTTAATCTGTTATTGACAATATTAATATAGTGGTCTATAATAGTTAAAAGTTTTGATAAATATATTAGGGAACATTTTACATTCAAAGTACTAAGCTCTGTATCTGAACTTATAAGCACAATAGCCGTGTTTTTCTGTCTTCAATGCAATTTACTATTTTCTTTAAAAAAGTTTTAAAAGGTTTTTTTAAGGGATACTTGAATAAAGTATAAATACTTTATTTTGTAATTGTGAGTTGCAATGGACTAGAATAAAAAAACAAAGCATATATTATCAACACAAAATTATAAGTAAAGGAGAGGCTTCAAATGATTAACAAAGAAGTTGTTCTAACGTTCGAGGGTCTGAAAAAGTTAGAACAAGAGCTGGAATACCTAAAAACCGTCAAAAGAAGAGAAGTAGCAGAGAGAATAAAGCAGGCACTTTCGTTTGGAGATATATCTGAAAATTCTGAATATGATGAAGCTAAAAATGAACAAGCCCAGGTGGAAGGAAGAATTGTTCAACTTGAGGGTATGTTAAAGCGTGCAAAAGTTATTGATGAGGATGATATAAAGACTGATGTTGTAAGCATTGGTTCAAAAGTAAGTATTTATGATATGGAATATGATGAGGAAGTTGAGTATTATATAGTTGGCTCCACAGAAGCAGATCCAAGTAAATACAAAATTTCCAATGAGTCACCTGTAGGTAAAGCACTTATTGGAAAGGCAAAAGATGAAATTGTAGAAGTCCAGGTACCGGACGGGGTTATTAAGTATAAGATTTTAGATATCCGCAAATGATATTAAAATGTTGTATAATTAGATATAAATATTATATAATTATAGAATAACAGTTTACATTGATAGTGTAAGCTGTTATTTTATAATTATGAGTAGTTAATAATTATAGTTAGTTTATTTTATAGTCAGTTTATTTTATAATTATATTAGCTTTTAATACTTTTGATTTTAAAATATAGTTTGTTAGTGGGAGGATTAATAATGACAAATATAAATAACATTGATGAAAAAAAGCAACAAACCAATGCTGAAAGCCAAGACTTACAAGATTTAAATGAAATACTGAGAATAAGAAGAATGAAGCTGGAAGAACTTCAAAAGAACAATAAAGACCCTTATAAGGTAGTAAAATATGATGTAAGTCATTCAACAAAATTTATAATTGATAATTTTGAAGATATGGAAGGCAAAGATGTTTCCATTGCCGGCAGGATTATGTCCAAAAGAGACATGGGGAAAGCAAGTTTTTGTGATATACAGGACAGGGACGGAAGAATTCAAATTTATATAAGAGTTAATGAAATTGGTGAAGAAGCATATGAAGGTTTTAAGAAATTTGACATTGGTGACTTTCTTGGGGTAAAAGGGGAAGTTTTCAGAACCAGAAAAGGAGAAATATCTGTAAAGGCGAGTGAAATACAGCTGCTTTCAAAGTCCCTAAGGCCATTGCCTGAAAAATGGCATGGACTAAAGGATGTGGATTTAAGATACAGGCAGAGGTATTTAGACCTTATTGTAAATCCGGATGTACGGGAAACTTTTATTACAAGAAGTAAAATAATAAGGGCTATAAGGTCATTCTTAGATGAAAGAGGATTTTTAGAAGTGGAAACACCTCTTTTAAATGTTATCCCGGGCGGGGCAAATGCAAGACCTTTTATAACCCATCACAACACATTGGATATAGATTTGTACCTTAGAATAGCTCCTGAGCTTTATTTAAAGCGCCTTATTGTGGGAGGCCTTGAAAAGGTATACGAATTGGGAAGGATGTTCAGAAATGAAGGAATGTCAGTAAAACACAACCCTGAATTTACACTTATGGAGGTTTATGAAGCGTATACTGATTATGTGGGAATGATGGAGCTTACAGAAAGTTTAATTTCTAAAGTGGCAGAAGAGGTATTAGGTACAACTGTAATTACATATCAGGGAGAGAAAGTTGACCTTACACCTCCATGGATAAGGATGACCATGATTGAGGCTGTTAAAGAATATGCAGGGGTTGATTTTGATAAAATAGAAACTGATGAAGAAGCAAGGCAGATAGCTAAGGAAAAATCCCTTGAAGTTGAGGAAGGAGCTACAAAGGGAGAGATTCTTTTCCTTATGTTTGAAGAATTTGCAGAGAAGCATCTTGTACAGCCAACTTTTATAATGGACTACCCCGTTGAGGTTTCACCTCTCACAAAGAGAAAACCAGAAAGACCGGAATTGACTGAGAGATTTGAATTGTTTATTACAGGCAGGGAAATGGCAAATGCTTATTCAGAGCTGAATGACCCCATTGACCAGAAGGAAAGGTTTTTAGACCAGGTAAGGAAAAGGGAAGCAGGGGATGAAGAAGCTAATATGATGGATGAAGATTTTGTAACTGCATTAGAATACGGAATGCCTCCAACAGGCGGACTAGGTATTGGTGTTGACAGGCTGGTAATGCTACTTACTGATTCTTATTCCATACGTGATGTACTGCTGTTTCCAACAATGAAGCCTAAAGATTAGTAATATATTAAAACAGAAACTTTATAAAAGAACAGAAACTTTATAAAGCTGCTGTTTAATCAGTTATTGTTATAGGAGGAGGTGCCATTTGTATGGCTGAAGAGCTGAACTTTGTAGAGGAGATAGCCGGTGACCACGTTAAAGTGGTTTTGTCCGGGGAAGTTGATATTTATACTTCCCAGGAACTAAAGGAAAATCTTTATAGAGTAGTTGAAAGTAATAAAAAGGACGTAATAATTGATTGTAAAGAACTTAATTATATTGACAGTACCGGTCTTGGGATTTTTGTAGGTGCTTTAAAAAAAGCAAAGCAGTATGAAAAAAAAATAAAAATAATAAACCTTAAAGATAATATTAAAAAATTATTTATCATTACCGGTTTAGACAAAATATTTGAAGTGGAATAGAGAGGTGAAAGGTATGGAAGGTGTTTCTGATAATATAGAACTGGTCCTGCCCTTTAAAGCCGGGTATGTAAGTGTTGCAAGGCTGGTAGCTTCAGGTGTTGGAAGCAGGATAGGTTTTGATATTGAAGCCATAGAGGATATAAAAGTGGCAATATCAGAAGTGTGCAATAAGCTGGTGAGCATCGGGAGCAAAGTTTCTGACTGTTATAAAATTGTGTATTCAGTTTCTGAAGAGGGCCTCAAGGTTACATATTTATGTGATGACCCTTCAATAAAATGTGTATTTAAAAAAGAAAGTGATGCTCTGGCAATTCACATAATAAATGCTTTAATGGATGAAGTGGAATTGTGCACAGATAAACATGTATTATCTATGTTCAAAGTACTTGAGAGGGATGCTTAAATATGGAAAATAACACAGAGAGTGCTATGTTTTTAAAATATCAAGAAACAAGGGATGTTAATATAAGAAATGAAATAGTAAATGAATATCTTTATTTAGCAGAAATAATTGCAAAGAAGTTTATAAACAGGGGAGTGGATTATGAGGACTTGTATCAGGTCGCGTCTATTGCCTTGATTAAAGCTGTTGAGAGATTTAACCCTGAAAAAGGTGTTAAGTTTGTCAGCTTTGCAACCCCGACAATTGTTGGTGAGATAAAAAGGTTTTTCAGGGACAAAGCATCAGTTATACGGATTCCCAGGAGGATTTATGAAGAATACAAGAAGGTAAATTATGCAAGAGATAATCTGACACAGAAACTAGGCAGACCTCCACGCATTGATGAAATAGCAAAGCATTTAAATATTAGTGAAGAAACAGTAATAGAAATAATAGAGTCTAATAATGCTTATAATATCCAGTCTTTTGATCAAAATGTATATACAGATGAAAATTTTGAATTTCATGAAGCTATAGGGGAAGAGGATTCTACATTTGAAAGGGTAGAAAACCGTGACTTTTTAGTAAAAAGTCTAAACAAATTTAATGAAACAGAGAGAGATTTCATTAACATGAGATATTTTAACAGCAAAACCCAGAAAGAAATAGCAGAAAAGCTGGGAGTATCTCAAATGTATGTATCAAGACTAGAAAAGAAAGTATTAAATAAATTCAGGACTATATTAGAGAAATAAAGTTAATTGGGGAAGTAAATTTTTTGGGGAAGTAAATTTTGTGCTTATCCTTTTTTGCTCTCTCAACAAAAGAATAAAAGAATAATTACATAAAAGATGATTTTAAGTACCTGTTTTTATCTACCTATTATAATGTTTACCGTACAAATTAGTGGGTATTATTATAATATGGCTAAATTATCAGTCATGTTAATTTATTTAGTGATTTAAATTTATTTAGGAGATTTGAGGAAATTGAAATCATCAAATTCATTTAAGCTATTTGTAGTTAACAAAAATACAAATATCCGTACCTTAATAGAGGAAATACTAAAATTCTTGTTTGATGAAGGGATATGCACCAAACAAGATATTTTGTTTGAAATTAAAGTTATTCTATATGAACTTATTCAAAATGCCATATGTCATGGCAATAAAAATGATGCAGTAAAGTCAGTTAAGCTTAATGTAAAAACAGAAGGGGATACCATTTGCATCATTGTAGAGGATGAAGGTGAAGGGTATAACTTTAAACAACTTTTAAACTCTATTAAGGATGATGAATCAATTAATTGTGATGTATGTGATTTAAAAGAAAGCGGCAGAGGGATGATTTTAGTTACAAATCTTTCTGAAAAAATATCATTTAACGCCAAAGGAAACAGGGTGGAAGTGATAAAAAGGCTGAGATAATTATTATAAAGCAAACACCATATATAAGGTAGAAATAAAAATTTAAAATCATTTCATAGTAAAATGACGAATAAAGCATATTTTAAAAGAATAATAAAGTTTTATTTGTTTAAATTGTTCTTATAGTTTAAAATTGCAGTATTGTGAAGTTGATAAAGCAACGCTAAAGATGTTATATTATTAAAGCTGTTGCACATAAGGTTGCAGCGGTAAGGTTTAAGTCAGCACTAAAAAAATATTTAAAAAAAGTGTTGACAAAGAAAAAAACCTGTGGTAACATATAAAAGTCGCTCTCAGAGAAGGGCGCTTTTTAAAGCAAGGTTGGACTTTGAAAAGTGAACAGTGTAACATGGAAATGAAATCCGTTAATTCATTTGAGTACTCTAGCCAAGAAGCATGGAGTAATTCATGGATAAGAAGCGTAAGAGCTAGATAAATTTTCTAATGAAAATAGTGGAGTTAGCGCGAGCTGACTTTACGGATAAATTTTTATTAGAGGGTTTGATCCTGGCTCAGGATGAACGCTGGCGGCGTGCCTAACACATGCAAGTCGAGCGGGGTATACGGAGCAGCTTGCTGCACTGTAGACCTAGCGGCGGACGGGTGAGTAACGCGTGGGTAACCTGCCTTACACAGGGGGATAACACTGGGAAACCAGTGCTAATACCGCATAACATCATTTTATGGCATCATGAAATGATCAAAGGAGAAATCCGGTGTAAGATGGGCCCGCGTCCGATTAGCTAGTTGGTGAGGTAATGGCTCACCAAGGCAGCGATCGGTAGCCGGACTGAGAGGTTGGCCGGCCACATTGGGACTGAGACACGGCCCAGACTCCTACGGGAGGCAGCAGTGGGGAATATTGCGCAATGGGGGGAACCCTGACGCAGCGACGCCGCGTGAAGGAAGAAGGCCTTCGGGTTGTAAACTTCTTTGATTGGGGAAGAAAAATGACGGTACCCAAAGAACAAGCCACGGCTAACTACGTGCCAGCAGCCGCGGTAATACGTAGGTGGCGAGCGTTATCCGGAATTACTGGGTGTAAAGGGCGTGTAGGCGGGGATGCAAGTCAGATGTGAAATTCCGGGGCTCAACCTCGGCACTGCATCTGAAACTGTGTCTCTTGAGTGCTGGAGAGGAAAGTGGAATTCCTAGTGTAGCGGTGAAATGCGTAGAGATTAGGAGGAACACCAGTGGCGAAGGCGACTTTCTGGACAGCAACTGACGCTGAGGCGCGAGAGCGTGGGGAGCAAACAGGATTAGATACCCTGGTAGTCCACGCCGTAAACGATGGATACTAGGTGTAGGAGGTATCGACCCCTTCTGTGCCGTAGTTAACACAATAAGTATCCCACCTGGGGAGTACGGCCGCAAGGCTGAAACTCAAAGGAATTGACGGGGGCCCGCACAAGCAGTGGAGTATGTGGTTTAATTCGAAGCAACGCGAAGAACCTTACCAGGGCTTGACATCCCTTGACCGCTGTAGAAATACAGTTTCCCTTCGGGGCAAGGAGACAGGTGGTGCATGGTTGTCGTCAGCTCGTGTCGTGAGATGTTGGGTTAAGTCCCGCAACGAGCGCAACCCCTGTCGTTAGTTGCCAGCACGTAGAGGTGGGCACTCTAGCGAGACTGCCGGTGACAAATCGGAGGAAGGTGGGGACGACGTCAAATCATCATGCCCCTTATGTCCTGGGCTACACACGTACTACAATGGTTGCTACAGAGGGCAGCGAAGCCGCGAGGTGGAGCAAATCCCTAAAAGCAGCCCCAGTTCGGATTGCAGGCTGAAACTCGCCTGCATGAAGTCGGAATTGCTAGTAATGGCAGGTCAGCATACTGCCGTGAATACGTTCCCGGGCCTTGTACACACCGCCCGTCACACCATGAGAGTCGGCAACACCCGAAGTCAGTAGTCTAACCGCAAGGGGGACGCTGCCGAAGGTGGGGCTGATGATTGGGGTGAAGTCGTAACAAGGTAGCCGTATCGGAAGGTGCGGCTGGATCACCTCCTTTCTAAGGAGAACTTAGTTCTTCGGAAGAATAGAATTCCGGAGACAGTATCCTAGGTCGGTCTAGAAGCCAAGTGCTTTTAGTATAACGGGTTCATTCCAGAAGTTACACTGTTTAGTTTTGAAAGGTTTCCAACCTTTGAAAACCGGAAGCAGGATAAAGGAGTTATGTTTTAGCATGGTTAATGAAGGCATGCTATAAATCCAAGCTCTGGTATTTAAACGGGGATATAGCTCAGTTGGGAGAGCACCTGCCTTGCAAGCAGGGGGTCAGGAGTTCGAATCTCCTTATCTCCACCAAATAGAGGTTAGAAGTGAGAGATAAGAAGTGTGGACATCCGACTTCTAACATCTAACATCTAGCTTCTGGTATATGTACCTTGAAAATTATATAATGTAAGTGAAGCGAAATGAGAAGCAAAAGGGTAAAGAGCATACTTTAAAGTATAAAACTTTAAGGGGTGCAAAAGACTCTTAGGAAACTCATTAAGATGGTAAGAGGCAAGAACTTTACGAGAACCGAATAGGTCAAGCTATTAAGAGCATAGGGTGAATGCCTAGGCACCAGAAGGCGAAGAAGGACGTGGTAAGCTGCGATAAGCTGCGGTTAGGCGCAAACAGCCATTGACCCGCAGATTTCCGAATGGGGGAACCCACCTGAGGTAAATGCTCAGGTACTATTGCATGAATCCATAGTGCAATAGGGCGATACGTGGGGAACTGAAACATCTAAGTACCCACAGGAAAAGAAATCAACAGAGATTCCGTGAGTAGTGGCGAGCGAAAGCGGAGGAGCCCAAACCATACTAGCTTGCTAGTATGGGGTTGTGGACTGGCATAATGATTCTCGGAGCTTAGCAGAATCAGGCTGGAAAGCCTGGACCATAGAGGGTAAAAGTCCCGTATGCGAAAAGTGAAGAGACAGGCCAGAATCCAGAGTACCACGAGGCACGTGAAACCTTGTGGGAAGCAGGGAGGACCACCTTCCAAGGCTAAATACTAACTGGTGACCGATAGTGGAGCAGTACCGTGAGGGAAAGGTGAAAAGAACCCCGGGAGGGGAGTGAAAGAGAACCTGAAACCCTATGTTTACAAGCAGTTGGAGAGCGTTAAGGCTCGACAGCGTACTTTTTGTAGAACGGTCCGGCGAGTTACTGTATGTAGCGAGGTTAAGTACTAAAGGTACGGAGCCGCAGGGAAACCGAGTCTTAATAGGGCGATTAAGTTACATGCAGTAGACCCGAAACCGGGTGATCTATCCATGGGCAGGTTGAAACGAGAGTAAAATCTCGCGGAGGACCGAACCCGGAACCGTTGAAAAGGTTTGGGATGACCTGTGGATAGGGGTGAAATGCCAATCGAACTCGGAGATAGCTGGTTCTCCTCGAAATAGCTTTAGGGCTAGCCTCAAGGTAGTCTAACGGAGGTAAAGCACTGATTGGGCTAGGGGCCTTACCGGGTTACCGAACCCTATCAAACTCTGAATGCCGTATAGATGTTCCTTGGGAGTCAGACTATGTGAGATAAGTTTCATAGTCGAGAGGGAAACAACCCAGACCACCAGCTAAGGTCCCAAAATCGCAGTTAAGTGGAAAAGGATGTGGGTTTGCTAAGACAACTAGGATGTTGGCTTAGAAGCAGCCATTCATTTAAAGAGTGCGTAATAGCTCACTAGTCGAGTGAACCTGCGCCGAAAATGTCCGGGGCTTAAACTGTGTACCGAAGCTGTGGCTTTGTGTGAGAGCACAAGGGGTAGGGGAGCGTACTGTACTGGCAGAAGCATGATCGGAAGGACATGTGGACGGTACAGTAGTGAGAATGCCGGAATGAGTAGCGAGAGTAAAGTGAGAATCTTTACCGTCGAAAGCCTAAGGTTTCCTGGGGAAGGTTCGTCCGCCCAGGGTAAGTCGGGACCTAAGCTGAGGCCGGAAGGCGTAGGCGATGGGGAACAGGTTGAAATTCCTGTACTACCGCTGTTCGTTAAGAGAAGTGGGGACGCAGGGGGATAGGTTAAGCGAGCGGCTGGAAGAGCTCGTCCAAGGGAGGTAGATAGGCCGGTAGGCAAATCCGCCGGTTGTTTCGAAGTCCTGATGGGGAGGGAAATATAAGTACCGAAGTAACTGATTCCGCACTGACAAGAAAAGCCACTATCGAGAGCAGAGGTACCCGTACCGCAAACCGACACAGGTAGGTGAGGAGAGAATCCTAAGACGAGCGGGAGAAGCGTTGTTAAGGAACTCGGCAAATTGACCCCGTAAGTTCGCGAGAAGGGGTGCCTGGTAAGACAGGCCGCAGAGAGTAGGCCCAAACAACTGTTTATCAAAAACACAGGTCTCTGCTAAATCGAAAGATGAAGTATAGGGGCTGACGCCTGCCCGGTGCTGGAAGGTTACGGGGATCTGTTAGCTTAGAGCGAAGCAGTGAACCTAAGCCCCAGTAAACGGCGGCCGTAACTATAACGGTCCTAAGGTAGCGAAATTCCTTGTCAGGTAAGTTCTGACCCGCACGAAAGGCGTAATGATTTGGGCGCTGTCTCGACAACGCACCCGGTGAAATTGTAGTACTCGTGAAGATGCGAGTTACCCGCGACAAGACGGAAAGACCCCATGGAGCTTTACTGTAGCCTGATACTGGGTTTTGGTATTCTTTGTACAGGATAGGTGGGAGGCATAGAAGTATGTACGCCAGTATATATGGAGCCGTCGTTGGGATACCACTCTAAGGATGCTGAAGCTCTAACCAGAGGCCGTGAATCCGGTCTTGGGACAATGTCAGGTGGGCAGTTTGACTGGGGCGGTCGCCTCCTAAAAGGTAACGGAGGCGTCCAAAGGTTACCTCAGCACGGTTGGAAATCGTGCATTGAGTGCAAAGGCATAAGGTAGCCTGACTGCGAGACAGACAGGTCGAGCAGGTACGAAAGTAGGGCTTAGTGATCCGGCGGTATGAGAGTGGAATTGCCGTCGCTCAACGGATAAAAGCTACCCTGGGGATAACAGGCTTATCTCCCCCAAGAGTCCACATCGACGGGGAGGTTTGGCACCTCGATGTCGGCTCATCGCATCCTGGAGCTGGAGTAGGTTCCAAGGGTTTGGCTGTTCGCCAATTAAAGCGGTACGCGAGCTGGGTTCAGAACGTCGTGAGACAGTTCGGTCCCTATCTGTCGTGGGCGTAGGATATTTGAAGGGAGCTGTCCTTAGTACGAGAGGACCGGGATGGACAAACCTCTGGTGCACCAGTTGTCACGCCAGTGGCACAGCTGGGTAGCTAAGTTTGGAAGGGATAAACGCTGAAGGCATCTAAGCGTGAAGCCCCCCCTAAGATGAGATATCCCACCGTTTACGGTTAAGACCCCATGAAGACTACATGGTAGATAGGCCAGGTGTGCAAGTGCAGTAATGCATTTAGCTGACTGGTACTAATAGGTCGAGGGCTTGATCAAGAAAAAGGAGAGTCTTTTACTGTAGCTTAGTGAGTGAAGAGCTTCTTAAAAGCTTCATTACATTATATAATTTTGAGGGTATATCCTTAAAAAGTTTACAATTTTCTGGTGGCTATAACGAGGAGGACACACCCGTTCCCATACCGAACACGGAAGTTAAGCTCCTCAGTGCCGATGATACTTGGATGGAGACGTCCTGGGAAAGTAGGTCGCTGCCAGATTTATATCAAGACTCTGAGTTGATTTCTCAGAGTCTTGTCATTTTAAATTGCAATATTAAACTTAAAAAAGTTCTTGCAAAATTAAAAAAAGTGTAGTAAAATATTGAATGTTGTGACAAGACATACGATGAATTGGGAGATTGCTGTACTAGATACAGGGAACTTCCAAGGAGAATGTCCGATTCTAAGAAACCGGGCGACAAGTCACTGTACATTTTGTAATGCATAAAGTATAGGTATTGACTAAGTACAGCTCAGGTTTTAGTACCCTAAAAAGAGAGGGATTATTGCCTGAGTTTTTAAATAGCTTAAAAAGAAACACCCGGCATAGTGTACAGATAGTTGCTTGTTGTACGTAATAATTATAAGGAGGATTATGTATGGCAAACAAACAAAAAATCAGAATCAGGTTAAAAGCGTTTGACCACCAGATTCTTGACCAGTCGGCTGAGAAGATAGTTGAGACAGCGAAGAGAACGGGAGCAAGTGTATCAGGGCCGGTACCACTGCCCACTGAGAAAGAAATAATTACTATATTAAGAGCTCCACATAAGTACAAAGATTCACGTGAGCAGTTTGAGATGAGGACTCACAAAAGACTTATTGATATACTTCTTCCAACATCTAAGACTGTTGATTCATTAATGAGACTTGATTTGCCAGCTGGGGTTGACATTGAAATTAAACTGTAAGGTATTGTTTAGAGAAAAGGTCATGTTCACTTTCATTTAAGTGAACCAATAACCAATAGGAGGGAAGAGAGATGGAAAAATTTATACTAGGCAAAAAGCTAGGGATGACACAAGTTTTTACTGATGACGGATTGGTAGTGCCTGTTACAGTAATAGAGGCTGGTCCTGTTACTGTTGTTCAAACAAAAACTAATGAAACGGACGGATATACAGCTGTAAAAGTAGGATATGAGGATGTAAAGGAAAAAGCATTAAATAAGCCGGAAAGAGGCGTATTTGCTAAACATAAGTTAACTCCTAAAAGATATTTAAGAGAATTCAGAGTTAGCAATACAGAGGGGTTTGAAATCGGACAGGAAATCAAAGTAGATGTATTTGAAGAAGGAGACAAAGTAGACGTAACCGGAACATCAAAAGGTAAAGGATTTGCAGGTGCTATAAAGAGACACGGCTATTCAAGAGGACGTGAAACTCACGGTTCACACTATCACAGAGGAGTAGGGGCACTCTCAGGATGTGCAGATCCAGGAAAGGTTTTTAAAGGCAGAAAGCTTTCAGGTCATATGGGAGTAGAAAGGGTTACTGTTCAGAATCTTAATGTGGTGAAAGTAGATTCAGAAAGGAATTTACTATTAGTTAAAGGTGCTGTGCCAGGAGCAAGAGGCGGTCTTTTAATGATTAAGAGTGCAGTTAAGGCTAGCAAGTAAACTAGACGGAAGGAGGAGAAATTCAAATGCCAAAAGTAGATGTTTATGATATAAACGGAAATGTAATTGGTGATATTGAACTTAGTGATAATATATTTGCCGTTGATATTAACAAAGGAGCGGTTCACCAGGTAGTAGTTAATCAACTGGCAAATAAAAGGCAGGGTACACAGTCTGCCAAGACAAGAGCTGAAGTCCGTGGCGGCGGGATAAAGCCATGGAGGCAAAAAGGAACAGGAAGGGCAAGGCATGGTAGCATACGTTCACCTCTATGGATAAAAGGTGGAGTTGTATTTGCACCAAAGCCAAGAAGCTACAGATATACACTTCCTAAAAAACTAAGAAGGCTTGCGCTAAAGTCAGCACTTTCTTCAAAAGTTGCTGAAGACCAAATTATTGTTTTAGATTCACTTAATTTAGATTCAATTAAAACAAAGCATATGGCAGAGATATTGAAAAATTTAAAAGTGGACGATAGTGCAGTTATAGTTATCCCTGAAAAGAATGAAAATATTGAAAAATCATCCAGAAATATACCTGGTATAAAGACGCTTCTTGTAAATACAATTAATGTTTATGACATTGTAAGACACAATAAATTCATTGTAACCAGGGAGGCAGTATCTAAGATAGAGGAGGTGTACGCATAATGAAATTAGCTGAAGATATTATAAAAAAGCCTCTTATAACGGAAAAGAGTAATATGGAAGTAGCAGAGGGCAAGTACACCTTTATAGTTGACAAGAATGCTACAAAGACAGAAATAAAGAAGGCTGTTGAAAAATTATTCCAGGTTAAGGTTCTAAAAGTTAATACCATGAACTTTAAAGGAAAGAAAAAGAGAATGGGCGTTCATGAAGGATTCAGACCTGATTGGAAAAAGGCAATTGTAAAAATTGACACTGATCCAAAGCCAGTGTCTTACATTGAAAAAGGCGGTAAAGAAGCTGTTATTAATAAGAAGTTCAAGACATCCATCGAAGAGTTTGGAGCTACACAATAGAATTGACCTTGTGATGTAAGATTGATAAAGGAGTGAAAAGGTGAAATGGCGATAAAAAAGTATAAACCCACTTCTCCAGGCAGAAGATTTATGTCAGTATCTACTTTTGAGGATATAACCAAAAAAGAGCCTGAGAAATCCCTGGTAATGCCTTTAAAGAAAAATTCCGGAAGAAACTCATACGGAAGAATCACAGTTAGGCACAGGGGTGGCGGTGCGAGAAGGAAATATAGAATAATAGATTTTAAGAGGGATAAAGACGGCATAAAGGCAAAAGTAGCAGCTATTGAATATGACCCGAACAGGACAGCTAACATTGCACTATTACACTATTTTGATGGTGAGAAGAGGTATATAATAGCTCCTGAAGGCTTAAAACCAGGGGATATTGTGGAATCAGGTGAAAATGCGGACATAAGACCTGGAAATGCATTACCTCTTATCAACATACCTGTAGGAACAGAAATACACAATATTGAGCTTAAACCTGGCAAAGGTGGTCAGCTTGTAAGAGCGGCAGGTAACTCAGCCCAGCTGATGGCTAAAGAAGGAAAGTATGCACAAGTAAGACTTCCGTCAGGTGAAGTTAGAATGATTAATGTGAAATGTAAAGCTTCCATTGGTCAGGTAGGCAATATTGAACATGAAAATATTACAATAGGTAAAGCTGGAAGACAAAGATGGCTAGGCAGAAGGCCAAGTGTAAGAGGGGTAGTTATGAACCCTGTGGATCACCCACATGGTGGTGGAGAAGGTAAATCACCAATTGGTATGCCAAGCCCTGTTACACCTTGGGGTGTGCCTACATTAGGATACAAGACCAGAAAGAAAAATAAAGACTCTGATAAGTATATTGTAAAGAGAAGAACTAAGAAGTAATTTTAGGAAGCGGTTTTTCCTTCTCTATATAATCAGAATGAAAGGAGGACACTGAGTAATGAGTAGATCCACAAAAAAGGGGCCATTTGTTGACAAGAAGCTGTTTAAAAGAATTGAGGAAATGAATAATAAAAATGAAAAGAAAGTAATTAAGACATGGTCAAGGGCATCTACCATATTTCCACAGATGGTTGGACATACAATAGCGGTGCACGATGGAAGAAAACATGTGCCTGTATATATAACAGAGGATATGGTTGGACATAAATTAGGTGAATTTGCTCCTACAAGGACATTTAGAGGTCACGGGAGCCATACTGAAAGGTCAACGGCGTTAAAGTAAAGGAGTTCATCATGAAAGGAGGAGATCAAGTTGGCAAAAGAAACTATTTCTAAAAGAGAACTTCTTAAAGACAGGGAAAAAGCTTTAGAAGTTTATAGTAAAAAGCATAGAAAATCAAATAAACCTGCTTTGCTTACCAAGAAGGAAAGAAAAGCTTTAGGGATTGGCAAGGACAGGGGTATTGCAACACTTAGGTATGCGAGAATATCTCCTAGAAAAGTTAAGATTGTTTTAGATCTTATAAAGAATAAGGACATTGGCGAAGCTTATGCGATTTTGAGATATACTCCAAAAGCTGCATCGGAGATATTATTTAAACTTTTGAAATCTGCTGAATCAAACGCAGTGAATAATAACGATTTAAACAGGGATGAATTGTACGTGGCTGACTGCTATGCTAACCAAGGTCCTACATTAAAGAGAATAAGGCCAAGAGCTCAGGGAAGGGCCAACAGAATAAGAAAAAGAACAAGTCATATTACCATAGTAGTTAAGGAAAGAGAATGATGTGAAAAGGAGGGTGGATAATGGGACAGAAAGTTAATCCACATGGGTTAAGAGTTGGAATTATAAAAGACTGGGATACAAAATGGTATGCAAATAAAAAGACTTTTTGTGAGTTTCTTATTGAAGATGTTAAGATAAGAAATTTTATAAAGAAGAAACTTTATACAGCAGGTATTGCAAGAATAGAAATTGAGAGAGCAGCTAATAAGGTTAAGATTAATGTTCACACTGCAAAGCCGGGTCTTGTAATTGGAAGAGGCGGTTCAGGAATAGACGAATTGAGAAGACAGTTAGAAAAACTTACACAAAAGAGTGTGCTTATAAATATAACAGAAATAAAAACTCCGGAACTTAATGCACAGTTAGTAGCTGAAAACATAGCGGCACAGCTTGAAAAGAGAATTTCCTTCAGAAGGGCTATGAAACAGGCAATGGCAAGAGCCATGAAATTAGGTGCAAAGGGTATAAAAACCCAGGTTTCAGGAAGATTAGGCGGTGCAGAGATAGCAAGGACTGAACATTATCGTGAAGGAACAATACCACTTCAGACTTTAAGGGCAGACGTGGATTATGGATTTGCTGAAGCTGATACAACTTACGGAAAATTAGGCGTTAAAGTCTGGATATATAAGGGAGAAGTTCTTCCAGCTGCTAAGAGGGATAAAAGGGCGGAAGGAGGAGAGAAAAGTGTTAATGCCTAAAAGAGTGAAGTATAGAAGGGTTCACAGAGGCAGAATGAAAGGTGTTGCAACAAGGGGCAACAAAGTAACTTATGGTGATTATGGTATAAAAGCTGTAGAGCCAGGATGGATTACAAGTAATCAAATAGAAGCTGCCAGAGTAGCTATGACCCGTTTTATAAGAAGAGGGGGAAAAGTTTGGATAAAAATTTTCCCAGACAAACCTGTAACACAAAAACCTGCGGAAACACGTATGGGTAGCGGTAAAGGTTCACCGGAATACTGGGTAGCTGTTGTGAAACCGGGAAGAGTTATGTTTGAAATTGGCGGAGTGCCAGAAGATACTGCAAGGGAAGCTCTAAGGCTTGCTATGCATAAACTTCCCATTAAGTGTAAATTCGTGGCACGTGAAGATGAAATGGGTGGTGAAGCAGATGAAAGCTAAAGAAATAAGAGAAAAATCACGGGAGGAATTAAATAAAGAATTAATGGATTTAAAATCCGAGTTGTTTAAATTAAGGTTTCAACATGCTACTAACCAGCTTGACAATCCAATGAGATTAAGAGAAGTAAGAAAGTCAATTGCCCGTATTAAAACTGTTTTAAGGGAAAGGGAACTTAATGATATAAAGGTGTAATCCTGGAAGGAGGTAGGCTAAGTGTCACAAAGAGGTTTAAGAAAGACAAGAGTGGGCAAGGTAACAAGCGATAAAATGGATAAAACAATAGTTGTAAGTGTGGAAAGTGCAGTAAAGCATCCATTATATAAAAAGTTTGTTAAAAGGACATATAAACTAAAAGCCCACGATGAAAACAACGAATGCCGCGTAGGCGATATTGTAAGAGTTATGGAAACACGTCCTTTGAGCAGGCATAAAAGATGGAGACTTGTAGAGATAGTTGAAAAAGCCCGTTAGGATTATTTATAACACCAAGTTGCTTTTGAAAGGAGGTTTTAAACATGATTCAGTCAGAATCCATGCTTAAGGTGGCTGATAATACTGGAGCAAAAAAAGTAATGTGCATAAAGGTTCTTGGTGGTTCTAAAAGAAAGTATGCAAATATCGGTGATGTAATAGTCGCTTCAGTTAAAGATGCAACGCCAGGCGGCGTTGTAAAAAAAGGTGAAATTGTAAGGTGCGTAATTGTCCGTTCTAAAAAGGGAGTTAGAAGACCTGACGGTTCATATATCAGATTTGACGAAAATGCAGCGGTAATAATAAGGGAGGATAAAAACCCCAGAGGAACGCGTATATTTGGCCCTGTAGCAAGGGAACTAAGAGATAAGGAGTACATGAAAATATTATCACTTGCGCCAGAAGTTTTATAGGAGAGGAGGCGGCTTTTAAATGAAAAACAAGATTCATGTAAAAAAAGGTGATACTGTTATAGTTTTAAGCGGAAAAGATAAAAACAAAAAAGGTAAGGTTATAAGAACTTTCCCTGGAAATAGCATGGTTTTGGTTGAAGGGGTTAACATGGTGAAAAAGCATGTAAGACCAAGACCGCCAATGCAGCAGGGAGGAATTATAAATCAGGAAGCACCTATACACAGTTCAAAAGTAATGTTGATTTGTTCAAAGTGTGGCAAACCTTCAAAAACGAAAATAACTGTCTATGAAAATGGTGCAAAGGACAGGGCATGCAAAAAATGCGGCGAGGTTATAGATTCAATAAGAGGACCAAAGAAATAAGTACTATGTGTAGGGAAGGAGGTTGTTTAAATGCCGGGACTAAAAGATAAATATTTAAATGAAGTGGCACCAGCTTTGAAATCAAAGTTTAATTATAAAAGTGTAATGGAAGTTCCCAAACTTGAAAAAGTTGTGCTAAATATGGGAATCGGAGATGCAAAGGACGATCCAAAAGCATTAGATGCTGCAGTGAATGACTTGACATTAATTTCAGGTCAAAAACCTATAGTTACAAAAGCTAAAAAGTCTGTTGCGGCTTTTAAGCTTAGAACAGGTATGAATGTTGGCTGTAAAGTAACTTTAAGAGGAGACAGAATGTACGATTTTGTTCATAAGCTCTTTAACGTAGCACTACCAAGAGTTCGTGACTTTAGAGGGGTACCTGTAAATTCCTTTGATGGAAGAGGTAATTATTCCTTAGGCGTTAAAGAACAGTTGATATTTCCTGAAATAGATTATGACAAGGTTGAGAAGATAAGAGGAATGGATATAACTTTTGTGACAACGGCTAAGACTGATGAGGAAGCAAGAGAGCTTCTTAAGTTAATGGGAATGCCGTTTACACAGAGCTAAAGGAGGGATTTTTGCGTGGCAAAAAAGGCGATGATATTAAAGCAACAGAGAAAGCAAAAGTATAAGACAAGAGAGTATAACCGTTGCAAACTGTGTGGACGTCCACATGCTTACATTAGAAAGTTCGGCATATGCCGTTTGTGCTTTAGGGAATTAGCTTATAAAGGCCAGATACCAGGTGTTAGAAAAGCAAGTTGGTAGTTATCTTGTGAAAGGAGGTTAAGCACATGCAGGCAACAGATGTAATTGCAGATATGTTGACAAGAATAAGAAATGCTAGTTCTGCAAAACATGAAACAGTTGATGTACCGGCTTCCAATATAAAGAGATCAATAGCAAAAATACTATTGGAAGAGGGTTATGTAAGAGATATAGAAGAAATAGATGATGGTAAACAAGGTATTTTAAGGATAAAGCTAAAATATGCTCCTACTAGACAAAGTGTAATTACAGGAATTAAGAGAATTAGTAAACCGGGACTAAGGGTTTATGTAGCAAAAGATCAGATACCAAAGGTGCTTGGAGGTTTGGGAATAGCGATAATTTCAACCTCTAAGGGCGTTATGACTGATAAGAAAGCAAGAGCTGAAGGTGTTGGCGGAGAAGTTTTAGCTTATGTATGGTAATAAAATGTATCTGAAAAGGGTTCAAAGTATTTGGGCTCATAATGTTAAGAACAGGAGGTTTAGTTATGTCCAGGATAGGTAAAGCACCTATAGAAATACCTTCAGGCGTTGATATCACTCTTAATGACGACAATACCGTTGTTGTAAAAGGTAAAAACGGTGTTTTGACAAAATCATTTCATAAAGATATGATTATAAAAGTAGAAGACGGAAAAGTTGTAGTTGAGAGGCCTTCAGACCTGAAGAAGCATAAATCATTACATGGATTGACAAGAACGTTAATAAACAATATGGTTGTTGGAGTAACTGAAGGGTTTCAAAAGGCCCTTGAGATACACGGGGTTGGTTACAGGGCACAAAAGCAAGGGAAAAAGCTAGTACTCTCATTAGGGTATTCCAACCCGGTTGAGATGGAAGAGCCGGAAGGTATAACTGTTGAGGTACCAGCTCCCAACCAGATTATTGTAAAGGGAATAGACAAACAGGCGGTAGGGGAATTTGCTGCTAAAATAAGAAGCAAGAGACCACCAGAGGTTTACAAAGGCAAAGGTGTCAGATATGCTAATGAAGTTGTAAGAAGAAAAGAAGGTAAAACTGGTAAGTAGAGGGAGAGTGAGACTGGATGATTAAAAAGCCTGGTAAAAATGTGGCTAGACTTAGAAAACATGCTAGGGTGCGTAAGAAAATAAAGGGAACAACAGAAAGACCACGTTTAAATGTATATAGAAGCCTTACAAACTTTTACGCCCAGGTTATAGATGATACCACAGGAAAAACTCTTGTTGCTGCATCATCACTGGACAGCAGCATAAAAGGAAAATATAAAAATTGCGGGAACAAAGAAGTTGCCAGGGAAGTTGGAAAACTTCTTGGTCAAAAAGCCATTAAAGAAGGTATAAAAAAAGTGGTATTTGACAGAGGCGGATACTTGTACCATGGAAGAGTAAAAGAGTTTGCAGAAGGTGCAAGAGAAGCGGGATTAGAATTCTAAGTAAGGAGGGAGAATAAATTGCAACGAATTGATGCCAGTGTATTGGACTTAAAAGAAAAAGTAGTTAATATAGGACGCGTAACCAAGGTTGTTAAAGGTGGTAGAAACTTCCGTTTCAGTGCTTTGGTAGTGGTAGGCGACGAAAACGGTCATGTTGGAGCTGGTATAGGAAAGGCTGCTGAAATACCTGACGCAATTAGAAAAGGTATAGATGCTGCTAAGAAAAACCTTATAAAAGTTCCAATTGTAGATACAACAATCCCACATGAAATGATGGGGGAATTTGGTGCCGGAAAGGTACTTTTAAAGCCAGCCGGTCAGGGTACCGGAGTTATAGCTGGGGGTCCTGTGAGAGCGGTATTGGAGTTGGCAGGTATTAAAGACATCAGGACAAAATCGCTGGGCTCAAACAATCCTATTAACATGGTCAGGGCAACCATTACAGGTCTCTCTCAGCTAAAAACTGTAGAAGAGGTTGCAAAGCTTCGTGGTAAAACAGTGGAAGAAGTATTAGGTTAGGAGGGGACTTTGGTGGCAAAACTCAAGATAACTTTAGTAAGAAGTACCAGTAAACTTAAAAAGCCCCAATTAGCGACTTTAGAAGCTTTGGGCTTGAAGAAAAAAATTGGTTCTTCTGTGGAGCAAAATGACAATCCGCAAATAAGAGGTATGATAAAGAAAGTGGAACATGTAATAGCTGTAGAAGAAATATAAAGGGAGGTGTAATCAATGAAGCTATACGAATTACAACCTAACAAAGGAGCTAGAAAACAGCCTAAGAGAAAAGGAAGAGGCTATGGCTCTGGCCTTGGAAAGACGGCTGGAAGAGGTCAAGGCGGCCAGAAATCCCGTTCAGGCGGCGGCGTAAGGATTGGATTCGAGGGCGGACAAATGCCTCTTTATAGAAGGGTTCCAAAAAGAGGTTTTAACAATATATTTGCAAAAGTTTACTCGGTGGTAAATGTTTCGGACTTAAATATTTTTGATGACGGGACTGTTGTTGATGAAAACTTACTAATAGAAAAAGGTTTAGTAAAAAAAGTGGTAGACGGTGTTAAAATTCTAGGTGACGGGGACTTAAAGAAAAAGCTTACTGTAAAGGCTACCAAATTTACCAAAACAGCTTCTGAAAAGATTGAGGCTGCAGGAGGAAAGGTCGAGGTGATATAGTATGCGAGCGATAATAGAGACCCTGAGGAATGCCTGGAAAATAGCAGACCTGCGTAAAAGAATACTGGTTACCTTGTTTTTTCTGTTGCTTTTCAGGCTAGGAGCTGCTATACCTGTACCTGGATTAAATCCGGATATTCTAAAAGAACTGCTAGGCGGTGCCTCCATATTTAACTTTGCCAACATTATCGGGGGAGGTGCCCTGGCAAGAGCAACAATATTTGCATTAGGGATTACACCATATATTACTGCATCCATTATTATGAACCTATTGGCCGTTGCAATTCCAAAACTTGAACAGCTTGCAAAAGAAGGAGAAGAAGGACGGAAAATAATGGCTCAGTATACCAGGTATGGGACTGTAGTTTTAGCATTTTTGCAAGCAACAGGTTTTTACTTTGGATTGCGTGATGCTGTAATGACAAGAGGATGGTTTTCATTTGTGACAATAACGCTAACTTTTACAGCAGGAACTGCAATTTTAATGTGGTTAGGAGAACAGATAACAGAACATGGAATAGGAAACGGGATTTCACTTATAATTTTTGCAGGTATTCTTTCACAGGGTCCCGCAGCCTACGGCGCATTAATGGCTCAAAAAGAAAATATAGGAACAGGAATAATGCTTTATGTAGGAATAGCTGCAATTGTACTTGTATTTTTAGCTGTGGTAACAGCTGTTGTGTGGGTGCAGGAGGCTGAGAGAAGAATTCCTGTTCAATATGCAAAGAGGGTTGTAGGAAGAAAAATGTATGGTGGCCAGAGTACCCATATACCAATTAAGGTAAATATGGCCGGAGTTATACCTATAATATTTGCATCTTCATTTATTATGCTTCCACCTACAATAGTAGGGTTCTTCTGGGCTAATTCCACCCATCCCGTTGCGGTATTTTTCAGACATTTTCCGGAAAAACCATGGGTGGCTGCATTAAACGGTGTTTTAATAATGTTCTTCACATTTTTCTATACTTTTATACAGTTTAACCCAGTAGAACTTGCAAATAACTTAAAGAAGAACGGCGGA
Source organism: Acetivibrio saccincola (assembly GCF_002844395.1). Lineage (NCBI taxonomy): Bacteria > Bacillati > Bacillota > Clostridia > Acetivibrionales > Acetivibrionaceae > Acetivibrio > Acetivibrio saccincola. The sequence goes on along the minus strand of NZ_CP025197.1, from coordinate 3,363,822 downwards.
TTTATACCGGGAATAAGGCCAGGAAAGCCAACTTCAGACTACATTTTTAAAGTTGTTAACAGAATAACTTGGTTTTCAGCAGTATTTATTGCGGCAATACAATTATTCCCATCCTTACTTGGAACTTTGACAAAATTACAGGGTGTTTGGATTGCCGGATCCAGTATAATGATTATGGTTGGGGTTGCACTAGAAACTGTTAAGCAGATAGAGTCACAGATGATAATGAGACATTACAAAGGATTTTTAGAGTAGTTGCCAGTAGCAGTTAATATTTAAAATTATGGAGGATGCTATGAGACTAGTTATATTAGGTGCCCCGGGAGCGGGCAAAGGTACACAGGCAGTGAATTTAGCAAAGACCCATAATGTTCCTCATATCTCTACTGGGGACATATTCAGAAGCAATATTAAAAACGGGACGGAACTTGGGAAAAAAGCCAAAGAGTATATTGACAAAGGGCTGTTGGTTCCGGACGAAATAACAATAGGAATAGTAAAAGACAGGCTGACAGAGCCGGATTGCCAGAAAGGTTTTATTTTGGACGGGTTCCCCAGGACAATTGAGCAGGCAGAAAAACTGGATGCTATGCTGGAAGAAATGGGTGTTAAGCTTGACAAAGTGTTAAACATCCATGTTCCGGATGATGAAATAGTAAAGAGAATGTCCGGGCGGAGAGTTTGTCCAAAATGCGGAGCAAGTTATCATACAGTATATAAGCCCACAGCTAAAGAGAATGTATGCGATAACTGTGAAGCAAATGTTGTACAAAGGGAAGACGACAAAGAAGAAATTGTAAGAAAAAGACTTGAAACCTATCATAAGCAGACAGAGCCATTAATTGAGTACTATACTAAAAAAGGAAACCTTGTCACAGTTGTAGGCAAAGAGAAAATAGAAGACACGACTAACGAAGTAATTAAAGCTTTGGGTGAATTTTAATGATTTCAATAAAGACAAAAAGTGAAATAGATCTTATGAGGACAGCCGGAGAAATAGTAGCTTTAGTTCTTAAAAAGATTGAAGAGAATATCAGCCCTGGAGTTACAACCATTGAACTTGACAGAATTGCTGAAGAATCCATCAGAAGCAAAGGGGCTATACCTTCCTTTAAAGGATATAAAGCTGCATATGCTAATATTGATGATTTCCCGGGAAGTATATGTGCATCAATAAATGATGAGGTAGTTCATGGAATACCAGGTTTAAGAGAACTAAAAGATGGCGATATTATAAGTGTTGACGTTGGAGCTTATATAAATGGGTTTCATGGAGATGCAGCAAGGACTTTTCCTGTAGGAAATATATCATCTGAATCCCGGAGACTGATTGAAGTTACCAAAAAAAGCTTTTTTGAGGGACTAAAAAAAGCGGTGGTGGGAAACAGGATAATTGATATTTCAGGAGCAATTGAAGACTGTGTGGTAGAAGCGGGATACTCTGTTGTACGTGAGTTTGTAGGTCATGGTATCGGGAGAGAAATGCATGAAGAGCCGCAGGTTCCCAATTATCGCTGCAGATTCCAAAGAGCAAGGTTAGTGGAAGGAATGACCCTTGCCATAGAGCCAATGGTAAATGAGGGCGGCCACGAAGTTAAAGTTTTAGACAATGGATGGACGGTGGTTACAGCCGACGGAAAATTATCAGCTCACTATGAGAATACCGTCGCCATCACTGAAAAAGGTCCTCTAATATTGACCATGCTTGACTAGGTTACCATGCAAAACTAGTTTTAGGGATTTTAATAGAGGTGATGTAATGGATGTTGACTTAGGACGGGTAGTGTTATCAATTGCAGGCAGAGACGCAGGAAGAGTATTTGTTGTAGTAGGAAGAATAGATGACAAGCATGTTTTGATTTCAGATGGTGACTTAAGGCGCATTGAAAAGCCAAAGAAAAAGAAGATAAAACATATAAAGGCTACTAAAGAAGTTATTTTACCTTTGAAAGAAAAACTTTCTAAGGGAGACAGGATTTCAAATTCAGAAATCCGGAAGGCATTAGCTGAGCTGGAGAATGAAAAAAGCGGCACTTAGTCTTTTGGGTGGATGATATTTGATTTAAGAGATAAGGAGGGGTTTTAATCTTGTCTAAGGAAGATGTAATTGAAGTTGAAGGAAAAGTTGTTGAGGCGCTGCCAAATGCGATGTTTGAGGTTGAATTGGAAAATGGACACAAAGTTTTGGCTCATATTTCAGGCAAACTCAGAATGAATTTTATAAGGATTTTACCTGGGGATAAGGTTACCGTAGAACTTTCTCCTTATGACCTGACCCGGGGTAGAATAACATGGAGGGCTAAGTAATTTAAGGAGGTAGTGATAATGAAAGTAAGACCATCTGTTAAGGTTATATGTGAAAAATGTAAAATCATAAGAAGAAAAGGCAGAGTAATGGTTATATGTCAAAATCCTAAACACAAGCAAAGACAAGGCTAAAAAAGGATTGGACTATAAAATAAAAATAACATACAGGAGAGCGGCTGCGTAGGTAATAGTTCTGTTACCTATGTCCTGGTGTGTTTATTTTATAGATTATAAAGTTATTAAACAGTAATACTAGTGGAGGTGTAAAAAAAATATGGCGCGTATTGCCGGAGTAGACTTACCCAGGGAAAAAAGAATTGAAATAGGATTAACCTATATCTTCGGTATTGGAAGAAGCTCTGCTAAAAGAATAGTAAGAGAGACCGGGGTTAATCCGGATACAAGAGTAAGAGATTTGACAGATGAAGAAGTTAACAAGCTTAGAGAATTTATAGATAGGAATTTTACTGTTGAGGGGGATCTTAGAAGAGAAGTAGCCCTTAACATAAAGAGGTTAATGGAAATTGGATGCTACAGGGGAAGAAGGCATAAACAAGGACTGCCTGTAAGGGGTCAAAGGACCAAAACCAATGCAAGGACAAGAAAAGGTCCAAAGAGAACAGTAGGAGTTCAAAGAAAAAAATAGTTAAAGGAGGTTAACGGTTTAATGGCAGCTAAAGCATCTGGTGGAAAAAGAACCACTAGAAGAAGAAGAGAAAGAAAAAATATAGAGCGTGGGGCAGCACACATACGTTCTACATTTAATAATACAATTGTGACTATAACTGATGTTGCAGGTAATGCAATTTCATGGTCTAGTGCAGGAGGGCTTGGTTTTAGAGGCTCAAGAAAAAGCACTCCATATGCAGCTCAAATGGCAGCTGAAACTGCTGCAAAAGCAGCAATGGAACATGGTTTAAAAACTGTAGAAGTATATGTAAAGGGTCCAGGGTCTGGAAGGGAAGCTGCTATAAGGGCACTTCAGGCTGCGGGACTTGAAGTTAGTCTTATAAAAGACGTAACTCCCATCCCTCATAACGGATGTAGACCGCCTAAGAGAAGAAGAGTGTAGTTGTTTGAAAATTTAAAAAATTGCTGGAGGTGTAAAAGTAAATGGCGAGATATACCGCTGCATCTTGCAGACTCTGCCGCAGGGAAGGTGAAAAACTTTACCTTAAAGGGGAAAGATGCACTACAAATAAATGTGCTGTTTCAAGAAGACCATATGCTCCTGGACAGCATGGACAGGGCAGAAAAAAACTATCTGAGTACGGTTTGCAGCTTAGGGAAAAACAAAAAGCAAGAAGATACTATGGTGTTTTGGAAAGCCAGTTTAGAAAATATTTTGACATGGCTGTTAAAAAAGAAGGAATCACTGGGGAAAATTTACTTCAAATATTAGAACTAAGGCTTGATAATGTTGTTTACAGAATGGGGCTTGCTATGTCCAGAAAAGAAGCAAGACAATTAGTAAGACATGGTCACTTTACTGTGAACGGCAAAAAAGTTAATATACCATCATATTTAGTTAAAGTTGGGGACGTTATATCTTTAAGGGAAAAGAGCAGAAATTCAGCTAAATTTAAAGACAATGCAGATTACGCAGCTTCTAAGCCGCCTACCAACTGGATTGAGTATGATGCGGACAATTTAACTGGTAAAATAGTTTCACTACCTACCAGGGAAGACATAGATTTACCAATAAAAGAAAGTCTGATAGTTGAGTTATACTCCAAGTAATTATAGTATATTTTTAGCTGTATTTGTTTGGTTCAGCAACTGAGGATCTATGCCAGAGATGAAAGTTTAAAAGCGGGTATTGTACAGTAATCAGAGTTTTGAATCAGTTGCCCTCAAAAAAATCAAAAGCTATTAAAAGGGAGGGTTTTTGATGATAGAAATTGAAAAGCCAAGAATTGAAAATGTGATAACTACGGAAGATAACGTGTATGGCAAGTTTGTGGTGGAACCATTGGAAAGAGGATATGGTATAACTCTTGGTAATTCACTAAGAAGAATATTACTTTCATCTTTGCCCGGTGTAGCTGTAACATCAATAAAAATAGATGGAGTATTACATGAATTTTCAACTATTCCCGGTGTAGTTGAAGATGTAACAGAAATAATTCTTAATCTTAAAGGATTGTCACTGGACATACACAGTGAAGGACCAAAAGTTATTTACATTGATGCTGACGGTGAAGGAGAAGTAACAGCAGGTGATATTAAGGCAGATGCTGATGTGGAAATTTTAAACCCTGACCACAAAATAGCCACTCTTACTGGTGAAGGCAGGCTATATATGGAAATGACAATAAACAGAGGCAGAGGATATGTATCTGCTGAAAAAAATAAGCTGCCCTCCCAGCCCATAGGAGTTATACCTGTTGATTCAATTTTTACTCCGGTGAGAAAGGTTAATTATACAGTTGAAAATACTCGTATCGGTCAAGTTACAGACTACGACAAGCTGACGTTGGAAGTATGGACTAACGGAAGTATAAAGCCGGACGAAGCAATTAGTTTAGGTGCAAAAGTGATGAGTGAACATTTGAACCTCTTTATTGATTTATCCGACAGTGCTAAGAACGCAGAAATAATGGTAGAAAAAGAAGAAACAAAGAAAGAAAAAGTTCTGGAGATGACAATTGAAGAACTGGATCTTTCAGTAAGATCTTATAATTGTCTGAAGAGGGCAGGAATTAACACTGTTGAAGATCTTACAAACAGGACAGAAGAAGATATGATGAAAGTCAGAAACTTAGGTAAAAAGTCATTAGAAGAGGTTTTAAGCAAATTAAAAGCACTAGGTCTTTCACTTGCACCAAGTGAGGATTAGTAAGGGATTAGTAAGTGTATTGATTTTTTATGCAAAGGAGGTATTAGAGAAATGCCATCTCATAGAAAATTAGGGCGTCCTACAGCACAAAGAAAAGCAATGCTTAGAGGTTTGGTAACCGCCCTTATTGAAAACGGAAGAATTGAAACAACTGAGGCAAGAGCTAAAGAAGTTAAAAGTATTGCAGAGAAACTTATTAGTGCAGCTATTAAAGAAAGCGATAATTATACATCAAAGCAAGGCAAGATAAGTACTGCAAAAGTTGACGCAAAAGGTAATAAAGTTACAGTTTCCAAAGAGTCAAAGCGTGGCAATACGTACGAAGTTGTTGAAAGAGAAGTAAAAACAGACATGGTAACGGTGGATAACCCATCAAGACTTTCTGCAAGAAGAAAGGCTATGAATTGGCTGTACAGGGTAAAGGACGAGAAAGGAAACAGAATAAACCTTGTAAACAAGCTGTTTGATGAAATCGCACCTAAATACAAAGGTGTAAATGGCGGATATACAAGGATTTACAGAATTGGTCCTAGAAGAGGCGATGGCGCCGAAATGGTTATTTTAGAGTTGGTTTAAGTGAAAAAGTCAAGCTTTAAGGGGTCAGGGGACTTATAACGTCAACTTGGCCCCTATAGTGTATTTAGAGATAAAAAGATGTTTTTTGTTATAAGTACAGGATATTTTTTGTCCGAAAAATAAAGACATTCTTTGTCTTAAGGGAAAATAGATGACAAGATGTGATAAAATGCTTATAAAAATGGAGGATGTCCAATACAGATACAAAAGAAATTCAAAAGGTAAACCTGCAGCAGACGGTATAAATTTAAAAATAGACAGAGGGGAATTTGTCTCTGTAATAGGCAGAAACGGTTCGGGAAAATCTACCTTTGCAAAGCTTCTAAACGCCATCCTTATTCCCACAAAGGGAAATATATATATTAATGGAGTGAAAACCACAAATGAAAAATATATTTGGGAAATAAGAAAAACTATAGGGATGGTATTTCAAAATCCTGATAACCAGATTGTTGCTGCTACAGTGGAAGAAGATGTGGCCTTTGGGCCTGAAAATTTAGGGCTTTCAAGGGAGGAAATATTAAAGAGGGTAAAGAAGGCTTTAAAAGATGTGGGGATGCAGTCTTACCGCCAATTTCCCGTACAAAATTTATCGCAGGGTGAAAAACAAAAGGTTGCAATAGCCGGGATACTTGCAATGAAGCCTGAATGTATAATTTTAGATGAAGCAACTTCCATGTTAGACCCTTTAAGCAGGAAAGAAGTGCTGACCATTGTAGAGAGATTAAATAAAGAAGAGGGCATTACTGTAATATACATAACTCACCATATGGAGGAAGCAGTGAGAGCAGACAGGATTTTGCTTTTTGATGAAGGAAAAATACAAAAAGACGGGACTCCTGAGGAGATATTTTCTAATGTTTGCTACATGAAAAAGGCAGGTCTTGATGTTCCGGAAATTACCCAATTATTTTATGAATTATCCCGGGAAGGATATATAAAATGCGATAAAAGCATTTTGACGGCAGAAGAGGGCATAAAAGCCTTTAAGGATTTATTACATTCTTGATTTTTTATATTTATTAATTTTAAATTTTAAATTTTATATTTAATATTTATAATTGTTGCTTTGTACACTTATTTATTGTTTTATCTTATTTATTCTTTATACTCTTAATTATCCAATATCCCTTGCTCCTGTTTACAACTTCACAATTTCCGTATATAGAATTAAGCTTTTCAACAGTTGAGGGGGCGCCTTGTTTTTTCTGCACCACCATGTATATGGACCCGCCTGGATTTAAAAAATTAATGCTGTTTTCATAAATGGGATATATAACCTTTTTCCCCGCCCGTATTGGGGGATTGGTTACAATAAGGTCAAACTTTTCTGTGACATTTGAAAAACCGTCGCTAAAAAAGGCACAGGCGTTTTTTATATTGTTTAAATTAATGTTTTTGACGGCTAAATCAACTGCACGTTTGTTTATATCAATCATTGTAATAAAAGAATGAGGGTTTAAAATTGCAAGGGAAATTCCTAAAACACCGTATCCGCACCCTATGTCCAAGGCTTTGCCTTTAAAAGGGGGGACTGATTTTATAAGCAAATCACTTCCAAAATCCACTTTGTTTTTAGAAAAAACTCCGGAATCTGTGATTATTTCTATGGTACGACCATTTATACTGTAGCTTATTTTGCCTAAATTGTGCTTTACATCCGGATCTTTTGAAAAATAGTGTTCCATACGAAATCTCCTTTAAAAGTTAGTGCATTTTTTTATTATACCACTAAATTATACCACTAATTTATTGGATTGCCATATAAATTTCAAGAGGAAATTATTGTATTTAAAGGTATGTTGTAAGGTTTTACAGTCTAGTGCTATAATCAATATAAAATATTAATTCAACATAATATAAAAATGAAATATAAAATAAAAGCGAAATATAAAAGTAAAAAGCTTTTGGAGGAAAAATGGCAGTACAAATAGATAGCCTTACACATATTTATATGAAGGGGACAGCCTTTGAAAAAAAGGCGTTGGACAATATAAACCTTACCATTGAAGATGGTGAATTTGTAGGGATTATAGGGCATACAGGTTCGGGAAAGTCTACATTGGTGCAGCACCTTAAAGGTATTTTAAAGCCTACATTCGGCAGCGTCTGTATTGGGGGTAAGGAGGCAAATGTAAAAAACAGTGTGGGTATTTTGTTTCAAAACCCGGAACATCAGCTTTTTGAAGATACAGTATATGAAGATATAGCATATGGCTTGAAAAATAAGGGAATGGACAAGGGGCTTATAGATGAAAAGGTTAAAGAAATTGCAAAAATTTTAGGTATTGGTGATGAAATTTTAAAAAGCTCACCCTTTGAGCTTTCATGGGGCGAGAAAAAACTGGTTGCTATGGCAGGTGTGCTGGTTTTAGAGCCTGAAATATTAGTGCTGGATGAACCAGGTGCAGGATTGGATGCAAGGGGAAGGGATGCAATTTTTAATATTGTACAAAATCTTTATAAAAGAAAAAATTTAACGGTTATTTTTGTATCTCACTGTATGAAAGATGTAGTAAAGTTTGTGAACAGGGTTATAGTGCTGGATAAAGGGCAGATAAAAATGGACGGCCCTAAAAAAGAAATTTTTAATTGTATGGAAGAGCTTAAAAAAATGGGGATTGATGTTCCTGAGATGGTGTATTTTATGAAAAGTTTAAAAAGTTTTATTCCTGATTTAAAAGATGATGTTTTTACTGTAAGAGATGCAAAGGAAGAGATTAAAAAAATTTTAAAACTTAAAAGTTTTGGGGGAGAGAAAGTTTAAATGCTAAAAGATGTGACGTTAGGGAGGTATTACCCGGGAAGTTCACTCCTTCACAGGACAGATCCAAGAATAAAAATTATTTTGACAATATCTCTTATGATAACTGTACTTTTTACAAAATCATATGTGGCATTTGGAATACTTGCCCTTTTTATTTTCTTTGGGATAAAACATGCCGGAATTCCGATGTCTTTTACTTTAAGAGGCTTAAAACCTGTTGTATATATAATTATTTTTACAGCTTTAATTAATGTTTTTCTTACCCCGGGAAGGACGGCATTTGAATATGGGTTTATTAAAATAACCTTTGAAGGGTTGGACAGGGCCTTTAAACTGGCTCTTAGAATTTTACTTCTCATGGCAGGTACATCACTATTAACCCTTACCACCACCCCGATAGCCCTTACAGACGGGATAGAAAAGCTTTTAAAGCCGCTAAAAATAGTAGGTGTCCCTGTAAATGATTTTGCACTTATTATATCCATTTCACTAAAGTTTGTACCTGTCCTTTTGGATGAGACTAATAAAATAATAAAGGCTCAGGCGTCAAGGGGTGTGGATTTTGAGACAAAAAACCCGGTAAAGAAGCTTAAAAATTATATTCCCGTAATGGTGCCATTGTTTATAAATACAATTAAAAGGGCGGACGAACTTTCCTTGGCCATGGAGGCCAGGTGCTACAGGGGCGGGGAAGGACGAACCGGGTTAAGAAAACTTAAACTAACGGCAAGGGATATTTTGGTGCTGCTTTTTGTATTGGCATTTGAAGGCATGCTATTATATGTACAATTTTTTAAAATACTAGTATAATAATTGTTGGAGCAATAGAATTTAATAAGGGTGCATCATAATGATGTATTTTTCGAGCAAATAACAAATAATGTTTGGGAGGAAAGAAATGTATTGTGTAGGAATTGATCTTGGGGGAACAAATATAGCAGCAGGTCTGGTTGATTTGGATGGGAACATTATATATAAAGATAGTGTACCTACCCAAAGGCAAAGGCAGTATCAGGAAATAATAAAAGATATGGCAATGCTGGCTAAGGAAGTTATTGAAAAATCCAATGTACCAATGGAAAAAGTTAAAAGTATAGGGGTTGGAAGCCCTGGAACGCCGGATTGTAAAAATGGAATAATTGTATATAACAACAATTTAAACTTTAGAAACGTACCAATAAGGGAAGAAATGCAAAAGTATTTGGACTTGCCTGTTTATGTGGACAACGATGCCAACTGCGCAGCTTTGGCAGAAAGCGCCGCAGGGGCAGCAAAGGGAACAAAAACTTCTGTGACAATTACTTTAGGTACAGGAATAGGAAGCGGTATAATAATTGACGGCAAAGTTTACAGCGGGTTTAACTTTGCAGGTGGGGAAATAGGACACACAGTTATAGTAGTGGACGGAGAGCAGTGTACCTGTGGAAGAAAGGGATGCTGGGAAGCTTATGCGTCTGCAACTGCTTTGATAAGACAGACAAAGCGTGCTGCAGTGGAAAATCCTGAATCAGCCATAAACAAGCTGGTTGATGGGGATTTGGATAAAATAGATGCTAAAACCGCATTTGATGCTGCAAAACTTGGGGATGAGACAGGAGAAGCAGTTGTAAAGCAATATATAAAATATATTGCTGAGGGAGTTATAAATGTTATAAATATATTTATGCCTGAAGTTTTGGTTATTGGCGGAGGAGTTTGTAAAGAAGGGGATTATTTATTAAATCCTTTAAAGGAAATGGTAAAGGCGGGGGTTTACAGTAAAGAGGAAATACCCCAGACCCAGATAAAGACTGCACAGCTGGGAAATGACGCAGGAATTGTAGGCGCGGCAATGCTGGGTGCGTAAATCTAAAGGTTATAATAATCAATAAAAAATAGTTTTAGAATAAAGGGGACATATTACAGCAGGGTAAATGTGTCCTCTTTATATTAAGTGTGATGACTAATTTGTGACGGTTAAGCGAGGAATGTGCTATGAGAAATATTAAACTTACAATAGAGTATGATGGGACAAATTATCACGGGTGGCAGATACAAAAAAACGCAAAAACAATTCAAGGTGTGATTTTAGACGCTATAAAAAAGCTTACCAGGGAAGAAATTGTTTTAAATGGGTCCGGGAGGACTGATTCTAAAGTTCATGCATACGGGCAGGTTGCAAATTTTAAAACAAATTCAAACATTCCTCCGGAAAGATTTGCTCATGCCCTAAACAGGATACTTCCTGATGACATAGTGGTGAAAAAATCAGAAGAAGTGGATATGGATTTTCATGCAAGGTACAGTGCACAGGCTAAGATTTACAGGTATCTTATATACAATTCAAAATTTCCCTCTCCCCTTTTAAGAAACAGGGCTTGGTATGTTCCCTATTCTTTAAATTTTGAAGAAATGATGCGGGCAGCGGAATTTTTCCGCGGCACCCATGATTTTTCTGCATTTAGGGCAGTGGGAAGCACTGTTGAATCTTCAATAAGGACAATTAGCCGCATATCTTTAGAAAAAAATAGTGACATAATAAGTTTGGAAGTAACCAGCAACGGTTTTTTATACAATATGATGCGTATTATTGCAGGGACTTTAGTTGATGTTGGAAGGGGGAAATTTAAATGTGAGGACGTAAAGGGGATAATAGAAAGCCGGGATAGAAAAAAAGCCGGTCAGACAGCACCGCCGGAGGGTTTATATCTTGTCCGTGTATATTATTGATTACAGTAAAAAATTACCGTTGACACAAGTGCATTGAAATGCTAAAATAAAAATTTTTGACATTCATTTCTCAATGTAGTATACTTATATATAGAGTTCAATTAATTGCATTTATTTTTAATAAGCAGTTCTCTTTTATGCAAATGTATTTTTTGTTATACCTTGCTAAAGTATAATATTTTAATTTTTATATAAATAAAATAACTATGTTTTTATATTTGTGGAGGAGTTCATATGTATAATGTCGGTGATAAGATTGTATACCCTATGCACGGTGCAGGTATTATAGAGTCAATTGAAGAAAAGGAGATTTTGGGAAACAAGCAAAATTATTATGTAGTCAAAATCCCAATAGGCGAAATGAGAGTACTTATTCCCACTGAAAATGTAGAGAATATAGGAATCAGGGAAATAATAAGCGAGAAGGATGCGGACAAAGTATTTGAAATGCTTGGCAGCAAAAGCAAAATAAGCAACGACAGCTGGAACAAAAGGTACAGGGAAAACATGGACAAAATAAAAAGCGGGAATATCTATGAAGTTGTTGAAGTTGTCAATACTCTGATACAAAGAGAAAAGGAAAAAGGGCTTTCTACAGGTGAGAAAAAAATGTTAAGTAGTGCAAAGCAAATCTTGATAAGCGAACTTGTATTGGCAAAAAACATGGATCCCTTTGAAGTTGAAAATATAATTGATGGATTTTTAAATCACTGAAACTATAAATATTGCATATATAAAATACATATACATTATAAGGCATACATGAGGAGCTGTTGTATAAGTAGTTAAAAAATGCTTTACACGGCTCTTTTTTATGGGTTAGGCTGGGATTGATTCTAAAATATAACGTGTTGAAAGTGTTATTCTAAAAAATACAGTTTGATATTCCATTTAGATGAAAATAATGATATTATATCATTAGGCTTTTAGAAACAAATATAGACTGTCTAATATTATGAGTTTTGGAAATAATTCATGTTGTGTCATAGAAGTTCTGTAGGTAATTAAGTAGTTTTATTAGCATAATTTTTAAAATATATTAATGCAAAATTTCCTTTTGATAAGAGTTTAATAGGAGGAAAAATGATAGGAGTAAGTTTTAATAAATTTGGTTATGTTGAAAACGGTGAAGTTGATTTAAACAAACTAACTATTTTAACAGGAGAAAATAATACCGGAAAAACATATGTTAGTTATGCTATTTATGGTTTAATCGGGAGCATGAAAGATGTGGTAATTGATGATATTGTTGATGGTTTTGAAAATATAACCGGTTCGGGAGTTATTGTTGTTAATTTGCGTGAAGTTCTAAATAAAAGCTTTAGAAAATTATTAAATAAAATTTCGTCATCATATTCAGAAAATCTTCATGATATTTTTAGTGTATCTAGAGAAACTTTTAAAGACAGTCTGATAAAACTAAAAATTGATAAGGGGCTTTTCTTTGAGAAATTATATGAGAAATATCTAGAGTCTAAAATTAAATTTCCTAGTACAAGCTAAGACATTTGACAAAGTAATTAATTCTTTTAATGAGTCTTCAGACGAAATTTTTTATACTCTTCAGGAGGAAATGAAAACCTACAAAAAGAGGAGAGATTATTTACCAAAATCATTGCGGCTTAGAATGCACAATACAAGACTGCAATAGAGAGTATAACCTTTTTCAGTTTTTATGCAGTTAGTTTAAAACTACGAATATTTTGCCATAGATCCTTGGCTTATAAGCTGGGGATTTGTTTTTACACAAAATGAATCAGTACTCAGATTTTTTAGAGCAACAGTACTTAGTTTTAAAATAATAGATAAAAACAGCTTTTAACTTTATAAATTACGTTATAAAAGATAAAGAACAGGAGAGTTTGATATGAGAAAAAACAAACTTTTTATAAGTTCAGTTATTGTTGCAGGCGGCAAAGGAACCAGGATGAATATGGATATAAACAAGCAGTACATATACATTGGTGACAAACCTGTTCTTGCCAGGACCCTTGAGGTATTTGAACAATGCCCTGCTATAAATGAAATTATTTTGGTGGTAAATGAAGAAGAAATATTTTACTGTAAAGAAAATATTGTTGACAAATTCGGGTTTGAAAAGGTGAAAAAGCTGGTATCGGGGGGAGTGGAAAGGCAAAACTCAGTATACAAGGGATTGGTGGAAGTAAATAAGCAGTCTGATGTTGTGGTTATACATGACGGGGCAAGGCCTTTTGTAAACAGCAGAATAATTTTAAACTGTGTCCAGGAGGCGTTGGAATTTGGAGCGGTAACTGCAGCTGTCCCCGTTAAGGATACTATAAAATCAGTTAGTGATGGCTTTGTGGAAAAGGCGTACGACAGAAAAACCCTGTGGTCAATCCAGACACCCCAGGTTTTCCTGTATGACACAATTATGAAAGCCCATGAAAAGGCAAACAGGGAAAATATAATTGCTACTGATGACACAACCCTTACAGAGATGTTAGGAATTAAAACCAGGATTGTAAACGGCAGCTATGACAACATTAAAATAACCACAAGAGAGGATTTGGTATTTGCAAAGGCTATAGTAGAAAAAACAATATAAATAGTAGAAAAAACCATATAATAGGAAACAATATAATAGAAAACAACATAGTTAAAGTTTAGAGGATTTTTGTTTTTGCCAGCGGTATACACTATAATCTGGAGGATAAATATGATTTTTCTGCAAATAGAACCAACGGATGCTTTGAAAGCCCAAGGTTTTTTCAGCAGCAAGATGCTAATGCCTATAGTTTTTATTATTCTGGGAGCTGTAATTGCCGTCTCAGTTATTCAAATAATAAAAATATGTAAGCTAAGAAACAACACAATTATTGAAAGAGAAAGACTTGCCCGGTTAGGAGAAATTACCGCAGGTATAATCCACAATTTAAAAACTCCTGTAATGTCCATATCGGGAAGCTTAGAAGAGTTAAAGAGCCTGGTAGATGAGTATGAGAATTCCATAGGGGACAAAGAGGTTACAGATGAGGATCACCAGGAGATAGCAGCTGAAATGCGGGAGCATATTTTAAAAATAAAGCCCTACTGTTCATATTTATCGGATGTTATAGCCACGGTAAAAGAACAGGCAGCTGTGAAGAAGCATTCAGGAGATGAAAGTTTTACAATTAAGGATATGATAAAAAAAGTAGAAATACTTATGGGATACCAGCTAAAAAAAGCTACCTGTAAATTAAATGCAGACATAAAAACAGAGGAAAGCCTTGAGATACAGGGAAGTGTAAATGAATTTGTCCAGGTAATGAATAATTTAATTTCAAATTCAATTGACTCCTATGAAAATAATGCTGGAGAAATTGGTATATTGATAGAAAAGGAAAAAGACATTGTAAAGTTTAAAGTTACCGACTATGGCAAGGGAATACCTAAAGATGTAAGGAAGAAGCTTTTAAAAAATATTATAACCACAAAAGGGGAAAAGGGTACGGGACTTGGACTTTATATATCTTATCACATAATAAAAAATAATTTTAAAGGCTCAATGGAAATTGAAAGTGAAGAGGGAAAGGGTACAACCGTCTATATTACCGTCCCAATAAAGCAGGCTAATCAATAGTTACACAGCAAAAAGCCTGAATACCTTTACCCTGCCCAAATGCAGTAAGTCCTTCTCCTGTAGTCGCAGTTATGCCTATGCTGTTCTCAGGAATTGAGAGGATATTGGCAATGCTTTTTCTCATTTCAGGTATTTTAGGACTTATTTTTGGTGTAAGGCATTCTATGGAAATTGATACATGTACAATTTTTCTGCCGTTTAAGTATTTTAAAGCTTCTTCTAGGTATACTTTACTGTCTTTGATGCCTTTTTCAAGGCACAGTTTATCGCTTATCTTTCCTAGAATGTTGACACAGGTAACGCCGGAAATGGCATTGGTTATGGCATGAAGGACAACATCTGCATCGCTGTTGCCTTCTAAGGGTGGGTGGTTTTCAAACACAACCCCGCCTAGAATAAGTTTTTTTGATTTATCGTTAAAGTCAAATTTATGGCTGTCCTGCCCGATTCCAACTCTCATACCATTAGCCCTCCGAAAATATAATACAAACATTATATATTAAATGTAAGTGGAATGTCAAAATATAAGCCAGGATTTAAAAAACCTTAAGAGCTGAGTATTGCGGGGTTTATTATCAGGAATAGATAAGCCGGAGGATAGTATATTATATTTTATGAACAGAATGTTAATTTATTAACAAATTTGTTGTTTCCTTGGTACGTCGGGTTCCGGAAAGTCAACTCTGTTAAACGTTCTTGCCGGTCTTGAAAAATCCACAACGGGGAGTATAAGAATAAAAAATATTTCCATTGAGAAGTTAAATGAAAAAAACTGCTGAATTCAGGCAAAAGAACATAGAGTTTGTTTTTCAATCATATAATCTTGTGAATCATCTGAATGCTGTGGAAAACGTAGCCCTGACTCTTATATTCAGAGGTATACCCAAAAAAGAGAGAACCAGACGGACCGTTGAAATTTTAAAGGCAGTAGGGCTTTCTAAGCATTTAAAAGTACAAACCTACCCAGATGAGTGGGGGACAGCAGCAAAGGGTGGGCATTGCCAGGGCTTTTGTGGCAAACCCTGATATTGTATTTGCCGATGAGCCTACAGGTAACCTGGATTCTAAAATGTCAAAGGAGGTTTTAGACCTTTTGGTTGATTTATCAAAAAAGAATAATAAAACATTAATAATGGTGACCCGTGATTTACCGAATACATGACTCCAAATTATCCGTGCTTTTCATGTGTTATGCTAAGAACAGAAGAGAAGCGCAGGAAGGAGGCATGTTATTATGGGTAAAATTGCAGTATATACAAGGGTTTCATCGGCACGACAGGCTGCAGATGATGCTTATTCCTTGGATGTGCAAAAAGAGAGATGCATTTTTCTTTTAAAAAGTAAAGGATATAATGATGCAGATATTGATTTCTATTGTGATGCTGGAATATCTGGAACAACTATACTAGAGAGAGACCAATTAAAAGAACTGTTGGATAAGTTAGAAAGAGGGCAATATGATGGTATATGCTGCTATGATTTAAGCCGCATCAGTAGAAGTATCAGCCATACACTTCAGATTTTCAAATTATTGAAGGAAAATAATTTAAGGCTTTACACCTGTGATGGCGCTTTCAATGGGGATATAAATGGGCAAAATGCAAAAATTATGGTGAGTATATACAGCATGCTCAATGAATTATTTATCGACCAACTTAGGGAAAGGGTAATTGACGGTATGAGCAAATCTGTAGAAGCGGGGAATTATTTTGGAGGGCCACCTCCCTATGGGTACAAATATGAGTATTTCTCAGTAAAGCAAGAAAATAACTTTCAAGAAAATCAAAACAGCAAAACAAAGAAAAAAGATATAAAGAAGAGGCTTATTATAAATGAAGAAGAAAAACCTATAGTGGAATTGATTTTTACTTTATTTGTTAGAGAAAAGTATAGTATAAAAAATGTAGCCCAATACTTAAATTTACATGGTTATAAAACAAGGGCGGGAAAACAATTTGCAACTGCAACTGTTCAAAAAATTTTAGAAAATCCTGTATATTGTTCGAGACTTTTTTGGGCAAAACGTAGGCAGAAGAAAAAAACAGAAGAAGGTGTGCGGGTTTGGGAAAAGAAAACTATATTTGATGTAAACTTTTATGATTTGCCTTTAGGAAACCATCAAGCAATAATTCCGGAAGATGTTTTTCTTGAAGCATTAGAGCGTTTACGCAGCAGAAGAAAAGTTAGAGTAAATGAAAATACAGCAGATGCCATGCGTGGGATTACAAAACAGCAGTTTGACGATGCAAATAAAAAAATGTTTATAAATATTTTAAGATGTCCTGGATGTGGCGGAAGAATGACATCCTCTCTACAGCCAGCACCTAAATTGGCCAATGGAAAAAGAGGTAAAGCAAAAGTATATTATAAATGCAATAGTTTTAATGCGGGTCGGAACTACTGCGATGGCTATTATTCAGTACAAGAAGAGCGAGCGTTTAATCTGATAAAAGAAGATTTTTTTAAGCGACTTAAAGAAGCATTTATGTTAGTTAAAGAATATCAGCAATATATTTACGAGAAATACGGAACTGATGAACAAATGCTTTTTGATAAGGAGATTGCCAAAATTAAAGATGAAATAAAGATACTTGAGAAAAATAAAACTAGGTTAGTATCAAAGTTGGATACTTTGATTGAACGCCAACTATTAGAGGATTCTGGAACCTTTAAATATGAAAGGCTTCAGAAAATGATAAATGACACAGAAATTGATATTGCAAAAGTTCAACAACTAATAACGGAACAGCAAAATAATATCAAACAAGCAGAAAGACGTAAAGAAGCCCTGTTAAAGGAAAGTCGGGAACAAGAACAGTTTGACAATATAGAAGACTATTTTTCTTCATTACCATGTAAATTTTCAAATTAAATTAGATAATATTTTCAAATTATTTTAGGTCAATTTTACCACAAATTGGTGAATATTTTCAAATTAAAATAGGAACGCGATAATCAAATTTTCAAATTCCAGTAGGATTCAAAATAAAATTTGGAAAAATAAGTATTGCATAACACTTTCAAATTTGTATAATAAAAATGAGCAGATTAACTGCTCTTAAAATTTTAATCAAAATATTGATAATAGAAAACTTTTAAGTATAAATTCAATAAGTTTACAACATTTATTACTTAAACGGTTTATAACCGTTGTACTAAGGCTGCCGGTTAAAGATAAAAGTATTTTAATCAACTTTCGCAGGAAACAACTGATAGCTTTGCCTTGATATAATCGGGCAAAGAAGAGACAAAGTAGCCCAAAAGTTCGTTAATTGTCTCCTTTGACAAAAACAGTTTTTCCTGTAAAGTTACTTTTAAAGCTTCTATTATGAGCTGCAATGCTTCAACAAATTTGATATCCTCAAGTTCATCGCAGCAGTAGTAGAACAAAGCACCAATCGTACGCAAATCAGTATTATTGCGGTTTTCAACCGCTAACATGATGTACCTTGAAAAAACAATAGTAGTATGGGCAACCATCATATCGTACGAACGGCCTTGGAATTCCTTTGCAAGCTTTAAGTATGACTTGCACATTTTAAAGAACACCTCGATGTCCCAGCGTTTTCCATATATCCTGATTATCTCTGACTCAGGAAGATTCATATCCGTTGAAATTAGAGCCAGCCATTTGCTCCTATTTCTTCGGTCACGTACAAAGACAATTTTTGCTGGAACAAGGTTATCTTCTTTGTCGTGCAGTTCTACCGCGACAGACGCCAAGTATTTTGCCCTTCCTCTACGTTTCCTGACAGTTCGGTATATCTCGCGTAATGATTTCTTTTCACCATTGAACGTGTAGTAAATCTTTGGCGTGTCTTTTAACATGGCTATTACATTAAGATTCATTTTGCAAATCTTGATAATAGTAGCCGGAAAGGAGAACCAACTGTCAAACAGGACGTATTTTGCCTTAATGCCCACAGACATAGCTTGTTTCAGCATTGAAAGAGCAGATTCCGGCGAAGTAGTCAAGGCATTTTGACGACGTTTAAACCCAACAGTTCTTTTATCTATACATTGTCTCGCTGGATTGATACGAACCTTTGAATTTGCTGAACTTAAGAGGTTAAAGGCTACAGGAACAAATGAATTGCCGTCTGTCCAACCAAGAGTAAGCATACGAAAGCCTTTTTTTGTTTTTATTACCGTCAGCATGATCTTTGACCCAGCATAGGAGTTCTACTGCTTTGCTTCTTGTCCTGCTAAAGAAGGAATCGTCTATCACAAATGCATCAGCTCGTTCATCTGTTGTTAGTGGAGCAATATGATGGTTTATAACCTTAGCAGAAAGTAACAAGAGAAATCTCTGCCAGTTGATATGCATAGAATTCAGGAATCTGTAGGCTACATCCTTTGCAAATGTATATCAGAATTTTCGGTTTCATAATTCATAAACAAGTTCATACCTGTAAAAACAAGTTTGAATAATACTTTGAAAACTTTGACACAAGGGACACCCTTTTCTTTATATGCATTTGCCTGTTTTAGCAATGAGCCTACAGAAAACTTTTTGAAAAAGTTATCAACTGTCATAGAAAACCTATTTTCTGCTTTCATCTTATGTGATATAATAGACATGTTCAAGAACCTCCAAAGTGTTGATTTTAATGGGTTTTATTCACTTCTATTATATCACATATAAGAGGTTTCTTGAACTTCTTTATTGCCAAAAACTATTGATTTTTCAATGTTCACTGCACATTAACTATGTGCGAAAGTTGATTCAAATTGCTAATTCTTGGACACTTATGATAAAATATTGATAAGTGTGGCATCTATGTTTAGGATTTAATTATTAGGACCGGGGTGATATTGGTGAACAAGAAGGATTTATCTGAAAGGGATATATGTTCTAAATACATAACCCCCGCTTTAATAAATGCAGGATGGGATTTAGAAAGACAAATTAGAGAAGAAGTTACCTTTACCGACGGAAGAATTATCGTCAGAAAAAAATTGGTTACAAGAGGAGAAAGGAAAAGAGCAGATTATATACTATATTATAAATCCAATATACCTCTTGCTATCATAGAAGCAAAAGATAATAAGCATCCAGTAGGGGCTGGCATGCAGCAAGCATTGAATTATGCTGAAATACTGGATATTCCATTTGCCTTTTCAAGTAATGGAGATGCATTTTTAGAACACGACAGAACAATTAAAGAAGGAAAAAAAGAAAGAGAAATACCTCTTAACCGGTTCCCATCTCCTGAGGAATTGTGGAATAGATATAAAAGTGCAAAAGGAATCACTGAAAAAGAAGAAGCAATTGTTACACAGGAATATTATTTTGAGCAAGATGGAAAGACCCCAAGATATTACCAGCGTATTGCCATAAACAGAACGGTAGAGGCAATTGCCAAAGGACAAAAACGAATTCTGCTTGTTATGGCTACTGGTACTGGGAAAACTTATACAGCCTTCCAAATTATCTATAGGCTTTGGAAATCAAGGGCTAAAAAGAGAATTCTATTTTTAGCCGATAGGAACATTTTGGTAGACCAGGCTATGGCAAATGATTTTAAATATTTCGGCGACAAAATGACGAAAATCACCAACAGAAAGATAGATAAAGCCCATGAAATTTATTTGGCACTATATCAAGGAATTTCAGGTGAAAATGAATTTAAAAATGTATATAAGCAATTCTCACCAGACTTTTTTGATTTAGTTATTATTGACGAGTGCCATAGGGGAAGTGCTAAAGAGGATTCCGCATGGAGGGAAATCTTGGAATACTTTTCTCCCGCCACCCAAATAGGACTTACGGCAACACCTAAGGAGACAAAGGACGTGTCAAATATAGAATACTTTGGTGAACCTATTTACGTCTACTCACTAAAGCAGGGAATCGAAGATGGTTTTCTTGCTCCATACAAGGTTATAAGAGTAATATTGGATAGAGATGTAGAAGGTTATAGGCCGGAAAAAGGGAAAAGGGACAAGTATGGCTTTGAAATTGAGGATAGAGAATATAATATAAAGGATTTTGATAAAAACTTAGTCATTGAAAACCGGACAGAGATTGTTGCCAAAAAAGTGTCTGATTACTTAAAAAAGAATAATTCCAGGTTTGCTAAGACAATTTTTTTCTGCGTAGATATTGAGCATGCCGAAAGAATGAGACAGGCACTTGTCAATGAAAATGCGGATTTAGTAGCGGAGAATCCCAAATATGTCATGAGAATTACAGGGGATAACGAAGAAGGCAAGGCTGAACTGGATAATTTTATTGACCCTGCAAGCAAATACCCTGTTTTGGTTACAACAAGCAAACTAATGACAACTGGAGTAGATGCTCAGACTTGCCAGTTCATTGTATTAGATGCTAATATCAATAGTATGATTGAATTCAAACAAATCATAGGTAGGGGTACAAGAATAAGAGAAGATTATGGAAAGCAATATTTTACCATTATAGACTTCAGAGGAGTTACTAAATTATTCGCAGACCCAGACTTCGATGGAGACCCTGTAAGCGTTAAGACTACGAAAGGAGACATTCCTACAGAAGACGAGGAAGAAGGTATAGGTGGAGTAGGAAAACCAGACGAGGACTATAATACTGAAGATGGTAACGAAGGTGATATTCCTCCCGAGATTATAGATGGCGGGAATATAAATGAAACTCCGGCCAAGTACTATGTAGATGATGTTCCTGTAAAGGTAATACATGAGAGGGTTTATTATTACGATAAAAATGGCAAATTGATAACTGAATCACTGGTTTCCTACACCAGGAAAAATATAAAAAATGAATTTAAAACCCTTGATGAATTCCTTAGAAAATGGAATGAAGCAGATAGAAAAGAGGCAATCATAAAGGAATTAGAAGAACGAGGAGTATTTTTTGAAGAACTGAAAGATGAGGTAGGAAAGGATTTAGACCCCTTTGATTTGATTTGCCACATAGCCTTTGACATGCCTCCTCTCACAAGACGAGAAAGGGCTAATAATGTAAAGAAAAGAAACTATTTTACAAAGTATGGCGAGAGTGCGAGGGAAGTATTGGAAGCGCTTCTGGAAAAGTATGCTGATGAAGGAATTGAAAATTTAGAGAACTTAGAAATACTTAAAGTTCCTGATTTTAAGAAGTTCGGTTCTCCTATTGAAATAGTTAAAAGGTTTGGCGGAAAGAAGAAATATTTAGAAGCAATTAAAGAATTACAAAAAGAAATATATACTGCATAGATTAGGAAGGTGAAGCAAAAAATGTCGATATCTGCAACTATAAAAGCAGTACAGGATATAATGCGCCAGGACGCTGGCGTTGATGGAGATGCTCAAAGGATTTCCCAACTTGTTTGGATGATATTTTTAAAAGTATTTGATGCAAAAGAAGAAGAATGGGAACTAATGGATGACGATTACACCCCAATTATTCCAGAAGGATTGCGCTGGAGAGATTGGGCTGCAGATGATGAAGGCATCACAGGCGATGAACTTTTAGATTTTGTAAACAACAAACTTTTTAAAGAGTTAAAAGAAATGAAATTGGACGAAAACAGCAACCCAAAGGCGTTTATCGTAAAGGCTGTTTTTGAAGATTCTTATAATTATATGAAATCTGGAACTTTAATGAGACAGGTAATCAATAAGTTAAATGAAATAGATTTTACGACTCAAAAAGATAGGCATTTATTTAATGATATTTATGAAAGTATACTAAGGGATTTACAAAGTGCAGGGAATGCAGGAGAATATTATACCCCAAGGCCTGTAACCCAATTTATGGTGGATATGGTTAATCCCCAATTGGGAGAAAAAGTTTTGGATTTTGCCTGTGGAACTGGCGGATTTCTCGTATGTGCTTTAGAGCATTTGAAGAAACAAGTTAAGAATATAGAGGATGAAAAAACCTTACAGGAAACCATACTTGGTATTGAGAAAAAGCCTTTACCTTATATGCTGGCAGTCACAAATTTAATATTACATGATATTGACGTACCAAAGATAAGACATGATAACTCCCTGGCTCGTAATGTAAGGGATTATAAACCTGTAGATAAGGTGGATATCATTGTAACCAATCCGCCTTTTGGTGGTATTGAAGAGGATGGCATACTGGTTAATTTTCCACAGCAATTTCAAACAAAAGAAACTGCTGACCTTTTTATGGTGCTTTTAATGTATTTATTAAAGGACAATGGAAGGGCTGCAATAGTATTGCCCGATGGATTCCTTTTTGGAGAAGGTGTGAAAACTACTATCAAAGAGAAATTGCTTGAGGAATTTAACCTCCATACAATAGTAAGACTTCCTAACGGCGTATTTGCACCTTATACAGATATTAATACTAATCTTTTGTTCCTTGAAAAGGGAAAACCGACAAAAGAAATTTGGTTCTTTGAGCATCCATTGCCAGAGGGATATAAGAAGTATACAAAGACTAAACCAATAAGACATGAAGAGTTTGAACTTGAAAAACAGTGGTGGAATAACAGAGAAGAGAATCAATATGCTTGGAAGGTTAGTATAGAGGAGATAAAGAGCAGGAATTATAATTTGGATATAAAAAATCCCGATAAACAAACTGAAGAATTTGTTCTCTCGACTGATGAATTAATAGATAGAATAGATAAGAATTTAGAAAAGAGTAAGAATTTGCTTCATGAATTAAAAGGAGTATTGAACAATGGATAGTAAATTGGATAGTAAATTCTTTAAAATAGGAGACGTTTTTAATGTTGAAAAAGGATTAGTCCAAAGTTCTAAAAATGTTGAGGGACAATTTGATTTTATAACTGCAAGTGCAGAATGGAAAACACATAATGAGTATTCGCATGACTGTGAAGCATTGGTTTTTGCAGCAGGTGCCGCAGGTTCTTTAGGTAGAACTCATTATGTAAATGGTAAGTTTATAGCCAGTGATTTATGCTTTGTCTTAACTCCAAAAGATAAATTAATAGATAAGGTTGATTTGAAGTTTTATTTTTATTATTTCAACTTAAATAAAGATACTATAGTTAAAAGTACTGCTACTGGAACCTCAAAGTTGGCTATAAATATGAGGAATTTTATAAATTATTGTATACCATTACCAAGCATAGAGTATCAAAAACTAGCGCGAGAAAAAATAGAAGAAGTTGAGCCAAGGATTAATGAGTTAAATTTAATTTTTGAAAAAAACTTAGATTACATAACTAGACTTCGCCAAAGCATCCTTCAAGAAGCCGTACAGGGGAAACTTGTGCCGCAAGACCCTAATGATGAACCGGCAAGTGTTCTTTTAGAAAGAATAAAAGAAGAAAAAGAAAGGCTTATAAAGGAAGGCAAAATTAAAAAAGAAAAACCTCTGCCACCTATTTCAGAAGATGAAATTCCCTATGAATTGCCGGAAGGATGGGAGTGGGTGAGGTTAGGTGAAATTGGAGAAACACATACAGGAACAACGCCATCTACAAAGCATCCTGAATATTTTAATGGTGAAATCCCATTTATTAAACCTGCTGATATAACAGATAAAGGTATTAATTATAATAATGAAAGTCTTACATTATTAGGTGTTAATAAAGGAAGATTAATACCAAAAGATTCTGTAATGATGGTATGTATAGGTGGCTCCATAGGTAAATGTTATTATACAGATAGAGATTGTTCGTGTAATCAACAAATAAATGCTATTACGGCATATGGTAATATGCATGGAAAATTTTTATATTATTTTTTATCATCACCATATTTTTATAAGCAAGTATTGGCAAGGGCAACTGGCTCTGCTACCCCAATAATAAATAAAAATAAGTGGAGTAATATTTTATTTCCCTTACCTCCACTAAGCGAACAAAAACGCATTGTAGAAAAAGTAGACCAGTTAATGGATTTATGTGATGAACTTGAAAAGAATATTGAGCAGTCTAAAAAAGACAGTGAACTATTAATGCAATCTGTTTTGCAAGAAGTATTTAAAGAAGCATAGCAAAAAGACTTTCGGGTAACCCTGAAAGTCTTTTTGCTTAGATTATTTTAAAGAATAGAAATTTTTGAAGAAAAGGACCTTACAACTTGGACACTATGCGCTATATTTGTTATGAAGCAATTATAATAAAGTAAACAATGCCTACTTGTACTGCTAATAAATTGCTAAGTAATGTCCAACATTCTGTTTGGTTTTAGTAACGATTCTTGTAAATGTAGAAATATCAAGGCATGTGAAGTGACTTAAGGTTGGACATTATGAATATATTGTCCAAGTTTAAGGAGGATGTTATGGATACCATAATAAAATATTTTACACAGGATGAATTAAGTAGGTTATTTAATGCAATAAAAAACTCTGGTGATAGGCATGCACTCCGTAATTTATGTATTTTTAGAGTAGCATATCGCTGCGGACTTAGAGCCTCGGAAATCAGGCTATTAAAATTGGAATACTACAATAAATCCAAAGGAGAGTTATACTGTAAGAGACTGAAAAGTAGTTGGAATAATACCATTGCCTTAGATAAACAAACTGTTAAAATTCTAAATCAATACATTAAAGAATATGGAGTTAAAGAAGAATCAGAGGTACTTTTTAAGAGCCAGGAGCAAAATCCAATCTCCAGGAAAATGCTGGATTATTTAATGAAGCGATACTGCCAAATGGCAAAAATTAAAGATGAAAACAAATGGCATTTTCACTGTTTGAAACATTCTACTGCAGTGCATCTAGCAGAATCAGACTTGGATATAAAAGAAGTTCAATTTTGGCTAGGACATAAATCTGTAAACTCCACTTTATGTTATTTTCAATTTACGACTCAGCAGCAAAAAAATATGCTGAAGAAATTAGAAAAACAAAGTATGCTTGTATAGAAATACAAGCACAAATAGGCCATTGTGTATTTCAAAAATACATAATGACCTTACTTGCGTATAAATTTGAATTTAACACGTGTTAAAGTTTTTATATGGTTATTAGATGACAGTTTGTAGTTGTGGTTATTTGGAAAAAGGGATTAATTTTCCCTATGATATATACAGCCTATATTAGCGCTACCCGCCTCCATCTTCATGAAAATATGCTTCTGCAGTAAATATCGAGGTCAAGGCTTCAGGCTTGATATAATATTTTTTATGTGTTGTATTATACATTCTTAAAAGGGCTGATAGTAAAATTATTTTTAAAATAGTAAATTTGAGGCTTGGTTTAGTTTGTTCTTCGAAATCAGTAAAATCAATCTTCTTGTTTACTTTATTTGGAAGGAATACAGGATTAATATTCCTTTCTTTTAGTATTCTTAGATAATTACCTTGTGTTCTTTTTGAATATTTTGCATTAATGAAATGTTCTGGTTTTTCGTTGTAATCAATGGCAAATTCTATTAAGTTTCTAGCCTTTACCTTACTGAACTCCTTTTTAATTTTGCTGATGACTTCTTGTTTGTATAGAAAAGAATTATCAAGGCCAATGTCTTTCATAACTGCTTGGAGTATGCTTTTACAGAAATCTTTTCTCAGAACATCTTTTACTTTTTTGTTATTTTTAAATTGGTATTTTAAAGAATACTTCTTGAGTTGATATTCAAACCTTATTACATTTTCTATATTATTTATTGATAAATCCTGAAGTGATATTGCAGAAGGCCTATTATCAGCCCTAAATTTTATTTCATCTGATTTACTGTAAATTGTAATTGAGCGGCTTTTGTTTCTAGCCTGTATCCCCATTGGATACGTATGTTTTTTCAGCCTAGGATAGTATAATTTCTTAAGACATTCCAGGTAAGTGATTTTGTCTTTTACATTATCCGCATATAAATGAGTAAAAGGATGAATTTCCGAGCAGGTCCAGTTTTCAAATGGAACTATACCACTGCTTGAGGGAAAAAGCCTTTTAATTCTATGATTTACTAACTTAATAATTAGACTAGCATTGTCCAAGTTAAATACTTTGGCGTTTGTACCGTAAAAAAACTTTGGAATACTAAATTTAATTAACAGTATTCCCTGAGGGAAGTACCAAAATAGTAGATGCTTATCCTTTTTAAAAAAAGTAATAGTACCGTCTTTTCTAATTACCCATTTTCTCCATCCATTCTTTATAAGATAATTTTTATTAATATAAGCAAATGTGTATGCTCTGATTGTGTCTACGGATACCATGTGCGCTCACCTCCTTTCCCTAAATCCTTTTAGAGATTTGGAGGTAATTTTACATATCATCTTCCGAGATTCAAATTTTTAGGTGAAATATTTTATAGATATTAATAGATATTAATTGCATTCAATATCCAAGGGCATCTAGGTTAGCGTAAAGTTATTGTAGGGAATGAGACATAAAATACCATATATAATTGAAAAGAAGATGACATCCTGTTAAGATATTAATTAAGCAAAAATAATAAATAGAAAGGATGACATCTTCTATGTATAATAGTATACAACATTTTAATGAATTTGGGGTAAAAAGAATTGAAAAAAAGATAAAAAATTTTATTGAAGAAGGAAAAGACTTAGCTGATCTTGTTCTTGGTCTAAAAGAAGATTTATTTAAACTTGGACGCGATATACTTAAAGAAGTGCTTGAAGATATGGATGAATATTTCCGTAACTGTGAAATAAGGAAACAGTATTGGGAAATTATAAGAAAAGATAAAACAGCTATTTTAACGACATTTGGAACACTAAGTTATAACAGGACATATTTTAAGCATAAGGAAAATGGTAATAGACAACACCTAGTCGACAGGATTGTAGGTGTAGAACCACATGACAGAGTAAGTGCCGATGTTGTAATTAATGCAATAGATGAAGCAGCTGACAGCAGCTACAGAAAGGCAGGAGAAAAGGCGACATATATTGATGAAATCAGCAAACAAGCAGTGATGAATAAAATACATAATATTGAAATAGTTGAGCCTGAAATAAAAGTAGATAAAAAGAGAGAAGTAAAAATATTGTATGTTGAGGCCGATGAGGACCATGTAGCATTACAACAAAAAAGTATATTGAGACAGAATGAGAAGGGCAAGAGAAATACAATTATGCCAAAACTTGTATATGTGCATGAGGGAATTGACTTTGAAAAAAGTAATAAGAAGAGAAAAGTATTAAAGAATGTTCGATATTTTGGGGGAGTGTATAAGAATTCAGAAGATTTGTGGCTTGAAGTATCGGAATACATATATAAACAATATGACGTTGATTTTTTAGAGACGGTGTATATATCAGGAGATGGGGCGTCATGGATAAGGCAAGGAGTTAACTGTCTTTCAAAAAGTAAATTTGTACTTGATAGATACCATCTTCAAAAATACGTAAGAGTTGCGACCACACATTTAAATGATGAAGCAATAAGCCAAGATTTACAGGAGGCTTTGAATTTATCTGATAAAAAAATGCTAACAAAGGTTTTTAAAAAGATAATTGAAAAGACAGGCGATAATGAAAATAAAATAAAGGCTATAAAAAATGCAAAGCGATATATTTTAAATAATTGGGATGGTATAGAAATAAGGTCAAACAGAGGAATAGTGGGTTGTAGTGCTGAAGGTCATGTGAGTCATGTATTTTCATCCCGTTTAAGTTCAAGACCTAAAGGCTGGTCGAGAAAAGGTGTAGAAAAGATGTCAAAGCTAATAATATACAAGAAGAATGGCGGTAAGGTATATGACATAGTTATGGCACAAAAACAAAAAAAGTTAGCATCTAGTAGGCAAGAAATTCAGGAAAAATTAATTAAGGAATTAAAGAAGTCATCAAACAGGTATGAGAGTGTATGGAATAGTAATTTAACTGTTATTCATAAGGGGTGTAAAACTGGTTTATATAAAGAATTAAGGCGTATTATAGGTATATGCGGATAGGGATGAGGTAATAATAAAGCAAAAATTACGGGAAAGTTTACAAGTAAGCCTATCCAATAGGAATTATACATATCTGGAAAAAAGACAAAGAAAAAGAAAAAACATAAAAAAAGAAAAAGAAAAGAAAAAAGCAAAACTTTAGTACCATGACCCGCGGAGCCCTACTACTTGTCAAGGCCGGGCTTTGCCCGCTTGTTTTAGCCTTGACAAAATGGAAAATGGTACAATAGAAATACTTTTTTCTTTTAAAAGTAGCGTTAAAATGTGAAGGAACATAGATAACAAAACGTACTAATTTGTCACAAGTATTGAGTAAAATGAATTCTTTATAGAAAGAAAGAGTTATATGGTATAATAGACAATAAGTTAGAGGAATTATAAAAGAAAATAAGGCTCAAAATGATGTAAAACACTTTCGTTACTAAGAGACCGTTATTTGAAATAGTTGCACAAATAAAAAATGGGATGCCATCTACTTTTCTTTTTCCTACAATAAATTGACGCTATCGCATCTAGAGATTAAATAGAATAGAGTTAAAAATTGTATTATAATGGAATTAAGTAAAATTAAATATAACATGAGTAAAGATGAAAAATAAAAATTTCTATAAAAATAATGATTTTGTTGAGGTGATATTATTTGGATTTAATAAATTACTATAAGTCTATAGGTGAAGAGATTTGTTCGTCAAAAAATAGAATAAGATTTTTGATGAATGACCCTCATTATCTAACAGATGGTGAATTAAAAGAGTCGGTATTACGTCATGTTATAAGAAGATATATGCCTGAACATATTAAAATTGCTAGAGGTTTTATTCATAATGGTGAAGTATGTTCTAGTCAGGTAGATATTTTAGTGTATGATAGTAGATATCCTGTTTTATTTAAGGATGGCGACTTAGTATTTGTTACACCTGATTCAGTTAGAGCAGTAATAGAAGTGAAATCTAAGCAGAATATAACTGATTTGAGAGTAACATTATTAAAATTAAATCAAATTGCTGAATTGGTAACAGATATAAACTGTTTTATTGGGTTATTTTCATATGACTATGAAAGAGAATATTGTAGAGATTTGATAGAACGAGTTAGTGAAATTACTAATGTAGGCGGCAAGTCTTATATTAATCATTTAGTGCTAGGCAAAAATTATTTTATGAAATATTGGACAAACGACCCAGTTACGAATGAAGAATGCTCAAAATGGCATTTCTATAAACTTAAAGATTTATCCTACGCCTATTTTATTAATAATTTACTAGATTACATTTCTAATGGCACTGTGAGTATTAATCATAGAGCATGGTTTCCTTTAGATTCAAAAGAGCGTTTTAAATTGGATGAGATAAGCCTTGAAGATGAGCATAGATTATAGATTAATTTATAAAATTATTAACTTTTAATCAGTAGGGAGGTAAGTGGGTTGGATAATAGAAATAGATTAAATAATAAATTGATATACGTTCAATTATTATTTTCTCTGACACCTAAAGGATATGGGGGAATTGCCAATAGTGAAGTCAAAGAGATGATACAAGGATTACATAATTGGATTATAAATTCGACAGATGAAGAATTATCAAAAAAAGAGAATGAAGTAAACCAGTTTTTAGACAGTATTATAGAAAAGTATAAAGATAAATTTGAAAATATTAAGGATATAGATGTTATTGCAACCGAATTTAATAATTTTTTTAGGGGTAATAATAATGTTTATTCAAAGGGTGTAGAATACGGCTGGTTAATTGAGATATTTAATTACTTAAAATTGCCTTATCCTAATTATTTACCATACCAAACAAAAATTGGACTAGGAATTCACGCAGGGAATATTAGTGTAGAAGAGGAGTTTTTATTAAGAGATGCTTTCTATCTTTTGGTAAAAGCAGAAGATACCTTTAATAAAATGCATGAATATAGTAATTTTGTAAAACAAAATGAAAAAAATAAAGAAAATCAGTATATTTTTAGAGCACTATCAAATACTAATCAAACTGTGGCAACTTATAGTAGGTTATCGATAATAAGTTTTTATTCATTTTTTGAAGCATTTATTAATAGTATTGGTTATGATTACTATTGCAGAAATATAGATAGGTTAACAAATATTCAAAAAAATAATTTATTAGGAAGAGAAAGCAACAAGCCTAACGATTTTCTTTCCATTGAGGAGAAAATTGAAAGGCTACAGCAAATAATAAGAGAGGATAAAACAGTTGTACTAAAAATAAATAAAAAGAAAAGAACATCAAATGATTATAGATTATTTTTTGATGAAATAAAAAAATTAAGGAATTCTTCCGTCCATTTTTCGCCTAGTAAAGAGAGCATTTGGAGAAAACCAGACGAGTGGATAGAAAAAGCCCATAAAACATCAATATTAACATTGCAAATTAGCAGAGAAATCTGGAAAGCCATTTTCCCAACGAAGAATTTACCGGAGTATTTAAATGAATTGAGATTTGAACTGAATTATAATTTGGCTAAACAGAGGCTGCAAGATGTGGTCAAGATTGAGAATAAGGAAATAATATCAGATTAATAAACATTATATTAGAAACTCCGTTATATTATTTAAGATAATGGAGTTTTTATATGTTCTATATATTAAGAAAAACGAAAATAATGTTATTAGGTGTTATTGTAAGAAAAATTGAGAATAACACAGAATAACACAGATATATTAAAATATTGGATGATTTTCGTTGTAATTGTGTAATTTTAATGGTATTCTCTTATTAAATAGTTTAATAAGAGAAAGGAATTTTTATTAAAGGTATATGGATGAATATATGAAAAATATAAAAATATATACAGATGGTTCTTTTAAGAAAAGCAAAGCAGGAATTAGTTTTTTAATAATTAATCCTGGTAAAAATAAAATACTTGGATATACAAATCTAAAGTGTAAAAAAAATATACAAGCAGAATTACAGGCTATAATACATGCACTGCAATATTTATTGAATATTGATATGAGTCTTGAAAATAAAAAAATAGAGGTTGTAACAGATGAAATTTCCATAGTAGAATGTAGATTTTCATTTTAATTTAGGTAAATCTACCCTTATTTTATCACATTAAAATAGGTGAAAAAAATTTTTAACCCTACCGCAATTTGAAAAAATATTTTCACTTTACAGTAGGATTATTTTTTATAATATATTGCGGAGGGTGATGTAAAAATGCAATATATCTTCAATGTTCATGAAGGAATTCATGAATATATTAAACTTGGGAGAAATTATCCTTTTCCACCGCCACCAACTAAAAGATGTCACAATCAAAATGCAATAAATTAGTTAGTTTCCGCAAACATGGCTTCTATGAAAGATATTATTACTCAAAAGAATATAAAGGAAAATAGTAATCAGACGCTATATATGTCCTCTATGTGGATGCACCATATCATATATTCTAACTTTTGTTTACCGGATTTATTAATGCAATAAATCATATTTTTGAATACATATATAATTTATTTTATCGTAAAGGTAGTATTAATTCAGTTATAAAACAACTAAATCTAAAAAACAACGTACAGTTTTCAAGGCAAATTCTATACTATTACAGAAAAAAATTCATTAAAAATCTCAATACAATACAAAATGGATTAAGACAAATAATACACAAAGTGAAATTACCGGATGAAACTCTTGGAAACACAGAAAAAGCAAGAAACGTTTTAGCAATAGTAGTAAGAGAATTCCCCAACATTCAACTATTCTCTCAAAAATACTATCAAGCTACCGCTAAAACATTTCTTGCAGCATGATTATAACATTAAAATAGGATTTTAAAAAGCGTCTTATGAAAAATTTTTAATGAAATCAACCAACACCATATTTTCCTTTACTTGAGCAAATAACTATGGTAACATCCGTGGTAAAGAACAGCCTGACCGGTCATGGCTTCCTAAAAATGCAACAGGAGGTCAGGAATATGTTAAGTGAAGAGGTAAGAAATGCCATTGCGTTAAAAAGATTTTCACTGATAAGTCCGATCCTAAATGGACAAGTGAATAATCGTAAGGACTATTATGCTCAAATTTCATCAAAACCCGTAGAAATGCCACACTATGGCATAAGAAAATATTCACCTAAAACAATAGAGTCCTGGTACTGTGATTACATGCGTGGAGGATTGGATGCATTAAAACCCGGATACCGGAAAGACAGGGGTAATTGTAGAAAAATAGATACAGAACTTGCTGAAAAAATCCTTGAGACGAAAAGAAAATATCCTAAAGCGCCTACTACAATCATCTATGATAAACTAATAAAAAAAGGCATATTAAAAGAAGGGCAAATATCACTTACCACACTATACAGGTTTTTAAAATTTTCAAATCATGAAAGCATTTATGAAACTGAAGAGAAAAAAGAAATTAAAAGATTTGCACATCAATATATAAATGAGTTGTGGTATGGGGATTTAATGTATGGACCTTACATACAGGAAGAGGCATACCTTCCCTGCTCTATACGGACAATGGGAAGATTTACCGTTCACAGCAGTTTGAATTTATGTGCGCGGACGTAGGATGCGCTCTTATACATTCGAAACCCTTTGTTGCACATAGCCGGGGAAAAATAGAAAGGTTCTTTTTAACAGTTAGAAAAAGATTTTTATCCCAACTTAATATGAATAAAATTAAGAGTTTAGAAGAGCCGGTATTCATATACTATGAAGGCAAGAAAATCGGTGAAGCCTTGCAGGTTAATTTTCATGACAATGCCCATATGAAACGAAGGGGCAGACCTAAAAATTCTGAGTTAATAGTGGATTTACAAAATAACGAAGTATCTGTAACACATGCTGACATGCCTAAATCAAAACAAACAATTTCATTTAAAACAATTATGGAAGGAGAGAAATAATTATGTTCAGACAGTTTTTTGGACTAAAATACAATCCTTTTGGAAAAGAAATTGATATTTCTGATGTTTATGAAAGTGAAGATATTAAGGAATTAAATTCAAGATTTAAATATATTCAAAACATCCGGGAATGTTTCTTTTAGTCGGTGAACCGGGAATGGAAATCCACCGCCTTAAGAAAATTTTCAGCCGGGTTAAATCCGGACTTTACAAACCCTGCTATTTTTCTCTCTCAACAGTTACCGTTATGGATTTTTACCGGGGTCTTTTAATATCTTTAGGAGAAGTGCCTTCACATAAGAAGGTTACAATGTTTCATCAGATACAACAAGCAATAATGTCTTTGTACTATATACCCAGGCTGCAATTGAAGCTATTTATTCTGCATCAAAAGGCGTACCCCGCCTTGTTAACAGTCTTGCAACCTCAAGCCTTATGTATGCTTGTTCAATAAAGCAAAAGCATGTAGATGAAGAAATCGTATACCAAGGACAAAAAGACTTTGATATCTAAAATACTTTTATCTTTAACCGGCAGCCTTAGTACAACGGTTATAAACCGTTTAAGTAATAAATGTTGTAAACTTATTGAATTTATACTTAAAAGTTTTCTATTATCAATATTTTGATTAAAATTTTAAGAGCAGTTAATCTGCTCATTTTTATTATACAAATTTGAAAGTGTTATGCAATACTTATTTTTCCAAATTTTATTTTGAATCCTACTGGAATTTGAAAATTTGATTATCGCGTTCCTATTTTAATTTGAAAATATTCACTAATTTGTGGTAAAATTGACCTAAAATAATTTGAAAATATTATCTAATTTAATTTGAAAATTTACAATAACGGATAATAAAAACTTCCCCTTTGCTCCTTTTCTTTATCACTTTCTCAAACCATAAGCACATAATGAAGATATATGTTTGCCAATATCGGTGAAACTACTGAACCCTAGGCTGTACCCTTGTCTGTTGCTTCAAATCTACCTCTCTCCATTATCCCTGCTTTTAGAAATCTCACTATCAGCCTTTTTATGTTTGGGTCCGCTATCCTGTGTCCTATAAACTTCATCATCCATTCATGGTCAACGTTGTTGAAGAATCCTTTTATATCTGCATCAACTATATAGTTTATCTTATCTTTTATAATTGTTTTGTTTATTGCTCTCAGCGCATCATGACCGCTCCTGTTTGGTCTGAAACCATAAGAAAAGTCAAGAAAATCTTGCTCATAGATTGCTTCCAGTATTCTTGCAAGTCCCATCTGTACTATCTTGTCCTCGTATGCAGCTATGCCCAGTGGCCTTAGTTCTTTCCCATTCGCTTTCGGTATATATGTTCTTCTTGCGGGTTGTGGTTTATAACTATGTGTTTTTAGACGGCTTATTTCGTTTCCATCAATCCCTACCCCTGTGTGTAGTTAATGTTTCCTTAACAAGAGCGATTGTACGTAACCTCCTTTTCTCCTCCGGCATTACCCAGCATCATTAATACTATTAGGTTATCCGACTCCCTGACAATCTTTTGACTTCCTTCCTTTTTATCGGTTGTACATCATACTTGCTTTCGCAAGAATCGTCAGGGTCTCCCGGGTTACCGTGGAGTCTTTGTACAGTATGCCCGGCTCTTTGACCTCGGGGAAGCCACATCACGCTCGCCGTTAACGCTTGATGCAATCCTGCCTTCCTGGTTTGTGAGCCAGTCGGCCTTCCCGACTTTGTAAAATTTTCGAGGTTCAATCACTCGCCCTTGCGGACTTCGGACCTACTGCCTAACTGTCTACGCTTAAGCATCAATATCGCTACTGATACTCCAAGACTTGCTACTAGTTCCTCGGCTTAAGGTTTCCTCGGCGGGGTTTCCACCCGCTGTACTCCACGGCCTTGCCCGGCCGCACCACAAAATAATTTATATTTCCTTTTGAAATCTATTGGACGGTTAATTTTCAGAAAAAAGGATTTATGTATCAGGATTAAATGCTCATAGTTTCCCCATTTATTTCAACTTTCCATTGTTCAATATCTACGTTTAACTCGCCTGATATTACTTTATCCAAGTGCCACCACCAATGCGTATAAGGCTTTTCACTACTTCCCCAACGATATATTGGTTTTAAATAATTATAAAATTCCTCCGCCCTTAATAAAAGCTTTTTATCATATTCTTTCAATATAGCTTTATCCTCATCATCCAAAGAATAGAATATATCTGTCAAATAACTCCTACACGCAAATGTATCAATATATTCAAATGGACTAACATCTAGAACTTGACTAACATCATAACCATAATCTTTAATTTTCATTTTGTTATCAATCATTATTTATACACATCTCCAATCTTTCCAATAAATTCAACTTTTAAATGTTCATTCAGGTAATCCGAATATGTCATTGTATCTGGTGGAAAAGTTGTCTCCATAATACCATTTTCACCAACCATTACAATCCAATCCCCATCCCCAAATATATAATATTTTTGATCAAATTCTTCTTGATAATATTCATAAATGCAACTGTCCGGATTACTACAAACCTCTATTATTTTGTTATTATAGTCAATAACCGTCCAATTGGAAGGGACTTGATCCCTCTGGATTCTTTTTTTAAGATGTCGTTCTAATGCTTCCTGTGATTTCCATTCTGGTCCTTCTTCCAAAATTTTCTTTATTATTCTATGTACATTCCGTAAACTCTCATCTTCCGCAGCTTCATCTTTACTCAGTATAGTTCCATATTCAGTAAAGGGTGCACATACCATTTTTGAATCCGAATTACTTGTTATGCTTTTTGTTGTCATCAGATCGACAGTATTCTGTTTTTGTTCAACGATTATCTTATTTTTCGTTTCTTCTTCCAACTCAGGTAGAGGAGTTGAATTTGCATTGTAAGTTGCGGATGGCGCTTCACATAAAACTTCAATTTCTTGTCCGTACAGCGGCTTTATATGAATGGTAAAAGTACCTACACCTTCGTCGCTGGAATAACTTTCAGTATATTTTACCACAAATGCCTTCGAAAGTATAACCTTTCTTAACAATTTTTCTGATTTATAATGTTCTATAGTTATTTCTTTATAACAGTCAGGATTGGTTGCTGGAAGTAATGCCCATTCATATAGTGCTATAGTTCTCTCTTCAGTGTCAATATATCCTGTTATTTTTACTAAATTTTTATTATTACATCTAGAAGTAAATATGTAATCATTTGGAGTAGAAACATTATACTGAACATTTTCAATACATTTCTCTAGAATGGTATTTCCCCACAGTGACTTTGTATGACATTCCCTGCTTTTCCTCTCCCTTCTTTCTATATTATTTATGCATATTTTATCAAAAATTTTCTATATAGGGAATACAATCTCATATTAACTTTTATAAGATAAAAAAATTATTTTAAAAAAGTGGTAAGGAAGCAGTGGAAATTTACCGATATAGTAAAAAATGCAATTAAACAAAATATTTCCGTAAAAGTCTTACCATAATTAACTTAATTAAAAAATATTATGGGAAAGACAAAGGGAGGTTGAGTATAATGGACAAAAATATCCAGGTTGTAAAACACATTTTCCCACTGCTTCAGACAATGGAAAAAGGAATTAATCATATACAAAAGAGATTGTCCGAACTTCGTTATGAAGAAGCCAGGACGGTTTTAGAAGATACAATGCATGGAATTATATGTATTGAAAAGGCAATTAAAAACATGCAGGAAATGCTACCAGACAGTCAGATAGACGTTCTTACAGCTAAAATTAAAGACTGTATGAGCAAAGTAGTGGAGAATTATGAAAGTGAAGTTGCTTCAAATTTAGAAGAACATATACAAAATGAGATGCTTCCCATATTTTCAGACTGGAAAGCTGAGGTTGAAAGATCTTTATCTATTTTCAATGTAAGTACAGATATTTTAAGCAACTAATTTTGAGTAATTGATTTTGATTAATTAATTTTAAATGATTAATTTCAATAAGTAAAAAAACCCGTAAATAAAAACCCCCGTAAATAAAAACCTCGGTAAAGACTTAACAAAAACCCAATAATAATTTGACACTTTAAGGGAGTTTTTATATTAAATAAGAACTCTCTTATTTTTTAAAAACAAATTAAAATTTTTTTAATAAAAACTGCCGTATACCTTGAAATAAAGCACTGAAATTAATTGTAAACTATGTGTAGTGAAATTCCGATAATAGATATGAAGGAAATATCACGGAGGGATTTTTTATGAGAATTGATAGCATGGATGCTTCTTTAATGCAATTAAAAAACACACAAAATACAGTTCAAAATACCCTTGGTGTAAAGAAAACCAGTTTAGAAAATAATAATGTACAAAAAGTCACAAAAGATGAGGGCCAAAATTATTCTGACGTTACAGCTAAGGAAATCATTGATGCTATTGAAAAGGCAAACAAGGCGATTATAGGAGCTCGAACCCAGTTGGAATTTTCAATACATGAGGGAACAAAGGAAATATTAGTTAAGGTTATTAATACAGAAACAAAAGAAGTTATAAGGGAAATTCCTTCTGAAAAAATTTTAGACATGGTAGCAAAAATGTGGGAATTAGCCGGCATATTGGTGGACGAGAGGAGGTAGAACTATGTCTTTATATGGTATCTACAACACGGAATACAGCAGATTGAGATTTTCAGGTCTTGTATCAGGAGTAGATACAGGATATATGATAGAACAATTAATGTACATTGAAAAAATGAAAGTGGACAAAGTCGAGCAGGACAAGCAGATTTTAGAGTGGAAAAGGGATATGTACAGGGATGTTACAAATAAGCTGAGAGCCTTTTCTGACAAATACTTTAACCTTTTAAAACCTGAAACAAATTTCAGGTCTTTATCTGCATTTAATTTATTTAATATAAGTTCAAGCAATGAAAAAGCGGTAACAGCTGTTGCAGGTTCGGCGGCAGAAAGCAAAGTTTACACCATACAGGTTCATTCCCTGGCTTCAGGTGCAAAAATTGAAGGCACATCAAATATTACCAGAAACATAATTGCAAGTGAAGCTGTAGAGGATTTTCAGCTTGTCGGAAGAAAAATAAATGTTACTTTAGACGGTGTTACCAAAACAATTGAATTAAAGGATTATAGCGATATTGATCATATGATTGAAGATATAAACGCCTCACTGTCTAAAGCTTTTGGCGCAGGTAAGGTGAAAGTTAGCAATTCTGGCGGAAGAGTGGAGTTTAATGTGCTTTTAAACGGCAGTACTTTAATGCTGGCAGATGGAACCTCATTTTCCGGTGACCTTAAGAAATTAGGTTTTATGCCGGAGGATAATACCAGCAACAGGATATCCTTAGCATCCGGTCTTGAGAGCATTAAAGATAATTTTAAAAACACTTTGGCTATAGATAATCCGGAGGAAAATGTTGTATTTACAATAAATGATGTAGTTATTGATGTGGGCAAAAGTTACAAAAACGCAACATTAAGGGATGTTATGAACGCAATAAATAACAGTGATGCCGGTGTAAGAATCCAGTATGATTCTTTAAATGACAAATTTACTTTAACATCCACTGTTGAAGGTGCTGCGTCATCCATTACATTTGTGGATACCCATGAAGAAAACGGGCTTTTAAAGGCATTAGGAATTGTTGACGGGACCTATACCCAGGGAACAGATGCAGAGTTTACGTTAAACGGCGTTGAAGGAATGAAAAGAAGCAGTAACCAGTTTACCATTGACGGGGTAAGGTTTTCCCTAAATGAAATTTCAGAAGAGGAAGTAACAATTGAAATTAAAAATGATATAGATGCTGTTGTTGAAAATATTAAAGGTTTGGTTGAGGACTATAACAAGATTTTAGATGAAATAAACGGATTGATTCATCAAAAGAAGAACAGGGATTATAGACCCCTTACAAAGGAACAAAAGGATGCTATGTCAGAAAAAGAAATTGAATTGTGGGAAGAAAAAGCCAAAGAGGGTCTATTAAGTAACGACAATATACTATTTAATATATTAAATGAAATGAGAAAAGCTTTGTTTGATAAAGTGGAAGGAGTATCTATAAGTGTTTTTGATATAGGCATATCAACAGGTGCTTATTATGAAAGGGGTAAACTTACCCTTGATGAAGCTAAGTTAAAATCAGCACTTATGAATAATTTTGATGAAGTGGTTAAACTTTTCACGACTAAACCTGAAGATTCTGGAGTAAATACCGTTAATGACAGGGAGAAAGTTGTCCAAAACTACAATCAAAGCGGTATAACTCAGAGAATATATGATATTTTGCAAAAGAACATAAGAACTACCAGGGATTCAAGCGGCAAAAAAGGTATATTACTTGAAAAGGCAGGTATAGTAGGAGATGCATCAGAGTTTAATAATCTAATTGTAGATGAAATAAAAGCAAAGGATTCCATGATCCAAAAGATGCTTGAAATTATGTATCAGAAGGAGGAGGCTTATTATAGAAAATTTACGGCTATGGAAAAAATGCTGAGCCAGATGGAAAGTCAGTCTGTATGGCTTATGCAGCAGCTTGGTTTAGGATAACGGCAGGGCATCAGGATAACGACCTTAGTATAACGGCTGGGTATCAGTGGACAATTATGTATTAATATAGCAGCTGGGTTTGTAAATATTTTTATAATGGAAACTTGGAGGGGTAATAAAATGATAAGTAATAACCCGTATGGACAGTATAAAGAAAACACAGTGTATACAGCAAGTAGTGAAGAACTGACTCTTATGTTGTACAATGGGCTTGTAAAATTTTTAATGCAGGCACAGATAGCTTTAAATGAGAATAATATTGAAAAATCAAATACAGCAATAATAAAAGCCCAGAATATCGTTGCAGAGTTTAGAGGAACTTTGGACATGAATTATGAGATAGCAGAGCAATTGGATTTACTGTATGATTATATGTACAGGCAGCTTTTAGAGGCAAATATAAAGAAGGATGTTTCAATTGTTGAAGAAGTTTTAGTGATGGCAAAAGAGCTTAGAAATACATGGGAGCAGGCTATGAAAATTGCAAGACAAAAAAATAAAACCGCCAAAAGCGGCTAAATAGGAGAGGCATACAATGGAAAACCAACAAACTGAAAATTATATTGAAAGACTTATAGAAATTTCAGTGGAAAAACAAAAAAAGCTTGAAGATATACTCACCTTAACCAGAGCCCAGGCAAAAGCAATAGAGGAAGAAGGCATAGAGAGTCTTGGGAAATTATTGGATGATAAGCAGAAAATAATTGATGAAATAAATAAAAACGACGAAGAGTTTTATGCATATTATGAAAAAATTAAAGAAAAGTACGGGGTCAAAAGTTTGGAAAACCTGGAAACACTAAATACAAAAAACACCAGGGAACTTCAGGAAGTGATAAGTAGTA
Organism: Acetivibrio saccincola; assembly: GCF_002844395.1. Taxonomy (NCBI): domain Bacteria; kingdom Bacillati; phylum Bacillota; class Clostridia; order Acetivibrionales; family Acetivibrionaceae; genus Acetivibrio; species Acetivibrio saccincola. The sequence goes on along the minus strand of NZ_CP025197.1, from coordinate 3,322,983 downwards.
TAAAAAAGACCCTTCAAGAAATAAGTAGGTTAGAAAAGGAAAACAATAAAAAAGTAAAGGAAACACTAGAGGATTTAAGTAGCAAGATAAGGAAAATAAATCAAGGGAAGAAAGCCAGCAACGTCTATAGCAGAGATTCAGAAACTAACGCAGTATCATATTTTATTGATCAGAAGAAGTAGATGAAAAGTCTGCTTCTTCTGATTCTTTTTTGAATGTTATGATTTATAAGATGATTTATCAAAATATTATGATTTTCTGAATTTTATGAAATTTCCGAATCTACTAAAGTTTATGAGTTCTCAGCATCTTCAATATCTTCCCCTTTAATACTGTTATTTATAAAATCTAGTACTTTTTTTATGTATTCATCAGGGTATTCTTTATAAGTCTTGATATGGCTTGCCCCGGACGTTTCCCAAAGTTCCACGTTATCACCTGAAGCTTCTTTTAGAATATAGCTGTGCTTTACGGGAATTAATTCGTCGTCTGTGCTGTGAATAAGCAGCACAGGTCTTGGATAAATTTTGCCTATTTCATTTACAGGGCTTACATCCTTAGTATCCACACCCGTTAGAAGTTTCATAGTAAATAGTGTGGTTTTGTTAAAAAAAGAAGGTAAATTACTCCATACGCTAAGGTTTTCATCCAGGTACGAAGTAAGATCAGAAAATGGACTGTCTGCTATTACTGCATCCACGTCCTGGCTTTCAGCAGCTGCCAGAATAGCAGTTGAGGCTCCCATGGAAAAACCTAAAAGCACTATTTCATCAGAACCTCTTTTTTTAGCATATTCAATGGCACCAAGTAAATCGGATTTTTCAAAATAGCCTACAGATGTAACATCTCCTTCGGATTCCCCGGAGTTTCTGAAATCAAAGGTCATAAGATTATACCCTTCATTTAGAAAACTTTTTATAAGTCCAATTGTATCTTCTCCAAAGGGAAGTCTGTTGGAACCGTAGCCGTGGGCCAGGATAATTGTTTTATTGCTTTCGGGAGAGATGAAAAACCAACCTTTTAAAGTAACTTCATTATTTATATCCCTAAAAGATATGCTGTCATATTCAGGAACAATATTCGCTGAAAAAACAGGTAATTCCGACCTTTCAGGCTTTGTTAAAGTCATTGCTGTTTTTATGGAAATAATGGATATAATTAAAGCGGTTAAGGTTATTAACAATATCACCACTAAAATCAATTTTTTGGGCACCTGTCTTTTACGTTGTGTGTAACTTATTCCAGAAATCCTCACAAAAACATCCCCAATCTTAATGTATTTAAATTATTTAAAACTGTTTAATCCATTTAAAGCTATTTAAACTATTCAATAGCTGATTTTTATCTGAAAATAAAAATAATTATATACTTTATTATATTTTCTTTTTGGTAAATAGTAAAGCTTTGTTTGATTTTTTTTGTATAATTAATTTTTATATAATTAACTATAGCTTAATGATTATAGCATTAACTATAGTTTAGTGATGATAGTTTAATAATTGCAGTTAAATAATGATTTTCACTTAAGTTGACTTTATTATAAATATAAACTATATTATTTATAAATATCAAAACTTTTTTAAAACTCATTTACTTAGGAGTTGGTGGTTATTTTAAAAGAATTTTTTAGTCAGAGTACTTATGCAATGGTAATTCTTCCCCTGTTCATTTTTGTAGCAAGAGTTTTGGACGTTTCCATGGCAACAATAAGGATTATTTTTGTTTCAAGGGGAAAAAAATTTCTTGCACCTATCTTAGGTTTTTTTGAAGCTTTAATTTGGATTATTGTTATTGGCCAGGTGATGCAGAATTTAGGAAGTATTTTTTCGTATATAGCATATGCAGGCGGTTTTGCAACGGGAACTTTGGTGGGGATGATTATTGAGGAAAAGCTTGCAATAGGAGTGGTGGTAGTCCGGATTATAGTTATGAAGGATCAATGCCAGATACAAAGACGCTTATCTGAAGCGGGATTCGGGGTTACCACTGTTGATGCCCAGGGAAAGACTGGGGCAGTAAAAATAATATACTCTATTATGAAGCGTAAGGAACTGGACGATGCTATTGATATAATAGAAAGCTGTGACTCAAAGGTATTTTACTCCATTGAGGATGCTAAAAAAGTAAACTTAGGTGTGTTTAGGACTAAAGAGGCAATACCCTACAATTTGAAGAACAAATTTGGAATTGACAGGTTTCACAGAAGAATTGGGAAGAAATAAAAGCAGGCTGTATCAAATGCAAAACGGGAAGTGGTTTAGAAGTGGGTAAGGATATTTTGCCAAAGGCATGGGAAAGTGTGCTGGAATCAGCAACTTTTATACCTGTAATAGTAAAATCTATTAAAAGATTCCATGATACCAGCTGGCACATGGAGCCTAATATTCATGAGTTTTTTGAGATGGTTTATGTTAAAAAAGGGAATGCTGTATTTGAAATTTCAGGAACTTCTGTTGAAATAGGACCTAACAACATCATTATAATAAAGCCAAGGCAGTATCATAAATTTGAAGTAAAGTCCCAGGCAGGCTGTGAATTTATCGTTTTAAATTTCGGGTTTGAAAATAAATTTGACAATCAGTTTGCGGAAGTTTCATTGGAAGATTTTCTAAACTTTGTAAACAAAAAAGAATGGGGACGTTTTATATCTTTAAAAGTCAGCCACAAAAATGAAATAATCAATTTGCTAAACAGAATACTAAAAGAGAGGGAAAATCCTGAAATTGGAAGTGAATTTTTAAATTATCTTCTTGTTTTAGAGCTTTTCGTATTAATATCCAGGGCATTAAAAATGGAGTGGGAAAACAGTATAAAAAATAAAAGTCCCAAATTAAAAGAGCTTATACAGGCAGCTGTTAATTATATAAATAATAATTACGAAAGGGATATTTCCCTAACGGATATTTCTAAGTATGTATTTTTAAGCACAAGCTATTTTACCAGGGCGTTTAAGGAAGAAATGGGGGTAAGCCCTATAAACTATCTTTTAAATGTCAGGGTTGAAAGAGCAAAGGAATTATTAAGGGAAACAGATGCTAAAATAAGTGATATTGCTCTAAGTGTAGGTTTTTCTAATCAGCAGAGATTTAATGATATATTCAAAAAATATACCCAAAAAACCCCCCTTCAGTATAGGAAGAGCTTTTGTTGATAACTAAAATTTTTTCATGTCCAATACTTTTATTTTTATAAATTTTAATGATTTTCTTCTTATCTATTTTTAAAAGTTTAATTTTTTTCTTTTTGGCTTATAAAAAGTGTAATTTTTGAGGCTGTAAAAAAATATATAAAAGCTTCTTATTTTTTTATCTTTTATGTTATAATTGTGTTTGGCAGTGTTTGCATAAAATAAGCAAATATACATTAAGTAAAAACTTTGAAATTCTAAATTATGTCAAATACTGCAGGAAGAGCATAGCTTTATGTTAAAAAAACAGTATTTTTAGGGGAGGTTAATTTATGAAGGGATTAAAAGGACTAATATCCTACACACTCATTATCTGCATTTTATTGACAGCAACATTATCTTCCATGGGAATGACAGAAGAAGAAACTTTTCCAGACATCAAAGACCATTGGTGTAGAGAAACCATTGAAAAGTTTGTAGAAAACAACTGGGTTGTTGGTTATGACGATGGCTTATTTAGACCGGACAGACTTGTAACCAGGGCTGAATTTACGGCTATGGTTGTGAACATCTTTAAAGAAGAAAAACAGGTGGAAGAAAACAGTTTTACAGATGTAAGTAAAAGTGACTGGTTTTATAATGCAGTATCTTATGCAGCAAGTGAAGGTTTAATATCAGGATATGAAGATGGAACCTTTAAACCAATGGCGAATATGCAAAGACAAGATGCAGCTGTGCTTGCATCAAAGCTTTTTGAAGTAGATTTTTTTGAAGGTGCAGAGGATGTAAAATTTGAGGATGAAGATACATTTCCTGAGTACTCACGTCAGAGTATAAAAAATCTTGTATCTCATGGAATAGTGCAAGGTTATCCTGATGGGACTTTCAGACCTTTTAATTTAATAACGAGAGCAGAAGCAGTTCAAATGTTAAATGTTGTACTTAAGTATATTGAGTTGCCGGAAGAGACGCCACCTTTAGCTCCACCTGAAACACCGGAGCCAACAGAAGAGCCAACGCCAACACCAACACCACGCGTTAGAAGGGATACACCAAGAAGAACCTCTACGCCAACTTTGTTGCCGGTAGTGTCTCGTACATATACTACAACTGAGGACTTTGAAGAAGGAGAGATTTACAATCTAAGCACTGAAATTGAGGATAGGCTGATACTTAAAAAGCAGGAAATAGAAACTATTAAAAGAGAATACAGAACTACACAAATGACATATGGAAGAGATGGAGAACCTATACATATTGAAGTTACTCAAAAAGTAAACAAATCTGTATTAATGCCGGGGAAAGATGAAGTTGAAATTTCATTTAATCTTTTTGGACATGGAAAACCTGATATGCCAGAGAAGACTCCTATTGATCTTATACTTGTACTTGACCGTTCCAGCAGTATGTCAGGAAGTAAGTGGACTGCTACTTTAGAAGCTTGCCGCAACATACTTAATTTTGTGAGAAAAGAAGACAGAGTTGCAATAGTTACTTTTGATGGTAGTGCATACCTTAATAATAGCTTAGAAAGTGATTTAGATGTACTACTAAATGTAATAGACAATTTAAGCGGTCCCGGTGGGTCAACGAATATTGGTAGTGGTTTGGCAAAAGCAATAGAGACTTTTAACAATGAAAGTACGGATGGAAGAGATAAGGCCATTATATTATTGTCCGATGGTAATGCAAGCAGAAACCCTGCAGTAGCACAAGCAGAAATTGCTAAAGAAAAAAATATAATAATACATTCAGTAGGACTTGGTTCAGGGGCTAATGAAGCACTTTTAAAAGAACTTGCAAATATTACAAGCGGAATATACAGGTTCAGCCCTTCATCAGAAGAATTGGGTGAGATGATGGAGTATATGGCACAGCAGGTATTTGATACGTCCGGAAGAAATGTTGTTTTGAAGACGACGGTGTTAAAAGATAATGTAATAGATTTAGAAGTGTTGCCTGAACCTGCAAATATAGTTGAAAATGAAGATGGAAGTTATACATATGAATGGAAGTATGACAGGATAAAAATGCAAGAAGAAGAGGATATGTTGCTGTCAGTCTATTTTGAAAACCTTGAACATGGCAAAAAAATCATTCTAAAAGATACATCACTTGAGTACATTGATAGAAACAACAATACAATTGTTATAGATATAGACGATTTATCACTTCCGGTTAGTGAATATGTATCATATGGAACATGGAGCGTTGTATTTGACAGTAAAAGATCAAACACTCAGTGGGGAAGCATCTATTGGAATGACAAAGTATATAGCGATGACAAAGTAAGCGTAACGGTATCAACCAGCAATGACGGGAAAAATTATTCTAAGCCTTTAAGTGTATCAAATTATAGTACATTTAATATTAAAGACGGAAGATATATAAAGATTTTAGTTGAGCTTGAAATATCAAGTGAGGGTTTCAGTCCTGAGTTATTAGATCTTACAATAGGTTCAAAAGGTTTTAAATTACCAGCACCAGGAACAGAGCCAGAGCCAGCACCGGAACCAACACCGGAACCGACAGAAGAGCCAGAACCAACACCAGAACCAACACCGGAACCGACAGAAGAGCCAGAGCCAACACCGGAACCAACACCGGAACCGACAGAAGAGCCAGAGCCAACACCGGAACCAACACCGGAACCGACAGAAGAGCCAGAGCCAACACCGGAACCAACATCGGAACCGACAGAAGAGCTAGAACCAACTCCGGAACCAACACCAGAGCCAAAAGAATAATTACATTGTGTGAAAAATAGTTGCACTTTAAACAGGTGCAACTATTTTTTTAGAAAAAATTATTTATTTTTATATATTTTATGCTATAATTTAGGTTTGCATAAAACAAACAAATATATATTATAAAAACTAAAAAAAACATAAAAAACTAAAAAACTTTTTTTCTAGGGGAGGTTATTTTTTAATGAACACATCAAAAAGGATTATATCCTGCACTCTTATCATTTGTCTTTTATTAACAGGGACATTGTTTTCCATGGAAGCGACAGATCTAAAATTTAAAAGAGACTTTTCCGGACATCAAAGACCATTGGTGTAGGAAAACTATTGAAAAGTTTGTTGAAAACAACTGGGTTGTAGGCTATGATGACGGATTATTCAGACCGGACAGACTTGTGACTAGGGCAGAATTTACAGCTATGGTTGTAAACATTTTTAAAGAAGAAAAAGAGGTAGAAGGAAATAATTTCAAAGATGTAAACAAAGATGACTGGTTTTATAATGCAGTATCTTATGCAGCAAGTGAAGGTTTAATAGCCGGATATGAAGATGGAACCTTCAGACCAATGGAAAATATGCAAAGGCAGGATGCAGCAGTACTTGTATCAAGGCTTTTTGAAGTGGGTTTTTTTGAGGGTGCGCCTGAATTTACATTCAAAGATGAGGAAACATTTCCAAAGTATTTATATCAGAGCATAAAAAACCTTGCATCCCATGAAATAGCCAGAGGTTACCCTGATGGAACTTTCAGGCCGTTTAATTTAATAACAAGAGCAGAAGCAGTTCAAATGTTAGATGTTGTTCTAAAATACATTGAGATACCTGAAAAGACGCCACCTTTAGCTCCGCCTGAAACACCAAGACCAACGGTGACGCCAAAGCCAACATCTACGCCGATTTCAACACCAAGTCCGACACCAACAACTCCTAAAGGGGGTAGTACGGGAGGAACTAAGTCAACGCCAACACCGGAACCAACACCTGTTAATAATGCTCCTATATTTATAAGTACACCTGTTGAAGAAGTTGTTCTTAATATGGTAGAGGGCAACAGGGAAATAATAGATTTAACTAAATGGACTGTGGTTCAGTTATGTGATACAAATGATGATATTCCAAATTGGGTGCATTCTGAGCCGACAAAAGCAATGCAGACAAGAAATGCAAACCCATCAGTACTATTAAGTGATATTCAGGTGGATAAATGTATAGTTAACGGTAAATGGAGAGTTGATACATCAAAGGATGACGACCTTATGGGTTTTGTTTTTGGTTATCAGGATGAAGGACATTTTTATCTCTTTGATTGGAAGCAGACTACCCAAATGTGGAAAGGAAATAACTGTGAACAAGGAATGAGTGTAAAAGTAATTAATACCGACACGCCTATTTTAGATGGAGATTTATGGATGTCGGAGGGGAATGAAAGGGTTAAAGTAATTTATCGCAATACCATTCCATATAAGGATTTTGAAGACTATGAGTTTACTTTGAAGTTTTCAGGTAATGGGCATTTTAATATAATTATAAGACATGATGATGTTGTGTTGGATGATATTTCATTGTACGATGATACCTACACTACAGGAAAATTTGGATTTTACAATTATTCGCAAGAAATGGTTGTTTATGAAGGTTTTACAACTGAAGAGATGTCAGAGGGAGTTTATATATATAATGCTGAGGCCTATGATGAAGACGGTGATGATTTAAAGTACACTTTAATAAATGGTCCTGAAGGAATGACCGTTGACAGTGAAACGGGGGAAGTAAAATGGTTTGTTACTTCTTTAAACAGAGGGATATACGATGTCAGTATTAAAGTTGAAGATACAAAAGGAGCTTATGATATTCAAGAATTTAAGATAAGTATAGTTGAACCAACAGAAGAACCAACGCCTGAACCAACACCAGAGCCAACACCAGAACCTACTCCGGATCCGGATTATGAAAAACAATAATTGAACTTGCAACAAACGCAACTGTTTTAAATACCGGAACTACAGTAACAATAAAGGTTACAGCCATAGATAATGTAGGTGTGGAACACATTAGTGCTGAATTTAATAATCAACCTGTTGAATTGGATGAAACAGGTATTGGTACTTTTGTCGCTGATACTGCAGGCATGTTTGAGGTTGTGGCAAAAGCATACGATGCTGCAGGAAATGAAGGATATGCAAGTAAAGAATTATTTGTAAAAGAAGAAGGAGATAAAGTGCCTCCTGAAGCTTTTATAGAAAGTCCTTTGGAGTATACAAAGATACATGAGCCTGTAGAAATTATAGGCACCGCTTACGATGAAAACCTTGTAAAATACATTCTTGAATATTCCCAGTCAGGTAAAGACCGGTATATAAAGTTTGCAGAAGGCACAAAAAGTGTTAAGAATGATGTACTTGGTATTTTTGATCCAACAATGATGAGAAACGGGCAATATGACATTAGATTATCTGTATATGATTCAGGCGGCTATGTATCTGTTTATAATGTTTCGTATATAGTTGAGGGAGAAATGAAAGTTGGAAACTTTACAATAAGTTTTGAAGACTTAACAGTTCCAATGGCAGGATTGCCTATATCAATTGCAAGAAATTATGACAGCCGGAATAAATCCAAAGGTGATTTTGGTATTGGCTGGTCATTAGAATATAAGTATGTACGTATTGAGCAAAACATGAAACCCGGGGAGAACTGGAGACATGAAGAAAGTGGGGGAGTATTCAGCAGGGTTTACAATTTGTATGAGATAAAACCCCATAATATAACTGTAACTTATCCTGACGGAAAAGTTGATGAATTTAGAGTAGCTGTTTCACCAAGTATGCAGCCGTTTGCTCCCATACAAGAAGTAAGTGTATCATTTGTTGCAAAAAAAGGCACATTTTCAAAACTTGAGGCTTTAGATGAAGATAAAGTTGCTTATGTAGTGGGTAATGAATTAAGAAATTTTGACATGGAGTGTTATAACCCTCAAAGATATAAACTTACTACACGGGAGGGTACTGTTTTAATATTAAATATGAACAGTGGTCTGGAAAGTGTTACAGATATTAACGGTAACACCATTACATATACAAAAGACGGAATTACACACTCAGGAGGCAAAAGTGTAACTTTTGAAAGGGACAGAGAAGGAAGGATAACCAAAATAACAGAACCTATGGGTAACAGTATAAATTATGAATATGATTATTACGGAGATTTAGTAAAAGTAACGGATCAGGAAGGCCATGTTACAAGATTTACGTATAATTCAAACCATGGTTTGATAGATATTATTGATCCAAGAGGAGTTAAAGCAGTACGGAATGAATATGATGACGATGGAAGAATTATTGCACATATTGACGCTGAGGGCAACAGGATAGAATATTCCAGAGACATAGGTGCAAGGCAGGAAATAGTAACGGATAGAATGGGTAATGTAACTGTATTTTCATATGATGAAAAGGGGAATATATTAAAGAAAGTTGATGCAATGGGAAACACCACATCTTACACATATGATGAGAATGGTAATATGCTGACAGAAACTGAGCCTCTTGGAAATACTATTACATATACATATGATGAAAATAATAATGTGACTTCTTTCACTGATGCAATGGGAAATAAGACTGAATATACTTATAATGCCAAAGGTCAGGTGCTTACAGAAACAGATCCAATGGGAAATACCAAAATAAATGAATACGATTCAAAAGGCAATTTGATAAAAGTAACGAATCCTTTAGGAAATACAACATTTTTTGAATATGATTCAAAAGGGAATTTGACTAAAATGACAGACTCTAAAGGAAATACCACAAGCCATACTTATGATTCCTATGGAAATGTAATCCGAAAAATAAGTGCAGACGGAACTGAAACAGTTTATACTTATGATTCTGCAGGAAAATGTCTGACAGAAACCATAAAGATAGGAGAAGAAGAAATAACACAACATATGAGTATGACAAAAAAGGACGCCTTACAAAAATTATTGATGCATATGGGAATTCTACAACCATAGAATATAATCCTATTGGTAAGAAGTCTGCTGAAACTGATAGTTTGGGAAGGCGTACTGAATATATATATGATATTTATGGAAATTTAGAAAAAACCATTTATCCTGACGGAACGGAAGAAAAATTTACTTACGATAAAGAGGGCAACAGACTAACTTACACTGACAGGGCCGGAAATGTTACCAAATACTTTTACGACAAACTTGGAAGATTGGTTAAAAAGGTTAATCCTGACGGCAGTTTTACAGAGACGGAATACGATGTCAATGGACGTAAAATCAAAGAAATTGATGCGCTTGGAAATGTTACAACCTATGAATATGATAAAGCAGGTAACAATATTTCCGTTACGGATGCATTAGGAAATACTACTTTTTACGAGTACGACGGCAATGGAAATATAACCAAAATAATTGATGCAAGAGGAAATGAAATAAATTATGAGTATGATGAAACGGGAGCAAGGACAAAGAGTATTAATGCAGAAGGAAATACTCCTTTAGGTCAAAGGGCAACAGTAACAGACAATAGGGGAACTACAAAATTTGAATATGATGTTATGGGAAGACTTATAAAAGAAACCGGTCCCGATGGAATAAGCATTGAATATACTTACGATGCAGCAGGAAACAAAACCGGTGTCAAAGTTCCGTCCGGGACAACAACCTATACTTATGATAAGTTAAATAGGCTTTCTACAGTGACGGATCCTGACGGGGGAGTGACAACATACATATATGATGAAGTGGGCAACAGAACTGGTGTTACCTATCCTAACGGAACAAAGATGCTATATACCTATGATGAACTTAACAGATTGGTAGAGCTTGTAAACCAAGATGCCAACGGGGAGATTATTTCATCTTACAAATATACATTAGGACCTGCAGGTAGCAGAATAAAAATTGAAGAACATACCGGAAGAGTTATAGAATATGAGTATGATAATACTTATAAACTGTTAAAAGAAACTATAAATAATCCTGATGGAACTATACGTGAAATAAGCTATACTTATGATGCTGTAGGAAACAGGCTGACTAAGACGGATGACGGAAACACTGTGAATTATACTTATGATGAAAATAACAGGCTTATTTCAGAAGGTGAAAATGTCTATACTTATGACAATAATGGAAACACTCTTTCAAAGAAAAATGAGACAGAGACAATATTATATACCTATGGATATGATAACAGGCTTGTAAGTGTAGTTACAACCAACCAGACCGGTACATCAACTGTTGAATATGTTTATGACGTGGACGGGATAAGAGTTGGAAAAATAGTTGACGATGCAAAATTTAGCAGATATACTGTAGATAAAAATACAGATTATGCGAAAGTTTTAGAAGAAAGAAATGAAAAAGGCAAGCTTATAGTTAGTTATGTTCATGGGGATGATCTTATAAGCCAAAAAAGAGGAGATGTTAAAAGCTACTATCACTTTGATGGTTTAGGAAGTACAAGGGCTCTGACAAATAGCAACGGAGAAGTAACTGATACATACACATATGATGCTTTTGGAAATCTAATTGAAAAAACAGGCGATACAGAGAATGAGTTTTTGTACACAGGAGAACAGTATGATGCTAACATAGGATTCTACTACTTAAGAGCAAGGTACATGAATCCGGCTATAGGAAGATTTACAACAATGGATCCGTTTGAAGGATTTATACAAGATCCATACAGCTTGCACAAGTACCTATATGCCCATGCAAATCCTGTAATGAATATTGACCCTTCGGGTAACTTTACTTTAGTTAGTTCGTTATTGGGTAAATCATTAGCAGTAAGCATTAGTTTAAACACTATATTTACAACAATTAATGTGTTTTACCAAGGAATATTTAACGACATATATTATACTCCAAAACAGTTAATTAAAGATTACAGTATTGATGTAATAACAGGTGCTGTGGGTGGATTGGCAAGTCATTTTATAGGAGTTGGATTTGTTAATGGTAAAGGTTTAAGTTTTGGAGGGCGTATTATACAGGGAATGATTTCAGGAGGTGCCAGTTCGTTTCTTGTTGCACTGACAGATGAAATGTTAAGAGGCAATGCATATGATGCTTTTTTAGAATGGGCAATTACCGGTGAGACTATAGAAGTAGGAAAAATGGGAAATAGAATTGTATACGCAACTTTTTCCGGTGTGTTTTTCGGAGCAATTTTTACTATTGTTGATGAGGCGCATACTACCAGAGTTTTTGATGTAGAAAATGTTTATACAAAAACTATAAAAGAAAGATCATCAAAGACGCCTTACGATTCTGCAGCAGGAGTTACAGCAGTTGTAACATCCAGATCTTTTGCTGAAGTTCTAATAGAAAGATTTAAAGAATCAGTAGAAGAATGGTTTGGGTGGAGTTTTGATTAGACAGGATGTATAATTAAATTAAAGATATAGATAAACTACAAATATCAGGTAAATTGCAATTTACCTGATATTTGTAGTTGAAAAAATTCTGCTTAATAACAAAAATAAAAGGTTATATGGCTTTTGGAGGAATAAAATGCTTAGAGATATTATTAAAAAGATTGCTTATTGTTTTAAAACTAAGTTTATCTGTGTTGATTTTTTTCAAGGCCGGCTAAAAGCTGTTGAGCTGGGCAGAGGCGTGTATATTGACCGGTCTATTGAAGAAATAAGGAATGAAATTCCGGATAAGAAAAAATACAAGGAAGTTAAGGAAGGACTATTAATGGAAAAGTACTACAATAATATACATGTTATAAATTACTTTCTAGATATGTTAATTAAACATGTAAAATTTTATATAAAAGGATTTAAAGTTAATATTTTTTTACCCTATGAAAAAAAAGACTTTATTGATGAGTGGTATGCGAAGGTTTTCTTCTATAGCAGGATGCCTTTTTTATTCATAGAAGCTATTCCGCTGGATAATTTTACGTGTATATATAATGGTTTTGATATACCTATAGAAAATGAGCAAGGAGAATATATAAAGAATATAGTGTTTTTCATATATGACCATACTGTATATGTAGGTTTTGCTTTTGTTGGTTATGTTTTTGTTATCAGACCAATTGAAAAAAAGGCAGAAGATTTATCATCTGATGATATTTTGCTTATAATCAAAGAATTACTGGAAAACACAAGTGAAGATGTACATAAAAGATTTGACCAATTAACAAACAAGAAAAAAGAATATAAAAAAATTATTTCCGGTTGGAAAAAACCCTTTCAAAATACAATATATTTATTCTCAAAAGAAGATTTGAAAAAACAATACCACGTTGACGGGTACAAAATTAAATTCTTTAAATATGACGAAAACGACATTACAACAGGAATGGAAAAAATAATGGCAATAGAAAGAAAAATACGAAGAATTATTTTCAAATAAGTTAATTATTAGTTATGTCAACATAAATTGCAAAAATATGATTATTTATTTTAGACCAGAAAAAGCTGAGCCAAAAAACTGAACAAAAAAGCAGCGCTCATTGATAATATAGCAATAATAATCAACACTTTTATTACTATATCATGAGATACACCTTTTATTATAGAGAGATAAAAAGATTTAAATTCCAAGGTTTGACCAATTGCCATGGAAGGCTTTTTTGGTATTGATAAAAAGAGAAACTCTTTAGTAACTACAATACCATAATTTTCTTTCATTGCTATAAGTACCCCGGTTTTTTCAAATTTTTCATCTAAGAAATTATTAATATATCCTTTTAAAGTATCTAATTTTGAGGAAAAAATTAAAACGGCAGAAACAATAAACCCTTTATGATACCTAATGTCCCTTTTTTTGACTTGTGTAATTTTTTGCAGTTTTGACACGGGATAAATTTTCTTAGTTAAAATATCCTCCAATAAATCATTATTTTTCAAAATTTCTTCCGCCACTTTAAAACATTTATGTTTTATTATGTCATTTCTTGGTGAATACTTGAGAAGATTTTCATCAGATATTTTAAAAGGTTTAAGCATTTTTTTAAATATACTTATTTCATATAACATGGTATACTCTTTATGGTACTTGTTTTGTTCCGGTAGATGCAGTTGTTCAATTAAATGTAAATGCTTTTTTTCAAAATTGGAAATAGAAAATGTTTTTTTTCCATTGCTGAATTTTACATAGTCTAAAAGACGCTTTCTTATCAATAAAGAAGAAAAATCCAAAAAGCTTAAATGCTGGTTTTTACTATAGTAATCAATGGCCTCTTTAAATGCTAAAACAGCAACACTAAATTCAAAAGTATTTTCTATTTCAAAAGGCTTTTTTGTAAATTTTATTACTTCTTTTTTAATAAAAGGGGTAAATTCAGATATAAAGTTATCCATCAAAAGGCTGTCATTACTAGATTTAATTTCATTTATAGTTGAGATTATTGAACTTTCATTAAAAGTATCTTTATTTTTTTAAAAGACAAGGTGCCTTACCTCCATATCGCTGCATCTTTTCCTAAATTCCATTAATATCATTTTAACATGAAAGGGCTGTGGAGAAAATGGATTTGGCGAAAAATTATAAAATAAATCAAAAAACATTAAAAAGCCGGCATGATTAAGGTAAATATCAGGTAGAATAAACTAGTTTTAAGAATTATAATTAATATCTATAAATCAATATTTATAATGACAAAATATAATTAGTGTTATAATATTTAGAGAGAGTATATTTACAAGCAGACATTTTAACATACAAAAATTACAACATGTAAATTACTTATGACACACCGGTACAGAAACATATGGACATTTATCATATGAAATTACAAAAGGAGGATTTTGAATATGAAAAAGTACAATATCGGAGTTATACCTGGTGACGGTACAGGACCTGAAGTTGTCCGGGAAAGTGTTAAAGTTTTAGAAGCAGTCAGCAAAAAGCATAATTTCCAAGTGGATTTAGAGTATTACGACTTAGGTGGGGACAGATATTTAAAAACTGGGGAAGTATTAACTGACAGTGATATTGAAAAAATAAAATCAAGGGATGCTGTTTTGCTTGGTGCAATAGGACATCCTGATGTAGCCCCTGGTATTTTGGAAAAAGGTATACTGTTAAGGCTGCGTTTTGAGCTTGACCAGTACATCAATTTAAGACCTGTTATCCTTTATGAAGGAGTGGACACTCCTTTAAAAGACAAAGGACCTGAGGATATTGACTTTGTTGTTGTAAGGGAAAATACAGAAGGTCTGTATGCAGGAGGAGGAGGCTTTTTAAAGAAGGGTACTCCTGATGAAATTGCAATCCAGGAATCAATAAACACCCGTAAAGGTGTTGAAAGATGTATAAGGTTTGCATTTGAGTATGCAAGAAAGAGAAATAAAGGTAAAAAAGTAACGCTATGCGGAAAAACCAATGTTTTAACATTTGCATTTGATTTATGGGAAAGAGTATTTTATGAAGTGGCAAAAGAATATCCTGATATAGAGACAGATTACTGCCATGTTGATGCTACATGTATGTGGATGGTTAAAAATCCTGAATTCTTTGACGTTATTGTGACAGACAATATGTTTGGGGATATTATAACTGACCTTGGAGCAGTTATCCAGGGAGGAATGGGAATAGCTGCCGGCGGTAACATAAATCCTGAGGGAGTATCAATGTATGAGCCTATAGGAGGTTCAGCGCCAAAATATACAGGTAAAAATGTTATAAACCCACTTGCAGCAATAGCAGCAGGACAAATGATGCTGGAACAGCTAGGAGAAGTTAAGGCAGCAGAAGATATAGAAAATGCCATTAAGAAGGCTGTTAAAAATGATATTAAAGACTTAGGCGCAGGCAAAATGGGTTATGGAACTGATGAAGTGGGCGACCTTATTGTAAGTTACCTGTAAAAAATGCATGTCTAAAAAGGCATACATATAAAAAGTTTGTAAAAACCAAATATGCCCACAAAAATAAATACAAAGAAACAATGAAAGTCAAATAATATAAACAGCAAAAATAAGCAATAAATAATAAAAAAACAACAAGGGTTAAGCTTTTAAATAATTAGCTTAACCCTGTTATTTTTAATACTAATACAGATGAATTAATAAAAATAATCAGGTACTTCAATTAGTATTTGGTGAATTTAGCAACCATTTTACCTATTATTTTTATTTCATCTCTACTAAATACTTCCTTTCCAATTAAATCGCTGTCAGCTTTTAAAACAACTTTGTCTGAGTCTTCGTGAGGGCTATAATACCTTAGGATAGTAAGGTTTTCATACATAAGTAGTACTATATCCCCGTCTTTAAGGTCTGGTTTCATGTCAATTACTAAAGTGTCTTCATAGGAGATGCCACTGTCCAAAAGACTGTTGTCAGGACATTGGATTATAAAATGATTTTCGGCATTTTCAAACAAATGAGCCGGTACAGGATAGTACTTGACGATGTTGTACATATTGAGCAGGTCGTCTACATTACGTTGGCTTATTTTTTTGATTAGCGGCAGATATACGTGGTCGGCATAGTTTGAGTTTTCTTGTACAAGCTGGATAGATCTTGCTACTCTTGGCTGCCTCCTTATAACACCTTTTTCTTCAAGCCTGTTTAGTATACCTTGTACAGCTCCAGGTGTTTTCTCACCAATTAATTCGCCTATTTCCCTTACGGTAGGAGGCATTCCATTTTCCTTGATGAATGATTCGATTGCAGTATAGACCTTTTTTTGTTTTGAAGTTAAGAAATTAAAATCCACAGACACTTTAACCATCCTTTATTTATTAATTTAGTTTTATAAAATACCTTTGTAAGTTTAAATAAAAGTTCAAATGAGTTTACATAATAAGCAACATGTTAGGTATAAGTTTAGCAAAAAGTAAGCATGTTTTCAAATTTAATTATTGGCAATTATGTAAACAAAATGAAGCAGTATAAAATGCTTGGAATATGCAAGAACAGATGTTATTTGTATTGCTGAATCTATTGCAAAAAATAAATTGGAGATAAATGCAAATAAAAATAAGTTACTAATAATATTATAACCCATTTATTATATTTTGTACAGTGTTTAGTGAAAAGATTTTACAAAAAAAATGAATATGGATATCAAAAGCAGGAAATACTTAAACAGGGTGATAGATATGGAGAACATTAATAGCCAGAAAACAGCTACATTTAGTACCATTGTCCTGGTTGTAGGCGGGTTGGTTTTTGCCCTGGTTTCCCTACTGGGATATTCTTTTATTTTTGGATTTGTAGGTGTTATTATGGGCATATTAGCAACAAAAAATGGCAGTAAAGCAGGACTTACCGTTATAATTGTAAATATGATTTTTATGGCTATAGGTTTAATATTTAGTGAGATAATTGCAGATTATATAATGAATCTGATTAGTTAACATAAAATTCAACAATACCATCCGATATCACTTGGTTTTTTAGTTACCTTATTATGTATATTTGGATATTATATACACCGTGGTTACGTATAGCCTTCATTTCAGAATTTATTGTCATTTTCCCATGCATACAGTATAATGATTTGTATGTGAAGTTTAATTTATTTTAACATGCCAATTGTGTATAAAAAGCAATTTTAAAAGCAATTTTATTTATATAAAAATAATATTAAAAAAATAATTTAAACAATTTTAATTTGTATAAAATTAATTTGTATAAAATTAATTTGTATAAAAAGTAATTTTATTTTCAGAAAAGAGGTAGTGAAGATGATTGATAAAGAACGTGTAAAGGCAGCTGTCAGAGAGATACTTATAGCTATTGGAGAAGATCCTGATAGAGAAGGACTGGTGGAAACACCTGACAGGGTGGCAAGAATGTATGAAGAGATTTTTGCAGGGCTTTATACCGACCCTAAGGATTGCATTAAAGTGTTTCAGGAAAACACTCATGAAGAAATGATTCTTGTAAAAGACATTCCTATGTATTCGGTATGTGAACACCACCTGCTTCCCTTTGTAGGTGTTGCCCACGTGGTTTATATACCCAGAAAGGGCAAGATATTAGGCCTTAGCAAACTTGCCAGGATTGTAGATATTATTGCCAAAAAACCACAGCTTCAGGAGCGTTTGACCAGCGAAGTTGCAGATATAATTATGAACAGCATAAACCCATTGGGGGTTGCTGTAGTTGTTGAAGCGGAACATTTGTGTATGACAATGAGGGGTGTAAAGAAACCGGGGTCTAAAACCGTGACTTCAGCCTTAAGGGGCATAATAAAAACCGATGCCAGAACCAGGTCAGAGGTAATGTCACTTATAAACGGCCTGTAATTTCTCCTTTAATTTATTTTTTCTGACATAAGTTTTTGATATAAATTTTTATAGTAAAAATATTAAAGTGATAAATTAATCTTTTAAAAAGGGTTAAACGCCTTTAAGAGGGCTTTTTACAAATAAGCAAGGAGATTTTACATCAATCCAAAGCAGACAACAAGGGAGTGTCGTTAGAACAATTTCCATATGTTGCATTTTAAATCATATTTTAGCTTTTTGTCACACTTGCGTTTTCTCGAAGCAGTAACGGCATTTTCCAAATCATCCAATGTGCTGATGTTATTTAGTATATATAAACCGATTTCATGGGTTTTTGTTTCCTGTAAATCTATTAAGAGTCCCTCCGTACAAATTTCAAACAATTCGTTAATGATAGTTCCGTCCATGTTTTCTTTTGTCCATGTTTTCTTTTCCTGATTTTTTTAATGCTTGTGACACTTTATAATTCAAAACATTCTTATATTGGGATATATCGCGTAAATATGTGTTGTCCATGTACCGTCGTCATGACATAAATAAGCGTATTCATTCATCAAGCTGTCTATTTTAAAGGAGTCTAAAGGCTCTTTCATATGACTCATGTATAGCAGTCTGGCAAGTTTCTCTTTTGTTACCGAATCCAGTTGTACGATGCTGTTGCCGTTATCGGTCACAGTAATCATCCTTTCCGTTTATTCATCTAACAAATCTTCTGACTTGCTATTTACGATATATACATTCAAATACTCTTTTTTTTATCAAAAAATTGAAAGCATTACTTGCTAAAATTCTATCTACATTTATAATAACTGCTTTACATATAACAACTGATTACCAATGGTCAAATAAGCATAGGTGTTAAAAAAATTGCCAATGCTCAGTGAAAATTTGTTTAATTGTATATTTAGGTTTAGATTTAATGCTTGTTATTATTTCCTGTTTTATCTTATTTTAGATTATATAATAAATTCTAATAAATTTCGACTGAAGGGAGATGCGGCTTTAGGCGCTTTGTTTTTTAAGTACTTTTCAGGAAGGGACAGTTAGCGTAAAGTTATTGTAGGGAATGAGACATAAAATACCATATATAATTGAAAAGAAGATGACATCCTGTTAAGATATTAATTAAGCAAAAATAATAAATAGAAAGGATGACATCTTCTATGTATAATAGTATACAACATTTTAATGAATTTGGGGTAAAAAGAATTGAAAAAAAGATAAAAAATTTTATTGAAGAAGGAAAAGACTTAGCTGATCTTGTTCTTGGTCTAAAAGAAGATTTATTTAAACTTGGACGCGATATACTTAAAGAAGTGCTTGAAGATATGGATGAATATTTCCGTAACTGTGAAATAAGGAAACAGTATTGGGAAATTATAAGAAAAGATAAAACAGCTATTTTAACGACATTTGGAACACTAAGTTATAACAGGACATATTTTAAGCATAAGGAAAATGGTAATAGACAACACCTAGTCGACAGGATTGTAGGTGTAGAACCACATGACAGAGTAAGTGCCGATGTTGTAATTAATGCAATAGATGAAGCAGCTGACAGCAGCTACAGAAAGGCAGGAGAAAAGGCGACATATATTGATGAAATCAGCAAACAAGCAGTGATGAATAAAATACATAATATTGAAATAGTTGAGCCTGAAATAAAAGTAGATAAAAAGAGAGAAGTAAAAATATTGTATGTTGAGGCCGATGAGGACCATGTAGCATTACAACAAAAAAGTATATTGAGACAGAATGAGAAGGGCAAGAGAAATACAATTATGCCAAAACTTGTATATGTGCATGAGGGAATTGACTTTGAAAAAAGTAATAAGAAGAGAAAAGTATTAAAGAATGTTCGATATTTTGGGGGAGTGTATAAGAATTCAGAAGATTTGTGGCTTGAAGTATCGGAATACATATATAAACAATATGACGTTGATTTTTTAGAGACGGTGTATATATCAGGAGATGGGGCGTCATGGATAAGGCAAGGAGTTAACTGTCTTTCAAAAAGTAAATTTGTACTTGATAGATACCATCTTCAAAAATACGTAAGAGTTGCGACCACACATTTAAATGATGAAGCAATAAGCCAAGATTTACAGGAGGCTTTGAATTTATCTGATAAAAAAAAATGCTAACAAAGGTTTTTAAAAAGATAATTGAAAAGACAGGCGATAATGAAAATAAAATAAAGGCTATAAAAAAATGCAAAGCGATATATTTTAAATAATTGGGATGGTATAGAAATAAGGTCAAACAGAGGAATAGTGGGTTGTAGTGCTGAAGGTCATGTGAGTCATGTATTTTCATCCCGTTTAAGTTCAAGACCTAAAGGCTGGTCGAGAAAAGGTGTAGAAAAGATGTCAAAGCTAATAATATACAAGAAGAATGGCGGTAAGGTATATGACATAGTTATGGCACAAAAACAAAAAAAGTTAGCATCTAGTAGGCAAGAAATTCAGGAAAAATTAATTAAGGAATTAAAGAAGTCATCAAACAGGTATGAGAGTGTATGGAATAGTAATTTAACTGTTATTCATAAGGGGTGTAAAACTGGTTTATATAAAGAATTAAGGCGTATTATAGGTATATGCGGATAGGGATGAGGTAATAATAAAGCAAAAATTACGGGAAAGTTTACAAGTAAGCCTATCCAATAGGAATTATACATATCTGGAAAAAAGACAAAGAAAAAGAAAAAACATAAAAAAAGAAAAAGAAAAGAAAAAAGCAAAACTTTAGTACCATGACCCGGAGCCCTACTTGTCAAGGCCGGGCTTTGCCTGTTTTAGCCTTGACAAAATGGAAAATGGTACAATAGAAATACTTTTTTCTTTTAAAAGTAGCGTTAAAATGTGAAGGAACATAGATAACAAAACGTACTAATTTGTCACAAGTATTGAGTAAAATGAATTCTTTATAGAAAGAAAGAGTTATATGGTATAATAGACAATAAGTTAGAGGAATTATAAAAGAAAATAAGGCTCAAAATG
Organism: Acetivibrio saccincola; assembly: GCF_002844395.1. Classification (NCBI taxonomy): domain Bacteria; kingdom Bacillati; phylum Bacillota; class Clostridia; order Acetivibrionales; family Acetivibrionaceae; genus Acetivibrio; species Acetivibrio saccincola. Next base: position 3,301,889 of record NZ_CP025197.1, on the reverse strand, counting down.
ATGTAAAACACTTTCGTTACTAAGAGACCGTTATTTGAAATAGTTGCACAAATAAAAAATGGGATGCCATCTACTTTTCTTTTTCCTACAATAAATTGACGCTATCGATGTTAAATAGATAATTGACATTGCTTGGAATTAGTGATATTTTGTTTATATTATAAAAACTTAAGGAGTGAGCGCAGTGAAAAGAAAAAATTTATTAGCTGTTGTATTGGTTATAGCTCTGGTTTTAAGTTTTATTAACCCGGTGGTCTATGCCAGACAGGAAGAAATAACCGTACACTTTAACGGAGCAATAACAATGATTTTGGATGGGGAAGAGTTTATTCCTTTAGAAACAGACGGTTCGTATCTTATACCTGTAATTTACAATGGCCGTACATATCTTCCGGTAAGGGCATTGTGCGATGCTCTGAAATTATTCGTTGACTGGGATGCTTCCACCAAAACGGTTTCCATCGGAGGAGGTGAGTGGGTACCACCTCAAAAGGTAACTCCGAAAGGTTCAAAAGACAGAAGTCTTCGAACCGGTAAGGCATATAAAGATACTGATTTAAAAATGGTTTTGTATGGGAACCCATTCAATCCGAGAGAAGCAGACGGTACATTGGTTTATCCCATTTTGGTTAACAACAGAACATATTTACCTCTTAGGGCATTGTGTGATGCGGTGGGAGTGGATGTGCAATGGGACGGAAATACAAGCACAATAACCATGACCAGCACCGGCAAAGGTCCGAAAAAGGACGGGGAATATATACATGATGGTAGTACCTATGAAGAAAATATTTCTTATTTTCAGGATCTTGAGCCCATTTATAATGTATCCGAGGATCAGGTATTTAAATTTAAGTTAAAGCTTTCAGATGCTCCTTTTGCGTCTTTTGGCATTAAAAATATGTTTAAGGTGTTTTCCGATAGGGATTGTACTACGGAGTTGATAGCAAGAGTTGATTACGATGAAGAATCAAACATTATTACAATAAAGCCTGATGACTCTTCATGGGGAATGTACCCAAGAAAAGGTGTTGATGTCAAAGGCCTGTCATGGGGTGGATTGCAAAAATATTACATAGTTATTTATCATGACTTAAATGCTACGGAAGTAACTAAGTTGAGCAAACCAATGAGACTAATGTTTACAGTGGGTTCCGACATTCCGATACCTACTGTGAAGGTTAAAAAGGACAATAACGGGAATATAATTCTTACTTGGAATAAAATAGAGGGTGCGCAAAAATATAAGATTTACAGAGGCAGCAGATATGAGATGGAGCTTTTAAAAGAAACAACAGAGAACAGTATGTCAATGACTGCGGAAGAATATGCTGATGTTGTTATGAACTCTTATTTGTCGGATGTATATAGCTATGCAGTTACGTCAGTAGTTGGCGGGAAGGAATCCAGACTTAGCAATATAATAGAAGGAGAGGACTATATTTCAATAGCACCGAGTAAATTGACAGCCTCCAGTTATTACTATGTCGGAGAGGATTTTGATTATGAGAATATCTTTTCACTTCCCAAATCCGTGAGTGTCGATTATCTTGAGTATATTTCCAGCGATGTTCCCGGAAGATTTGGAAGTTATAAAACTTCAAACCATAAAGTAGTATGGGATTTTTCAAAGGATAGCGACGAATATTTCCCAACCTATGAAGGTAAGGTTTTAGGAACTAACTTCAAACTGAAGGCTACTTTTTATGATGGTCCTCCGACCTCTGACGAAATAGCAATGTTTTTGGATGATTCAAAATCCTCTGAAAATACAATTATAGGCGGAGCGGAGGATTTGAAGGATATTATAGATATTAAATCCGTTCCCGACGCCGATGAGATTAGCTCTGGCATTCAAAGCAATGATAATGTCGTTGAAGTAGCCGAAACAACTACAGAAAACCGGAAGCCCTTTGAGCAGGTTTTGGTTGAAGGTTTGATGGAGAGAAAAAAATCAATATATGTGGGAAATTACCCGGAGGCTGAGGATTCCACATATCTTGAGGATGTTATTTTAAAGGTTATAGTACAAAACCCGTTAATTCTCGATGAGAGCCGTTTTGGATATGATTATAGGACAAAATCCGTATTGGTTGAGTATAAATCCACTGCGGAAGTGGTTGAGAAAAAACAGAAAGAAATAAAGGAAAAGGTTAAAAGTGTTGTGGAACAGGTTATTAAGCCCGGCATGTCGTTATATGAAAAGGAGTTGGCTTTGCACGATTGGTTGGTTGATAACGGAGAATACCATCATGAAATATTGGACGCATACTTTGAAGGAAAATCCCTTAATGAAATAGCTGAGATTTATCCCGATTCCTTTAATGCATACGGAATACTGATTAACGGTCTGGGAGTATGTCAGAGCTATGCGGAAGCCTTCAAGCTGCTGTGTGATGAAGCCGGTGTTCCTTGTGTTGTTGCTACCGGAGATCTTCAGACCGTTCCTCATGCATGGAATATGGTAAAGATAGGTGAGAAATGGGCCCATGTTGACGTGACCAATAATGACATAGGAATAGATTATCCGGTGTTTAATGCTACAGATAATTCAATAGCACTGGAATACGCATTGAACAGCGAGTTTGAAATTGACAGCCATCTGGTAAATTATGTTGCAGATTCATATGAGTATGATTATTATTATGTCAATGATTTATATGCCAGCAGTCCTGAAGAATTAAAGGAAAAGCTTATTGACTCCTTCAGTGACCCTGATGAACAATACAGCATTAAAATATTAAACTGGGCTCCGACTCAGGATGAAATAATGGATTGTTTCAGCGAGGTATATATGGAGTATAATAAACCTGCCAGCTTATCGATGTTTGCATCGGTATTGTATGGAAAGAAAGAGGAATAATGATGAGTAAGCAGTACTTTTAAATTGCTTGGCTAGAATAGGCTTTAAAAACCTTGGAACATATTGTTTCTCGGTTTTTAAGGCCTTTTTTTCATTTGTGGCTTCTATACGAAAAGAATGTATAATAAATATATAAATACATTTGATTTAATTGCTGTTATATGACTGTTGTGAAGAGTAATAATGTATGATATTATTCATATATAATAAACAAAATAATATCCGGAAATAGTTTTAACACTGCGCTTTACAAAGCATGATTTTGCGAACGGAGGATTACGGCATTGGATAACAGATTTGATAAAAGCAAAGATGTAACCCATGTATCAATTAACGGCATAGAATTGATCCAGTTTAATAACTTGTTAAAATATAAGGATGTTATTACCCACTGTTTTACCACCAGGCACGGAGGGGTAAGCCAAAAACCCTATGAGTCGTTGAACATGGCCTTTAATAAAAAGGATGAAAGAGAAAATGTGGAAGAAAACTACAGAAGGGTGGCTAAGGCGCTGGAAATTGAAATTGAGAACATGGTTCTTTCAAATCAGGTGCATGATAGCAAAATTCGGGTGGTAACCGAGGAGGACAGAGGCAAGGGCATTATAAGGCAGAGCGATATAATTGGATTTGACGGACTTGCTACAAACAGAAGAAAAGTGGCACTGGTTACCTTTTATGCCGACTGTGTACCTGTTTTTCTGTTTGATCCGGTAAAAACCGTAATTTCAATTGCTCATTCCGGCTGGCGCGGTACGGTGAAGGAAATAGCAAAAGAGGCTGTAAGGAAAATGAAAGATGCTTTTTTTTGCGAACCGAAGGATATCTTGGCAGCGATAGGTCCCTCAATCGGCAGGTGCTGTTTTGAGGTGGGGGATGAGGTATATAGGGAATTTGAAGCAAACATTGAGTGGAGCACGAAATACTGTGAAAAAAAAGACGGGAAATGGTATTTTGATCTTCCTGCGGTAATTAAAAACAGTCTTTTAAATGAAGGGCTTGCGGATGATAATATTGTTTTAAGCGGTATATGTACCAAATGCAACAAAGACATGTTTTTTTCACACCGGGGCGACAATGGCAAAACCGGGACTCTTGCGGGTATTATGATGATTAATTGATTATATGATTGAAAAAAGACAAGTTTATCGATTATTGAAAAAAGAAAAGTTTGACAATGATTGAAAATGAGGGATCATTACTGGCAGTTGATATTATACAAAGGAAAAAGTTTTATCAGTACCGGTGTATTGATAAAAATATAAATCAGGGAGAGATACGTTTTGAAAAAGAGGACGTTATTGCTTGTTGTATTTATATTCATAAATGTGCTAATAACAGGCTGCAATGTGGATTTAAACAGTCTTTTGGGTGAAAATTCAGGTAACGATTACAGTTTTTTAAATAATGATATAGATGATATATTGGATACCGGGCCTGTAAAAAGCGGTGTATTGAACCTGTTTTCCACCGCTCCCGATACTCTGAATCCGATATTGACGGCTAATGCCTTTGTCAAGGATTATTCTTGCTTTATATATGAAAGTCTTGTTAAGCTCAATGATAAGCAAAAACCCGTACCGGTGTTGGCAGAGAGATGGGAGCCGTCTGAAGGCGGAAAGGTGTGGACTTTTTATTTAAGGGACAATGTTTACTGGCATGATAACATTCGTTTATCGGCGGAGGATGTGGAATTTACGGCAAGTACCATAGTGAATGCCGGTTCCAAAAGCCCCTATGCCTCCAGCTTTAAAAATGTTGTAAGCTTTTCGGCTGTTGACTCAAAAACCTTCAGGGTTGAAATGGACGGTCCCAATTCCTTTACTCCCGAGCTTATGACTTTTCCCATAATTCCAAAACATTATTACTTGGGGGAAGACATTATGAATACGCCAAAAAATGACAGACCTATCGGGACAGGGCCGTATAAATTTGTAGAGTATAGAGAGAACGAGTTTATAAGACTTGAGGACAATGAGAGCTGGTGGAAAAATTCCGATACAGATGAGAGCGGGCTTACCTTGCCGTATATCACGGAGATTAATATAAAAATATACGGAAAGGACAGTTCTGTAACCAATGCCTTTCAGTCCAGGGAAGTTGACATGATCATAGCCGATACAAAGAATTGGATCGGTTACAGCGGAAGATCGGATATAACTCTTAAGAAATATGTGAGCAACAGGTTTGAATTTATTGCCTTTAACCTGTCCAACAAAATTCTCAAGGAAAAAGAAGTAAGAAAAGCGATAGCCTATGCTGTTGACCGGAGCAAGCTTGTAAATGATGTTATGCCCGGTGAGGCAGTGGTGTCGGACTTGCCTGTAATTCCGGATACATGGTTGTATGATACAAACATTGTTTCCTATGAAAGGGATGTTGAAAAAGCAAAGCAAATACTTAATGACAGTGGGTGGACGGAGAGAAACGGTGTTTTATACAAGAGGATAAACGGTGTTAATACTTCTCTTACTCTGGAGTTATTGGTGAATACCGATAACGAACGTAGACTCGAGGTGGCAAAGGAAATACAAGGCCAGCTTCAGGAAGTGGGAATTGCTCTGAATATCAAAGAGGTAACATGGGAAGATGAGCTAAATAAAGTAAAATCCGGTAAGTTTGATATGGCTTTTGTTGGATGTAATGTGCCGTCAATACCGGACATATCCTTTTTGTACTCATCGGCTGAAATCGGAACGGGTATTAATATTGCCGGCTACGAAAATGAGATTGTAGATAGTTATTTGTCTATGATTTTACGGGAAACAGACTCATCAATGAAGAAAGCATATTTTATTAACATGAAAGAAGCAATATACGAGGATATGCCGTATCTCGGATTATATTTCTTTTACGATGCGGCTATATACAACAAAAGAATCAGGGGAGAGTTTAACCCTTGTATATGGAGCAAGTATGATAATTTTGCAAAATGGTATATACCTGATGTGGAATAGTTTTAAAGTTAGCGTAAAGTTATTGTAGGGAATGAGACATAAAATACCATATATAATTGAAAAGAAGATGACATCCTGTTAAGATATTAATTAAGCAAAAATAATAAATAGAAAGGATGACATCTTCTATGTATAATAGTATACAACATTTTAATGAATTTGGGGTAAAAAGAATTGAAAAAAAGATAAAAAATTTTATTGAAGAAGGAAAAGACTTAGCTGATCTTGTTCTTGGTCTAAAAGAAGATTTATTTAAACTTGGACGCGATATACTTAAAGAAGTGCTTGAAGATATGGATGAATATTTCCGTAACTGTGAAATAAGGAAACAGTATTGGGAAATTATAAGAAAAGATAAAACAGCTATTTTAACGACATTTGGAACACTAAGTTATAACAGGACATATTTTAAGCATAAGGAAAATGGTAATAGACAACACCTAGTCGACAGGATTGTAGGTGTAGAACCACATGACAGAGTAAGTGCCGATGTTGTAATTAATGCAATAGATGAAGCAGCTGACAGCAGCTACAGAAAGGCAGGAGAAAAGGCGACATATATTGATGAAATCAGCAAACAAGCAGTGATGAATAAAATACATAATATTGAAATAGTTGAGCCTGAAATAAAAGTAGATAAAAAGAGAGAAGTAAAAATATTGTATGTTGAGGCCGATGAGGACCATGTAGCATTACAACAAAAAAGTATATTGAGACAGAATGAGAAGGGCAAGAGAAATACAATTATGCCAAAACTTGTATATGTGCATGAGGGAATTGACTTTGAAAAAAGTAATAAGAAGAGAAAAGTATTAAAGAATGTTCGATATTTTGGGGGAGTGTATAAGAATTCAGAAGATTTGTGGCTTGAAGTATCGGAATACATATATAAACAATATGACGTTGATTTTTTAGAGACGGTGTATATATCAGGAGATGGGGCGTCATGGATAAGGCAAGGAGTTAACTGTCTTTCAAAAAGTAAATTTGTACTTGATAGATACCATCTTCAAAAATACGTAAGAGTTGCGACCACACATTTAAATGATGAAGCAATAAGCCAAGATTTACAGGAGGCTTTGAATTTATCTGATAAAAAAATGCTAACAAAGGTTTTTAAAAAGATAATTGAAAAGACAGGCGATAATGAAAATAAAATAAAGGCTATAAAAAATGCAAAGCGATATATTTTAAATAATTGGGATGGTATAGAAATAAGGTCAAACAGAGGAATAGTGGGTTGTAGTGCTGAAGGTCATGTGAGTCATGTATTTTCATCCCGTTTAAGTTCAAGACCTAAAGGCTGGTCGAGAAAAGGTGTAGAAAAGATGTCAAAGCTAATAATATACAAGAAGAATGGCGGTAAGGTATATGACATAGTTATGGCACAAAAACAAAAAAAGTTAGCATCTAGTAGGCAAGAAATTCAGGAAAAATTAATTAAGGAATTAAAGAAGTCATCAAACAGGTATGAGAGTGTATGGAATAGTAATTTAACTGTTATTCATAAGGGGTGTAAAACTGGTTTATATAAAGAATTAAGGCGTATTATAGGTATATGCGGATAGGGATGAGGTAATAATAAAGCAAAAATTACGGGAAAGTTTACAAGTAAGCCTATCCAATAGGAATTATACATATCTGGAAAAAAGACAAAGAAAAAGAAAAAACATAAAAAAAGAAAAAGAAAAGAAAAAAGCAAAACTTTAGTACCATGACCCGCGAAGCCCTACTACTTGTCAAGGCCGGGCTTTGCCCGCTTGTTTTAGCCTTGACAAAATGGAAAATGGTACAATAGAAATACTTTTTTCTTTTAAAAGTAGCGTTAAAATGTGAAGGAACATAGATAACAAAACGTACTAATTTGTCACAAGTATTGAGTAAAATGAATTCTTTATAGAAAGAAAGAGTTATATGGAATAATAGACAATAAGTTAGAGGAATTATAAAAGAAAATAAGGCTCAAAATGATGTAAAACACTTTCGTTACTAAGAGACCGTTATTTGAAATAGTTGCACAAATAAAAAATGGGATGCCATCTACTTTTCTTTTTCCTACAATAAATTGACGCTATCGAAGGGACAAATGGCTATGGAATTAATTTAATTTAGATGATAAAATATAATCATGAGATATAAACAGATAAAAAAAGATGTAAAAGAATAAAAACATATAAAAATATTAAAAAAAACGAAAGAGATAAGATAAAGAGGGCTTTTTAAATTTATTTTTGATTTATTTTATAGGGTTTATTTACCCGGGCGGGGTTGTATTATATAGGTATATGTATTTTTCTGGAAGAGGTGGTATGGTGATTATCATTTTTACTGTCTATAATTCAGACGGGGAATCTGTTGCGCAAACTATAAAAAGAATAAAAGAAGGAGACAACGAGGCCAGGGAAAAATTCATTAAAGATTACATACCATTTATTTTAAAAGTACTTTCAAAGGATATTTTTGAGACCTCTAACATAAAAAATTGCGATGAATACAGTATAGGATTGATTGCATTCAACGAAGCTATTGAAAAATACGATTCCAAAAAAAGTTCCACAGGATTTAATTTTTTTAGTTTTGCAGAACAGGTAATAAAAAGAAGAATAATAGATTATTTCAGGTTTAAATCAAAAAGCAGGCATGAACTTCCCTTTTCATATTTAGAAAATGATGAACAAAATTATGAAGAAAGATATTTAAGAGATGATACAGGGTCAAAGTTTGAAAGAATTGAATTATTTCAAGAGATAAAGCACTACAATAAGAAATTAGAATCCTTTGGAATGAAAATCAGCGATATGCCTAAATACATGCCTAAACACAGAGATTCAAGAGAAATGTGTATTAAAGTAGCACGAAAGATTGTTGAGCATAAAGAAATATACAACAAACTAATCACCAAGAAGTACCTCCCTATTAAAGAATTAACAAAAATTGTAGATCTTCATCCCAGAACTTTACAAAGAAATAGGAATTATATCATTTCATTATGCCTTATATACGGCAATGATTATGAGCATCTAAAGTCCTACTTGGGAAGCTCGAAAGAGGTGGTTAAATGAGATTAAAAGGCTTAATTATGGACATTAGCGAGCATACAGTTACTGTTTTAACTAAAGATAATGAATTTTACAAGCTGAAAAGAAGACCTACTATGTACAAATCTCAGGAAGTGGAATTTAAAAAATCCGATATTATAAATTTAACTTACTACATGAAAAGGTTTTCAATGGTTGCGGCTTGCTTTATATTGATTTTATCGGGACTAATGTTTAGCGGCATTGTTCCTTTTTGGAGTGTAAATAGTTCAGAAGTTTTTGGATATGTAAGTCTTGATGTAAACCCTGGTATAGGGTTTGAAGTAGATGAAGGACAAAAAATATTAAGGCTTTCATATTTAGAAGGTTTACCAGACAACTTCGGGGAGGAATTAGCCCTTGAAGGAATGGAAATTAGTGAAGGACTGTTTAGCATAATAGAATATTACAAAAAAACAGGTATATTAAGGGATGGGGAAGAAAACTATGTTTTGCTCGCAGGAGCAGTTAATGATAAAAATAAAACAGCCAGAAAAGATATGGACGGTGCAGAAAGCAAAATAATGGATAGTTTAAAAAGTTATAGAAACACAATAAGAGAAGAGTTTCCTAATATAAATATGTTGGTTATAGAATCTAATGCAGAGCAAATGAAATTGTCAGAGAAAAATCATATTTCAATGGGGAAATACACTATATTCACCGAAATTAACCAAGGAGAAGGCGGTATTTCAATTGAGGAGTTTAAAAAATTATCCTTAAAGGATATTATTGAGGAATATATGAAGCTTGCAAAAAATAATCCGGATTCAGACGAAGAAGCTAAAACAACACCGGATGTAACAGCTGTTCCGGAAGATACGCCGACACCTAAATCCGGTGATTCTACAGAAGAAGATGTGACAACTCCTGATGAGTCCCGGGAAGAAGTTACTTCAACACCTGAGGTAACAGATGAATCAACAGATGAAACAACGTCTGAGGCAACACCTGAAACGACACCCGGAACAACACCGGGAGATGTACCTGCAGCAACAATGCCTGAAACAACAATGCCTGCAGTAATACCACCTTCAACAGAAACACCTGCAGCAACACCTGATTCTACTTCGAAGCCACAAAATACACCAACTACAACACCAACAGTAACGCCAACCAGAACTCCAACGGTAAAACCAAGTGAGACGCCGGAGCCGGATGAGACACAAAAACCAAGGCCGACACCTAGTATAACACCTACTACAACACCTACTACAACACCAACAAGCACACCGGTGCCACGTGAGACGCAGAGACCAATGCCAACATCAAGTTCAACACCAATAATAAGACCAAGTGCTACGCCAACACCGGGTGAGACACAAGACCCAAGGCAAACGCCTGACACAAAGCCAACTACCACGCCAGGGGACCAGGAACCGGAAGATGTTGGTACAGGACTTAGAGGAGAATATTATAACAATCCGGATTTTACAGATTTAGCCGGAACCCGCATAGATCCGGAGATAAACTTCAATTGGGGAAGAAATCTTCCGCATCCGGATTTAAATGATGACGGATCCCTTAGCATCCGTTGGGAAGGGCAGATAAAGGTGGAAAACACTGAGATGTATACCTTCTACATTAACAGGGGCTATGGCGTAAGATTGTGGGTTAATAATATAATGGTTATAAATGAATGGACTAAAGACATATGGGGAATGTCAAGTTTTGGACATATATTCCTTATAGGCGGTCAGAAATATAATATTAAACTTGAGTATCATGATTTTAATAACTTTAGAAACTATGGAAATATGAAATTAGAGTGGAGCAGTCCAAGTATATCCAGGGAAGTGGTTCCGCAAAGAGTACTGTTTCCATCTGAAAAAACATTGAGCATGCCTAAAGAATTGCAGGGAGATGGAAACGGTCTTAGGGGTGAGTACTATAATGGCATGAATTTTATGGATTTTAAGGCAACAGTAGTAGACCCGGAAATTAATTTTAACTGGGGGATCTACCCACCCCATGAGTCAATATATAACAACGGAGTTTACAGTATAAGGTGGACAGGCAAAGTCCAGCCCCCGGACAGCGGGGAATATACATTTTACGTTACACATAGTAGCGGCGCCAAATTGTGGGTTGACGGTAAATTGATAATTGATGAGTGGAATGCCATGTGGGAAGTAACAAGTACAGGGAAAATTTACCTTGAAGCAGGAAAGAAATATGATATATACCTGGAATACAATAAAAACATGGGCAACGGGACAATAAGGCTTGAGTGGGAAAGGCCGGGTATGGCCAGGACTGTTATTCCACAAAGCCAGCTGTATTCAGAATAAAATTTATCATTTTGTTAAAATGGCTACTTATTAAAATGTTATAAATTAATGTTATAAATTTTAAAATACCAATAATTTTAATGGATGACTAAGCCATTAAATAATGGCAGTCAATATAAATAAAAAGAGGAGGAGATGTAATGAAAAAAGCTTTCACAAAGGCTGGAATTTTACTTTTGGTTGTATCAATTATTATGACCATGGTAATTTTCACCGGTAACAACCTGCCAAAAGAAGTTTCAGCCAGCGCAACTGCATATGGTGACTTAAATAGCGACGGGGTAATTGACACTTTAGACTTGGCAATGTTATCAAGGTACATAATGGAGATAACCGATACTTTACCGGTGCAAGAAAAGGTAGCGGATCTAAATGGGGATGGGGTTTTAGACTCAGTGGATGTATCGCTGATGAGCAGATACATACTTGAGATTATTGACAAATTCCCTGTTGAATCAGAAGGTGGAACCAAGCCTACATCACCACCGCCACCGCCAACCAAGACACCTGGTCCAAATACCAAGGATGCCTTTAGGAAAATTGAAGCTGAAAACTTTGACGAAACAAACTCAACAACAATCCAAACTGTCGGAACAGGAGACGGGGACAATGCAATAGGCTGGATTGAGCCGGGAGACTATGTTGTGTACAAAGATTTAAACTTTAGCCCAGGTGCTAAATCAATGGAAGTATATGTTGCAACTCAAAACGATACAGTTGACATAGAAATAAGACTTGACAGCCCTGATGGTAATCCGGTAGCTATACTGACAGTTGAAAACACCGGTGGATGGAATTTCTATCAAAGGGCATCTGTAAACTTACCAACAATTAATGGTGTATATGATTTATACCTGACATTTAAAGACTCAGTTAATGTCAATTGGATTCAATTTTCAACAGATGAAGCAACACCACCGCCGACACCAACACCTGTACCTCCTACAACGCCTATTAATGGAACTACATTAAAAGAGCTTGCGGAAAGCAGGGGAATGTATATAGGAACATCTGTTGGAAGCGTATTCCATCAGAAAAATGACTTAATGTACTATGAAGTACTAAAGAGAGAATTTAATATGGTTGTAGCTGAGAATGAAATGAAGTTTGACACTATACAGCCGGCAAGAGGACAGTACAACTTCGGACCTGGAGACAGACTGGTTGAATTTGCAGAAGAACATGGAATGGCAGTCCGTGGACATACATTGATATGGCACAATCAAACACCGCAGTGGCTGGAAAACGGAAACTGGACACGGGATGAGCTTCTGGAAATTATGAGAGAGCATATATACACTGTAATGGAACACTACAAAGGAAAGATTATACATTGGGACGTTGTGAATGAGGCAATTTCTGACAATAACGGTGCTTTAAGAACCCACGATTCCATATGGATGAGGGTTATTGGTGAAGACTACATTGAATATGCATTTAGATTTGCAAGGGAAGCAGATCCGGACGCATTGCTGTTCTACAATGACTACAACATATCAGATATGGGCGGTGTAAAAGCGGATGCTTGCTATAACCTTGTAAAGAGACTGGTTGAAAAAGGAGTACCAATTGACGGGGTTGGATTCCAGGGTCACTATATTAACAATATGCACCCAAGTTATATACAAAACATTGACAGAAACGTAAAACGTTATGCAGATTTAGGTCTTAAAGTTGCATTTACAGAAGTTGATATTAGAATGAATGAACACGGAAGCGATTATGATTTACAAGTGCAGGCGTCAAACTATAAAGATGTGGTTTCTATAGCAGTGAACAATCCTAATGTAGATACATTTGTAATGTGGGGATTCACTGACAAATATTCATGGGTACCACGTGAATTCCCGGGTCAGGGACGTGCATTGATCTTCGACGAAGAATATGAGCCAAAACCAGCGTATTTTTCAGTTGCAGAAGCACTTAAGAAGAGATAAAAATTTAAGAAGAGATAAATTTTAAAATTAAAAAGGGCTGTTGCAGTTAAGAAATTGGTGCAGCAGCCCATTTTTATTAACAATTTCCCTTAACGTCTCTTACAGTTTAACATTCTTCATAGCTTAGCATCTCTTACAACTTAATATCTGGTCATAATATAGTCAGGGATTTCCCAAAACATTTTTTGAACAAATCATTATATTCATTGGAAAGGCTTAACTCAAGTTCAGCATCCCCGTCTTTAATTGTTTGAATTTTAACTGAGGCATCCAGTATTTGACACTCTAAGGATTGTATTACTCCCGTCTCACTTCTGTCAAGACACTCTGCAAGTTTTAAAAGTACAGAAAGCTTTTCATATATTTCAATATCACCAGGCAAAAGAATAGATGAATATTTATCCTGCCAGTCATCATTAAAGGGCTTGTCTGTATGGGAAGCGGCTATTGCGGAAATAAGGACGGTTTCCCTCTGGGTAATGCCGTTTAACCTGGAATTTAATATAATGTAAAATGAATGTTTGTGATGTTCGTAGTAGCTTATGGAAATACCAATGTCATGTAGAAGGGAAGCCACCTTAAGAAGCTTTCTCTCATCTTCTCCTAATTTGTGAAGGGGTTTTAGCTGGTCAAATAAAGACAATGAAATAAAGCAAACCTGTTCTGCGTGTTTATGCCTTATACCGTAAAGGTTCATATAGCTGGAAAGGCTTAATGAAAGAGCATCATTTTGAGGTATTAGCTTGGAATTTGAAAAAATATGTTCATAGAGAATGCCCTCCCTAAGGCCAAAACCGCTTATCACAAGTTTGGACGGGGAAATTGCAGATATTATAGCATTTAAAATGGCAAGTCCCCCTACTATTATGTCATTTCTGTTTTTGGAAACACCGCTGATTTTTTTTCTGGATTCTAAATCAGTATTTTTTAACATATTATATATAAACTGAAAATCCTCTATACTCATCTGGTAGTTATGAGTTTTGTTTAGAGGGTAATTTATGTGATTCCTGTGGATTTTGCCAAGGTTCCTGATTACACCGCCTACACCTATTAAAACCGGGTTTTTTTCTTCAAAAAGCCAGTCTGATTCAGACAAAAGTTCTTTGATGTAGCTGTGCAGGGCGTCAAGTTTATGGGGTGATATGGTATTTTTGTCCAAAAACTTTTCTGTAGCAACAATAGAACCAATGGGCAGGCAGACATAGTTTTTCATATGTTTATCTTTAAACTTTATTATTTCAGTGCTTCCTCCGCCAATATCCACAATTATACCTGCATTTATGTCCATGGAATTGGCAATGGCTTTATACACATACAGACATTCTTCCCTGCCTGATAGAATTTTAAAGTTTATTCCTGTGGAATTGCTGAGAAGCTTTAAAAGGTGATCCCGGTTTTCTGCCTTCCGCATAGCAGCAGTAGCCACGCCGATTATTCTGTTGGCACTGATTTCATGGGCAGCACAAAGTTTTTTATATAGCTTAATGGTTTTTAATGTCCTGTGCATTGCCAAATCGTTTAAGTATTTATCACATACCATATTTTCCATAAGCCTTATAGGGTCGTTAATATCGTCAATTAACCTGAAGGCACCGTTTTTCCCAACCTCAAAAACCACCAGTCTCACTGAGTTTGAACCTAAATCAATTATTCCTACTTTTTTTGGCATTTGTAATCCCACTTTTCTAATTATAGTTATATAAAATTATAGTTATATAAAAATTTTGTTTAAAAATTTCACTTTGTAAATTTTTAATTGTAATTTTGTCAGTTCTTCATTGTAATAATGTAATTATACCACAGAAAGCAAATGCCCCAAAATACTTTAATAATTTTACTATTTTTATTATAATAAATATATTGGAAGGAGAGAAAAACCTATGGTTAATACAATAAATAATCAAATTAAAGGAAAGCCGGAATATTTTCAATGCGGGAAGTATAAACTCCCAATCGGGGAAAGAACATATATAATGGGAATACTAAATGTAACTCCCGACTCTTTTTCTGACGGGGGAAAATATACAGATATAGACAGCGCCGTAAAAAGAGCTATAGAAATGGTAGAAAATGGAGCGGATATAATTGACGTGGGAGGTGAGTCCACAAGGCCGGGATACCAGCCTGTTGACCCTCTTTCTGAAATGAACAGGGTTGTTCCTGTTATTGAGAGATTAGCTAAAGAAATAAATGTTCCTATTTCTGTAGATACATCAAAGGCGGCTGTGGCAGAGAAGGCAATTATGGCCGGGGCGAGTATTGTAAACGATGTCTGGGGTATGCAAAGGGACAAAAACATGGCTGAGGTTGTTTCTAAAACAGGTGCAGGGGTTGTTGTAATGCATAATAGCCATAGTGAAGAATATACAGATTTAATGGGGGATATAATAAAATTTTTAAAAGAAAGTATCAGGATAGCAGGAAATGCCGGAATACACAGAGAAAGAGTAGTTGTGGATCCTGGTATAGGATTTGGCAAAACCCTTCAGCACAATTTAGAGGTGATGAGAAGGCTTAAAGAGTTGGATTGCTTAAATGTACCAGTATTAATTGGAACTTCAAGAAAGTCCCTTATTGGAAATGTACTAAACCTTCCTGTAAACGAAAGGCTTGAAGGAACGGCAGCCACTGTAGCATTGGGAATTGCAAATGGTGCAGACATAGTCAGGGTTCATGATGTAAAAGAAATGACCCGGGTGGCAAGAATGACAGATGCCATAGTCAGGACTTAATGTCATTTTATGGTTTTAGTATATTTAATATAGTTTTAGCACATTTAATATTGAGGTTTAGCATATTTGATATTTGGCAGAAATTTAATATTGATGGAAAGGGTGATTTTTTTGGACAGCATTATTTTAAAAAGCATTAAACTTCATGGTTATCATGGGGTGCTGCCAATTGAAAGGGAAAACGGGCAGACCTTTAAAATAGATGTAGAGCTGTTTTTGGATTTGAAAAAGGCGGGGGAAAGTGATAACCTTGAGGACACAGTGGATTATTCAAAAGTCTATGATATTGTAAAAAGAATTAATGAAACCAACAAATTCCGACTTATAGAGAGATTTGCCCATGTAATTTCCCAGGAAATAATGTCGACATATAAAGAAGTACAAGAAGTAATAGTATCTATTAGGAAACCCCAGGCACCTGTTAAAGGGAAATTTAAATGGATGGGAGTAAAGATAAAGAGGTCAAGGAATGAAGCATAATGTTTTTTTGTCCCTTGGTTCTAACGTGGGAGACAGGGAAGAATATCTAAAGATGGCGGTAAAGGAAATTTCCTCTTTAGAAAATGTGGAGCTTCATAAGATATCAGATATTTATGAAACTGAGCCTTGGGGATATTCTAAGCAGCAGGATTTTTTAAACATGGCAGTATCAATTTACACAAAATTAGATGCTGAAGTTCTTCTTAAGGAGCTACAAAATATAGAAAAATTTTTAAACAGAAAAAGCACAATTAAATGGGGACCTAGAACTATAGATATTGATATACTGCTTTTTGATTTTTTAAAACTGAATTTAGAGCATCTTAAAATACCTCATCCTTTAATGTTTGAAAGGGCTTTTGTATTGGTGCCCCTAAAGGAAATATATGAAGGAGACGAGATTTTTGGAGTAAACATTGATGAAATGATAAATAAGTACAGGGAAAAGCAGGGAGTAAGGCATTATAAAGAATTTGAATTTTTACCATAGAAAAATTCACCCGGATAAGAGTTAAAGATTTAAGATCTGACCTTAAATCTTATTAATATATAAATTAAGCATAAAAAGCATAAAAAATGTTATATTGAGGTGTTATAATGACGAAAGGGTCACGGAGGTGTCTCTATGGTAGAAGTATACTATTATGTGCCCGTTGAGGAGATTGAAAATGCCGTAGAGTGCGGGTTAAAGCTTTCAAAATGGTATGACAAGGAAGTTTTAATTGGTTTGGAAAAAACCAAATGCATTTCTGCGCTTTTAAATCCTAAAGACGATATGGAAAAATATAATTCAGATAAGCTGGTATGTGTTAAATTTGAGTTGTATCAAAGATACTGCTATGTAGCGGACAGGTACTTATATGAAGCAGGGCTTGTTCATGAAGAAATTATGAAGCTGTATTTAGATTCCATTATGCCTGTAGAAAACTACACTTTTGGTTTGTACAGAATGCCTGAATGCCTTGTAACAAGCACAATTATAGGGGACCAGGTGAGTATTTTAGACAAGAGGATGGATTCTCCGGTCTTGTATGACAACTCCGAAGAATTGTACGTAAATAATATAGTGGAAGACTATAAAAATGCCCATTCTGACTTTTATGATACTTTGCTATATCATTATTATTCGCACCTGGCAGAAAACAAAAAGCTAAAAAAATACGAAACTGACAAAACGGTGGTTTTTGTTGATGAAAAAATACAAAGACCTTTTGTTGTAAAAAAGCCGGTTTAGCCGTCAAAATATATTTATTTCATGTTATGTTTTAGTTCTATATATTAATTATTTTTTATTAAAGATAAACTATTTAAAGATAAATTATATTTTAAAGACAATTTAAATTTCAAAGAGGGTTGGAAGTGAAAAATAAAGTTTTAAAGAAACTAAAAAGTGCAGAAGGAAAATATGTTTCAGGAGAGCAGCTAAGTGAGTATCTTGGTGTCTCAAGGACATACATATGGAAGTGTATAAAAGAACTTAGGGAAGAAGGATATGTCATTGAATCTTCCCCTAAGGTAGGGTATAAATTGACTTTTATTCCGGATATTATAAATAGCAAAGAAATAATGACAGAAAGGGAAAGTAAAATTTTAGGTAAAAATGTCATCTATTTTCCACAAATTGACTCAACAAATAATTATGCAAAAAAAATAGCCCAGGAGGGGTGTGAAGAAGGTACAGTTGTTATAGCTGACCTACAGACATCCGGAAGGGGCAGGCTGGGAAGAAAGTGGAGTTCTAAGAATAAAAAAGGGATTTTAATGTCAGTTGTGCTAAAGCCTGAAATATCTATAGAAGAACTGCAGATTATCACACTAGCAGCTTCCGTTGCTGTGGTTGAAACTGTGAAAGAATTGATAGGTATTGGCTTGGGTGTAAAGTGGCCAAATGATATAATATTAGACGGGAGAAAAGTTTGCGGCATTTTAACTGAAGCCAGCATGGAAATGGATAAAATTAATTTCGTAGTTTTAGGTATTGGTCTGAATGTCTGGCATGAAAAAGAAGACTTTCCCGATGAGCTGGAAGAAAAGGCCACATCATTATCAATTTATATGAAGCAAAAAAGCCAATTAAATGATATAATTATAAGAAGAAGCAGATTAATTATAAGGATATTATATAAACTGGAAGAACTATATGACAAGATAAACAAAGGAGATTTAGGCTCAATAACGACTCTTTGGAAGAAATACTCTGTTACTTTAGGTAGAGAAGTACTTATTTCAGTTAAAGGTGAACAGCATAGTGGAATAGCTATAGATATAACAAATGAAGGTAAACTTGTTGTTGAGTGTACCGATGGAAGCAGAAAGGAAGTGTTATCAGGTGAGATTTATGTAAAAGGTCTTTTAGGGTATCAGTAAGTTTAGTGGTTTGACCTGTTACAACAAAACCTTCCTAAGTTTAACAAAATACAAAAACCAATTATAAACATAAAAGAAAAGGGGGTTATTACAATTAATAGTAATAGCAAAGGGAATAATTATAATAAAAACACCAGGATAAACGGTGAAGGCAGCGACAGAACAAAAGACTATCAAAAGAAAAAGAACGGTGATTCCATGACATCTAAAAGCAGTAACTCAAAATTTCAAAATAGAAATAAAAAAAGCAGCTATAGCAAAAGTAATAATTACAAAGACAGCAGCTTACATAGAAGTGCTAACTACAACAAAAGGGATTATAGCAGTTCAAAACAAAATTATCAAAACAGAAAATCCCATTACAAAGATCCGGAAAGGATTAAGGAAACTGAAACCATTGCAGATATAAGGTCAGATATTGAGAGAATAGAAAAGGAAATAAGACTTGAAATAAAAGAAATAAAAAGTTTAAAACTTGGTGTTTAAAAACTAAAAAAATTTAAAAAAGAAGGTAATAAAAGAAGGTATAGGAAATGATACTAGTTTTAGATGTGGGAAATACAAATATAACATTAGGAGCTTATGAAGGAAAGAAACTCATTAATTACTGGAGAATGAATACCGACAGAGGGATATCATCAGATGAATTTGGTATGTTTGTACTGGATTTATTGAGATATGAAAATATTAAAGTTTCTGATATAGAAGCGGTAGTTATAGCATCTGTTGTGCCTCCCATTATGTATTCGTTAGAACACGCATTTAAAAAATATTTCAAATTAAAGCCCATTGTTGTAGGTCCGGGTATTAAAACAGGAATTAATATTAAATATGACAATCCAAAGGAAGTTGGTTCAGATAGAATTGTAAATGCAGTGGCTGCATGTACTATATACGGGGGTCCTGTAATAATTGTTGACTTTGGCACAGCCACTACTTTTTGTGCTATATCTTCTAAAAATGAATATCTTGGCGGGGTAATTTGTCCGGGAATTAAAATAGCAGCAGAGGCTTTATTTCAAAAGACCGCCAAACTTCCCCGGATAGAAATTGCAAAGCCTGATACTGTTATAGGCAAAAATACTGTGGCCAGTATGCAGTCAGGAATGGTATACGGTTATGTTGGAAAAGTAGATTATATAGTCAGGCGGATGAAAAAAGAAATGAATGAAAACAACGTAAAAGTAGTTGCCACAGGGGGAATGGCAAGGTTAATAGCCAGCGAATCTGAGACAATTGATGAAATAAATGGTCTTATTACATTGGAAGGTTTGAGAATAATATATGAAATGAATAAACAAAATTAAAAATTTAGAAATTTAATGTAAGATCCGGAGGTATTTTATGACAATAGAAGAAGAGGCAATAAAGGTCCATAGAGAATGGAAGGGAAAAATTGAGGTCATCAGCAAAGTGGCTGCAAACAGCAAAGAGGATTTGTCTTTGGCATATACTCCAGGAGTTGCACAGCCCTGTCTTGAAATTCAAAAGGATGTAAATTTGTCTTATACATACACAAGGAGATGGAATTTAGTTGCAGTTGTTACTGACGGAAGTGCAGTTTTAGGACTTGGTGATATAGGACCGGAGGCGGCAATGCCTGTTATGGAGGGTAAATGTGTATTATTTAAAACTTTTGCAGATGTTGATGCATTTCCCCTTTGCATAAAGTCAAAGGATGTTGATGAAATAGTTAATACAATAAGGCTTTTACAGGGAAGCTTTGGGGGAATAAATATTGAAGATATTTCAGCCCCCAGATGTTTTGAAATTGAAAGAAAGCTCAAAGAACAGTGCGACATACCTGTATTTCATGATGACCAGCATGGGACGGCAATTGTGACTTTGGCTGCCCTAATTAATGCTTTAAAGATAGTAAAGAAGGACATAGGGGATATATCTGTAGTTATAAACGGTTCCGGGGCAGCAGGAATAGCAACGGCCAGGCTTTTAATGAGTACAGGACTAAAGGATGTTATTTTGTGTGACAGAAAAGGGGCTATTTATAAAGGACGAGAAGGTTTAAACAAAGAAAAAGAAGAAATAGCTGCCATTTCAAATTCTGGTATGAAAAAGGGCACACTGGAGGAAGTAATAAAGGGTGCAGATGTATTTATAGGGGTTTCAGCACCCGGGGTTTTGACAAAGGAAATGATAAAAACAATGGCAGAAGACCCGGTGATTTTTGCCATGGCAAATCCTGTTCCTGAAATAACGCCAAAAGAGGCAAAAGAAGCAGGCGCAAAAGTTGTAGGTACGGGAAGGTCAGATTTCCCAAACCAGATAAATAACGTCTTGGCTTTTCCGGGTATATTCAGGGGTGCTTTAGATGTGAGGGCAAGTGATATCAATGACCAGATGAAAATAGCTGCTGCAAAGGCAATAGCATCTATAGTAACTGATGAGGAGCTGAATGCAGATTATATTATACCTGAACCTTTCAATCCCAAGGTAAGCCAGGAGGTTGCAAAAGAAGTTGCAAAGGCGGCGAAACAATCAGGTGTAGCAAGAATATAGATGCAAAAATGCGAATGCAATCGGCTTTTTTCTTTAAGAAATTAATGGTATAATAGCTGTGTAGAAAATAGATAGAGATATAGAAAAATATATTAAGTTAGGGGTATGTATAATGAAAGAAAAAAAGAGAGCAAAGATGTACAGGGTTTGGCACACCGACAAAAAAATCTGTTCCAAATTTGACGAAAAACAGATTTCCAAAGTAACAGCTTCAAATGTCAAAGAAGCAAGGCAAAAAGTCTTGGAGATGTTTCCGGGACACAGGGTAACATCGGTGTGGCTGATAGAGAAATAAAATGTTCCGCAAATAAAAGAGAGGGGAGCTGTCAGCATTAATCTGAATGTTCCGATATACCAAGCTTTAATGCAGTATTCAGGTAAAAATCCTGTTTGTTTTCACATGCCGGGACATAAATTAGGAAATGATCCCTATATTCCTTATGGGGACAAACTGTATCTAATGGATGTTACTGAAGTTCCCGGCTTGGATAATTTGCATCAGCCCAGTGGAGTAATAAAAGAAGCCCAGGAACTTGCGGCAAAAGCTTTTGGAGCCGATTACACTTTTTTTTTGGTAAATGGCTCCACTTGCGGTATACATGCTGCCATTATGTCTGTGTGCAAAAGAGGGGACAAACTTATAGTGGCTAGGGATTGCCACATGGCGGCAATAAACGGGATGATGCTTGCAGGGGTTGAGCCTGTATATATAAAGCCGGAGTTTGACCATAGCTTTAAAATACCATCGGTACTCAAATGTGAACATATCGAAAAAGCATTGACAGAAAACAGTGACGCAGTTGGAGTATACATAACAAGACCCAATTACTACGGAGTGTGTTCAGATATAGAAGAAATATCTAATTTGGTGCATTCCTACGGAAAAGTACTTATAGTTGATGAAGCTCACGGGGCACATTTTAATTTTTCTGACAAACTTCCGCCGGGTGCCCTGGAATTTGACAGTGATATTTGCATTCAGAGTGCTCACAAAACTCTTCCTGCACTTGGTCAAGGTGCATATCTTCATGTTAAAGGGACCAGGGCGGATGTGGAAAAAGTAAGATACAGCCTTAATATTCTGCAGACATCAAGTCCCTCGTATTTAGTGATGGCTTTTTTAGATATATCGAGGGCCATTATGGAAAAGGAAGGCAGGGAAATTTTAGAGTCTTTACTTGAGGATATTGAGAAGTTTCATGATAGTATAAGTTATAATACCCGGTTTAGAATGCTTTCAAAAGATAATTTTAAATCAGGGGATTTGGACAGGACGAGACTGGTTATAAATACAAAAAGTTACGGGTTAACAGGCTTTGAAATTGAAAACATTTTAAGAAGCCGGTACAATATACAGGTGGAAATGGCTGATTTATATAATATAGTTTGTATAGTTACAAATGCCAACAGGGGACAGGATCTAGAAGAGCTTAAAAATGCCCTTATGGATATTCACAGGGATTGCAAAGATTCTTTGCCCCTTCCTGAAATACATATCGGAGCTTATGAAATACCGGAGCAAAAGGTTAAATTAAGTGAATTGATGCATAAAAGTTTTAGAAGAATAAAACTTAAAGAGGCCTGCGGTATGGTAAGCCGGAGGATGATAACACCATACCCTCCGGGAATTCCTGTTATTTGTCCCGGGGAAGTTATGACAGAAAGTTCTATAGAATATATAATGGGGATTTTAGAATCCGGCGGAAATGTAAACGGTGTATATGAAGGGCCGGAAGTAGAAGTTTTGGCTTGATTGTGATAAAAATCTTGTTGAAAGAAAAGCCCTGTGAAAGGAAAAGTATTTATGAAAGGGAAGGTCTTATGAAAGGAAAGCTTATTATAATAGAAAGTGGGTCTGATGCAAGCGGCAAAGCCACTCAAACTGAAAAGCTTTATAAAAGGCTTGTAAGTGAAAACTATAAAGTCAAAAAAATAACTTTTCCTGATTATGATAGTGATTCATCTGCCTTGGTAAAAATGTACCTAAAGGGGGATTTTGGTAATAACCCGGAAGATGTAAATCCATATGTGGCTTCAACTTTTTATGCTGTTGATAGGTTTGCATCTTATAAAACAAAATGGGGGAAAAATTATGATTATGGGGAAATAATTTTAGCAGACAGGTACACAACTTCTAACATGGTTCACCAGGCTGCTAAAATACAGGATTTGTCCAAAAAAGATGCTTTCTTAGACTGGCTTTGGGATTTTGAGTTTAATTTGTACAAACTTCCCGTGCCGGACTGTGTTTTCTTTTTGGATATGCCCCCAAAGTACAGCAAAATCCTTATGGATAATAGGGCAAATAAAATTACAGGGGAAGATAAAAAGGATATACATGAGAGTAACTACAAATACCTTGAGGACTCTTATAATAATTCCCTTTACATTGCCAAAAAATACAACTGGCTGAGAATTGAATGTGTAAGGGACGGAAATCTTAGAACCATTGAAGATATACATGAGGAGATTTACAATAAACTTGTTGAAACTGTGCTGTAAAATTGCAACTAAAGAAAATAACCAAAAAACATAAAAACACAATAATAAAAACTTAAATAAATAAAAATACACAAAAAAAGTTAAAGCTTTCAGTCTGTATGCAAACTATAATATAAACAATGTAAATATACAAATGCTGAATTTATATACAAACCTTGAAAATATATAAACTCTCATAAAAGAAACAGGATATATAGACGATATAAAAGAAGAAGCATTGTCTTAAATATCAAACCATGGAGTGATAATGATGAGAATAAAGGAAACAGTTGCAAATACAGCCGGTATACAAGGAATAACAACTAAAGAAGAGAAAAAAGTAATTGAAGGAAAAGAAACTTCTTTTAAAAATCATTTAAAAGAAATGGACAAACTGTCCTTTGAAGAAAGAATCAAACATTTGGTAAATAAAATTGAAGAACAGGGGGAAAAGCTAAGTAAAAAAATAGACTTAAGGGAGCTTAAAATATATAAAAGACTTATAGCTGATTTTTTAGATGAAGTTGTAAGCAACTCCCACAAATTCACTAAAGACAGTACTTTAGACAGAAGGGGAAGATACAAGGTTTATGCAACTGTGAAAAAAATCAACAAAGAATTGGATGAGCTTACTCAGGAAGTTTTAAAAGAAGAAAAAGACAATATTGCAGTACTGAAAAAAATCGAAGATATAAGGGGACTGGTTTTAGACCTTTTTATATAATTAGAGGCACAATATGTATATGAGGCAGGGATTAGCAGTGAATTTTAAAGGCATTATTGGGCAAAGGGAAGTTGTAAAACGCCTTGAAGAGCAAATAAAAAATAAAAAAGTTGGACATGCATATATATTTTCAGGACCTAAAGGGATAGGAAAGAGAACTGTGGCTGAAATATTTGCTTCAATGGTTATGTGCCAGGAGGACGGCGGATATGGAAACTGTGGGGTGTGTCATTCATGCAGGCTTTTTAAGGGGGGTACAAATCCTGACTTTTACCGCATTAAAACAGAGAAAAACACAATTAGTGTTGAAGAAATAAGGAGTATGCAAAAAGATGTGTATGTAAAACCTCTTTATTCCCCTAAGAAAGTTTATTTGATAGAGGAAGCAGAAAAAATGACTGTACAGGCTCAAAATTCCCTCTTAAAGACATTGGAGGAGCCTCCCCTGTATGCAATTATTATAATGACCACATCCAACAATGAAAGCCTTTTAGAGACAATACGCTCAAGAAGTGTAATTTATAATTTTAAAAAAAATACTTATGAGGAAGTAAAAAAATATCTAATTGAAAATATTAATTTAGATGAAAAAGAGGCAAGTTTCATTGCTTCTTATGCAGACGGGGTAATAGGGAAGGCAAAAGAGCTTTCAGAATCTGATGAATTTAAAGAACTCAGGGAGAGAACGATTGGAATTTTATTAAAATTAAATGAAGGAAACCTTAAAGATATTTTTTTTGCGTATGATTTTTTTGAGGAGAATAAAGAAAAAATACAGGATATACTGGATATAATGCTGATATTTTATAGGGACATACTTATAGCTAAAAAGTTTGGAAATGAAAAAATGTTGATTAACTTGGACAAAAAAGATATTATATTAGAGAATCTAAATAATTTTTCTACAGAAAAAATTTACAAGAATATTGAAACAATAGATAATTTAAGCAATAACATTGGTAAAAATGTAAATTATCAACTTGCTGTAGAAGTTATGCTTATGAAACTTCAGGAGGAAGAATTGTAATGGTAAAAGTGGTAGGAGTAAGATTTAAAAAGGCGGGGAAAATTTATTATTTTGATCCAGGGGATTTGGAAATAGGTCTTAATGAAAATGTTATAGTAGAAACTGCCAGAGGCGTAGAATTTGGTTATGTAGTGGTTCCAAATACAGAAATCAGCGAAGAAGAGATTGTAACACCTTTAAAAAGCGTAATAAGGGTGGCTACCGAAGAGGATAAAAAGCACCATGAAGAAAATACAAGAAAAGAAAAAGAAGCATTTCATATATGCCTTGAAAAAATAAAGAACCACAACCTTGAAATGAAGCTAATTGATGTGGAGTATACATTTGATAACAACAAGATACTTTTTTATTTTACTGCCGATGGCAGGGTGGACTTCAGGGAATTGGTAAAAGACCTTGCCTCTGTATTCAGGACAAGAATTGAACTGAGGCAAATAGGGGTAAGGGACGAAGCCAAAATGATGGGGGGCTTAGGAGTATGCGGCCGGGTTATATGCTGCTACTCATTTTTGACAGACTTTCAGCCTGTGTCCATAAGAATGGCAAAGGAGCAGGGATTATCCTTAAACCCTTCAAAAATTTCAGGAGCCTGTGGCAGGCTTATGTGCTGTTTAAAATATGAGCATGAAGCTTATGAAGAAATGCTTACAAGAGTTCCTAAAGAAGGAGCTATTGTGGAAACACCTGACGGACAAGGGGTTGTAATTTCTTCAAGTCTTTTAAAAGAGCTGGTTAAGGTAAAACTTGACGATGAAAATGAGACTGACCTTAAAATATACAATGCAAATGATGTTAAAGTGATAAAAGATGCCAGACGGGATGAAGCTGAAGAAGCTGAAATTGATATGGAAGAATTGAAGGAATTAGAGGACTGATAATAATATTTTTAAAATTTATTTGCATTCGCTAAATTTAGTGGTAAAATAAAGGATGGGGTAAAGATATTATTCTTAAAAAAGCAAAAGCGTATTCTTTATAGGAGGTGTTAGTCATGGCATACTTTATAACTGATGCATGTATAAGTTGTGGCGCTTGTGAGTCAGAGTGTCCGGTTTCTTGTATTTCAGCTGGAGATAATATTTATGTAATTGATGAAGATGCATGTATTGATTGCGGAGCATGTGCAAATGTTTGTCCTGTAGACGCTCCAGTACAGAAATAAATTTTAAAGGAAATACCTTAAAAGGGATACTATTTTAAGAAGAATTCACAAGCTAATGTTGTTAAAACAGGCTAAAAAAGGAGTCGAAGGGTTTTAAACATCTTTTTTGACTCCTTTTTTGAGTATTTTTTTAAGATATTTTTAATGGCGCAGGTGTTGGATTTGGATGTATTGCTTAAAAAAAATGAGAGAATAGATGATTTACAATATAAAGGTTTGAAAATTATCCAAAAGGATGATGGATTTTGTTTTGGACTTGATGCAGTATTGGTTTCTAATTTTGCAGATGTCAGGAAAAATGATTGTGTTATAGATCTTGGCACCGGTACAGGCATTATTTCAATTTTAATTGCCGGAAAGACAGAGGCTAAAAGCATAACAGGAATTGAAATTCAGGAAGATATGGCAGAGATGGCAAACAGGAGCATTAAGCTCAATAATCTTCAGGACAGGGTAAAAATAATTTGCGGTGATTTGAGAAAAAGTCCTGAGATTTTCGGCATTTCTAAATTTGATGTTGTTGTTACAAACCCCCCCTATATGAACGTGGGAGGAGGTTTGTTAAACCCAAATGAAAAAAAAGCCATTTCAAGGCATGAGATTTTATGTACTTTAGAGGATATTATGAAGGTATCTGAAAAGATATTAAAGCCTATGGGACGCTTTGTTATGGTTCACAGGCCGGACAGGCTGGTTGATATCATATGGTTCATGAGAAAATATTCTATAGAGCCTAAATATATGAGATTTGTTTATCCGTCAGCAAATAAAAAGGCAAATTTAATTTTAATAAAGGGTACAAAGCAGGCAAGACCGCAGCTTAAAATGATGGAACCCCTTTATGTATATAATGAAAAAGGGCAATTTACAGATGAAATAAATAAAATTTACGGGAGAGAATAAAATGCCAGCAGCTGAGTCTAAGGGGACTTTGTTTTTGGTTGCCACCCCTATAGGAAATCTTGAAGATATGACATACAGGGGAATAAGGGTATTGAATGAAGTGGATATTATTGCAGCGGAAGATACCAGGCATGCAATGAAACTTTTAAATCATTTTGAAATAAAAAAACCCCTTGTAAGTTATTATGAGCACAATAAAAGGACGAGAGGGGATTTTCTAATAAATAAGCTTTTAGAGGGAAAGAACATTGCATTAATTTCAGATGCCGGTACCCCCGGTATTTCTGATCCGGGTGAGGATATTGTAAAGCTTTGTATTGAAAATGAAATCAAAGTTACAATGGTGCCTGGAGCGGTAGCGGCAATTGTGGGTCTGGTTTTGTCAGGGATTTCTTCAAAGAGTTTTGTATATGAAGGCTTTTTATCCATGAATAAAAAAGAGAGAAGGGAAAAAATAAGTTCACTGAAGGAAGAAGTGAGAACTATAGTACTGTATGAGGCACCTCACAAACTTTTAAAAACATTAAATGATTTATATGAAGCTTTAGGGAACAGAAAAATAGCTTTAGCCAGGGAGCTTACAAAAAAATACGAAGAAGTGCTGCGTTTAAATTTAAAAGATGCCATTTTAAAATATGAAAATGAAGCACCTAAGGGGGAATTTGTAATTGTAATTGAAGGTGCAGACAGGGATGAAATTCTAAAAGAAAAAATAAACAAGTGGCAGGAGCTAAGCCTTGAGGAGCACTATCAGATGTATATTTCCCAGGGTTTTGAAAAGAAAGAAGCCATGAAAAAAGTAGCAAGTGACAGGGGTATTAGTAAAAGGGATGTATATAATAAGCTCATTAAAGGTAATTAGGATAAAATTAAAAGAAGCCTGACTTTTGTCAGACTTCTTTTAATTTAAATTATAAAGCCTAATTAACTCTTCAACTCTCTTAAGCAATCAGGACATATGTTTTTTGATTTGTAAACAGTTACGTCCTTTGCATTTCCGCAGAAAATACACGCAGGCTCATACTTCTTAAGTATGATGGTTGAACCGTCCACATAAATTTCCAGCGCGTCCTTTTCGGCGATATCAAGAGTTCTTCTTAGCTCGATTGGTAAAACCACTCTTCCTAGCTCGTCAACTTTTCTTACAATACCAGTAGATTTCATAATAAATCCTCCTCCATTATAACAGTATTCGACAAACTTTGCACTTTCATCATACCATATATGCCAATAATAGTCAAGGATTTTTTAAAAAATCTTCAAGAAAATACAATGATAAAACATCAAAATAATTTCAAAGTACAACAAATTCTATATTTTACTGTTTATAAAACAATAAAATACGTAAGGGAATAACAAATAAACCAAATTCAAATAAAATATGCAGACAATTAAAATATTGATATTTCTGCATAAATATTAAAAATATGATACTTAAAAGATTATTTTAAAATATCATATATATATATAATTTATATAATTACATAAAATTATTTATATAAAATAATTATACATGAATTTATCTAAAAAACAACTAAAACCTTTAAAAAAGTCAAAAAATTTTTTAAATTTTACATTTTGTTCATAAATTTATTTCAATGCTGAAATAATGCTGAAACAATAATAAAAGACGGATTACTTAAAAAGTTTACAACAAAAAAATTTACTAAATAAAAAATATAAAAGTCTAAATATAATAATTTTTAAATAAAACATTTAGTATAAATACAATATAAGCCCATATAATTAATTTAGAGAAATGCTTTTATATCCGAGGGTTTGATGTGCTGAATTATATTTGGGCAGGAATGCTTATTACGGGAATTATTGTAGGTGCAATGAACGGAAGAATTGATGAGGTGACAAAAGCAATCATCACCTCATCCCAAAACGCAATTGAGCTTAGCATAGGACTTTTGGGGGTTATGTGCCTTTGGACCGGTCTTATGGGGATAGCTGAGAAAAGCGGGATTATAGAGGGTATTGCCAAAATTTTGAGACCATTAATAAAATTCCTATTCCCTGAAATACCCAAAAACCACCCTGCAGCAGGGGCAATAGTGATGAATCTGGTTGCCAACTTTTTTGGACTGGGAAATGCAGCTACGCCATTGGGCATTAAAGCCATGAAGGAGCTCCAAAAGCTGAATAAACAAAAAGACACTTCAACCAATGCCATGAGTACATTTCTTGTTCTCAATACATGCTGTGTACAGTTTATACCTGCGACAATTATTGCAGTAAGGGCTTCTGCCGGTTCAAAAAACCCTGCAGGGATAATAGGAACCATCTGGGTTGCGACCATATGTGGCACTATAGTGGGGATAATAGCAGTTAAATTTTTCTCAGCTGTTTATAAAAGCAATAATTAACTACTAATTATGAAAGCAACAAATTATAAAAGTAACGAATTATAAAAGCAAGCAATTAACTACAAAAAGCGGGGGGTTTTATGGACATAATAAAGGCAGTGTCTTCATATGCCGTACCGGCAATTTTTGCAGTTATTCTGATAGCCGGTATGTATAGGGATGTAAAGGTGTATGATATATTTGTTGACAGTGCTAAGGAAGGCATAACAACCGTTGTAAAAATTATTCCCCCATTAGTGGGATTAATTGTGGCTACCGGGGTGTTTAGGGCGTCTGGTGCCCTTGAACTTTTAATTTATGCAGCAAAGCCAATTGCAGGGCTGTTTAATATTCCATCTGAAACCCTGCCCCTTGTATTTATCCGCCCTATTTCAGGCAGTGCTTCCCTGGCTTTACTCTCTGACATATTAAAAGAGTACGGGGCGGATTCTTTTATAGGAAGGGTTGCATCTACAATGATGGGTTCAACGGAAACAATATTTTATACCCTGACCGTTTATTTTGGCGCTGTGGGAGTAAAAAAAGTAAGATATACCCTTTTAGCAGCCCTTATGGCAGATTTTGCAAGTGCCATTGTGTCAGTGTGGATATGCACTCTGGTATCCTGATAGAAGAAATTAGCTTGAAAAAAACTTCTTAAATATGTATATTAGTATTAATGGAATTTTTGAGGGATGATATTTATTCTATGCGGCTATTTAATTTTTAAGGAGGAATTTTTAAAATGAGCAGTGGAAAATTTTATATAACAACACCAATATATTACCCAAGTGACAAATTGCACATAGGTCATTCTTATACAACCGTTGCGGCGGATGCAATGGCTAGATATAAAAGGCTTAAAGGTTATGACGTAATGTTTCTTACAGGAACAGATGAACATGGGCAGAAGATACAAAGGGTTGCAGAAAAAAGAGGTGTTACACCTAAGCAGCATGTTGATGAGATAGTTGAAGGAATAAAGAAAATGTGGAAACTTATGAAAATAACAAATGATAAGTTTATAAGAACCACAGATGATTATCATATAAAGGCAGTTCAAAAAATATTCAAAAAACTATATGATAACGGGGACATTTACAAAAGCGAGTATGAGGGCTGGTATTGCACTCCTTGCGAGTCATTTTGGACTAAAACCCAGCTTGAGGACGGGAAATGCCCTGATTGTGGAAGGGATGTTGAGCTGACAAAAGAAGAAAGTTACTTCTTCAGGCTTTCTAAATACCAGGACAGGCTTATGAAGCATATTGAAGAAAACCCTGATTTTATCCAGCCGGTTTCAAGGCGGAATGAAATGATCAACAATTTTTTAAAGCCTGGTCTTGAGGATTTATGCGTATCAAGAACCACCTTTAACTGGGGGGTTCCTGTAACCTTTGATGAAGGTCATGTGGTGTATGTGTGGATTGACGCCCTTTCCAATTATATTACAGCACTGGGCTATATGTCAGAAGATGATTCCCTCTACAAAAAATACTGGCCGGCAGATGTTCAGCTGCTAGGAAAAGAAATTGTGCGTTTCCATACCATTATATGGCCTGCTATGCTTATGGCTCTTGGCGAACCGCTGCCTAAGCAGGTTTACGGTCATGGCTGGCTTCTTTTAGAAGGGGGCAAGATGTCCAAGTCAAAGGGGAATGTGGTTGACCCTGTAATACTTGTAGAAAAATACGGGCTTGATGCTGTAAGATATTTTCTTTTAAGAGAAGTGCCCTTTGGTTCTGACGGGGTTTTCACCAACGAAGCTTTAATTAACAGAATAAACTCAGACCTTGCTAATGATTTGGGCAATTTGGTAAGCAGGACCGTTGCAATGATAGACAAGTATTTTGACGGTACTATACCTTCTAATAGAGAGCCGGGGGATTTTGACGATGATTTAATGGAAGTGGTTATGAATACACCCGGAAAAGTTGAAGAACTTATGGACAATCTCCAGTTTAATGTGGCTCTTTCAGAGATTTGGAAAACAGTTTCCAGGACAAACAAATATATAGATGAGACAATGCCCTGGGTTTTAGCTAAAGAAGAGGCAAAGAAAGACAGGCTTGCTGCAGTACTTTACAACCTTGCAGAGAGCATCCGGGTTATCTCAATCCTGATACAGCCCTTTATGCCTGAAACACCTGAGAAAATATGGCATCAGTTAGGACTTGCACAGGGTGATGCAACATCCTGGGAAAGTGCAAAGAAATGGGGAGGCTATCCTGAAGGTGCAAAGGTGAATAAAGGGGAAAGCTTATTCCCTAGAATAGATTTAGAAAAGGAAATGAAAGAGCTTGAAGAAATTGAAAAGAAAATAAAAAAAGACAGCAAGGAAGAACCTTCCCAAAAAGAGAATGAAGGCGGCAAAAAAGAATATATAACTATAGAGGATTTTGCAAAAATAGACCTTAGGGTGGGAAAGGTTTTAGAGGCAGAGAAAGTTGAAAAAGCCGACAAACTTTTAAAATTAAAGCTGGAAGTTGGAGAAGAGACCAGACAGGTGGTGGCCGGCATAGCCAAACATTACAAACCTGAGGATATTATAGGAAAATATGTCTTAATTGTTGCAAATTTAAAACCGGTTAAACTCCGCGGTATTGAATCCCAGGGAATGATTCTTGCCGCTTCAAATGACAAAGAACTGGTTCTTGCAACAGTTGACAATATGATAGAAACAGGAGCTAAAGTTAAATAAAATTTATAAAAAACAGGAGAGTACTATGTTTTTTGATTCACATGCCCATTATGATGATAGAAGATTTGACAATGACAGGGAAGAAATTATAAAGGATGCATTTAATAACGGGGTAAGCTACATATTAAATGCATCATCAAGCAGAAAGTCGGTGGCAGAGACCGTCTCTTTGGCCAATGAATTTGAAAAAATTTACGCTGCAGTGGGTATTCACCCCCACGATGCAAAAGATATGGATGAGGATTTTTTGGAGGAGCTAAAAAATTATGCAAAAAATCCGAAGGTGGTTGCCGTTGGGGAGATAGGACTTGACTACCACTATGATTTTTCCCCCAGGGATACTCAAAAATTCTGGTTTAAAAGGCAGATAAATTTAGCAAAAGAGCTAAAGCTTCCAATAATAATACATGACAGGGAAGCCCATAAAGATGTTCTTGATATAGTAAAAAGTGAAAAAGCCGGTGAAGTGGGAGGAGTTTTTCACTGTTTTTCAGGCAGTGTGGAGATGGCCAGGGAAGTTTTGAATAATAATTTCTACATTTCACTGGCAGGTCCTGTAACTTTTAAAAATGCCAGAAAAGCAGCTGAAGTTGCAGAATATGTGCCAATAGACAGGCTTTTGATTGAGACGGATTGTCCCTATCTGACACCGGAGCCTTATAGAGGCAAAAGAAATTATTCAGCCTATGTAAAATATGTTGCAGAAAAAATTGCAGAGATAAAAGGAATGGAATTAGAAGAGGTGGCAGAAAAGACTACTGCCAATGCTAAAAAATTATTTAAAATCCGGAAAGGGTAACCAATTAACCTCCAATACATATAATGGATATATAATATTCATCATGTATTGGAGGTTGTTTTATGGAGAAAAACAGAAGTGTTAAAGGCGGAGCAATGCCAGGTGAAAATATTCCCAATCAAAAATGCGGGACACAGGAAGCATTAGCAAATCTTCAAATGCCCCAATGCCCGCCGCCGGTACCCCAATGCCCCCCAAAGGCACCTCAATGTCCGCAGATGCACATGGGACAAATGCACGGAGGTTTTCCTCATATGCCCTGTATGCCTCAAATGCCTTACATGGGACATATGCCATATCAAATGCCTTATATGCACCACATGGCAGGTATGCCAATGATGTACTGGCCGATGATGATGCACGGTATGATGCCGGGTATGGATTGTGCAGGCATGTACTATGGTATGCCAAATATGGATTATACAGGTATGGGTCAGGGAATGTCAGGCAGTGATTGCATGGGATTGTACTAAATGTAAAAAAATTAAATAACTTTAGAATAAACAGTGAATTTCTGGTCAAAACTAGATATTGAGGATTTAAGAGGAATTGTATAAAAAGTAAAAGTAAATAACGGAAAAGCTTGTGGTGTAAAGGTTTAGCCCACTTTGAAACAAGAAGGATTTGACAAAAAAAAATATTTGAAATAAAATAACCATTAGCCCCTAAAAATTATTAGGAGGATGATAATTTGTCACCGTTACTTGGAAAAAGTATCAGACGGTATATTTCATTAAAAGCACTTGCAGTAATGATAGTAGCTTTCATAGTATCTATGTCAGCTGTTGTTGGTACTTGTCTTTACTTAAGTAAAGATGTAGTTATCAATGCAGATGGTGACGTTATTGTAGTGCGTACAATGAAATCTACCGTAGGAGAGATACTGAATCAAAGTGGGCTGGAAATAGGAGAACACGATTACATAAGCTTACCATTAGAAACTAAGTTACAAAAGAAAAATACCAACATTATAAACATAAAGAGAGCAGTACCATTAATTGTGGAGGTGGATGGCAAAAAGATAACTTTAATGACTGTAAAGGACACCGTTGGCGAGGCATTAAAAGAGGAACCTGTAAATCTTCGCATAGGAGATAGAATTGAAGGTGCTAATTACAGTCAAAAAGTAAAAGAGAATCTGGAAGTAAAGGTTATCAGGGTAAAGCACAAAGTAGTAACAGAAGAAGAAACCATCCCTTATGAAGTTATAGAAAGAGAAAACGGCAACATGGAAATTGGAGAACAAAGGGTAGTTCAAGAAGGTACTGAAGGTAAAATAGAAAAAGTGTATGTGGTAAAATACGAGGACGGTAAGGAAGTATACCGTCAGCTTATGTACGAGGCCGTTGTTTCAGAGCCTTCAGAAAAAATTGTTGAATATGGTACTGTTGCAAGCTATGTAAGTTCAAGGGGAGACCGGTTCAGGTACTCAAAGGTACTTGAAATGCGGGCTACAGCGTATACAGCCTCTTATGAGTGTACAGGTAAGAGACCCGGCGACCCTGGTTTTGGTATTACATATACAGGTATACCGGTAAGACCGGGGATTGTAGCTGTAGATCCTAATGTCATTCCATTAGGGTCAAGGCTGTATATTGAAGGTATCGGGGATACTCCGGATTATGGGTATGCCTTGGCTGCTGATATTGGAAGTGCTGTAAAGGGTGATATAATAGACCTTTACAAAGAAAGCACAGAAGAAGTAAAAAAATGGGGCGTTAGAAAAGTCAGGGTATACATATTGAGGGATTAACAAAAATTTAAATTCCACCTTAAATATTTAAGGTGGAATTTAAATTTTATCATGAATATTTTTTAAAATTCTTAAATCCGGTGAGAACAAAATAATTTAGCGAGGATATAAGATATGCAAAATACAAGGGAAACTATTAAAAAATATAATATACAATTGACAAAGTCTTTAGGGCAAAATTTTTTAACTGATTTTAATGTGGTAAAGAAAATAGTAAATACTGCGGATGTGGGGCAAGAGGATGTTGTAATTGAAGTAGGACCGGGAATTGGTACAATGACTTTAGAGCTTGCCAAAAGGGCTAAAAAGGTAATAGCAATAGAAATTGACAAAAGACTTATTCCTGCATTGGAAGATAATTTAAGTGGTTTTTCTAATGTACAAATTATAAATATGGATATAATGAAGGCAGATATAAATGCTATAACATCTGAATATGACAGCTCAAATATAAAGGTGGTTGCAAACTTACCTTATTACATAACAACTCCCATCATCATGAAGTTTTTAGAAGAAGATACAAAAGCAGATATGATGGTTTTTATGATTCAAAAGGAAGTTGCCAGAAGGATAGTTGCCGGACCGGGAACAAAGGATTATGGTGCCCTGTCTGTGGCTGTCCAATACTATTCCAAACCGGAAAAGGCTTTTGATGTGCCGCCCCACTGTTTTATCCCTCAGCCTGATGTGGACTCTGCAGTTATAAAGCTTATTATTAATAAAGAACCACCGGTAAAACTCTTAGACAAAGGTATGTTTTTTAAAACTGTAAAGTGTTCTTTTGCCCAAAGAAGAAAGACTTTAATAAATGCCCTTTACAATACAGGAGGGCTTAACAAATCCAAGGAGGAAATAAAGGAAATTCTAAAAAGCATGGGTGTGGATGAAAACACAAGGGGAGAGATGCTGTCAATTCAACAGTTTGCCATGCTTTCTAATTTACTTTATGAAAGCTCTCTTTAGTTTTCAAAGATTTTTTTAAGTATTACATTTAAAATAGTAATGTCCCTCCTAAAGTAACATATAAATATGAAGGGGGGATGTAAATGGTTAAATATTATAAAACTTTTTTTATGTTAAATGAGGAAGACAGAGGCTTTAAAGAAGGCAACAGTCCTTCTGGCTATGTAAAAATCGAGGCGAGGGAAGGAAAAGGCAGGCTTGATTGTCATGTTTCCAATTTGAAAAGTGAAAATTTAAAATACAAACTATATATTATGAAGGTGGATGAGGAAAATGTTGTGTACTTTTCACCAGGCTATATTAACTTTAAAGGAAGGGAAGGGGAACTTATAAAATATTTTGACCCTTCCAATGTAGGAGGTACAGGCATATCCATCGAACATTTTAATGCCGCAGCACTGCTGTTGGACTCTTCTTATGACAGCATTATATGTCCTTTAGCAGGGTATAAAGACAAAAAAAAAGAGTGGAGAAGCAAACTAAAAAGAAGTCTTAATGCTAAAGCTATACCCCAAAATAAAAATTTTACAGAAAATAGTGCAACACGGACTAAAAAAGATGAGTCTATAACGAATAATATAGTAGATAACATCATTGCTAATAATAAGGTAGCAACAGATAATAAAGAGACTAATAAAGATACAGGTATTAAATATGGTAAAGGGGATAGCGACAAAGATAATAATAAAGGTGGTAATAATAAAGATAATAATAAAGGAAATATTAAAAATGATATAAAAGATACCGGTATAAAATATACAGGCAGGGGTAATGAGTACGGCAGTGAAAATAAAACCGGAAACAGCAATGGAAATAAGGAAGAGAGTATTATAGGTAATACAGGAAATACCGGGATAAGTGAAAAAGGTATTAAGTTTGAAGAAGAAAAAAACGATAAGAATACAAACCCTAAGAATTCAGAAGAAGAAAAAAACCTGGAAGGGTATTTTGATAAATTTTTTAAAAAAATCAAACCCTTCAGGGTGGAGAGAAAGGACTACAAATGGTGGCAGATACTTAATCCCGCAGACTTAAATAATATTTTTTATAAATTCAATATAAAAGTTCCTTTACTCTTTAATCCCCTTGTAATGATGTCGTACTTTAAGTATAAGCACATGATAGTGGGCTTGTATGAAGACCGGAAGAAAAAACTTAAGTACATTGTATGCGGGATTCCCGGTCTTTACTGGGTGGACGAAAACCCCTTTGGGGAAGTTTGCAGATGGGCACAGGTAGAAGGGGATAAACCCAGGTATGGGGCTTTTGGATATTGGCTGATTTATATAAATCCGGCAACAGGGAGGATACTCAGCAATAATTAAAACCAAGGAGGGCTATTATGTCTATACAATGGAGAAAAAGCTATGAAATAGGTGTAGAGGAGATAGACAGCCAGCACAAAGAACTATTTAAAAGGATAAGGGATCTTTTAGATGCATGTTCCCAAAACAAAGGAAGACAAGAAGTTTCTAAAATGATTGACTTTTTAGAAGAGTATGTTGACATTCATTTTACATCAGAGGAAAAGCTTCACGTAAAAAATCTATATCCTGAGTACAAGGGACACAAACTTCTGCATATAAAATTTGTAGAGAATTTTGAAGAAATAAAAAGGAAATTTGAAAGTGAAGGACCAACCCTTCAGTTTGTAGCAATGGTAAACAAATTTGTTGTAGAGTGGTTAATTCACCATATAGGTACTGCTGACAGGGCTTTTGGGAACTATTTAAGAAATAAGGAAGACAAAAACGGTGACAATTGAATATTATTACTTGCACATAAATGGGATGTGTATTATAATAAAATTGAATCTAATATACAGGATTATGTATTATTTTTACAATAACTAGATAATCTTTTTTATCTTTATGATAAATTTATTGATTATCTAATTATTTTAATGTAAAATAGAACTAGGGATTTGCCCTGTGGAACATTGAAAATTAAATATTTTGGCATATTTACTACATATTGTTTAAGTTGAAAATTTACCGGTCTTTTTTTAACATCCCACTATAGAAGTGCAAATTTATGAAGTAATGTATAAGTAAGAAATGATGTTTTTTTCAAGTACAGTCCGTTCAATGTTCATTGTTGTCTGTTCAACTAAGATTTAAAAGCAATTTGGAAATAATTCATCTCACCAATATATCCATTTTAATTTAAGTATTCCAATTAATGAGTTTTCAACGCCTTTATATACTTTATGTATATGTTTTATATTATAACCTTTATATAACTTTACCTTTGTTTTCTGCTGCATTTTTATGCAGAATTATAAATTTACCAATTTTGTGTTTTGGTTAAATTTTAAGTTTTATGATGAGTTTAATGTAGAAAAAATAATATCTGCAAAAAGGGGGAATGATTTAATTGTAGGTAGGACTGCATTATATCATCATATTACTTAAAAACAAACATGTATAAATGAAAGGGGAAGAAGTGAGAATGAAAAGAAAAATTTCAATTCTGCTAGCAGTAATTATGATTGTCAGTATTATGACACCTATTACGTCATTTGCAGAAATTAGAAGAACATCTGAGCACAAGCCTTATAACCACACAAAGAGTGGGGCATCATACAAGGACTTGTTCTTAGAGCTTCATGAAGACATTACAAACAGCGGCTACTACAGCCCAGACGAAGGTATTCCTTACCACTCAATTGAAACAATGCTTGCTGAGGCACCTGACTATGGACATGTTACAACCAGTGAAGCATTAAGTTACTATGTTTGGTTAGAAGCTGTTTATGGAAAATTCACAGGAGACTGGTCACGTTTCAACAAATCATGGGATGTGCTTGAATACTTAATTCCTAGTGACAGTATCCAACAGGCAGGTATGAGAAATTATAATCCTAGCAGCCCTGCTACTTACGCTGCTGAGCATGAACTACCTGACTACTATCCATCCCAATTAGAATTTGACAAGCCAGTGGGAAGCGACCCTGTTCATAATGATTTAACAAGTGCTTATGGTCCAAGCATTTACCTAATGCACTGGTTAATGGACGTTGACAACTGGTATGGATTTGGTAGAGGAACTGAAGCTACATTTATCAATACTTTCCAAAGAGGGGAACAGGAGTCAACATGGGAAACAATCCCTCACCCATCAATTGAAGAATTTAAATATGGTGGACCAAACGGATTCCTTGACTTATTTACTATAGACAATTCATACTCAACACAGTGGCGTTTTACAAATGCTCCTGACGCAGAAGCACGTACTATCCAGGGTGTATACTGGGCTAACAAATATGCTAAAGAGCAAGGTAAACAAAGCCAGATAAGAACTGTAGTTGAGAAAGCTACAAAGATGGGAGACTTTGTAAGAAATAACTTCTTTGATAAATACTTTTACGAAATTGGTTCAGCTCAAAATGATGGTAACCCAACACCTGGTACAGGTTATAACAGTGCACACTATCTATTAGCATGGTATACAGCATGGGGTGGCGGAATACAGTATGACTGGTCATGGAAAATAGGCTGCAGCCACGCTCACTTTGGATACCAGAGCCCATTCTTAGCATGGATTATGTCAACTCAAAGCGATTTTGCTCCTAAGTCAGCAAATGGTAAGAGAGACTGGGAGACAAGCTTAGAGAGACAATTAGAATTCTATACATGGTTACAATCAGCTGACGGTGCTATAGCTGGTGGAGCTACAAACTCATGGAAAGGTAGATACGAAAGATATCCATCCGGAAAATCAACATTCTACGGAATGGCATATGTAGAAAACCCTGTTTATGCAGACCCAGGAAGTAACACTTGGTTTGGTATGCAGGCATGGTCAATGCTTCGTATGGTTGACCTATACTTAGAATCCGGAAACAAGATGGCAGAAGAATTACTTGACAAATGGGTACCTTGGGTTCTGGATGTAACTGAAGTTGAAGACGGCGGAACTATATACATACCATCAGGAATAGACTGGAGCGGAGAGCCAGATACATGGACAGGAAGAAGATCAGCTAACAGTTCACTAAGAGTAGAAGTTACTTCAAGAGGACAAGACCTTGGAGTTGCAGGTGCACTTGCAAACTGCTTAATTACATACGCAGCAGCTGTAGAGAGACATAAGGGTTCACGTACAGAACTGGCAAATAAAGCTTTAAAACTTGGTAAAGACATAGTTGACACTGTTTGGACTATATACCGTACAGACAAGGGAGTTATGGCTCCTGAAACCCGTGGAGACTTCCACCGCTTCTTCTCACAAGAAATATATGTTCCATCAGGATGGAGCGGAAAAATGCCTAACGGTGACGAAATTAAACCTGGAGTAAAATTCATAGACATCCGTTCAAAATATAAAGATGACCCAATGTATGACACAATTAGAAGAGCTTACGAAGCTGGAGAAGATCCAGAAGTTTACTTCCACCGTTACTGGGCACAGGTTGACTACGCACTTGCAATAAGCAGATTGGAAGAATACTTCCCAGATCTGAAATATAGAAATACTATGGAAGATAAAGATGATGATGACGGCGGCGACGTATTGCTTGGAGACATTAACAGCGATGGAGTAATTGACTCAATAGACGCAACATTGCTATCAAGACTTATCCTTGAAATCAGAGTAAACAATGCAAACAGAAAAGCTGCTGACATTAACCAAGACGGTGAAATCGATACTTTAGACTACTCACTACTATCAAGACACGTATTAGAAATTTCTCCAATAAGACAACCTAGATAATAAAATTAGGGGGCAGATTGCCCCCTTAATTTTATTTTAAAGTAAAAAAGAGAATGATAAAAATATCATTCTCTTTTTTAAATATTCTTTAAATAAGGGGTTTTTAATTTGTAAATGCTTTTTATGACGAAATATAGTATAATATTAAAAAATGTGTCTTTTTTGTGGGGAAGGTAAGCATTAATTTCCAAAAAAGGAGCTGGTAACTGTGGCAGAGAGAAACAAGGTAAATGTGAGGATAGCAGGCAAAGACTATACCCTTCTGGGAAAAGAAACTGAAGAGTATATACAAAAAGTTGCCCTTTACGTTGACAAAAAGCTAAATACAATTATGAACCAAAATAGTAAACTCAGCACCTCCATGGCATCTGTTTTAGCGGCTATAAATATTGCAGATGACTATTTTAAAGCATGTGAAAATATAGATAATTTAAGCAGGGAGCTAAACAGCCTGAGGGAAGAAATCCAAAAGCTCAGAGACGAAAACACCAGTCTTGCCAATGAAAATGAAGTATTAATAAATAAGAACACCAATTACCAGTTGCAGCTTGCCAAAAGAGAAGCAGAATTAAATGAAGTTAGAAACTCATTTAAAAGGGAAAAAAGGCAATAATAAAATTAATAAATTAATTAAAGAGGAGAGATATGCATATAAAGAGTAAGGTTGAACTTCTTGCACCATGCGGAAGCCGGGAGTCTTTTTTAGCAGCTGTTGAAAATGGTGCGGATGCTGTTTATTTAGGAGGAAAGGATTTTAGTGCAAGACAGTTTGCAGAAAATTTTGATAATGATTTATTGAGACAGTCCATAGAATATGCTCATATAAGAGATGTAAATGTGTATCTTACCATGAATACCCTTATATCAGATAAAGAATTGAAAAGAGCCCTTAATTTTTTGGATGAAGCATGTTACTCAGGCATTGACGGGGTAATCGTACAGGATTTGGGGTTTGCCAGGGAAGTAAGGAGATTTTTTCCCCAACTTAGCTTGCATGCAAGTACCCAGATGACTGTATATAATGTGGAAGGCGTTAGAATTCTTGAAGAACTGGGTTTTAACAGGGTTGTACTTGCAAGGGAGCTGTCTTTAGAGGAAACAGACAATATCTCAAGAAATACTTCCATTGAGACAGAGGTATTTGTACATGGGGCTTTATGCATTTCCTACTCAGGACAATGCCTTATGAGCAGTATTATAGGGGGAAGGAGCGGAAACAGGGGAAGATGTGCCCAGCCCTGCAGGCTTAACTATCAGCTGATTGATAAAAATGATAAAGTTTTAGGGAATTCATATCTTCTCAGCCCTAAGGATTTATGTACACTAAATTTTTTAAATGAAGTGGTAAATAGCGGGGTTAAATCCCTTAAAATAGAGGGCAGGATGAAAAGTCCGGAATATGTTGCTGTTACTGTTAGAATATACAGAAAATATTTGAATAAAATTTTAAAAGGGGAAGAAAACCATCAAGATTGTATAGATGAGGATGATTTAAAGGATTTAGCCCAGATTTTTAACAGGGGAGGCTTTACAGAAGGGCATCTTAAAAGAAGGACAGGAAAATCCTTAATGTCCTTTGAAAAACCTAAAAATTGGGGAATATATATTGGAGATGTAATTTCCTATAACAGGCATTCAAATACAATTACATTAAACCTTAAAGATAACATTTCCATTGGAGATGGAATTGAAATCTGGAATGGTGAAGATGAAAGTCCGGGCACAATTGTAACTTCAATAAAGAACAGAAAAAGAGATGTTAAAAGTTCTTATACAGGTGAACTGGTATCTATAGGCAGCATCAGAGGAAATATTTCAAAAGGGGATAAAGTCTTCAGGACATCCAGCAGCAGGCTGAATAAAGAGGCCCAAGAAACTTTTTCAGGGAAGGATATCCGTAAGGTTTATATAGAAGGGGAAATTAACATTTTACACGGGCAGCCGGCAATTTTTACTGTGAAGGACAATTTGGGAAATGAACATAAAGTAGTGGGCAGCCAAATTGTACAAAAGGCAATAAACCGACCCCTTACGAAGGAGAGAATAGAAGAGCAGCTAAAAAAAACAGGGGGTACTGCTTTTGAATTTAAAAAGATAGAAATTAATTTAGAAGAAGGAGTTTCTTTACCTATAAGTGAGATAAATAATTTAAGAAGAGAGGCTATAAAAAAATTAGAGCATTACAAGAAAAATAAGTATAAGAGAGTGCTTGTAAAGGAATTTGACAATCTCTCATGTGAAGGTGAAGATATAGGGGATAAAGAAATTTTAAAAGAAAGGGAACTCGTTATAGCTGCGTATTTTTATAGAGCAGATGAAAAGGAAGAGTATTACTGTGTTGGCACAGACAGAGTGTATCTTCCAATAAAGATTTTTCAAGATGAAAAAAATATAAAAATGATTTCTAATATAAAGAAAAGAGTTAAAGAAGTATTTGTAAGCATTCCTCCTATAACACGGGGGAATTACCAAGGCATTGTAAATTCAAAGTTAAAAGCTTTAGTTAATGCAGGGGTTGATGGTTTTATTATAGGAAATACCGGAGCTTTAAAAGATATACAAAAAGTAAATAAAGAAAATATAAAAGTAATGGGGGATTATTCTTTAAATATTTTTAACGGCAGCAGCATTTGTGCATTAAAAGACTTAGGATTTTCAGGGACTGTACTTTCTTATGAGATGAATTTAAACCAGATAAAAAACATTAAAGATATCCCGGGTTTTCAAAAGGAAATAGTGGTTTACGGAAAGATTCCTTTGATGACAAGCCAGTACTGTCCGTTAAGTGCTTTAGAAGGGTGTAAGGGAAGGTGCAGGGAAGAAGGTTTTTATTTAAAGGACAGAAAAGGCATGAAATTCCCTGTTATTATGGATGATACTGATTGCAGGACTACAATTTTCAACGGACAGGTATTACTTTTTACAGAAAATATTGATAAAATGAGT
This sequence comes from Acetivibrio saccincola, assembly GCF_002844395.1. Lineage (NCBI taxonomy): Bacteria > Bacillati > Bacillota > Clostridia > Acetivibrionales > Acetivibrionaceae > Acetivibrio > Acetivibrio saccincola. The sequence continues at coordinate 3,258,139 of NZ_CP025197.1, read as the reverse complement.
TTGTGGGGAATTGATGTGCTAAGACTTATTTTTACAGATGAAGAACCTTTAAAAATGAGAAATATAGTCAGTATGTACAGGGACATGGTTCAAAATAAAACTGATGCATTTTCAAAACATCAATCCTTAATAGAAGGAATAAAGAAAAAAGGATTTACAAAAGGACATTTTTTAAGGGGTGTACTTTAGGAGGGGATTTTATTGAATGAGGTAAATGTATATTTAGAAATTTGCAGAGAAGATGCCATAATACCAACCTATGCCAATGAAGGTGATGCGGGGATGGATGTCTATGCGGCAGAGGATGTTTTAATAGAACCCGGAGAGACGGTTATAGTTCCTACAGGAATTAAATTTGCCATCCCTAAAGGATACGAGATACAGGTAAGGCCAAGGAGCGGTATATCTTACAAAACCCCCCTTAGAATAGCCAATTCGCCGGGAACCATTGACAGCGGATACAGGGGGGAATTGGGAATAATAATCACCAATACTTCAGAAAGAAATGATTATCCGCTAATTGAAACTAATAGTGACGGAAATAAAAAGGGAACATACAAAATAAAAAAAGGGGACAGGATAGCCCAGATAGTCCTTCAGGCTGTCCCGCGCATCAATTTTGTAAAAGTGGATTCCGTAAAGGATATAGGCAATGACCGGGGGGGAGGTTTTGGCTCTACAGGGGTTTAAACATTTTAAAGATATTTTTTTATGCCTTAAATCAAGGTGGAAGGGATGATACTTAATATGTATGCTGTTACATTTGACTCCAGTGTTTCAAAATATATATTCACTAAAGCGGCAGGTAAAATAAACAAAAACTTTTATTGCGGGAAATTGTCCTGTGTAAAATATGAAAAAGTAAAAGAACCGGAACTTTTAGGGGATGACTGGGTAAAGATTAAGACCATATACGGGGGCATTTGCGGAAGCGATATCAATTTGGTTTTTTTAAATGATACCCCGGAACTTTCACCTTTTGTGTCAGATAAGTTTGTAATGGGTCATGAAAATATAGGCATCATAGTGGAAAAGGGGGCAAATATTAAAGAATTTCAAATAGGGGACAGGGTTGTTGCAGATATCCTCCTTACCTGCCAAACAAGAAATATTCCCGAATGCAAAGCCTGTAATGAAGGTAAGACAAATCAGTGTTCTAATTTTTCAAAAGGCGGTATTTTAACAGGAATGATGCTCGGGACTTGTAAAGAAACGGGGGGAAGTTGGGGGGAGTATTATATTGCCCACAAGTCCCAGTTATTTAAAGTGCCTGACAAACTAAAAAATGAGGAGGCAGTGCTTGTTGACCCCTTATCATCAGCTATTCATCCCGCTCTTGTAGGTTATCCTGAGGATACTGATAAAGTTCTTATTATAGGCATGGGGATTGTAGGGCTTTTAATGGTGGCATTTTTAAGGTATGCTGGATGCAGGGCTGATATAACTGTTATGGCAAGGTATCCTTTCCAGGGGGAGCTGGCAAAAAAGTATGGCGCAGACAGGGTAATTTATTCTTCCTCACAAAATTTGACAGAGGAAATAGCGGAAATAACCAAAGCTTCCATACAAAAGCCAATAATGGGTGAAAGATATTTATTAGGCGGTTTTGATAAGATATTTGATTGTGTGGGTTCTAAAAAAAGCATAAGTGATTCTTTAAGATATGCAAAAACAGGAGCCACCATTGTATTAACAGGACTTGCTTCTAATATAGATATTGACTGGACCCTTATTTGGTTTAAAGAAATAAATCTAAAGGGAATATATTGTTATGGAAGTGATATTTTTAAAGGGGAGAAAATCAGGACATATAAAATTGGACTTGATATGCTTTTATCTGATAAAATAGATGTGTTGCCTTTGGTTACCCATATTTTTAAACTAAGTGAATATAAAAAGGCAATAGATGTGGCAACTTCAAAAGGTAAGGAAAAATCAGTAAAAGTGTTGCTAAAGCCTGATTGAAAATATATAATTTTTGATATTGAGTTTTGTAAACTTATTATTAAAAAGATATTAATTGTTGGAGGGGAAAAATGGACTCAGCTAATTTAAGTTTTTCAGATTTTTTCAACATGCATGATCTTGATATAATGGAAAAAGCCAATAAATACTACGAGCTTTTAGAACACCTTAAAGAAAAGCAGCATTTGCACTACAAAAGAGTTGCAATTGAAGGCTCAGGTCCGGTTAGGAAAATCAGGGACAGCTATAGCGGAAAAATCAAGGAAATGGTATATCTGGCATCTAATGACTATTTAAACCTTACCAGGCATCCAAAGGTTATAGAAGCCGGAAGGATTGCTTTAGAGAAGTACGGGGCAGGTGCCGGAAGTGTACCTCTTTTAGGAGGAACTTTGGATATACACATAGAACTAGAGGAAAGGGTTGCAGCTTTTAAAGGGTGTGAGGCTGCAATTATATATACTTCAGGATTTGGTTCAAATTCCGGGACACTCCTTTCAATGCTTCACAAAGAGGATGTGGCAATCCTTGACATGCTGGTTCATGCCAGTATAATTGACGGGTGTAAAAACACAAATGTTAAATTTTTTAAACACAATGATATGGACAGTCTGGAAAGTGTGTTAAAAAAGGTAAAGGATAAATACAGGACAAAGCTTATAGCGGTTGATGGTGTTTATTCAATGGACGGGGACATAGCCCCCCTTGACAAAATAGTGGAAATAGCCAAAAAGTACGGTGCATATGTCATGGTGGATGAGGCACATGCCACAGGTGTTATAGGTAAAAATGGCAGGGGAACACCGGAATATTTCAATCTGGAAGGAAAAGTGGATATTGTTGCCGGCACATTTTCAAAAGCTGTTGGAGGTGTGGGTGGATTTATTGCTACAAATAAGGAACTGGTGAGTCTTTTAAACTTTTATTCCAGGACATATATGTTTTCCACTGCAATGACCCCCCAGGCTACAGCTTCAATTACCGAAGCACTGAATGTAATTGAAAATGAGCCGGACCGTAGGGAAAGGCTGTGGGATAACATCAGATATTTCAAGAAAAATCTAGAAAATTTAGGGTTTTCCCTTGGTAATTCTGAGACGGCTATATTCCCTGTAATAATAGGGGATGAGCTGAAAGTGAGGGAAATGTGCAGGTACCTCCATGATGCCGATATATATGTAAACCCTGTTCTGTATCCTGCAGTACCAAAGAGGCTTTCAAGAATCAGAATGAGCCTGATGTGCGACCACACTAAGGAACATTTGGATAAAGCGCTTAATGCCTTAGAAGCTGCAGGGAAAAAATACGGGGTTATATAATACAGCATTATATAATTTTATATAATACGGGGTTGTATAATAAGGAGGGAAGAACCATTAACATAAGAGGCAATATAGAATCACTAAAGAATTCAGTTTTAGAGGAAATTGAAAAAATATACGATATTAAGATTCCCGGCGGCTTTTTAATTACAGAAGACCTTGCCTCTAAAATGGCGGTGCTGACAGAAAAAATCAACCGTGAAATAGCAGTATATATTGACAGGAAAGGAAATATAACGGACATAAGCGTTGGGGACAGCAGTACTGTTTCCCTTCCATTTGTTGAGGGAAAAAGGAGCCTTAAAAGGCTTTCCGGAATAAGGTGCGTCCATACACATCCAAGTGGCGGGGGAATGGTCTCAGCAGTTGACATAAGCTCCATGATAGATTTGCGCTTAGATGCCATGATTGCCATTGGTGTAAGGGACGGAGAAGCGGATGAGATATATGCAGCCCTTCCCCAAAGGGATGAAAACGGGGAGTTTAGAGAGTCCCAGATATTCGGCCCTTTTAGAAAAGACGACGATGAAATTAATAAACTTATGGACTATATATATGAAATAGACAAGGAAAAGACAGATTTACTGTATGAGAATGAAGAGGAAAGTGAAAGGGCGGTTCTTGTAGGATTAGAAAGTACATCCAAAGATAAAATTAACGGGATGAGTTATGGTGAAAGGTCACTGGCTGAACTGGAAGAGCTTGCAATTACAGCAGGTGCTATTGTGCTGAAAAAAATACTTCAGACAAGACCCAAAAAAGACCCGGCCTTCTATGTGGGGAAGGGAAAACTTGAAGAAATAGCACTTATATGCCAGGCTCTCCATGCAGATTTACTTATTTTTGATGACGAACTTTCAGCTTCTCAGATAAATAATATAGAAAGTGTTGTCGGTATCAAGGTGATAGACAGAACCAGCCTGATTCTTGATATATTTGCCCAGAGAGCCAGATCCAAAGAAGGGAAATACCAAGTGGAACTTGCCCAGCTAAAATACAGAATTTCAAGGCTTTCAGGGCTTGGAAGGCAGCTTTCAAGGCTTGGGGGAGGTATAGGTACAAGAGGACCCGGGGAGAAAAAGCTTGAAACCGACAGGCGCCATATAAGAAACAGGATAAAATATTTAAATTCACAATTAGAGCAAATAGAAAGCAGGAGAAATTCCTTAAGAAGTGCCAGAAGTGACAGGGATGTGCCTGTTATTGCATTGGTGGGATATACAAATGCCGGAAAGTCCACCCTTATGAATAAATTATGTGATGCAGACGTATTTGCAGAAAATAAATTATTTGCAACTTTAGACCCTACCACAAGAAGGCTCCCATTAGAGGATGGGAAATATGCACTGCTTATTGACACAGTAGGGTTTATAAGAAAACTGCCCCACCACCTTATAGAAGCATTTAAATCCACATTAGAAGAGGCGGTGTATGCAGATTTACTCATTCATGTAGTGGATGTATCAAGTGAAGAAGTGGAGGAACAAGTTAAAGTGGTGGACAGTATTTTGGAAGACTTGGGAGTTTTGGACAAACCTGTTATAATGGCATTTAATAAAATAGATAAGGTTTCTTCTTACACAAGACCCGGCATAATAAATAAAAACGGCAAGTGCTTTGAGATTTCAGCAGTAAACGGTGACGGCATTGAGGAATTGAAAAAGGGGATAAAAGATGCACTGCCCCAGAATGAGGTTGAGGTAAAATTATTTGTACCATATGCTGAAGGCTGGGTAATTTCATACCTGCATCAAAACGGGAAAATACTAAGTGAGGAACATAAAGAACAAGGAACTGAAATTGTTGCAAAAATAAACAAGAGTAAAACAGGTGCAATAAAAAAGTATTTTGTATAAACTAATTCATCTTTTTTTTAAGGTATTCTTTTTGCTTTTGAAAAATATATTTTATTATGACGTCTCTGGCAGGCTGGGTTATTTCAGTGAATTCTAGCTCTGCCTGGTATTTGTATTCATTTTTATAGACGTTTGTATTTTGCAACAGCTTTTTTTTCGTTACAACGCATACTGCATTTATAATTTTAGTGTCGCTAATCCAAATGTAAATATCAATAAGCTCATGGAGCTCTAAATCTTCATTTAGCAGTAAAGTCAGGCCGTATTTGCTTATATTTATCACTTTTGCCAGGTTAAATTCCTCATAGTTTTTTAAATTAATCTGAAGATATTCTGCTTTTAAATTGCAGTCTGTTTTGACTGTTAATGTGCTGTGACATCTTTCTTTATTTTCACTGTCTAATTTAATTTTTAGCAATATTTCATTTTCACCGGCGGATTTAGAAACAACTACACCATTTAAGCACATATTTCTCGCCGGCTGTGTTTCTAAAAATATTTTAATTTTTGTTTCAGCCGGAAGTGGTATGGTGTACTTGTCAAAAGAGGGGGCTAGTATATCTATTTCCTCTGGAGTGTTCACATGGACAATTTCTGTAGTATAAGAAGGTCCTACTTTTTCACCGTTATTATCTACCACTTCCAATGCTAATTTTTTATTCATGTATTTTGTCAAAGATTCCATATTTAAAAATCCTCCTTAACCCTGGTTGTTTATTTAAAAATAAGTTTATTTTTAATGACTCTTGCATAAATATTTGTCTGATAATTTATAAACTTATATGAATGTCTTCCAATCATAATTGTAGTATCAGGGTAGACAATTCTCATTTTTATAAAACCCTTATCAGGCACCCTGATAAAAGTCTTAGCACCCATACTGGTCCCAGCGTTATTTATTTCTACACTTTTTTCAGACTCCACCCTTCCACCCCTTAAGTTTCCTAATATGGATACTTTACCGCCGGCAAAAATTTTGGTGTTAAAACAGGTTTTACCTGATATAATTACGTTTCCATAAGACTGTATTTCTGAATTAAGTGCCCCTGTTAAAGAAATGTTGCCGGAAATTTTGCGTTCTCCTTCTATGAAATAGGTATTTTTGATAGATTCAATTACTCCATATATGTAGTCTAAATCTGTAATTTCATTATAATTTCCTAAAAAACATTTGCATTTTTCCACCAATTTGTATATGGAAATATCATCGATATCATAACTACCTTTTCTTAAATTGCGGATTACATCATATATAGTGGTGGAAAGTTTTCTGTTTTTTGTATTCAGCAAATAAAACACTGTATTCGGGAAAGTTGATATATTATAAAATTCAAACTCATTTTGAGAAAAATTTTTAATATTTGAAATAAGGTCTTCTATTTCCCAAATAATTCTCTGTACTTCAGTGGCAGGAGTTTTTAGTGCTAGTGAGGTGTCTCCGGAAATTAACTTGCTGGAAATAACATTTCCCTTAACAACTATTTCATTCCCGGAATACAATCTTGAAAAGTTTACATCTCCTAATACAGTTATATTATTGGTGGAAATTACCTCCATATCCTCATGTACACTGCCTATTACTTCCACATCACCTTTAAAATTTATATTTCCTGTTTTTAAGCTTACTTCATTTAATTTTAACTGTTCACGTATATCATAAGTTATTACATTGCCGTTTTCTTTTTTTTCGGGGGTTCCGTGTTTTTTAGCTATTATTAAATTGGTTTCTTCATCAAATTGAATGTTACTATTGCTTTCAATAATTATTCTGCGGGCTTCCTTTGGTTCAATAGGGACACCTAGCACAGATATTCCCTCTTCACCCCTAAAGCCCCTAATTAAGCGGGCAATTTTATCTCCTGGTTTTACAGATATATATGTAATGAGATTTTTATAATCAATATTTTCGTTTTCACCAATATCTTTTTTATCACTGATGGTTAATAAGCATTCTAAGGTGTCATCTGTAGCATCTATGGGGGCTTTTCCTTCTGCTATAAGGAATCTGCCCTTTTTGTTATTTTCGAATATTTCTCTTATTAAATCCTCCTTTATCCCATAAACAATACCCTGTTCTTTTATTATATTCAGAAGCTCATTTACATCGCTTTTTTTGTAAATTTCCTCCTCATATACACATATATCCAGCTTATTCATTGGATAAGAGTCTTTTAGATATCTTTTAACGGTGCGGCGGGGTTTAAAAGACATATAAGCTTTTAAATTGTCCGGGGATATTTCTATATCTATTTCCATTTCTTTTTCTTCATGAATAGCTTCAACTTCTATAGTATCTTTTTCAGAAACCATAACAAGATGTCTTGTCTCCACACCATTTACAGTAAGCTTAACACCTTCACAGGGATTAAGGGCAGGAGGGATGCCTTTACCAATTGGATCCTTTACAAATACTTTTCCCTCCAGTATCCACACATAGCCATCTTCATTTTTTACTGTATTTCCTAAAATCTTGTTCTCAAACAAGAATATCACCTCTTTAATGTAGTAAATGCATATAATTCTTTTTTTTGAGTATATATGCAAAATTTTATACATATCATGTATCGAAATTATTTATAGTTTTATTTAGATTATTTTAGTTTTTATATATAGTTTTTATAAAAAAGAAATAATGTGAAAAGTATTAGAAATAATTTTTAATAATAATTGAATAAAAACCAGTTCTGTAGTATTATAATATATAATGAGACATTTATATATACAATTCAAAATAACAGCCCGACGTAAGAAACGATAAGTGAAACAAATTTCTCTAAAAGCCAGTCTTAATAAACTTTTTAGGGGAATGGAATAAATTATCAAGTTTAATACGAAAGGGGTTTTAGTTATGATTGTCAGAAATTATGCCGGCGGAGTAGTATTCTCAGGCGACAGGGTTCTTCTTTCAAAAGGAGAAGGCGGCAAATGGATGTTGCCAAGAAGCAAGATTAGCAAAGGTCAGCTTTCTAATGAAGTTGTCAAGAAGAAGATGGAAGAGTCGGGTATATTAGCTGAGTTTGTTTCGACGGCAGGTTACACGAATTACGAGTATTCTTCAAATCCACGTCAAAAACCTTTCTGCGATAAAATCACATGGTATATAATGAAAGCCCAAAAACAAAATGATAATTTTTATAAAATAGATGAAGCAATGAAGCTTATTGAGGAAAATCAAGAAAAGTCTTTAATAAATCTCTCTTTTAAAAAATACATAGGAGAAGAATCTATATTTAACAGTCTGTAAATGATAAATGGTGGGACTGTTTTTTTAATATTTAAATTAAGGATAAAATAAAAGAGAGACATTTAAATGTCTCTCTTTTTTCGGCATTTTATTAAAATTTAAAAAGGTATTTACCAAGTACATGATCCAGCGGGATAGCACCTATTGCCCGGCTGTCTTTACTGTGGTTCCTGTTATCACCCATTACAAATACATGTCCCTCAGGTACCGTTACAGTCCAATTCCCGCTTGGATACATAGGTTCGTTAATATAGGGTTCTTCTAACAATTCGTTGTTTCTATAAATTTTACCGTCTTTGAATTCCAGCACATCCCCTTCTTTTCCAATAACCCTTTTAATCCAAAGCACTTCTTCCTGTTCTCCTGTGAAAAAATATGAAATAGCATTATATTTAATGCTGTCCATAATATCGTCTTTTATTGAACGGGGACGGTGTACACGGCTGTCAATAACAACAATATCGCCATAATCAGGTTCTTGCCTTAAGGTATGCATAAGTTTATTTATTATTACCCTGTCATTTTGCGTCAACGTGGATTCCATTGATATTCCTTGAACTTGTGTAGGCTGAAGGATAAAAATATTTATTGCAAGACCGCATACAACGGCAATAACTATGTGTAGTGTCCAGCTTAGTATTTCTTTTAAAACTTTTTTCATAGGCTTTTTACCCCCAAGAGAAATTTATTTTAAAGGAAATTATTTGTCTTTATAATATTATAGCATAGATGCTGTGAATAAGTTGTGAACAAATTAAAAAAATTAAATTAATGAAAAATAAAATTAAAGATAAAAATGATTTTTAAATTGCTAATATGGTAAAATAGAGTGTGGAGGGATGAAATGCGTATAGGAAATATTGAATTTAAAAACAATGTTTTTTTAGCCCCAATGGCAGGAGTTACAGATATGCCATTTAGGCTTTTGTGTAAAGAACAGGGCTGTGGTTTTACGTATACTGAAATGGTCAGCGCAAAGGGGCTTTATTATAAAGATGAGAAGACAAAAAAACTTACATTCATTGATAAAAGAGAAGAACCCTGCGCTATTCAGATATTTGGTTCAGAGCCTTATGTTATGGCAAAGGCTGTAGAGCTTTTAAATGACAGCAATGCCTGCATAATTGACATAAATATGGGGTGCCCTACCCCTAAGATAACCAAAAATAGTGAGGGATGTGCACTTATGCTTCAGCCTTCCCTGGCAGGGGAAATTGTAAAGGAAGTTTCAAAGGCATCTGAAAAACCTGTAACTGTTAAGATTCGCAAAGGATGGGACGATACAAAAGTAAATGCCGTTGAAATTGCAAAAATTGCTGAGGAAAACGGTGCTAAGGCAGTTACAGTCCATGGCAGGACCAGGGAGCAGTTTTACAGAGGGGAGGCAGATTGGGAAATAATAAAAAAAGTAAAAGAAGCGGTGAGCATTCCGGTGATTGGAAACGGGGATATATTTTCATCAGAGGATGCAAAAAAAATGTTCAGGGAAACAAATTGTGATGCCATAATGGTTGGAAGGGGAGCACAGGGAAATCCATGGATTTTTAAGAATATACTTCAAAATTCAGACGAAGAAATAAGTTGCGAAGAAAAAATATCCATGATAATAAAGCACTTTAACCTGATGATTGAATTTAAAGGTGAACATAAAGCCGTTAAGGAAATGAGAAAACATATTGCCTGGTACATGAAAGGTATGTATAAATCAGCTGATTTAAAGGACAAAATTTTTAAATCAGACTCAAAAGATGAGATAATTAGTTTATTATATGAATATTTGCAAAATATCAGTACTATAAATATAAAGAAACGGAATTTAACTTTGTAAGGCAAAAAAAAGAAAAACAAAAAAATTATATTAATTTTATATGTAAGTTCAATCAAAATTATTGATTTTAATATGCATGGGTGATAAGATATATTATATAGGAACAAAATCATATAAAAATTTATAATACTTAAGGAGTAATACAATGGTGACTATACCTTTCTTAAAAAACAACCTTTTAAGTATTGACATCGGTTTCAGGAACATAAAAATTGTAGAAGTAGAAGTAAACAGGAATAAGGAGATTTTTATAAAGAATTTTGGTATAGCTTCCACACCTAAGGGCTCTATTAAGAATGGTGCCATTCAAGATGTCCGTGCTGTCACCAATGAAATAAGCAAGGTATTGAAAGAAATAGGTGTGAAGACCAAGAATGCCAAAATTGTTATGTCAGGTACTAACATAATATCCCGTGTTTTTTTGGTGGAGAATATCCCGGGTGAGAATTTAGACAACACTGTAAGAATGACCATTTCTCAAAGCATGCCTATTGATTTAGATGCCCACAAAATCGATTATAAGGTTTTAAAAGAAATAAAAGATGATGGAGTTCCGAAGGTTAAGGTTTTTGTTACCGCTGTTTTAAAAAATATTATAAAAAGCTACATAGATATACTGGTAGAGTTGGGATTAAAGCCTATATCGGTGGATATTCCGGCTAATAGTGCTGCCAAGTTTTTTAACAGGGATATAATAACCACTGAAAGCGATACATGGTTTAAGAGAAACAAATACTCAAAGCTTGACCAAAGTACACTTGCTGTTATAGACTTTGGTTCTGAAACAACAATAGTTAACATATTAAAGGACAGGGTTTTGGAATTTAATAAAGTTATATTAAAAGGAAGCAGCAATATAGACGAAGCCATAGCAGAAAGCAACCATGTAAAATTGGATGAAGCAGAAAGGCTTAAAAAGATTCAAGGGCTGACACCTTTAGATTTAAGCTTTGACGAAGAACAGGTAAAGATTCACAACAGCATAAAAGGTGTCATAAACGAAATAGTAAGACAGATATTTCAATGTTTTGAGTTTTATGAAAAAAGATGTTTTGGAGATAAGGTGGGGAAAGTATATATAATAGGTGGTGGTTCCCAACTTAAAGGACTGACTTCTTATTTAGAAAGTGTTCTACAGGTTCCTGTTTACCATGTGGGCTTGCTCAGCATAGCTGGTATAAGAATAAATGAAGGTTTAGATAGTGACAGGCTTAATTACCTGATAAATTCTGTTGGAATAACATTGTCCTGATTTTACTGTTATGTTCATTTAATTTAAAAAAAACCTTCAGTTTGAAGGTCAAAACATTCCGTAAAATAATCAATTCTTCAGACTAAAGATGTCTTAGAAGGATGTTGTGTTTTTTTATCAGCAAAAATGGTATCTTTTACTTAAATCTATTGATAAATGTATCTTTAATAACTCAAAATTTTATACTTAATTTTTTGTTAATTCATATCTTAAAAATTTTTTAAAGTCCTAAAGTCTTTAAATATTTCATTTAAATTCAATTATATTTTTTGATACAATATGCAAAAAGAAGGGAAAGATTAATATAAATACACAAGGATAAGGAGAATGACGGATGGACAAAGATTTAAATGAGCATAAAAAGCACCTTAAAGGGAAGACTCCCGGTCAGTCTGAGATAGAAATGACACAATTAGTGCTTCCTAACGATACAAATATTTTAGGGAACTTATTAGGCGGGCAGCTGATGCACTGGATTGATATTGCAGGTGCTTTGGCTGCATCAAGGCATTCTAATAAAGTAGTTGCCACTGTCGCATTAGACAGTCTTGATTTCAGGCATCCTGTGCGCTTAGGAGAGATGGTAATATTAAAAGCAAGGCTCACCTGGGTGGGAAGGACTTCTATGGAGGTAAGTGTAGATGTCTACGCTGAAAATATGAAGACAGGCAATACCATACTTACAAATAAAGCTTTTATAACTTTTGTAGCTTTGGACGACGATGGAAAGCCTACAGAGGTGCCGCCCCTTATTTTAGAGACAGAAGAAGAAAGAAGAGTTTATAAAGAAGCAGAAAAAAGGCGTGAATATCGTCTAAAAAGAAGAGAAAAGGAATAAAACCATATTCACATTTATAACAAAAATACATGCAACAGGTCATGCTAAAAAAGTCTGCCACAAAAATTATATATGTGGCAGACTTTTTTGGTACAAATATAGGTTATAACCTGTAATTTACAAGGAATACGCCGTTATCAAGCGTTTATCTGTTGCCGATATATAAAATAGAGGTGCATTATTTATGTATAAAGGAAAGATAGTAAAAATAACAGATGAAGAAGCATTTGTAATGGTAAAAGAGTACGAATTTGTACGTATTAAGAGACGGGCTGGTATGATTGTAGGGGATGAAATTGAGTTTTCAACAGAAGACATTATTGTCTATGATGAGGGGATACAAGATTCACAGTTGAAAAATTCATCAAAAAGCAGCAGGGTAGAAAGGTTTACCCGTATATCAGGCATGGAAGATAAGGAGTCGTTAAAAGGTGATAAAATAGAAGGGTTTACCCGCATATCAGGCATGGAAGATAAGGAATCGTTAAAAGGTGATAAAATAGAAGGGTTTACCCGCATATCAGGCATGGGAGATAAGGAGTCGTTAAAAGGTGATAAAATAGAAGGGTTTACCCGCATATCAGGCATGGGAGATAAGGAATCGTTAAATGGTGATAAAATAAAAGGTTTTACCCGCGTATCAGGCATGGGTGGAGATAAGGAACAGTCAAAAGATGATAAAATAAAAGGGTTTACCCGTATAAGTAACAGGAAAAAAATAATAAAGAATTTTACAAGAATAGCAGGAGTAGCAGCAGCTTTTATAATGATTTTTGCAATTGTAGAGTTTTTCTATACCGGAGATGGAAAACCAAAAGGACTGGGAGAATTCGCATACGTGGATGTGGATATTAACCCGAGCATTACATTTACTTTAGATGAGAATGGTACAGTAAATAAGGTAACGTTATTAAATGATAATGATGACTTTGCAATTGAAGACATGGAATTAGACGGGATATATTTTGCCAATGCCCTTGAAATGGTGGTAGGAAAGCTAAAAGATGAAAGAGATTTAGGAGAAAAAATGGCTGTATTTATATCTGCGTCACTTAATGCAGAAAACAATGCCGCCAATGAAGAAAAGATTATTAACCAGTTATTAGACGCCAAAGATTCTTTAGCTACATTTGGAGAAAATATTAGTGTAAAAGGCATTATAGTGGATAAAAGTATAAGGGAAAAGGCATTAGAACACAATGTTTCAATGGGAAGATATACTGTTTATTTAGAAGTTAATAAACAGTTTGATATGCCATTGGATTTAATTGCAGAAAAAACCGTACATGAATTATTTGAAATTATTGACAAACAGGAAATTGATTTAGAATCAAAAATTATAATTGATACAAGCTCAGTACCAGCCCCATCACCAATATCAACGCTGGTGATAACATCAACACCGGTGCCGGATGTGGTACCAATGCCAACTTCAGTATCAACACCAGCACCGGAGCCAACGACAATATCATCACCGGAAGTAATACCAACTCCAACACCAACCCCGGCATCAACCACTATACCAATATCAGCACCAACATTAACATCAACATCAACACCAACCCTAACGCCGGTGCCAACGCCAACACCTGTACCAACACCAACACCGGTGCCAACGGTGACGCCAACACCATCACCTACGTTGGTAACAACGCTAACACCAACATTAGTGCCAATACAAACGCCAACACCAGTGCCAACAGTGACACCAACACCATCACCTACTTTAGTGCCAACGCCAACACCTACACCAACACCAAAACCATCACCAACATCTACTCCAATACAAACGCCAACACCGGTGCCAACAGTAACATCAACACCAACACTTGTGCCATCACCAACACCAACACCTGTACCAACATCAACTCCAACACAAGTGCAAAAACCTACGCCAGAGCCGGTAACCGGAAGTGTATTGGAAGATTGGGAGAACGGTGAAAACGGATGGAAAGCCCCAAACCCGCATACATCAGATGCCTGGGCCTCCAGCGGGAATAAGTCCCTGGCAAGTCCTAATATTTCACTGTCAGGTGACGGCGGAATGATTCATATGTACAGAAGGGATTATACAGGACTTAATATTAGCCAAAAAAGCAAGCTGCAGGTGGATGTATATATTTCTGACAGAGGCAGCTTTGGAGGTGAAGTACAAGCAGTTCTATATATAGTAACTGATAAAGAATATTCTACAGGTAAAACAACAATCCAGCCGGGCAGTAAACACACTCTGATTTTAAATTTAAATGGCATACCAGATCTATATGATGTAAGTGAAATTGGAGTTAAGTTCTATTATCCGTCAGGAAGCATAGGCCAAACTGATTTTTATATAGACTATTTGCGTTTTTAAAAAAATTAAGAAAAGTAATATGCTCCTCTTTTTATAAGGTTTCAAAGAGGAGCATATTTTTTATCTATATAAACATAAGAGGGCTTTTAAGTATAAAACACTTTTATATTATTGGATAAATGAAGCTGGCTAAAGCGCTGAGAAAATTCAGCTCGTTAAATCCATATTCCTTTCGTGTCATAGGACAGGACAAGTACAATACAGCTTTTACACTTTCGTTTTTTATTATAGGTTCAACAAGTACAGAGTTTAATATTGGTTCCCCGGATTCTGAGTCAATTATATTTACATTTTCCCAATCAAGCATATATGTTCCGGTCTGGGTTTTAATTGCTTTTTCTACGATTTTTTCATTATAGCTCTCCCCGTCATCTGATTGGGGCGTTCCTTTATGATGTACATATGTTTTAAATTTTCTTGAACCTGAACTTAAAATTTTTATAAAAGCACAGTATTCTGCCTCAAATATATCCATTAGCTTTTTAAGAATATTATATATTTTTATATCGGTACTTACTTTACTATTTATTATATTATTTATTTCCAACATTGCAAGAACATTTCGCTGATCCTGTACCACATTTCCGGTAATAATCCCTGCAAGGGTGTCCATTCTTTTGCTTGTTTTTTGCATTTTAGGAGTCCAGACAGAATACTGGTTTCTTCCGGATTCCTTTGCATGGTATAGTGCCTGGTCAGCTTTGGCTATAAGTTCCTCCTTTAACTGGCTGTGTTTAGGGTAGGATGATATTCCAAGGCTTATAGTAAGGCTGTTTGTCTTCCCCATAAGGTGTGCATTTTCCACCGCACTTCTTAACTTTTCTGCCATCATTTCTGCATCCTTCAAACCGGTATTTGGGAGAACAATTATAAATTCTTCCCCCCCATACCTACAGCACATATCTGTTGACCTGATATTGTTTAAAATGATGCCCCCTACCTTTGCCAATATCTCATCGCCTTTTTGATGGCCAAAGTTGTCATTTACATTTTTAAACTTATCAATATCAGCCATTATAAATGTCAAAGGCTGTTTGCTTTTGTAAGCTTTATTTAGATAGGCATCAATATTATTTTCAAAATGTTTTCTTGTATAAGCCCCCGTTAATTTGTCAATGGATGAGGCAAGTTTTAAATTATAGTTGTCAATAATTATAGCTGCTTGTTTTGAGAGAATATTAATAATATCAAAATTATCCCATGTAAATCTGTTAAATATATTATTAGTTGAAAGGTAAATATATCCTTTCACATCCAGATTTGAGTTTTGGGCGTATTTTCTTTTTTCTTTAAAATGTTTTTTCTCTGTATCAGAGATATGTAAAGGTATGCAAATAACTGCTTTTATTTTCCCGGGAAGAGCGATATCAGTGTTTCCGATTTTTTTGTTTAAAACGTCTGATACAAAGATACCTTTGGGATTTCCGGCAGCTTGTTCAATTACATATTGATAGTAATGAAAAGTGTTGCCACTATAGTGCTTTACAAATACATCCAGTTCCATATTGTCATTGTATTTAAGTATGCACCCCGTATCTGCTTGTGTCAATTCATAAGAGAATTCCAGGATTTGTTTTAAGTTTTGCATATGGTTATTTGAAAAATTAGCAAAAATATCTTTAATTCTGCCTAAGCCTTTATTGTCTAAATAATTTTTAAAATGCATTTCCTCAGGAAGTAATGAAAATCCGGAGTTTACAATTTCAAAGAAAGATTCAATTTCATTAAAATTGCTGCATAATTTTTTATTCATCTGGTTATTTACATAATCCTTATATTCTGATAGCCAATTTAAACGTATAGACAAAAGCTTTTCACGTGGAATATATCTGTAATGGGAGTACAGGAAAGCTTCCTTATATTTTTCAGGAACATGCTGTACAAGAGAATACAATGTATTTAAAGCTTTCATGTAATAAAAGTATGCGGATTTATTGTTTTTTTCTTCAAAAAAGATGTCACCTAGTGCTTTGTATCCTCTCCACTCCATGCGCAGGGATTTATATTCCTCATTTAAATTGAGGGCTTCATTAATATATTCAACTCCTTCCCTGCCTCTTGTTGCAGCGCCAAGGGCAATTAAATATTCTATTTTAAGCCGTTTTGTATCTATTTTATCACTTAAGTTTTTACTTTCATTGAGGAGCAAAACAGCATTTTCATATTTTTTTTCTTCAATAAAAACATTTGCAACCCTGTGCAGGGTTTCTCTTTTTTCTTTTAGGGAAGGGCAGCTGTTGTACTTAGGAAGAAAATTATAAAATTCAGTAAAAAGACTGTCTATACCGCTGTCAGGGGACATAAAATACTCTGACAACATTTTAATGCTATAAATAGATATGCTTTCTAACGCCCCTGAGTTTTTAAATATTTCTATTCCCAAAGAAGCATGGTCTCTTGCTTCTTTGAAGCTTCCAATTTCATAGTAAAACCTGGTGGCGTATTCATAAAAAATTTGTAAATCCAAGCCCCTGTCAGCATTTGATTTTATTTCAGCCTTAGCCTTTAGTAGATAGTCATGGGATTTTTCATACTCATCCAGTTCCAAAAACGCAAGAAGAATATTTTTATATACTCCAAAGAGAATTGAGTTCAAATCACATTCTTTGGAAATTTCTTCACATTTAAAATAGTATTTTAACGCATTCTTATAATCATCTTCTAACCTGCATATTTCGCCTAAATTGTCGTAGCAGCCTGAGATGCCTTCAACCAAATTATTGTCTATATTTATTTGAAGGGATTTTTGAAAGTATTCCCGTGCCTTTTCATTATCATTTAAAAACTCAGCAAATACAGTGGCAATATTGTTTAAAGGATATGCAATTTCAACATTGTTACCGGACTTTTTAAAAAGTTCTATACTTTTGTTATAACAGTAAATAGCCTTGTCAATATTTCCAATTTCTAAATAGTGAGTTCCTAATACATTATATAAAGATGCATGATAATATGAGTATTTTTCATCAGGATATTCATTGAGGACATTATTAATTATATCAATTGCCTCAGAATTTTTTCTTTTAAAAATATATATCCAGCATATTCTTCTAAGGGATTCTAAGTATCCTTCCACATACCCGATTTCTTTTGAAAGTGAAAGGGATTCATTTAAAAGGTCAAGGGCTTTGTTAAAATCATTTTTCCTGGTGTACAGTGCCCCTATCATTTCTTTTACTTTTGCAATGGTGATTTTATCGTCAATATTTGTTGCATATTCTAAAGCCTCATTATAGCAGTCAAAAGCCTTTTGGTTTTCACCGTTTTTACGGTATAATTCCCCCATCATCAGAAGAATTTTAATGGTGTGTTCTACAGAGGAAATTTTTTTTGACAGCTCAATACCCCTTTTAAGGTATGCCATTGTCTGGGCACTGATGTGAAGCTTTAACATTTTTTCCGCAGCTTTTATAATTAGTTCTAAAGCTTTTTCATTGCTGTCCGCCTGTGTATAGTGATAGATTAGTTCATCTGTATTAATTTTTTCTTCTATAGAATAAATACTTTCCAAAATCATTGCGTACTGCCGGTGAAGTTCCTTTTTCCTTTTTGAATCTATCTTTATGTATATTTCAGTTTTAAGGCTTTTAGAATGAAAAGTATAGGTATACCCTAAGTCCGCCAGTCTTTTTTCAATTAGCTGGTAAGATATTAATTCTTCAAGGATGGATTTTAATGTATTTTGTTCAATTTTAGAAACCTTTTCAAGGACATGAAAATATACAGGTGTATTAAAAACAGAAATTGGCTCTAAAACTTTATAAGAGTCTTCTTTCAAATTGCCAATATATTTTTGTACTGCTTCTTTTTTGCTTGAAGGTATATAAAGCATGGAGTAGTCTGCATTATCATCAAAGTCAGTACACCAGTCGCCATAAGAGTCCATGTATAATTTACCGTCTTTATATAGAGCTGCAATAACATCAATTATAAAGCCCGGGTTTCCTTCAGTATATTTAAAAATTTCTGTGGAAAAGGCAGTAGGGGAATATTTAATGCCTAAAAGCTTTTGGATAAACTTATTTGTCTCTTCAAATCCAAATTTACCTAACGGCATATCTATGGCAATTTGGGCTTTTAGAAATTTTTTAATATAATCATTTGCAAATTTATTTTTTTCCAGTTCCTTTTTTCTATAAGAAAGTATTATGCAAAGGGGTATTGTCTTGTTAATATTTGCAAGATAATCTATAACTTCAAAACTAGCCTCGTCCAGTAAATGTGCATTATCAAACATCATTATGGTAGGTCTTTTTTCCAGTACATTTGAAATAAAAGCGGTTATAGCTATTTTTAAACGTAGTTTCTCCTTTTCAGGAGATAAAGGAGGGGACGGAATTATGTCCTTTAAAAGTTTTTCATCAGGTAGTACTTTAACCAATTCAGGACCGTACTTTTCCAAAATATCGTTGTGTGCTAAAGGAATAATTTTTTTTAAAATTTGTATAAAAGGCTCGTAATTAATTTTATCATTATCCAATGACACGCCTGATAAAACCAGTAGTTTATCCATATTCATGTGGAAGGAAAATTCCTTCAAAAGCCTAGTTTTTCCAATACCTGCATCCCCGTGTATGCAAAAAATCCTGTTTTTTGTACTGTTGTTTATAATTTTGTTTTTCCAATTATACAGCTGCAAAATATTTTCTTTTCTTCCAATAAGTTTAGTATTTGTTATTATTCTTTCCAAAGGTTTAATATTTAGGGCAAAAGTGGTACGACAAATTTTCTCCAGTTCTTTAACTATATCAAGTACGCTTTGGTATCTTTTGTATGGATTTTCACTTGTTAGCTTATCAATTAGGTTTATAAAAGAATTTTTCATATCTGTTGGAATACAATCTAAATCAAAGGGATTTTTTTTGTAAGATTCCCAAAGGTTTAAAAAATTATTTTTATCAGGATTTTGCCTTGAAAAAAGATAAAAAATAATTACACCTAAAGAGTACAAATCAGAAAGATAAGTAATTTTATTATATTTTAAAACCTCAGGTGCCCTAAACTGGAGGCTGTTTCTCTTTAAGTTAAGGACTAGTTTATCAAAATCCGGGCATCCTGACAGCCCAGGCAGTATTTTTACCAAAAAGGGGTTTATTGATTTTGAAACAATTATATTTTTAAGATCAAGGTTTCCATGATGGTAGCCTCTTTTGTGAAGATAATAGAGCCCGCTGCATATTTGCATAAGAATATTTATAATGTCATTAAAACTTAAATTTTTAGAAAAATTGAATAAATCTTTACCCTCTACATATTCAAACGTACAAAAATATTGTTTTTTACTGATATAATTACCATCAATATTATCAACTATCCCTATACCGTATATATATGCAATATTAGGGTGATATAGGGATGAAAAGGATATAAAATCCTCTTTTATAAAATCAATAGCTTTTGAAGAAAGCAAATCAGAATTTATAATGCGCAAAGCTAACTTTCTATCATCATTATATAAATCCGATACAAGAAAGAATAAATTATTGGCACCATCTTTAATATTTGACAATATTTTGTACCTATTGTTTATTAAGTTCATATAAATTCTCCATTCTTGAGTTTGTACTACAATATTAAAAAATTAAGACACAAATTTGAAAAAGCTTTTGAAATTATGTGAAGTGTTGGTATAATAAGCGTTAGAAGTCACTAGTTTCACGAATATATTATAACACATTGTTATTTAAGTAGCAATAATATATAGATGTGGTTTATGTTTTTTTTATAGATGAAAATATTTCCTGTTTTTTATTGGGTGTCCATGACCTGTTGCTTTTTAAAGAGAACTTTGTCGAATTTTGAGAAGTATTGAAGTATGCTTTTATTTTTAAAAGGTTTAATGTATATTAGTTTATGGTGATTAAAAAAAGTTACTCCCCTATATAAATCCCGTGGCATTCTCCCGTCTCTTCTTGGAATGCACGGGTGCTTTTTTTTATTCACTCCTTTTATGGTTTTTCATTTCATTATTTCTTAAGTTCATGCTGAAATCAGAATTTACAAAGGGCTTTTAAGAAAGAATAAAATTTAAAAAGCAAGATGTAACGTTTAGTGTACTTTTAACGTCATTATTATTGTACAAATAAAATTATTGTACACACAATATAATTGTCCACACAATTGACCGGTCAAAAAAAGGAGCTATGAATATGTTTGTAGAGAAAAGTTTACAAAAACTACAAGGAAAAGATGCAGATACAAGAGCCTTAAGTACAAAAAACGCAGATAATAAAGCCTCAGATAAAGAAGCCAGGGATACAATAGAAGAAATATGCTCTTTAACATGGAAGGCTGTATACCGCTTTATATACTTTAAAGTACAAAACCGCCAGGAAGCTGAAGATATTACACAGGAAGCCTATGTAAAAGCACTTTCGTATCTAAAAAGAAACAATGTAGAAGTGGAAAAACACATAAGCTTCTTAAAGACCACTGCACTAAATATTTTACGCGACAGGTGGCGGAAGAAAAAAACGTAATTTCCTGAATGTAGATTTAGAAGCAGTAAACCCTAAAGAAACAGCGGTGGATGATGATGCCGGATTGTATGCCCAAAGGGCCATTGTGCAGGAAGCATTAAATAAACTTAGCGCCCATCAGCGTAAGGTTATTGAACTTAGGATACTTAAAGGCTATTCCACGAAAGAAACTGCAAGGATTTTGAACAAAAAAGAAGGGGCAATCCGTGTGCTGCAATACAGAGCCCTAAAAAAACTTTCTGAAATCCTTGATGAAATGGAAGGCCAACTATAAAGGAGGTAAAAAAATGAAGAGGGATATAGACAAATTATCCAGTTATATTGACTCTTTAAATGATGAAAAAAAACCTAAAGCCCATAAAAATTTTAATGAGTCACCAGAAATAGAAAAACTTATGGATACTGTAAGAAAAGTCCGCAGTTTAAAAGAGCCTGTTTTTCCGGAGGGGGACTATTCTAAAAAGCTGGCTGGAAAGGTTTTAGGACAATTATCAGATAAAAAGCCCGGCAGAAAGAAAAGGGGAATATGGGCTGCTGCAGCGGCGGCGGTTGTTATTTTGGCACTTTTATTAAACTTTGCACTATATCCTAAAAATACCGATATTGTATTTGCTATGGAACAGGCATTTAAGGAAATAAAGGCATATCATGGAATTATTGAAATCATTGAAAAAAATGCAGAAGGAAAAGAAACTGTACAAAAAGTCCGGGAAGTATGGGCGGATAAGAATGGCCGCTATTATGTAAAGGAGTTGGAAGGTTCAGAGACGGTTATGATAACTGCAAACAACGGCGAGAAAAAATGGCAGATGCGTTTTGATGAAGGAAAGGTATTTATTTTTCCGTCCTTTCCGGACCCCTATCAATTTACATTTGAGTTGGGCAATGAAATAGACAGGATTAAAAATGCCGCTGAAGTTAAGACCATTGGAGAGGACAGGGTTTCATACAGGGAAGCTGCAGTTCTTGAGGTAACTCCCGAAGGTGGGGAGCCCTACCGCATATGGGTTGATAAAGAAACTAAACTTCTACTGAAAAGAGAAAGTGCGATGCTAAACGCAATCCAGTATGTAGCTGTTTATACAAGCATTGACTATCATGATGTTTTACCTGAAGAACTAATTGCTTACAACATCCCGGAAGGCTTTGAAGAAATAGACAAAAACCCTGAGCAGCTGGTAAGCAATATGGAAGAAGCGGAAGAGATGCTTGGATTTTCTTTTAAAATACCAAATGAAATATTAAAGGGGTATAAATTAGACAGTGTATCAGTTATAAAAGATGGAAAATCAGCTAAACTCAACTATATTTCCCAGGATAAAGAAAACAGGGTGATTGTTTTTCAAGGTAAGGCAGAAGGCGAATTTAATCCTGCATCAAGCGCTATTTTAGGTGAAATTGACGGGAATATTGCTGAAATTCAGTCACCTGTCAGGGAGGAGTATGGAATTATTTCAGGCGGGGGAATATATTCAGGTATAACAGATATTACCTCTATACGCTGGCAGGAAGACGGGCTTGAATTTGCCGTGGTCGGAAACCTTTCATTGAATGATCTGGCTTCCTTTGTAAAAAACTTATGGGATGGCACAGTTGTACTTCTTCCAGAGGATGAAGAATTTTTGGATAAGCCTCAGATTGAAGTTCCTGTTGATTTAAATATAGAAGAAAATGAGCAAAAAAGCGTGGATGCCGGACATTCCCCCTGGAAACTTGATCCCGTTTATGTGGCACAAGTATTTGTAAGCCTTGAAATTTCTCCTGAAGGCATTGTGGGAAATTATCCTGTTAATTATGAGGACATAAAGGTTATAAAAAATAACGGAATAGAGGCTGTTTTAGAAGTAAGCGGGGACGTGTCAAATATAAGCAAGGTATATTTAAAGAAATTGATAAGGCAGGATAGTACAGGAATATGGACTGTAGTCGGATATGACCCCCTTTAGTTTAGAAATATATAGCGTAAAATGACTGATTTAGATAAATTTAAGCTAAAGAAAAATTTACCGGGACATGGGATATTTCTCATGTCCCGCCATTATATTAATGTTATGCAAGAAAATACACCGGCAAAAGTAAATAGCCCGTTGCTTTTAATAGTATTTTTTGTCGAAATTCAAGAAGTGTTGAAGTTAACTTTTATTCTAAATAATTATAGTGTATATTAAGATATGTGATTAGTGAAAAAAGTTACTCCCCTAAACCCGTGGCATTCTCCCGTCTCTTCTTGGAATGCACGGGGCTTTTTTTTATTTTCACGGGGTATTTTCTGTTTTTTAAGGACAAAATACAGCTGTTTTTAATGGCAAAAGTATAACTAAGTCCCTAAATGCAAATAAATATAATTACAATGAAAGCTTATAACAGGGGTAAAAAATGAGCATTAGGGATGCTTTTGAAAAGTGGAAAGACTATTTGTGGATAGTAATCGGGGCAGTTGTTGCAGCAGCCGGAATTAATATTTTTATAGTTCCCTACAAAATTGCTCCTGGAGGAGTCAGCGGAATAGCAACGGTGTTATACCATTTAAGTGGGGGGAAGCTGCCGGTAGGTACTACTATGCTTGCCCTTAATATTCCTTTGTTTATATTGGGATATCGGTTTATTGGAAAGAAGTTCATTATAAAGACTTTTTTTGGGACTGTACTTCTTTCTGTAATTATAGATACTACAAGTACAATTGGCGCTAATTTGGTGGAAAGGTTTCTTCTAAATCCCCAGGCAGGGGACTTTAATCCTGATATTCTCCTGTATTCAATGTTTGGAGGATTTCTCTTGGGGTTGGGGCTGGGGTTGGTATTAAAGTCCGGAGCCACTACAGGAGGTACTGACCTTGCAGCTAAAATAGTAAATGAATTTGTACCTTCATTAACAATGGGGCAGACCTTGCTTTTAATTGACTTTGGTGTTATTTTATTTGCAGCCGTTGCTTTTCAAAGTTTCCGTATTGCACTGTATGCCATCGTTTCCCTTTATATAAGTTCAAAGGTAATAGACGTTATATTAGAAGGAGTTGGCTTTGCCAAAGCTTTATTTATAATATCAGATATGTCGGACAAAATAGCCCCCAGGATTTTGAAAGAGCTTGACAGGGGGGTGACGGCATTAAGTGGCATAGGTATGTACACAGGAAGTGACAAACAGGTTTTGTTGTGTGTTGTTCACAGGGGACAGATTGTAAGGCTTAAAACAATTGTTAGCCAGATAGATGAAAAGGCATTTATAATTTTGACGGATGTAAGGGAAGTATTAGGGGAAGGATTTAAAAGAATTTACTGAATATGTTTCCAGCTTTCACTAGACGAAAGCAATTTAATATAGTATACTTATGTAGGAAAAAGTAATGAAATAAAAGGCTAGGAGTTGTTATAATGGACGAGAAAAGAATAAAAGAGCTTAAAAAACAGGCTACAATTATAAGAAAACATGTAATTGAAGCGGTTTATAATGCAAATTCCGGACATCCGGGTGGTTCACTCTCCAGTGCTGATATACTTACAGTATTATATTTTGACGTAATGCGTGTAGATGCTAACAACCCCCAATGGGAAGACAGGGACAGGTTTGTACTGTCAAAAGGTCACTGTTCCCCTGTATTGTACGGTACTTTGGCTGAAAAAGGATTTTTCCCTGTTGAGGAAATAAAAAAATTCAGGCAGGCAGACAGTTTCCTCGAAGGGCATCCAAGTATGAGGTATGTACCGGGTGTTGATATGTCCACCGGGTCGTTGGGTCAAGGAATATCAGCGGCGGTGGGAATGGCTTTGGCCGGTAAGCTTGATAAAAAAGACTATTATGTATATGCCCTCTTAGGAGATGGAGAAATACAAGAGGGGCAGGTTTGGGAAGCCCTAATGTGTGCATCCCATTACAAGCTGGACAATTTAATTGCATTTTTAGACTACAATGGGCTTCAGATAGACGGGAAAATTACAGACGTTATGTCACCGGAGCCTGTGATAGACAAGTTTGAGGCTTTTGGATGGAATGTTATTGTTATTGATGCTCATGACTATAAAGAGATAAAAGAAGCCATAGAAGAAGGAAAGAAAACAAAGGGTAAGCCTACAATGATTGTTGCAAAGTCCATTAAAGGAAAAGGTGTTTCCTTTATGGAAAATGAAGCAGGCTGGCATGGTTCTGCTCCTAACGCTGAGCAAAGGGATGAGGCTATTGCCCAATTGGATGAGTTCTTAAAGAAATTGGAGGTGGAGTAATATGCAGGTAGCAACAAGGGAGGCTTACGGTAAAGCTTTAGCAGAAATAGGTGCAGATGAAAAGATAGTGGTTTTGGATGCGGATCTTTCTAAATCCACAAAAACTGATTTGTTTAAGAATAAATACCCTGAAAGGTTTTTTAATATGGGAATTGCAGAAGGAAATATGATGGCTACTGCTGCCGGTATTGCAACATGTGGTAAGACAGTATTTGCAAGTACTTTTGCAATGTTTGCTTCAGGCAGGGCTTTTGAGCAGGTAAGAAACTCAATAGCGTACCCGAGTTTAAATGTTAAAATAGGGGCAACTCATGCAGGAATTACTGTCGGAGAAGACGGGGCTTCTCACCAGTGTATAGAGGACATTGCTGTTATGAGGGCTATACCTAATATGACTGTGCTCTCTCCTGCAGATGCAGTTGAGACAAGACATGCAGTTATTGCAGCATATAAGACGGAAGGACCTTTTTACATAAGGCTGGCAAGGCTTGCAACCCCGGTTATATTTGATGAAAGTACCTACAAATTTGAGCTGGGTAAAGGTGTTACTGTAAGAGAAGGTTCTGATGTCACAATAATGGCAACAGGTGTAATGGTTTCAGAGGCCCTAAAGGCTGTGGATATCTTAAAAGAAGAAGGTATAAGTGCAAGGCTTGTTAACATTCACACAATAAAGCCTATAGATAAAGATATTATAATAAAGGCAGCAAGGGAAACCGGAGCCATTGTAACATGCGAGGAGCATAATATAATGGGCGGGTTTGGCAGTGCAGTGGCTGAAGTGCTGGTTCAAAATTGTCCGGTTCCTTTAAGAATGGTCGGGGTTCAGGACAAGTTCGGTAAATCAGGGAAACCGGCGGACCTTATGAAAATGTTTGGACTTACTGCCGAAAATATTGTGGCAAATGTTAAGGATGTTTTAAGAATAAAAAAGTAAAAAAGCAAAGCCAAAGTTTAATATAAGTAAAACTTTGAAGAAATGAACTTACTTGAATATATTTTAAGTGAGTTCATTTTACTATATAGAGGTAAATAAGAAGTAACGGAGACGGTGAAATTTTATAGTTTGGAAGAGAGGGAGTATAAAATGAAGAGTTTAAGAAAAATATTAATTTTAACAGTGGTAATGTTTTTAATTTCAGTGTATTTTTCTGATGTTTTATTTGCCTTTTCAGCAATTGAAAATTTTAATGAGGGAACTAAGCTACTGGAGCAGGGGAATTTTGAAGAAGCAATAAAATATTTTGAAAGGGCTATAGAACAAAACCCAACCATGTCTGAAAGCTATTACAATAAAGCATATGCTCTGCAAAATCTTTACAAATTCGATGAAGCATTGGAACAATATGAAAAAGCAATAGTGTACAATCCTAATTTTTTAGATGCACATATAAACAAAACGGCTATTTTGTGTGAAATGCTAAGAAAAGAAGAGGCTTTAGAATCAGCAAAAAAATTAATAGAACTAAATTCACAAAATACTACAGCTAATTATTTAATGGCATTGGCACTAACTATAAACGAGAGATATGATGAAGGAATAGAGTATTATGACATTGTTATTAATATGAATCCGGGGAATGAGTATTTAAGCTATGTTTATGCAGATAAAGCAAGTATTTTAGCTGATATAGGCAAATGGGAAGAGGCTATTGATTATTGTGATAAAGCTATTGAAATAAATCCGCAGCTCTCAAAGGCCTACACAGTCAAAAGTTTAGCTTTGGCAAATATGGGAAAAATTGAAGAAGCTCTTGAACAGTCCCATAAGGCAACTGAGTTGGACTCTGCAAATGCTGTTTACTATGGTAATAAAGCTTTTTTGTTAAATAAATTAGGAAGAAACGAAGAGGCTTTAGAAGCGATAAAAAAAGCAGAGGAAATTGATAATTACGTTAATACGGAGACTACTCTTAATATTTTAATAAATAAATCATTAATTTTAGCTGAACTGGAAAAGTTTGAAGAGTCTTTTGAAGTGACAGACAAAATAATCGGTATGGATGAAACCAACTATGAAGCATATGTAAACAGATGCTTTGCATTATTAGGAATGGGGAAGTATAAAGAGGCGGTGGAAGCAGGAAATATTGCTATAGAGTTAGATCCTGATAAGTCATTGGCATATTTAAACAGATCAATTGCTTTTTTTAATACGGAAGACTATGAAAAAGCAATTGAGGATGGAGAAACAGCAATTCAATTGGCAAAGAATGAAAATGATGAAGACATTATTTCTAAAGGATATATAAGTATCGGAAATGCCTATGTAGGAAAACATCAATATGACAAGGCAATAGAAATGTATCAAAAAGCCGCTGAATACAATGTGAATGACAGATTGCTAAGTGAAATAAATTCAAATATGGGCAAAGCTTTTTTAGAAAAGAATAATTTTGATGAAGCAATAAGATTTGCAGATATTGCAATTGAATTAAATGGGAAGGATGATAAGCCATATGTTGTAAAAGCTGAGGCTTTGCTGGAGGCCGGTAAAAAGGAAGAGGCTATGGAAACTATTTTAAAAGCTATAGAAATAAAGCCGGATAGTTTTTTGGCTTACAACGGTAAAGGATTGGTGCTGGAAAAATCAGGAGAATTAGAAGAAGCTCTTGTTGCTTTTGACAAGGCAATTGAATTGGATTTATATAATAAGATGACTGATTTGGTAGAAGAACATAAAATGAGAGTGGAAAGAAAAATAAAAATGAGAAAAGCATCTGTCCTTCTTGTAGTATTACCCCTGGTATTAATTATTTTTGCAATTGTGATAATTACAAAAATAAAGAAAACGGGTATGCAAGTTTAAGGTGGGATTCCATTTCATATAAACGTTTTAAAAGGAATTATCTTTATTAAATAAGGGAATATTAAAATTTAGCGAATACAGTCTTGAATTATTGGCAAAACACCTATATAATTTAAGAAGCGCAAGGGAATGTTTTGTAAAAAAATGTACAATACTGTTCTTGTAAGATTTTAAATGGTTGAACACAATTTATTTTATAAAATAAACAGGAGGATTTGATATGAAATTTGGTTATTTTGACGATGTGAACAAAGAGTATGTGATTACTCAGCCTGACACGCCATACCCGTGGATTAACTATTTAGGAACAGAAAACTTCTTTTCACTGATTTCAAATACCGCCGGCGGATATTCATTCTACAGGGATGCAAGGCTAAGACGTATCACAAGGTACAGGTATAACAATGTGCCATTAGACATGGGAGGACGTTATTTTTACATATATGATGACGGCGATTTCTGGTCTCCTGGATGGTCACCTGTTAAGAAAGAACTTGAAAGCTATGAATGCAGGCACGGGCTAGGCTACACAAAAATTAAAGGAAAGAGAAATGGGATAAGTGCAGAAGTTACATTCTTTGTTCCTTTGAATTACAATGGAGAAGTACAAAAAGTAGTGTTAAAAAATGAGTCTTCAGAAAACAAAAAGATAACACTGTTTTCATTTATTGAGTTTTGCTTGTGGAATGCATTAGATGATATGACCAACTTCCAGAGAAACTTAAGTACTGGTGAGGTGGAAGTTAAAGACTCTGTTATATACCACAAGACTGAGTACAGGGAGCGTAGAAACCACTATGCATTCTACTCTGTAAATGAAAAGATAACCGGGTTTGACAGTGACAGGGAAAGCTTTATAGGTCTTTATAACGGTTTTGATGCACCTGACGCAGTAGTAAACGGAAAATCTAAAAATTCCGTTGCTGACGGATGGTCACCTATAGCATCCCACAGCATTGACATTGAGTTAAAGCCAGGTGAACAAAAAGACCTTGTATTTATACTGGGCTATGTTGAAAATGAACAGGACGAGAAGTGGGAGTCAAAAGGCGTAATAAACAAAAAGAAAGCTATTGAAATGACAGATAAGTTTAAGACATCAGAGGATGTGGACAAGTCTTTAGAAGAATTGAATAAATATTGGGACGACCTTCTTTCAAAATACAGACTTGAAAGCCATGATGAAAAACTAAACCGTATGGTTAATATATGGAATCAGTACCAGTGCATGGTTACTTTTAACATGTCAAGAAGTGCATCATATTTTGAGTCAGGTATAGGAAGAGGAATGGGCTTTAGAGACTCAAACCAGGACCTTTTAGGCTTTGTTCATCAGATACCTGAAAGAGCAAGGGAAAGACTTTTAGACCTTGCAGCTACACAGCTTGAAGATGGTGGTGCATACCATCAGTACCAGCCTCTTACCAAGAAAGGTAATAATGAAATTGGCGGAAACTTCAATGATGACCCGCTATGGCTGATTATGGCAGTTGCTGCATACATTAAGGAAACCGGGGATTATTCAATATTAGATGAAATGGTTCCATTTGACAACGATGAAAGCAAAGCAGATACAATGTTTGAACACCTGAAGAGGGCGTTCTATCACGTTGTAAACAACTTAGGACCTCACGGACTTCCTCTCATAGGAAGGGCAGACTGGAACGACTGCCTGAACTTAAACTGCTTCTCAACTGAGCCAGATGAGTCTTTCCAGACTACCACAAGCAAAGATGGTAAGGTTGCAGAGTCTGTTATGATTGCAGGTATGTTTGTGTTCGTTGGGGACGACTTCATCAGATTATGTAAACACAAAGGTCTTGAAGATGAAGCTGAAGCAGCAAGAGGCCATATTGAAAACATGAAGAAGGCTATAATGGAACATGGATATGATGGAGAATGGTTCTTAAGGGCATATGACGACTTTGGAAGAAAAGTGGGAAGCAAGGAAAACGAAGAAGGTAAGATTTTTATTGAATCTCAAGGTTTCTGCGTAATGGCAGGACTTGGACTTGAAGACGGAAAAGCAATAAAGGCATTGGATTCAGTTAAAAAATACTTAGATACGCCTTATGGCTTGGTTCTTCAAAATCCGGCATATACAAAATACTATTTGGAGTATGGTGAAATATCTACGTATCCACCTGGATATAAAGAAAATGCAGGAATTTTCTGTCACAACAATGCATGGATTATTTGTGCAGAAACTGTTGTAGGCAGAGGGGACAGAGCATTTGAATATTATTCAAAGATTGCTCCTGCATACACTGAAGAATTCAGTGAAATACACAGGCTTGAGCCATATGTATATGCACAGATGATAGCAGGTAAAGATTCCAAGCGCCATGGAGAAGCAAAGAACTCATGGCTTACAGGAACGGCGGCATGGAACTTTGTAGCAATATCCCAGTGGATACTTGGAATAAAACCGGGATTCGACGGGCTTGTAATTGATCCATGTATTCCAAAGGATTGGGATGAATATAAAGTGACAAGATGGTACAGGGGATCAACTTATGTAATTACAGTGAAAAACCCTGACCATGTTTCAAAAGGTGTTAAGAAGGTAATTGTAGACGGAAAAGAAATAGAAGGCAATACACTTCCTGTATTTAATGACGGCAAGGAGCATACTGTAGAAGTAATTATGGGTTAAAAATAAAAGTATAAGACAGGGGAATTTATGCCCTTGTCTTTTTTTCGATAAATCAAGGGATTTTTTAGATGATTTATAATATAATATTAGGTATGATAATATTAGGTACGATTAATATATTAATGAACAAGGAGGGATTTATCATCTTTGAAGAAATTATTTATGCAGGAATAGGAATAGTACTGATTTTTGTCATTATTATTATGAATAATATAGCTCAAGAGATTAAGAAGACAAATATTTTGCTAAATAAAATTGCAAAAAAACTAGGTGTTCCCGAGCCTTGTGAAGACAGTATAATAAAAACATTTGTAGCAGAAGGAAAAAAGGTAGAGGGCGTCAAAAGGTATAGAGAAATTGCAGGTGGGGGTTTAAAGGAAGCACATGAATACATAGAAAAATTAATGCAGGCTAAAGATATTAAAGCAGTGGAAAATAATATATAGTTTTATATAAAAACAAATTAGGGGGGAACGGCAATGTCAAAAGAAAAGGCTTTGAATTCAGTTTTATTAAGCATTGTATGTGTAATTTTAGTAGGTTTGAGTTACGCAATTTTTAAAAATCCAATACAAAAGATATTGTTTTTTGTAGTAGTAATTGCGTCTGTTATTTCAGTTATTTACTATATTGTAGGAAGTAAAAAAGGGAAATTTAATTAATGATGGTTATTTAAAAAGGATGCACATTTACATGGGATTATTATTTAAAGATTAAGATATATAGGTGATGCAGGGAAAAGTACACTCTGTTTCGCCTTTTTTATTATATTTAATTTTTTAAAGCCACTGTCTCAAAGGTTTTGATGTATTAAGTTTAGGTGGTAACGTGACCTTTTCGTGACTTTAGTCACGAAAAAAAGTGACTAAAAAAGTGACTAATGGCACTTGTGCAACACTGAAAGATATATTACCATGTAAGAAACGAAGAACTAAATTAATTTTGGAAATTGCATAAAAACAAGGAGAAGCACCGGTTATCTTTAAAAAAGGGTGTATGAATTATGGATTTAGTGTGGGAAATACTGGTTGTAATAGCATATATTTTGCTTATTATATGCATATTTGTAAAGAAAAGGAATGATTTTTTAGCTAAGAAATCAGGATTAAAAGATGTTTATAAAAATGTTTATAGAAACATTGAAGAAAGAAAATTGCCAAAATACTTGTTAATAATCAGCAAAATTTTAATAGTGATAGTTTTTGTTTATATGTTGGTGGAAGTATTATTATTAGCCATTTTAATTTCATTTCCAATTTACTTGTTAGGAACAGGTTATGAAATTGATTTTTTTAAAGAACATTTAGTGTTTATAGGAAAATATAATTATTTTTTAGATTGCATTAAATTTTTTTTCTTTCTAATAATATACATGCTTTTAATAAGAGCTATACATATTAATAGACAGGTTTATAAATTATTGAATCAACTTTCGCAGGAAACAACTGATAGCTTTGCCTTGATATAATCGGGCAAAGAAGAGACAAAGTAGCCCAAAAGTTCGTTAATTGTCTCCTTTGACAAAAACAGTTTTTCCTGTAAAGTTACTTTTAAAGCTTCTATTATGAGCTGCAATGCTTCAACAATTTGATATCCTCAAGTTCATCGCAGCAGTAGTAGAACAAAGTACCAATCGTACGCAAATCAGTATTATTGCGGTTTTCAACCGCTAACATGATGTACCTTGAAAAAACAATAGTAGTATGGGCAACCATCATATCGTACGAACGGCCTTGGAATTCCTTTGCAAGCTTTAAGTATGACTTGCACATTTTAAAGAACACCTCGATGTCCCAGCGTTTTCCATATATCCTGATTATCTCTGACTCAGGAAGATTCATATCCGTTGAAATTAGAGCCAGCCATTTGCTCCTATTTCTTCGGTCACGTACAAAGACAATTTTTGCTGGAACAAGGTTATCTTCTTTGTCGTGCAGTTCTACCGCGACAGACGCCAAGTATTTTGCCCTTCCTCTACGTTTCCTGACAGTTCGGTATATCTCGCGTAATGATTTCTTTTCACCATTGAACGTGTAGTAAATCTTTGGCGTGTCTTTTAACATGGCTATTACATTAAGATTCATTTTGCAAATCTTGATAATAGTAGCCGGAAAGGAGAACCAACTGTCAAACAGGACGTATTTTGCCTTAATGCCCACAGACATAGCTTGTTTCAGCATTGAAAGAGCAGATTCCGGCGAAGTAGTCAAGGCATTTTGACGACGTTTAAACCCAACAGTTCTTTTATCTATACATTGTCTCGCTGGATTGATACGAACCTTTGAATTTGCTGAACTTAAGAGGTTAAAGGCTACAGGAACAAATGAATTGCCGTCTGTCCAACCAAGAGTAAGCATACGAAAGCCTTTTTTGTTTTTATTACCATCAGCATGATCTTTGACCCAGCATAGGAGTTCTACCGCTTTGCTTCTTGTCCTGCTAAAGAAGGAATCGTCTATCACAAATGCATCAGCTCGTTCATCTGTTGTTAGTGGAGCAATATGATGGTTTATAACCTTAGCAGAAAGTAACAAGAGAAATCTCTGCCAGTTGATATGCATAGAATTCAGGAATCTGTAAGCTACATCCTTTGCAAATGGTATATCAGAATTTTCGGTTTCATAATTCATAAACAAGTTCATACCTGTAAAAACAAGTTTGAATAATACTTTGAAAACTTTGACACAAGGGACACCCTTTTCTTTATATGCATTTGCCTGTTTTAGCAATGAGCCTACAGAAAACTTTTTGAAAAAGTTATCAACTGTCATAGAAAACCTATTTTCTGCTTTCATCTTATGTGATATAATAGACATGTTCAAGAACCTCCAAAGTGTTGATTTTAATGGGTTTTATTCACTTCTATTATATCACATATAAGAGGTTTCTTGAACTTCTTTATTGCCAAAAACTATTGATTTTTCAATGTTCACTGCACATTAACTATGTGCGAAAGTTGATTTATTGATTAATAAACAAAGAGAAAGTTACACAAAAAATAATCAATTCTGATTTTATGCTTTTATAAAAGGAGAGGGAGAAAATAATATGACAGAACAAAAAAGAAAAGCTTATGAATATTTGATTTTTATATCTATTATAGGTGTTGTTGTGAGCGGAATTAATTTCTTGGCTTTTAAGTTGCCGACAGTTGGAGTTGCATGTATTATTACAATGATTTCAACTATTATTACAATAGCATGCTACAATATAGAAAAACAAAGTAAAAGAGAAAGTTAATCAAAATCACTTATTAAAGCAATAAAAAACAGATTTAAAAAATATCTTAAGGCTAATGTTTTTCCGTTCCGGGTTCACCTGTAAATTAATTAATTCCTTTTAATATTTTTAAATGTTTCAAGTCTTGCAGTGGTATTTTTATATTTTTTCTTTTGATTTTAGAATAATCAATATATAAAAAATATAAAACATATAAAACATGTACCTCTTTGTTGACAAGTGAAATAGTTGGTCAAGAAACGACAAAAAGTGACTAAAATAGTGGCCTGTACCCGGTTTGCTGGACACGCAGTTAAGTTGGTATAATAATACTAGAAAGGGCGTGTAACAGTTGGCAAAAAGACGAAAGAGGTATACTAAAGAATTTAAGCAAAGTCTTGTAAGTATGATATGTGAGGAAGGCAAGAGTGCAACAGCTATAGCAGAAGATGTTGGAATTCACGTAAATACATTATACAGGTGGGTTAGTGAATTTAAAGACCACGGCAATGATGCTTTTCCTGGCAATGGTAATTTAAAGCCTGAGGATGCTGAGATTAGGAAAATGAAAAAGGAATTAGATGATCTCCAGGAGGAAAATGCGATATTAAAAAAAGCTATACGCATCTTCACAAAGCCAGGGAACTAAGATATCAATTTGTATATGATCACCGCTTCGAGTTTTCTGTGCAGAAGATGTGTGAGGTTTTAGGATTGTCGGGAAGCGGATACTATGACTGGGTAAACAGGCCAGAAAGTGAGAAAGAGAAAGAAGATAAAAAGTTACTGAAAGAAATCAAAAGAGTGCATAAGGAGAGCCATGAAACATATGGAGTGAGAAGGGTAGCGGCTCAGCTTAACAAGGAAGGTATTTCTTGCGGAAAGACAAGAGTGGGAAGGCTTATGAGGGAAAACAACATATACTGTAAGACAAGAAAAAAGTATAAGGCAACAACGAATTCGAAGCATAATTATCCAATAGCGCCCAACCTTCTTGAACAGGATTTTGAAGCAGAAAAACCAGACGAAAAATATGTTGGAGATATAACATATGTATGGACAGACGAAGGCTGGCTGTACCTTGCAGGGGTAGAAGACTTATTTAATAGAGAGGTAATTGGTTGGAAGATATCTGAGAGAATGACAGTGGATATTACGATTTCAGCAATGGAGATGGCAATAGGAAGAAGAACTCCGAAAGAAGGTTTGATATTTCACTCGGACAGAGGTAGCCAGTATGCAGCAAATGCGTACAAAGAGTTATTAAAGAAATATGGAATAAGACAGAGCATGAGCCGCAAAGGGAACTGTTATGATAATGCATGTGCTGAATCATTTTTCTCAAGTTTGAAGAAGGATGTAATATATGGAGCCTGCTTCAAGACGAGAGAAGAGGCCAGAAAGACGATAATTAACTACATAGAAGGATTTTATAACTCAAGGCGTTTGCATTCATCACTAGGATATAAATCTCCAAGAGAATATATAAATGACTATTATAGGAATCAGAAAAAAGTAGCCTGATGCGAAACAAAGAAGAAGTGGCGAAGCTTTTCTTTACAATAAGAGGAATCTGTATGATACCCTGCTAAAGGCGGTAGCCACCTATCGCCAGAGGCCTACCACATATAATGTGGTTGCGCTTTGGCTGCTAAAATCATACGGGAGATGCTTGTTGTCAAGGGCACTCCGGAAATAAACAATTGACCTAACGAAAGACAGATGAATTTTGAGAATGAGGTAGTAAACTAACGTAATTGCATGTCCAGTTTAATCAGGACAGACCATTGAACGGAAGAAACAACAAAATACTTGACTTGTCAACTGCTTGTACAAGACAGGAATTAATGGTTTATGCCAAAAATGCATATGAGTTTGTGGTATACGAAGCGGGTTTAGATTCAAAAGGAGCTTTTTGGGAAGTAAGTTATAACGGCAACACAGTATATCTATTTGGCTCAATGCATTATGCTGACAGTTCAATATATCCTCTTTCAAAAGATATTTTAAATGCATTTGAAGCATCTGATATTTTAGTTCTTGAGGTGGGTCCTGGGAATAGGGAAGACCCTTCTCTATATATGATGGAAAGGGGAATGTACCAGGATGAAAATACACTGGAACAGAACATACCGGAAGAAGTCTATGAAATGTTTGTAGAAACAATACAACCTTATGGTATACAGGAGGAATTTTACAACAAGTTAAAGCCTTGGTATGCGGGATTTCTTATTACAGGTTTGAATATGGAAGCAAACTCATATAGTGCAGGTCTGGGTATTGAGATGTTTTTCACATTAAAAGCAATGGGCACAAAGGAAATTACGGAAATAGAAGGTATAAAATTTCAGGCAGATATGTTGGATTCTTTTTCAGAAGAACTTCAAATTGAGTTTTTAAAATGGGCATTAGCAGAAATAGAAGAAGAGGAGTCTATAGAAACAGTTGATAAAATATTGGAAAGTTGGAAAAACGGAGATGCAGAACAATTAGCAAAGCTGCTTAGAGGTAATGATGATGGTGATAATGAAGCATTAAAAGAATATAATAAAAAGATGTGGGAAGAAAGAGACAATAATATGACTAAAAAAATAAAGGAATACCTTACTGATTCTGAAAACATATACTTTGTAGTAGTTGGGGCAGGACACATGGTTGGAGAAACAGGTATAATTGCACAACTAGAAAAAGAAGGCATATACCAAATAAAGCAAGTAAAATAAAACATGTACCAAAATATACATACAATTATTTATCCATATAACCAATATTTTTTAAATTCAACCTTTAGTTTAAAATACACAGGTGGGACGGGAAATATATACTGTCTCACTTTTTTATTTAATTTATCCTTTGAATTATGCGGTTTATTTGTTAAAATGATTATGTTGTAATACTTTTAAAAGGAGAGTTTTTATGGGATTTCTTGACAGATTGGAAAGAAAAATTGGAAAGTTTGCAATAAAGGGATTAATGATGTACATTGTAGCACTTAACATGGCGGTGTTTTTGTTAGACCTTTTTGGAGGAGAGTTATTTCAAGAAAGTGTCATTTTAAAGCTTGCACTTATTCCTGAAAAAGTTTTAGCAGGCGAAGTGTGGAGACTTATAACATTTATTTTTATACCCCCGCCAACAACTCCTTTATTTATTGTCTTTGCCCTGATTTTGATATACAATTTTGGAACAGGTTTAGAGGAAGAGTGGGGAAGCTTCAAATTTAATGTGTATTATTTTGTGGGGATTTTAGAAACTGTAATAGGGTCAATGATTACCGGCTACCCGCATGTGGTACCTCACTATTTAAATTTATCACTTCTGTTTGCATTTGCACGGCTTTATCCTAATTATATAATTAATATATTTTTTGTATTACCTGTGCCAATCAAGTATATAGCCTGGGTTGACTGGGCTTTCATGGGTATTTCATTTTTATTGGGAACCGGTTCCACAAGGATAGCAGTGGCAGCAGCGGTGGTAAACTATTTCCTATTCTTTGGAAAGGATATATTGTTTAAATCAAGGGTGAGAGGCGGTTCTGTTGTCAGAAAGGCTAAGTATCAGCAGTATGTGAAAGGTAAAGATTATATGCATAAATGTACGGTGTGTGGAATAACGGAAAAAGATGACCCACAGATGGACTTTAGATACTGTTCCACTTGTGAAGGGGATTATGAGTACTGCATGGAACATCTTAAAAATCATGAACACATAAAAAAATCCTAAAATTGAAGTAATTATAGTACAGTCTGAGTTTAATAAACCAACTTTTTTAAAAAGTTGGGTTTTATAAATATTAAAAACTAAGGAGGAGAGAAAATGGTTAAGTGTAGAAGAACAGTTGCACTAATTACAGCTATAGTTCTTACTTTGCCGGTGTTTTTAACGGCATCTTTTGCAAAAACAGAAGAAGTTTTGCCATACTGCGAAAGAATTGTTGAGTCGGTTTTAGCTGTTAACTTAGGAGGTGAAGATGTTACCGTTGAAGGTGCACCCTTTACAGGGGAGAAAAATGAAAAAAATATAAAGACATTTATAAAAGAGCCGGTGGAACTAAAAGCACCCAGTGGCACTATTAATGCATTTACAAGGATAGAGGCTGAAGATTTTACATTTAATAATGGCATTGAAGTGGAAGAGACAGGAGATGTTGACGGAGAGGAAAATATTTGCTACATAGCAAACGGGGACTATGTGGGATATGAAAACATATATTTCCCTAAAGGTACAAAGGGATTTATAGCCCGTGTTGCAAGTGAAACAGAAGGGGGATATATTGAATTAAGGCTTGATTCACCGTCCGGAGAACTGGTGGGAAGAGTACGTGTTGAAAACACAGGAGGCTGGCAGGATTACACCGAAGTGTACTGTGAGTTAAATAAAAATGTTTCAGGGGTACATAATCTTTTCTTAGGATTTGTAGGAGACAGGGACGGGCTTTTTAACGTTAACTGGTTTAGGTTTACAAAAAGTGCCTATGACCCTGTAATGGCAGACAGTTACGATGAAAAACTAAGCGGTGCGTATAAATATAACTTTATAGACTTTGGAGAAGGCGGAAATCTGGAATTTAAGGTGGACTTTTCCCAAAAGGTTGACGGTACTATTGATGTAAGGTTGGGAAGCCCTACGTCATCACCTGTTGCATCAATTAATGTGTCTAATGAAACCAGTGTACATGTAAAATCAAATGTTAAGGGAGTAAATGAACTTTACCTTACTGACAATAAAAACGGTGAATTGTTATCTAAATTAAATTGGTTTGTATTTGAACCTGAAGAAGAAAAGATAGATTTTGACGACAAGGGTTATGACAAACTCTTTAATACAAGCCTTAGGGGCTATACTGTTGGAATTGAAGCAAATTTGGACAAAAACAATATATATGAAGTGTATATTTATCCAACAGAATACCATAAAGTGAACAAGCAAGTATTTGATTTATATATAAATGGTGAGCTGGCTGATACAGTTAACATGGAGGAAAACGAATTTGAATGGGACAGGAAAGGCCCTTACCTTACAAAGGTTTTAGATGACGGGAAGCTTTCAATTGAATGCAGGGCTATACAGGGAATTGCATCTGTTGGAGCCATTGAAATAAATAAAATCAGCTATACTAAAGAATTTGATGATGTAAAAATTAAAGATTGGTCTTATATACCTATAATGGAGCTTGCCAGCCAGGGAGTTATTTTTGGTAAAGGAAATGATAAATTCAGCCCTGGGGATCATATTATTGGTGAACACGTGGCATACATGATGTTTAATGTTATGAAAAGATCCATTGCAGAAAAGAACAGTGATTTTAAACCGGAAAAATACAGACTGTTATCAGATATATCCCCTGATTTTTGGGCATATCACTATATGAGTGCATATTACAATTATTTCTTTGTTGAAAAAATGTTAAAATACGATCTTGATACACGTATTCCATACAGTGCAGATGAATACCGTGAAAAGAGAAAAGTAAGGCGTGAAGAGTTTGCCATGGCAATAATAGGTGCAAGACGCCTTGACTATAATGAGGACGGAAGAGTATTTGTACTTGACCCTAATCTTGAGCCGGGAGCAAACCTAAACAGGTATAAGGATAAGGATGCCCATGAAATTACCGACTCCTACAGGTATTTTGTCGAACTGGCACTTGATAAAGGTCTTATGAGAGGCGACCATTTAGGCTATTTAAATCCTAAGGACCCTGTTACAAGGGCGGAGGCAGCAGCTTTTATTTACAATGCACTGAATTTAGAAGAAAACAACTTTGTTAAACCAAAAGAAGGTGAAACTTTACCTGTTCCGAGGATTACTGCTAAAAAGAGGGAGGTTAAAGTGGGAATACTAATTCTCCCTGCACCTGCCTGGGATTCAATAAATAATATAGATACCAATGACCCAAACCCGGACTTTACTTTATTAGAACTTTTAGACAGAAACATAAATAAGCCAATGGACTGGGTGCTGGTAAATCCTCATCCGCCGGCTTTTAATAAAAATGAGTTTAAGGATGTTATGCACTTAAATTCAGCAGAAATCCCGGGAGCAAAAAGTGATGACTTTGAGGCTTTTTGCAGTTATTTTAATGATTTAAGAAGTGTTGCAAAAGCACAGACAGACTTAGAAGCTGATATAACTCATACAGGGGTTGTAGGATACAGTGAAAACATAAAAAAATCAAAATTCTTTAAATACTGGGAAGTATCAATTGACGACCCGGACCTTACACCTGAACAGATAGCAAAAGATTATGATATTTTGTTCCAGACATCTCATGGTAAAATCTCATATCCTAAAGATGTCCAGGATAAGGTTAAAGCATTTTTAAATGCAGGAGGACAATTATGGTGGGAAAACTGTGACGGGCTTGTTATAAAGCCAGGGGATGGCTTTACACAGGAAGTAAAATTCGAATCAATAAGACCGGGTGGAAATATTAAGTTTCCGAAGATTCCTGTTTTAGATGATGATAACAAAATGCATCCTCTGTTTGACAATATATTCAGAATAGACCCTGAAAAATCAACACGTGTTTTGGCACCGGGTATTTTTACAGAGGCAAGTGAAATAACCCTTTTAGGTGACGGGGAAGAGTGGTTAAATGACGATAACCGCTACCTGGATAATTTACTTCCTACCGATGAAGTTGTACTTTTGGTTGAAGATACAACAACAGGTGAATTACTTCCTAACCTTGCTATTAGAAACATTATTAATAAAGATAAGCCTGCAGGAAGAATTGTTATCAGCACAGGTGATATGGGTTGCGGAATATCAAAACATGTACACCGTGGAGGAGGAAAGGCGGTAGAGGATTATAAATTCTGCTACAACCTCTTTGGATGGATGTCAAAAATAGGGGTAAGTTTTGATGAAACCAAGGCAAATTCATGGGACGGCAGCAATGAGTTTTCAATAGAGGCTACATTTATAAACCACGGTGCAAGAACCCAGGTTTATGATGTAGAAGAGGTAATTAACACTGATTTGTGGGAGCTTGTACCTACAAAAGAATTCAACAACTATAAAGTACATCATCCATGGATTAAGAAACTTAACTCCAAAGGCTATCCGGAGAAAATAGAGCTTGAACCAAACCAGTCAGAAGTTGTGAAATATAACTTCAGGATTAAAAAGCCAGGTATCCAATACTATAACTTTACCCTGAAGGCAAGTGAATCCGGTGTTGAAAATCCAAGGGATACAGCAGAAACCACATTCAGGCTCAATAACACCAGAATAAAAGCGCCTGTATTTACAGGCTTTAGGGCAGATGGGTTTGATGTTACATTAAGTGCTCCGGAGGAGATAAAAGCTGATTTAAGACCTGAGACATATGAATTAAACCTTAAGTTCCAGAGAGGTGGAAGGTTTATAGATCCTCAGGAAATTTTCAGGCACGTACAGATAGAGCAAAATAACCTGACTCCAGAACTGGAAGGTTTAAGCTACAGCTATATGTTAGATGCAAAAGGAAACCTGTATGTAAAAGTTATAATAGACAATGTACTGTTTACAAGGACAAATGAAAAAATCAAACTCAATATATTTGTAGAAGGCGGGGATTGGCAGGTACTTGGAAAGGCAGAAGTGTATGATCCTGTTTCACGCCAGAGAATTGCTTTTTCAGATGAAGTAAGAGGTAAATAATTTATAAAAGCCTAAAAAAATCACAAAAGGCAAAAAGCCGTCTCATTAATCAAATGAGGCGGCTTTTTTAAGGAAAAAAATTGTTGAAAAAAATAAACATTTATAATACAATATAGCTTGTGACTAAAAAAGATTTTGGAGCTGTGAATTTTGATAAAATCTAGAATAGGTTGTCTTATAATACATGGTTTTGACGGGACCACTTTAGATGTTGAACCTTTAAGTAAGTATTTGCAGTCAAAAGGATTTATTACATTTTGTCCTTCCCTTAAATGCAGTATGGAAAACAGAAGGGTGTTTCCCAATGCAAATTACAAGGACTGGCTGGAGTCGGCAGAGTTAGGTTTATATTACCTTAAATCCAGATGCAAAGATGTTGTTATAATAGGTCTTTATATGGGAGCCCTTATTGCCTTAAATTTTGCCACGAGATTTAAAAATATAGGAGTGGTTACCATAAATGCCCCCATATATCACTGGGATGTAAAAAATATGTATTATAATATACTCCTTGATTTTAAAAGAAAGAATTTTACCAATGTAAAAAGATATGTAAAATTGTCTACAAAAATTTCAATACCTGAATTGATTAATTTCAAACTGCTTATTGAAAAAACAAAACACATTTTAGAAATGGTAAAAACCCCTGTATTTATTGCCCAAGGTTTAAAGGATGATACTGTAAACTATAAAAGTGCAGAATATATTTATAAAAAGGTTTCTTCCAACATAAAGGTATTAAAATATTATGAAAAAATAAACCCGGATTTATTTGTTTATACTGATAATAATTTATTATTTGAAGATGTTGAAAAATTTATAAAGCAAATAATAAAGAGAAAAAATGGGGTGAGTAATAAATTTCTTCCTAATTATACGTATTTGGATAGAATTTATAACAGTTTGTTAAAAGATGTTTCCTGGTAAGTTACAAAATATTATTCTTAACTGCAAAAACCGCCAGTTGTGTGCGGTCTTTTAATTTTAATTTGTCAAGCATCTGTGAAATGGTATTTTTAACGGTTCCTTCTGTGATATACATTATTTCTGCTATTTCTTTGTTGTTTTTACCTTCGACGATTAAACTTAAAATTTCCAATTCCCTATTACCGAGTTTTACATTTACTCCCCCTGTTTTAACAGTTTTTGATGATTTTTTATTTCTTTTTTCCTTACTTTGTGCAAAAGTATTTAAGGTGCTTTGCTGCATTATACTAAATCCATTAAAAACACTTTTGATGGCAAGAATTAATTGTTCAGGTGAGATGTCTTTTAGTACATATCCGTCTGCGCCGCTTTTTATTGCCCTTGATACATTTTTCTCATCATTGAAGGTTGTTAAAATTATTACCTTTATTGATTCGTATTTTGATTTAATCAGCCTGGTACCTTCTACGCCGTCGCAATCCGGCATCATAATGTCCATTAAAACAACATCAGGCTTTAATTTTCCACACAGGGAAAAAGCCTCTGCGCCATTTCCTGCAAGACCCACCACATTTATATCAGTATCTTGCTCAATAATAAATTTGAGACTTTCACGTAAAATAATTTGATCATCTACGATTAGTACTTTTATCATACCTTTATTTTATACCTCCCTAAATCAGAACCTCCTTATATCAAGAGCCTCTATATTTATTAGTCAACATGGTCTAAAGGAATTACCAGCTTAACATTAAAACCGCTTTCCCCGTCAGAACCAAAAACAATGTTGCCTCCTATATCTTTTACCCTTTGAGTCATTGAAGTTAACCCAAATCCTTTTTTTAAGTCCGGACATCCTATTCCGTCGTCAAATATGAATAATTCTATTTTTTTAGGGTTGGCTCTCAGTATTATAGTAACATTTTTTGCTTTTCCATGCCTCAGGGAATTTGTAAGTGCCTCCTGGCAAGTTCTGAATATAACGCTGGAAAACCTGGGGTCAATATTGACTTTTTCTACATCATGTGAAAAATCAATATTTATGCCAGAAGGTTTAAAATCATCTATAAGGCTTTTAATGGAACTTAATATATCTGAATTTTTCAAGTTTTCCGGTACAAGTCCTTTTATAGATCTTCTCAGCTCCTTAAGACCCTCCCTGGCTACTTTAAGTGCCTGGGCTATTTTTTCCTGTGTTTTTTCAGCATCCTTTTTGCAGGTTATATTACACACTTCCAATAGAGAAATGAGCAATGTCATACTATGACCTAAAGTATCATGCACATCTCTTGCAAAACGGTTTCTTTCCCTTGCTATTGAAAGCTCTTCAACTGTAGCCGCATATTCTGACAGCTGCTGATTCATGGCTGTAAGTTCAGCGTTTTTCTCCTTCACTTCATCTAAAAGCTCTTTATATTCTGTTACATCATTAAAATGAATAATCCTGCCTAAAAAATCCTGTTTCTTTCCAAAAAGAGGCTGTATACTCACACGGAAACTTTTTTTATCAGGTGAAAGCATATCTATATCACCATACTCATAGTTAGTTGATTTTTCATCATTAATGGTATTAATAATTCTTTCTAATTCAGCTGTAGGCGCACAATTGGATTTTAAATAATGGGTAAAATTTTTTATATCGTCATATGTATTTATATTTTCAGCAACAGGAAAAGTTTTCAAGAAAGATTCATTATAATTGTCTATTTTATTAAAACTATCAACCACTATTATTGACTCACTTAAATTAGAAACAATTTTTCTATATGCAATGGGGACAATATTTAAAAACCTGTATTTGTACATTGCTACGGAAAATAGTAAAAGGGACAGTGAAAAGCTGACCGGGGTGAGGTCGTATCCTTGAGGTAATATATTCAAGCCGATGGTGGAATTTAAAACATAAAAGAAATTAGCAAGTATAGGAATAATGGTTGCAAATATAAACATAAATGTTCTTTTACGTGCATAGCCTATGGTTTTGATGGAATGCCTGATGAGAATAATGGTTCCTATTAGTGCATATAGATAGGACGAACTAACGTGAAACCAGAAAACAGGTCCATAAACCAGTTCTGTCATTGTAAAATCGTAATAAAACTTGTGATGATATTTATTGGTAAGCAAGAGTATATAGACTAAAACAGATGGTAAAAACATAAGATAAATCAGCTTTCTTTTTTTAAGGATTTTGCTGTAAGTGTAAATTAGGCAAAAAAGAAGCCAGCTTGGTCCTATAAATACAATGGCTATATATTCAAAACATGTTGTAATAAATCTTGTTTTTAAATTAGTTGAGAATAAGAAAA
Source organism: Acetivibrio saccincola (assembly GCF_002844395.1). Lineage (NCBI taxonomy): Bacteria > Bacillati > Bacillota > Clostridia > Acetivibrionales > Acetivibrionaceae > Acetivibrio > Acetivibrio saccincola. The sequence continues at coordinate 3,213,215 of NZ_CP025197.1, read as the reverse complement.
AAATATGGCTGGAAGACCATATAAAAACAATTACCTGGCACCACAAATAACTATAGAGCAAAGGGGTTTTCTTCCCTTTTGAAACAAATAAAATAATCATAAAAAGGGCAAGCAAAACAGATGTAGATTGAAATAAAATTTTTAAGTCAAAATAAAAACTCATATTCCACCTCTAGCAGTTTAAAAGTGTTTTACAAGTAAAGCGCGCACATATCCGTCCTCTTTACTTGTGGATTCTATGTGAAAGCCTAAATTATAGTAAAAAATAATCAAATCCTTATAAGTGGATGCGGTATGGAGGTATACTTTTTTTATCTGGTTTGAAATAAGATATTTGTCCACCAGTTTAATAAGAGCTTTTCCCACTCCTATGTTGCGGTATTCAGGTAAAACTCCAAACCTGTTTATATATGCCGTATTGTCCTCCTGAATGGCAATCCTTATTGTGCCTGTAGGGACGTTGTCAATTAACCCTATAAACACCTCTTTAGTGCGTATGTCATTTTTAATATCTTCAATAGTTTCATTTAGTGATTTAACGGTTCCGGAAATTCCAGCCCGGCTTATATAATCTTTAAAGGCTTCATTTAAAATATTATGAATTGCTTCTGCGTCAGACTCAACTGCTTTTCTGATGATAAAAGAATAATTCATATAGCACCACCTTTACATTTTTTGCACAACCAGGCTAAAAGCCCACTATCCCATTAACAGAGCCATAATAGCTTTTTGTACATGCAGTCTGTTTTCTGCTTCGTCAAATACAACTGAATTAGGGCCGTCTATAACGTCCCCTGTAACTTCAAAATCCCTGTATGCCGGAAGACAGTGAAGGAAAATAGCATCTTCTTTAGCTTTTGAAAAAAGAGAAGAATTTACCTGATAAGGCATAAATGTTTTAATGCGTTCCTCCTTTTCCCCTTCTTGTCCCATACTTATCCATGTATCAGTGTAAACAACATCTGCATCTTTAACGGCTTCTACAGGATCATCAGTAAGCACCACATTAGAGCCCGACATCTTTGCATCTTCCAGTGCCTCTTCTACAATTTCACTGTTGCACTGATAATCTTTAGGAGAAGCAACGTATATATCCATGCCTGTTTTAGCACAGCCATGGAGAAGGGAGTGAGCAATGTTGTTGCCGTCTCCTACATACGCCAATTTTAATCCCTTTAAAGTTTTCTTGTATTCATATATGGTAAACAGGTCAGCTAAAATCTGACATGGATGCATCAAATCGGTAAGTCCGTTTATAACAGGTATACTTCCATATTTAGCCAAATCGTCCACATCACTTTGCTTAAAGGTACGTATCATTATACCATCCACATATCTGGACAGTACCTGTGCAGTATCGTGTATTGTCTCACCCCTGCCTAATTGTATATCATTAGAGCTTAAAAACAGGGGGTAACCTCCTAATTGATACATTCCAACTTCAAAGGACACCCTGGTCCTGGTAGACGACTTTGTAAATATCATACCAAGGGTTTTACCAGCCAAAAGTTTGTGGGGAATTCCCTCTTTAAGCTGTTTTTTTAATTTCTCAGCTAAAGAAAATATTTTTTCTATATCTTCAATTTTTAGATGATGCAGACTGATTAAATGCTTCATTTTGTATACCTCCGTTATTTAAAAAATTAAAACTTAGATAAAATATTATCTAACATGCTTACCATTTTGTCAATATCTTCTTTTGAAATAATCAATGGAGGCAGTATTCTTATAATACTGTTTCCTACATTTCCAATTAAATATCCCTCTTCAAAACATTTATTTTTTATTTCTACTGCATTATCTGTTGAAAATTCCACAGCTATCATGAGACCTTTTCCCCGTACCTCTTTTATAAAATCATACTTTTTAGCAAGTTCAGACAACTTTTCTATAAAATAAGCGCCCATTTTTTCAGAATTTTCAACTAAATTTTCCTCTAAAATAATTTCCAAAGCAGCTATTGCCGCACTGCATGCAAGAGGGTTTCCGCCAAAGGTAGAACCATGGTCCCCGGGTTCAAATGCTTTTGCCACGTGTTCTTTAGCACATAGGGCACCAATTGGGAATCCCCCGCCTAAAGCTTTTGCCAAAGTAAATATATCCGGTTCAACATCAAAATGCTGGTATGCAAAAAGTTTGCCTGTTCTTCCAAAACCACTTTGAACTTCGTCAAATATAAGAAGGATACCCTTTTCATCGCAGAGTTTTCTGACCCCTTTCATGTATTCAGGAGTGGTGAGATTAACCCCGCTTTCTCCTTGAATTGGCTCAATCATTACCGCGCAGGTTTCGTCGCCTATTGCATTTTCCAATGCCTCAAGGTCGTTAATGGGCACACTTAAAAAACGCGGTGTAAGCGGAGAGTAAGGTTTTTGATACTTATTTTGACCCGTTGCAGCTATAGTTGCAAGGGTTCTGCCGTGGAAAGAGTTTGCCAGGGTAATTATTTCATATTTTTCTTCCATACCCTTTTTCTTAAAATATATCCTTGCAAGTTTGATAGCCCCTTCATTTGCCTCTGCACCGCTGTTGGCAAAAAACACTTTGTCAGCGCAGGAGTTTTCAACCAAAAGTTTTGCAAGCTTTGCCTGAGACTCTATAAAGTAAAGGTTTGAACAGTGAATGAGTTTTTCAGCCTGGGTTTTTATAGCATTGACAAGCTTAGGATGTGAATGACCCACGGCATTTACCGCTATTCCTGCCAAAAAATCGTAGTATTTTTTTCCGTTGACATCCCACAAATTAATACCTTTTCCATATTCAAAGCATACAGGAGTCCTGTCGCCAAATGTATTCATAAAATATTTTTTATCCAGATCAATTATTTCATTTAAATTCATATGAGAATCCTCCTATAAAAAATTATATTTATAATTATACATAGAGATGCATAAAGATGCAATAGAAAAATTAAAATTTATATTATAAAGATAGGATTAAAAAAGATTTATTGTAAAACAAAATTAAAAAAGGATAAGATTAAGGAAGATTAAAAATATAATTCTAATGTAAGAGTAAAAAATATAAAGTAAACACAGATAAAATATGACTTAAAACAGGCACGACAAAATAAGATTTAAAAAATAAGATTTATATTTAGACATAGAATAATATTTGAAAAGAATATACAGACTGTTAAATATCTATATTAAATACTAAATATCTACATTAAATGTTTTTTTATAGAGCTGGTATAGTGTTCCTTAAGCTTTGTCTTTTCTTCTTCAAGCTCATTAAAGAAATCAGACAGGCTGTTATTGTTTTCCTCATGCATTTCAGTAAACTGGAATCCATAATCAATGATGTCATCATTTTTAAAAGCTGTCCTGGCAATTTTACCTTTGGCAGATATAGTTTGCTGGTTAGGTAGGTATAAAAAAATATCAATTTGTTTGCCATCAGGTTCTAAAATATCCTTGCAGTAAAAACCCAGACCTACAAGGCTTATATCGTGAATTACTGAGAAATATTCCTTTTCTGTACCTTCCACTCTGACATTTGCCGCTAAAAACACATCAGCCCGGGGGAAAATACGCTGGTTTTTTATTTCTGTTACATTTGCTATATCTATTGTAACTGAAGAAGGGAAGTCAGGATTGATTTCCGATACTTCGCCTTCGAATATGTATTCTGAATTTTCAGTGGTATATTTAATTGAAAAAGGCTGACCAAACATTATAACATTTTGAAGATAGTCAGTTAAGAGGGCAATGGTAACTGAACGCTTTTTTACTTTATATATAATGTTTTGAACCCAGACATTGCAGGAAGAGAGTTTAGTGCCTACAACCATACCTTCTTTTAGTACTGTGGATACAATGTCTTTTCTCAAAAAAATCAGCCTCCTTTTCCATTATATTTATTCTTCTTCTTTTATTAAAATCCTTCTAAAAGAAAGCAAAAATTATTTATAACTTTTCATTTTTGTGATAGAGGACTTTTTCTTTCATAATCATAGTTCCGATACCTTTGTTAGTAAAGATTTCAAGAAGGAGGCAATGAGGTATTCTTCCGTCAATTATATGTGTCCTGTTAACTCCTTTTTCAAGAGCTTCAATACATCCTAAAACCTTTGGAATCATACCTCCGTTTATTACATTTTCCTCAATGAGGCTGTAGGCTTCGTTTATTGTAAGTGCAGGAATAATCTTTCCGTCACTTGTTTTTACCCCTTCCACATCAGTTAAGAGCATTAGCTTTTCAGCTTTTAAAGCAGCGGCTATTTCACTTGCAACGGTATCGGCATTTATGTTGTAGCTTTCACCGTTTTTACCCACGCCTATAGGGGCAACAACAGGTATATACTCATCTTGTGCAATAAATTCTATTAATTTTGAATTTATTTTTGTCACTTTTCCCACATAGCCTAAATCAATTTTTTCGCCATTTACAGAAGTTTTGTGTTTTTCGCACTCTATAAGCTTTCCGTCTATGCCGCTTAATCCGATTGCTTTTCCGCCCTTTTGGTTGAGTAAAGATACAATTTCCTTATTGGTTTTGCCAATTAAAACCATTTGGGCGGTTTCCATTGTTTTTTTATCAGTTACCCTGAGCCCTTCAACAAATTTGCTTTCAATATTAAATTTATTAAGGGCATCGGTTATGTCAGGTCCCCCGCCGTGAACAACAACAGGGTTCATTCCTATATATTTAAGCAGCGTAATATCTTCAATGACGGAATTTTTTAAATTTTCATTTATCATTGCGTTTCCGCCGTATTTTATAACCACTGTTTTTCCAAAAAGTTTTTGGATATATGGTAAGGCTTCAATTAATATTTCGGCCTTTTTTATTATTGTCTCCATAGATAAATTCAATTAAAATCCCTCCATTATATAAGTAAAGAGTCCCTCTGTTTTAAAAGTAAAAAGTTTCTACATTTTAAAAGTAAAGAGCGGGAGCGGTAAGTCCTGAATGTTCAGGCAGCCCGAACATAATATTTAAATCCTGTACTGCCTGGCTTGATGCTCCTTTTCCTAAATTATCCAAAGCTGACAGCACAATTACCCTGCTTAAGCGCTCATCTACCACAATTCCTATATCTATATAATTTGAACCTGCTACATATTTAGTTTCAGGCAGTTTCCCTTCATCCATTATCCTTACAAAAAATTCATCCTTATAATATTCTTTGTATATATCAATAATCTCCTTTGCAGATTTATCACATGCCAAATCTGCATAAATTGTACAAAGCATTCCCCTCTTCATAGGCACAAGGTGAGGAGTAAAGGAAACCATTATTTCTTCGTTGGCTAAAAAGGATAATTCCTGCTCAATTTCAGATGTATGCCTGTGATTAGCCACTTTATATGCTTTAAAGTTTTCGCTGCTTTCACAAAATTGAAAAGGCAAAGTTGTATTTCTTCCGGCCCCTGTTATTCCGGAAGCTGCATCTATTATTATACCTTTTGTTTTTATAAGCTTGTTTTTTAAAAGTGGTGCAATGGCTAAAATGGAACAAGTAGGATAGCAACCGGGGTTGGCAACTAATTTGGCATCTTTAATCTTGTCCCTGTATAGTTCAGGAAGTCCGTAAACAGATATATCAAGCAAATGAGGCATACCGTGCTTTGTGTTGTACCACTTTTCATAAACCTCAACGGATTTGTAGCGGAAATCCCCGCTGTGGTCAATAACCCGCTTGTTTCTTTGTATAAGCTTTGGAATTACCTCTTTTGAAATCCCGTGTGGAAGGGCTGTTATAAAAATGTCTGCCTTTTCAGAAATCTTGTCTATGTCAAGACTTTCACATTCCATATCAAATACATTTTTTAAATTTGGATATACATCGGATATTTTCTGTCCTGCAAAACTGTGGGAAACCACAGTGCTTATATTAATTTCAGGATGGTTTTGTAAAAGCCTGACTATTTCAATACCTACATAACCTGTAGCTCCTATTATACCAACATTAAACATTTCATTACCTCCGGATTTTAAAATTTATATAATTAATATAATGAATTATTTAAATTCAATGAATTATTTTGCGATACTATTTTATAATTATACATATCTGTGTATAAAAATTCAACTCCTTTTTTTATTTATGCAAATTTACTAAATAGATTTTATTTTTTTGTTAAAAAGTATACTAGCAGAGTATAAATTGACATGTTATATTAGTAGTAAATACTGTTCAAACAAATTAGGAGGGGAAAAAATGGCAAGTGTAAAACTAAAAAACATTTACAAAAGGTACCCAGGGGGAGTTACAGCTGTTAATGATTTTAATCTGGATATTGAAGATAAGGAGTTTATCATATTAGTTGGTCCTTCTGGATGCGGTAAAACTACAACACTTAGAATGATTGCAGGACTTGAGGAAATAACTGAAGGAGAATTATACATAGGAGATAAACTGGTAAATGATGTTGCTCCGAAGGACAGGGATATAGCGATGGTTTTCCAAAACTACGCTTTGTATCCTCATATGACTGTGTATGATAACATGGCATTTGGTTTAAAACTTAGAAAAATGCCTAAGGATGAAATAAAAAGAAGAGTTTTAGAGGCTGCTAAAATTCTTGACATAGAGCATCTTCTTGAAAGAAAACCTAAAGCATTGTCAGGTGGTCAAAGACAGAGGGTTGCCCTTGGACGTGCGATAGTACGTGAACCCAAAGTGTTCTTGATGGATGAGCCCTTGTCCAACCTTGACGCGAAGCTGAGAGTTCAGATGAGAACTGAAATAAGCAAATTGCACAATAAACTTCAAACAACAATTATATACGTTACCCACGACCAGACAGAGGCTTTGACAATGGGAACAAGAATTGTTGTTATGAAAGACGGATTTATACAACAAGTTGACACTCCTGCAAACCTTTATGAGCGTCCACAAAATATGTTCGTTGCAGGCTTTATAGGAAGCCCTCAAATGAACTTTGTGGATGTAAAAGTTGAAAAGGTAACTGATGAAAAAGGTGGAGAAGGTGTAGCTCTAAGATTTGGTAAGAACTCCATAAAATTACCTGAAGGTAAAGCAAAGAGATTGTTAGCTAGTGAGTACATTGGAAAAGAAGTTGTTATGGGTATAAGACCTGAAAACCTTCATGATGAGGCAGTATATCTTGAGTCCATGTCTGACAGTGTTGTAACTGCCAGGGTGGAAGTTGTAGAAATGCTTGGTTCTGAGACTTTACTATATGTACTTGTAGACGATGTGGACTTTATTGCAAGGGTAAATCCAAGAACTAAAGCTAAAGTTGGTGACATAATCAAAATTGCCTTTGATGCAAACAAAGTTCACCTGTTTGACAAGGAAACTGAAAAGACAATAATGAACTAATAAAACAATAGCCTTATAATACCAAAAGGGAAAGTGAAAAAAGACTTTCCCTTTTAGTTTTATTAAGTATATAATATTTATATAGGTATATATTTATATAAACTCAATATTTATATAAACTTTATTTATATTTACATAAACTTTTTATAAGCTTAATTTACTTAGCATTTAATATAAAAATAATTAGGAATTTAATAAGCATCAAAACTAAGCTTTTCAGGAATGGTTTTTAAGGGGGATAAGAATTGCTGACTAAATTTTGTCAAAACCTTGCGAATCAGGTTAAACATGTTATTGATGAAGAATTTGGAGTTATGGACGAATCAGGCACCATTATTGCTTGTTCAAATCCCAAAAAAGCTGGGACAAAAAATCCGTCTGTATCAAAAGTATTAGAATCTGATAAAATTTTTAATATTTTTGAAAACCAGTCTTTTCAAAAGATATATGTAAAAAACAAGCTGGAATTTATAGCGTATATTAATTCACCAGATGAAAACAATGCTAAATTTTTATCTCTTATTTCTATGAATGTTGTAAATTTTAAATTATATTATGAAGATAAATATGATAAGACAAATTTTATTAAAAATATAATTACCGACAATATTTTATTAGGGGATATTACAGTAAAGGCAAGGAAATTCAAACTTGACAATAATGTCCGCCGTGTTGCACTGGTTATAAAGACTTTAAAAGCAAAGGACATATACCCCTATGAAATTATTGAAGGCTTGTTTCCTAACAGAAATAAAGACTTTGTCATAATTCTTGATGATGAAACAACAGTACTTATTAAGGAAGTGGAATGTGAAACAGAAACTAATTTTAAAGAAGTAGAGGAAACTGCAAAATCAATAGTGGATACCCTTTCCACCGAAGCAATGATAAAAGCTAAAGTTGGCATCGGGACAATAGTGGATAGTTTAAGGGATCTGGCAAAATCTTTTAAAGAGGCTCAGATGGCCCTTCAGATAGGGGAAATATTTGAAAGTGAAAAATCGGTGATGAATTATAATAGATTGGGCATTGGAAGGCTTATATACCAACTGCCCACAACCCTTTGTAAGCTGTTTTTAGATGAAGTTTTTCAAAAGGGGAGCTTTGAAGCTTTAGATAAAGAGACAATGGACACAATTCAAAAATTCTTTGAAAACAATTTAAACATTAGTGAAACCTCAAGACAGCTATACATTCATAGAAATACCCTGGTCTACAGGCTTGAAAAAATCCAAAAAACCACGGGACTGGATATAAAAATGTTTGATGATGCAATTATATTTAAAGTAGCAGTTATGGTAAAAAAATACCTTGACAGTCAGCAGGGGATTTAATGTAAAAAAATTCATTGCCATTAAATAAATTTTAATATAAAATAAAGTTTAAAAAGAGGATATATTTGTTTTTTTAGGAGGCTAAAGTGATAGAATTTAAATGTGTTTCAAAGAAGTATCCCAGTGGAACATTAGCATTAAATAAAATAGATCTTCATATTAGTAAAGGAGAATTTGCTTTTATTGTTGGACCAAGTGGTTCAGGCAAGTCAACACTTTTAAAACTTATATTAAAAGAAGAAGACGTCACAGAGGGAGAAATATATGTCAATGGATTTAATATCACCACTTTAAAACCAAAAGAAGTACCTTATTTAAGAAGAAGCATAGGTGTGGTTTTTCAAGATTTTAGATTGCTTCCTAAAAAGACAGTTTATGAAAATGTTGAATTTGCCATGCGCATTACAGGGGCATTGCCAAAGGAAATGAGAAGGCAGGTTCCAATGGCTTTGGGATTAGTGGGCCTTAGTAAAAAAGCAGATGCATATCCGGATGAGCTTTCAGGGGGCGAACAGCAAAGGGTGGCCTTAGCCAGGGCATTGGTAAACAGGCCGTCATTATTAATTGCCGATGAACCAACGGGAAATTTAGACCCTGAGACCTCATGGGAAATAATGAAGCTTATAGATGAAATTAATCACAGGGGAACTACCGTTATAGTAGCCACACATGAAAAGGGAATAGTGGACTCCATGAAAAAGAGGGTAATTGCCATTAGAAAAGGTGAAATTATAAGGGATCAACAGAAAGGACAGTATCAAGATGAAACTGAGAACAGGGAGATATATACTTAAAGAGGGAATTATTAACATACACAAAAATATATTAATGTCCTTTGCCTCTATAACTGTGGTAACTGCTTCGCTGATTATACTAGGAGGATTTTTCGCAATAATAGCAAATATAAACCATAATATTAACCGTCTAAGCGAAAAACCGGAAATGGGAGTATTTTGCAATGCACAACTTGACGATTCAGAGGTTGCATCAATTGAATGGCTGATTATGTCAGATGACAGGATAAAGGAATACACCATTGTTACAAAAGAAGAGGCGTACAAAGAAGTGGAAGAATTATTGGACAACAACAAATCTTTAATGGAAGGGCTGGGAAATGATTTTTTATCTGTTTCATTTTCAATAAACCTGGCAGATTCCGAATATGCAGAGGAAGTGGTAAATAAACTGTCAGTTTTTCCCGGAGTGGATAAAGTTGAATATTCCAAGCGTGCATTAGACTTAATGAGCAAAGTAAGGTATTGGGTCAGGGTAGGAAGCAGTTTTATACTTTTTTTATTGATTGCAATATCTGTTGTAATTATATCTAATACAATCAAATTAGCTGTGTTTGCAAGAAGAAAAGAAATAAATATAATGAAATATATCGGGGCAACAGATTGGTTTATCCGCTTGCCATTTATTGTAGAAGGTGTTATCATAGGTTTGATAGGGGCAATTATGGGTTTTGGCTTGTTAAACTTTATTTATACCAGGTTTTTTAATAAGTTTGATTTAACCTTATTTGGGCTGGAGATGATTCATAAAAGTGAGTTTTTTTCCGGTCTTATCTTGAATATGTTATTGATAGGTGTAATTGTAGGTGCTTTAGGAAGTGTGGTTTCAATACGTAAGCATTTGCGTGTTTAATGACAGCTAATGAAATCCAACTTTTAGGAGGTAGAATCCGGTGAAAAAGTTAGTACAGCTCGGTGTGCTGATATCAGTGATGCTTATGGTTATAGTCCCAATATATTCAAATACACTGACAAGCACACAAAATCAAAAAAGTAAAATTGACAGTGAAATTAATCAGATTTCTTCTCAAAAGCGAAATGAAGAGAAGAAATTAAATTCCATAAAAAATGAACAACAGTATTTAATGAGTGAACAGGAGAAGGCAGAAAAAGAATACAATGAGCTTGTACAAAAGGTAAATGAACTAAATGAAATTTTAGAAGAATTGGATAAAGCCATACTTGAAAGTGAAGAAGATTACGAAAAGCAGTTGGAGCAATTTAAAGTAAGGCTTAATGTTATGTACCAAAATTCCAATACTTCCTATCTTGAGATTTTAGCAGAATCAAAAAGCATAGCTGATTTCTTCAGGAAAATTGAGCTTATTAAAGCCATAAGCAAAAAGGATAAAGAGCTTATAGAGGGAATAAAAGAAGCCAAGAAGGAAATAGAATACAAAAGACAGCTTGTAGCGGAAGAACACAGGGATTTTGAAAATAAAGCTTCCAGTGCACTGGGTAATTTAAATGATATAAAAGCTGCCACTCAAGCCTTGGAAGTTCAAATAAGAAGCATCAACTCTAAACTTAACAGTTTAGAAAGAAAAGAGAATGAATTAATCCAAAAGTCCAGGGAGCTGGAAAACCAGATAAAAAATCTTCAAAGGACGGCAGATTACACCGGCGGAGTTATGAGATGGCCGGTTCCTAGTTCAACTTATATATCGTCTCCCTTTGGAAACAGGTTTCATCCTATTTTGAAAGTATATAAAATGCATACGGGTATAGATATTTCAGCAAGTTCAGGGCAGGCTATAGTTGCAGCAAATGACGGGGTGGTAATAATGTCAGGGTGGCAAGGTGGATACGGCTACACTGTTGTTATCGACCATGGCGGCGGGATTACAACTCTCTATGCCCATTGCAGCCAGCTTCTGGTGAGTTCCGGTACCTCAGTAAAAGCTGGGGATACAATAGCAAAGATAGGCAGTACCGGATTGTCTACCGGTCCTCATTTACACTTTGAAGTAAGGGAAAACGGCGTTCCTGTTAATCCTGTACCATATGTTTCTAAGTAAGTAAAAATAAAATCCGGGTTTTTCCCGGTTTTGCTATATTACAAGAAAAATAATCATATGATATAATGAGTAAATGACAAAAGGAAGGGAAAAGGTATGAAAAATATGGCGAAAGCAGCAGGGGGAGTGTGGAATATTGAATAATGGTTCTGGAAGTAAGATTCTTTCTATAATAATTGCTGTTATTACTTCGGTTACAGTTACAACATGCGGGTTTTTAATATGGTACAAAAACAACCCGTACATTATTGTTGTTCCTGCCGATGATGCAGAAAATATTGGCAGTAATGGAAGACAAAGTTTTGACCCGTCATACGGCATTGTTTTTGATAAAAATAAAGTGGATTTTGTAAATGTAAAGAAATACAAAGAAGTATATAACCTTCTGAGGAAATATTTTTATAAAGAAGTTGACGAAAATGTTTTGCTGGAAGGTTCTATAGCAGGAATGGCAAATGCTTTGGAGGATCCCTATACTGTTTATTTTCCAAAAGAACAGATGGAGCTTTTTATGGAGAGATCCAGGGGAAGTTATGTTGGAATCGGGGTTACCGTTAACATGCCTGAAGATGGTATTTTAACTGTGGTTGAGCCCTTTGAAGACTCACCGGCCATGAAAGCAGGCATGAAAATGGGGGATAAAATAATAAAAGTTGATGGCGAAGATGTTACTAATATAAGAGATGCTGACATGATTGTGAGTATGATAAAGGGTGAGGAAAATACAAAAGTTGATATCACTGTTTACAGACCTTCTGAAGAAAGATATATTGATTTTGAAATAGTGAGGCAGACAATAAAAATAGTGAATGTGACAAGTGAAATGCTAGAGGGCAATATAGGGTATATCAGAATATCCATGTTTGACAGTGAATGTGCCCATTATTTCGGAACTCATTTGAACCAGCTTTTAGACAGGGGAATGAAAGGACTTATAATAGATGTCAGGGATAACCCCGGAGGGGATTTAAATGAGGTTGTAGCCATTGCAGACCGTCTGGTGCCAGAAGGACTTATCGTTTACATGGAAGACAGGGCCGGAAACAGAATGGAAAAAACCTCAGACAAAACGGAGATTGATATACCCCTTGCGATTTTAATTAATGAATACAGTGCAAGTGCCTCAGAAATTTTAGCAGGTGCTGTTAAAGACCACAAAAAAGGAACCCTTATAGGTCAAAAAACATTTGGTAAGGGGCTGGTTCAAAATGTAGTGGAACTTGATGACGGTTCCGGCTTGAAGTTAACCACTGCCACCTATTTTACACCTGCAGGAATAAATATTCACAAAAAAGGCATTGAACCGGATATAGAAGTTGAACTGGATGAGGAAAACAGACTTCTTCCTGTTTCCCAGCTGCCAAAAGAAGATGACGAACAGCTAAAAGAGGCTATAAAGGTAATAAAAAACCAGATATATTCATATTAATTCTCCATTTTGCTAAAAATACTTTTCCATTGTTTTTATAACTGATGGAAAAGTATTTTTATTTAAAGAGGATTTGTAAAAAAGTATACCAACATACATATATTTAGTCTAAATTGTAAATAATACTTTATGGAGGTGGTATACATTGGAAAACATAGACGAAAAATTAAAATATGAGGTGGCAGCAGAATTAGGATTATTTGAAAAGATAAAAAAAGAAGGCTGGAAGAGCCTTACTGCAAAAGAAACGGGAAGGATTGGCGGGCTTATTACAAAGAGAAAAAAAATGTTGCAGGCACAAAAAAAGCAAAAGGCACTGTAGGTATTTATTTTAAAGACTCTGCTTTTTAAGAAAAAGTAGAGTTTTTTTATTTAAAAACTTTAAAGATGCTATGCAATACTTATTTTTACAGATTATATTTTGAATCCTATAAGATGGCACTGTTTTAAAAAAATGTATACAAGATGTTCAGTTTTCATAAAAGAAAGTACTTTAAAAGAAGGTGTATTGAGTTTTACCAAAAGAGTTGAAAAGAAAAAGGAAAAAGTGGATAATGAAACTGTAGTAGAATATGGCGACCATTTTGCCATGGATGGAAGAAGGAAAGCATTAAAGCCCAATGTACATTATACTTCACCGGAAGGTTATACATATAGAACTGACGAATTAGGGCGTATTATAAGTTGTGAAGGAACGCTACAAAAGGGAATTGCCGAGAGAAACGAGTATGCTCAAAGGGTTGTGGGACGTGAAGACAGACTATCTGATGATGATGGAGGCTACTTAATAGCAACTATCTTTAAAGGCTCCGGTGATATTGACAACCTTGTACCAATGAATAGCAATTTAAACAGAGGAGAGTGGAAACCCAAAACCGTGATAATCAACCAATATATAGCCAAAATATACCTGAATTATTTGGTATTGATGAAAATGAATGAGGCTTTTTTATAATAGCTTGAATGTTATTGCACCCAAGAAGAGGTGTATGATTTGGGAGAAAAGCTAAACAAATTTTTACACCTGTAGGAGCCCTATTAATTAACATTAACGTATTATTTTCTTGAGGTTTATTTAAAGTTTGTGCTATACTATAATCATATTTTTAACGGCATATTTGCAGGGCAGATAAAGGCCTGCAGGGATAATTTTAAGGAGGCATAAATGGCGGGGAATATTCCTTATTCTGATTTTGCTTATGTATATGATAAACTGATGTATGATGTGGACTACAAAAAATGGGCGGATTTTATTGAAAGTATTTTTAAAAAATACAAACAAAACCCTTCCCTGGTTTTGGATTTAGCATGCGGCACAGGAAGCTTTACCATTGAAATGGCTAAAAGAGGCTATGATATGATAGGAATAGACATATCTGTTGATATGTTAAATTGTGCAAAAGAAAAATCTTCTCATTATGAAAACATTCTTTATTTAAATCAAGACATGGTAAACTTTGAACTCTACGGCACTGTAGATGCTATTGTACTGCTTATGGACAGTTTGAATTATATATTATATAAAAAGGATGTAAAAAAATTATTTAAAAATGTACATAATTACTTAAATCCCGGTGGACTGTTTATTTTTGATATAAATACGCCTTATAAGTTTAAAAACATATTTAAAAATAATGTTTTTTATGATGTATCAGATGAAATAACTTATATATGGCAGAATTCCTTTGACAGCAAAAGAAATATATGCGAATTTGACCTTACTATATTTACAAAAGAGAATGGTATGTATAAAAGAATGGATGAAATTCACTTAGAAAGATGCTATGAGATAAATGATTTAAAAAAGATGGTAAATGAAAGCGGCTTAAGGCTTTTAAATATTTATGATGACCTAAAGTTTGCTAAAGCACCTTCAAATGCCCAGAGAGTTTTTTTCGTATGTGAAAGAGAAAAACTTTAAAAACAGCACATATTTCTATAAAAGATACATATTTTAATTAATAAATCCACTTAAACATACATTTTACAGTAATAGACATGAGTGTAAGCAAAAAATCAGATTGACAAGCAATGCAAAAATATGATACAATGATGTAGATTTAGTAAGTGCATGAAAATGCCAGCTAAGTTAAAGTATTAAAGTTCAGGAGGAGTGCAGGATGGAAAGAGGTAGAGTAAAATGGTTTAATGCTGAAAAAGGATTTGGCTTTATTGAGAGAGAAGAAGGCAAAGACGTATTTGTACATTTTTCAGCAATAAACATGGAAGGCTACAAAACATTAGAAGAAGGTGCTGAAGTTCAATTTGAAGTTGTGGAAGGTGCTAAAGGCCCTCAGGCTTCAAATGTAAGTAAGTGCTAGTGTGACTTTGAATTTAATAAAAAGAGATAGCCTAAACCACCCCGGTATAAAAATACCGGGGTTTTTCAATTGCCTTTTTTCTAGACAAATTTCCTATACAAACGGGTAATTTTATTATATAATTGTTTTTTGGGAAGATTATAAGAATGATGAATTATAAAAATAATAGATTTTAAGATTAACAGATTGATAGCTTTATAAGGTTGATTGTTTATAAGGTGGGATAAATATATGAAAGATTATCTTGTAAGGGCGACTGCAGAAGAAGGAAAAGTAAGGACAGTTGCAGCAGTGACTACCAATTTGGTAAAGCATGCCCAGAAAATTCATGGACTTTCCCCCCTGGCATCTGTTGCGTTAGGGCGAACTCTTACTGCCGGGGTTTTAATGTCGGTATTTTTAAAGTCGCCTAAAAACACACAGACAATACAAATTAAAGGTGACGGACCTTTAGGCGGGATTGTTGTGGTTTCTGATTCTGAGGCAAATGTAAGGGGATATGTGCATAATCCATTGGTATACCTTCCTTTAAACAGTGAAGGAAAATTTGACGTAGCAGGAGCCATTGGCAAAGGCTATTTAAATGTGATTAAGGATTTGGGGCTAAAAGAGCCTTATGTAGGTTATGTGGACCTGATATCAGGAGAAATTGCTGAAGATATAGCATACTATTATGCCTATTCAGAACAAATTCCTACAATTGTAGCTTTAGGTGTTCTGACCAGTGCAGATAAAATTATAGAAACAGCAGGAGGATTTATTATCCAGTTAATGCCTGATGCTGGTGAGGAGACCATCAACTTTCTTGAAGAAAAAATCAAAAACCTGTCTTCAGTTACAGGCTTATTGAAAGATGGTAAAACCCCGGAAGATATACTTGATATGATATTTTCTGAAAGGAACTTAAAAATCGGGGAAAAAGCACCTTGCAATTATAAATGCAACTGTTCAAGGGAGCGTATGTATAGAAATATAATCAGTCTTGGAAAAGAAGAAATAAAGAATATATTAAAGGAACAAAGTGAAATAGAGGCACAGTGCCATTTTTGTGATATGAAATATCAGTTTCAGGAGTCAGATTTAAGGGAAATAATTGGAGAGGAAAGTTAATATCCGAAATTATTTAAAATAATGAAATAGTGAGAATTGTAAAGAATATAAGAGAAAGAAGAACATAAATTTAAAAAGATAGGGTTTAGGGTGTTGACTTTATTAAATAATTTTTGTATACTATCTATTGTCGCTTAAATAACTTACAAGCACGGGGGCGCTTAGCTCAGCTGGGAGAGCACCTGCCTTACAAGCAGGGGGTCATAGGTTCGAGCCCTGTAGCGCCCACCATATGCGGCCTGGTAGTTCAGCTGGTTAGAATGCCAGCCTGTCACGCTGGAGGTCGAGGGTTCGAGTCCCTTCCAGGTCGCCAATGTGCCCAGATAGCTCAGTCGGTAGAGCAGTGGACTGAAAATCCTCGTGTCGGTGGTTCGATTCCGCCTCTGGGCACCAACTTTTTTTGAACACATAAGAAAGTTTGTTCTAAATGACAAAGTATGCGGGTTTAACTCAGTGGTAGAGTGTCACCTTGCCAAGGTGAAAGTCGCGAGTTCGAATCTCGTAACCCGCTCCACAAAAATTCTAAGGATATCAGTATTTTATAAAGCTGGTATCCTGTGTTTAATATATGGCGCCATAGCCAAGTGGTAAGGCCGAGGTCTGCAAAACCTCTATTCCCCAGTTCGAATCTGGGTGGCGCCTCCAAAGGAAAAAAGGCTGTTGCACTAAAAAGTGTACAGCTTTTTTTGTCTGTAGAGTATAATTTATACATTAAAAAGTCTTTCTTGCATCCTTAGGCTCAAGCTTTATTTCTTATGCAGTCTATTTACCTTTTCTATTTTTTACTTTTCAAATATATCTTTTTGATATATAATGGGCAATGTAAGGTTATTTTTTCATATTCTTTTTCCGATATTTATGTTAGTATGATTATAAATAATTTTCAAAACATTTGTATTTAATATTGTAGTTAAAAGGCATTATTTTGTAATTTATAAAGTAAGGATTAAAGAAATGAAATATATAAAATAAACTTCGATAGGAGTTTTTTGTAATGTTTAAAAAAAAGATATTAATAATTGAAGATACTGAGTTTATGAAAAAATTGATTTCTGATGTATTGAAAGAAGCAGGCTATGAGGTGGTAACTGCTTCTAGTGGTGAAGAGGGTCTTCAAAAGGTAAGGGAGGAAAAGCCGGATCTTGTTTTATTAGATGTGGTTATGCCCGGCATGGACGGCTTTGAAGTTTGCAGAATCTTAAGGGAAGATGAAAGTAACAATCTCATGCCCATTATAATGCTTACAGCCCAGGAGAATGAAGACCATAAACTTGAAGGGCTGGAGCTCGGAGCGGATGATTACATAATAAAACCCTTCAATAGCAGGGAATTGGTAAGCAGGGTCAGAAATACATTAAAACGCATAGACAGAAACAGGTTGGCAAATCCCTTGACGGGACTTAGAGGAAATATCGAAATCCAGGTGGAAATCAATCAGAGAATTGCCAAAAAAGAAGTGTTTGCAGTTATTTATGGAGACCTGGATAATTTTAAATCATACAATGATGTATATGGATTTGCAAGTGGTGACAGGGCTATAAAGTTAACGGCAGATGTATTGATAGATGCCACTAACACATTTGGCAACAGCAGGGACTTTATTGGTCACATTGGTGGGGACGATTTTGTTATAATAACCACACCTGACAAAGTGGATGCAATTTGTGAAAACATCATAAAGACTTTTGATATAAAAATTAAAGAATTATATTGTAAAGAGGATGTTGACAGAGGTTACATTGTAACTAGCAACAGACAAGGTCAAATTATGAAGTTCCCGCTGGTATCTATATCTTTATCAGTTGTCACCAACGAAGAGAGGGAACTTATAAGTCATTTACAGATAGCTGAAATAGCTGCAGAATTAAAGAAAAAGGCAAAGGCAATGCAGGGAAGTGTATATGTAAAAGATAGAAGAAGGGGATAGAATTTGGACAGGGAAAAATTATTGTTTGAAAGCTATAACAGGGCAATAGAAAAAGGTTTTGACAGACTTTTTAACAACACTGCTCCTGAAAAAATTTTAAAAATAAAGGAAAAGGATATAACGGCTTTTTTAGACGAAGAGCTAAAGGAATGGCAAAACACAGAGCTGGATATTTTAGGAGGAATTACTCCTAAAAAATATTTTGATGGCATAGATAATTTAGATGATTTAATTGAACTATTTAAAAAGGCATCTAAGATATGCGATGTGGATGTGCCTGAAGTCCTCATACAGAGATTAAAATGCTATGGTGAGGACTTTGTAGACCAATTGATAAAACTGGCTTCTTTAGCCTCTTCAATAGAAGATGATGAAGAAATGCTTGTGCCGTTAATGGCCATAAGGTTTCTTGGAAGGTTGAAGGCACAAAGATCTGCTGATATGCTACTAGATCTTTTATATGATGTAAATTCTGAAAATGAAGCTATAATTGAGGAAATAAACGAAGCCATAATAAATATTGGAGATGCTGGTGTAGACGGGATATTAAACAAACTAAGAAGTGCAGAAAAGATTAAAGATATTGAAGAGTACCTTTTGTACTCATTGGTTCAAATAGGTGCAAACATGCGCAAAAAAACTGATTATGATGACGTATATGCATGCATTAAAGAGACATTTATAAAAATGGACGATAAAATTATAGGTGCCATTTGCATCGGGGATTTAGGAGATGGAAGGGCAATACCTTTTTTAAGAGGTTACGTTGAAAAAAATATGGATTCAATAGACTACGATGTATTTTGTGAGATTAAAGCAGCAGTTCATAAATTAGGCGGAAATATGGACGACATAAAATTCAAGAATCAGTGAGTAAGCATCCTGAGTTGCTAATTAAGGACTTAATGTCATTAATTAGATTAAGGAGGCAGCTTTCTATGAAGCAAAGTATGTACCATTTGTTGTTGTCTATTCTTTTAATTTCCTTTAGCGTTTTACCAACCGGATGCAGAAGTGTAGATGCTATTTCCAATGAAATAGTTATATGCTTAAACGGCGAGCCTCAAACCACCGACCCTCAATTGGCATGTGATACTCCTTCTGTCAGGGTGGTTAATGCCATATTTGAAGGGCTGGTAAGACTAGATGAAAAGGGCAATCCTGTTCCCGGGGCAGCAGAGTCATGGGAAGTAAGTGCTGACAAGTTGACATATACCTTTTACATTAGAGAAGATGCAAAGTGGTGGAACGGAGCAGACGTTACTGCACATCATTTCAGGGACGGCTGGCTCAGGGCAATTGAGCCGCTCCTGGAATACCATGAAGTTTCCCCTATGAGGCATCTTTTGTTTTGTATAGAAGGTGCATTGGAATATGCACAAGGGAAGGGAACAAAAGAAGATGTAGCTATTTTGGCAGTTAATGAAAAAACATTGTCAGTTAAATTAAAAAATCCAACCCCGTATTTCTTAGAACTTATATCCAATAGCGTTTTTATGCCTTTATACACTGAATTTTACGAAAAACAGCATATCAACTCATCAAATATAACCACATATGGTCAAGAAGCCAAAACCATTATGGGAAACGGGCCTTTTAAAATATCTTCATGGGATCATTATCAGGAGATTGTACTGGAAAAAAACTATTCTTATTGGAATTTTGAAAACATCCGTTTGGAGAAAGTTAATTTCAAAATAATAACTGATAACTGGACAGCTTTTGCCGCATTTAAAGCTGGGGAAATAGATGTTGTAGACATAACAAATGAGATACAAAAGGAAGAGCTAAAAAACGGCAAGGCTTTTTTGGGAAGTTACTATTCAGGACATACCCTGTATATATCCATAAATAATGAAGATGATATACTGAAAAACAGGAATATAAGAAAGGCTCTGGCCTGCTCCCTAGACCGGAAGGCAATAGTAATGAGAAATTTGATAGAATTTTAGATGAAGCAGCCAGCCAGGAGGATGAAAAGAAAAGAATGGATTTACTCATTGAGGCTGAACAAATACTTATAGAGGATATGCCGGTGGTACCGGTTTACTATTTATGTCTTGACTATGCCATAAACCCAAAATATAAGGGCTTGGCAAGGGGGAAAACCCCCATTCAGGACATGGATTTATACTGGACTTACATTGAATAGCACCATAATAGCGTCATGAAATTTAGTTTTTATCCGAATATCTAATAATAGAAGGAAAATACAAAAGTGATGGTGTAAAAAAGCATATGAAAAAGTATGTTAAAATATTATGTAAGCAAAATATCGTGTAAAAAATATGCCAAAAAATATTGCTGTAAATAAATATAAACAAACAAAAAAGTATATAAAAGCATAAAGTACATAAAAGCGTAAAATTTCAAAAAGGTGGTAATGGAAAGAAAAAATATAATAGGAAGGGAAATGGGTGCTATGAAAAAGAAATCATTAATTATGCTTGCTATTGTTTTCTTACTTATTACTACATGCTTTGCATGCTTTGTATATTCAGAACAGTTTATGTATGGCGATGTTGACGGAAACGGCATGGTTAATTCTGCTGATTATGCTTTGGTGCAAAGATATATAATGGGCATTGAGGATTCTTTTTCATATCGGTATGGAATAGAAGCAGCAGATGTAAGTGGTGACGGTTTAATTGATTCAAATGACTCTGCCCTTCTGATAAGATATGTATTGGATGTTATATCAGAGTTTCCGGCATCTCAAAAGCCAACACCTATGCCAACACCTACACCAAAGCAAACAGGAAATGTTACATATACAATTGTGAAGGCACAAAACCCAACACAAGACCAGTTGGATGCATACAGAAGAATAGAACAGGCTATGGAAACAGCAGTATATTATTATAATACCTATACTACAATAACAAAACACATTACCGTTTTATATGAACCGTCAGTTCCAACGGCTGACGGAAATATAAACGGCACAATACGGTTTGGAAATAAAAGCTATATGAATCATGTTACTGCAATGCATGAAATTGCACATACAGTGGGAGTGGGAACTTCCGGTGCATGGCGGAATTTAATAGTAAATGGTGTCTATGTAGGGAAACACGCAACAGAAGAACTTAGAGCCATTACAGGAGACAGCAATGCGGTTTTAAAAGGCGACGGTCAGCATTTCTGGCCATATGGTTTAAACTATGTACATGAAGCAGAATCAGAAGAAGACCTTATAAATCACTGCAGGATAGTAAATGCAATGAAAAAAGACGGTATTTAAATTTACAAAGTATTTAATTTGTAAATGCCGCTATAGTTGCCATTACATTATGAACGCCATTTTAAGTACATTGTAGATTTTAAGTACTTTATAGATGTCATTATAAAATTTATTTTTATAGTACAAAATTATGAAAACAATATTATAAAATTAAGATATATAAATAATAGGAGGAGGACTGCATGGAAGATGCAAAAATATATGAGCAGAAGGCTGAAAAAATAAAAGCTTTAGCTCATCCACACAGATTGTGCATTGTAAAAGGATTAATAAATAAAAAATGCAATGTTACAAAAATACAAGAATGTTTAAATCTACCTCAATCAACAGTGTCCCAACATCTTGCAAAACTCAAGGCAGCAGGTATAATTGAAGGTAAAAGAAATGGTCTTGAGATTTGTTATTCTGTAGTAGATAAAGACATCATAAATATAATTTCAGTGTTATTTTAAAACCATGTTGGGAGGAAAAGAAAATTGAATATAAAAAATATTGTGGCTTCAGCCATTGATCATGCTGTACTAAAACCTGAGGTTACCGATTTCCATCTTGAAAGGGAAATAAATTCTGTTAAAAAGTATAATATAGCCAGTGTTTGCGTTAAACCATGTCATGTAAAATTAGCCGCTGATATTTTAAAAGGTTCAAAAATACTGGTAAGTACAGTTATAGGGTTTCCTCACGGCACTACAACCACTAAGTGTAAAGTTGCCGAATCTATAGAGGCAATAGAAAATGGTGCTAAGGAACTTGACATGGTTATTAATATAGGTAAATTAATTTCAGGAGACTATGAATATGTAAAAAAGGATATAAGCGAAGTTGTAAAATGTGCCCACAAGAGAAATGTTATAGTAAAGGTAATTATAGAAACTGCCCTTTTAAATGATGAGCAAAAGGTACAGGCATGTAAAATTGCTGAGGAAGCCGGGGCTGATTTTGTTAAGACTTCTACAGGTTTTAACGGCAAGGGGGCTGAATTAAGTGATATAGCCCTTATGAAAGATGCTGTTAGTTCAAAGGTAAAAATAAAGGCCTCCGGAGGCATTAAAACATTAGAGCAGGCTGCAAAATTTATAGATGCAGGATGCTCAAGGCTTGGTACAAGTTCTACAGTTGCTATTTTAGAAGATGGTTTAGCTGATACAGATACTGCTTATTGACGGTAGGAGGAAAAAGAAGAATACCTAAGGTACAACCGGCATAAAAATAATTTATAAAGAATATATAGTGAGGTGGCCGGTTGATGAAAAAACAGTTGTGTATTATATTTCTATGTATTATGATAATAACATTTATAGCAGGTATGGCAGGGTGTTCCCCCAAACGGGGCAATCCGGAGGATGAAGATTTATCCCCTGCCAGCAGCATTTCATTAAGTGAAGAAGAAGCAAGGCAAATATCGGATAAAGTTCCGATAAATCTTTATTTTGCCAATGAGGATTATACAAAGTTAAAGCTAGAGATTAGGTACATAACTATTAGTGAAGCAAAAAAGAGTGTAAATCACTTAGCAGAGATTATAGTCAATGAACTGATAAAGGGGCCTAAAGTTAAGGAGTTAAGGTCTGCTATACCACCTGAAACCAAGCTTAATTCAAAGATAGAAATAGATGGTGATGTTGCAATTGTGGATTTTAACAGTGAGTTTAGGGATAAGCATCCGGAAGACAAGGCAAAAGAAAAGATGACTATTTATTCCATTGTAAATTCCCTAACTGAGCTGAAAGAAATAGATAAGGTACAGTTTTTAATTGAAGGGGAAAAGGTTAAAGAGTTTAAAGGCAATTTCAGGTTTAACAATGCCTTTCCAAGAACCACTTCAATTATATCAATGGATACCCCTTCTATAGAAACTATAAAAACCCAGGAAGAATCTGAGGAGGAAAAGGACCGGGAAGATAAAGATAAAGAAAAAGACCGGGAAAGAGATGATAAAGACGGGGACAAAAGAGAAAAAGATGAAAAAGACAAGGATAGAAAAGATGCTGAAGATAGTGACTACATAATGGAAGAGGAAGATGTTTTTTCAGATACGATAGATGAAGATGTATTTTTTGAAATAATAGAAGGTGAAGAGTTTTAATAATTTATAAAAATAGAAACAAAAAAACAAAACCTGGTAAGTTGCATGGATTACCAGGTTTTGTC
The DNA here is from genome assembly GCF_002844395.1 of Acetivibrio saccincola. Taxonomy (NCBI): domain Bacteria; kingdom Bacillati; phylum Bacillota; class Clostridia; order Acetivibrionales; family Acetivibrionaceae; genus Acetivibrio; species Acetivibrio saccincola. Next base: position 3,189,593 of record NZ_CP025197.1, on the reverse strand, counting down.
ATTTTTGGTGCGCCATCAGGGACTCGAACCCTGGACTCCCTGATTAAGAGTCAGGTGCTCTACCAGCTGAGCTAATGGCACATTCACCAATCAACAAAATAATTATACTACTTTGTTTTTAATTTGTCTAGTATAATTTTTGAGAGTTTTTTTATTTTATGAGAGTTTTTTATTTCAGGCTTTACTTAAAAAACAAAACAAATATATAATATAGTTATGGTTGAGTTGGCTGTGTTAATTATGATAATTTTTAGGAGGTATAAAGATGAGAGTATCTAATATGTTTATTCCAACGTTAAGAGAAGTTCCTGCAGAAGCTGAGATAGACAGTCATAAGCTTATGTTAAGGGCTGGATTGATGAGAAAAATAGCATCGGGGGTTTATTCCTTTTTACCCTTAGGATACAGGACATTTAGAAAAATAGAGCAAATTGTAAGGGAAGAAATGGACAGGGCAGGCGCCCAGGAACTTATTATGTCTGCACTTTTGCCGGCAGAAGTGTACCAGGCATCAGGAAGATGGGAAGTATTTGGTGCTGAAATGTTTAGATTAAAAGACAGAAATGACAGGGAATTTTGTCTTGGACCTACCCATGAAGAAGTTTTCACCGAGACAGTTAAAAATGAAATAAGATCCTATAGAGCCCTTCCCCTTACTCTTTATCAAATCCAAACAAAGTACAGGGATGAAAGAAGACCAAGGTTTGGGGTAATGAGATCCCGTGAATTTGTAATGAAGGACGCATATAGTTTTGACAGGGATGAAGCAGGACTTGATATATCATATCAAAAGATGTATGAGGCATATTGCAGGATATTTGACCGCTGTGGCTTAAACTATATTGTCGTTGATGCAGACACAGGTGCTATGGGAGGTTCCGGTTCACAGGAATTTATGGTAAAATCCTCTGTTGGTGAGTCAGGTATCGCTTATTGTGAGGCTTGCGGATATGCTGCCAATGATGAAAAGGCGGAGTGTATAAGTGACAGCTGCTGTGATACAAGCTGCTGTAGTGAAAGCGGACAAGACTGCTGCAGTGAAGAACTGGAGCTTACAAAAGTTGCAACACCTGATGTAAAAACTATCGAAGAACTTACAGAATTTTTTAAATGCAGTCCGAAGGAATTTGCAAAAACCCTTATATATAAAGCTGATGACAAAATAGTAGCTGCTATGGTAAGAGGGGATAGGGAGCTTAATGAAACAAAACTTCAAAATCTTCTAAACTGTATAGAGCTTGAAATGGCGGATCCAGAGACAGTTCAAAAGGTTACAGGGGCAGATGTGGGATTTGCCGGACCTATCGGGCTTGATATAGAAATCATAATTGATAATGAAGTTGCAAATATGAAAAACTTTATTGTAGGGGCTAATGAATCTGGTTTCCACTATAAAAATGTAAATATAGAAAGGGATTTTAAAGCTTCTATGGTAAAGGATATCAGGACTATATGTGAAGGAGACAAATGCCCTAAATGCGGTGCGCCTGTAAAAGTTGAACTGGGTATTGAGGTAGGTCACATATTTAAGCTTGGAACTAAATATTCAGATGCTTTACACTGTGTTTATTTAGATGAAAACGGAAAAGAAAACCCTATGGTTATGGGATGTTACGGAATAGGAATAAACAGGACAATGGCAGCAATAATTGAACAAAACAACGATGAAAACGGTATAGTCTGGCCTATGTCTGTAGCTCCTTATCATGTCATAATTATACCGGTAAACACAAAGGATGATTCACAGGCGGCACTTGCAGAAAAGATATATTCAGACCTTTTAGAATCAGGTGTTGAGGTAATGATTGATGACAGGGATGAAAGGGCAGGAGTAAAATTCAAAGACGCTGACCTTATTGGTATACCAATTAGAATTACAGTGGGCAAAAAAGCAAGTGAAGGAATTGTAGAATATAAATTGAGAAAAGATTCTGAAGTTATAGAATTAAAAGCGGAAGAAGCTGTAGAAAAAGCTAAGTCTGAAGTTTACCAGACTAAGGTTGTGTAAAAATATTTTTTTATGCCGTGGAAATGTAAATAATTCATGCAATTTTGTCAATACTATTATCAACTGTAACTATTATAAAATAATTTAATTTGTAAACCTAATTTTAAGAGTTGGAGGGATTGTTATGAGTAGGAAAATTGTCTTGTTAGTTGCGGTGATGGTAGTATTGACAGGGGTGTTGGGTTTTATGAGAAACAATGCTCAGGAAGCCACTGCCGTATCGCAATTTGAAAGAATTGATTTTGAAGAAGGAATTGTAACAGCATCAAATTTAAATTTACGTCAGGGGGCGTCTACGGAATATCCAGTTGTAACAGTACTTGAAAATGGAAGGAAAGTACAGATTTTTGGAAGGCTTTCTGACTGGTTTACCGTGTACGACCCTGAAACAGGATATGTAGGGGCGGTGTCGGCAAATTATATACGCAGGGTTGAAGCACCTGAAGATTCAACACCTGAAGAGACCAAGACTCCGGAAGACAAAGAGACTGTATCAGACGGTGATGAAGTTGAAGTTTTAAATCCTGAACAAAATGAGATGGAGACTGCCTCTGAACTAAAAGGCATAACTGAAGAAGAACAGCTTTTATTAAACTTAATTAACAAAGAGAGGGAAGAGGCAGGAGTTGAACCGCTGAAAATAGACATGAAATTAATGGAAGTAACAAGGCTTAAAGCCAAGGAAATGGTTGAAAAAAATTATTTTTCTCATCAGTCCCCCACATATGGCTCTCCATTTGATATGATGAGGAAATACCATATTGATTTTAGTTCTGCAGGTGAAAATATAGCCGGCAACCGTACAATAGAAGGAGCAGTTAAAGCATGGATGAAATCTGAGGGGCATAGAAAAAACATATTAAATGAAAAATTCGGGTATACAGGAATAGGGATAGTTGACAGTCCAACATATGGAAAGATAATTGTACAGCATTTTGTAGGGAAGTAAAATGCATAAAGTTAGTTTAAAAAGGCCTATATGGGGTAAGCATTAATTCTCCGTATGGGCCTTTTAAAATTTAATCAGAGAATATTTTTACATAGTGTAAAATAATTGTAGGACATTTTAAGGATAAAAAAACAAGAGATCCTCACTTTTTGATACAATAGAATCACCATCAAAAACCTTTGAAAAGGAGGATCTCTTGTGAATACTATTGTAATACAAAACTGCAAAAATTTCATCCATAAAATCATGAATTTCATGAGCGAACCTAATGCTAAGAAACTAGAAGAACTGGAAACTGGACTAGAGACCATCACCTTTGACTTCATACTAAATATGATGAAAATCTACGTGGAAAACCTTGATAAGGAGATAAAAGCCGATAAGAAATGGCGAAGAAAAAACGGCATTGTAGTAGAGCGAAATAGTGATAAACGAGAAATCTTTACAAAGTTCGGAGTGCTCACATACCACAGGACCTACTTTTACGATAAGAAAAATGATACATATATATACCTAGTCGATACAGTCTTAGGAATAGACCCCTATGATAGAATATCAACAGCGGTAGCAGCTGACATGGTAGAATACTCCGGCGATAACTCCTACGCTAAAAGCAGTCAATATACAACCGGTGGCCTGATAAGTCGGCAAACAGTAATGAACAAAACGAGAAAACTAAAGGAAGAAAAACTAAAGATGGAAGCTGAAGGGCCAAAGCGCAAAATGCAGGTTATACACATAGATGCCGATGAAGACCATGTTGCTCTGCAGAATGGCAAAAACGCCATAGTTCCACTGATTACCATATACGAAGGCACAAAAAGAATAGGAAAACGGGGAAAATGTATAAATCCCTACCACATACATGGATACGGTCAAAATCCTGAAGAAACATGGTTAAAAGTTGCCAACTACATTTATGACAGATATGACATAGACTATTTAAAGCGCATCTATATTCACGGAGATGGTGCCCTTTGGATAAAAACCGGCCAAGAATGGTTACCCAAATCCAAAATGGTCCTAGACAAATATCACCTAAACAAAGCCATCCTCAAAGCTACAGCAGGTCAAGAGCAATACAGAAAATCAATATACAGAAGTATTTACGAAGGCAATTGGATTGAATTTTGTAAACTAGTAACAGAGCTTAAGCATGGTGTTCAAAGCCCTAAAAAGCGAGAGAGAATACATGAATTTAGAACCTACATAAAAAACAACTGGGAAGCCATCACTATATACAAAGAAGAAGGAGTAAGTGGCAGCTGCACAGAGGGTCATATTAGCCATATATTATCCAGCCGTTTTAGTTCTCGACCTATGGGCTGGAGCAAGAAAGGTCTAAAAACCATAGCAGATATAAGAATCTATTGCCAAAACGGTGGGAAGATAACTCCAAATCATTTTACAAAAGTAAATTTACAATACAAGATAAAAAAAGAAACCATAAAAAAGGGCAAAGAAGTATTTAGTAAAACTACACATGAGAAATTAAACAACATACCCGCTTTTAACATGGGTAAAAAAACTCCAATATCAACAATTTTAAAGGGCATACAACGCAGCGGGTATGTGATATAGCCCGTTGTATCAAAAAGATGGGGATACCTTTAAGTTTAATTATCCTACAACAAATTGACACTATCATATTTTTATATTGTATTGACAGTGTTTTTCATTAAATGTATAATTATTAATAAGAAGTTTCAGATATATTAAAAGTTGCAATTATTTTTAATAAAAAGTTATCCTGTGCTTTTCAAGTGGTATAAATTTTGTATCTTTAAGTTTTAAAATGAGTTTAATGTCTTTGTTTTTAATGTATGTTCGTTATTTGATGTATATTCATTAGATGTAATTAATTTAATAAATGTAATTAATTTAATAAATTTAGAAAGGAGAAGCTGTTAAGTTAGCAGTCCAAGGTTCCTGATATTTTGATTTTAATATTGTTATTTGTTTAACGTTTTTATGAATGTTAGTGGGAGAAAGGTTTTTTTAAGGAAAAGTACTTTAACTTAGCTAGGCAAAAAATCCGGGTTGTAAAAATTAGAAAGGTATAGAAAAGGTTTAGGGGAGAAAATATAGTAAGATTTGTGGAGAGAAAAGTTTGCAAACTAAAAAAAGAATTTAAAAAGGACTTTGGGCTGCTAAATTAGCAGCTTTTTCTATGAAATTTTATCTAAAAAGCTTACCGGTATAAAGGACGGTTTTAATATATTGAGGTATTGACACATAATGATGTGAAATATAAAATATAGACATGCCATTTAAAATTATAATAATTGATAATAAATATATTTGAGTCCATCAGCCGATTATGTGTCGGCTGAAGTTTTGTTTTATTGGAGGATAAAATAATGTCAGTTAAGTATATTTTTGTAACAGGTGGAGTGGTTTCAGGTCTTGGTAAAGGCATAACTGCTGCGTCGCTGGGACGTCTTTTAAAAGCAAGAGGTCTTAAAGTTACTATTCAAAAGTTTGACCCGTATATTAATGTTGACCCTGGAAATATGAGCCCTTATCAGCATGGAGAGGTTTTTGTAACAGATGACGGTGCAGAAACTGACTTGGATATAGGGCATTATGAGAGGTTTATTGATGAAAATCTCAGCAAAAACAGTAATGTTGCTACCGGGAGAATATACTGGTCTGTTATAAATAAAGAAAGAAAAGGTGAATACCTAGGGAGAACTGTACAGGTAATCCCCCATATAACAAATGAAATAAAAGAGAGAATGTACCGTGTAGGAAAATCCAATAAGACAGATGTGGTTATAACTGAGATAGGTGGAACGGTGGGGGATATTGAAAGCTTGCCTTTTCTTGAAGCCATAAGGCAGGTGGCAACAGAGGTTGGCAGGGAGAATGCCATGTACATACATGTCACCCTTGTACCATACCTTAAAAAGCCGGGAGAATTAAAGACAAAGCCGACACAGCATAGTGTTAAGGAACTTAGAAGCATAGGCATTCAGCCTGATGTAATTGTTTGCAGGACAGAAAAAGAGTTGACTCAGGATATGAAAGACAAAATTAGTCTTTTTTGCAATATACCAAGTGAGGGAGTAGTACAAAATTTAGATGCAGAGACCCTCTATGAAGTTCCTCTGATGCTTGAAAAAGAAGGACTGGCATCAATTGTATGTAAGCGGCTGAATTTAAAATGCCAAGAGCCTGATTTGGAAGAATGGCGTCAAATGGTATATAAACAAAAGAATTTAAGTAAAAATGTAACCGTTGCGCTGGTAGGAAAATATGTGGAGCTGTCTGACGCATACCTTAGTGTTGTTGAGGCATTAAAGCACGGGGGAATTGCAAATGATGCAGAGGTTAATATAAAGTGGGTTGATTCTGAACAGGTTTTTGAAAACAATGTGGAAGAAATTTTAAAAGATACAGATGCAATATTGGTACCGGGAGGATTTGGTGACAGAGGGATAGAAGGGAAAATATTTGCTGCAAAATATGCCAGGGAAAACAAAAAGCCTTATTTAGGGATATGCCTTGGAATGCAAATGGCTGTCATTGAATTTGCCAGGAATGTGGTGGGTTTAAAGGAGGCAAATAGTATTGAGTTTGATCCCCAGACCCCTTATCCGGTTATTGATCTTATGCCGGAACAAAAGGACATAGATGAAAAAACTGGAACAATGCGCTTAGGTCTTTACCCTTGTAAGATTGCCAAGGATTCAAAGGTTTTTGAAGTATATAAAGAAGAACTTATTTATGAAAGACACAGGCATAGATATGAGCTAAACAATGAATACAGGGAAGTATTGGTATCTAATGGAATGATGTTAACGGGACTGTCTCCTAGTGAAAAACTGGTTGAAATTATTGAGATAAAGGATCATCCCTGGTTTATAGGGGTACAGTTTCATCCGGAGTTTAAGTCAAGACCAAACAGGCCGCATCCTCTTTTTAAAGATTTTATAAAGGCAGCGCTTGGCTAATTGCTGAATTGATACTGCATATATTAAAATGCATTAAACACAATATAGTCAGAAAAAAATAGTCGGGTCATTTAGTACCTCAGACTATTTTTTTTGTGTCAAAAAAAATTGATAAAAGTCCTGAATATAGATTCATATGAAAAAAATCTTATGTATAGTATAAAATCTTTTAAACTTGTAAACAATTATACTAAGTAATTAAAGTTTGTACTGTAAATTTAAGTTGCGTGAAATGATATTAAACAAATTTTAAGTGAAAATTTTTATAAAAAAATATAAACCTGAGGGGGAATTATTATGGTTAAAAAATTTAAAATTCTATCTATAATTTTATTATTAAGCTTTATAGCAGCCGGAATAATTTTAAAATCTGATTCTAAAAGTGCAAAAAGTGAATTGGCAGACAATTTAATCAGGCTCCATGTTGTGGCAAACAGTGATTCACCGGAAGACCAGGAACTAAAAAATCTTGTAAAAGATGAAATAATAAAATACATGAAGGATGAATTAAAGGGTGTCAGGGATATAAATAAATCAAGGGAAATAATTAATAATAATTTAAAATATATAAAAAGCATTGCAGAAGATGAAATTAAAAGGCAAGGAAAAAATTACAATGTAAATGTATCACTGGGATATTATCCATTTCCAACCAAGGTATACAGTGACATTAGTCTTCCTGCCGGGGTTTACCAGGCACTGAGAGTTTCTATAGGAGAGGGTACTGGAGAAAACTGGTGGTGTGTGTTATTCCCGCCTCTGTGCTTTGTAGACGCAACTCACGGTGTTGTCTCAGAGAGCTTTAAGGAAGACTTAGAAGAGATTGTAGAAAATGATAAAGACCGGTATTATATTTTTGCTTCAGAAAAATCAGATGCCAAGGAAATATCCATTGAGTTTAAATTTAAATTTGTGGAAGTTTTAAAAGACTCAAAGGAAAAAGTTGGTGGAATGGTTAGCAGGATTTTTAATAAGACCAGTAGCTAAAAAAGCTAAAAAGCGGATATATCTTCCTCCTGAATATTATATTAAAGGGCGGATATCTTTATAAAAAGAATTCCGTCCTTTTTGTATTTGATTTTATAAATGTGCTATAATTATAGCGAAAGGCATAACGAGGAGGCGGTTTTGTAAAAATGAAGGAAGTAATATTTGCAGTATTCAACAGCTTTTCTTTTACTGTATTAATAAGAGTATTGTTAGCAGGTTTTTTAGGAGGAATTATAGGCTATGAGAGAGAAAGCGTAAACCGTCCCGCAGGATTCAGGACACACATATTGGTGTGTGTGGGATCGGCTCTTGTAATGTGTACATCCCAATTTATATTCAAAGAGTACAATTCTTTTGTTAATGTTGACCCGGCACGTTTAGGTGCACAGGTTATAAGCGGAATAGGTTTTTTAGGTGCAGGAACAATAATCCGTGATGGTATAAGTGTAAGAGGGCTTACCACTGCAGCAAGCTTGTGGGCGGTTTCATGCGTGGGAATTGCTGCAGGGATTGGTTTTTATGAGGGGGCAATAATTGCCACAGCAATTATTTATATTACATTAATTTTACTAAAGAGAATGGAGTCCTGGTTTACAAAGAGAAAGCGCCTAAGCATCATTCACATAACGACTAAAAACATGCCGGGACAAATAGGGACTATAGGATTTGTTTTAGGGAAGCACAATGTAGCAATAAAGAATATTGAATTTATAAACAGTGAACATGATGAGCAGGTTGTAGTTAAGTTTTTAATTAAAATACCTGGTGATGTAAAAAAAGAGTCGATAATTAGTGACCTTCAGGAAATAAAAGGGGTTAAAGAAGTACATGAGGAGTAGGGTATGATTACCAGGGAGTAAATTAAATGATTCATATGAAAGTGCTGTAAGACAGTACTGTAAAACAAAATGCTTATAATTATCTTCTGTTTATCATAATGTTATCATAATGAAAAGCTTAATATGTTTTTAGAAAAATTATTATCACGTTAAATAAACCTAATGCTAAACAAACCTAATATTATAGGCTATAAAACTAAAATTAGTTTAAATATGCAATATAAATTGATGTATTTAATATTTTTATGAAAAACTTCATGTTGATTGAATCGGCTAAGAGAATATAAAGGACCTTTCAAAGAAAAAATATTTTATAGATTACTGAAGATTATATAAGTAGTATTAACTTGACAGACACTAACATATATTATCTAAGTCATAAATTATCTATTATATAAACAAAACAGGATGTGTTTAGTTTTTATTATCCAAAAATTGGAGGATAATTAGATATACTTATTTAAAAAAAGGTGTATTTTTTGTATAAATTGATGAAGATATTACAGGAATGATTCACTATTGTCCATTGCTACCTGACAAATCTAATATGAAGACCATTAAAAAATAGTATATTTGAAGAATTTGATGGTAATAGTTATTTTATCAGGGTACAATATAATGTTGCCAGGGTGGTCCAGTTAAAATAATTCAAATATTGTGCATCCAAAGGGACAAAGATGCAAGTAACCAGCATGGCAGCCACTGCCATTGCAAGAACCGTTTGTTGCTTTAAAAACTGTATTATGTAGGAAGTGCAATTGTTTTAAAAATACCGCCTTTCTTTATATTTCGTTAATGATGATACGACAGTTTTGTTGATATCTGCATATATATTGCTTTTCATAAATTCCTCTTTCTTTCCCGTTGATATTCACAAGTAAAAATTATAGCAGGTTGCATTAAAAAATCAATTGCTTTTTACTTTATATTTTTTTTCAAAATTTTTGTCCTATAGTTTTTACAGCCGGCAATAAGCAAGAATCGGTTTCATTGATATCCGTCGGAATATCGGCTGTATTTTTGGCGATTGGCAGGTTAAATAAAAGAAAATTTTAGTTGACTTTTGATTTTTAATAATCTATAATTCTTATATTGTTTTGGGGAGACTTATACATTTTGACTGCAAATATATTGTAAGAGAGAGGAATAAAAAGTGAAAAGGTTGACTCAATCTAAAACCCCGCTTTTTGATGCGGTTAAAAAACATGTTGAAAGCAATGTAGTGCCCTTTCATGTCCCGGCTCATAAAAAAGGGGAAGGGCTAAAGGAGTTTAGGGAGTATATAGGGGAACGTGCCCTTGAAATGGACTTAAACGGCATGGAGGATCTTGACTTTGCAAATAACCCCACCGGCCCTATCTATGAAGCGGAAAAGCTTCTTGCCCAGGCGTTTGGGGCTCAGCATGCATTTTTTTTGGTTAACGGTACAACTGCCGGAGTCCAGGCCATGATAATGAGTGCATGTGAGCCGGGGGATAAAATTATAATTCCAAGAAATGCCCATAGATCCACTATAGGCGGAATAATACTAAGTGGGGTAGTTCCGGTTTATTTGCAGCCTGAGATTAATGAGAGTTTAGGAATTGCCATGGGAATAGACGAGAAGAGCCTTAAAAATGCAATAAAAGAAAATCCCCACGCTAAAGCAGTATTTTTAATTAACCCCACGTATTATGGGGTGGTTTCAGATTTGAAATCTTTAGTAAGAATAGCCCACAGGCATGAGATGGCGGTTTTGGTGGATGAAGCTCACGGTGCCCACATGTGTTTTCATGATGACTTTCCACTGACTGCTATGGAAGTGGGAGCGGATATGAGTGCTGCCAGTCTCCATAAAACTGGTGGTTCAATGACCCAGAGTTCGGCGCTGTTTTTAAGGGGAAGCATGATCTCTCCTGAAAAAACAAAAGAAGTGCTAAACCTGACATATACTACAAGTGCATCCTACCTTTTGATGAGTTCTTTGGATGTGGCGAGAAAGCAGTTGGCCACTGAAGGAAGTGAACTTTTAGAAAATGCTCTAAATCTTGCCAGAATGGCGAGGGAAGAAATAAACAAAATTGATGGTCTTTATGCATTTGGAAAAGAACTAATTGGCACCCCGGGTGTCTATGATTTTGACGAAACCAAGCTTGGAATAAACGTTTCAAGGCTAGGATATACAGGATATGAAATGGAAGCCAAACTTAGAAAAGAGTACAATATACAAATAGAACTTTCAGACATGTGCAATATTTTAGCTATTATAAGCATTGGTGATACTGAAGAAAGCGTTACAGCACTAATTAATGCTTTAAAAGATATAGCATCTAAATCTGAGGTAAGGGAATATAAAAGTCCTGCAATTATCTTACAAAACCCAAAAATGATAGTATCACCAAGGGATGCATTTTACAGTCCTAAGAAAAAGGTGCCTTTAGAAAAGTCTGTAGGAGAGATAGCAGGTGAAATGGTTATGGCTTATCCTCCGGGCATACCTGTTATTTGCATGGGTGAGAGAATTACACAGGACATAGTGGATTATATAAAGTTATTAAAAGAGCAAAAATGCCAGATGCAGGGAACGGCAGACCCCTATATAAATCATATAATGGTGCTGGGTTCTGATTAAAAGACAAATCAATTAAAGCAATTTATAAAAGCAAGGGCTATTAGCAGTAATCCTGGCATTACGGCCATTGCTTTTTTATTTACCTTTTCAATTAAAGTAAATTTTTCACCTAAGTAAGTTCCTGCATATAAAAAGGCAAATTGAAAAATTCCTGCAGCAAAAGGTATAAAAACAGAATAAAATCCAGTGAGGGAAACTCCCAGCGTAACTCCAATAGCATCAACTGATAAAGCAAGACCTAAAAGCACCGACTCTATAAATTCTATTTTACCTGATTTGTCAATATCGCCTTCTATAGGATTTTTAATTACTTTAACGGTTATTCCAAGGGATTTAATTGCTATTTTAGCAAGGGTTTTTTCTTCATTTATATAGCTGCATAGTGAATTCTGCCGGTTATCTTTTTTTATCAGTGCCTGAATAATAATTAAAGTACCCATTCCAAATAAAATTGTTATTCCGATGATTTTTGATATATTTTGTGGTAAAAAGGATGCTAAGTATTTACCGCCTATTAATGCTATACCAGCATAAAATATAGAAAAAAAACATATAATTATTTTAGAAAGTATGGGAATTTTAATTTTTCTTACACCGTAGGAAAGCCCGACACCAAAGGCATCTAAGCTTAATGAAATTGCCAGGAGAACAACAGAAAAGGTCATACAATCACCTTAAATCCACATAAAGAGTTTAATATCCTTTGGTATTATATGAATTTGGACTTGAAAAGGTTATAATGTGTTTCTGTATATGTTTTATGACATCAATTCCTTTTAAAAACCTGCCATATCTAATATGCTGCAAACTAAAGATTTCGTTCTTTTTATTAATTAATATTTACAATATGACGATAAAGAGAAAAAGAACATATCAATGTTTAAAAAGTATAGAATTTCTAAGTACTAAATAAAAACCTATATACCATAACCTATGTACCATAAAACAAAATCCATTATTTCATAAAAATCATTTATAAATTTTTACGGTTTGTTGCAATTGCAATGGACTATAAATATGATAAAAGGATAAAATAAGTTTAACATAAATTCAGCATAAATTTAGATTAAGTGCCCGGTTAGTGATTTATATCGCTGAAAATAACCATAAATTACTTTACAAGGAGGAAAGTGTTATGACTATGTTTTGTTTTCAATGTCAAGAGGCAGCAGGTGGAAGAGGTTGTACAATACGCGGGGTATGTGGAAAAAATGAAGGTGTTGCAAAACTCCAGGATCTTTTAATTTATACGCTAAAGGGGATATCAGATGTAGTTGTAAAGGGAAAAATTAAAAAAGATGAGCTTGAAAGTTTAAATCCTGAGATGTTTAGCAGTCTTTTTATGACCATTACCAATGCAAATTTCGATGCCGACGCTATTGAAAATCAAATTAAAAAAATGATTTCTGTAAGAGACCGGTTGAAAGAAAAAGCAGAAGCAGTTGATTTTCATGATGCAGCAACTTTCCAGGTAAATTCGAGGGAAGAAATGCTGGAAAAAGCAGGTACCATAGGTGTGCTTGCTACAGAAAATGAAGATATCCGTTCCTTAAGGGAAATGATTATATATGGGATTAAGGGTATGGCAGCTTATGCAGAACATGCAAAAAACATTGGGAAAGAGGACCCTGAAGTAAGCAATTTTATCTATGAAGCACTGGCAGCTACCCTTGATGATTCCCTGACTGTTGACCAGCTTGTTTCACTTACATTAAAGACAGGGGAACACGGTGTTAAAGTTATGGCTCTTTTAGATGAAGCCAATACTTCTAAGTACGGTAATCCTGAAATTACAGAAGTAAATATCGGAGTGAGAAACAACCCGGCAATTTTAGTTTCCGGACACGACCTGACTGACTTAGAACAGCTGTTAGAGCAGACAAAGGGTACAGGGGTAGATGTATATACCCACGGTGAAATGCTTCCGGCTCACTACTATCCTTACTTTAAAAAATATGATAATTTTGTAGGGAACTATGGAAATTCATGGTGGAAACAGCTTAGTGAATTTGAAACCTTTAACGGACCTATATTATTTACAACAAACTGTATTGTACCGCCAAGAAATGAAGATGTGAGAAAGAGAATATTCACCACAGGTTCTTCAGGTTATCCCGGATGTAAGCATATAGAAGCTGATGAAAATGGTAAGAAGGATTTTTCAGAAATTATAGAGCTTGCCAAAACTCTCCCGGCACCTGCTGAAATAGAAAGTGGAAGTATTGTAGGAGGATTTGCCCACAATCAGGTGATGGCATTGGCGGACAAGGTAGTGGATGCTGTTAAATCCGGAGCTATAAAAAAATTCTTTGTTATGGCAGGGTGTGACGGCAGAATGAAATCCAGGGAATACTACACGGAGTTTGCTAAAAAACTTCCAAGTGATACCGTTATACTCACTGCAGGCTGTGCTAAATACCGCTACAACAAGTTAAACTTAGGTGATATAGGTGGTATTCCAAGGGTGCTTGATGCAGGTCAGTGTAATGACTCTTATTCTTTGGCTGTAATTGCATTAAAGCTGAAAGAAGTGTTTGGACTGGACGATATTAACAAACTGCCTATTGCTTATAATATTGCATGGTATGAGCAAAAAGCCGTAATTGTACTTTTAGCCCTTCTATACCTGGGAGTGAAAAACATCCACCTTGGACCTACTTTGCCAAGCTTCTTATCACCAAATGTAGCCAAAGTTTTGGTAAAAGAATTTGGTATATCAGGTATTGGCACAGTTGAAGAAGATATTGAAGCATTTATGGGATGAAAAATATAAAAACCGGTATAATAAAGAGAATGGAGCAAGAGGAGATATTATCTCCTCTTTTTATATTGTTTTTTTATTGTATAAAGATAATTTCTTATTATGTTTTAAAAAAGTATCCTCAAAAATAATTTTTCCTAGAATCTTTATTATATTATAAGGGAGTATATTATTTTTGCACTTGTACAGCATCCCAACTTTAAGAAGTAAAAAAACTTACTCTCCGTTATTTTAAAAAAATATTAACAAAATATTTTTTATAAAAATTATGATTATTAAAAGTCAATTACTGCGAAATATATAAATGCCGTAGTATTGTGATTAAAATTTTATAAGGCTTTGTATGTAAATTTTCAAATTAAATTAGATAATATTTTCAAATTATTTTAGGACAATTTTACCACAAATTAGTGAATATTTTCAAATTAAAATAGGAACGCGATAATCAAATTTTCAAATTCCTAGGATTCAAAATAAAATTTGAAAAAATAAGTATTGCATAACACTTTCAAATTTGTATAATAAAAATGAGCAGATTAACTGCTCTTAAAAATTTTAATCAAAATATTGATAATAGAAAACTTTTAAGTATAAATTCAATAAGTTCACAACAATCATTACTTAAACGGTTGATAAGCGTTGGACTAAGGCTGCCGGTTAAAGATAAAAGTATTTTAGATATCAAAATTTTTTTGTCCTTGGTATACGATTTCTTCATCTATATGTTTTTGCTTTATTGAACAAGCATACATAAGGCTTGAGGTTGCAAGGCTGTTAACAAAGCGGGGTACGCCTTTTGATGCAGAATAAATAGCTTCAATTGCAGCCTGGGTAAATATATTTTCATGTAAACCGGCACACTTTAGCCTTGTAAAAATATAGTCTGAAAGTTCTTCAGGCTTTAACCCCTGCATTACGTATTTTACGGCTATACGCTGCTTTAAAGGTGCATTTACCGCTAACTGTAATTTGTTCCTGATTTGCGATTGCCCCGACAATATTAATATAAAAGGATTTTCAAAGTCCATTTTAAAGTTAAATAAAAGCCTTAATTCTTCAAGTATGCTGTTTGACAGCATCTGTACCTCGTCAAGGATAATAACCGGAGTAATTTTTTGATTATAGTACAAAGACATTATTGCTTGTTTCAAGAAATGTTTTGGCGGTAGCTTGATAGTATTTTTGAGAGAATAGTTGAATGTTGGGGAATTCTCTTACTACTATTGCTAAAACGTTTCTTGCTTTTTCTGTGTTTCCAAGAGTTTCATCCGGTAATTTCACTTTGTGTATTATTTGTCTTAATCCACTTTGTATTGTATTGAGATTTTTAATGAATTTTTTTCTGTAATGGTATAGAATTTGCCTTGAAAACTGTACGTTGTTTTTTAGATTTAGTTGGTTTATAACTGAATTAATACTACCTTTACGATAAAATAAATTATATATGTATTCAAAAATATGATTTACTGCATTAATAAATCCGGGTAAACAAAAGTTAGGAATATATGATATGGTGCATCCACATAGAGGACATATATAGCGTCTGATTACTATTTTCCCTTTATATTCTTTTGAGTAATAATATCTTTCATAGAAGCCATGTTTGCGGAAACTAACTAATTTATTGCATTTTGGATTGTGACATCTTTTAGTTGGTGGCGGTGGAAAAGGATAATTTCTCCCAAGTTTAATATATTCATGAATTCCTTCATGAACATTGAAGATATATTTCATTTTTACATCACCCTCCACAATATATTATAAAAAATAATCCTACTGTAAAGTGAAAATATTTTTTCAAATTGCGGTAGGGTTAAAAATTTTTTTCACCTATTTTAATGTGATAAAATAAGGGTAGATTTACCTAAATTAAAATGAAAATCTACATCAAACTGATGCCTGAATTCAGCTGATAGAGAATAGAACTATTGTCCTAATTAAGAACCGTGTTTTCATATTCTTGTACTTTATTTTTTGAGTAAATTCCTTTACATATAAAGAAAAATTCGATATAATTAAAGTAACAAAAATAGACTTTTTAATATTGTTAAATACCTTTATATTTAAAGAAATTACAGCATAAATTAAAGAGGTGTCTATGTTGGTAGGATATACTCAGCTCGTAAAACTAAATACCTTTACGATGGATGATGTATACAAGCTTGTCGGAAATAAAAAGACTGCATCATCCCTTGTTTTTCGTTTGTCAAAAAAAGGTTTAGTGAAGAAAATCAGAAATAATTTATATACATGTATCAATGTAGCCGATGAACAGCCTGTAGCAACTAAATACCACATAGCTTGTGCCGTCAATAATACTGCTTATCTTTCGCATCATTCAGCTTTTGAGTATATGGGTATATCAAATCAGGTGTTTTATGAGATCTATGTTTCTTCTGAAAAACGCTTTGATGATTTTGAATTCAATGGGATAACGTACAAATATGTTTCATCGAAAATATCAAGTGGAGTTATGGAGCCTAAAAATACACAGGGAATTCGGGTTACCACACTGGAGCGTACAGTAGTTGACAGTATAAAAGACTTTGAAAAAATCGGAGGTCTTGAAGAGCTGCTAAATTGTATAGAATCTATACCATACTTGAATGAAAATAAATTAATCAAGTATTTGGATGCATATAATCTTCAGTTTTTATATCAAAAAGCCGGCTTTCTATTAGAACATTATAAAGACCAATTACAGTTATCTGACGAATTTATACTCTATTGCAGGAATAAAACCGGGAAAAGCACACGTTATCTGACGAAGGATAGTACAAAATATGTGAATGAATGGAGGTTGGTGGTTCCGGAATATATTTTTCAAATAACTGAGCAAGGAGGAAACTTTCTTGTTTAATTACGATAAAAGCTATATATCAAAAAGAGCTTCTGAATTTGGATTTGTAAGGGACACTTTGGAAAAGGTTTATCGTTTGGCAGATATTCTTGAATTTATAAACACTGAACCGAAGCTGAAAGGCAAATTGGCTCTAAAGGGTGGCACAGCAATTAATCTAACCATCTTTACCTTCCAAGGTTATCTGTGGACATTGACCTTGATTATTTAGTTAATGAAAGCAAAGAGGAAATGCTTCACAATAGGGAATTTATTAATACGACACTTGCAAGATTCATGGAACTTGATGGCTATAACCTAAGTCCTAAATCAAAAAAACCGCATAGTCTGGATTCGTGGGTATATGAATATGTGAATTTGGGAGGAAACAAGGATAATATTAAGATCGAAATTAATTATTCCTTGCGAGCACATGTATTTCCGGCACAGGAAATGCGAATAGTAACGGAACATTTTGAAAGCGAATACAAATTAAACTGTCTTAATGCCATTGAAATATTTGGAAGCAAGATTAATGCCCTTCTAAATCGTTGTGCTGCGAGGGATCTTTATGATACATATAACATGATAAAGTTTAAATTGTTTGATGAAATGGAAGAAGAACTTCTAAGAAAATGTGTAGTGTTTTATGCGGCCATTTCTGCAAAGGAAATTACTAAAGAGTTTAATACTGCAGCCATTGATAGCTTGACAAACTATAAAATAAAGACGGATTTGCTCCCAGTATTGACTAAACGGGATTCTTTTGATTTGGAAACTGCGAAGAAGGTTGTTAAGGATTATCTCTCCGAATTACTTGTTTTAACACCTTCAGAGAAAGAATTCCTTGATCACTTTGAAAAGAAAGTATATATACCTCAGGCATTATTTGACGATCCAGAGATTTTAAAACGAATAGAAAATCATCCTATGGCACTGTGGAAAACCAGGAGATAATTCAAAATTTTTATATGCATATAATTGGGAATTTAAGAAAGAAAATAAATAGGTTCTTAGGGAAAATGAAAAATCATTGACTTGTACAAAAATATAGTTATAAGAAAATTAGCAAATATAAATTTGTGGAGGACAAACACTATGCTTGAAAAAATGGGCGAGTTCTTTGACAAACGGCTGGAAGAATATGAAGAACATCAATTGAATTGTAATAGAATCAGCACGTGAATTTTATAAATACACAGCTAAGTGTCTTCCTATGCATTCCGGTTGTCGAGTTATTGATCTTGGCTGCGGAACAGAATTGGAGTTAGACGAATACTTTCCCTTGAACCCGTCAGCAAAGGTTACCGGAATTGATTTGGCTTCCGGTATGCTTAACAGACTGCGGGAAAAGCACAGCGATAAGAAATTGACTCTGATTCTTGGTTCATACTTTGATGTTCCCTTTGGAATTGAACAATTTGATGCGGCTGTTTCAGTAGAATCGCTGCATCATTTCACAGCGGATGAAAAGAGACCTCTATATCAAAAGTTACAGAAATCATTAAAGACTGATGGGTTTTTTATTCTTACGGATTACTTTTTCCTATCTGATGAGGAAGAGGTATTTCACAGAGAAGAACTGCTTTGCCTGAAGGCAGAACAAGATATTAAAGACAATGAGCTCTATCATTTTAATGAACCGGTATCCTGAATTCTGTTAAACGCTTCTCTAAACATAGTAATATGAGCTTCTTCACGGTTTAGTAAAAAGTCGATTATTTCCCTTACGCCTTTATCGTTGATTTGCCTATACAGATATTCGAAAAAACTTTTGCTCTCTGCTCTGCTGCGATATTGGACAATATGTCGGCTGCAAGGTCACCCGTCGCATTTACATAGGCAGCAGTCCATAAATAGCCTGATGCATTGCTTAACATAGGGGTAAGTCCTGTTAATACGTGTGCTTCTATATTACCAATTGTTGCATTCTTTGCATCGGGTACATGACCGTTAAGCATATTCGGCGAGTTGAAGAAAACTGGTGTTGCAATCTTCTTCTCTACGCACATTATTTCCGATATAGAAAAATGTGCGGATGATATTGTGTATATATCAGGAGGGAATATCATTGCTGCAATGCCAAAACCCGATTTTGTGACACAATTTTCAATGACAGGTGAAAATCTTGAGCAGACTTTTTTAAGACTGGAAAGAGGTGAGCTAAAATGATTAATTTATTAAGAAAAGAAATGAAGCTCAGTGCATCTGTGCTTTCCTATCTGTTTATTGCCTTTGGACTTATGTTTTTTCTTCCCGGTTATCCGATACTCTGTGGGGTGTTTTTTGTTACCCTTGGCATATTCTATAGTTTTCAAAATTCACGGGAAACGAACGATATTATTTATTCAATTTTACTTCCCATTGCAAAAAAAGATGTGGTAAAAGCTAAATTTCTGTTCTCATGTTTTATTGAATTGTGCAGCTTTGCTCTTATGGTCGCTGTAACCATACTGCGAATGACAATTCTTTCGGAATCATCCCTTTACAGAAATAATGCTTTGATGAATGCAACCCCATTTGCTCTCGGTATGGCCCTTGTGATATTTGGCCTGTTTAATTTTATATTCATCGGAGGCTTTTTTAAGACAGCGTATAAATTTGGGAAGCCTTTCATAATATACATTATAGCCGCCTTCCTTACCATCGGAATTGGAGAGACACTGCATCATTTTCCCGGACTTATGATGTTGAACGCATTTGGTTTTGAACATATAATACTGCAGCTGGGCTTATTGGGCATAGGTGTGCTGTGCTATGTTCTGATGACATTGCTTTCGTACAGGAATGCCTGTGAACGTTTTGAAAAAATTGATTTGTAAAGGAGTTTTATGCCATGCTGAAAGATAATTTGATTATGCTTCGCAATATGCACGGTTATTCTCAGGAAGAAATTGCGGAGAAAATAGGTATTTCCCGTCAGGCTTATGGTAAGTGGGAAAGCGGAGCTACCATTCCGGATATTGAAAAATGCAGCTGTCTTGCGAAGGTGTATGGCGTTACTATTGACAGCTTAGTTAAAACAGAAACGGCAGATGGTATCGGTATGATTCCCCCCGCACCGAAGGGAAAAAATATTTGGGGCTCTGTTACAATCAACGAGCGGGGGCAGATTGTCATTCCGAAAGCCGCAAGGGATAAGTTTGGGCTTACCGGTGGGCAGCGTCTGATTGTGCTAAGTGAT
Source organism: Acetivibrio saccincola (assembly GCF_002844395.1). NCBI lineage: Bacteria > Bacillati > Bacillota > Clostridia > Acetivibrionales > Acetivibrionaceae > Acetivibrio > Acetivibrio saccincola. Next base: position 3,169,456 of record NZ_CP025197.1, on the reverse strand, counting down.
GAAGAAGGTATTGCTCTTATACCCGCAGAAATATTTGAGTCCAAAATGAAGGCCATATTGAAGTTTGGATCTATGAAGAGGGATGAAGAATAACCTGCCAAATACTCTGTACGGCATATCAATACAAGGAAATTCGGGCATTCAATTCAGCGGATTGGCTGTCTGAAAACAGTTGATAGAAAAAATTTCTTGATTGGCGTATTTTTTTAAAATAGATATTGACATACGTCAAAATGAGGGTATAATATACAAGTTTGGTCCTCTTGATCTAAATGTGGATGTTGCGCGTACTACTGTTCAGGGCATTTACGCTGAAGCCAGAAAAAAGATAGCCGAGTCTTTGGTAAACGGCAAGGTACTCTTAATAGAAGGCGGGGAATACAGGCTGTGTGAAGGGTTTGGAAAAGGATGCGGACGAGGTTGTCGTTTGATATAGACTGTATTAAAATAACAATCTGAAAAAGGAGCTGAGACTATGAGTGAAAATTGCAACAAAAGCTGCAGCAGTTGATCGGAGAACTGCGCAGAAAGAGAGGAAAAGAAAAATGATTTTTCCGATTGTTCCTTCTATATCAAAAGGCAACACCACCGGAGAAACTTTTTTTTCACCAACAACGGCGAGGGTGATCTCGTGGTTATGGATATAGAGGTTTTTACCCGTCGAGAAAAATGCTGAAGCTACGGGAAGAACTGCTGGCAGTTGAGGAAGAACGCTTGGCTGGCCGTGTCGGAGTTACACCGGATGAATTGGACAGCTAACTCGAAAGTATTATTGACGAGGTGGAACATGTAAAAGGAGAAAAAGTATTTCCGACAGTGCCCGTCAATTCCCATTTCTTAAATTGATGATTAACAATATTTCATCAGCTTTATCTTTAGCAGTGACGAATATGTAAATGTTTCTTATAATTTATAGGGGGGTGTCTTCTTATATGAAAATAAGGAAAGTATTAGAAAATAAGAAAGCATATATAGACTTGCTTTTATTGGCTGATGAGCAAGAAAGCATGATAGACAAGTACCTTGAACGTGGTGAAATGTTTGTTCTGGACGATGACGGAGTTAAAGCTGAATGTGTGGTTACAAAAGAGGGAGACGGTATTTATGAAATTAAGAGCATTGCGGTTAAGCCTGATTGCCAGCGAAAGGGTTATGGAAAAAACTGATAGATTTTCTGTTTTCACATTATACCGATTGTAAATTAATGCTTGTGGGAACGGGTAAAGTTCCTTCTACGCTCAACTTTTATTACAGAAGTTTATTAACTATGGAAAAAAGATTGCCATTGAGGGAAGCCTGGCTATGCAGCATCGGTTGATGAGTTATTGCCGTATAGCACAATATGTTACCTGAAAAAGTTTATACACCCATGCCTAAAAAAGAACTGGAAAAGTATGCCTGGGAGGAAGAAGAATGAAAATCGGGAAACACACATCGTTTATGATAGATTTTATTAAGGATTTCATATTAGTCATATATTTCCAAGGCCCTGTTTATTGATTTTATAATGTCAGTATGTTACTATAGAAATATAATTTTTTGAAAGGAAGATAATTGGTATGAGGGAAAAAAGATATTACAGACGTGTTTTAGTGCGACGGCGGTACCCTCATGTCTTTTTTAGCCTTAATAAATCAGAATTCTAAAAACCCTGTGACTTTTTGTGTCATGGGGTTTTTTTCTATTAATCAAAGGAGGGAAGTTTACTTATGTCATCAGGAAGTAATATACTCTTCGATGAAACAACTGTATTTAGAAGCTTGGGGAAAGGTGAGCTTACATTTAAAGAAGCTTTTGATGAAATATTAAACTATATAAAAGCTGATAAAAACAGTTCGTATAAAATATCTATAGGAACTGATTCCCAGGTTAGCGGCAAAACCTATTTTGTGACATGCATTCATGTTCACAGGGTGGGGAAGGGGGCTATAGGCTTTTTGCATAAAAGTGTGCTGCAAAGACCTATTAGAAACTTGCGGGAAAAAATATATATGGAAACTTGTATAACTCTTCAATTGGCTTATTTATTTGATGAAGAAAGAATTGGCATGATATATGACGCATTGGGTAAAAAAGGGATAACATTTGAGTTTCATATTGATATAGGCAGGAAAGGTGAAACCAAAGTGCTTATAAATGAAATGGTGGGTATGGTTAAAGGGCTGAATTTTGTGCCTAAAATAAAGCCGGATAGCTTTTGTGCCAGCTGTTTTGCCAACAGGTACACAAAAGCTATATAACATTTACCAATAATAAAGTTTTTAAATAATTAAGTTTTAAATAATAAATGTTTTAAAATAAAGGCTTAAATAATAAATGCTTTAAATAAATTTACCTTTTAAGTTTTGAAAGGGCTTTATAAACTTCATGTATTTTTCCTTTAACAGTGGAAATATCACTGTTTTTACCCTCAACACAGTCAACAACTTCAAGTACACTATTTGAAATGCCATATGGGGATAGCTTTTCCTTTATTGCTGCCCTGGTGCCGGCTTTTATACTTAGATTAAAACAGTATTTTATCATGTCGTTAAATACATTATAAATTTCTTCAATGCTAGTGGATTTCTTTATTTTTTTGTACATAATCCCCAAATTTTTGTCGCCTTTCTTTTTAGAAATAGTTATAAAAATTATAGAAAGCACAATAATTGCTAAAAGAGAAAGTGCAATTAATACAGTATACAGCATACTTTTTTTAAGTTTTATTGTCATATATCCATTGTCTTTATTTTTATAGCTGATTTGCTCTATTTTAATTTGTTCCACATCAGCTGAAGCCGGGGCATCGTAGCTTTCCCGGGACTGGGGCATGTTGCCGGTTACCGTAATGGTTGCACCGGGAATTTCCAGATTTTTATAAGTTTTAGTCCGGGTATCAAAATAATTTATATTTATAGGCGGAATTTCAAGCTCTCCTGTTTTTTCCGGTACAAGTATAATTTCAAATTCTTTTTTGGAGAAATATTTATTATCTTCCACCCCTTCTTCAGAATTCTTTTCTGTTTCATATACAGAAAACCCGGGTATTTCATCTTGAATTATATTCTTAAAGTTTTCCAGGTCACAATCTCCGGACAAAGTCACTTCCAGGGTAAGTGAGTCTTTAATGTCAATTTGCTGCTTTGTATAATTGGAAGTTATATTTAAGTTGCCCACCAGGCCGGAAAAATTAGCAGGTTTGTTGTCCGTTGGAAGGGGATTAACTTTTAATTCTACAGGTTCAGTCTCTAAATAATAAGGTTTTGAAGAATCAAAGAAACCGCCGGTACTTACATTAGCCTGGAAAGTGTACTGGGGTATTTCGAATGAGCCTGCTTTAATGGGTGTAAGAAAAATTTGCTTTACAATGTATTTTACATACCTCTTTCCATTAATGTACAAAAAATCATAGGACAAGTTATCATTTTCAATTTCTTGTGTAATAAAGCTGTCTAGTTTAATATCATCTAAAAAACCAAGCCTTTCTATATTAAAACGTGAATAAAATTCATAAGTGAGGACCGCCTTTTGTCCGTAATATATTTCATTTTCAGACAAAACGGTTTTTATAAAGAGGTCTTTTGCTTCCTCTTCTTCAGCCGGGGGAGAATCAGTTACAGTAACCGTTAACTCATTAGTCTCGTATATGCTGCCATTGTATCTTATTTTTGCCACAAGGGTAAACTCTCCGGTGAATTTTGGTATTATAACATGCCTGTAAGTTCTTGTATGTGTTACCTGGGAGTTGATAATTTGAGTGCCGTCTGAAGTACTTGTTGAGACAATTCTAAAATTGTCTATGCCTTCGATATCTACAATTTCAGCATTTTGAGCATTGACAATGGAAACTGCCAAAGTAGTGCTTTCCCCCCTGCTTAATTTTAAAGAGTCAATATCAAGCCTGAATTCCGGGGTATTTCCCCACACAGGTATATTAGCTGCCAGAAGAAAAGTAATTAATAAAGTTGTTATAAAAACTATTTTAAAATTTGTTTTTTTACCAGCCATATTTTGATTCCTCACCTTCTATTACAATTCCCTGATTATTTTTAAGACTTTCTTCTTCAAGTTTTTCCAGCATTTCTAAAACTCTTAGCACCTGTTCCGGATCCTCAATTTCCCTTCCATGGGCATCTTCCCTTCCAGGCATATTTTCACTGTCTCCGGCATCTTCTTCCTGATTTCCCGATTCATTTTCGCTGCCGTCGGCATCTTTCTCTTGGTTTCCTGATTTGTTTTCGCTGCCTCTGGTATCTTCCTCCTGGCTTCCTGATTCATTTTCACTGCCATCGGAATTTTCCTCACCGCTTTCGGATTCGCTTTCACTGTCATTATTTTCTTCATTTCCGGTTTGATTTTCACTCTGTTCCTGACCTTCATTTTCCTGCTGTTCTTCCGGATCTTCTTGATTTTCACCATTTTGTCCATTTTCTTGATTGTCCTTTTTATCCTGATTGTCCTGTTCCTCCTGATTATTTTCTTCTTGCTGTTCATTTTGGGATTCTTGAAGGTCTTCTATTAATTTTTTCACATATTCATAATTATACTTTATATCAACATTGTCAGGAAATTCCACAATCCCCTCTTTATAAAACTCTAAAGCCTCCCTGTAGTACTGCATTTTTTCAGAAGGCTCTGTTGCTTTTTCACCTAACTTAAAGGCAGAGTTTCCTGACTTTAAGTATTTTTCCAATTGGGAGGGGGTTTTTTGATAATACTCCAGAGCCTCCTGATAATTTTCAAGTCTGTATTCACAAAGACCACTGTTAAAATTAAGCTTATCCCGGGCAATTTCTTTTAATTTGCCTTTATTGTAAGTATCCAAACCTTCCTGATAGGTATTCAGGGCATTTTGGTAGTCTTCTTCCTTATAAAGGGAATTACCCTTTGCCAGCACTTTATTTAATGAATTGGTAATGTCACTAAACTCTAAAAAATGTGCGGCAAACACCAGTATTGATAAAATTCCTGATACAATAAAGGTGGATAACAATATTTTTTTCATAAAATCCTCCTTTCCGGCAGAAGATAACCTATTGTAAAAAGCAGAATTCCTGCTGCTAAAAAGGGTTGGTAAAGGAGTTTGTACCTTCTTATTTTTTCTGTTTTAGTAGTGCTTCTTTTTAAAGAAGCCATATCTTTTATTAAATTAGAGCCGTCATTTTCATAGTAAAAACCATTTCCTATTTGGGCCAGTTTCTTTAAATTGTCAGAATACAAGGATGAGGTAACAAAATTGCCGTCCAAATCCTTCATATACCCTGTTGTTTTTTGATCATTATCATCATAAACAGGTATTAAACCGCCTTTTTCAGTGCCTATGCCTATTGTGTATATTTTAAAATTTTCATCACTAATCTGCTGCGCTGCTTTTATACTGTCTGTTTCATGTTCTTCCCCATCGCTTATAATTATTATGACTTTGTCAGAAGAAGCGGTTTTTTCAAAGGATTTGTAAGCTAATTTAATTGCAGCTTCTATATTTGTACCCCCGCCGCCAATCATATTTGTATCAATTACATCCAAAAACATATTTGCCAGATTATAATCATCTGTTAAAGGCATTTGTATATATGCATCGGAGGAAAAGGGGATAAAGCCTATCCGGTCCCCTTCAAGCTTGTCAATAATATCTTTTATTATCTTCTTTGCCCTGCTGATTCTGTTTGGCTGGATATCCTCAACCAGCATACTTTTTGAAGTATCAATTAAAACATATATATCAAGACCTTCTTTTTTCAGTTCTAAAAGTCCCTGGAAGGTCTGAGGTCCCGTTAGGGAGTATACAACCAGCATAAGCCCTAAGGTTATGAGTATACTTTTTAAAAATTTAAATTTTAAAATGACTTTTATATTCATTGCATTTAGTATTTTTTCTTTTTTCCTGTAAGCTAAAATTAACAAAATCAAAGCAAGTATAGGAACAAGTATAAAAACAATATTATAAGGATATTTATAGTTCATAAATCTAAAAAGCCCTCCCTTATCAAAATCAGCCTTTTAAGGAATTTTTGTATAATAATACTTATCAAAGAAAATACCAAGTAGCAGCAGTAAAAGGCCTGTTATTGCGAACATAACATAAAGCTCCATATATTGTATAAAATCATCTTTTTCAAATTCACTCTTTTCTAGCATGTCTATAGTTTCAAAAATCTGCTCTAAAGCTTTTGGGTCTTTGGCACGGAAATACTGTCCTCCTGTTTCTTCCGCAATTTCTTTTAGAAGCTCTTCATCAAAACCCCCGTCATATGCTTGCCTGCGTACTCTTCCAAAAATATCTGTCACCTCTACAATGGTTTTGTCACTTCCCACACCTATTGTGTATATTTTAATACCCATATCTTTTGCAAGCTGGCTTGCAGTGTAGGGATTAATTTCCCCTGCATTGTTGTCGCCGTCTGTTAAAAGAATTATTATCTTGCTCTGGGAATCACTTTTTTTTAGCCTGTTAATTCCCACTGAAATAGCCATTCCTATAGCTGTACCGTCTTTGTTCAGGGAATCAAAAGTTACTTCATTTAAAGACTGTGTTAATATGTCGTGGTCTAAAGTCAGTGGTATTCTTGTATGTGCGGTGCCTGCAAAAATTATAAGGGCTATCCTGTCATTAACCCTTTCCTTTATAAATTCATTAATGGTTGCCCGGGCAACTTCTAAACGGTTTGGTTCAAAATCCACAGAACTCATGGAACTTGATATATCAAGGGCTATTGCAATGTCAATCCCCTTTTGGTCTATGGGTATGGTTTCCTTTTGCAGCTGAGGTCTTGCTAATGCAAATATAAGAAAGACAAGACCTGCCGCTATAAGATACTTTCCTAGTTTGTGTTTAAAAGTATCTTTTTTTGCTGAAGCCTTAAGAAGCTTTACACTTGAAAATTTTAATGCACTTTTCTTTTGTTTTCTAAAAAATAAATATATGACTAAAGGTATTAAAAGCAGAAAATACCAACCGGCTAACTCTATCATACTTCTCCCTCTTTTGTTTTTTCTATTTTGCCAACTATCCCCATAAGGCTTTCAAACAATCTTTTTTTGTCCTCAGGTGCAGGGGTTTTGCCTGAAAATTTGAATATATCACATTCATAAAGCCATTCTTTTAAATTTTTTATAAAGGGGTCAATCTCTTTTATATTTTTAATTTCCCCTATAATTTCAGAAGAGGTTTTGCCCCTTATGGAATAGGAGTAGACATCTTCAATGTATTTTTTAAAACATTCCGTTAATTTTACAAGGTAAGCAGCATCGTTTGGTGAAAGAGCCCCGGTGTTTTTTACAAACAGCTGATAGGGGATGAGGGAAGCTGCTTTTTTTCTCTTTATAAAAGTAACTAAAAGCATAATGCCGCAAAGGAAAAAAACACAAGGAAATAAAAAGGCAGCATATCCGGCAATATTAAATTTTCCCCCTGTTTTTGGCTCAAAACTTCCCTCAAATATTCCCTCATTGTCTATTTCATCTAAAGTGGATTTTATATCAATTACAATTTCTTTATTGCCTACTTTAACAATTTTTTCACCGGGTTCAAAGCTCCGAATGGTTATTATATAACTTTCCCCGTCACTTTTTATATCAACTATATCGAACTCTTCAAATTTTTCCCGTAGCTCATCCTCTGTAATTGTACCGGAGGTTATTTTAAGTTCAATTAAATCCCCTATATAAATATTTCTTTCACTTTCCGCATTATCTTTACTTTCCGGAACCCCTTGAGTTTCTACAGTACCTTCAATACCGGCAGTATCCTCACTTTCTGCTGCGGCAAAAAACGGAACAAAAAACAAAAATACAATAACAATCAAAAAAACTATTTTTATCTTTTTCATCTGCGACTCCTTCTTTTAAAAAATTGTTTTAAAGGTTTTACGAAGTCTTCATCTGTGTAAATTTTAATATAGTTTGATTTGGGTAAATCTAAATGGTCTTTTGTTTTATACTGGTTTTTTGTATTGTCCAAAACAAAAATTTCACCTGTTTCTAAATCTTCAAAAGTAAAAACAGCCCCCTGGGGTATCACTTCTTCAGCCCTGTCCACAATGTGTATTAAAACCAAGTCGTGATGCTTGGAAGTAATTTTTAAATCCTTTTCAAATCCCTGGTCTAAAAAGTCTGAAATTAAAAAAATAACGCTTCTTTTTTTCTCAATCCGGTTAAAGTGCTGCAGGGCATTTGACAAATTAGTGCCTTTTAGTTCAGGTTTAAAATCCAAAATATTTTCAATTATTGATAACACATGTTTTTTTCCACTTTTAGACTGAATATATTTTTCAACTTTTTCAGTAAAAAGAAGCATTCCAACTTTGTCATTATTTCTTATTGCAGAAAAGGCAAGAGTTGCACCTAATTGGGCAATTAACTCCATCTTTTTTCCAAAACTATTGGAATGAGACATATCTATTAAAAGAAATACATTTAATTCCCGCTCCTCTTCAAACTGCTTTATATAGGCTTTATTATGCCTTGCAGTGACATTCCAGTCTATATTTCTAACATCATCTCCGGGATAGTACTCCCGTATGTCTTCAAATTCCATACCTCTTCCCCTGAAGCCTGAGCGGTACTCCCCTGAAAATATCTCTTCCGCCAGTTTATTTGATATTATCTCAATACGCCGTATTTTTTTTATCAGTTCTTTAGAAGTCATATTAAATCTCCTGCCCTATTATATTTAAGCCTGTATTTAATATTTAACCAACACTTAATTTAACACTTAACATTCTGTGAATTTTAATATAAAATCTTTAATACAACAAAATCTTTAATACAAAATTTAAATAATACAAAAATTTAACACAAATTGAATTTAAGGCAAATTAACTTTTTCTAAGATTTGTGTGATCAAATCTTCAGAGGTAATATCCTCTGCCTCTGCTTCATATGACAATAAAATTCTGTGTCTTAAAACATCGTACACTACGGATTTAACATCATCAGGTATGACAAAATTCCTGCCTTCCATGAAAGCTTTACACTTAGAGGCTTTAATGAGGCTTATGGAAGCACGTGGGGACGCCCCGCATGCAATGTATATATTTTTCTCCCTTGTCATAAATATAATATCCAACACATAATTTTTAATATTTTCATGCACATATACCTCATCAATAAGGTTTCTAAGCTGCATTATGGTGTCGTGGGATAATATTTTCCTCAAAGGAGGTTCATTTACCCTGTCTTTAGAAAAGCGTTCAATAATTTGCTTTTCTTCTTCCCTTTTTGGATATTCTATTTTAAGTTTTAGCATAAACCTGTCCTGCTGGGCTTCAGGAAGGGGGTATGTACCCTGCTGCTCAATAGGGTTTTGAGTTGCAATAACTAAAAAAGGTTTGTCAAGGCGGTAAGTCACATCACCAATTGTAACCTGGTTTTCCTGCATTGCCTCTAAAAGAGCAGACTGTACTTTAGCAGGTGCACGGTTTATTTCATCTGCCAGCAGGATGTTGGTGAAAATGGGGCCTTTTTTAATTACAAATTCCCCTGTTTTTTGATTATATATTTCAGTTCCTAAAATATCTGCAGGAAGTAAATCGGGGGTAAACTGTATTCTTTTAAAGCCAATTCCGATGGTTTCTGCCACAGTATTTGCAGTCAGTGATTTTGCAAGTCCGGGAATACCTTCTAATAAAATATGCCCCCCTGTTAAAAGCCCCATGATTATCCTGTCAACCATATATTCCTGACCAATTATGACTTTATTTATTTCAGCCCTTAAAGAAGTTATCAGTTTTCCTTCTTCCTCAAAACTTTTAACTTGTACCTGTGCGTTTTCCACTTTTTTCAGTCCTTTCTATACACCAATTATATACATCAATTTTATATACTAAATTAAATAAAATTTCTATTCCAAAATATTATTTTAGAATAGAAAAGCATTCATAAAATATTAAATAAAATTGTATATAAAACCATGTATAAATAAAAGAGTAATTTTATTGACTTCAAGATTTATTCTAAATTATTTTTTTGAAGTATGTGTGAATAAAATGTAAATTATATTTTTTTATCATATCCATGGTTAACGATTGAATAGCAAGTTTAAATATGGTAAAATAAAGTGAAAAACAAAACAGATTTTAGGTGATTTAATTTGGACGAATTTACAAGGGAAAGAGAACTTGATGGGAATGGGAAAGACAAAGAGAATTATAATTTAGTTGAGAGAAGTCTTGAACTCAGTGAGGAGAAAAGCCCCCCAGGATTACTCAAAAAAGTAATATACCTAATGCTTATAATTTTTATAGGTGTTTCCATTGTTGTATTAGCTGGTCTTTTTATATCTGATTTCACCAACAAGGATCCTCTCATTTCACAGTTTAGCACATATGAAAAACCTATGATAAAAAAGACTCCTCTAGGTGAACCTTTTACAATAAATAAAGAGGGTATTGAGTATAAAATTGTGCCATTGGCTGATTACAGGATTTTTGGACGCATGCTGGCGAAAAACAGGTATCCTGATGGTTTTGACCTTGCCGTTCCAATTGCACCCTATGATATCGGTATAGCCCATGGTAGATTGGCATTGCATTCAAGTATAGAGCTTTTTGATTTTAGTTTTGGAGACAGATGCTTAATCTACAGTTATGATGCTGTAGACCATCCCTTCACTACTGAAGAAATGTATATGCATATAGATAATATTCATGCCATTCATGCAAATGACAGGATTTTAGAAGCCATAGAAAAGGTAAAAGAGAAGCAGTTTATTATATTGGAAGGGAAACTGGTAAAAGTAGACATTTTAGTAAAAGCCGGAGGCGAAAGAGCGGTTTGGGAAAGCAGCCTTGTTCAGGGGACAAATGAATGCAAAGTTATGTACATTACAAAAATAACTTTGGGTAATGAGGTATATGAGTAAAGCAAAAAACAACAAAATATGTTAAACCATAAACAAAGCCATAAACAAAACCGGAGGGTATTTATATAAGACGTTATTTTTTTATATAAAATAAATAAATTAATAAATAAATTTACACCAAAAAAGGAGGACTTATAATGAAAAAAATATGCAAAAATTGCGGCGCTTCAAACCAGCCTGCTGCAAAATACTGTAATAACTGTAATGAATCTTTAATCGGCAGCATGCTTAAGAGCGAGGATGAAAGCCTGCAAAGTGTTAGACCAGCAAATAATTATGCTTCTTTAGGGAATGATACGGTATCAATAGGTAAATGGTTGCTGGTAATGTTTTTGCTTACTATTCCGCTAGTAAATATTGGTACTTTATTTTACTTAGCATTTGTATCGCAAAACCAAAATCTAGAAAATTTTGGGAAAGCCGCTTTAATTTTAACAGTTATTTATTTTGTATTAACTATTGTATTTGTCATAATTGCGAGTATCTTTTTTGTTGAGATTTTAAAATCATTATCGTATTAATGTTATGACAGATTCAAAAGTTTCATGAGTATGTTGAATTTTAAATTTATTTGATGATATAATAACATCTGGATTGGAAAAATTCTATAAACTTCATTTAAGAATTATCTATGCACCACTTTCTTGCCATTCTTTATAAAAAGCTTTTAAATGCTTAAAAATTACCATAAGTCTTATAATGTATAATTTTATTATAAAGGAGGGTGCTTTTTCAAAAAAATTGTAAAACAACGTAAAAACAAAAAAATTTAGGGGGATGAAGTGGGAGAGTACGGTTATGCCACAGACCCGAGTGTAAAGGACCTGGTTTACAAAGGGATAGAATTGGCATTTGAAAATGATATGTATGTAATAGTGGACTGGCACGTTCATGCTCCGGGAGATCCAAGGGCTGAAGTATACTCAGGAGCATATGATTTCTTTGAAGAGCTGGCAGATTACTATAAAGACCATGAAAAATTTCACTACATAATCTGGGAGCTTGCAAATGAACCAAGTTCCAACAGCAGCGGCGGCCCCGGTATTACAAATGATGAAGAGGGCTGGCAGGCGGTAAAGGAATATGCAGAGCCTATTATAAAAATGCTCCGTGAAAAAGGGGATAACATTATAGTTGTTGGTAGCCCTAACTGGAGCCAAAGACCTGATTTGGCAGCAGATGACCCTATAGATGCTGAAAATATAATGTACACAATTCACTTTTATACAGGGACACATATGCCTGCAGATGAAGGGTATCCTGAAGGTACTCCAAGTTCAGAAAGACAAAATGTAATGAACAATGCCCGCTATGCAATGGAAAAAGGCCTTGCGGTAATTGCAACAGAGTGGGGTGTAAGTGAAGCAACAGGTGACGGCGGTCCTTATCTGGATGAAGCTGATATGTGGATTGAATTTTTAAATGCAAATAATATCAGCTGGATTAACTGGTCATTAACCAATAAAAATGAAATATCAGGTGCATTTGTTCCCTTTGAATTGGGAAAAACAGAGGCAACTCCTTTAGATCCGGGAGATGACCGGGTTTGGGCTGTGGAAGAGCTGAGCCTTTCAGGTGAATATATACGTTCACGCATTAAAGGTATTGAATATGAACCAATTGATAGAACTATCTTTACAAAGGTAATATGGGATTTTGATGATGAGACAACTCAAGGGTTTGTTTTAAATGCAGACAGTCCAATAGAAGTGGAACTTTCCAATGAAGAAAACGCACTTAAAATATCAGGGCTTGGTGAAAGCAATGATGTTTCAGACGGCAACTTCTGGGCTAATGCCCGTATTTCAGCAGATGAATGGGGAGGAGCCGTAGACATTTTAGGTGGTGAGGAAATATCTTTTGATATTATGCTGGATTCGCCTTCAACTGTATCCATTGCCGCTGTTTTACAAGGACCGGCAGCAGACTGGGCAAACCCTGCAAGGGCAATTCAAGTGACGGAAGATGATTTTGAAGAATTTGAAGGCACGTACAAAGCTACTTTAGTTATTTCAACAGAAGATGCTCCTTCTTTTGAGGCAATTGCTATGGACCCTGACGACAATACTTTGACAAATATTATTTTATTTATAGGAGCAGAAAATACAGATACCATCTATCTGGACAACATCACAGTTTCGGGGAAAATTGTTGAAATACCTGTAATTCATGATGAACTTGGAGAGGCAACACTTCCTTCTGATTTTGAAGACGGAACACGCCAGGGATGGAATTGGAATCCGGAGTCAGGTGTAAAAAGTGCACTGACCATTGAAGAGGTTAATGGTTCAAATGCTATCTCATGGGAGTTTGCTTATCCTGAAGTGAAGCCAAGTGACGGCTGGGCATCTGCTTCACGTTTGGAAATGTGGATGCCGGGAATGGTTCGCGGGGATAATGACTTTGTAGTATTTGACTTGTATATTGACCCAATCCGTGGGGAAGACCAGGGTTCTATGTTGATTAACCTTGTTTTCCAGCCACCTGAGGCAGGTTGGTGGGCACAGTCAACGGATGTTTTTAAAGTTGATTTCACCGCATTGGATGAAGCAGAAGTTACAGAAGAAGGTCTGTATCATTATGAAGTTCAAATGTCACTAAGAGACATTTTAAACATTGAAGATGACATGGAACTTAGAAATATAATTCTCATATTTGCTGAAGGGGACTATACCCTTTTTGCAGGAAGGCTGTATCTGGACAACATCAGGTTTGAAAAAGGAAATACAGTTGAAGTTGCAGAGTGCGAAGGAGGAACTGTAAAGGTCAGCAGATCCGTTGCACGTCCGGGAAATGTTATTGACATTACTGTAATTCCTGATGAAGGAATGAAATTAAAAGAAGGTTCACTAAAATACACTGACGGTGTTGAAGAGGTAATTATAACCGGAACAAGCTTTGTTATGCCTGATTCAGATATAACTGTATCTGCAGAATTTGAAGAAGCAACAGAAGCGGTACTTAAAGCTGAAAAGGTTGTTGTGGCAGGAGAAGAGTATAAAGTTACATATGGGTTAAAGGATGTAAAAGGAGTATATGCCCAGGACATAGTGCTAAGCTTTGATGGGGAAGTATTTGAATTTGTAGATGCTGAAGCTGCGGCTGAAGGTACGGAAATTATTGATACAATTCTTTTAGAAGAGGGCAAAGTAAGGGTTATTGCAGTAAACAGTGACGGATTTAACGGAGATGTTGAAGTGGTAAACTTTATACTTACTCCAAAGGATATAGATACTGATGTATATACTGACATTTCAATAAATGCAATGCTTGGCAAAGCTCCTTCAGGAGATGTTTTAAATGTTGAGGGTTCCTTAAAGTCAGTGAGGGTTGCGGTGACAGACCCTGCGGATGTTAACAGGGACGGCGTTATAAATGTTGGGGACCTGGCTATTGTTGTATACTACAACACAAAAAATTCAGACAGTGATGACTGGTTAGAGGCAAGAATAGCTGATGTAAACAATGACGGGGTTATAGACATACTTGATATAGCATATGTTGCAAGCAGGATTGTTGAATAAAAAAGGAAGGGCTTAAACCCTTCCTTTTTTATTTTATTGAAAAGCCATTGGGACTTTACTTTAGTTCAACTCTGGTTCCGTTAATATCAATGGATTCAACCGTTGAAACATATAAAGGCAAATCAGATGTAAATTTAATTTTAATTTTGTCATTTTCCATTCCGGATATAACTGAATCAAATTTACGGACGCTTCCGTTATTTAAATTTACAGCTACATCTATATTTTCTAAGGTGGCATCTTTATTTTCATTCCCTTTCAAAGTACCGGTTAAAGTTACTCCTAGCGGGGAAATTGATATATTATCTATTTGAAATGAATCTAAGTCTATGCTGCAGGGAAAACTTTTTTCTTCATTCACTGACTGCATTTCAAACGAAACTTTCCAATTTCCTGTTACATAGTTGCCGTTAGTTACAAAATGCCCTTTAAGTTTTGCATTTTCCAAGTCTAAATTTTGCACATCAAAAATATATTCCACATAATCCCTGCCATTTTTAGCAGTACCTGATTTGGTCACGCTGTAGTAAATGTTTCCGGAACTTATTTTTTTGTCAGAGATGTTATCAAAGTAAAAATATCCATGATCGTCAATATTGTCTTTTGACCACTTGGTTTGAATATGGAGCCTGCCGTCAATATAGCCGATATTTGAAATGTACATAAAATCTATTTTGGGAAGATGTATTTTCATTAAAAGTCTTTGGCCGTATGTATTTATGATATTTGAAAGTGCTTTTTCATCCCCTTTGGAAAAATCGGCACCTAAATTGCTTTCATCCATTAACAATCTCCTTTCTTTGTGAACTGAAAATGCATTTTCACCCCTGTAACGTAAAAAATTATTACTTTGTGACATTTAATTAAAAATATTATAAAAACAGATGAAAATTCTTTAATGATATAATGTTAACATATAGATAATTAATTTAGATGATTAATTTTGAAAATCAATATTTTGCAAAATTAATATACATTAAGAAAAATTCCTGCATTGAAATTAGGGTGATATATATTTATAATAGGAGTAGATAATTGGCATTTTGTTAAAACTTAAGCATGGATGCTTCTTTATGAGTCTTAAAAAAAATTATAGTTAAAGGAGTTTTTGTTATGAAGGCATATATTTTTCTGGCAGAAGGATTTGAAGAAATTGAAGCGGTAACTGCTATTGATACTTTAAGAAGAGCTGAAATTGACATTAAAGCTGTATCCATGTCAGAGAGCTTGGAAGTAAAGGGCTCTAGGGATGTTGTTTTAAAGGCGGATATTTCATTTGATGAAAAGCAATTGGAAGATGCCAATATGCTTATACTGCCCGGAGGTATGCCGGGGACCAAAAATCTTAAAAATGATGGCAGGTTGGCAGAATTATTAAAGAAAAGTGCAAAGGAAAATAAATATATTGCAGCTATTTGTGCAGCGCCAATGGTTTTAGGAAAACTAGGGCTGCTCTCCGGTAAAGAGGCTACCTGCTACCCGGGGTTTGAACCTTACCTTGAAGGGGCAAAAGTAAAAGACGAAAAGGTGGTTGTTGACGGAAAATTCATCACATCCAGAGGACCCGGTGTTGCATTGGATTTTTCATTAAAGCTGGTGGAGATATTGAAAGGAAAAGAACTTTCAGATAAACTAAGTAAAGATATGATTTATAACAATTGATTTTTGCGGGGTTGAAAAATGAGCGACGGGATTATAATAAAAAGGGCAGTTTTGCATGTTTTAGACTCAGAAGCATCCATGCCCGTTATATCTAAAGGTGAACTTGAAATAACAGAGGAGTTGTCAAATTATATATCAAAACATATACATAAGATTATAGACGACCCAAATACAAAAAAAGCAAAATTTATAGAGGATGATAATCCAATATATATAATGGTGGAAAGCCTTAATGAGGACAACTTTCTTTCAATGACGTCAAATATGGCAAATATTCTATTTGCATTTATGCAAAAAAATATAGACATTCCACCGGCAGATTTACTTTGTTGTATTTTTGAAGAGGAAGAAAAAGAGCATTTAGCAATTTTAAAGCTCAATTATAAATCTGCATTTACCCATTGGGTGAATAACTGTGAAGATGGCAATATAAACACAATTATAAGTTATAAAACGCTGCTTCCCCCTGAAAGCCAGAGGGTTGAAGAATGTGCATTAATAGATCTTTCTGATTATTCATTGAGGATTATTGAGAAAAAGTATGAGATAAACGGTGAAAAGGAATTTTATTTTAGCAAGTACTTTCTTAAATGCAAAAGTGATCTGTCTGTAAATGAAAAGCTTAAAATATTAGACAAAGTAACTAAGGACATAAATAAAAAGTATTTTGATGATGATTTTGAAAAAACCATGGAGATCAAAAAAGCTTTCTGTGAAAGCTTAGAGGAAAATGAGAGGATAGATATAGAAGATATTGCCCAAAAGGTTTATGACAGAAATTTAGAAATTAAAAATGAATACATGGAGGAAATATCAAAGTCAGGGCTTTATGAAAAAGAAATAGTGGTGCCTGAAAGATTAGTTGAGAAAAAATTCAGTATGCAGAAAATAAAGACAGATTCAGGCATTGAATTAAAATTTCCTTTAGAATTTCTAAACAGGACTGATAAAATTGAGTTTATAAACAACCCGGATGGTACGGTATCCATCTTAATTAAAAATGTAGGAAAGATTGTAACGGGGCGGTGAATTTCCCGCCTCATATTAATTTGCAGAGCTTTTCTATTCCTGCTTCTATTTTATCATCTTCAACTGCTGCAAAGCTAAGTCTTATGTTGTTTAGATTAGAAGAGGTGCTGCTAAAGAAAATTCTTCCCGGGGTAAAAACTATATTGTTTGAAGCTGCACGTTCTAAAAGGCTGTTTACCACACAGTTGTAGGGAAGCTTGAGCCATATATTAAGACCGCCTCCGGGTTTTTTGTAAGAAATATTGTCCGTTTTGTATTTTTCTAAAGAGTTAACTACTTTGGTGTAGCGGTTTTTATAAGTTTCATACATGGAATAAAAGTGCTTATGCCAAAATCCTTTTCGTATATAAAGGTCCAAAGCTCTTTGTATAAGTCCGGAAGTTGAAATGTCCGTTGCGTGCTTTGCACCTAAAATATGCTTTTTAAGATGGGGTGGAACCACCATAAACCCAAACCTTAAGCCGGGCATAAATATTTTAGAAAAACTTTTTATATATATTACCCTGCCGGACTTATCATAATATGCTACGGGCTTAAAGTTTTTATTTTCAAAATCCAGTTCGCTTACATAGTCATCTTCAATTATATATGTATCATATTTTTCTGCCAGCATAACCAGCTGTTTTCTTTTACTTTTTGAATAGGAGACACCTGTTGGGTTTTGAAAAGCAGGTATGGTATAAATAAGTTTTGGTCTGTGTTTTTTTAGGTGATATTCAAGTAAATTAAGGTTAAGCCCGTCTTCTTCTAACTCTACATCTGTTACCACAGCCCTTCTTGAATTAAAAACAGCAACAGCACCCCTGTATGTAGGACTTTCTGTTATGACATGGTCGCCGTCCTTTAAAAGGGTTTTTGAAATAATATCAATTCCCTGTTGTGCACCGGAAACTATTATTATATCATCTTCAGAACAATTGACACTATGTTCCTTAAGTAAGTTTGATATGGAAAAGCGTAAGGGCCGGTACCCCTGGCTGTCCTGATAGTTAAAGGCGTTTCCCATATCACGGTCTAAAACTTCATTTAAAACCAGTTTAAAATCCTCTACAGGAAACAGGTTTGAAGAAGGGGTGGCACTTGCAAAGTTAATGGTTTTCTTGTCAAACCTTATTTTGCTGGTTAGTATGGAAATATCTTCACCAGGGTAAATCTCATCCAGTATAACATTTTTATCTACATAGTCATATTTATTTGTATACTCTTTTTTATCAACTGGGGGCAGTACAGTGGATACATAGGTACCGCTGGACTTTTTTGCATATACATACCCCTTTAATTCAAGCTGCCTGTAGCAGTTTACTACAGTCACGGTGTTTACATCCAGCAAAGAAGCCATTTGTCTTATAGAAGGAAGTTTAGTCCGGGGCAAAAGAGTTCCCTTATCTATCATGCTGCTAATTACGTTAAAAAGCTGCATGTACAAAGGAGCGCCGGAATTTTTATCTAATTTAATTGATTTAAATAATTCAAGCATTTTTATCACCATGTAAATTATAGCATATGTAGAAGATGAGCCACAATTAATACTTTATGCTAACTTACGACAACCTTTGCACTTACTTTTGCCACTTATTCCGTACTGGAAATGGCAAAAATCAAGTGATATAATAAGACATTGAAATTAAGATTAAAATACTTTAGGGAGTGTAGAAATGATTAAATCTCAAAAGATAAGTTTTTTTGCAAAACTTAAAGGTTTTCTTGAGCTTGCAAGGCCAAAGCAGTGGATAAAAAATCTGTTTGTTTTTGCAGCATTGGTTTTTGCAGGTCATGCTTTTGATGAAGATTATTTGCAAAAAACAACTCTGGCGTTTTTGCTTTTTTGTCTGATTTCTGCATGTGTCTATATTTTAAATGATATTGTTGATGTAAATAAAGACAGGGCTCATCCTAAAAAGAGGACAAGACCTATTGCATCAGGGATTATAACCCCAAAGGAAGCTGTAGTTTTTCTCATAATACTGCTGCCTTTTTCTCTGGCTGCTTCTTTTAAAGTTGATTTCTTTCTGGGAATTGTAATACTTGTGTATTTTTTAAATAATTTGCTTTATTCATTGGTTGTTAAACACTGGGTTATACTGGATGTAATGTCTATAGCTTTAGGTTTTTTACTAAGGGTAATTGGAGGAGCTTTGGTAATAAAGGTATATATTTCACCCTGGATATTGCTGTGTACCCTTTTGTTGTCCTTATTTTTGGGATTTAGCAAAAGAAGAAATGAGCTTACGGTTTTACAGGAAGATGCGGATTCACACAGGAAAATACTAAAGGAGTATTCTTTGGAGTTTATTGACAATATGCTGTCCATAGTAACCGCCTCCACTGTAATGGCATATTCCCTGTATACTTTTTCATCCAATTCAGAAAATTACTACATGATGGCTACCATACCCTTTGTGCTGTATGGGATTTTCAGGTACCAGTATATAATATATCAAAAGCAGGAAGGGGGAAGTCCGGAAGAGACAGTGCTGTCCGATGTCCCTCTTATGATAAATATACTTTTGTGGGTAGTTACAAGTATAATTATACTGTATTTCATTTAAATTACTCTTTTATGCATATTGCATCCTGATAGGTTTGTTCTCCTTTTTGTAGACTATATAAATTTTGTAACAAATGAAAGAACTATGCTTTTTAGTTTATCATGAGATATAATTATTAACAAGCTTACCGCTTATTTATTAAAGAAAATTTAATATACAAGGTTTATAATATATTTTATAAAAGACAAAAATCATTAATGTATATGGAATTTAAGCTGATTTTATGGGATAATAGCCTAAGGAAAAACATTATAAAATACTAAAGGCGGGTTTTCAGGAGGAGTATATGAAAAAAATAAGCTACTATATATGTCTTATTTTATATTATTTTATAGCCAGGCACCTTCCCGGCTCTGACATGCCCTATAGTCTTGGTGCCAAAAGAATCAGGCGTTTTTTATGCAAAAGAATATTTAAAAAGGCAGGTAAGAATATTAATATAGAGCATGGGGCATTTTTTGCGTCAGGAAGGGATATTGAAATTGGGGATAATTCAGGACTGGGACTTAATTGCAGAATTACCGGACCTTTAAAAATAGGAAGTTATGTAATGATGGGGCCGGATGTTATGATATTTACCCAAAACCACAGAAATGACAGGCTTGACATACCCATGATGCTTCAAACAGACCCTAAAAAACCCGTTGTAATAGGGGATGATGTATGGATTGCCGCAAGGGCTATTATTTTGCCCGGGGTGACAATCGGAAAGGGTGCCATTATAGGGGCAGGAGCGGTGGTTACCAAGGATGTTCCTGAATATGCAGTGGTGGGTGGAAATCCTGCAAGAGTTATAAGGTATAGAAATCAGGAAAGAAAAAATGAAAGCAAAGAAAATAAAAATGTTAAAGAGAAAAATAAGGATTAGTTTAAATACAAATAATGTTGTATAATGCAAGTAGATATTTATATGAATAAAAATTTGGAGACCTTAGGGAGGTGAAAAGGTGATAAAGGTTTTATATTTACTAAACCATGCAGGCAAGGCGGGGACAGAGAGATATGTTCAAACCCTTATTGAGAAGCTTAATAATAAAAAGATAAAAGCATATTTTGCGTACAATGAATACGGGCTTTTGGTTGAAAGGCTTGAAGCTTTAGGAGTTGAGACCTTCAGGATAGAGATGAAAAATCCTTTTGACCTAAAGGCTGTAAGAGAGCTTTCAAAGCTTTGCAAAAAGCTTGATATAGATTTAATTCACACCCAGTTTTTAAGGGAAAATTATATATCCCTTTTATCTAGGATTTTAAACAGAAAGGTAAAAGTGATGTACACCAACCATTTTGTCATGAAAAACGGTCCTGTTTTAAAAATTACAAACAGGCTTTTAACAAGTTTAGAATCCAACATTATAGCCGTTTGCAACAGGGGAAAGGATGTCATGATATCAAATGGTATAAGGGGCAAAAAGATTCATGTAATATTTAACGGTGTGGATGTGGAGTATTGGGGTACACCTGTAGAATCCACTATAAGAAAAGAACTTGGAATAGATGATGACACATTTGTATTCTTGTGTGGTTCGAGGTTTGCCCACGACAAGGGACATAAATTTTTGATAAATGCAGTTCACCGGCTTAAAAAAATGACGGGAAGGAAGTTTAAGTGCATTCTTTCCAATGACGGCCCCCTGCTTGAAGAGTGCAAAAAACAAGTGGCGGATTTGGGGCTTGGTGATGATATTATATTTACCGGATTTAGGGAGGATATAAAAAACCTTATTTACGGCAGCGACCTTTACGTAAATGCATCAGAGCACGAGGCTCTAAGCTTTGCCATAATAGAAGTGCTGGCATGTGGTATTCCTGTTATTGCCACTAATGTGGCAGGAAACGGGGATATAATAAATGAAGAGACCAACTGTGGCATACTTGTGGAGTATAATGATGAAGAAGGGCTGGCACAGGCTATAAATAAGCTTATGGAAGATGGCAAATTGAGAAATGAGTTTGGGAAAAATGCGCTAAAAGCGGTGAAAGAAAAATTTAATCTTGATAAGGTGGCAAATGAAACATATAATTTATACAAAGAAAGTTTAAAAAATTGACAAGAGGTGTAGAGGTATGATCATTGATAGCAAAGGGAAATTATTTGGGAAAATAAGCATAATAGATATTTTGATCCTGGCAGTTATAATTGCAGGAACAGCAGGTGTATGGCATATGTTTTTCAGATCCTCAGGAGGTGCTGTCATTGGAAGGACACCGGATACAATAGTGATTAAGTTTTATGGTGAAGAAGCACCTGATTATGCAGTTGATGCAGTACAAATAGGGGATCTGGCAAGGGATTTTGACAGGGGAACGTCTTTTGGAAATGTTACAGACATAGTTACAGGTGAGTCTGTAACATATGTAAAAACTGCAGATGGGAAAGTGGTGCAATCTTCCACCCCCAATTATTCCTCCTTTTACTTTACCGTTGAGGGGACGGGTACATTAAATGATGTTGGCACCGTTACTATTGGCGGTTATGAGTATGCAGTGGGAAGAACACTTACATTGAGATTCGGAAAAGCAGTGGTGCAGGGCAGGATTTACAGCATAGACAAGAAGGAGTGATCCTTATGTGTGATAGTGTTTTTGTAAAAATTATGTTTTTCATAATAAACAGGATTGACTCCTCTTATGAAAACAGTTTTTTTAAAAAAATTCTAGATTTTATTATAAATGCATTTAAAAAATTGAATTTATTTTACGAAAACAGCATCAGCGGACGTGCCATGAAAAAGATGACTGAGCTTTTATATAACAGTGCCATATTAGGGTTTTTCTTCAGGAAGGGAAGATTGGCCAAGTGGTATGAGGAAAGCCTGGTTTTTACTGCAATAAATGCAGCTGTGAACTTTCCCTCAAGACTTTTAAAAAAAGTATATTTAAAATTTGAAGATGTTTTTTTAGAAAGCAAAATCATAACCCTTGTGAGAAATATTCTCTCTAAAATGGAGATAATAGCAGGACTTTTTATGGTACTTATGCTGATTGTACCTCATGCTAAGTGGAATAACAGGTATAATTTGATTATAGCTCTTATTCTTATGGCACTGGTTTTTATTAATACAATTATCCAGAGAAACTGGGTGTTTAACGTAAAGGCAATGGATTTTACTTTGGTGATTTTTGCAATTACCGTTGTCTTTTCATGCATAGTCACCTTTTTTGAAAGTGTGAATTTTTTGGCTTTTTACATCACCTGTTTTATGCTTGTATTGTCAATGGTGAGTTTTTTAAGAACTGAAAATGCATTAAAAACATTTATTGAAATAATGCTGGCAGGAGTATTTATAGCAGGTTGTTATGGAATGTGGCAGGTAGTGACTGATGCGGTGGCATTTGACCCTTCCCTGACATCTATAGAGCAAAGCGAGGGGCTTCCGGGGAGGATATATGCCACAATGGCAAATCCCAATAATTATTCACAGGTACTTATAATGACTCTTCCTTTTTTTGCAGCAGTTATATTTAATTCTAAATCTTTTTTTAAAAAATGTGTTTATTTGATAATGGCACTTCCACCTTTGGTGTCACTGTTTTATACAGGCTCCAGATCCGGGTGGATAGGACTTGCAGTTTCAATTATAGTATTTACCTTTTTTGCACAAAAAAGACTTATTCCTTTTGTAATAGCAGGGGGCATTTTGATGATACCATTTCTGCCAAGCCATGTGTATTACAGGATACTGACTATTTTTAATACCGAAGGGGATACCTCTTCCCAGTACAGGGTGGAAATACTCCAGACAGTTTTCCCTATGCTAAAGGACCATGCAGTATGGGGTACAGGTCTTGGAACTAATGTATTTATGAGGGTGGTAAATACTTACCATCAGTATACAAAGGCTACACCACTGCACACCCATGTGCTGTACCTGCAAATATGGATTGAAATGGGTATTGTTGCGTTGCTGAGCTTTTTGTGGTTTATTTACAGGACAATAAAAAACGCCGTTATTTGTCTGGCAGATTCCACAAAGGAGATGAAAAATATTTTAATTGCCGGTGTGTCAGCATTATCAGGAGTATTGGTTATTGCACTTGTAGAATATATCTGGTACTATCCTAGGGTCATGGTGATTTTTTGGGTAATTACAGGTATTCTTCTTGCAGGTATATCCATTGTATTTAATAAAAACCGCAAGCTTTCAGAAAGTTAGGTGTTTACAATATGCTTTAACAAAAAAATACTATAACAAAAAAAGCCCATAATAAAAAAAGACTTTAACAAAAACATGCAGATTAGCCGATATTAAATTAGCCGGTATTAATGTATGCCGGTTAAAAAAAATTTACTTTTATAAAATGCGGGGTAAATTTGCATGTTTAACGCTTTTAAAAAATCAAACAGAAGATCGGCAAAAAAGAAGATAAAGTTTGATAAAAAGATATTGAGAAAAAACAATATCTCAATACTTGTATTGGATGAGAGATGGAATTCCCTTTTTAAAAATATTGAAAAGACAGAAAGAATAATTAAATTAGAAAGGGAACTTATTGAGCTTTTGAAAGAAGAAGTAAGGCTTAATTCCGAGTACAAGGATATTAGCGCCCAAAAAAGCAAATGTCTTAAAAGAATAATGGAACTTACTCCGAAAGTCTTTGAAGAAAATGATGAAAAAGCAAGAATGGAAATGGAAGAGTGTGAAAAAAACATAAAAGAAATAAATAAGAGGTTTAAAGAAATAGAAAAAGAACTTGAAACCATTCCTGACAGGATAAAAGATAAAAATTTAGAGCTTTTAGAAAGTGTAGTATTTACAGTGTATTTTAAAATCCGTGAAAATCAAAGAAGGATTAAGGAATTAGAAAAACATATTGAAGAGGCAAGAAAAAATTTAGAAAAGTATATTGATGAAAAGGGAAAACTTGCAGAAGATTATACTGACATTTACACATATTTTCATGATTTAATTGGAAAAGAGGAACTTGAAAAGCTGGACAGGGAATATTTTGGGGATTAATCAGCTTATTAGGAACTAACTACCGGGAGCTAACCGGCTTGATTTAGCAACTTCAAAGGGCAAATCTTAGGAGGGGAGAGTAATGATAGCAGTAACACCTGCTCAAATGGCGGGGATAGATAATTTTGCAATAACCGAAATGGGTATACCCGGTATGGTGCTTATGGAAAATGCAGCTCTTAGCGTGGTAAAAGAAATAGAAAAAGATATTGACTGCATTGAAGGGAAAAGAATATGTTTATTGGCGGGAAAGGGCAATAATGGAGGGGATGCTTTTGCAATTGCAAGGCATCTTTATAATAAGGGGGCAAAGGTTTTAGTATTTTTGCTGGCAAAAAAAACAGAAATAAAGGGAGATGCAAAGACCAATCTTGATATACTGGGTAAAATGGGTATAGAGGTAATTGAAATTTTAGATATAAGAGATTTAAATGACGCCAAAAAATATATCAGCCATTCCCACCTTATTGTTGACGGCATTTTTGGCACTGGGATAAAAGGGAATATTCCCTATTTGATTTCACAAACCATTAATTTTATAAATGAAAAAGATATTCCCGTAATATCTGTAGACATTCCTTCCGGTATAAACGGAGAAACAGGGGAAATATTGGGAACATGCATAAAGGCATATAAGACAGTTACTTTTGGATATGCAAAAGTAGGGCTTTTTGTACATCCGGCTGCTCAGTATACCGGGGAAACAGTTGTAGCGGATATAGGAATACCTAAAAATGTTGTAGATAAATTTGATATAAAAAATTACATTATAGATGATGAAACGGTAAGAAAGATAATTCCAAAAAGATATTCTGACAGCAATAAGGGGAGCTATGGCAAATTGCTTTTATTAACCGGTTCAAGGGGAATGACGGGTGCAGGGTGCCTGGCAGGAAAAGCAGCCTTAAGGTCCGGTCTTGGACTTTTGTACCTGGGAGTTCCGGCATCTCTTACAAATGTTTATGATTCCATTTTAATTGAGTCTGTAACCCTTCCTTTAGAGGATGATGATACAGGATATATTACAAAAGGCTGTATTGAAAGTCTTAAAGAATATATGGCCGGTGTTGATGTAATTGCTTTAGGTCCCGGACTTTCCACCAAAGGGGATGTGGGAGATGTTGTTTTTAGCATTGTTGAAAATTCCAAAGTTCCTTTGGTAATTGATGCAGACGGGATAAATGTTATATCTAAAAATATAGAGGTGCTAAAAAAATCCAATGTGCCTGTGGTTTTAACCCCTCATCCCGGGGAAATGGCAAGGCTTCTTGGCACAAGCCCTGAGGAAGTGCAAAAAAACAGGATTAATGTGGCAAGGGATTTTTCAAGGAAGTGGAATGTAATTACCGTTTTAAAGGGTTCAAGAACCATTGTGGCACTTCCAGATGGCAGTATATATATAAATACAACAGGAAATTCTGGAATGGCAACAGGGGGGACAGGGGATGTTTTAACCGGTATGATAGCAAGCTTTATATGTCAAGGCGCAAAGGTACATGAAGGTGCCATATTAGGCGTATATTTCCACGGATTATGTGGGGATAATATTGCTAAAACAAAAGGGGAATACGGTATTATTGCAGGGGATTTAGTTGAGGAGATTCCTTATGTCATAAAGAGCAGGCTTATGTAGAAAAAATAATGGTATACAAAAAACATAAGCAGTAGTCCTATATATAAAATGATTTAAACGACAGCTTTTAATATGAACATTAAATAAAAGTATCACAATACTTTTAGCTGTGTAACAAGGCAGGGAGAAAAATGGAATACAAATTTAACAGGGCGTGGGCAGAGGTAAACCTTGATAATATTGCCCACAATGTACGGGAAATAAGAAAAATAGTTGATAAAAAAACTGAAATACTAGGGGTTGTAAAGGCTGATGCCTATGGTCACGGGGTAATGGAAGTGGCAAAGGTTCTTCTAGAGAACGGGGTTAGCCGTTTAGCGGTTTCCATGCTTGATGAAGCAATACAGCTTAGGAAAAACGGAATTGAGGTGCCGATTCTGGTATTAAGCTACACAGACCCCGGCAGGGCGGAAGAAATAATTGAAAATGATGTAACCCAGACGGTATTCAGTCACGATTTGGCGGAGAGCTTGTCTCAAGCTGCCCAAAGACTTAGAAAGAATATAAAGATTCATATAAAGATTGATACAGGTATGACAAGAGTGGGGTTTATGCCTGGCTACAGTGCTGTTAAAAATGTTATTTCAATAAGTAAGCTTCCCCGCATAATTGTAGAGGGGCTGTTTACGCATTTTGCTTCAGCAGATGAAAAGGATAAAACGTATACAAATATGCAGTTTGAAAGATTTACCACCATAATAAATGAACTGAACAGGGTAGGAGTGTATATCCCTGTAAAGCATGTGTGCAACAGCGCAGGAATAATTGAATTTCCCCATATGCATCTTAACATGGTAAGGCCGGGAATTGCTTTATACGGCTTATACCCGTCTTCAGATGTGGACAGGGAAAAAATAAATTTGAAACCTGCCATGACGTTAAAAGCCAACATAATACTTGTAAAAGAGGTAGAAAAAGACACTTCTGTAAGCTATGGCAGGATATTTAAAACAAACAGGGAAAGTAAAATTGCAACCATTCCCATAGGTTATGCCGACGGCTACACGAGGCTTTTGACAAACAAAGGGGAAGTGCTGGTAAACGGACAGAGGGCACCAATAGTGGGCAAAATCTGTATGGACCAGTGTATGGTGGATATAACTGATATAAAAGGAGATGTAAATGTAGGTGACGAAGTGGTTCTCTTTGGAAAGCAGGGAGAAGGAGAAATAAAAGTTGAGGAGTTGGCCCAAAGTATTGGTACAATAAATTATGAAGTGGTAAGCATTATAGGAAAAAGAATACCAAGGGTGTATTTTAAAAACGGTAAAGTACACAATGTTCTAAATTATTTAATTTAATATATTGAATTTTAAAATTTAATTTAAAAAGGATTAGCTTATAAAGAAAAGCTAATCCTTTAAGGTAGTAACTCACATAAGACGGTAAATAATATAATGCAATGGTTTATATACGGCGGTAGTTTATAAATTTACATATTATAGCAACTCATATAATTTGCAGCGTCCCCTTCTTAATAATACGATGCTTAAAACTAAAAATATAACGGACATTATCAGAATGAGTATTGAAATATTTATATTACCAAGCCAGTGGGTTATTCCATATAGTGAGCTGTAAAAAACTCTTAAAGAGAAGGAAAATAATCCGGACAATATGGCTGGGGTGCTGCCTCTGCCAAATGACAGCTTTAAAACAGAAGTAATAGCATAAATTGACCAAAAAGCTATGGAAAAAATCATTACCGGCGATTTGTGCATGGATGTAAATAATGCTGTTACCCACAATAGAATAAAAACCAGTGTAGAATAACCACCTAAACTTTTTGCAGGTTCATCAATGACAGAGTTAGGAGAATTCAATAAAGAAACAATAAATGTCAATATAAGTAAAACAAATATGGCATAGTTTCTCTTTAAAAACTTTTTCATATGCACAATCCCTCCTTTAAAAAATGTATGTTTAAAAAAATCATATTAAAATCCGGGATAATGATTGAATTGTATTCATAAGTATTCAAATTTTAAACTTTTGTAGAAATTTTGTATATACCAAAAAAGCATATTGAAAGAATAGTAATAGTAGGTTTTATTAATTGCGAACCGTATAATTTAGTACGTTTTAAGCTAAATCTTAATTATGTTAAATTATACAAAAACTCTAACAGGATATTTTAACTACCAACTTTCATATTCATTATATGGATAGGCAAATATATAGTCAACACTTTTTTAAAATTTACATATAATATTATGAGGAAAGGGAAAAAATAAAGATTTGTGCCACATTATACCAAGGGATTTGCGGGGAAATAATTTAATAAAAAGATATTTTATGAGAATAATAGTATAAAGTAAGGTAAAAAATAAAAACTAATAATGCTTCAAAACACGCTTATACAGCTATAGAAAAAATTACATAGGAAAAAATTGGGTAAGTAATTAAATTTTAATTTGACCCATGCATATGTTAAAGGATATAATGATATATATAGTGATATCTAAATACGTCATTTGAATTTTTCTTTAGATTTCAACCCAAATTAAAGAAGTGGGGGTTTTACTTTTGGCGCAAATTAAAAAAATTTTAATTAGTCTTCCCGACAATTTATTAAAAGAGGTAGACTCAATAGTAGCTATGGAAAAAACCAACAGAAGCCAGTTTGTCAGGGAGGCAATGAAGTTTTATATACGGGAAAAAAGAAGAATTGAAATGAGGGATAGAATGAAAAAGGGTTATCAGCAAATGGCCGAAATCAATTCTAAGCTGGCTGAGATGTGTTTTGAAGCAGACAATGATCAACAGCAAAAATATGAGGAAGGTCTTAGGGAGTTGGAGAAATAGTGCTAATTAAACGTGGTGACATATTTTATGCAGATTTAAGTCCGGTTGTCGGTTCTGAGCAGGGTGGAGTAAGGCCGGTATTAATCATTCAAAATGATATTGGCAACAAGTATAGTCCTACTGTTATAGCTTCAGCTATAACTTCACAAATAAACAAAGCTAAATTACCTACTCATATAGAACTTAAAGCAAAGAGTTACGGCATCCCAAAGGATTCGGTAATTTTACTGGAGCAGGTGAGAACCATTGATAAAAAAAGGTTAAGGGAAAAAGTTGGGCATCTTGATGATGAACTTATGGAGAAGGTAAATGAGGCAATTGCCATAAGCTTTGGATTGGTGGATATATAAAAAAACGGTGTAGAAAAATACAGGGGGTTACAAAAGATGAGGAATTTAAATTTCATTAAAAAAACATGGTTTTTAGTGGTATTTCTTATTTTAGGTGTTTTTGCAGTACATATTATTCAGACAGCCTATGCTGAACCAGAAGAAAATGAAAAAACCTCCAATGAAACTATACTTGTTACTCAGGACTATGTTGATGAAAAAATCAAACAACTGGCTGACGCTAATGAATTAAAAGTAAAAGAGTTAGAAGAACTGGTTGAAAAAATGAAAAAACAAATGGAAGATATGGAAAAGGAACTTGTTGAAGTTGAAAAGTATGGAAAGTTTATACCTTTAGAACTGGAAGAAGGTCAGACTTTAATTGTTGGTGAAAGTGGAGAGATTATATTAAGAGGAGGAAAAGCTAAGGCCATAGCTGGAGAAGCTGGTGGACTTTCAGATGTTACAGCAGGTTCCGGTGTAGATATTACCACCGGCCAGGATGTACCCTTAAATCACTTACTTTTGATATCAAGAGATGATGGAAGAGGTCTTAAAGTTGTAAGTTCAAAGGCATGGGTTCTTGTAAAGGGGCCATATACAATAGAAGAATAAAAAGCGTGAGGTAAATTTTAAAGAGGCTGCTGCGCTAAAGTTTAGGTGCACAGCCTCTTTTAAAAAAGCCTCTTTTAAATATATACTAAAATATATACCAAAATATATACTGTTTTAAATATAAATTATTTAGTTATACATCAGTCTTTATTATATAATTTCATTTTTTTTGCAACAACTAAAAGCATAAACTTTGGAAGGTCCATCATTCTAAAAAAACGCCTGGGGTCTTTGTAAAGGCGGTAAAGCCATTCTAAGCCGTGTTCCTGAAAGAATTTTGGCGCACGCTTCATCCTTCCTGCGATGCCGTCAAAAGATCCCCCTACTCCGATGCAAACCTTCACATTTAACTTGTCCTTGTTTTTATATATCCATTTTTCCTGCTTAGGTGCCCCTAGGGCTACAAGGAGGATGTCAGTTTTAGAAGAGTTTATCTCATCTATTATTTCTTTTTCTTCACTTTCTGAAAAATAACCGTTTCTTGCACCAACTAAATTTATATTAATATTTTTCTCCAATAACTTTTGGTATGCTTCTTGGGCAACTCCGGGTTTTCCTCCTAGGAAAAAAAACCTGACGTCTTTATTTGAAAACCTTTCAAAAAGGTTGCAAAGCAGGTCAAAACCCGCAACCCGCTCTTTTAGCACAGGCTTTAATATTTTTGACGCCAGCACCACACCGGCACCGTCGGCAACTACTAAGTTGCCACTGCACAATATTTGTTTAAACTCAGCATCCCTTTGTGCCTCCATCATTATTTCCGCATTTGGGGTAAATACACAGTGAACCTTATCCTGGTTTAAAAAACCTTCCACTATGTTTACAGCTTCCCCCATTGTAATATTATCAACGGGCACACCCAAAATATCTACTGTTGTACGCATATGTGAATAATTCCTCCTAACTACCCCTTAGCTGGTTTCTCCCTACCCGGTTAGTTTTTTTCTATAAGCTCTACGGCAATTTTGGCGTTTTCAAGAGCTTTATTCCTAAGTGTTTCAGTGGTTTCTTCCAGTTCCCTTCTTATTTCATCCCTTCTGTTCCAAACATAATCCACTATTTCAATGATTTTTTCAAATTCTAAGGAACTGACGTGGCCTGCGGAAGGCTGGTTTATATATTGCATAAAGCCTTCTACTTTTGTCTCGTATACCAGTCCAACCAAAGGAACTTTAAGGCTGGCGGCAAATATAAGGGCGTGCAGCCTCATGCCTATCAGTAATTGAGTACGGCCTATTATTCCAAGCATTTGTGCTACGCTGTATTTATTTCTTATTACGTAGCATTTATTTTTCATTTTTGCAACAATATTATCAATTATCAAAAGGTCACTGGGATAGTGCATAGGTATAAAGAGAGGCTTTGCGCCATAATTTTCACATACATAGTCTGCAACCCGGGCGATAACCGTCTGGTATTTTTCATAGTCTGACCACTTTCTTACGGAAAAGCCAATAAGCTTTTCATTTGGGTTGATATTTTCTTTCATAAATATTTCATCTATTTCCTCTTTCCCTCCTGCCTCTATGGTTACAGCAGGGTCTGCAGTTAAAAACACCTGGGGTTTTTCTATATTAAGGTTTTGAATTTCCCTGTAGGATAATTCCTCCCTAAGTGTAATAACATCCACCTGATTTACTACTGCTTTGGTCATTCTGCGGTTGTTTTTTTTGTTTAAAGGACCTATGCCGTTGGCATAAATCATTGTTTTCATGTCCATTTTTTTAGCAAGCCATATCATTCCAAGATAGTATATCAAGGAACGAGTGCTGGTGTTGTCCTGAAGTAAATTTCCTCCTCCGTTTAAAAACAATTTGGACTTTCTCATAACGCTTATTATTTTAAGGATATTAAATCTGTTTATTGAATTCACATTGTATGTTTGCCGTGTTTCTAAAGGATTTTTGGACAGCACCATTATTCTTATGTCCTCGTGATATAGTTTAAGATTATCTATTATAGCCTTTAACATTGCGTCATCCCCAATGTTTTTAAAGCCGTAGTAGCCTGAGATAATTACATCGTATTTGCATCCGGATTTTTTCTTTTCCTCTTCCCTTCTTAATATGGTTTTATATATATTAAGCTGGGTGCTGCACATATTGTGCAGGGAAAAGTAGGTGTTTGTCTTTTCATAGAGGTTGTCACCTATTTTTTTTCTCAAAAGAGGGTCATTAATTAAATTTATAAGGTGTTTTGCAAAAGTTTTATAGTCTTTTGGCTCAAAAAGAAAGCCGGTCTTTCCGTTTTCAATAAGGTCTGATATTCCTCCTACATTACTGCTGACAGTTGCTTTTTTGTAAAGGGCACCCTCTAAAATGGCATAGGGAAAGCTTTCACTTAAAGATGTAAGTACATTAATATCTATACAATTAATAAAATCCAAAGGTTCATTTACAAAACCAAGGAAAAATACATTGTTATTTAGCCCCAGTGAAGAAGCCTTTTTTTCTAAAGACTTTCTTTCTTCCCCATCCCCCCCGATTAAAAATCTCACAGAGGGGTTTTCATCAACAATAAGTCTTGCAGCCTGCAACAGAGTACCTATACCCTTTACAGGATGGAGCCTTGCCAGTATTCCAATTATTACATCATCTTTTCCAAAGTTTAAATTGTATTTTTTTAAGAATTCTTCCCTTGAGATGGTGGGAACTTTTTTGTTAAAATCAATTCCATTGTATACGGTAAATATATTCTGAGGGCTGAATCTTCTTCTGATAAGCATTTGTTTGAAATTATTTGAGACCCCTATATGGTACTCTATAAACCTTAACGATACAGTATTTATAAGGCCAAAGGAAAACATTTTTAAAATGTTTTGCAAATAGTCTAGCCTGTAGTCACTGTGGACGGTGGTAACCACAGGGATTTTTGTAATTTTTTTCACAATAACTGCAATCATATTTGCCTTTGCCCCGTGTGAATGTATTATATCATAGCCTTCATTTTTTATGATATTCAGTACTCTCCGTATATCGGTAAATATGGTTCCTGTTCTCACTACCTCTACATTTATGCCCATTGCCCGGGCATCATCTGCAAAGGCACCTTTTCTAAAACTTATTAATTTAACATCTATATATTTTCCAAGCTCATTAACAAGTGACAAGACGTGGCTTTTTGCCCCGCCGATATCACCACCGCCGATTAAATGAAGAACTTTCATAGTTATACTCCTTAGTTATAATCCTTAATATAAGCTATTTTTACATCCACCACATTATAGCATAACCAAGGCATAGCTGCAATTGAATAAGAAGGTTTTGCTGGAATAAAGGGAGCAAAATAAAAGACTATTGAAAAATGTATTATATGTTTGCTAAAATAATATATAGTGTAGAATCTTTATATCTATAGAATCTATATACATTCTTGAAATATTACTCATGTCTTGACCTGTATAATCTTGACCTGAATAAAGCTAAAAGTCAACGTAAGTCAGGGTAAAGTTTTAAAATCTGTACTAAATGCAATCCAGAATATTATGTTTTGGAGGAATAAAGATGAAAAAGATGCTGCTGCTTTTCTTAATTTCAAGCATTTTAATGTTCAGCATGGTAACTGCAAATGAAAGGGATATAACCATTAAGGTAGACGGGAGTGTAGTAAAAACTTTTGGTGCAGCCCCCTACATAGATCCTGCTGCCGGCAGGACAATGGTACCTGCTGAATTTGTAGCTGAAAGTATAGGAGGCACAGTGGATTTAGATATTGAACCTGGAATTGTACATATCAAAAATGATTTCGCAGACGCAAAATTTAAAACAGGTTCAAGTGAGGTAATAGTGAATGGAAAACTGCTTAAAATTGATTCTGTCCCGGTAATTAATGAAGAAGTAATTTTTATTCCCTTACGTTTTGCATTTGAAATATTTAGTGCCAGGGTTAAGTGGGACAAAAACACCAGGACTATTGAAATACTTACAGGTGAATTGGATTTTTTAGAACCTGAAATAAGCGTAGTGTATCCAAGAAACAAATGGGAAGTTTATGAGTTTAGGATACAGCTGGACAATTGGGTAGATTATTTAAAAGATGATTTGGATTATGAAGTTAAAATTGAGTTTACTGAGTATCCTATTAATAAAAAAGAGCAGCCTGAATTTTATGGCAGCGGCTGGGTGCTTATTGAAACAGACCGGTGGAGAAAAATAGACAGTCCCAGCTTATATGAACTTTTGCCCTATTACACCACCCGTGAAAATATGTTTGAACTTAAAAAAGGAATGGAGTTTGAGTTTATTGTTTCTCTTCGCAATAATAAAACAGGGGAAATAAGAAGGTATCTAGGAAGTGCAGTATATAAAGATTTGGTGGAATGGATAAAATAAATTTTAAAATGTTTACGTCTTAGTCATAAGTTATTACTTTTTTTAATACAAATAATGAGGACAATTTTTTAAAAAAGGTAAAATGGCTTCATGACTAAGAAATCATTTGTAAGCAGTGCAATAGTGTTAATGATAGCCGGGTTTATTGTAAAGGTTTTAGGATTTATATATAGGATATACCTTTCTAACCTTATAGGGGCAGAAGGTATGGGAATTTTCCAGCTCATTTCCCCTGTATATTCCCTTATTATACTTACCCTCTCTTCCGGCATATCAATTGCCGTTTCAAAAATGGTTGCAGAGCAGGCGGCAAAAAAAAATCATGCTAATTTATTCAGGATAACATACTGTGCGTTAGCAGTTGTGGTAACCGCCGGCTTAATTGTATCAACAGGTATATTAATTTTTATAGATCCCATTGTGAATATCATTTTAAAAGATTCAAGAACATACTATTCCATGATTCTGCTGCTGCCGTGCATTCCGGTAATTGCTGCTGCCTCCGCTGTCAAAGGTTACTATTATGGTATGCAGGATGTTGTTCCCACTGCCTGTTCTCAGGTTGTGGAACAGGTTGTAAAAATAGGGATAGTAATTGCTATGTCAGCTTATTTTTTGAATATAGGTCTTGAGTATGCCTGTACCCTGGCGACAGTGGGAATGGCTCTGGGGGAAATATCAAACCTTGCTGTTTTAATAATAATTTTCAAAATAAAAAAGAAAAAAATTCCTCCTTATAAATATAAAAAAGATTTTATGAGGAAAAGGACTATCCTTGCCAATATAATAAAGATATCGGTGCCTGTATCCTTTAACAGGTTTATCACTTCTATGATGGGAGCCGTGGAACTTATACTAATTCCCAGAATGCTTTTAATAGGAGGTATGAATTATCAAGCCAGCATTGCAGAATACGGGAAGCTTACAGGTATGGCAATGCCGTTGGTTTTCTTCCCCTCACTTGTTACGTCTTCTTTAGCCACCACCCTTGTACCGGCTATTTCTGAGGCATTGTCTTTGAAGAATTTTAAAACCGTCAATTACAGGATATCAAAATCAATTCAATTTACATTTATCCTTGGTTTTATATTTACATCTATATTTATTGGTTTTTCAAATGAAATAGGGAACTTAGTTTATAAAAATGAAAACATAGGTGATATTTTATATTTACTGTCTTTTACATGCATATTTATATATTTGCAGCAGACTCTTTTGGGAATATTAAACGGGCTGGGCAAACAGGGGGTTTCCCTTAGAAATTCAACTGTAGGATATATTATAAGAATTTTATTTGTAGTGTACTTTATACCCGTATATGGTGTAAAGGGTTATATAGCAGGGATTATAGTGAGTTCTGCTTGTGTTTGCGTTTTAAACACTTACACTGTAACAAAAATGACAGGAATGGTTTTAGACTTTAGAAATTGGATACTAAAACCGGGCGTGGTATGCACTGTAATAATTTTTGCTCATAAATATATAAACAGTTTCTTTAACATATTTAACATAAGCGGAGATGGTGCAGTAATAGCAAATATCCTTGGTAATACAGCAGTTGCCTTTGGTCTTATGTTTGTAGTGGGGGCAATTGACAAGGAAGAGATATTAAAGCTTTTTAAATGAGGCTTCACAAATAATGATTATTTTACATAATCTATAAGTAAGAAAAACAAATAAGTAAGAAAAACAAAGAAAATCATAGATATTTTAAGTATAATGAATATATTTACAAAGGAAGGTCAGGGAAGGTCAGAAACAAATATTGTTTAAATGACTGGATATGTGGTATAAATAAAATAGAAGGTCAAAGAAAGTCAAAATCAAATCAAAATCAAAAAAATAAAAATAAAAAAATGGAGGTGTTTAACAATGTTCAGTCTAATACCATATAGAAGAGGAAATAAGCTTTCACTAAATGATGATTTTTGGGGGTTTGGCAGAAATGTTATTGAGAATTTTTTCAACGATCCTTTTTTCTCTGGGGTTCTTTCAGCCACAAGTGGAATTAGGGCCGATATACGTGAAAACGACAAAGAATACATTGTAGACGCTGAAATTCCCGGAGTAAACAAAGAAGACATTAATGTAGAATTGAGAGATGATACTTTAACTATTTCAATTGACAGAGGGGAAGAAATAAAAGATGAAGGAGAAAATTACATCAGAAGAGAAAGGAGATATGGTTCAGTTTCAAGAAGCTTTTATGTTGAAAATGTAGTTAACGATGCTGTAACTGCAAGGTATAAGGACGGAATACTGACTATAGTACTTCCAAAGGATAAAAAAGCAAAGAAAAACAAACATAGGATACCGGTTCAATAACAGGAATGTATAAAAGTATTTGAACATATTTAATTCCCTTGCCTGAATCCGGAAAAAAGCAAAGATAAAAAGCTCAAAGTGGGGACTTTAAGTCCCTGCTTTAATGTTGTTTGCGGGAAATACAACAGGAAATATTAAATTTATATTACTATTTGGTAAAAAGTATGTTAAACATGGGATAAGCAGGACATTTATATTTATTAATGGTAGATAATTTCATTTTTATATGCTATAATAATTTTCCGGGGAGTACATTTGAGGAGGTGTGACATCATGAATGAAAATACAAGTAATTTAGAGAGAAAAATAGTTGAGAAAAATATGCTTATT
This sequence comes from Acetivibrio saccincola, assembly GCF_002844395.1. Taxonomy (NCBI): domain Bacteria; kingdom Bacillati; phylum Bacillota; class Clostridia; order Acetivibrionales; family Acetivibrionaceae; genus Acetivibrio; species Acetivibrio saccincola. The sequence goes on along the minus strand of NZ_CP025197.1, from coordinate 3,132,523 downwards.
AATTCTTTTGACAAACATGATGACTCTCAACAAACAAAGATTCAAGATGTTGAGATGGAGTTGGATGGTCTCTTGTATCAGTATTACAAAATGCTAGGAAATAAAAAAGATTAAAAAATGTCCTGTCTGAAAAATTAATAGATATAAAATAATAAAGAGAGAAAAAAGAAAAGCCGGTAAGAGTACAGCTAGTACTGTTTTCGGCTTTTTACAAAAAACAAATCCCAGGTTTTAAAGCCTGGGATTATGTCTTAATATATAAGATTAAAGTTTAAATTTATCTGTTAACAGGAAATTCAGTTATCATACCTAAAATGAATCTGTTCAAGAGAGTATAGTCTAGAGAATCTATATCACCGTCCCCGTTTAAATCAGCTGCATCATTTCCTGCAGGGATTTCATCTATTATACTTACTATATATCTTTTCAGTATAGTTGCATCCGTTGAGTCGACGGTGCCGTTTCCATCTAAATCACCAGGTTTAAATGAGGTACCGGGTTCTATAAGCGTATTCCAAACAGGTGTGTGTGAGAACACATAGCCGGTTTCAAGAGGTTTAGTCAGTTCAAGTATGTTGAAGGATGAAAGTTCAGGGTATTCAAAAGTGACATATTGAACGTCCTCACCGCTTAAAACAACCCTGTGGTTTTGAGAAGGTAAAAAGTTACCTTTTGAAAAGTCATAGAAGTCTCCTTTGACTTCCAAGGTACCGTTGATTAAATAATCACCATGGGGTATGAAAGAATTAAAGTAGAAATCTTTGTGAACAAGAACATAGTCGTTTTCCTGGACCATATAAAGAATAACATTATCATATGTGTCAAAATTACCTTCAATAATAAGGTTACCGTTATTGATATCCAAAACAGCAGGGTTGGAAGTATCAAATCCATTTATATAAAAATCTCCGTTAACGGTTAAGCTTCCTGAGCCCAGATCCAAAGAACCGTTGTCTATACATAAATCCCCTTCCACAGTCATACTGTAGCCGTTTAGTACAACAGTGTGCCCATCAATTCTAAAGCTTGAGTCTACCACAATGTCACTAGTTAAAACATAATTTCCGTCTTCATAATAGAAATAATCTTCAAAATCCAAGACAGAAAGGACATCTTCTTCAGCTAATACCCCGGTGATGTTCAATAGAGAAAAAGCTGAAAAGATAAATAAACAAACCATCATTTTTACATACATAGATTTTTTAAAAGTTTTTTCATCATAGTAACTCCAGGTAAGAATTATATACTCTTACCCACTACCCCCCTTTACATTATATTTTTGTTATAATTATACCATTTAAATTAATTTTATACAACATAAGAAATAAACACAAGCAACAAAGTGGTACAAATGACATTTAAAGAGAAGTTTTTGCTGGCTGTATAAAAAATTAACAGTGAAACTTCTAAGGACGGGTCTAAAAAATAGGTAACAAGAAATTTTCTTATGTTAATTGCAAAGAAATTATATGGAAAAAAACATAATTAAAAGATATAATATAGCTAAGAAAAATAATTTTTCCTGAGGGTATATGTGTAAAAACATATAAAGCATGTTTGTAATATAATTGATAAATATATATTGCAAGTTAAAATACTTTCTACCATAACTTTTTTATAAATTTTATAAAATTCACAAAGCAAAAGAGGTGTGGTTACATTGGAGCAAAAATTAAACAAAGACGGATTAACTGAAGAAGAGTTCCTCAAAGCTTATGATCCTAATAAATTTGAAAGACCATCTGTAACAGTGGATATCCTTGTTTTTACAGTGGCTGATGGAGAAAAAGAAAATTACAGGAAACTTCCAAAGAAAACTTTAAAATTATTAATGATTAAAAGAGGGAATCATCCGGACATAGGAAAGTGGGCACTGCCTGGAGGTTTTGTCAATATGGACGAGAGTTTAGAAGAAGCTGCATTAAGAGAACTCAAAGAAGAAACAAATGTTGACAATATATATATGGAGCAGCTTTATACATGGGGGGATGTTGACAGGGATAAAAGGACAAGAATAATAACCACTTCATATATGTCTCTTGTAGACAGTTCCACCCTTAATGTTAAGGCTGATGATGATGCAGATGATGCAAAATGGTTTGCTGTTTCCTGTAAATGCTATGAGGAAAATAAAATCCCAAATGAGAAGGGCTATGTAGTAGAAAGGTTTTTTAATTTAAATTTAGAAAATGAAGAAGATAAACTTTCAGCGGTTGTAAAAGTATCAAAAATTATTGAAGGGAAAGTAGCTAAAATAAAAAGGGAGATATTAGAAAGTGACGGAATAGCTTTTGACCATGCAAAAATTATAGTATATGGAATAGAAAGGCTTAAAGAACAAGCAAAAAACACGGGTATAGTATTTAATTTAATACCTGAATTGTTTACATTGACAGAACTTCAGCAGGTATATGAGGTGATTTTAGGCACCAGGCTTTTAAAGGCAAACTTTAGAAGAAAAATTTTAAATGTAGTTGTTGAAACGGATAAGTACGTTAAAAACGGAGGACACAGACCTTCAAAGCTCTATATGCTTAATCCTGATTATATTGATTCTAAAGATATATACTGACAAGTATTTTCTGACAATAAGTTGTATAAAAGATTGACAATAACTTATTAAAAAGAGTATAACCAAAAACAAAATATAATTGAAAAAAGTTAAAGAATGTCTATTTGGGTTTTATCCGGATTGTAACGGATTAAGCCTTTTTAATTAAATAATAAATAAGTAATAGTATTTGAATAAGCACTGGGAATAGTTGTAAAAAACAGTTGAAAAAATTCAAGCTTTTTGATTAGAATAGTATTTAATGAGTTTACTTATAATACTCTTTTTAATACTTTTTAAAATATCAAGGGAGGTAGAACATGAATATAGCTGATTTTGAGAAGTTGTGGAAAAAAGGAAGCAGGGATAAAAATGCCCAGATAGCTTTTTGGGATGGAAGGGCTGAGGAATTTAATATAATTCACCAAAACAATAAAAACAAAAGTTTAAATGATGTGATGGTTTTTTTCCGGTCAATGGGCATTTTAAATAAAGATACAGAGGTTCTTGACATTGGCTGTGGACCGGGCAGGTATTCAATAGAATTTGCAAAAAAAGCAAAGAGTGTAGTGGGAATTGATATTTCACAAAAGATGATAGAGTTTGCAAGGGAAAATGCTGAAAAAGAAAAAGTTTATAACGTTTCTTTTGATGTTTTAGACTGGGAGGATTTGGACATTGAAAAATCCGGCTTGGAGAAAAAATTTGATATAGTGTTTGCCTCTATGTGCCCGGGAATAAGCAGCAAAAAAGCCATTGAAAATATGATAAAAGCATCAAAAAAAATTTGTTTTATAAGTAATTTTGCCAGCAGAAAAGATTATATAAGGGACCGGCTTAGCAGCATAATTTATAAAGATGGAAAAAAAGAAAACCACAATAAAACCATTTATTGCGGATTCAATATATTATGGTTTATGGGGTACTACCCTGAAATAACATATTTTGATGCTGAATGGGAGAATGTTTATACAATTGACAAAGCCATTTCAACTTATACTTCTTTTTTTGAAATGAGAAATCCTTTGAACGAAGAGCAAAAACAAGAGATACATAGCTATCTTAAAAAAATAGCAAAAAACAACCATGTTGTAGAAAAGACGGAAGCTAAAATAGCCTGGATGTACTGGTACGTATAGAAAACACAGGTTTTTATGATAGTGGAAAAATATTGTAATGAAGCAACAGCTATAGCAAAGAGGCTATAGCAATAAGAATTTACTGCTATATAAGCCATACATAAATGTAAGCTATTTATAAAGACTAAAATACAAGCCATACATAAAAACTAAAAAATATAAGCTGTACATGAAAGCTAAATTGAAAATCAGGGGGTAACAAAATTGACTGTTAAAAAAATGAGCGTATTCATCCTTATTGCAGCTGTATTGTTTTTAGGGATTACAGGCTGTTCTGATTCTGATACTTTGGAAAACCAATATAAAGATAAATCAGTTGTTGTTAACCTTCAAGGAGGGGACTGGGGATATCCGACACCTTTTAGCCATTATTCAAGGGGACCTGGGATATATAAAATGACACTTATTTTTGACAGCCTGCTTGAAAGAGGGGAAAAAGGCTATATCCCTTGGCTTGCAAAAGAATGGACTGTATCTGAAGATGGATGTAAATACACCTTTATTCTAAGGGAAAACATAAAATGGCATGATGGAATAGACTTGACAGCAGAAGATGTTGTTTTTTCATTTAAATACTATGAAAAACATCCCCCTGTATTTAATGACCTTACAGTTGATGGGGAGACCTTTATTAAGTCGGTGAAAGCCATAGATACACATACCATTGAATTTGAAGTGGAAAGACCCGTGGCATTCTTGCTTGGTAAAATCGGAAATACAAGAATAATACCTAAGCATATATGGGAAGGGGTTGAAGACCCTGTAAATTTTAATGGACCTGAAGCAGTAATCGGCAGCGGTCCGTATATCTTAACTTACTACAGCAGGGAACAGGGGGCTTATAAATTTGAAGCATTTAAGGATTTTTGGGGACCCGGGCAAAGGGTTGATGTTATAAAGTTTATTCCTGTAAGTGACAATATACTTGCTTTTGACAGGGGGGAAATTGACATTACAGGTGTTAGCCCTGATGTTATTTCTAAATACAGTGATGAAAATGAGTACACTATAATAAAAAATCCTGCCTTTTGGGGATACCGCCTTATTTTTAATATGGAAAAAAGGCCTGAACTACTGGATGTAAATGTCCGGAAGGCTTTTGCCCATGCGATAGACAAAAACGAGCTGATAGAAAAGGTGGCAAGGAATGCAGCAGTACCTGCAAGCCCAGGGTATTTACCAATACATCATATATGGTATAATGATAAAGTTGTAAACTATGAATTTGATATTGAAAAAGCAAAAGATTTAATGAACGGGAGAAAATTATCTTTTACGCTTCTTACCGGAAATTCCAATGAAGAGGTAAAAATTGCCGAACTAATAAAAATAAATCTTGAGAGAGCAGGTATTGATATAATTATTACGAGTGTGGATACAAAAACCAGGGACGGGGCTATAAAAAACGGGAATTATGAAATAGTTTTAAACGGGCATGGGGGCTGGGGAGGCGACCCGGATATATTGCGTACTACATATGCAAATGGCAGGATAAGAGGATATAGTAATGATGAAATAAATGAATTGTCAGAAAGACAATTGTATGAAATGGATGTGAAAAAGAGGAAAGACATTATATACAAACTTCAGGAAGTAATAGGGGAAGAAGTTCCAATGCTGCCACTGTACAACACTACAGGATACTGCGTATTCAGGCATTCTAAATATGATGGTTGGAAGTATATGTTTGACCATCATGAAGTAACCCACAATAAGCTTTCGTACCTGGATTCTTGGGAGGAAGGGAATATACCTTGAAGCTTACCTTTAATTTAAAATATAATACTAAATTTTTTGAGTATTTATTCACGTTTTTTATTATAATTACTTTAAACTTTTTTATCCCCCGACTTATGCCAGGAGACCCCTTTACTTTTTTGTCATCGGAAGAAGGGGGGATTGCAATAAGCTATTCAGATGAGCAAATAGAAAAGTACAAAGAGTATTACGGGTTAGACAAGCCGGTATTTGTGCAGTACATAGAGTACATAGGAAAACTTTTTAAAGGGGATATAGGCTATAGTATATATTATAATGACGGTGTTCTTAGCATTATATTAAAAAGAATGGTGTGGACTGTATCAATAGTTATTATAGCCCTTATTTTAAGTTTTTTTATAGGCACAATATCAGGAAGTTATTCTGCATGGCACAGAAACAGTATTTTTGACAGGATTTTATATATTGTTATGACTTTTATACTTCAGATACCGGCTTTTTTAATTGGTATTTTATTTCTTTTTTTTCTGGCAGCTAAAACAGGATGGTTTCCCTTAGCAGGGGGAATGAGGGTTTTTGCAGAACACCAAAATTCTTTTGAGAAAATATTAGATATAATCCACCACGGATTTTTGCCGGTTATTACACTGTCTCTTGTAAGAGTGGGGGAGTTTTATTTTATTGCAAGAAACAGCATGATGACCGTACTTACAAAAGACTATATGAGGACAGCGGTGGCTAAAGGACTTTCAAAAAGAAGAATAATATTCCGCCATGCACTAAAAAATTCCATACCTCCGGTTATCACCAGGGCATTTTTAGCTGCAGGCTATGTATTTGGCGGGGCAATACTGGTAGAAAATGTTTTTAATTATCCCGGGATTGGAAGTTTAATGAGGGAGGCGGTTATGGTAAGGGACTACCCGCTTATACAGGGAATTTTTTTGTTTGTGGCAATTTCAGTTTTGACTATGAATTTTTTGGCAGACGTTGTTTATAAAAAACTAGACCCAAGGGTGAATTAAATGAATGCTTTGAAAGCCAAGGTGCAAGGCTTAAAAATTAAATTTCAGGATTTAAAAGCAATGCTTAAATTAAAGTTTCGGTTTTTAAACAAACTAACACTTATGGGAAAAACAGGCCTGGCTATTTTACTTCTTATTATACTATTGGCCCTCTTTGGTCCTCTATTATCCTCCAACCCCCACAACGTACCAAGCGGAGATGCCCTGGAAGCACCAAGTTTAAAGCACTGGCTGGGTACTGATGATTTGGGTATTGATATATGGGCACAAATTTGTTATGGTGCAAGGATAAGCGTTATTATAGGTATATCCACGGCTTTACTGTCGGGAGTCGGGGGAAGCATTATCGGTATGGCAGCAGGGTATTTTGGAAAAAGAACGGATAAAATAATTATGCGCATAACAGATATAATAATTGTCCTTCCTGACTTGCCGGTAATGATTGTGTTGGGGGCTTTTTTTGGACCTGACGTAAAAAATATCATTATTGTGTTGACGCTTTTTTTGTGGACCTACCCTGCAAGAATTGTCCGCTCTAAGGTGCTAAGCCTTAAAGAGGAAAAATATTTTCTGGCTGCGAAAAGTTTTGGAGCAGGTTTTGGACATTTAGTACAGAGGCACATTATTCCCCACATATCCCCCCTCGTTATGGTTAGTACCATGAAGATTATAAACAGGGCAATTATTGCAGAAGCCTCCTTGGCTTTTTTAGGATTGGGGGACCCTGCATCAAAGAGTTGGGGAATGATTTTAAACCGGGCTGTAAATTTTAAAGGAATATACTTTACTAACTTCTGGAAATGGTGGGTGCTAAGTCCTGTAGCCGCTATTTTGTTGTTGGTTGTTTCCCTGAGTTTTATATGCCGAGATATTGAGAAAATTTTAAACTCAAAGACCCGCTATGTTTAAAAATTTATATTTTATAGCCACCGGAAGAAGTCCTAGTAACTTTTTAAAACATCATTTTTTAAACGTCATTTTTAAAATAAGAAGTTAAATAGCATTTAAAATAAGAGGTATATAACACTTAATAAGAGGTTGTAAAAGTAAGAGGGTGTAGCATTTGGGTATAAAAATTAAAAATCTTTCTGTATGTTATAATTTAAATGCATTAAAAATAAATGCAGTAAACAACCTGAATATTGAAATAAAAAAAGGTGAAAGCCTAGGGATAGCAGGTGAGTCCGGAAGTGGCAAGACTTCTGTTGCCATGGCTGTTATGGGGCTTTTAAAAAATCCTTGCGAAGTAAAGGGTGAAATTTTTTATAAAAACATTGAATTAAACAGCCTGCCGGAAAAAGAGAGAAACCTCTACAGATGGGATAAAATTGCAATGGTGTTTCAAAACAGCCTGGATGTATTAAACCCTGTTCTTACCATTAAAGAACAGATATCAGAGTGTATTGTAAAACACACCGGCATTAGTTTGAGGGAAGCTGAAAAGAGGGTTTTAGAGCTGTTAAATTTAGTTGGTTTAGAATCTAAATATAAAAACTTTTATCCCCATCATCTTTCAGGTGGAATGCGGCAGAGGGTTTTATTGGCAATGGCACTGTCTTGCAGCCCGGAAGTGCTTATTGTAGATGAGCCTACGTCTTCACTTGATTTTGAGTCTAAAAAAGAAATAACGGGTCTTATTAAAAGACTTCATAGAGAGAAAAAATTAACTTTAATTGTAATATCCCATGATATGAAAACCATTACAGAACTGGCAGACAGAATGTTGGTAATGTACTCAGGTTATGTGCTGGAAGAAGGAAAAACGGCGGATGTTTTAAAAAAGCCGGCTCATCCCTATACGAGAGGCTTATTAAATGCCTCCCCTTCTATAAATCCCTACAGGGATTTGTGGGGAATACCAGGGGAAGCCGGAACAAACCCATATGGGGGATGCAGCTTTTATAACAGATGTGGTCAAAGACATTTAGAGTGCAAAACAAAACTCCCAAAGTTAAAAACAGTAATGGAAGACAGAAAGGTAGCGTGCAACAGGGGAGGTATTTTGGTACTTCTTGAAGGAGTGAATATAAATAAAACATATCATTTTAAAAGGGAAAAAATAAAGGCGTGTGACGGTTGCAGCATAAAAATTCACTCAGGAGAAGTTGTTGTTTTGACGGGTAAATCAGGCTCGGGAAAAACAACACTTGCCCGCATACTTTCAGGAATTATTTCCCCGGATGGTGGGGAGGTTATTTTTGAAGGGGAAAAGGTAAAGGGAAATAATGCCACAAGCAGGGAAAATGGCATACAGATGGTATTTCAAGACCCCTTTACTGCCACAAATGAGCTTTTGTCTGTTTTTAAGGTTGTATCTGAGCCCCTGGATATATTAAAAATTGGCTCAAAAAAGGACAGGATTGAAAAAGTTGAAAAAGTGTTAGAAGATGTCGGGCTACCTCATCATCAGGAATTTTTAGAAAGAGCCTGCTACACTTTAAGCGGGGGGCAAAGACAGAGGATTGCAATAGCCAGGAGCCTTATTTTAAAACCAAAAGTATTAATTGCAGATGAAATCAGTTCCATGCTGGACCCTTCCAGCCAGGCAAATATATTAAGACTTTTAAAAAAAATTCAAAACTCTAAAAATTTTGCAATGTTATATATTACTCATGACCTGGATTTGGCAAGGAAAATTGCCGATAAAATTTATAGAATGGAAAATGGCAGGGTTTTTCCTGTTTCTTTACCAAGTACATACATTGAGAAGGATTTTTTTTGATTTTGTAGAATCAATATAGTATGGCTGCTTTTCAAAAAGCACTGTTCTGTCATCCGGCAGAAAACAATATCATGCATATTTAACATCTGAATAGTTTACTCTAAAGGTGCTATTTATAATTTATTTTAACGATATACCAGATACTTTATAACACTTAACAAGCTTTTTGTTACAATTAAACTTCTCAGGAAAGGTTGGAGAGAAAAATTACTACTACAGGCACCGTAGCTTCTGAAAAATCACATAAAAACATAATATTATTATTGGCATTAGCGGTTATAAGCTTTTTGTCAAGGTTTTATGACCTGCCTTTTTCCTATGGCATAAATTTTGCCTTCGGGAATGTCTCTATTTTTCTTATTTTAAGATATTATGGAGTGACAAAAGCTTTTATAGTGGCTGCTATTGTCAATTTGCTGGAGTGGTACTTTCTGAATCCAAACTTTTATATACTTTTTTTCACTCTGGAGATTTTATTTGTTGGGATTTTATACAAAAAGACAAAATATAATGTCTTATTTATCGATGCTTTGTATTGGATTTTTGTTGGTTCACCTGCCATTGCCATAGTTTTTTATTTACACAGGGGTACAATAGGCAATGAGTGCTATTTAATAATGGTAAACAAAAGTATTAACGGCTTTTTAAACATGCTTATTGCGGACATGATAATGTCTTATATTCCTATTCAAAAAATAGCAGGGCTTAAAAAAAGCAAGTTTGCTGACTTAAATAAAATGCTTATACATTTAACAATTGCTTCAGTATTTGGTCCTTTTTTACTGTACACTTTGCTTGATGGATGGCTGTCCCAGGAAAGGATGAATGCAGAAGTATGCAGCATGTTAGAAAGAACCGGTTCTAGTATTATGTCTGAAGCAAGTGAGTGGGAAATAAAAGAACTTCGTAAAGTCAGGCTAAAATCCCCATTGCAGTTAAGCAAATTTAGCTCAATCATTGAAAAAAACCCCATAGAAGAAGGAATTGAAATATTATTAGTTGACAAAAGTCATAATGTATACATTACAAATACTGATGACGGACAGTACAAAGAGGTGTATAACTGGCAGGACAATGGCGAAATTACAAAGATTGACGATAACACATTTCAGTGGCTGCCTGCCCACAAAGGACTGAGTTTTGATTTGAGCAGGTGGAGCCAGGGATTTTACATAAACACCAAAACCTTTGATAATGTTGACTTAGTGATTCTGGTTAAAAAGCCTCTTAGAAATCATATTGAAAATGCATGGGAAAACTATCTCAATAAACTCTTGGTTTTATTAGGTTTTTCCGTAGCATCAATATCTGTTGCCATTGCCATGAGCAGCTTTTTGTCCCGGGACTTATCAAAGCTTACCATAAGTACCACGGGGCTTCCTGAAAAACTAAAACGGCAGGAGTCAATAGAATGGCCTAATATATCTTTTTCACAGGTAAATTCACTTGTAGAAAACTTTAAAGTAATGTCAGAAAATCTTGTTAACCTGTTTTCTGAAACCAGGATTATGAACAACCAGCTTTTGTTACAAACCAGAGAGTTGGAAAAATCCAGGGAACAGATGAGAAGGCTGGCATACTACGATACCTTGACAGAGCTGCCTAACAGACTTTGTTTTACAGAGTATTTAGAAAACCTGTTAAACTCACCCGAGAAGAAAAAACTAGCTGTAATGTTTATTGACCTTAACAGGTTTAAAAGGATAAATGATACATTAGGTCATGAAATAGGAGACATTTTAATAAAAGAAATAGGTAAAAGATTAAGTTACTTTTTAAAAGAGGATAGTTTTGTTGCGAGATTAGGAGGAGATGAATTTGTTGTTGTGCTGGAGTATAGGGATATAGAGATGGTTTCAAAAGCTGCTGCCAGCATCAACAAAATGCTCTCTGATACAGTTGTAATCAGGCAGGATGGAAAAGTACATGAATTGCATGTTGCAGGAAGTATAGGTATATCCCTGTATCCTGACGATGCCTTTGAAAAATCCACATTATTAAAAAAAGCAGATATTGCCATGTATGCAGCAAAGGAAACAGGTGAAAACACTTATAAATTTTATTCTGAATTAACAGAACTAGATACCGTGGAAAAGCTGTTTTTAGAGCAAAATCTTTGTAAAGCTTTAGAAAGGGACGAAATTATAATAAACTACCAGCCTAAGATGGATGTCAAGACAGGAGAAATTTCCGGTGCAGAGGCATTGATTAGGTGGAACAGCCCGCAGCATGGATTAATTTCCCCTGCTGAATTTATACCTTTAGCAGAGGAAATAGGGATTATCAATCAAATTGGAGAGTGGGTACTCATTGAAGCATGCAAACAGAACAAAATGTGGCAAGACAAGGGATACCCCAAAATGCGCATCTCTGTAAACTTGTCCTTAAGACAACTTAAAGGAAATAATTTTGTAAAAACCGTTGAAAGGGCTTTGGAAATATCAGGTTTAGAATCAAAGTATTTAGAACTGGAAATAACAGAAGGATTCTTTATGAAAAATTCTGAGTATGTAATTGAAATATTAACAGAACTAAAGAATATGGGAATATGCATATCCATTGATGATTTTGGTACCGGATATTCCTCCTTAGGAAGGATTAAGGAGCTTCCGGTTAACATTTTAAAAATAGACAGAAGTTTTGTTACCAACATTTGCTGCGAAGAGAGTAATAAGGCTATAGTAGTAGCAATTATTGAACTTGCCCATTCACTTGGATTAAGGGTTTTGGCAGAAGGAGTTGAGACAATTGAGGATTTAAATGTTTTAAGGGAATTACATTGTGATGAAATACAAGGTTATTATCTCTCTAAGTCTTTACCGGCAGAGGAATTTGAAAAATTTATCCTTGGCTTTATGGCTGAACAAATTGAACGGAGCAAACAAATCAAGGGAATGGAGGTAGCTTACCATGAGAAAAAATATTAAATTAATAGCTTTATTGGTTGCAAGCGTTTTTTTAGTATTTACAATAGGATGTGCAAAGGAAGTGGAAGGCTCTGACGAAGATGTGCTAAGAGGAGATGCAAAGGGACAGTCGGAAGAGAGCATTAATGAAGATGATGACGGTACTGTAGTATTGAAATTTTGGAGCTGGTTTAGTTATGAAAATATAATAAGGGAATTTGAAAAGGAAAATGAGGGAATAAAAGTAGAACAACAATTATTTGAATTTGGAAAATGTGAAGAAGCGTACATGGAAGCAATTACAAAAGGCGAAGGACCTGATGTTTTGATTTTGGACAGCAGTTTCTTTGGTACATTTACAGCAAGTGGCATTTTACAGGATTTGCTCCAGGAGCCTTTCTCTGCCGGTAAATATAAAGACGATTTTTTAGGCTGGGAAAGCGGATTTTCAGTAAATAATGATGAATTACTGGCCCTTACAATCAATACTTCTCCTTATGTTACCATATACAGGGCAGATATCATGGAGGAATACGGCTTCCCTCATGAGCCGGAAGAGTTTGGGGAGTTTATAAAAGAACCAGAAAACATATTAGAAATAGCCAGAAAATTAAAAGAAGATGACAAATACATATTTCATTTCCCAACGGATCTTCCGGACTTAGTAGGCGGTACCTTGGGTTTTTTCAATGAAAAGCTTGAGTACACACGTTTTGGAGATTTATTTGAACTGGCTTTAAATATGGCAAAGGAAACTTATCAAAATGAATTGGAGTCTAAAGTAAACTTTTGGGGTGAAAGCGGTGAGGAGGCTGTAAAGGAAAACAGGCTTGTAATGATAACTGCAGGATCATATGCCATGTCCAACATAAGAAGATATGCCCCGGAACAAAGCGGGCTATGGAGGGTGACCACACCGCCGTTGGGTGTGGCATCATGGGCATCAGACTCAAAAATAGCTATAAACAGCCAGAGTGAGCATAAGGAAGAGGCATGGAGGCTGGTTGAGCACATAGCAACCCATAAGAGCTTCAGGCAACATATAGATGTGGTACCTGGATATATCCCTATACATGGAGACGAGATAAATACAACAAGAGAAGAGGAGTATTTTGGAAATCAAATTGTATACCCGTTACTAGAGGAACTTGCAATAAATATGGTTCAATACAGGTTAACACCTTTTGATTCTCAAGCACTGCAAATGTACAGGGACGGGGTTTGGCAGGCGGTAGGCAGTTCATCACCTGCTAAAGTCCATATTGAAAAGATGAAAAAAGAAATAGAGGCAGCTGTGAAATTGACACAGTAATAAAAAACAACCAAAACCCAAAATATGGAACGGGAGGTGTTTATTATGAGAGGAAATGCAAGACTGGCAATATTATTAATTATCAGCATGCTTTTAATTTTGACAATGGGATGTGCTAAAAAAGTAGAGGGTTCTGATGATAAAACAGAGGAACAGCCGGTTGAAACAGATTCCGGCGAAGAAAGTGATGGCACCGTTGTACTAAAGCTTTGGAGCTGGTATAGTTATCAAGGTATAATAGATAGTTTTGAAGAGGAACATGAAGGAATAATGGTAGAGGAAGAATTATTTCCCTTTGATAAGTGTGAGGAAGAATATATGAGAGCAATTACCAGCGGTGAAGGTCCTGATGTTTTAATATTTGACAGCGGCTTTTTTGGACACTTTACGGCAAGCGGGATTCTTCAGGACTTGCTTAAGGCACCTTGTTCAGCCGGCAAGTATGAAAATGATTTTATAGGCTGGGAAAGCGGGTTTTCCATGGACAATAATGAATTAATATCCCTTACAGTTACCACAGCCCCTTACGTAGCTTTATACAGGGCAGATATTATGGAAAAATACGGCTTCCCCCATGAACCGGAGGAATTCGGGGAGTTTATAAAAAACCCTGAAAATGTATTGGAAATTGCCAGAACTTTAAAGAAAGATGACATGTACATATTTCAATACCCGACAGATCTTACAGATTTGACAGGGGCAACTTTGGGCTTTTTTGATAAAGATTTTAAATACAACCGTTTTGGTGACTTATTTAAATTGTCGCTGGATATGGCAAAGGAAACCCATCAAAATGACTTGGAGGCCAGAGCAAACTTTTGGGGTGAAGACGGAAAAGAGGCCATAAAACAAAACAAGTTGGTTATGGTTACCCTGGCTTCATATGCTATGCTGACTCTAAGAAATATTGCTCCTGAACAAAGCGGTCTTTGGAGGGTAACAACGCCGCCTTTAGGCTTGGCAGCATGGGCATCTGACTCAAGGATAGGTATAAATAACCAGAGCAAACACAAAAAAGAGGCGTGGAGTCTGGTGGAATATATTGCAACCCACAAAGGGACAGGTGGAGCCGCTTTCGATGTGGTGCCTGGATACAAAAAAGTCCACGGCTACGGTCATAATATGAACAGGGAAGAGGATTACTTTGGAAACCAGATTGTATATCCAATGCTGGAGGAACTTGCAATAAATATGTATCAGTACAGATTAACCCCATTTGACTCTCAGGCTCTTCAAATGTACAGGGATGGTGTGTGGAGGGCAGCAAGTGACAGCCTTCCGTCTGAAGTCCATATTGACAAAATGAAAAAAGATATAGAGGAAAGTGTAGAATTAATGAATAAATAAAAGAAATGCAAATAAATAAAAAAATACAAAGCAAAAATAATATAACTTTGGCTATTATCCCTGAGTGCAGGAGACAAGGCCAAAGTTTTTTTTATAAGGTGTGGTTTACAAGGGTGTCAATCTTCCACTATCCCGCCGTCTGTTGAAATAACCACAACTTGCCAGGGGATTAATTTACCGCTGTTTTTAAGGGCTGTTTTAACAGCTAATTCTAAGCCACCACAGCAAGGCACTTCCATTCTTACCAATGTCAATGATTTAATATTATTCATTTTTAGTATTGCAGTCAGTTTTTCACTATAATCAACGCTGTCAAGCTTCGGACACCCGATAAGGGTAATTCTGTTTTTCATGAACTTATTGTGGAAGTTGCCGTAGGCGTATGCTGTACAATCTGCTGCAATAAGCAGGTTGGCATTATCAAAATATGGTGCATTAGGAGGAATTAGCTTTATCTGCACCGGCCACTGGTTAAGATGGGTACTTACGAAATTGTCCTGGGTATTATCCCTATTATCACTCATTTTGGCAGAATGATTAATTGTTTTTAAACGTGTACCAGGGCATCCTCTAAATGCTTCTTCAGGTTCTTCCTGATTTTTGTGAGCCTTTTCATCAAAGGGAAGAGTTTCCCGTTCTTCAAAGCTGATGGCCCCTGTGGGACATACAGGAAGACAATTTCCAAGACCGTCGCAGTAGTCCTCTCTTAAAAGTTTTGCCTTTCCGTCAACAATCCCTATTGCTCCTTCCTGACATGCGTTTACACACAATCCGCATCCGACACACTTTTCTTCATCTATTTTTATTATCTTTCTAATCATATTCAAAACTCCTTTTCTCTTGATTTTCTAATTTTATTATAGTAGAATAAATAAAAATAGTCCGTTGCATTTGCAACATAGGAGGAATTATGAAAGGAACTATGATAAATTATGAAATAATAAAGAAAAACGAACTTTTTAAGGGCATAGAAGACAGAGACTTAAAAAGCATACTTTCATGTCTTTCTGCAAAAGTTTCAGTATATGAAAAAGGTGAATATGTATATATGGATGGTCAGAGTATCCACCATATAGGAATATTGCTAAAGGGCCAGGTGGTGGTTTTAAAAGAAGATGAAAACGGGAATATGAATATCCTCTCTAAAATTTCTAAAGGTGAAATGTTTGGGGAAGCTTTGGCATGTGCAGAAATGGAAATAAGTTCTGTATCTGTACAGGCAGTGGAAGCAAGCGAAATTTTGTTAATTGACTATAAAAAAATAATACGTACATGTTCTTCTGCATGTATTTTTCATACCAAGCTGATAGAAAACATGTTGAAGATACTTGCCAAAAAAACAATAATACTTAATCAAAAGATAGAAATTATCTCCAAAAGAACTATCAGGGAAAAGATTATGGCATTTTTAACACTTCAAAAAAGTTTGGCCAATTCCAATGTATTTACTATACCGTATAACAGGGAACAGCTTTCTAATTATTTATATGTGGACAGAAGTGCCCTGTCAAGGGAACTTGGGAAAATGCGGGATGAAGGATTGATTAAATTTAAAAAAAACAGGTTTGAAATAATAGAACATTGACATAATAGAATAATAGAACATAAAAAGCAATAATTACAATATTTTTTACAACATTTTTTGCAATATTTTTATTGACAAATATTTAACAATGTGATATTCTATATATTGACAAACATTTAACAATCTTTTTTTATGAGCAGTTTTAAATGGAAGCGAGGGATTAAAATGACAGACAAAAAGAAAAAAACCACAGATGTTAATGAAATGATAGAGAAGCTTGTAAAAAACGGGCAAAAAGCTCTTGAAGAGTTTATGGAAATGGGACAGGAACAAATTGATAAAATTGTACACGCTATGGCTTTGGCTGGGATAAATGACCATATGCGCCTGGCAAAATTAGCCGTTGAAGAGACTGGAAGGGGTGTTTTTGAAGACAAAGTAATAAAAAATATTTTTTCTACAGAATACATCTGGCACAGCATTAAAGATGAAAAGACTGTAGGAGTAATTACAGAAAACGATTTGGAAGGCTATGTAGAGGTGGCAGAGCCGGTGGGAGTAATTGCAGGAATTACCCCTGTAACCAACCCTACTTCAACCACCATGTTTAAATCCCTTATATCTGTTAAGACAAGAAACCCTATTATATTTGCATTTCATCCGTCAGCCCAGAAATGCTCAGCAGAAGCAGCAAAGACACTCAGGGATGCGGCTGTTGCAAAAGGAGCACCGAAGCATTGTATACAGTGGATAGAAGTTCCTTCCATTGAAGCCACCAATGCACTTATGAAGCATCCAGGGGTGTCACTGATTCTTGCAACAGGTGGTTCAGGCATGGTTCATTCTGCATATAGCTGTGGAAAGCCTGCCCTGGGCGTAGGACCTGGAAATGTGCCTTGTTATATAAATAAAGATGTTGATGTGGAAAGGGCATGTACAGACCTCATTTTGTCAAAAACATTTGATAATGGGATGATATGTGCTTCTGAACAGGCGGTTATTGTGGATGAGGACATAAGAACTGAATTTGAAAGCATAATGAAAAAATACTCCTGCTACTTTTTAAATGAAGAAGAAACTGAAAAAGTTACAAATTATGTTATAAACAAAGCAAAGATGGCTGTTAATCCGGAAGTTGTAGGTAAAAGTGCAGCGGTAATTGCTAAAAATGCCGGAATAGAAGTTCCGGAGGATACAAAAATTCTTATTGCAAAACTGCCAAAACCTTCAATTGAATATCCTCTTTCAATTGAAAAACTGTCTCCGGTTCTTGCATATTTTGTAGTTAAGGATGCAAAGCAGGGATTTGAGTATGCAAGGGAAATGTTAAAACTTGGAGGACTAGGGCATTCAGCAGTTATTCATTCAAATAATGAACAGCTTTGCAAGGAATTCGGGGAGATAATGAAGGTGGGACGTGTAATAGTAAATTCTCCTTCCTCTCAAGGTGCAATTGGTGATATATATAACACCAACACACCATCATTGACCCTTGGATGTGGATCTTACGGAAGAAACTCCACTACATCAAATGTGTCCACAGTTAACCTGATTAACAAAAAGAGGATTGCAAAGAGGAGGGTGAATATGCAGTGGTTTAAAATTCCACCTAAAATATACTTTGAACATGGTTCGGTGCAGTATTTACAGCATATGCCTGATATAAGCCGTGCATTTATTGTTACCGACCCTGTTATGGTCAAATTAGGATATGTATCAAAAGTTTTGTACTATCTCAGAAAGCGTAAAATATACTGCCATAGTGAAATTTTTGCAGATGTTGAACCGGATCCTTCCATTGAAACCATTATGCGTGGTGTGGATCTGATGAAGAAATTTGAACCGGACGTTATTATTGCATTGGGCGGAGGATCTGCAATTGATGCAGCTAAATGTATGTGGCTGTTTTATGAAAATCCGGATACATCTTTTGACGGGCTTAAATTAAAATTCCTTGATATAAGAAAACGTGCATTCCAATATCCAAACTTAGGGGAAAAGACAAAACTTGTAGCGATACCTACTACTTCAGGTACCGGTTCTGAGGTAACATCATTTTCAGTGGTTACCGACAAGGAAAAGGGAAATATTAAATACCCGTTGGCAGACTACGAACTTACTCCGGATGTTGCCATAATAGACCCGCAGTTTGTAATGACAATGCCAAAAAACATAACTGCAGATACAGGTATGGACGTACTAACCCATGCAATTGAAGCATATGTTTCAATACTTGCCTCAGATTATACAAATGCATTGGCTATGAAGGCAATTGAACTTGTATTTAAATATTTGCCCCGCTCCTATAATGACCCTTCAGACAGGGTTGCCAGGGAGAAAATGCATAATGCTTCCTGTATAGCAGGTATGGCTTTTACAAATGCTTTTCTTGGCATAAATCACTCATTGGCTCACAAGCTGGGAGGAGAGTTTAACATTCCTCACGGAAGGGCAAATGCAGTACTTTTACCCCATGTAATCAGGTACAATGCCCAAAAGCCTACTAAGTTTGCAATATTCCCTAAGTATGAAAAATACGTAGCGGATTACCGTTATGCCCAGATTTCCCGCTTCTTGAATTTTGGCGGGGAAACCCAGGAAGAGCAAATAGAAAACTTAATTAAAGCAATAAAGGAACTTATGAGAAAGCTTAATATGCCTATGACCATTGCAGAATGCGGGGTAAATGAAGCTGAGTTCTTATCAAAACTCCAGGATTTGGCAGAAAGGGCTTTTGAAGACCAGTGTACAACTACAAACCCAAGATATCCTCTTGTAGAGGAGTTAGTAGAAATATACAAAAAAGCATATTATGGGGAATAATTAAATTCTATACATTCTACCGAAATCCGGCTCCGTCTTTTAATAAAGGCGGGGCTGTTTTTTTATGTTTATTAAAAAAATTTATATAAATTACATAATTTTAGAGGATTTTTTACTATTGATGTAGAATTATTTTTTTAATACATTATCTGATAATATTTAATATAATGTCATCATTACTTTTTCTATCAACACAATGCTTTTTAAATCATTAACACCATAATGCTTACAAGCCCAATGAATGAGCACTTCTGTATACAATAAAGGAGGAAATATGCAGACATGAAAAAAATAACCCCTAAATTGCCGGAACTTTTCAAACAAATTAAGAAAAAAGCAGAGGCTACAGTAAAGAGGACAGTAAAAAGAATAGCAAAGAAAGCAGCTAAGACAACAGCAAAGACAACAGCAAAGACAACAGCAAAGACAAAAGACTTAAAAAGCCTGTCTACAACACTCTCAATTGCTTTTATAACGGTAAGTGGTATTATTCTTCTGGGTAATACAGCAATTAACACTTATATTAACTATAGCGGCAATTGCAAGCTTGTAGAAAATCAGCAGCATATCATTGCAGATGAAGCTGTAAAGCAAGTAAAAAACTACATTCATAAAAAAATGGACATGATGTCATCAATGGTGCTTGTTAGTGATTTGACAGAAGTAGAGACAGAAGAACAAAAGCGGATAATGAGCAGGCTCCTCAATGTGGATAGTTCCTTTAGACAGTTAGCACTTCTAAACAGCAGCGGAGAAGAACTGAGCAGGATTTCCCGCCTGGCTTCATCTCTAGATGGCCAGCTTACAGAAGAAAATATAAAAGATTTGTTTTCTAACATGGGCTATAAAGATTTTTATATAAGCTCTGTATTTATAGATGAAATGTCTTTTGAGCCCATTATTCTTTTGGCAACGCCTATAAAAGATGTCTTTGGGGATTTAAAGGGTGCATTGATTGCAGAAATAAATTTAAAGTTTATGTGGGATGTAGTATCTTCAATGGAAATAGGCAAAGAAGGGACAGCATATGTGGTGGACAGAAAGGGCAATCTTATTGCTTTTCACGATATTAGCCGGGTAATAAGAGGAGAAAACCTTTTAAATATAAATTTAATTTCAAAGTTTGCAAATGGTGAAAATGCTGAAAACGATGGTGAAAACAATGTAATAAACAGCGAAAGATCAAAGGGTATCTTAGGTAAAAAATCGGTAATTACATATGTACCTTTAGGAGAGCCGGACTGGGCAATTGTGGTTGAAATACCTGTTTCAGAAGCAGATGCAACTATAATAAGAAGCATTTGGATATCAATATTTATAATATTTTTTGGGTTTGTATTTGCGGTATTTACAGGAATTTTTATATCAAAGCGGATTACCAGACCGGTTATAAAGCTTAGAAACGCAACAAGGATAATTAGTGAAGGTGACTTGGATGCACAAATTGATGTAGATTGTAATAATGAAATAGGGGAACTGGCTTTAAACTTTAATTACATGGTTTCAAACATCAATAATATTATAATAGAAATAAAAGATGCTTTAAAAATAATAATGGACAAAAGTTTAGAATTAAAAAAGAGTTCAAATGAGTCAGCAGAAGCTGCAAAGTCAGTTACAATTGCCATGGAACAGATTAGTGCAGGTACAGAAGAACAAGCTCACGAGGCAGAGAAGACGTCAGAACAAATATACAATCTTGGAAGCCAGATAGACTATGCTGTATCTAAGGCAATGGAAGTAGAAGAAATTACAGAGTCTACAAAAAAGCTAAGTATTAAATCTAAAGATACAATTAAATTGTTAACTGAAAAGTCCAAAGAAACAGACAGAATAACAAAAGAATTTACAGAAGACACGAGAAAACTTAATGAAAGTATGGAAAAGATACAAAAAATTACAGATGCTATAAGTGCAATCACTAAAAAAACCAGTTTGTTATCATTAAATGCAACCATTGAAGCAGCTAAAGCAGGTGATGCAGGTCAGGGGTTTTCTGTAATAGCAAAAGAAATAAACAGTCTTTCAACTCAATCTAAAGAGTCAGCAAAAATGATAAAACCTCTTTTAAAAGAAATAAAACTTCAAACAGAAGCCTCCATAAATACCTCCAAAAGGGTTCATAAAATTATGGAAGAGCAAATGCAGGCAGTGGTTTCAACACAATATGCATTTGATGAAATAATTACTTCTATGGACAATGTGATAGAAAAAATTATAGAATTAAATAATGTAATAGGCAAAATAGAGGATGTTAAAACAAGTACAATTAACTCAGTGGTAGCCATTAGAAGTATTCTAGAAGAAACTGCTGCATCCACTGAGAAAGTTACCGCTGCTTCTGAAAATCAAAGTTTAATTGCAGAGCAGGTAAATAAATTTGCCCAAAGCCTGTATCATATGGGAGAAAGGCTTGTAGCAACTACCAACATATTTAAGACAAAAAAGAGTAATTAAGTTAAGTAAATTAAGAAGTGAAAAATTAGTATAAAAAATTGAGAAAATATAAAAAACACCGTAAAACTATAAAGAAAGTAAAGTATAAAAAGTATAAAAAAGAGAGCTGGTTATAAAACAAGTTACCAGCTCTTTTAAATTATATGGAGGTTTTTTAAGGTACAATTTACCCTGAAATGTCACCTGTAAATTAAATTTATCTTATAATTTCATCAGCTTGGTTTAACACCGATTCAGGTATGTCAAATCCCTGTTTTTTAAGTTCCCTGTAGTTAATCTGAATAAAGTCCTCATCTGTTACAACAGGTATTTTGGATACATCTTCGCCTTTTAAAATTTTATCTGCCAATCCTGCAGCTAATTGACCTGTAACATATTCATTGATATTAATACCAAAAAGTGATGAATATCCGTCATATTGCATAAGAGCGCCGCCCATAGGAATATTATGTTTATTTGCAAATTTAATCATGGTAAGGAAAGTGACAGGTTCTACCGCAAAGGCTTCAGCTATTGATACTATTGCATCAAATCCAATTTCCTCCTGGCTGTCGTATTCATTAAATATTGCTTCCAGTTCTTCGGGGGTTTTTGCACCTGCATATATCAGTTCCACACCAAGTCTTTCTGCAGCTTCAGGAAGTACTTCCAATTGGGGACCGCAAACAGGAAGTTCTGAGCTGTACGGCAATAATATCCGTTTTGCATCAGGTACAATTTCAAGCATAAATTCCAGACGTTTAATTGCCAGGTCAGGACCGGGATAGCGTACACCGGTTATATTGCCTCCAGGTTCACGAACACTTTTTACAAGGTCAGTACCTTCAATATTTGTTACACCAAATACAACAGGTATATCAGTACCTTCAGTGGCTTCTTTTAATGCTAGGGCAGCTTCTGTCGGATAACAAAAAACCAAATCAACCCCGTCTTCTACAAACTTTTTTGAAAAAATTTTATACTCTTCTAAATCAGATTCTGTACTAAGAATAGTGTAGCGAATGTTTTCTCCCTCGATATATCCGCGCTTTGTCATTTCTTCCTTAAAACCGTCTATTGCTGCAGCAAGATAGCTAATTCCTGACAAAATGCCAACATGATATTCTTTAACTTTTGCTTTCCCGCTGCCGCATCCTGTGAACGATAAAAGAACTATGAGAGCCATAAATAGTGCTAAGAATTGTTTTGTGAGTTTGGAAAATTTTTTAAAACACATAGGATAACCATCCTTTCACTGATTTTAATATTGTTGAATTGTTTTTTTAAAATGCCAAAGTCAGGTAGTTTATATTTTATATATCGGAAATGAAAAAATAAAAATTATACAAATCATAAGAATATTTTTTATACCTTTTTTTTTATTGAAAACTATTATATAATATTGATTAGATTACATAATTTTGTGGCAGTATAATAATAAAAAAAGGAGGATGTTTTAAAGATGAGGCAATTGCAAGATTTGTTAAACTACTTCGAAGATCTGCTTCCTTCTCTGGTGACAGCAATTATTTTACTGGTGGTAGCTTACTTAGCAGCATTGATTGCAAAGGCAATAGTGGTAAAAGGTTTAAAACTGCTTAAATTGGAAAAGTACACTGACAAATTAGGTGTAGTGGACGAAGTAACAGGAAGTTCTCTAGAATTTATAGGAAAGTTAGTATTTTTGATTGTCTTTTTAATGTTCCTGCCTGCAGTTTTAGACAGACTTGGTATGCAAAACGTTTCAAACACCATTTCGGGATTGGTTTCCCAGTTTATAAATTTCATACCTAATATTATAGCTGCCATACTTATATTAGTGTTTGGAGTGTTTATAGCCAGGATAATCCGTCAGCTTATTACACCTATGTTAAAGAGACTTAATATTGACAAACTCCAGGAAAAAGCAGGTGTTGGAGGAGACGAGAGTGTTACACTTTCTTCAATGATTTCCTATGTTATTTATGTAATAATTTTAATTCCCATAATCATTGCAGCATTGCAAACATTAAATATAACCGCTATATCGCAACCGGCTACAGTGGTGCTGGATCAGATATTTACCATAATTCCTCAGATTATAGTTGCTATCATATTAATTGTAATAGGAACATATGTGGCGAGAATAACAGGAAAACTTCTGACAAATCTCCTTTCCGGTATCGGAGCAGATGCAGTTACTAAAAAAATCATCAGCACAGACAGCTCAAAAATGAAGGATTTTTCCCTTTCTAAAGTAATAGGTGAAGTTGTAAAGTACATTATAATACTGCTGTTTGTTGTACAGGCCCTTAATGTCATTAAACTGGATGTACTCCAGTCAGTGGGAGAAGCAATAATAGCATACCTTCCATTCGTTATCAGTGCTATTATTATAATGGGTGTGGCTCTTTTCTTTGCTACATGGCTTGAAAGTATCATGAGGAAAAAATATCCTAATGCTACTTTGACAACTTTAATTGTGAAGTATGCTATTATCATTATTGCAGTATTTATGACACTTATACAGCTTGACATTGCATCATCCATTGTAAACGCTGCATTTATAATTATACTAGGAGCTATAGCTATAGCCTTTGCCATTGCCTTTGGAATGGGAGGACGTGAATTTGCAGCTAAGACAATGGAAAAATTAAGTCAGCAAAATAATTCTAATGAAAAATAATATTTATTAAGAAAGTATATTTAAGAAAGTAATAGTTTATTGAGAAAGTAAGAGACAGGAAAGAAAAATACGTTTGAAAAGTGGCTGTCTGATTTAAAAATTAGCGGACAGCCACTTTTTCTACTTTTCTGACATGCTTTCACTTAGAATATAATCTAAAACTATATGGGCGTTTTTTACCCTCAATACATCATCTTTATCTTTTTCATTTGGAAGTCTTATGGCAAGGTAAAAATCCTCAGGCAGTCCCATATCCAAAAGAAGCTGCATGTCTTTTACAGGCAAAGCATAAACCTTAGGCTCATTTGTACCTAAAGGGTCAGCTATTACCTCCGGATAATTGCTGATGTCAATATTATATTTTTCAGCATAGCTGTCAAGAGGTTCAAAAAAATAATTGTTAATAAATGTGGTAAGAGTCTGTTTGTCCAGTAAAAGAATATGGCAAATACCTAGTCCAAACTCCAATTCAATACGCTGGCCTATCAGCGGTACAAATAAAACATCTTTTTCTTCCTTCTCGGTTTTCTCCCCGTCCACATCATGAATTATAGATTCAAAAGCGGCTTTTACTTCTTCAACCTTTTTCCCTTCTAAAATGAAATTATGATTTTCTATGACATATCCGATTTCTAAATCAGACAAGCCGCCTTTATCAAATTTCCACCCTAAAAATATAAATACTACTGCGAATATACCGACAATGACTTTTACTTTGTGGTAGTACCAAAAGTTCTCTATTTTTTTCTTAAGCATAATGTTAACTACTTCCTCCTGTTTTAGTATAAAAATTATGTCTATTATTTATTCTACATTAATTTATTTAAAATTCCTATAGGTATTTTTAAATTTTAATCATTGATTTTAAGAAATTATTAATTTTCAACTTGACATGCGGAAATAAAGTGTTATAATTAAATTACACCCCACCCTAGGAGGGGGGGTATAAATACTATATATGTTACAGGGCATTATATATAGGGTATTTTATATAAAAAATATACAAAAATTAAATGAAGGTTAAATAAAAATTAAATAGAGATAAATACAGAAAGGAGTATTAATATGGCTGTGTCTGAAAATATTAAAAAAGCTTCTTTGATAGATAAAGAGAAGAATTTAGAAAAAGTTACATTGAAAGTTAAAGGAATGCACTGTGTTTCTTGTGCCAACAACATAGAAAGAACTTTAAAGAAAACCGGCGGGGTTGAATCAGCAAGTGTAAACTTTGCTGTAGAAAAGGTAACAATTGAGTATGACCCTGAAAAGACAGGGCTTAAAGATATACAGAAAAAAGTTTCTGATATAGGTTTTGAGTTGGTCATAGAAGAAGATAAAGATGTGGAAAGAGATGAAAAAATAGATGAAGATGAAATTGAAGTTAATAAAGCAAAGAAAAAAATGCTTGCATCTCTTGCTATATCAGCTGCCATGATGACAATTATGATGATAAATATGTTTGTTGCACCTGTCCCGGGGTATCTTTTAATTGCGGCACTCCTTGGTTTTCCCGTTGTATTTTTAGCCGGGTGGCATGTTCATGTGGGAAGCTTTAAAGCCCTTAAAAACAAAAGTCCCAATATGGATGTTTTGGTGTCCCTTGGTTCTTTACCCCCTTACTTAATTGGATTACTGGGATTTTTTATTCCTATACAGACTTTTGTTGAGATGGCTACATCTATTATGACTTTTCATTTACTTGGAAAGTACTTAGAAGTGCGTGCAAAGGGAAAAGCCTCACAGGCAATTAAAAAGCTCCTCGAAATGGGGGCAAAAAGTGCAAGGATTATAGTTGACGGAAGGGAAACGGAGGTACCGATAAATGATTTACAGATAGGGGATATTATGTTGGTGCGTCCCGGGGAGAAAATCCCTACAGACGGTGTTGTAGTTGAAGGAAGCAGTCTGGTGGATGAATCCATGGCTACCGGGGAATCCATGCCTGTAAAAAGGGAAAAGGGGGATGAAGTCATTGGTGCAACCATTAATAAGCATGGCCTTTTAAAAGTAAAAGTCACCAAAGTAGGAAAGGACACATTTTTATCACAGGTTATAAAAATGGTTGAAGAATGCCAGGGTTCTAAAGTGCCAATCCAGGAATTTGCCGACAGGGTCACAGGATACTTTGTTCCTGCAATAATAATTATTACAATAGCCACATTTATATCATACAATGTGTTTTCTGAATTTCATTTGGGCATTATAAAGTGGGCTTCTGCTTTTCTTCCATGGGTAAATCCTGATACACCCCCCCTTATACTGGCCTTTATCACAGCAACTGCCGTCCTTGTAATCTCCTGTCCTTGTGCACTTGGGCTGGGGACACCTACAGCTTTAATGGTGGGCAGCGGCATGGGAGCAGAACGGGGAATTCTTATAAGAAATGGTGAAGCCATACAAACCCTAAAGGATGTAAATGCAATTGCCTTTGACAAAACCGGAACCATTACTAAGGGTAAGCCGGAAGTTACTGATGTAATCCCGCTAAACGGTGCAAATGAAAAAGATGTTTTTTACTATGCAGCTACAATAGAAAATGCATCTGAGCATCCTTTAGCCCATGCCATCCTGGAAAAAGCAAATGATGAGAAAATTAATTTAGGGGAAGTTTCGGGATTTAATGCAATTGTTGGCATGGGAGTAGAAGGATATACAGACGGAGAAAGGGTGCTTGTGGGAAATAGAAAATTAATGAGGGAAAACAAAATTTCCTATGAACACCATGAAAAAGAATTGATTAAATTAGAAGAAGAGGCAAAGACCGCTATGCTGATTTCTAAAGGAGACAAACTTATAGGAATTATAGCGGTGGCAGACCCTGTAAAAGAGGATGCTAAAAAGGCAATAGAAGAATTGGAAAGAATGGGAATTAAGACAGCCATGATTACAGGGGATAATAAAAGAACTGCTGATGCTATAGGAAAAAAAGTAGGAATCAGCCATGTTATTTCAGAAGTTTTGCCGGATGGTAAAGTGGAAGAGATAAAAAATTTACAGAGAGAATATGATGTAGTAGCCATGGTGGGGGACGGCATCAATGACGCACCTGCCCTGAAACAGTCCAATGTTGGTATTGCAATAGGCACAGGTACCGATATTGCTATAGAAGCTGCAGACATTACCCTGGTAAGAGGGGATCTAGGCGACGTTATATCTTCCATAAAGCTTTCTAAAGCCACTTTTAGAAAGATTAAAGAAAATTATTTCTGGGCATGGTTTTACAACGCTGTGGCAATACCTGTGGCAGTTTTAGGATTGCTGCACCCCATGATTGGTGCCGGGGCTATGGCTATGAGTTCACTGAATGTGGTTTACAACTCACTAAGGCTTAAAAAAGCAAATATTGAACCAGGCTTTAAAGGAGTTTTTAAGGAAACACCGCAAAAAATTTTAAAAAACCCTGATATTATATAAGAATATTGGTTAAACTACAAATGAAATACCTGATTATATAATACATTGATTGCACAAGGCGGGATTATCATGAGCAAAAAGAAAAAAACAGACGAAAATTTGCCTAAAAACAAAGAATATATTGAAAAATTCTACAAAAAATCCGAAGCTGAAATAAAAAAGCAGCGTGGTGAAGGCAAGGTAAAGTAAAACAGCTTATAAATAATAATGAACGAAATATTGAAATTGAACGTAATATTGAACGCACAATAAATGAAATTGTGCGTTCAATATTTAAAAAGGGGAAGATGATAAAATGTTGTCAGAAAACCTGGAAGAAAATATAAAATTTTTAAAACTTAAGTTTATGGATTGTTTTGATGTGATATTTAGAGAGTTTACACTAGGAAAAAATGAGACTAAGTGTCTTTTGGTATATATCCAGGAAATTGTTAATACAGAGACTATAAATAAAAACTTTTTTCATTCCCTTATGGAGGACTTCAACGTCTATAATGTTAATTTGGATAAAAAAGAGGCTTTGGAAGCAATTAAAAATAAATTTATTGAAATAGGCAACGTAGAAAAAATTACTTTGTTAGAGGAAGCTGTAGAAGATATATTAGACGGGAAATGTGTTTTTTTAATTTCAGGGATTTCTGCCGGGCTTTCTTTAAATACATCAAAATGGCAGCACCGGTCAATTGGAGAACCCATTAGTGAAGCGGTAGTAAGGGGACCATCAGAAAGTTTTACAGAAGCTATATCTATAAACATTTCTCTGATTAGAAAGAGGCTTAAGACACATAATCTTAAGATGGAAAAACTTGAAATAGGGCATCTTAGCAGGACAAGGGTGGTAATGTCATACATAAAGGGGGTTGCCTGTGAAAAAGTAGTAAATGAAGCGAGAAAAAGGCTTGAGAAAATAGATATTGATTCTATTAATGACAGTGGGGAAATTGAACAGTTTATTGAAGACAACCCCTACTCTCCTTTTCCTCAGATTTCTTATACTGAAAGACCGGATATTGTATCCGCATGTCTGTCTGATGGGAAGGTGGCGGTTTTAGTGGACGGTTCACCCTTAGTACTTGTATTCCCTGCAGTTTTTGTGGATTTTTTAAGTTCCCCTGAAGACTATTATGTAAGGTTTTATTTTGGCACTTTCATAAGAATGCTCCGCTATATTGCCTTTGTTATAGCCCTTTTTTTGCCTTCTATATATGTTGCTATGACAACTTACCACCAGGAAATGATCCCAATGTCCCTTCTTACAACACTTATTGCCGTAAGGGCTGCTGTACCTTTTCCTGCTGTGATAGAAGCCCTTTTAATGGAGTTTACTTTTGAAGTACTAAAGAAAGCGGGAATAAGGCTACCAAAGCCTATAGGCGAAGCTGTAAGTATAGTTGGAGCCCTTATATTAGGAGAATTAGCGGTAAGTATAGGAATTGTATCAAATGTAATGGTTATAATTGTTGCCTTTACTGGAATTGCCTCCTTTGTAATTCCAAAATACAACCAATCCATATCCATAAGGCTTTTGAGATTTCCGCTAATGATTTTAGCAGGGTCTACCGGGCTTTTTGGGATAATTACAGGTTTTTTATTTCTTCTTATACATTTGGTGTCTTTAAGATCATTTGGAGTTCCTTATTTTTCTCCGTTTTCTCCCCTTTCCCTGCCTGATTGGAAAGACAGCATGGTAAGATTTCCAATCTGGACTTTAAGAAAAAAGCCTGAATTTATGAAAAAGAGAAGTTCCAAAATTAGATAACGGACAGAAAACAACTATATACGTCAAATAATCAAAAAAATAGCAGATAACCGGCAGGTGGTTGGATATGAGAAAAAAATATTTTATGCTGTTAATAATAATTATACTAATTTAATTATAAATACAGGGTGCTGGGGAAGAACAGAGCTTAGCGATTTAGGCTTGGTAACTGCAACAGGCATCGATTTAGAGCCAGACGGGAACATCAGGATAACAGTTATATCAATTACGCCAACAGGATTTGGGGCAAAGGGGGAACCTGAAAAGTCAAACTCCTGGATTGGTACTGCAACCGGCAAAACCCTTGCAGATGCTAAAAATAATTTAAATGAAACAGCCACAAAAAATCTGGCATGGTTTCATAACAGATTTATAATAATAGGTGAAAACTTTGCAAAGCACGGCATTGGGGATATAATAGACCATTTATCCAGAGGAAGGCAATTCAGATATGAAAATAAAGTGCTTATAACACCCACCACTGCTTATGATATGCTTACAATTCCAGCCGATGTGGAAAAAAACCTGGTTCTTGAAATAGAAGGGATTGTTAACAGCATGAAAGAAGAATGGTCTAAAGTTTATGTAGAAAATTTTAAAAATATTTTGGTAAATTATTGTGAAAAAAAGAGTGGATTTATTACAGGGAGGATTCACTATTTTAAAAATGAAAACACCACTATATCCACCAGTAGAGGGGATTTTAATGAGGCAGGATCCGGAGAAAGGCAGCAGTACGTAGCTGCTATCAAAGGAAGCGGTGTTTTTATGGATGAAAAACTTATTGGATGGATAGACGGTGATGAAACTCAGGCATATATGCTTATAAAGGGTAAAGCCCGGAACGGGGTTATCACTTCCAGGTATAATGATGGAAAAGATAGTTTGTCCTATGTATTTAAAAGAAGCAAAAGCAAGATGAAAGCTGAATTTGATGGGAATAAGATATCATTTAATATTGATATTAAAATGACGGGAAGGATAGAAGTCCTGTACACAGAACAAAATATACTAAAAGAGGAAGAAATAAATAAGATGGAAGAGGCTGTTTCTGAAACTGTAAAACACAATCTTGAAAAACTTATAAAAAAAGCTCAGGAAGAGTTTGAGGTGGATTTTTTAGGTTTTGGAGAATATATATTCAGGAGGCATCCAAAGCGTTGGAAAGAAATAGGTGACAGGTGGGATGAAATATTTCCATATATTGAAGTAAAATACAATGCACAGGCAAAAATAGATAATTCAGGGATAATTTCTAAACTAGTTATTAATTAGGAGGAAGGACTGATGGTGTTTATTGTAATTCTAATACATGTATTAATTTCTGTATTTTTACTGTGGAAAGATGTGAATAAAAAAGATAAAAAGCTTATACTGGTATCCCAGTTTATAATAATTATATCTCTCTTTTATGCATTAAACTATGTATTAGAATGGGATTTAATAAATCCAAAAAAAATTCTAACTTTCATATATGAGCCTTTAGCCAAACTTGTTTTTAACGTTGAATACTCATACAGGTAAAAAATACTTATAAAAAAAGGTACTTATGAAAAAAACCTTTCTTAAGGGGAGGATTTAACGGTTCTTTATGCTATTGTACATTCTGGCTATAAAACTAAAATTTTTTCCCTTTATAAGGGGATTGTTGTATATAAGCTGTTTTACAACAGGCAGCCCCAAAAAAGTAATAAGCCTGTTAAGGTCTTTATTATCAAAGCTGTTTAATGCCTTGCGGAATTCATGGAGTTTGGTTACATGTTTTTTCATAGGCTTTATAAGCTCATTGTAGTCAAGTCCTTTTACAATTGACTTAGCTGCCAAAATCCCGCTTTCAATGGCATTGACAGCGCCAAAACCCAAAAAGTCATCAATAAGCCCTGCACAGTTTCCTACAAGGTATATATTGCCTGCTTTAGCAGAGGAGGTGGTACCTATGCTGTACTCAATGTCTTTGGTTTCAATTATATCATATGATAAATTTTCTTCATTGAAAAATTTGTCCCAATAATAATCCATCTCATAGGGAGTTATATTGTCCACTGTCAAAAGCAGTCTTGCTTCCTTTGTGCTGTATGGTGAAATATATCCGTAGCAGGATTTGGAATAATCAGTATTTACCCACATTTTTACACAATCAGTTTTAAAATCCCCCAATACCACAGCAGCCCTTAAACATACATTAAATGTCGGAGTCCATACCCCCAGGGTTTTTGGTATAGCTTCATTCCCGGTGGCAGCTATTATATAATCAAAATGATTTTTTACATCATTTATATCTACAAAATTATCAAACAGTATATTTGCATTTAAACCTCGTGCAATCTGGTTTTCTAGAGAATTTTCCTCCTCCCCCCGCATGTATATATATCCTAATTTTCCCCTTACAACTGTCTGTCTTTGCGGGGCAATCATTGTAATTTCCCTTAAAGGTGAAAAGGGCTTTAATTTTAAATTATACCTTTGATTCAAATATTTTACAGATGTTCTGTAACTTCTGTCTAAAATCCTTAAAGTTGTTGTGGAAAGCAAATAGTCTTTACCTATACATGATTTTTTTTCAAATATAGTCGGATAAATCCCGTTTTTAATAAGCTCTCTAGCACAAGCCAGACCTGCCAGACCAGCCCCTATTATAGCAATTTTCACGTTGATTCCCCTTTTCCTTCAGAATTTAATATTTGTAAGAATAATATTTGCAATTTGAACAGAAAATATTTTATGTAGTTTAAATTTTTCGGTGTTGGGAGGTAGTACATGGATAAGCTATCGCAGGAGTACATGCTTAATATTATGTTTAATGAATCCATAGACAGGGAGCAACTTCTTCTTAAAAAATATGATGATATATTTGACAAAATAAAGGATAAAGAGATAAAGAATATGCTTAAGGAGTTTAGTAAAAACTCCAGGGAACATATAGATATTTTAAAAGATAAAATGATTGCCCTTAATATAAAAAAGACTTAAAGAAAAAACATAAAGTAAAAACTTAAAGGAAATTTTAGGCAAACACAGATAAAAGTACTTTTCACACGCAAAAGTAACATAAAAATTTGCATAAAAATGCTTGTAAAAAAATATAGCAGAATTATTAATAAATATAACAAATGAATATAGCAGAATTTTAATAACAGAAATATACAAATACTATAGTAGGTGGTTTAAATTGGAAGTAGTAGATATTTTAAAGGATATTTTGCAAAGCAGGATTTCCAATCAGATTTTCTATAACAGCAATTTAATAACGATAAGAAACCCTGAAGTAAGGCAGATATTAACACAGCTTAGGGACAACGAAATGAGAGCAATTGTAAAGCTACAGCAAAAAATAGACCGGCTTCAGGATTCATCAGGAATTATATCCAAAATATTTCCGGCAAAATCCAGGCGTTAATTTCATGCTTTAAGCAGGGAAGGGGGAAGTTTTAAAAATGAATTTAATTGTATATACTATTTTATCACTGTTAGATGGTGTACTTGTATTTCTTTGGATAAAAGTATTAAAAAAATACGGAGGCTAAAAATGAAGGTTGCTATAATAGGGGGGGGACTATCAGGTCTTTCCTGCGCCCACCAGCTTGAAAAACACGGTATACAGCCGGTTATTTTTGAGAGGAACAGCTTTATAGGGGATCAATATGGGCATATCAGTGCCCTTTTAGGAATCCAGCATCGTCCCATAAAAGATGCAATAGAATATTTTAAAAAAAATTTTGATATAAATATTACCCCTGTAAATACAATAAATAATCTTACTCACTATTCTCCAAACAAAAAAAAAGTACTGAAAGGCAATTTCGGATATTTTCTAAAAAGGGGCAGGGAAAAAGATTCGCTTTTTTCCCAGATTTATTCCCAATTAAAAAATCCTGTGGTAAAATTTAACACATTAGCGGATTATGAACCCCTTTCAAAGGAGTTTAACTTTGTTGTTGTGGCAAATGGTACTGCAGCTTTAACAAAAGAACTTGGGTGCTGGCATGAAACCATACAAACCTATATAAAAGGGGCTACTGTATTGGGAAATTTTGATACAAATACATTGATAATGTGGATAAATAAAAAATACTGCAAAAACGGATACGCATACCTTACTCCTTACAATGAAAAGAAAGCATCCCTTATACTGGTTGTAAACGATGTAAATTCCAATGAAATAGACCACTTTTGGGAGCTTTTCTGGTATTATGAAAACTTAAACTACACCATAGTGGAGGAATTTAAACAAAAGCATGAAACAGGATATGCATATCCCCTTAAAGTGGGCAATATATACTTGACAGGCAATGCCGGGGGTTCAATAGACCCTTTTTTTGGATTTGGTCAGTTAAGTTCCATCACAATGGGGGTTATGGCTGCAAGATCTATGGTATTTGGGAAGGATTATGAGAAGCTGATAGAGAAAGTTGTTTTAAGACATAACAGATGGATCCGTGAAATGAGAAAAGCATACAACAAAGCGGATAACAAAATGTATGATATGATTGTGACAGGAATAGGGCTTCCCGGCATAAAGCATCTTTTATACCATACAAATTTTAATGTAATAAGGTTTGGTTACTACTATCTGAGACTAATGTCAATATTAAGAAAGGGAAGGTAGTCTAATATGATTCCTGAAAATACTTTTTTCTTTCCATAAACTTATACAAAGTGTAAACCCATAAATAAGTACCTATATAAGTGATTAAAGACCAAGGCATAGGTTTCCAACCTGTAAAAACAATTGTTTTAGTCAAAAGGCTTACATATTCAAAAATAATCATTGTTGCCATCCAAAAAACTGTATAAACAAAGGCTTTTTTTATTTCCTTAGGTAGGAAAAGTACATATATGACATTTAATGCAGGGTACAGGAGTATACCTGATAAAACAATATATATAATGGAGTCTTTTTCATTAATATAATAATATAGTCCGTAATATTCACCTAAAATTGTTTCATAAACCAATGAACAGGCTGTTGTGGTAATAGCTATTACAAAGCATCTAAAGTCAAGAGGTTTGTAAATGGAAACTATTCCAAGCACAATAAGTATTGCTGCTATTGATAAATAGAAAAATACAAATTGCATTTTCATCACCTGTTTACATTAATTTTTTCTTTAGAGTTGATATAAAAAGAAGCAAAAGTGGCATCAAAAAAACCACACATAAGGAATAAAAGGGCTTTATAAAACTTATAAAATACATTTCTTCCATAATATTTCTCGAAAATACCATTGAATAAGTGATAAGCAAAACTCCACCGGGTATTATCAGATCTTTATATGATTTTATGTTTAAAAACCTGGCTAAACCCAATATAAATATAAAGAAAAAAACTGAAATTTTTACAAAAGCACCGCCTATCCATACACTCATTATAGTTATGTCAATTCCTCTAAAATTTTCCCCAAAGTTTGCATATCTTACAAACTCAAGGGCAGGGAGTATAAAAGATTTGGTTGCTGAACCAAATAAGGCAATTATAAGTACACCCATTTGTAGACCTGCTCCAATTATTACAAGTGAAGCTGTTACAGAACTTCTTATTTTTTTCTTATCATTTACAAAGGGTATCAGTTGAAGTATCACTATAGTTTCAATTATCCATGCCTGTATTAAAATACTTCCTCTTAAAGGCGGTACAATCCCGTCATATAGTATGGGAAGGAAGTAATTAAAATTCAATTCTTTAAAATTTAATACCGTTATGCTAATTAAAATTAAAAGCCCCAAGGGCAGAAGTATTTCATTCATCCTGGAGATGGTCTCCACTCCCTTTCCAACTGCATAGGCAACCAGTAATATAACGGTTACTATAAATATTGCTATGGGGGTTTTAGGATTGAATGCAATAAGAAAAATTTCACCTAAGCTCCTTGTTGCAATACAGGTTATTATAAATATGTAGTACAAAAAAACACCTCCTGCAAGTTTCCCCAGAGGTTTTCCTAAAATATCGCAGGAATAGTCTACAAACATTTTATCAGGGTATTTTAATGCCAGGTTTAAAAAAACATTGACAATAATTATGGATATAATGGTTCCTATTATTACTGAAATCCATGAATCCCTCCCTGCCTCCCGGGTAACAAAAGCAGGCAAAAACACATCGGCAGTTGCCAAAACTATTGTCATGAGCAAAAAGGAAAACTGCAGGACGGATATCTTTTCCCCGCCTACAGGTGTAATTTTATTTTTGGTCAAAAATACACCTCCTAAAATTTTTACTAATATGACTTATTGACTTCTATTTTCTCCAAAAAATTCTCCTTAAAATAAGTTAGGGAACTAAAGGTCAGTATATTAATAAGCAAGCTTGCAAGTATATGCCAGCTAAAGTATTCTGCCACACCGGTGCTTATTATAAGGGCTTCTAAAAACAAATACAGCAGGGAAAAAATCAGGATATTTAAAGCCTGTATCCAGGGTTTTTTAGGAACGCTTTGGAAAAACAAAGTTCCCATGACAAAAATAGGTCCAAATTTATAAAAGGCAGAGCATCCTGCCCAAGGGATTATAACATCATAAAAGTGATAAATACCCAGCTTCTGTCCGCCCCAGTCCACTATACTGCCAAGTATTAAGGCTGCTATTCCGCCAAAAATATTTCTTTTTAGTTGTTTATAGTCAATTAAAGTAAAAAACAAAATCCAGGATATAATAAATGAAATTACCCAAGGCATAGTTTTTCCTCTCAATTAATTATTTTTAGTTAGTATTAAACTATTTAAAATGAAATATACAAAAATTTTTGTTACATTAGCTAAAATAGAATATAAATATTATAGAGGTGGTCAAAATGAAGAGTTTTGAAGAACTCTGCAAGGAAAATTACGGAAGAATTTTTAAATATATATTTTCAATAACAAAAAATAAAGAAGCCACAGAGGATCTGATACAGGAAGTTTTCACAATTGCATATGAAAAAGGCAGGATTTTTTTTAAATCATGAAAAACCCGCTGGATTTTTGTATAAAACAGCCAGGAATATAACCCTTACATATATAAAGGGTTTAAAGCGCCAGGAGACTTTGGCAAAGGAATACTTGTATGAAAATGCCACTAAAGAAGGGGAGCCGTATCAAAAACTTTTAAGGGAGCAGGATCAGAAAATTGATGAGACCAGGTATACCGGACAAGTTATAGAAAGTTTAAACCCAAAGGAATACCACCTGTACAAACAGTGCTATGTAGAGGGCAAGTCCATTAAAGAAATTGCATCGGAAAAAGGTATAAGTGAAGCTGCAGTACGTATGCGTCTGGTAAGGCTTAGAAGGGAAGTACAAAATATCGTTAAGAAATTAAAATTTGATGAAAAGTAAGTTACACCAAAGAAAGTTACATTAATGTAATTTAGATATATATTAGTAAAGGCCTTTACAAGAAAGATGGAGGTGGTTTTATATGGATTATATTTCTAAATTAAAAAAAGAACTGGAAAGGGCCATCCTTATTGGTGATATTGAAAAGGCAGATGAAATATCAGACAAATTATTTAAAACACAGGGAGGCAGGGATGCTGACACTGTAATGCCCCATCAGTTTATTGAAAAAATCAAAGAAAGAATCAAAGAAAGAAGCAAAGAAAAAACAGGAGGTCAAAAAACCATGAATGTCAAGAAAATTGTAAGTATAGCTGCTGCTGCAGCTGTTGTAGCCACTATTGGCATTAGTACGTTAGCTGTCCGCTGGAATGGTGTGAAGGATTTGGTTTTCAAAAATTCTGGCATAAAAACTGCTTATACAGAAGATGATTTTGAAAGCCAGGAAGATTCAGAAAATAAAGATGTGCTGGAATCAACTGTTGAGGGGGAAGCTGACTTTATTGCACTGCAGGGGTACCCTGACAGCAATGAGTATAAAGCCAGTGTGGAATGGAATTTATTTTGCAGTGAGTACGATGCTGACGGCAGTATTTTAGCTAAAATAGGCAACAGCTCCAATGAATTTATAGAAAAATACCCTATGTATTTAGTTTACACGCAGGAAATGGCGGATAAACTGGAGGAAATTATTAACAAATACGAACTTAAACTCCATGAATCCAGGACATTTATTAGCAGCGGGGAGGAATTAATAAAAGAAGCAGGTACTGGCGACTTTATCAAGAATAACAACATAGTTCTAGGCGGCTATGTTTACAACGACAGCACTTTTCACTTTGACGGGGAAGCGGTGTTAAAAGATGGTACACAAATGGGCTATCAGTTTGGAAACTATGTAAAGGGCACTTTTTCAGACACTTATCTTAATATAGGCGATGCAAATTCGTACAGGGAGTGGGAGTATACAACAAAAAGCGGTGTAAAAGTTTCACTGGCACTTAGTGAAAATAAAGCATTGGTTATTGCGGATTTGCCGGATTCATATGTTACCATAAACCTTCTTTCAGGAACACAAAAGGGCATTACGGATAAGATGTTGGAGGAATTTGCGGATTTATTTGATTTTTCAAAAATATAATTATAGAATTTTAAACCCTATGTGCTGATATTTTCTAAAACCCCTTTTTAGGGGTTTTTGCTTTTTGTGATTAAGGGGCATATTTTTTGGGTAATTATACTTTGGATTTAACAGAAATATAAAAAGGGGTTATGAATATGGGAAAAAAGGTATTGATAGTAGGCGGGGTTGCAGGAGGAGCTAGCACCGCAGCAAGACTCAGAAGAATGGATGAAGATGCGGAGATTATTATATTTGAACGGGGAGAGTACATTTCATTTGCCAATTGCGGTCTCCCTTATTATATAGGCGGTACAATTACCGAAAGAAGAATGCTTCTTGTGCAAACTCCTGAAAGAATGAAATCCATGTTTAATATTGATGTTAGGACGCAAAATGAAGTTATAAAAATAAAAAGAGAAGAAAAACGCATTGTTGTAAAGGATTTAAAAAGTGGCAAAATATACGAAGAAAATTATGATGTTTTGGTTTTATCCCCGGGGGCAGAACCTATAAAGCCAGATATTAAAGGCATTGATGCCAAAAACATTTTTACACTCCGGAATATGAACAATGTGGATGCCATAAAAGAGTATATAGAAAACAACTCACCTAAAAGAGCCGCCGTGGTGGGGGCAGGTTATATAGGACTTGAGATGGTAGAAAATCTCTATAATTTAGGGATGGAAGTATCAATTATTGAAAAATCAAATCAGGTTTTAAACACAATTGATTATGATATGGCAGCAATAGTCCATGAATATTTAATTTCTAAAAAAATTCCTCTGTATTTAGGAGACGGGGTAAAAGAATTTAACCACAGTGAAAATGAAACGGAAATTTTACTTGAAAGCGGCAGGAAGCTCAAAGCGGATATTGTTATTATAGCTATTGGTGTAAGGCCTGATATTGCTTTTATCAAAGACAGCGGAATTGAGCTTGGCAGCAGGGGCGGCATAAAGGTTGATTCATACTTAAGGACCTCAGATCCTGATATTTATGCCGTTGGGGATGCAATAGAAGTGGAAGATTTCATAACAAAAGATGCAGCCATTATACCCCTTGCAGGTCCAGCCAACAAGCAGGGCAGGATTGCTGCAGATAATATTGTTGGGAAGAAAGTAAAATATAAAGGTACCCAAGGGACAGCAATAGCCAAAATATTTGATTTGACGGTTGGTTGCACGGGAAATAATGAGAAAGTTTTAGAAGCTAAAGGTATAAAGCACCTTTCCACTGTAACCATAACAAACTCCCATGCAGGATATTATCCGGGGGCTTTGCCTATGACTGTAAAACTTATATACTCTCCGGAAGGGGATATTTACGGCTGTCAGATTGTAGGCTTTAAAGGGGTTGACAAGCGCATAGATGTTGTAGCAGCATCCATCAGGTTTAATAAAAAGGTGTTTGATTTGACAGAACTGGAACTGGCATATGCCCCGCCTTATTCTTCTGCAAAAGATCCTGTGAACATGGCAGGTTATGTGGCAAGCAATGTATTAGAGGGGAATATGGATGTTGCCCATTGGTATGATATTGAACAGGCAGACTTGGATAAAACCATAATTTTAGACGTAACGGAGCCTTATGAAAGAAGCTTTGGGTTTATTCAAGGTTCTGTAAATATACCCTTGGGTGAAATAAGGGAAAGATTTGAGGAGCTTCCACGTGATAAGGAAATTATAATTAGCTGTCAGGTTGGGCTCAGGGCTTATATTGCATCAAAAATATTAAAGCAGAAAGGTTTTAAAAATGTCAGGGTGCTGACAGGAGGCTTCAGGCATTACAGAACGGTTATGAAATCTAAAAATACTTTGCCTATTTGGTATTCATAAAAGATATCTTATAAAGATATATCTATTTGCTGATATATAATGAATCTTTTATATATCATACCTAAAAAGGTGTATTTATAAATAAAATACCCACAATCAATTTACCCATAAATAATATACCCATCAAAAATAGCGTTGCACCCGAATGTATATATAAACATAAAGCAAACACATAACAACAAGTAAAAAAAGATTATTAAAAAATGTAGGGGGTTGTTTTTGATGGGTATTAAAAAAATCAAAATTTTTCTCTTGTTAATTGTTTTTGCAAGCATTTCCCTTTTTACACCTGCTTATCCTGTGGAAGGAGTCAGCAGTGTGCCGTACAAGTGGGATAATGTTGTAATTGGCGGCGGTGGAGGATTTGTTTGCGGTATTATTTACAATCCTACAGAAGAAGGTCTTGTGTATGCCCGTACCGACATAGGCGGTGCGTATATAAGGAACAAAGAGACGTTAGAATGGGAGCCTCTTATGGACTGGGTACATCCGGATGAGTGGAATTTATTGGGTGTTGAAAGTTTGGCTACAGACCCTGTTGAGCCAAACAGGGTTTATGTTGCAGCCGGTACATATACAAATGAGTGGACAAACATGAACGGGTATATACTCCGCTCAGAGGACTACGGTAAGACATGGGAAAGGACAGAACTGCCCTTTAAATTCGGAGGCAATATGCCGGGGCGTTCAGTTGGCGAGCGTTTAGCCATTGACCCTAATTGCAATAATATATTGTACTTTGCGGCAAGAAGCGGCAACGGTTTGTGGAAAAGTGAAGACTATGGGAAAACATGGTCAAAGGTTGAGAACTTTCCAAATGTGGGGAACTACGTAGAAGACCCCAATTATTCATATACATCTGACAATTTAGGGCTATGCTTTGTGGTTTTTGACGGATGGAAAGGTACTAAAGGAAAGCCAACCCAGGATATTTATGTGGGTGTTGCTGACAAGGAAAACCCGCTATATGTGAGCCGTGACGGAGGCAAGACGTGGAAGCCTGTAGAAGGCCAGCCTACGGAAGATACTTTTACAAGGCATAATCCGGATGCACTGACAATCGGAATACCTCATCATGCAGTTATAAACAGCAAGGGGATTTTATACATTACATATGGTGACAGGGGTGGTCCTTATCAATGTGAAGACGGTGCAGTTTATAAATATGACACAAATACAGGGGAGTGGACGGACATAACACCTCCTTCAGGTTATAATTGGGATGGTTCGCCAAAGTATGAAAACTGGTATGGGTTTGCAGGTTTAAGTGTGGATGCCCAAAATCCTGATACCATTGTGGTATCAACCCTTGAATCCTGGTGGCCTGACGATAACATTTACCGCTCCACCGACGGAGGTGAAACCTGGGATTCAATTTGGGAGTTTGGCGAATCATGGCCGTCCAGAAATTTAAAATACACTATGGACATTTCAAAGGCACCCTGGCTGTCATGGGGAAAGGAGATAAATGCTGCCAAAGGCGGTCTTATAACAGGAATGGATATAATGGACAATCCTTCACCAAAACTGGGCTGGATGATAGGGGACATTGAGATAAATCCTTTCAATTCCGATGAAATGATGTATGTAACAGGTGCTACCATTTACGGTACACGGAATTTGACTGACTGGGACAAAGGTAAATTTGTAAATATTGAAGTTATGGGAACGGGAATTGAG
Source organism: Acetivibrio saccincola (assembly GCF_002844395.1). Taxonomy (NCBI): domain Bacteria; kingdom Bacillati; phylum Bacillota; class Clostridia; order Acetivibrionales; family Acetivibrionaceae; genus Acetivibrio; species Acetivibrio saccincola. The sequence goes on along the minus strand of NZ_CP025197.1, from coordinate 3,091,229 downwards.
GAGACAGCGGTACTGAGCCTCATTTGCCCGCCTGTTGACGGCGTGGAACTTATAAGCGGCGTAGGTGACATCTGTGGTTTTGTACACAAGGACATAACAAAACTTCCGGGTATTATGATGACAAATCCTACTTTTATAAACACCACTGGTTTGGACTATGCGGAGCTTAACCCTGAAATTATCGTAAGGGTGGGTACTGCCGATAAAGAACGGTATGAAGATATTAAAAAGACTGTGGGTATTTCTAAAGACGGAGGCAAAACATGGTCGGAAGTACAGCCAAATGTCAGTTATACATTCCCTGCAAACAATCCTGATGATATTGTTCAGGGAGGAGTTGTGGCAGTATCGGCAGACGGTTCCACATTTGTATGGTCACCGGATACCAGCCAGGGGGTTATATGCTATGTAAACGGTGGCTGGAAAGCCGTTGATACACTTCCAAAAGGTGCATATGTTGCTTCAGACAGGGTTAACCCAAAAGTGTTTTATGCATATGCGGAGCATACTTTCTATGTAAGTAAAGACGGAGGTCAGACTTTTGAAGTTGTCAGTGAAAATTTAGAAGCTTATTCTGCAAAAATAAAAGCAGTTCCCGGAAAAGAAGGGCATGTGTGGATTCCCGGACCTTATACAGGACTTTCATACACAACAGACGGCGGTAAAACAATAAAGAAAGTAGATGGTGTTACAAGATGTGATGTGGTGGGCTTTGGTAAAGCTAAAGACGGGGAAGATTACCTGGCTGTTTATATTACCGGTGAAGTGGACGGGTTTTATGCAGTTTACCGTTCAGACAACATGGGCAAGAACTGGGTGAGAATTAATGACGACCAGCACCAGTATGGTTCAATAAACTATGCCATCACAGGAGACTTAAGGGTTTATGGCAGGGTTTTTGTGGCGACCAACGGAAGGGGAATTGTATACGGTGAACCTTCTTCTGACTCTCCGGTGCCGACACCGACCCAGCCTCCGAAAGATGTGGGGGATGTTAATAAGGATGGGGAAATTAATACCCTTGACTATTCATTACTAGGAAGGCATATACTTGAAATTGAAAAACTTACCGGTGAAAAGAAGGAAAGGGCAGATGTTAACTTTGACGGGGTAATTGATACAATGGACTGTGTAATTTTACAAAGGTATATACTAGAGATTATTGATTCATTTTAAATTATAAAGGGCAGTAAATTCCCCCCTGTCTCTAATTTTAAAAAACTACTTAGTCACACAAAGGCTAAGTAGTTTTTTAGTAATTTAAAAGCATTTTTTAGAAAGTTTAAAAGCATTCAAAAGGGAATTTTTATGTTATAATAACCTTGTATAAAAGGATGGTTTTTATGTAAATTATGCGGTACGGGAGGCAGAATAAAGCATGTTTAATAAGTACATGGAGAAGTTTGCAAATAAGTTTACAGGCAAAGGGAGACATATTCTAAATAAGGGAAAAAATACAATAAACAAAAGAAAAGATGTTATTACCATAGCCGGGTTTTTAATATTTTTTGTTATTATAGCCTCTGCTCTGAGAGCATGGGAAAATTCCTCTGCAAATAAAACGGAAAAAGAGACAGCGGGCTATAATAAAACCGGGACTTCAATTTTAGGAGATAATGGCAGAAAGGCTGCAGACTCAGGGGATGCAAAGGCAGGAAGCGGTTTTGCATACCTTCCCCAGGAAGAAATCCCAAAACAGCCGCCTGCAACGGGGAATTTTAATTACGGGGAAGCACTGCAGAAAGCTATTTTCTTTTATGAAGCCCAAAGGTCCGGGAAGCTCGATCCATCCACACTCCGCTTAAACTGGAGGGGGGATTCGGGACTTGATGACGGAAAGGATGCAGGACTGGATTTAACCGGTGGCTGGTACGATGCCGGCGACCATGTAAAATTCAACCTGCCCATGTCCTATACAGCAGCTATGCTTGGCTGGGCGGTTTATGAATATGAAGATGCATTCAAACAGAGCGGTCAGTACAACCATATATTAAACAACATCAGGTGGGCTACAGATTATTTTATTAAATGCCATCCGGAACCTGATGTATATTACTACCAGGTAGGAGACGGTCATTTGGATCATGCATGGTGGGGACCTGCTGAAGCTATGACAATGGAAAGGCCTTCCTATAAAGTTGATAAAAATAATCCGGGTTCCACTGTTGCAGCTGAAACTTCAGCGGCATTGGCGGTGGCGTCAATAGTGTTTAAAGATGTGGACAGCAGCTATTCCAGGGAGTGCCTGAAGCATGCAAAGGAATTATTTGAATTTGCAGATTCTACAAAAAGCGATGAAGGATATACAAAAGCCAACGGGTTTTATGACTCCTGGAGCGGTTTTTATGATGAGCTTTCCTGGGCTGCTACATGGCTGTACCTTGCCACCAATGATTCTTCGTACCTTGCCAAAGCAGAAAGTTATTCTAAAGAATGGGGGTACGAGCCCCAGACTACAACCCCAAAATATAAGTGGGCACATTGCTGGGATGATGTAACATATGGGACATACCTTCTTTTAGCCAGAATTAAGGGAGGGGAATCAGAATACAAGGAGTCCATTGAACGGCATTTGGACTGGTGGACAACAGGATATAATGGTGAAAGAATTACATACACCCCAAAAGGTCTTGCATGGCTTGACCAGTGGGGAGCATTAAGGTATTCAACTACAACGGCATTTTTGGCGTGTGTATACTCAGACTGGGAAGGCTGTGATAAGGAAAAAGCAAAAACTTATTTGGAGTTTGCCCAAAGCCAGGCAGATTATGCCCTTGGAAGCACGGGAAGAAGTTTTGTTGTGGGATTTGGTGAAAACCCGCCCCAGAGCCCTCACCACAGGACGGCGCACGGTTCCTGGGCGGACAGTCAAAGCATACCGGAAAAGCACAGGCATGTCCTTTACGGAGCACTTGTGGGAGGACCTGATTCATCGGACAACTACACAGATGATATCAGCGACTATGTATGCAATGAGGTGGCTTGTGACTACAATGCAGGCTTTGTAGGGCTTATGGCCAAGATGTACAAGATGTACGGGGGAAGTCCTGATCCAAATTTTAGTGGTATAGAGGAAGTTACAGAGGACGAGATATATGTGGAAGCAGGTATAAATGCTTCAGGGGATAATTTTATAGAAATAAAGGCAATATTGAATAACAAAACCGGCTGGCCGGCAAGGATATGTGAAAACTTATCTTTTAAATACTTTATGGATTTAGGGGATTTTATAAAAGCAGGTGGCAGCGCCGGGGACTTAACTGTAAGTTCAAGCTACAATCAGGGGGCAAAAGTTTCAGAAGTTAAGCACTACAGCGGGGATATCTACTATGTGGTTGTAGACTTTACGGGAACAAAAATTTACCCTGGCGGGCAGTCAGCCTATAAAAAAGAAGTACAGTTTAGAATTGCGGCTCCGGACGGTGTAGAGAGAAGCCCTGAGAAGGACTACTCCTATAATGGGATTACTCCAGGTTCGGTTGTAAAAACCCGGTACATGCCTGTGTATGACAATGGAGTGCTTGTATTTGGAAGTGAACCAGGGGGAGCAAGTGCCAATGCTTCGTCAAAGGCATCTACTTCCCAAAGTACTGAGCATTCAACCACTCCAAAATCTACAGCTGCACCTAAAGCTACGGTAAGTCCAAAGGCTGCTTCAACAACAACTGCAACAGCGGCTGCAACTACCCCGGCAGCTACTTCAAAAGGAGGTTCAACAGCAGCTCCGGCAGCCACCCCAAAAGGGACATCATCAACTGGTCCAAAAGGGGATTCAACAGCAACACCAAAGGCGGTTTCAACACCGGGGGGGCAAAGTGGCAGTGCCGCAGCTAGTAGGGGTGTTGTAATGGTGGAATATTCAAATTTAAACAGGGAGTCTGCATCAAATAGCATAATCCCAAGGTTCAGGATAACAAATAAAGATAACAAGGCGCTAAATCTTTCAGATGTAAAGATCAGGTATTACTATATAAATGACGGAGGGAAGTCCCAAAACTTCTGGTGCGACTGGAGCAGTGCGGGGAGTTCAAATGTTATAGGGAATTTTGTCAAACTACCTTCAGCTAAAAACGGTGCGGACACTTATCTTGAAATATCATTTGCCAGCGGGGCAGGAACACTTGCACCAAATGAAAGTGTGGAGGTGCAGGTAAGATTTGCAAAGGAGGACTGGTCAAATTACAACCAGTCAAACCATTATTCCTTTAATGCAAATGCATCAGATTATACAGATTGGAACAAAATAACGGTGTATGTTTCAGGGAAGCTTGTTTATGGTGTGGAACCCTGATTGGATGTAGGAAAAAAATACATTAATAATAAAAATACATTAAATATAAGTGGGAAAAGGTGAAGAGAACTTTGATACCGATAAAGAAAAATGAAATTCATACTGTAAAAATAAACGGGATAACTCATGACGGTCTGGGTGTTGGGAGAATATATAATTTTACTGTATTTGTAGACGGGGCAATTGAGAATGAAGAAGTGGAAATTAAAATTATAAAGCTGTATAAAAGTTATGGGATAGGGAAGCTGATGAAAATAATAACCCCTTCACCTGACAGGGTTGTGCCTTTTTGTGAAGTGTATAAAAGATGCGGCGGATGCGGTCTACAGCACATGAGTAGTGAAGCAGGACTAAGATTTAAGGAAAATCTTGTAAGGGAAAATTTAAAGAGGATAGGGAAGCTTGAAGACGTAGAAGTATACGATATAATTTCTATGGAGGAGCCTTTTAGATATAGAAACAAAGCCCAGTACCCGGTGGGAATGAAAAAGGGTGAAGTACAGATAGGCTTTTATGCCAAGAGGTCCCATGATATCATTGAGGGGCAGGCATGTGGAATCCAGCATAAGTTAGCAGATAAAGTAAAGACAATTGTTAAAAAGTATATTATAGAAAATAATGTGAGTGTGTATGATGAAACCACGGGTAAAGGCCTGGTACGCCACGTTATGACCAGGGTAGGATTTAAAACCGGGGAAGTGATGGTGGTTTTGGTTTTAAACGGGGAGAACTTGCCTAAAAAAGACGTACTGATTGATGCTTTAATAAGTGAAGTTCCAGAAATAAAGAGCATTGTTGTAAATGTAAACAGGGAAAAGACAAATGTTATTTTAGGGAATAAAAATATTGTTATTTACGGGAAAGGCAGCATTACAGATTATATAGGAAAGTATAAATTTAATATATCCCCCAACTCTTTTTTCCAGGTAAACCCTGTTCAAACGGAAGTTTTGTACAATAAAGTCCTTGAATATGCAGGGCTGACCCAAAATGAAGTTGTTTTTGACCTTTACTGCGGCATTGGCACGATATCACTGTTTTTATCCCGAAAGGCAAAGAAGGTTTACGGGATTGAAGTTGTGGAAGAGGCAATAGAGGATGCAAAGGAAAATGCCCGTATCAACGGCATTGGCAATGTGGAATTTATTTTAGGTGAGGTGGAGAAGGTTTTGCCGGGGATGGGTATAAAGGCAGATGTGGTTGTAGTGGACCCTCCAAGAAAGGGATGTGATGAAAATCTTCTTGAGACGCTGGTAAAAATGAAGCCCTCTAGGATTGTATATGTGTCGTGCAATCCGTCAACCCTTGCAAGGGATTTGAGATACTTAAGTGAAGGGGGATTTAAGGTAGAAAAAGTGCAGCCGGTGGACATGTTTCCCTGGACACAGCATGTGGAGTGTGTAGTATTGATGTCAAGGCTGTAAGCCTTTATTTTACTAGCTTTCCGGAATTACATCCAAGTTGTCTACTCGACCTAAAGGGCAAAAATGCGTACACGGGAATATATCGAGAGAGTATTTTTGAGGTGAATTTTGAGCTCAAAAATTGGTAGGGTTGAGTTGACAGGATAGATAAATCACAATTTCTGTAAGAGTTGAGGAGACAGGATTTATTTATACAAAAATAAAGATCGAATAATAGGAATAGATTACAAAGTTACACACAACTGGAATGAGAGAGGGTTTATCATACTAGAAAAATATGGTTTTATTGAATCGTTTTGTATGGTACTATATATATAAGACCCAGTATGGTAAGCAAGATAAATTCTATTTTGCCAAATATTTGTGAAGAGGTATTAAAGTACATTAAAATTACTATTTGTGTTATTGGAAATAAAAATTTTCATAAAAAGGTGATATATATGCAAATTATACAGATTTCTGACATGCATATAACTGAAGACTCAAATTTAGATTTAATAAAAGATAAAATTAGGAAATTATATATTGCTTTAAAAGAAACACTTACCAACGTTGATCAAACTGTTTTATGTATTCTTGGTGATATTGTAGATAAAGGCAATGCGAAACTATACAAGAAAGCTTCTGATATACTTTATTACATGAAAGAAATTTTCGAAGAGTTTAACCCTACTTTTGAGTTTACTCCTGGCAATCATGATTTATGTAATTGTCCATACTCACATCCTATTCCAGAGAAATGCCCAGACACAAAATGCACTTTAGAGCACTATAATAACTTTGTTAAAAATTTTGATAGTAGCTATGATCACACCTATACCTTATTACGAAAAGAATATGACGATGTCGATTTGCTTTTGGCAAATTCTGTACATCACGGAAATTGTAAATACGGTTTACTAGATTTTGAGGCGCTCAGGATGATAGAACTTCAAAAACCCACACTGCTTGTTACTCATCATACTTTTCTAAGTGAAAGTGATACGGATATAGCACCCATAAGAAATGCATACAAACTGTTTGATGAAATAGAAAAAAAAGAGATAATTGGTGTGTTACATGGGCATACACATGGCTATAAAGATATAACAATTGGTAATAAATGCCGTGTAATTGGGGTAGGCCCCTTTTTAAAAGATATACCTAATATAAATAATCAAGCTAATTTAGTTACTGTTACTCCTTCAGGAATACAAAAAGTATTAAATTATTTCTATAGAAGTGATCTGGATCAATATGTCTCACGTAGTGTGTATACTCGGGATAATTCCTTATATAAAGGTTCAAACATAGAAAAACTATATTATGAAATTGTATCAGATGCTAAAAACACTGGGGTTATTCCTAATTTTCACCTAAATATAAATATGTCGTTTAAGGAATTTAATGATGAAATAGAACGGATTTTTCATGAGGATATTAATACAGCAAAGATGTGGCAAGATACAGAGCAAGTTCCAGAAAGTCTCTATTACAATCATGGGCAATATATGAAATATAATAATATAACTGCAATAGATTTTATAATTAAAGAACTTAAAAGCAAAGCTACAAGCAGCAGAGCAATTATTCCATTAATCAATTTTGAGATGGTTGTAAAAAGTGGAGATGGATTCTTACCATCTTTCGATTTGGTTCAGTTTGGTTTTTTAGCTGAAGATAGAACCCATCTTTTAGCCACTCTATACTTAAGAGCTCTGGAGGTCAGACATTTTTTAAAAATTAACTTATGTGAAATATATCTTATGTGCAAGCAAATTGCGGATGAGATTCGTTCTATTGAAAGGATTAATATAAATATATTTGCTTTTAAAGCACAGTATAAAGAAACTTTTGGTTGCTTTAAACGTGCCGAAATTGATAGAATTGATGAGTCTGAAATAGTATTACTCTTAAAGGAAGATCTCAAGAGTATAGTACATTTACTTGAGGAGAAAAGGGATCTTAATGAGACTGTTATAGAAAACAAAGGAATGACCAGCTTTTTTAAAGCATTACAAGCGATAAATAAGCGACGCACTATTAAGACAGAAATACTTCAGCAAGCTAAGTCAATTCTTGACATAATGGAAAAGTTGAAGTCAGAACGAGAAAAAACCTCGAACTATACTTTAATACATCAAATAGAAAGTCAAGTAAATGAGCAATTTAATAAAATAATTGAAATGTTAAGAGAAGGTGATATTTATGAATATTAATCAGTTAATTGATATACAAAAGCAGTTTGATTCTAAGCATAGAGGAAAGTTTGATTGGGCACAAAAAATAGATGATGAGAATATAGCAACTCTAGAGTATTTACTTCTTTGCCTTGTAGGAGAGTTTGGTGAAGCTACTAACCTAGTTAAAAAAGTTCTAAGGGGTGATTACAGTCTTAATGATATAAAGCCTCAGCTAAGTGAAGAGATAGCAGATATATTTATTTATGTATTAAAACTTGCTTATCAACTTGATATAGACATTGAAAAGCAATTCCTTGAAAAGGTAGATAAAAACAAACGTAGATTTTTAAACTTCGAGATGAAAGAAAAGGATATGTAACATGGAAAAAGAATATGAAATTCAAATCGAAATAGAGAACAAGTGTTATTTAGATTGCCTTCATTGCTCCTCACTATCAATGCGTCATTCAGCATCAAATCCGTTTTCGGAAGAAGAATTGATGAACTTCTTTCAGCTATTTAATGTCCCTTTACATATATACTTCACTGGTGGTGAGCCGTTAGCAAACCCTAATCTTACAACATTAATAAAACTTGTAAAGAGTATTTCTACCGATGTTAATGTGGGAGTTTATACCTGTGGAATTCTAAAAGACACGACATCAATTGATGAAGAGTTCGCAGAAAAGCTAAAAATGGTGGGGCTTGATGATTGTTATGTTTCCTTATACCATTGTGACTCTGAGAAGCACGATCTGATAACAAATAGGAGTGGTTCCTATTGGGCTACTATACAGTCCATTCATAATCTTATTGATAAAAAAATAGATGTTAAAGTACATTTAGTTATAAATCGTTACAACTATCTAGAATTGGATAAAATAATAACAAATACTCTTAATCTAGGAGTAAAACAAGTGCGCTTATTGCGTATAGTTAAGGCTGGCGCTGCAGTAATAAATTGGGAAACAGTTGGCTTGCCCTTTGATGAGCAAAATGCTGTTATCAAAAGGATAATTGACAACATTGATAAATACTCTGGTTGTGTTACGATCTCTGGATTTCCAGAGGAAATTGCTTGCCGCCCGGCACCACAAGCGATAAAATGTCAAGCGGGGACGCATCTATTATATGTAACTAATACTAAAAAGATATACCCATGTGCGTGTACTAAGAGTGACTTAACTTTTTTAATAGGTTCCATAAACGATTTGGATAAGATAAAGCAATATCTTGAGATACAACAGGACTGTTTATATAACGAATATTGTCTTCATCCGCTACTCTGAACTGGACTATAAACGACTAGCTTTATATGTGTTATGGTAACTACAGGTTTGATGAACTTAATTCTGTTTTAACAAACTGGAAATTCTAGCAAGATTAATTGTTATGCAATAAACGTTGACATGTTCCCGCGAACGGTGGTTTTTCAAAAATGTACCGAAAACTCATTGACATGTTCCCACGTACAAATGCTATAAAAAATGGCCCGCAGACATCAATTCCATCAACTCGACCCATGTGGAGTGCGTAGTATTGATGTCGCGGCTGTAAGCCTTGATTTTACTGGGTTTTCGGAAGCACATCCAAGTTGTCTACTCAACCTAAAGGTTCAAAATACGTACATGGGAACATATCGACGATTATTTTTGAGGTAAAATTTGAACTCCAAAATTAGCAGGGTTGAGTTGACAGAATAGATAACGGCCTTTTTTCATAGGGGTTGAGGAGACAGGATGGATGTACATTTAATGCAGGTATACTCATTTTCTGAAAAGACTTTATTTATTATGTATATAGTTGTAATATGTTGAAATTGTTCGTTTTTTCGCATATAATAAAAATTGGAATTTTGTGTTCTGCGAGGTATTCATAATGGATTACTTAACGACAAAACAAGCAGCTGAAAAATGGAATATATCCCCACGCAGAGTTCAAGTTTTATGCGAACAGGGGCGTATTAAGGGCGCTGTTCGTTTGGGTTGGGCGTGGGCTATACCAAAGGATGCGGAAAAGCCTGAAGATGCGAGGCGTAGAAGGAAATTAAAGGAAAAACTGAGGTGAGAAAACGATAATGTTTTATAAGATGATTCAGAGAAAAAGAGATATGTGGTACTCTTCTTCAGAGTGTACCATTGATGAATTGATATCCTACATAGTTAATAAAGGTGAAATGCGCGACGTACAAATTGATGCAATTAAAACTTATTTGTATTTAAAGATAGCTTGCGAAAATAAACCACTGTGGGAATTATTCTCCAGAGGCTATTTTAACAATTTAAATGTTGATGATTTAGAAGTTAAAGCTTCATTAAGAGAGAAATTGCAAAACAATCCGGCAGCGCTAGCTTTGTATGAGTATTCTACCTTGAAAAATGAGAAAGATGAACAAGTTTCAGAAAAGTTGGAAAAGGCAATAATAAATGAAATTGATAATATAGATTTTGTGGATATATTTAAAAAAATCTTTTACAATGTGTCATACACAGATTACCTTTTTAGTCTGCCTATGGGAGCTGGCAAAACTTATTTAATGGCAGCTTTTATATATTTGGATTTGTATTTTGCTGTAAACGAGCCCGATAATAATGCATTTGCTCACAATTTTATTATATTTGCACCATCAGGCCTAAAAAGTTCTGTAGTGCCCAGCTTAAAAACTATTAAAAAATTCGATCCTCTATGGATTCTTCCCGATCCTGCTGCCAGTGACATTAAGAGAATCATTAAATTTGAGATTCTTGATCAAAATAAAGCGGAAAAAAGAAGTAATAAAACAAGAAATCCAAATGTACAGAAAATTGCCGCCTATCAGCCTTTTGATCAATTAATAGGTTTGGTTGCCATAACCAACGCTGAGAAAGTAATCTTAGACCGCGTTGAAGTCAGGGATGGACAATTAAGTTTATTTGAGGATAGCGAGGATGAAAAGGACAGGCAGGCTAATGAACTTAGAAATCTGATTGGGAAAATTCCAAATATGGCGATTTTTATTGATGAGGTGCATCACGCTTCAACAGATGAGATTAAGTTGAGAGCAGTAGTAAACGATTGGATGGAAAAGAACAATACGATCAATTCTGTTATTGGATTTTCGGGTACACCGTATTTAGATAAGGCATATCCTGTTGAAATAACGAAAACTTTGAATATAAAAAGTATAGAAATTGCCAATACGGTATATTATTACCCGCTAATTCAAGGGATTGATAATTTCTTAAAGCGTCCTGTGGTTAAAATTTCAAATCAAGAAGATAGTCTTCAAATTATTGAAGATGGAGTAAGGGATTTTTTGAACACTTATAAGGATAAGACTTACGCGGGAGATTTGACATCCAAATTAGCGATATACTGCGGTAAAGGAAAGCACAAAAGTGCAATTGATTATCTGGAAGAAGAAGTTTACCCTTGTGTAGCAAAGATTGTGGAAGAATACGGGATGGATCCCAAAGAGACTATATTAAAGTATCATAAGGGGAATAAGAAGCATCCCATATCTGCCGAAAGCAAGCTTGAATTTGAAGCGTTGGATATGCCATTTTCAAAAAAACGCATAATACTTCTTGTGCACATAGGAAAGGAAGGCTGGGACTGCCGTAGCTTAACTGGGGTTATCTTGTCGCAAAAAGGCGATTGTCCCACTAACATGGTGTTGCAGACTTCCTGCAGATGTTTGCGTCAGGTTGAAAAAGGCAAACATGAATCGGCACTGATTTGGCTTAATCAATACAATGCCGAAAAACTTAACATGCAGCTTGAGAAGAAGCATAATATCTCGATTAGAGAATTTGAAAAAGGTGCAAATAAAGCTGATAAAGAGATTAAGCGTTACAGCCGGATGGATTATTTAAAACTCCCGAAAATAGACTATTATCAGCTCAGAGTACATTATGATTGCATTATTAAGGGAAAACCCCAAATTTTGAACCCGAAATTATCGGATGTTATTACTCCAGAAAGTAAACAAGCCTCCATAGTAAAAATTCAGGATTTTGAACAAAGACTTCTGGGAATGGATGTAAAAAAAGCAATGGAGACTGAACCTGTAAATTATAACCGATGGTTATATGATATTAGCAAGGAAAGTTTTGGTATGCTGCCAGTTTCGATATTGAGGCAACATGATGAGTTTTTGCGCCAGATTTTTAATGAGATCACATTGTTGAAAAATGGTGTTAGATATTTCAGTTCAGTTTTTAACATTAAGATAATTAATCAAAATATACGCAAGCTATTTTATGAAAAGCGTGATTTGCGAACCACAGAGGAGGTTATCCCACAGGATGCCCGCCTTCTAAAAATTGAAAGCCTGACATCACCAGTGAATAATTCTGAACCGGAAAGCTATTATCCACCGCAGGATATAACGGAGAAAATTATTCTAGAAGACAAAGGGCAGCTAAAACCTGATAAAAAGGCTATGGAAATGATGAAGCTTGCTGAGGAAACCGAAAATTGGGATATTCTTAAACAACTAAAATCGAAATATATGTCTCACCCTGAAAAAGACCGCTCTTTCCACTATCTTCCTTATAGGCTGGATAGTAATTTTGAAAGGCTTTTATTAAAGCAGGTACTTGCATTAGCTGCAGCAAAAAAACGAAATCTCGAAATATATTATAACGGGGACAACTCGCTGACTGAATTCAAAATTCGCTGTTATAAAGGAAGCAGTGGGCGTAAACGATATATTGGTACGTATACACCTGATTTTCTAATTATCAAACGTAAGAATGGGAAAATTTATAAAGCAATAATTGTTGAAACCAAAGGAAGTTTATATGCTAAAGACGAGATCTTTCAGTTAAAGAGAACCTTTGTTGAAAAAGAGTTTATAGAAATCAATCAAAATAAAGCCGGGTATCCGAAGTTTAAGTACCTGTATTTAGAAGATAGTTTGACTGAATCCGAGCTCATAATAAAAACAGTAAGCGCAATTGAAGATTTTTTCGAGGAGGAAATGTAAATGGCAATTAAATATGTTCCATATTATCCTGATCCTGTCGAAGGACAAGCTATATTGGATAATTTTAAAAGAATGCTAAAATATAAAGGCGCAGGAGATGTTAAGAGAAGACTTGAACGAGGAATGCCTTTGTATGAACTGAAAAAAGTTGAAACTGTCGGTAAAAACCCGAACGGTAATATGTTAATTCGCGGGGAATGTATATCAGCTTGTGCATATCTGAAGGAACAAGGAATTGAAGTAGACCTTATATACATAGACCCTCCTTTTGCAAGTGGAGCTGATTATGCTAAAAAGGTATATATACGTCGTAATCCTAAAGTTGCGGAAGTGATAGCCCAAGCAGGAAAGGAACTGGACATAGAAGAGCTTAAAACTTTTGAAGAAAAAATGTACGGTGATATATGGCGTAAAGAAGATTATCTCAATTGGATGTATGAAAACCTCATGGCAATTAAAAGCGTTATGAGCGAAACGGCATCAATATTTGTACATTTAGATTGGCATATAGGGCATTATGTGAAAATATTGATGGATGAGATTTTTGGAGAAGATAAGCTGATTAACGAAATAATATGGTATTATCCGGATAATTTCCAAGGTAATGTAAAAGGTTTTGCAACAAACCATAATAACATATTTTGGTATAGTAAAAACGAAACATATATTTCTAATAAAGTTATAATTCCACTTGATAAGCCAGTTAAGAGAGATAAACGAATATGGTCAAAAGAGTTGGGAAAATTGGTTTCTGCACGTAACGATGATGGGACTTTGATATATGAAGAGTTTACAGAAAAAAAGGCAGATGATGTTTGGACTATAGGACAAACATCAGTAACTAAGTCTACTAGTAATGAATATATGGATTATCCGACTCAGAAACCAGAAGAATTATTAAGAAGAATAATAGAAGCTTCTACTAATGAAGGTATGCTTGTTGCTGACTTTTTTGGTGGCAGCGGAGTTACTGCAGCGGTTGCAAATAAGCTTGGTCGTCGCTTTATTCATTGCGATATCGGCATTAATTCTATCCAGACAACCCGTGACAGGCTTATAGCAGACAAAGCTGAGTTTGATATTTATGAAATTAAGGACGGAGTATCTTTATATAGAAACCCAACCCAAACAATGGAGAAGATAAAAAAATTAATACCCGGACTTAAGAATGAAAAAAGTCTAGGTGACTTCTGGGCAGGAGCTATATCTGACAGTAAGCTGGGTCTGGTACCCGTATATATACCAAACTTAATGGACAGCAGTTCTAAATTGCTTGACAAAGCAATGATGTTCCGCATTATGCATGAGGCTATTCCTGACCTTCCATCTAATGTAAAGAAAGCAATTATTTATTATGTTGATGTCGATAATTTAGAGGAAATTCAAAAATTTATTGATGATGAAGAAGATGTCATTATTGAAATTGAATTGCGAGATTTGAAGGACATACTTGACGATGCGGTATTTGAAGATTATGCTGAGTTTAAAGTTTCAAAAGTACAGGAGTCGCTCATTCCGGAGTATATAGTTGAAATTACTAATTTTCAAAGTGACAGGGTTAGCCGAAAAATCGATGAGTATAACCAGAAAGGATATGCAAATACATTAATTACATCCGATGATGAAGACATAGAAGATGATGATTACGAAGATTACAATGAAGACGGTGAAAATGTTGTGCCTAGCAAGAAAAAGTTTACCCCTATTTTGATTAGCGAAACTGGACTTGAATTAATTGAGTATATTTCTCTTGACTGTACTAATCAGGACGGAGTTTGGCACAGTGACAGCGAGATTAAAATTGACAAGCTTGGATATGTTATTGTAAATGGAACCAAGACTAAAAATTTTTGGGATGGGACCATCAAATGTGAGAAAAAACCTTTGAGGCTAAAGATCCGTAATATTTGTGGCGACGAAACGATATGGAATTTATCAGTTTAACCTAGCAAATCTGTGGAAGACATATTGTATTTTATGAAATTACAATAATGAAGAATATAATTTGCCTTTTTCTAAAAACACCCATACGGGTGTTTTTATATATGGTAAATTTGATTTATCAATCCGGAAAAGGAGTTGATGCCTATGATTGCACTGCTAAAGGCATAGATTTTATAACAAAACCAAAGGAGGAAATCAAAATGATCGGCATTGAACAATACCGAAAAATCCAGGAGTACAAAGCACTTGGACTTGCTCAGACAAAAACCGCAAAAGCACTGGGGATAACCTATTCTTCTGTCAGTAAATACTGGATTATGAGCGAAGAAGATTATGTAAGGGAAGCTGAAAATGAAAGGTACCACATGGATAACTATCGTCAGTACATACTGGAACATTTGAAAATTTGTCCACAAATGAGGGATACAAACATCTATCTCAAATTGGTGGAGGCCTTCCCTGATCTACAAGTTAAACGAGCTACATTCTACCGCTATATGAAAGCCTTAAGGGAACAGCACGGTTATCCGCATGCCAGTAAACGTAAAACCTCACCCCGTGAAATTTCTCCACCGGGATATGAAGCGCAGGCGGATTTTGGTCAATACAAACTTAAGGACATGTACGGGCGAATTGTACGAATATATTTCTTTTGCATGGTTCTGAGTTATAGCAGAATGAAATTTGTTTATTTTTCACCGGATCCCTTTACAACCAAAACTGCCATTAAAGCTCATAACTATGCATTCCAATATTTTGGAGGAAGTACACAGACTATTCTTTATGACCTTGACCGTGTCTATGTAGTCAGTGAAAATCTGGGGAATATCATATTCGTACCCACATTTGAAGAATATGTTAGGCGTATAGGTTACAGTGTTTCGCTATGTAGACCAAGAGATCCTCAAAGTAAAGGCAAGGTTGAAGAGGTGATTGGATACATAAAGCAAAGTTTTCTTGAGGGCAGGATATACACCGGAATTGATAGCCTTAACAGTGCTGCCCTTGCATGGTTAGATAGGGAAGGCAACGGGCGAATACATACTGTGACCAGAAAAGTGCCGCGTGAAATGTTCATGGAAGAGCAAAAATACCTGCTCCATGTCAAACCTTATTCCGAAGTATCAAGCACTGTTGCCTCCTTTGATAAGGATGGAGTTGTAAATTATAAAGGCAACCGTTATCTGATTAATACAGGTATGATGGATGCTCATAAACGCATTCGCATTGAAGATGATGGTGAAATGCTTTTGTTCTATGACGCTGAAACAAATGATTTATTGGCTAAATATCCAGTCACAGAAGATACCGGGCAATTGTTCAAACCAGAAGAAAATTACAGCAGAGACAGGGTTTCTTTAACCATCATAAAACAATATTTTGCAGAATACGAAATAGCTCAGGAATTCATTCGGCTTATGGAGTTACAGCAACCAAAATATTTTAATTCCCATTGTATTCGAATAAACCGGATGACGAAGTTTTATACAATTGGACAATTGCTTGATGGAATAGAATACTGCATTGATACTGAACGCTGCAGTGCCTATGAGCTTTTGGCTTATCTCATGTATCAGTACGGAGAGCATATAGCTAAGAAGTTTTTGCCGAATCAGCAGTATTTTAATCATTTGGCGAGGAGTAAAGAAATAAGGAGGGAAATCGATGGCTGATATAACAGAAATCCGTGAATTGGCCCAAAAGCTCAACCTTTGGAATATCGCAAGGGGATACATTGATTTGAATGATGAGAAACTATCAAACCTTGACTATCTTAAGATGGTGTTAGAAAAAGAATTGGAGATTAGGGCCAGACAAAAACACACCAAGCTGAGGAAGGCAAGTAAGCTTCCAAACAAAGCATTTGACGCATCGAATTCAAACAAGGGCTTAAAATGGCAGATTAAACAGTTATCCAACCTGACATGGCTTAAGGAAGAGCAAAACTTAATCCTGCTGGGAAAATGCGGGACGGGTAAGAGTGGTCTTGCAGCGCAGCTTGGAGAAACTGCAATCAGCAATGGATATAAAACCTATTATGCGCCTTTTGATAATTTTATCGCAGTGGCAGAAAAGAAAGCCACAAATCCAAAAGCAGAAGCGATCTTTTCTTATATGCAGGAATGTGACTTAATTATTATTGATGATGTCTTTTATGTGGAACCAACCAGGGCAGAACTGCAGGTTTTCTACCGGGCAGTTACCTTTCTTAATGAAACCAGAAGCATTATTTTTATAACCAATCGTGAACTGTCAGCATGGATAGATGCAGTTGAAGACAAGCACCTTTGCCAGACTTTATTGGACAGAATGACGGTCAATTGTCAGATTGTTCGCTTGACTGACAAGTAAATAAAAACACTCACTTCTTTTTTAATAGGGGCAAATACCTCGTTTGAAAACAATGCCGAAAAACGGCTTAAAATAGATGCAAAAAATCTCATAAAATTCAAAGAACTGCTTAACTTTTGAGATTTTCTGCAGTTTATAGGGTAGGGGGGTCTAAATCTCTACCGCTTTTTACCCCGGAAACGGGCGGGGGGTCACGCGCGAAAAATCGCAGTTTCAAACGGTGTCATGAGATATTCCGCAGGGTTCATTGGAATAACCGAGGAAAGAAATCAATCGTATGGAGATGCGTCAGCAGATTGGAAAACACCGGTTTGTTTTGTACCGCTTCCACTATACTTGAAGATACGCTTAAAGAGAAAATTGTAGAGGCCATCAATGTAGCGGTCAGCGGAAAAAACTCTTTTCTGGCTATACTGAAAAAGAATATTGAAACCGTATTAAGCGAGGATTTGGATGAGAGCACAGCAGATATTGATAAAAGGCTGGAAGAACTCCAAACCGAGTTGATCCAAAAGGCAAATTTAAAGGAAGAATACAATAATATTGTCAATGAGATTTACCGACTACGGGATTTAAAGCAAGAAACCCTTTCAAGAAACGCTCTCCGTCAAGATAAGCGGGATCGGATAGCTGAGATGACGGACTTTCTTAACACGCAAAACGGTGATATTACGGAGTTCGATGATAAACTGGTTAGAAAACTAGTTGAAAAAGCAACGGTATATGATGACAGGTTAGTGGTGGAGTTCAAGTCTGGGTTAGAAATTAATGTGCATCCATAGTTGTAAACTATGACTAAGAATAAATATTAGATATTACTTATGACTACGATTTTTGTGATAGTATTTTTTAAGTAGACTAAGATGAAAGGAAGAGAGTTATGAAAACATCTGTTATAGGTTACCCAAGAATTGGAACTTTAAGAGAGTTAAAATTTGCGGTAGAGAAATATTTAAAAAAAGAACTGACGAAAGAAGAACTGCAGGCTATAGCCTCTAAGTTGAGAGAAGAAAATTGGAAAGTTCAAAAAAACAACGGAATTGATTTTATAACTTCAAATGATTTCTCATTTTATGATAATCTATTGGATACTGCTGTTTTATTGAATATCGTCCCAAATCGATACAGACAACTCAAATTGGATGCCTTAGACGAGTATTTTGCTATGGCGAGAGGCTATCAGGGAGATAAGGGTGATGTAAAGGCTTTGCCCATGAAAAAATGGTTTAATACAAATTACCATTATATAGTGCCTGAAATTGATGACGATACCGAAGTTTTACTTGTAGGGTCAAAGCCATTTGATGAGTATGTGGAAGCAAAAAATTGCGGAATTGAAACAAAGAGTGCTATTATTGGAGCTTTCACCTTTTTAAAGCTTGTTAAATTTACAGGTAAAAGAACGGTTGAGGATTCTATAGCTGATATTGCTCGTGCATATTCAGATATTCTGAATAAATTTAGTGTTTTGGGTGCCGGGTGGGTTCAGTTTGACGAGCCAGCTCTTTGTATGGATTTATCTGAAGAGGATATAGTTCTTTTTAGCAAAATTTACGAGAGAATTCTTTCAGAAAAGAAAAATACGAAGGTGCTTTTGCAAACTTATTTTGGTGATATAAGAGATTGTTATAATAAAGTTGTTACTATGCCGTTTGACGGAATCGGTCTTGATTTTGTCGAAGGAAAAAAGACATTGGAACTTGTGAAGAGTTTCGGATTTTCGGAGAATAAAACGCTTTTTGCAGGCGTTGTCAATGGAAAGAACATTTGGAGAAACAACTATTCTAATACTGTGAATTTGATCAGAGAATTGGGTGAATACTGCAATGAGATTGTATTAAGTACATCTTGTTCTCTTATTCATGTCCCATATACTCTAAAAAATGAGAGCAGCCTTTTTCAGGAGTATAAAAAACATCTTGCTTTTGCTGAGGAAAAGTTAACGGAATTGTCAGAACTGAAAAAAATACTATCATGCAGCGATCCTGCTTCAACGGAGGAATATGTTGATAATCAAAAGCTTTTTAATTTACCAAGGAATTGTGAAGAAAATACAGCTGTTCAGTCAGCTGTTTCCGGGCTATCAAAAGATGATTTTATCCGGTATCCTGATTCTGGAGAACGCGAAAAAATCCAAAAAGCAGTATTCAGTTTACCACTACTTCCCACAACTACAATTGGTTCGCTTCCACAGACAGCAGAAGTGAAAGAGAACCGTTCCAATTATAAAAAAGGGAAGATTACATTTGAACAATATGTAACGTTTATCAAAGGAAAAATTGCTGAATGGATTGCCTTGCAAGAAAAAATAGGTCTTGACGTGCTGGTTCATGGGGAATTTGAACGAAACGACATGGTTGAGTATTTTGGTGAAAACCTTGATGGGTTTTTGATCACGGAAAAGGGGTGGGTACAGTCTTATGGTACAAGATGTGTGAAACCTCCCATAATATGGGGCGATATTTCCCGCTCAAAACCAATAACTGTTGATTATTCTTTGTATGCACAGTCACTTACATCAAAATGCGTAAAAGGGATGCTAACCGGTCCGGTAACAATTTTAAACTGGTCCTTTCCCCGGGAAGACATTTCATTGAAGGATTGTGCATTCCAGATTGCTCTTGCTATTAAGGATGAAGTTCTTGAGCTTGAAGCAAACGGGATAAAAATTATTCAAATTGACGAAGCTGCTCTTAGGGAAAAACTGCCTCTGAGAAAAAGCGATTGGCACAGCGAATATCTTGATTGGGCAATCCCTGCTTTCAGGCTTGTTCATAGCGGCGTAAAACCTGAAACACAAATACACACTCATATGTGTTACAGTGAATTCGCGGATATTATAAAGGATATCGAGAATATGGACGCAGATGTAATTACTTTTGAAGCAGCACGTTCAGATTTGAGTATCGTTGACACACTAAGTGAATGTGGATTTAAGACGCAAGTAGGACCTGGTGTTTATGATATCCATTCACCAAGAATTCCTGGCATTCAGGAAATTAAGAAAGCACTGATTAAAATGCTTGAAAAAATACCTAAGGAGAAGCTGTGGGTTAATCCTGACTGCGGGCTTAAAACAAGGGGAAAAACAGAAACTGTTGCCAGTCTTGAAAATTTGGTTATTGCAGCAAAAGAAATTAGAAGGAGTTTGTCAGTATGAAAATATGTGAATTATTTCGAATGAAAAAGGTTTTTTCATTTGAAGTATTTCCTCCTAGAAGAATAGACTCTGTCAGTATAATTTATGATACGATTGAAAAGTTGAAAGGCCTTAACCCAGATTTTATTAGCGTGACATATAGTGCAGGAGGAAGCGAGAGCAACACCGATACATTTAAAATAGCCTCTGCCATTAAAAATAATTATGGTATCGAAAGTGTTGCCCATCTTCCTTCCATAAACCATACAAAAGGTGAAGTGCTAAAAATGCTGGAAGACTTAAGAACTGCTGGAATTGAAAATATTCTCGCACTGAGAGGGGATGTTAATCCTAGTTTTAGTCCGAAGAATGATTTTAAATTTGCTAGCGACTTGATTTCATTTATAAAAGAACATGGAGATTTTAATATAATAGCAGCTTGTTATCCGGAAGGCCATTTTGAAAGTCCTTCAATAATTGATGATATCCGCAATCTAAAACGCAAAGTGGATGCAGGCGCAAATCAACTGATAACACAGTTGTTCTTTGATAATAATTATTTCTATTCATTCATGGAACGGGCTGCTATTGCAGGTATCAACATTCCTATTGAGGCGGGTATTATGCCCGTTGTGAACAAGAAGCAGATTGAAAGAATAGTTGCCCTTTGCAGAGTAAACCTCCCTAAAAAATTCCTCGCTATTATGAATAGATATGAGAACAATCCGGAAGCCTTAAGAGATGCTGGAATTGCCTATGCTGTTGACCAGATAATTGATTTGATAGCACAGGGAGTCGATGGAATACACCTATACACAATGAACAATCCATACATTGCTCATAGAATATATGAAGCAATAAATACGTTGCTTGTTGCATGAATGATGCCTCTGCTTAATTGGAAGCAGAGGCATTTATATTGACTCTATACTATATCCATATTCGCAAATCCACTTTTTTAATTTTGAAATATACTCAATGGCCAATGGACTGAGATGAGTCTTTTCGTTTGCAATCCAGCCAATACGCATTCGTTCATCTGTTATAAGTGGCACGGAAATAATATTATTCCCGTTGAGATCCCTGCTCAAAACACCTGAGCAGATGGTGTATCCGTTTAACCCTATCAGTAAGTTGAAAAGAGTGGCACGGTCGCTGACATAAATTGTTTTCTTTCTGGGAATAGTACTAAGGAGTTCTTCTGAAAAATAAAAAGAATTATAGGTTCCTTGTTCGAAAGCAAGAAACGGGTAATTATTTAAGTCTTCCAGAGTAACTGTTTCATTCTTGGCGAGAGGATGCTTCGAGCTGATAAAAACGTGAGGATCAGCTTCAAAAAGAAGATTAAATACCAAATGGTTCTCCTTTAGTATTTTATTAAGGACTTTCTCATTAAAATTACTTAAATATATAATTCCGAGCTCACTTCGTAGATTTTTCACATCTTCAATAATTTCGTACGTTCTTGTCTCACGAAGGGTAAATTCATATTCATCAATATCCAATTCCAAAAGCAATTCAACAAATGCGTTGACAGCAAAAGCATAATGTTGGGTAGATATTGAGCAAAGTTTTTTCGAAGGTTTTTTTCCCATATATCGCTGTTCCATAAGTTCCGTTTGTTCTATGATCTGTCGTGCATAAGAGAGAAATTCAGCGCCATCATCTGACAAAGAAATCCCTTTTACTGTGCGGTAAAATATTTCTATCCCAAGTTCTTTTTCAAGATCTTTAACAGCCGCTGAAAGACTAGGCTGTGTAATAAATAGTTGTTTGGCGGCTTCGGTAATTGAACCACATTCGACGATTTTAATAATATATTTTAGTTGTTGGAGTGTCATAGCATCACCTTGCCATAGTTTTTTTCTATAATTATATGCTATAATTGTATTATAGTCAATGGCACTTGATAGTTTAGTATCTTTGGATAAGATATGCCTAATGGTAAAACAGAGCATAATTTGCAGTGTTATAGTACGGGAGGGGAAAAGGATTATCTATGAATAAAACTGTTTTAATTACAGGAGCTTCAAGAGGAATTGGAAGGGAAATAGCAAAGCTCTTTGCCGCTAATGATTATAATGTTGCAATTAATTATTTCAAAAGTGAAGAAGAGGCAGAAAAATTGTATCTTCATCTGCGTGATGAAGGATATAGTGTTATTAAAGTACAGGGGGATGTAAGTAACAGAATTCAGGTCGATAGTATGATGAATATAATATATAATCGTTTCGGCGATATTGATGTTCTAGTAAATAATGCCGGAGTTGCACAACAAAAACTATTTACTGATATATCTGAGGATGATTGGGATTGGATGTTTAATGTTAATATTAAAGGGATGTTTAATTGCTGCCAAGCTGTATTACCAAAGATGATAAATAATAAGCGGGGAAAAATAATAAATATTTCGTCAATATGGGGATTAACAGGTTCCTCGTGTGAAGTACACTATTCTGCGTCCAAGGCCGTTGTTATCGAATTTACCAAAGCATTAGCAAAAGAAGTGGGTCCCTCAAATATTCAGGTAAATTGTGTTGCTCCAGGTATTATTAAAACGGATATGATTACACATTTAAACACATCGATAATAGAAAAATTAAAAAGCGACACACCATTAGGGATATTAGGTACACCTAGAGATATAGCCGAAGTGGTTTTGTTTCTTGCATCAAGCAAGGCAGATTTTATTACGGGACAAATAATTAGCCCTAATGGTGGATTTGTGATTTAGATATTTTATCTGATTCACATTTTAATTATTGATATGTTCCCACGAACAGTGCTTTCTCAAAAATGACCGAAAAACCATTGACATGTTCCCACGTACAGATGCTATAAAAAATGCCCCACAGACATCAATTCCATCAACTCGAGCCACGTTGAGTGCGTGGTATTGATGACGCGGCTGTAAGCCTTGATTTTACTGGATTTTCGGAAGCACATCCAAGTTGTCTACTCGACCTAAAGGTCCAAAATTCGTACGCGGAAACATATCGACGGGTGATTTTACAGGCAAAAATTTAGCTTAAAATTGGTAGGGTTGAGTTGACAGATTAGATAAAGGGCATTTTTCATAAGGTTGAGGAGACAGGATGGATGTACATTTAGTTATAGTCTCAAGTAGTGGTGTAAATTTCGTGGAGGCTAATTGACAAAAGTAACCACGATATGATTTCTACTTTATTAGGGAAACAAAACAAAACAAATAAAGTAGAGGAGGTCATACCGTGGCTACTAATAATAGAATGGCACTTTTAGAACAACTTAGCAAGTATGTTGTTGAAAAAGATAAAGATTTTTTAAAAGAAGCATTAACATTACTCATTAATGCCCTAATGGATGCGGAAGTTACATCAATAATAGGTGCTGAAAAGTATGAAAGAAATAATAATAGAAACAACTATCGCAATGGATATCGTCTAAGAGAATGGGATACTCGAGTAGGAACATTACAGTTAAGCATTCCCAAGTTACGTCACGGAAGTTATTTTCCAAGTCTTTTAGAACCGAGGAAAATGTCAGAGAAAGCATTATTGAATGTAGTTCAGGAAGCCTATGTTCATGGAGTAAGTACCAGGAAGGTGGATGAACTTGTAGAAGCTCTTGGAATGAAAGGGATTGATAAAAGCGAAGTATCAAGAATCAGTAAGCAACTGGATGAATTTGTAGAAGAATTTAAAAACCGTAGACTGGAAGGAGAATATCCTTACCTTTGGCTTGATGCCACTTTCCCCAAGGTTCGGGAAGGAGGCAGGGTATGCAGTATGGCACTAGTTATAGCAGTAGGAGTTAATCAACAAGGTGAACGGGAAATATTAGGTTTTGATGTAGGGATGAGTGAAGACGGGGCTTTTTGGGAGGAGTTTTTAAGAAGGCTGGTAGCAAGGGGTCTAAAAGGTGTAAGGCTTGTAATCAGTGATGCACATGAAGGGCTGAAGGCTGCAATAAAGAAGATTTTAACGGGAAGTGCATGGCAAAGATGCCGTGTACATTTTATGAGAAACGTATTAAGCCAGGTACCAAAGCATTATCAGGGAATGGTATCATCGATAATACGGACAATATTTGCCCAGAATGATCAGGAATCTGCGAGGGAACAGTTAAGGCATGTAGTAGATGAGCTTAAAAATCGTTTTCCAAAAGCAATGAAAATTCTTGAAGAAGCAGAAGAAGAAATCCTGGCATATATGGCTTTTCCCCGTGAGCATTGGGCACAGATACACTCCACCAATCCTCTTGAGAGACTTAA
Source organism: Acetivibrio saccincola (assembly GCF_002844395.1). Lineage (NCBI taxonomy): Bacteria > Bacillati > Bacillota > Clostridia > Acetivibrionales > Acetivibrionaceae > Acetivibrio > Acetivibrio saccincola. Next base: position 3,066,696 of record NZ_CP025197.1, on the reverse strand, counting down.
CCGGGAAATTCGCCGTCGAACGGATGTTGTTTGCATATTTCCAAATCGTGAGGCGGTAACCCGATTGGTAGGAGCAATGCTCATGGAACAAAATGATGAATGGAAAGTAGGGCGGCGCTATTTCAGTCTGGAATCAATGTCAAAGATTACATCGATAAATGAATTTACATTGACACCAGTAGCTTTATTACATAAATGAGGTGAAAAAATGATAAAGTAGAAATCATTTTACACCACTTGACAAGACACTATCAAAATTGGTATTATTTTATTTAAATAAATAATATATAAAAGGAGAGAAATGAGATGAGTTTTTTTAGGGGGAGGCTAATATCTTTAGCGCTTGTACTTGCAATTATAATGCAATTATTTGCAAACTTTGCTTTTGCAGAGCCGACCGAAAAGAACACTATATTTTTCAGAGACATATCAGGACACTGGGCGGAAGAATCAATCAAGTACCTGGCAGAACGTGGCTTGGTAAAAGGCTATTTGACTGACAACGGATACATAATTAAACCTGATACGTACATAACAAGAGCTGAATATCTTACCGTTCTTTTAAATACAAAACCGAATCTCAAGGTTGTAAGTGATAAAGTAAAATTATTTGTTGACGTAAAAGATAATGATTGGTACAAAGAAGTGGTTGATAAAGCATCAAGTAATGGAATTCTCGAAGGATATCCCGATGGAAGTTTCAAGCCTAATAATCCGATTACCAGGGCAGAAATTTCTGCGTTAATGGTAAAAATCAACAATTGGAACGAAAAGGATATTACTGAGGATGCTGATGTGTTTTCTGATGTTCAAAAGAATTCATGGTACTATGCAGCTGTTTTAACGTGTAAGTTAAAGAAGATAATAAATGGATATCCGGATGGCACTTTCAAACCGGGAAACTATGCATCAAGAGCGGAAGCTTTTGCTTTGCTTGCAAATTATGTCAGGAATTTTATTGACAAGGATTTGGATGAAGAGCCTGAAAAAACTCCCGGTACAACTCATGACGTGGTTTCACCGACTCCAAACCCTGGCACACCGTCTTTACCATCTTCCGGTTCCGGTTCAACAATTGAAAAAGGGCCGTTTAAAGGTAAAACAGTTGATGACTTTTTATACGTATCCGGCGGAGACTTTAAAATTTTGAATGAAGAACAGAAAAAGATCACCTTTGAAGGTTTGGTTGACAAGGAAAATGTAAAAAAGATGTACTACAATGTGGAATACTATGGATTCGACACGGATACGCCCAAAATGGAAAAAAACAATATTACAGACGGATTAATTATAGCAGGGCCTGATGAAGAAAACAAAGGAACATTTAATGAAAATCAAATCCCGTACAGTTGGGTACTTAAAGATTTTGAAGTTAATAAGAGCTATTTTAAGATTTACATTAAACTGGTGATAGAAGACGAATACGGAAATAAACTTACTAAAATTTTGGCAATTATAAATGATAAGGATTCTGACGGGGATGGATTGTCAGACTATGAAGAGGTGTACATATATAATACAAATCCGTTGAATTACGATACAGATGGGGATAAACTTTCAGACTATGAAGAAATTAATATTTATGGAACAGATCCGTTAAATTCAGATACAGATGAAGATGGTTTGACGGATTATGAGGAAATGAAAGCATGGGTTATTTTAGAATTAGGTACAATAGTATCAATTTTTTATAATGCTCCCGAATACGAAGATATGGGAACTGAAGGCGTGGAGCTGGCAGCTGAAAAATTCGGCTATAAAGAAGAGCAGATAATTTTGGGATTGGATCCATTAAATCCTGATACGGACGGAGACGGACTTCCTGATGGCTATGAATTCAGGATATTGGGAACTGATCCGACACGCAAAGTAACTTATGGTGCGAATGTGCCGGATGTTGATCTTGACATGGATAAAGACGGGCTTTCAAACTGGGATGAATTTTTATATGGAACGGATCCATGGTTAAAAGATACAGATGGGGACGGCATTAGTGATTACGATGAGATTCGTACTTATAAAACAGATCCATTAAATCCTGATACAGACGGAGACGGGCTTGAAGATGGATTGGAACTGGAGCAGGGTTTTGATCCTCTAAAGTCTGATACCGGTAACAGTGGTGTTTTGGATTCAGAAAAATTTGTCAGCATGAATTTGTCCGAAGAAACTCTAAGTGACGTTTTGACTCCTGAAAACAGAGCAATTTCTTCAATAAAAAGTGTTCGGCGTACCTGATTTTGATATTAATACTACTGTGGAAAATGCGTCTGAGCATGAGAGTGTTAAAAACATTGTTGGCGTGGTGGGATTTCCTATAGACATAAAAACTGATGAGGATTTTGAAAGTGCGCAGATAAGTTTTAAAATAAGTGAAGAAGTTTTAAAAACTACTACATAGTTTACAAGGCGTTCTACTTTTCCCTTCGTCTGAGGCTTCCTCACCCGGCATACCTTCGGTACAAACCCCATTTCTGATGCAAAGTCCTCAAACCTGCTGTTCCATATCGGCTTTCCGGCTTCGCTGCCTGTTATTACGGTCTTCATCCTGTCAGTAAGAACTGTCTCCGGAACACCGCCATAATACTCGAATGCATTTGTCATGCACCTTAAGAGACTGTAGATATCACATCGCTTTGTAAATTCTACATACTTGCACCTTGAATTGCCCAGTATCATTACGAAAACGGGCGTTTTATGTATTTCCCCTTTCTCATCTATGTAATGGGTAATACCCCAATCCATTTGCGCCTGTTTGCCAGGCAATGTTTCGTATCTTCGTACTGCCGGAGCGCTTCTGGCAGGCCTGAACGGCTTCACATAGTCTTTGATAATAGTGATACCTCCGGTATATCCCATATCTTGCAGCCGTTCTAAAATTACAACACAGTTGAATATCCCGTTCTCCATCATTTCATTTATTTGAGGCTTGAAAGGATCAAGTTTTGTTGGCCTTGTCCTTCCCTTTAGCCCATGTTCTGTTTTTGGCTGATGCATATACTTCTTTGCTGTGTTCTTTGATATGCCCAATTCCTTGCCTACGGCATATGCACTCTTTCCTTTTCGCACATTTTCGCGTATCATGTTAATTAGCCCACTCCTTATCATACGGTCATCTCCCATAAAAGTATTTGTCACACTTTATGGTAAACCGTTGGTTTGGTGTGGGTCAATTCTTGTCCGGCGCTATGGGTCAATTATATCCCGGCGGTGACACTGGGATCCTGGGCTGGGGAAAGGCAACAATAACAAGATATGAAAACCACCAGGTTCAAACTCGCGCACATGATAACATTTTAAGAAAAATAGACTCAGATCCCCAGTGGTTCCTGGAAATGCTCAACAGGGTCAAAGGAAAGATATCTGAAAAATTATTTATAAGATATTTTAAGGCTGCATACGAGCAATACAGAAATAGTTTAAATAAATCAATAAATAGTTTATATAAATCAATCGAAATAAACACTGTTGTGGACATTTTGGAAATTTTGCCAGGAGACACTTACACTGAAATTTGCAGCAGAAATTCCTTTAAGAACAGATGCCGTATTTCTTCTTTATGGGAATACCCGGCAGACAAAAGCTATAAAGCAGAACCATTATTATCTGAATAGTCTCGAAAAGTAACTGGAAAACCTGCTGAATGTTAATTAATGGGATAAAGTAACATTGAGAGACTGACAAAAGTAAATGCATATTGACGAAATGAACCTTGATAAACGAATATGCTGTATAACTTTCTGAAAATGGGCATAGCAAAGCAAAGCCTATGAGAAGGCCATTGGTTCATCACAATAAAGACTCGGTAGCTATCAGGCTGCTTTGCCAGAAAGTTCTTCAAGCAAAGGAATTATACTAAAGCCTGTATGCTTGACCCAAGCGTCCAAGTGGACATTCACTGCAGCAAAAGTAGCCAATGCAAACCGCTGCCTGGAGCTTCTGGCCTTGTACTCTTCAATGTCGTAATCTTCAAAGAGCCTTTTGTGGCTTCTTTCGACAGAGGTGCGTGTTTTAAATTTTTCATTAAAAGCTTCAGAGCCGCGGGGTACGGGAGTAATCAGCCGGAAATCGTCTTTGGGCTTTAAATAGACAGTCCTTCCATAAGGTGAATCGGTACATTGACAAGGTTTTTCAATGTCATGGCAGTCGAAATAGCACCTGTACTTGATACCTTTGGGGTAGGAGTAGCCGCAGTCTTCGTAAGGGATACCGCCTTTGCAGATAGGCCTGCCTTGATCATCAAGGCAGATAATTCCCGGAGGCAGCTTGGTAAGAGTTTGTTTGGTTTTTGCATCAAGGGGGATGAATGGGATGATGTTCCAATGATACATGAGTTCATAGGTGGGATAGTTGTCCATGGCCCCATCGGCAATAAAATTACGGATGCAAAGGTCAGGATAAAGTTTTCTTACCTCAGACATGGCAAAAACGGCAAGGATGCTGTCATGTCTTGAAGCCTGTGCTTTACGCAGGTAAATGGGAAGGTCATAGGGACTGTCGGAAGCAGTGATGTTAAAGAGGGTATCGCCATAGAACCACTGTTCCCTGTAGCTGTCCCAACCCCATCTTGCATCAGGGTCGGAATAACGTCTGGGGCACTTGCAATCGTAGACACCGTGTTTTTTACAATCACAGACCTTTGTACCGTAATGGGAAGCACCGGAATAGAATGGGGTGCCATCACCGGCGACAGAAAGTTTTTGCACATCGCCCAAGATACCCATTTTGGCGGAAACATCAACGACACAGCGGGCAAGGAATTCCTGGAAGATCTGTTCGGGACGATACTCAGGGAGTGCGTCTCTCATGGCGATTCTGGCAAACTTTTTAACGATGCCGTTGTGCTTGGGTTTCAGTTTCTGGCCGGCCTTGAGTTTCTTACGGGGTTTAGGCTTGAAAGGCCTCAGTTTCTTTTTCCTGGCGACATGGATTTTATGAGAAGCTTTCCATAGACGTTTAATGAAGTCATAGTAGGAACCGACGGAAGGGGCTTTTCCATATTGGAATCCGCAAATAGCACAAAGGAGGGGGTCGTTGGCCACTTTTTTGGCCTAGTTTGTAATGCCGTGGTGTTTTTGGTCGAGCATAAGGATAAGAGAGCGAATAATACCCAGCTGGTTCTTGGCGGGACAGCCGGTATTAGAATAAAGGGGTTTAATGATAGGGAGCAGGGGATCCAAATTGAGAAGGTATAGCTTGGATATGGATTTTTCCATATCCGTGACCCTGCCCCTATCGGTCTCCCAAAAAAGCAGGAGATGAAGCTTCAGGTTTTCCTGATAAGAAGTGTGAGACTCAAAGTTACGCAGCATAAATAAAACCTCCACAATCAAAGTAATGGTAAATATTACCACCCACTTCGATTTTGGGGGCGCTGTGAAAAAGTCAAGGTAGATTGGTGCCATATATGGCTAAAATTAGGATAATTTTATTGGAAAATTTTAAGGAAAATATTGGTGGATTTTAGGGGTGAGCTAAATTAGCTTGCTCCTGAAATAGAGACCTCGAAAGCAATACGAGTTTTCGAGAGCATTATTATCTGTGTAGAGAGGAATATAACCATGAGGGAGAGCAACTTTCAGTTAATTGGAAAACCCCAGGTTACAAGTATACGATTTGATGTTAATAAAGACTATATTTTTGATAAAGAAGTAACACTTGAGATCAATAGCAATATTCGCGTACTTCGGAACAGCAGGGAGCAAAAAAAAGAAGCCATAGTTATTTTAAGTATTGGCATATTCTCTTCAAAAGAACTGCCTGATGTACCGTTTAAACTGGATATCGAAATACAGGGCTGTTTTGCCTGGGATGGGGTTCTGGATAACGATACAGCACAACTGGAATCCATGTTGAGGCAAAATGCCCCGGCTGCACTGTTCAGTTACCTGCGACCCATTGTTACACTAATTACTGTTGAGGCGAATATGCCTCCACTTGTTCTGCCGCTTATGAATTTTATTGAAAAAGAGTAAACGGTAAATTCGCTATCCCGTCACCATCCGGCTTTCCAGCCTGATTGCCGGTCTCACCTAAAAATCAAATAACCGTAGTTGTCGGGCCATTTCTTCATTTACTTCAAATAACCGGTTTCGCTGGACAGGATATATCTCGGCTTGTTCCCACATGTCCTTTTTTACGCTTGTGGCTATTCCAATGCCGACTCCTCTTGCAGCAAGCTCGTTTACCAATTCAGCGGCATCAAACAGGTAAACATGCTTTATGCACCATGGCAGCGTCTTGCCTTTTGATGATACTGCCGATCCCTTTCCGCCGGTCATAACCAGGAAATAGTCAGGCAGGCAGTCCGGATTTATATCCAGCAAACCCGTCTTTTTCGTATACCACTTGATGTTGACAGATCTGCCCTGCAAAGAGCCATCAGTGAAATAGCCGTCGATACCTTTATGGCTTGCCGATTCCGCGAGTCTTATGCCAAAAATCCTTGATGCGATGTACTCACCGGTATGGCCTATGATTGCAGGCCGGTTTATAATGACGGATATCAGGCTGTCGATCTGGTTCCTTTGCTTGATTAATGAAGCAAGTTCCTGTAATTCATTCATATTATTCTCCTTTATAGAATTTAATTAGTAAACATTTAACTGAGTAATCAGTTTTGTGAATGATAAAATATAATTGACAGTTTTCGGTCAATTATATTTTACGGTTTCTACAAGTATCTGTCAATAACAACGTTGGGAGGATTGATTTAAAAGCATCTGTTCGCGGGAATATGCGATAGAATCTTAGATCCTATACCCTTATTCTGATAATCTGATGAAACACATTATCTATGAATTATATGACATATTTTGGCATAAGATAAAAGATAAGGATTTACAGCCTTTTTAAATCCTACTATTTCTTAACCCTTGATAGAGTAGAGCAGTAGAGTTGCCACCGCTCCTTTGTCATATAGTTTGTATGGCCTATTCTGGTCTCTCCCATAAGTGGTATCGGTACTTCTTTGCATGTATGATGGTAAACAAATCCGACTTTCTCTTGTACTCTTTTTTATCTTGTATTGCCTTCATAATATCCACACCATATTACATTCATGTTTAAATCTTCAAACCCATGACGAATGAGCTCTCTTGCTGCTTCAGGAATAAGTCCCTGTCCCCAAAACTCTTTTCCTATCCAGTAACCCAATTCACATTCATCATCTCTTTTGGTCATATCTGTACTTCCATTAAGTTTCAGTTCAATACAGCCAATCGCTATATTATCAGTTTTTAAACATACAGCATAGCACTCTGGCCCACAAAAAACGTTTTTTATAACATCACGGCTTTCATCAATACTCTTATGAGGAGGACAGCCAGCAATAGGTCCAACATCAGGGTCTTTTGCATATTTAAATAAACTCTCTGCATCCGTTTCTTTCCACGGACGTAATATTAGTCTTTCAGTTATGAATTCCATAATCACAATGCCTCCTGTCATATTCTAATAAAATTACAATTTATATTTTCTTCTTTGAACTATATTTCCTACTGCTGCGATGCTTACCTTCATCATGTGAATGATAAACCACCGGCAACCAGTGCTTTAGTATATCATTTATTTGTAGTCTAAGTAAATCCTGCTAATCCTTTTTCTTTTATGTAGCTTTCAACTGTATTCAAAAGAGCAGTTCCACATCCATACCCTTGTTGTTCAGGTGATACAAACAATTCTTCAACTTTAATAAATTGATATCTGCGAGCAAATTTTCAACATCTGTACATGGGAATAAGCATTAAAGCCACGCTCCTTGATTTTTTCAGCAAGATAATTGCTAGTCTCCCTAAGCCTTTTACTTACTGCATTGTACTCGTCATAATACTCTTTTGATGGATCACTTGTTGTGCTGGGAAACACCTGTAAGGCAATAGCATTTCCATATATTATAAAATCCTGTTTCAATATAATTTATACTCCTTCTTTCGACATTAATACCACTGTTTCCACATGCAACGAGCGGGGTGGATTGATGTCTTTTACACTATCGGTAGGCGGAAACATATCGACATATATAATTATAACACCAACTGCTAGATTTGTAATTGGCGTTATAATTATTATGACTTTAGTTTTGCTTTTAACTCTTTTATTTTTGTTTCTGTTGTTGATATTACTTTTTTAAATTCCTCATCACTTTTACCTGGCTGTCTTTACTAATATCAACATATTTTCAAAGTAATCGAGTCCTCGCTTTTTTGTGATGTAATTACGGGTAATTATACCACCAGCCAGCGGGATAACAACAAACAATACTACTGATAAGACAAGAGTGTCCCAGGGTATGGTTACACCACTTTCTTGTCACTTTTTAAGATTTTACCTGTATTGTATATGAAAAGGATACTTAACTAGGAAGTTCCCTCAATCAAAAATATTTCTGTAATTAATAGTCTTTTTTCTTTACCGGAATCCAGATTTCGCTTCGATACTTTGGATTTCCAGTATCAGGACTCTCGTTCCACAAAATTTCAGGACCTGGGGCTGCCTCATACCCTGAAGACGGAAACCACTCTGAGTATATTCTTCCCCACACATTTTGAAGTGTTTCCGGAAATGGTCCAATCGATTCAAATATAGCCCAGGTACTACCATCAATTTCTAATACGTCAAAATCTGCAGTTTCATTACTTGTTGTTGCTACCCCGATGTAATGGTCTAATTCTCCTTTCTCTTCCATTCTACCTTCCGGAAAATTAGCTGAAGCACTAATAATACCTGTTGGTTCTACATTTGAAATTGCTTTTAACTGTTTAATAACCTCTGGTGTTAAAAGTTCGGTCATTTTTGCAATCTCCGGATTTACACCATTAAAAATAATTGGAACTCTCTTCTTAAATCCTACGATCTTAAAATGTCCTTTCTCAACAATACGATAGTTCATTTCGCATCCTCCTTTAATTGATAATTGAAAGGTCATTCGAGGATAGGCTTTTAACTGTGTGTTCTCACTTCTTGCTTCAGAAGGAAGAATGCCATGCAGGGAATGAAAAGCACGAGAGAATGCATCAGCTGAATCATAACCATATTTAACAGCAACATCGATTATTCTCAAATTTGTACCTTTCAAATCAAGGGCAGCCAGCGTTAATTTCCTTCTTCGAATATATTCTGACAAACCAATTCCTGATAAGAAAGAAAACATCCTTTTAAAATGATACTCTGAGCAGCAAGCAATTTTTGATACTTCACTATAATCAATATCATCAGTTAAGTGCTCCTCAATGTATGCCATTGCATTATTCATTCTAGTTAACGAATCCATCAAACAACCTCCTTTCATCATCAATATTATCAAAGGATGCGCTTACCCATCCGACAATCTGTGCACAGTATAGTCGACTATTTACTATGTTTAAGTTTTCAATTACCTTCTTTCTCTCGATATAATTAGATCTATTTTCTATTTTGTGCCGTGACAGAAATGCCTCATATAGTAATCATATAGTATTGCCTTTATCTACCAGATTTAGCTCATTCGTATAATTCCAGTTCCTATAGAATGTTTTTTGATTAATTTGTTGAAATCTAATTTTGCATCTTTAATGCTTTTAATATCGCCTTCTTCTTTATCTGAGAATATAGGTCCAAGAATAATGAAATCTATCAGTTCCTCACTAATTTTAATTTCGATATAATCCTCAACAGGCTTTTTCGATTTATGTAAGCTAAATGCAGCCCTATATTCATTTTCTTCTTCCCAAAACCGATGTTTCAAAAATGGCGCTAATTTCTCAACAGATTCAATATATGGAAGTGCGGTTATTACTAAAGATTTTTTTAATTTCAACTCAAAAAAATGTGGTATTCCAATGTAGTCCCCAATTTGAATTGCATAAGCTGTTCGTATTGGAGGAATTATTTCTTGTGTCTGATCCTTGTCATCTTTCACCTTCTCGAAAGCATCTAATGCATTACTACACAGAAAATTAAGTGCAGTCACCTGTTGGTTAGGAGTATAATAAACTGGTGCCAAAAAACCTGTATCGCAGAAATCAGGTTTCTCTGTTTGCAATAACTCAATTAATTTGTCTCTATTCACACCTATACATACACCATTATAATTACTTTCTTCCTTTTCGCTTATAGCAGGTCTATTTATTGTATAAGCATCCCAAAGCAATCTGGAATCCGCTTTACCTGTAAAAGAACTTATCGCCCTATCGGGCGGACTTTTTTAATCCACACATTCATATGTTAAGCATGAACAAATGGGACATTCAAGTACGGGCATTAACCCCCTTGAACATTTTGTCCTTTTCTTAGTCCAACCGAAAGCCACATCTACATTGGCCTCATTCATTGTGTTCTCAAAGTGACAATGAGAACATCGATATTTGTAATATTCTGGTGCACCCCCGAAGGGTACATCCTCCTCTATCTCTTGGTTTAGAATATTTTTCATACTTTCCCTGTCTGATATTTTTCTCTTCGTCATATATTACTCCATATATCGGATGCCATATTTTCCATACTTTCATTTCACTCCCGCAAAAAGGACACTTTAACGGGTCCTTCCCACTACTTTCTTTATATCTTTGTCTATAATTCCTAGATTCAATTACTTCATAAACTCCTTGTACTGCTTTACAAAAGTTCTTAAGACCTTCTTTTATCACTTGACTCCATTTTTCATATGTTTTTGTTGCCTGCAAACCATAATATCTTATACGTTGAAATCCCTTCGGAAGTATATGCTGTACCATCCGACCTATAAAGGTCAACACATCCAAACTCTCTTCTTTTCTAGCTTTTGTTTCATGATCATTATACCAATATGTTACTGTTTCACCGTCATATCTGATGATTCTCCTTACACTGATTGGTGGTGATGCCATGTACTTTGCCAAATATTTTGCAAGACCTTTTGCTTTCTCAGGTGCTTCCCCCTTACTTACATTTGCAACAAATCCCTTTGTATATAACTTATACAAATTGTCTACCATTTTATTCATCTCTTTGGTGGGTACTTGTTCTCTTATCATGTTCAATAAATGATACTGCCATTTCGTATGGATAATCTCAAAAGGCAGGTACCCCAATTCCTTCCACTCTTTCCTCTCTTCATTTATTCCTCCACTTGTCAAAAGTATATGCAAGTGGGGATTATAGTGTCCTGATCTTCCATGGGTTTGCAGCACCATTATCATGCCTATTTTCACTTTCCTTTTTACTGCTGTTCCTACTACTTCTTCCACACATCTGTAGCCTGTACGCATTAATTCAGACAATATTTTCCCGTTATGTCTATACTTATAAAATACTTCTCTTAATTGCTCTGGAATTGTCAGCACCACATGTCGGTACTTCATTCCAGACCTTAGCATCTTACTAACTTGGCTTACTACTTCATCTGTATAAACTTTTGAACACGAAAGACAAAAACAACTTTTACAGGTAAATGGTATACGCCTCATCCCCTGTCCGCATTCCATACATCTATACTCCGTATATCCTCCCTGCTCTGACCCACATAGCAATGTCTTTTTTATAACTTCTTCATAATACGGTTTGTTATACGATGGGTACTTCTTTTTGAAGTCTTCCCAGTTCTCTTCTATTATCTGCTTAAATATATTCTTGTCTTTCTTTTCTTCTTCTGTTATCACTTTTATTCTTAAAAACTATAACCCACCTTTTATACATATATTCCACTTTATTTTATACAAATTTTGCAATCCAATCAACAATTTTATTTCTCTGACATGTATTTTTTACCTACTAAGACCAAAGGCTAAAATGCAAATTCCTATACTATCCAGTTATCCGGATGGACTCAACATTAACTCAAACGATGTTCATGCGTGGGGAAGTTCAACTCGGTAAGGGCTTGCAGCTGCTTTGCAGGAAGGTGATTTCAATTCCCGTACTGCGTGGGGAAGTTCAACCATAAGGGAAATAGTAATTCCCCATTGGCAGAAGATTTCAATTCCCGTACTGCGTGGGGAAGTTCAACCATAAGGGAAATAGTAATTCCCCATTGGCAGAAGATTTCAATTCCCGTACTGCGTGGGGAAGTTCAACCTCGGGTATTGCAGCGGGCTAATGGAGGTATGCAATTTCAATTCCCGTACTGCGTGGGGAAGTTCAACTTGTCCAATTCCTGCCATCCCAGTAGTCCAAGCAGATTTCAATTCCCGTACTGCGTGGGGAAGTTCAACAGCATCCATATGTAATGCCCGATTCATCTATCTTTCAGAACACGTTTTCGCGGATCGACTATAATCCGATTATGCACTCCGTCCATTTTCTATATAAAATTTCAAAAACACTGATTTTATGCCTGGTGCGGGTCTCCCATACTTTTCATGTTTGCTTGTAATCCGCACTCATTATTTGATTATCAAGGTTCATAGTTTAGTTAATCCATAACATGAGTATTATAACATATTCTGACCGATTTTTTCTATCGTATATTAGCATATCTTGTAATATTGAACAAATATTGAAGATAACATAAAATAAATGTAGTTGATCATAGATCGAAAGGGCTGATTTTATATGAAAAATTTGTTCATATTCAACATCGGCAACAGCGATGTTCAGGAAAAGTTAAGTCGTATACCAGACAGTATGCAAAAACGCGGTGTGAAAGAACACCCTGCTGCCAGAACTAAAGGAAGAGAATTGTGGGAAACAGAATATAACCAGTTTAGGGACGACGCATCAATAAAGAAGGCATCCGACAAACTAGAGCTTTCTATTATTTCAAAAATTTTAAAATTTAAGGAGTTTTCCTCCTCAGATAGCAAGGTTATCCTTTTTGTCACTGATCAAGAACCAGAACATCCACAAGATACTATATATTATGGAAAGATAGTCGAAAAACTTCTTGTGTTTAATTGCAATATTCCTGCATCCAGTATAGAAATTAAGAAAATTAATCAAAATCCATCAAATATTGATTCAATGATGAGTTATTATAGTAATGCCCTCAGAAAAATAGCTGTAGAAAACAAATCAGTTGATGTTGTCTTTGCCTCCCTGACAGGAGGAACTCCGGCACAGAACACTGCGCTGCTTCTTTGCGGACTTGATATTTTTACAGACAAGTTCCGTACAGTATATAGCCCTGAAAATGCCTCTAAAGTACAAGAGTTGACTATCACAAAAAATCTTATTAAGAGTGAAGTTAAAAAGCAAATTGCATTGTTAGTCAGACAAGGTGATTATCACGCCGCTTTAGAAATTTTATATCAGAATAGCCAGTTGTTTGAAACCAGTTCACAAGACACGGAAAAAAGAACATTACCCGAATCCTACCAGGTATTACAGCATACCTTCATATACGCGCACAGCAGACAAGTGTTCGACTTTAAAAAAGCGTTGAAGAGTATCGATCTATGCTTAAAATACTCTATTGCCGATAAAGACTATTTCAATGAACTGAAGGATCAAGTGCAGAAACTTAGGGGTAATGACTTACTGTGCATTGCAGAACTAAAAGAAAATGCGAAGTATTTATATAATGCAGGACATTATGTGGATTTCTTAGGAAGAGTCTTCAGATTTTTTGAAGCTGTCTGTGATTATGTATTGCTAAAATCAGATTATAGTTGTAAAGAATTTATTAGTGATAAAAACGGTCAAGTCACAGTCAATATAAGATATACAGATAAAGGCAAAGGTATCATAGATTTCATAAAGAATAACTTTGAAAACACAGATAGCGTAATCAATGAAAAAAATGAAATTGATAATAAGATCCTGAATAATGTTTTGAGGCTATATCTTATAACATATATCGACAATTCCACGGCAAAAATCCGATTAAGCGATTATCTGTCTGTTTTGACTGTTCTGAGCAGCCTCCGGAACAGAACTATTATGTCTCATGGGTTTAAAGGAGTATCCTCTGAAGAAATCGAAAAGCAAATCAAGCGTAGTTATGAAAAAATAAAAAAAGATTTGCAGAGTTGTTCTAATAATACAGACTTGCTGAAAAAAAGATACGAGGTTTTTGAAAAAGCACTCATGAAAGATGTTTCCGGGGTAAAAGAGCCGGATATTTGCAGATTCCTTGATATAGTATGGGACAAATTCATTGAGTATATCGACATTAAGGAAAAACCGGATTTTATGCCGGAATTGTTCTATCGTGACCTTCCCGCCAAACTTGACGAAATATTGAAAAGTCTATGACACACTCAATAATCAGGCTGATCAATATTTGAGTAGAAATAAAAAGCTTATCAATATCAGAGAGCCAAAACGGCTCTTTTTTTCTGCAATTCCCGTGGTGCGTGGGGGAGTTCAACCTTCTTAAATACATGGATAGATACTTACTGTACCATTTCAATTCCCGTGGTGCGTGGGGGAGTTCAACGGCAAGCATTTATATTACCTGATTTATCTGGCTTCCAGAGTTTGATTTCGCGGATCGCCAACAAACCTAAAACAAATACAACCCAATAAATATAAAAAACCCGCAAAATCACCGATCTATGCGGAGTGCGGATACCACACACTTACCATGTTTACTTATAATCCGCACTAGACATCATATATTAAATTATCAAAGATCACAGATTCCATTCATCAATAAACTAATTTCATCAATACTATAATACCTTTACTGTTATAGATCCTGTTTTGCCTTGTTACCCTAATCCTTTTCCTCAATTATTGTACATTTCGCCTGCCCCATCCCCATTGTAGTCTTGTAACCGAGTCCTGCATATCGGACCATACCTAACAGGCTCAGCAATACTGATTTTTCTTTGTGACCCAGGCATTTATCCGCTTCATATATGCAGTAGCCAGTAAACCCGCTTAAGAGGTATTTCCCCATATCAAGCATTCCCGTATGCATATCATACCTCGCGGGAAAAACATTTTCCACGATCTTCCTAAGTGTCTCACTTGAAACATTATATCCACCGGCAGCTTCCCAGGAACGGTACAGGCTTGATATGACAAGGCGGGGCTCCGGGAAAAGCAGGCTTCTCCCTTCTGACCGGAAGCATGTAAGTGTCTGAAAATCGATCCTGAAAGTGCGCAACCTGTCTGCCGATTTGGCAGCTCTTTGCTCCAGATCCGCTATATCTTCAGTGTCAAGCAGCTTTATTGCTTTTATGCTCATCGATATATCAGCAATAGATATAGGTCTAGTAATCATCGCCTTATTCATGGCAAGTGATACGGCTGAGATAAGTTCATCATTGAACAACCCTGTGCGGAAACAGACCCGTTTTCCTTTCTCGACCGCGGATGTCATGATCCCTGGATGAGCTCCGCACTTATACAATGTTGACAGTGTGAATGGCAAAGTACAGTTCATGCTGTGTAGAACCTTGCAAAGTTCAGGATTTGTTTGCTTAAGTATGTTAAAAAACAAACCATGGACCATATGCCCGTGAGTTTGTGGTATTCCTCCGTCATTCAATACCTCAAGCTCTATTTCAAATAATGCAAGCAATTATCATGCACCCCATTCCGGCGGTTCAATTTTGCAGGGCAGGATGATTGACAATCCACACTGTAAAGCATCGCTGTACTCATCAGATAGTTCCCCTGCCATCGTGCCGCACCAGCCACATTCAGGCGGCTTCCCCCAGAATATAGCTCCCGGCTCCAGCATAAGCACCGGTTTTTTTAACGGGTAACCGACCCTTCCGCGATCCTGTCCGAAACGGCCATATTTCACATCTAGCCTGTATTGGCAGGGCACAGGCATTTCCGGTGTTGGAATGCATCTGGAAAGAGTCATATAAGCATTCGGATCTTCAGGTGTTTTAAACCCGGCCTCACATATCTCCTCTATTTCAAAAGCCCCTCTTCCGCGGGATGCTCCCCCGCCGTATCCCCAAAAGCTTATAAGCTCAAGGCAACGCACTAGCAAAGGCTGCCACTCCTCTTCCGCCATAACATATACATCCAGATCCCCATCCCAACGGTACAATTCCCGAAACAGGCCACCTTCCAGGGATGTCCCTGTTTTTCTGTCAATAGTATTGTGGGTTGTCCAGTGAATACTGGCTTCTTCCGGCTGTTCGCAACTATACAGGGGAATCTTCTCCCCGAGTATGATCTTCTGTATATCATCCAATGGAATATAGCTTATCTTCTTTATTTTCTTTGCTGTTTTCATGTAATCCATTATTTCTGATTTTGAACTGGTTTCAGAAAATCCTGTGGTGTAATTCCCGCCGGCAGGACGCGGAAGAAATCCTCGTGGAAAGCCGTTCGAAAATATAAACGCAGGCTTATTCTCTTTGCAATTCTGCAACAGGAGTTTGAGCCTGTCCTCTCCCTCCAGGTAAAGAACAGCCCAGCAGATGCTCCCGAACAATGTATCAGAATGCATCGGCGTTCTGCTGCCGGACAGCATCTTGATTCCGATACGATATAGTTTCATTGTTCCCCTCCAGGCTTCAGAAGCTGACCGATTCAAGTCCAAACGGCTCATCATTCAGCTTAAGATTACGCAATCTGATCTGGCCGTACCCGCGGCTGCCCATCCCGCCAATATAGGTTTCTTCCAGGCTTTTCAGCGCTCTTTTCACAAAATTGAGCATTTCGTTCTCATTATCTTCGTCATATATTTGCAAGTTCATCTCCAGTTTGAAAACTGTATCTGCAGGCACAAATTCGATCGGCCTCAATGAACCCCCGAGTGCTGCGCCTGTTTTTCTGTCTATCGCGGTTTCATGCTTTACGCCATAAATGCTTTTGCCTTCCTCATCCATAAATCTCCTGCCTTTTTCCTTTGATTCTTCCGTCATTGGAGAATCCCTTACAATAAGCCTTGTAGGACCTATCCCGGAATTTCTCAGTGTCCCGAAAACCTTGCAAACAATGCATTTTCCACAATTGCACGGCTCTGCTTTTCCTTCTCTTGAGGTTCCATATCTCCCAAGACGTCTTTCCATATTGCAGCGCATCCTCCCCTTCAGGGATGAACCCGGAATGTAGGGATCGGATGTAATAGGGTGCTTGATTACCGGATTGTCCATTGTGCCGATGCCAATGCTGTCTTTGCTGCCGCCAATATGCAAATTACTTATACACACGATCTCTCCGGTGATTTTATAAACTTTCGATAATTGCATTTATTGATCCCCCCTGTTTTATTTGCTTTTTGGATTCCTGTATTTGAAATAACCCACTATCGCCTCGAAATGAGGCAGAAAACCATTCACCACATCTTCAATAGTGTTACACACTTCGACGTTGGCTAAAATAAACCGCCGGAATTCTTCTGTAACCGATGGATTGTCACGTGCCAATGCATAAGTGATCATCCCGTCCAGCCTTTTGATTTTGAGAAGTAACTTTTCTTTGGTTTCGTCCGAGTCGTCTCCCGCATCTTTTGCATATCTGTAAGTGTTTGCAGCAATAAGCACATAATCATAAAAATTTCTGATCTGTGTATAGGTCATCCGGCCACTCGAAAGGTTGTCGGCAATGATATCAGGATACAATATGATAAAATCCTTCTTAAGCACTCCGTTGGGCGTAAAGTATCCTTTCTTAAGCTCATTGTAGTAGTTCTCGACATACTGTTTGTTCATATCGCCAAGCAAGTTTTTAAGCCCGGACAGATCCTTAAAGGAACTGCCCTTTCCATGCTGGCCGCCATATGATACTTTGCCATGGTTGAAATTGTCCCGCATCAGCTCACTCCCCCTTCTTCCTGTTCATTAGCAGAGCAAAATCGCAAACCACACCCAGATGATGGATAAGGCCTTCCTGCGATATATCACGTAATGATTCCATAAATTTCTTGACCTGTATATCCAATCTTTTTCTATTTTCACTCATTTTGCGTCCTATATCATAAGACAGGTGACCTGCATATCTGAGTCCTTTCGTGTCCTGACCACCGGAAGCTGTATACTGCTCAAACATCTCTGCATATTTCCTCATGCGCCTTACATCCCCAGTAGTCAATTTACCGTCACGCACCCATCCAACAACATTGTCTGCCGCCTTCATTACCTTGTGCACATATTTCCACTTCATTACATGATCGAACATACATACCTGGTCACGTCCCGTTGGATGCAGGAATGAATGCTCTTCCTTTGCACGGTCCAGAGCACGCTCCGCACTGCGGGCAGCATATGCTACCGGTAATCTGACCGGGCTGAAAGAAATGCCGCAGGAAAGCGTGGTGTTGGGATTGCCGCCTGTGAAATCGGAGAAAGACCGGCGAATCTGAATAGCCAGTGATATGATCTGGTTCCACGGTCCTATGATAAAAAGGTCATCTCCGCCTGAAAAAACTATGTAACACTCAGGAAACTTCCTTTCAACAAACCTATCCAGCCATTCAGAGAAGAAAATCTCCATCATGCGGCTCAGCGATGCGATCCTGGCAATATTTCCGAAATTTTCTCCGGTTTCTTTCCTGAAACCAACGGTAAAAAGCATTCCCAGCCTGTCTACATCAGCTTTCAGGTATCCCAGCCAGTTCACACCTTCCGATTTGTCTGATATTTCTTCAAACGTAAGAATCCTTTTTGAATTAGCAGGCACATGATTGGCCTGGCGCCACAGCGGAGCCAGTAAATAATCCGAATCATCACTTTTGAGTGCATATATCTCACCTTCAGCCCCATATGGAAGCACAGACCAATCGCCAAGCGATAACAGGCCCATATCAGACCGGATAAGAGTGATGACCTTTGTCTTGACCAAATGGCGGCCAATCTCTGTTTCCTGTTTGCAGCGCCGACCTATAGGGCCATCCTCTGTTTCAAACTCGGCAAATTCATTTCCGCATCCTTTGCAGATCCCCAGTTTCTTTTCATAAGCGTCAGTGCTGAAAGGCTGTGCTTCGGTCCAACGCCCGTCATTATGCAAAAGGCTGGCATATGGCTGTCTTTTCCTGATGGCAAGTTGCTCCTTTGTTTCTCGTATCTTATCGCCGAAAGATCCAAAGTCATTCCCGCACATGCAGGTATAGGCTATATGAAGGGCCACACCGCCCTGGAACGTGTCAAACAGTTTTTTGTCGATTTCATTCTGGAAGTCCGTCAGTTTTGTTTTGACCGATTCGGTATTAGGCAACAGAATGAAAAAGTTACCGCCCGAATTCATCAAAATGCAGGAAGCCGGCACATCACAACGGTCGATCAGCGCCCTTGCCGCCAGGTTGACGAGTGAAGCAATAACAAAGGAGCGCGCCCTGAGTTTCTTGGCCATGCCGCCCTGTTTTTCCGATATCCCGCCGAAAATATATTTCTGTATCCCTGAGAAATCTCCCTCCGCGAGTATAAAACTGTCATGGGAATCATCTTCCATCAGCCTCTCATCGAACTGCGGATCTTCACTGTGTTTTTTGCAGAGACATGCCGCGATTGCGGAAGTAAGCCGGAGATGATCATACAGTGAGATGTCGGCGATTTCTGACTGTCCATCCAGGGGAATACACCATGTATACCGCTCCAGTATCCTGAGCAGCATCTGATAAAGCATTTCAACTGTTTTAGCTTCTGCCAGTGCTTTATTCCAATATGTACAGAATTCACGCTGTAATATTGTTTCATCATCGCTTTTACGTGTATCGCCAGAATTCGGATCGAAAGGAAATATCGCATCCGGCTCCAGGGGTACATGCCTATACGCTGAAGCCCTGGGTAACCCGTTCCCTATGTCAAGCCTGGAGAAAATGCAGTTCAGATATTCATGCTCGGCATTTGATTTGATGTCTTCATTGGCATCTTTATTTGATAACCTGCCAGCTATGTCGATTATCCTGATACACTTCTTTGATACACTGTTTTGCATGTTGTATCCGGGCACAGAATAATGGAACAATATATCTTTCAGAAGGTCAGCATCCAGAAACTTGCTTAGTTTTCTGCAATTCTCATCGTTAAGCAGCTCATAGATATAGAACGATTTGTCTGCAGATATTGTCAAATCTCGTGTGAAGAATTCCCCGATACCATGCAGGAGAGAGGCAAAGCAAACAGTCCTGTAACTAATCTTATTCATCAATCATCAACCTTATAGCTCAAAATATAAATGTTTAAATAATTTACTAAACTTATTGCAATCATATATAAATATTACACAATTCTACATAAAATAGCAACATAATTTTAGTTTTCATAGTCTTGGTATTGAAACCTGTTTCAAAAAAACAAACTGAACATAACTGGTTAAAATTTACAATTATATTTGGTATTGCTAAAATTCTGTATAAAGAAACAAAGTTTAGCCTGGATAAGGGGGTTCTTTTCATGGAAACAGAAAACCATACAAAAACTATAAGGACGAAATCAATGATGACAGCACTCCGGGCAACAATGGTCCGGACAACATCTGTCAGGCTTCTCCTCTAGGCTTCCCGGCCGATCCCGACCCTGAAGGTTGCCCCGAACCCGAGCAGCCCGAAATCTATTACTACCAAAAGCTTAAAGAAATTCTGGGTAAATGGTCAAAATCATGGAGGAACTTGGCAGCTTTACATAAAAGTGGGACGTTTACAAGGATGCTTTGCCTGCGGATGAGAAATTCATAAACGATTTACATAGTTCAAAAATGGAAAAAAGAAGATAAAAGTGTTTCGGGCATAGCGATGGATTGAGGTTTTAACAGTATCAGAACCTTTAACCGCATCTTCAGGAAACAACGTTACGCCAAGAGAATATATGGCCAGGTTTGTAAAAGCTTCCGGTGAACAGATCGGTTGCGGTTTTATCATATATGGGATTTTTGCTTATTTACTCTGCAAAAAAATTGTCATCCTGTCTCTCTGAATTTCGTATACCTTATTGTAAGTCTGTCCCCCGACAAAGGGAAATCAAACAATTTTCTATTGACAATAATGAATATTTTTTTATTTTATGAAGGATTATGGTAATTTATGTAGAATATTGTGTGTGCGTAGATATTATTTTTGTCAACGCCGGAATATTTTTGACCCAATCGCCGGTTAAAAATTGACCCAAACGCCGGTGATCAATCGCCGGCTTCAGTAGCCGGTCACGCATTTTTCGAGTTACCCTTCACCGATATATCGGCCGGAGGCACGACCCTGACCCCGCCTTTTAGTCTGTCTTTTAGTCTGTAGCTCTCACCCCTTATGTTTATGATGTGCGAATGGTGCAGTAATCTGTCCAGTATAGCTGTAGCTATTACTGTATCATTCATAAGCTCGCCCCAGTCGCCAAAGTATTTGTTGCTGGTAAGTATTATACTGCCATTTTCGTACCTTGAGCATATGACCCTGAAAAGCAATTCCGCTGATGTACGCTCCAACTGCATATATCCTACTTCATCAATGATCAGTATATCTGGCCGGGTATATACTTGCCACCTGCGGCTAAGCCTGTCTTGTTGTGCTGCTTTTTTCAAGTCTGCTATGAGATGTGCCAGGCTGGTATAGTATACCGTCATACCAGACCTTAGGGCTTGCATCGCCAGACCTACTGCAAGATGAGTCTTCCCAACACCCGGAGGACCTGGAAATATCACATTCTCATCTCTTGCGACGAAAGCGAGCGTTGATAACTCTTTATGCATTGCATCTTCAATCTTTGCATCCAGGAGTTCTGAGGCTGTTGCGAGCCCAAGCTCGGAAAGGATGCTTCGGGCATGTTCCAGTTCAACCATTGGATATCACCCCCGCCAGTGCGTCATACACACTTAATGGGCGTATCTCTACTGATTCTGTTCCTTCCTTCCTGGCAAAGGGAAGTGGTACCGCTATCCCACCTTTTTCAGCAAGACCCTGATACTGTCCCTTAAACCATACGATCCTCCCTGATGCATACTCTGTTCTGTGGCGTGCTATTCTTACCTCGCCATAGTAAACTTCGAAGAATCCTCCGAATATCCTGACCCTTACTTCCCTGCCGCTGTACTGCCACGGTATACCGTATTTTGCACCATCATAGCTTACGACACCGTCTCTTGTCACTTTCCTGGTCTCCCACCTGTATTTATCACGAACTGCTTTATCCGGCAGCGGCAGCAGGGGTTCTTTACTTAAAGCTTCAAGTGGTATTTCTCCTGTAGTCCCATGAACTTTGCTGTCCACCTTCCTGCACCACATAAGTGCCTGGGAGTTTAAATCATACAGATCCTTGAACTTCCTCCCCGGAAGGAAATTGTCCTTTACATAGTTTACAAGGCGTTCTACTTTTCCCTTCGTCTGAGGCTTCCTCACCCGGCATACCTTCGGTACAAACCCCATTTCTGATGCAAAGTCCTCAAACCTGCTGTTCCATATCGGCTTTCCGGCTTCGCTGCCTGTTATTACGGTCTTCATCCTGTCAGTAAGAACTGTCTCCGGAACACCGCCATAATACTCGAATGCATTTGTCATGCACCTTAAGAGACTGTAGATATCACATCGCTTTGTAAATTCTACATACTTGCACCTTGAATTGCCCAGTATCATTACGAAAACGGGCGTTTTATGTATTTCCCCTTTCTCATCTATGTAATGGGTAATACCCCAATCCATTTGCGCCTGTTTGCCAGGCAATGTTTCGTATCTTCGTACTGCCGGAGCGCTTCTGGCAGGCCTGAACGGCTTCACATAGTCTTTGATAATAGTGATACCTCCGGTATATCCCATATCTTGCAGCCGTTCTAAAATTACAACACAGTTGAATATCCCGTTCTCCATCATTTCATTTATTTGAGGCTTGAAAGGATCAAGTTTTGTTGGTCTTGTCCTTCCCTTTAGCCCATGTTCTGTTTTTGGCTGATGCATATACTTCTTTGCTGTGTTCTTTGATATGCCAATTCCTTGCCTACGGCATATGCACTCTTTCCTTTTCGCACATTTTCGCGTATCATGTTAATTAGCCCACTCCTTATCATACGGTCATCTCCCATAAAAGTATTTGTCACACTTTATGGTAAACCGTTGGTTTGGTGTGGGTCAATTCTTGTCCGGCGCTATGGGTCAATTATATCCCGGCGGTGACATATATATGCTTGATGTTAGTAATAACATAAATTGTTTTAGGTTTACAATTATTATATAATATTTGTATAGTCTAAGAGGAAGAAGAAATAAGTGAGGAAGATTTATATGAATTGGTATCTTGTTACCGGGGTAGTTCTAGTAATATTCGGTTTGTATATTTTATTAAAAAAAAGAAAAAAGAACAAAGAATACGACGTTGTTTTTTGGGTAACTGAAAATGAAAAATTGCATGTTGATTCAAATATAGAGTATGAGCAACAGTATATACATGCAGCAGTAGCATTTATTATTAAAATAGCTTGGGTATTTTCAAGTTCAAATGCATTTGTTGCAGATCAAATATATAGAAGGCTTTATTACATGAGTGAAAGCACTATTCAAATGATATCTCTATCGGAAGTTCCAAAAAATCAAAAATTTAAAATCTCTCTTATAGGAACTTCATTTACAACAAAACTCCCACTAATAGGAGATTTGTATATTATGGAAGGTGTTTTTTGCTTTCTAGCTTTTGTTTACGATATTATAAACCCTGAAAACAAGGAAAAGTTATTATTAATACTGAAAAAGTTAGTGCCTTATGTCGAAAACGTTGATTCAAGTATACGTGGACTATTAAATCTTAATTCAATTATGCTGGGAATCTTGAACGATATATTTAGTAAATAAAACATGCATTAAATCGAGGTTTATGAGTGGAAAAGGGGAATCAAATACCTAATAATATATCTAATTAAAAGCAAATAGTTTTGGAGCCGGGGCAGTCAAGTTGAATTTTACCTTTAGGGCAAAGACCCAGTTTAGGAGCATGATTGACGTTCCACCTTTAGGATAAGCAGGACGAAGGAATTAGGCACAATTGATGCCGGAAGACATGGGAGGTTTGCTACCTGGAGTTGATGTGGAATCCCGACGGCCGAGATAGAAAAACACATGCGGTTTATTTTCTCTGCCTGAAACCACAGAGCTACCAGATTTATGCAACATCTAGGGGGAAAGCTTAAGCAAATCGAAGTGAAATTCTGCGAAAAACGAAGATAAGTGAAGAAAACGAGAGTATATTAAGGGAGGGACTTATTGAGCCAAAAAGAGGAGAGAATGGATATCGTGATTATTCACAAATGGATATTATACGATTAAAGAAGATTGTTATTCTTCGCAAGATAGGTCTATCCGTTAATGATATATTGGATATTTTTGATGGAGCAAAAACAATGGCAGAGGTACTTGGAGAGAATATTGTTAACCTTCAAAAACAAATCAACGAGTTGAATGGTGCAAAGAACCTGACTTGCAAGATGTTAGAAGATAAGGTTGAAATAGCTTCCTTTGATGCTGATTTGTATTGGAATATCATTGTTGAAGAAGAGAAGAAAGGAAACACTTTTATTGATATTGCAAAGGATATTTTTCACATAGAGAAGAAAATTGTAACAAGTTATTTTAGCTGGACATCTGTTGACGGTGAAATTTATGACTCTTTTCTAAAGATTATTTTAAATGTAGTGGTTGTTGCGGTTATTGCAGGATGTATTCTATGTATGTCAAGAGGGAATTGGAATATTAAAAATTTCTTAGGTGGTATCATTGGAATCATAACTATTTTGTTGGTGGAAGCTATTCTTAGTGTTTCTTTTTATTTTCTTGGAAAGAAATACGTATGGATTCGGGAGAATAGAAAAAAGGCTTTGGTTATAACATGTCTAATCATATGTGTTGTGCTTCTAATTATTAGTAATATTCCAGTGTAGTGTAACTATTTTACGTATAGTTTATGTATACAGTGACAAAGTCCCTGAACTGTCTGCGAATATTAATTCAAACAGTATAAAAGTGTACGTCCAGCGAAGCTGGCAAGTACTGACAGCAGTATTTTACCGAATATCTGGTGTTTTTTAGCTTTTTTATTTTACCCTTGCTACAGGCATGCACAGGTAATTTATTATGTCGGAGGTGCCGTTGTTTGAAAGCAACTTTTGAAGTATTGGAAAAGCTTTTATCTGCTTATTGTATTGAAAGCTTTGGAAATTCAGAGGAGGAAATTGCAGAAAAGGAAGCTGAATCAGGGATTAAATTTCCTAAATCGCTTAGAGATTATTATAAAAAATTTGGAAAGTGTAATTATATAACTAAAAGTTGCAACAATCAATATGAACCGTTGCTACGATAGCGTCAAGAATTTGTAGGAATAAATATCAAACTCCTACTCAATACATCAAGTTCCCGCGTTGAATACCTCTAATTACCAAATAAGCTCTGCTCGTCCTGCCTGCCATCTGCAGAACAGGTATATTGCCTATGTTTTCAAAGCTCTTCATAACTCGTCTGCGAATGCTATTTACTGTTTTCCTGGGTATTCTTGGTTCATTATCATGTGTTTTCTTTGATCCATCCAGCTCCATCACCGGCTATATAAATCCTCTCTATCTGATCCAACTCATAAGTCTGGTCTATGTATTCCAAAACTTCTGTCCACAAGGATTCAGTATCTGTGCTTGTGCTCGCAAAATAGTGAACATTCTGAAGCTCACACCGCTTTCCATTTCGCTTGGCTCCTTCATGTACGTACACTAACTTTGCTTGTCTGTTCTGACCGTCCTGATGGGCCACATGGTCTTCATCTGCTTCAACATATAAGACCGGTACCGACTTTTTCTTGCTGCATTCAGGAACATGTACCAGCGTTCCTGCCTCTCTTATGCACCTCATAACTGTCTGTCGGCTCACCTCGGCATAACTGTTCGATCTTCCGGCTTTGCTGTAGGACATACCCGATGCCTTTAATATCAGATCAGCTTTCAGTCCCTCATCTGTTCGGTCATAGGCTGGAAGCTTCAATACTTCATCCACCAGGTGTGAATATTCTCCGGTCTTTTTATGACGGTAATAATTCCTTGTGATATTCACTTGCCCCATGGCTGTCAGTATCCCGCGTGTATCTTTCCGGACAATTTGCCAATGTCGTTTCCTTTCTGCTGAGTCCTTGAACGCTTTATCTGCATCTTCTGCTATCTGTTCAAGGATTCGGACCCCCAGTTTGTTTACCCATTCATGTACTATGGCTGCCAGTTCTGAAAATCCTGACCCGTTTGACAATCCCTCCGCCACTTTTTTCTCAATTTCGGGGATGATTTTTTCGTAAATTTCACGTACAATCATAATAGCAGGTTTCTGTTGGTTATGTTTGATTGTTGACTTGATAATACCACATTGAGTAGGTAACTTGCTTTTTTATGCCTACAAAAACTTTACACTATGGGACAAATGAATGTTTGATTTTAGACCGGATTGTTATATAATGGCATCAACAGCTATGTTTAAGGGTGTTATGGCAATGCAGTCTATCGTCAGCAGATATGTCCAAGAACAATGTCAAATGGATATGTTTAATATGAGAGGTGGTTATAGTGCAGACACAAAAATATTCAGTAAATCAATACTTAATAGAAACTGTTTTAGCCTGGGTTAAGTCAGGGGAAATTGCAATTCCTGAGATACAACGGCCTTTTGTATGGGATGCTTCAAAAGTGAGGGATTTAATGGATTCATTGTATCAGGGCTACCCTATAGGCTATATAATTATATGGAAAAATCCGAATATCAGGCTTAAAGATGGTACAATATCCGAAGGAAAGAAAATTTTAATAGATGGTCAGCAAAGGGTAACAGCACTTACAGCGGCTATCCTGGGAGAATATGTTATAAATAATAAATATAAAAAAGTAAGAATAAAAATCTCTTTCCATCCGATTGAGCAAAGATTTGAAGTCTTTAATACGGCAATAGAGAAGGACAATAAGTGGATACCCGATATATCTCAAATCTTTTCACAAGATATAAATATAATTAAGTTTATAAATCAATACTGCAGGAATAATCCGGATTTTGATCCCGAGTTGATATATGAAAGGATAGAAAGTCTTAGAAAAATAATGCATAAACAAATCGGCCTTATAGAATTGTCATCAGATCTTGATATTGAAACTGTAACCGAAATTTTTATAAGAATTAATTCTAAAGGTGTGGTTCTAAGCCAAGCTGATTTTGCAATGTCAAAAATAGCCGCAAATGAATCTTATGGAGGTTCAACACTGAGAAAATGCATAGATTATTTTTGCCATCTGACAGTATCTCCTGAGTTTTATTACCATATCACTGATTATGATAAAGATTTTGCGGAAACAGAATATTTTAAGAAAATGTCATGGTTAAAAAATGAGCATGATGATATATATGATCCTTATTATACAGATCTTTTACGAGTGGCTTTTACTTATAAATTCAGTAGGGGCAAGCTTGCAGATCTTGTTAGTTTATTATCCGGACGAAATTTTGAAACAAGGACCTATGAAGAGGATATTGCAAGGGAATCCTTTGAAAAACTCAGTAAAGGAATTATAGATTTTATTAATGAGAATAATTTTAAGAAATTTATAATGATAATAAAATCAGCTGGTTTTATTACATCACACATGATACGTTCCAAAAATGCTTTAAATTTCGCATACATCTTATACCTTACTTTGCGTTCAAATGGATATAATCCGGCTGAAATAGAGTCATATGTTCGCAAATGGTTTGTATTGTCCATGTTAACGGGGAGGTATTCCGGATCACCGGAATCAATGTTCGACTATGATATTAGAAATATTGCTTCCCGTGGCTTTAATGAGTATCTTAAAAGTATTGAAAGCGCAGAACTATCAGAAGCATTTTGGAATGTTGCACTGATTCAGGAACTTGACACTTCATCATCCGCCAGTCCCATATTCAATGTATTCCTTGCAGCACAGGTTAAAAATAATGAGAAAGGGTTCCTTTCAAAGGATATTACTGTCAGTGAGCTTATATTTAACTTGGGAGACATACATCATATTTTTCCCAAAGATTATCTTAGAAAGAATGGAATGAAGAAAAGTCAGTATAACCAAATTGCAAATTATGTTTATATGCAATCTGAAATTAATATAAAAATTGGGAACAAGGCTCCGAAAGAATACTTTGCCGATTTAATTCAACAGTGCAGTGGCGGTGGACTGAAGTATGGCGGTATAAATAGTCTGGAAGAGTTAAAAGAAAACCTTGGAATGAATTGTATACCAGAATCAATTTTTACAATGACTTTTGAAAATTATGAAGAATTTCTGGAACAGCGAAGATTGCTTATGGCAAAGAAAATAAGAGATTATTATTATACTCTATAGGAGAACAAGAACTTGTATATCCAAAGCAGAACGTTATGTGAAGAGTACAACCTTACCCGGAAACGTAAGGATAATGCTTACCGGGAGGTTGTTTTTTTATAGAGAATTATGAAGTTAAATGAATACTTTTGGAGGATAAGCGGTTATGTCCGAAAAAAGTATTGTGACTAAAATCCTCCGGTACTTAAAGACAGTACCGGGGTGCTTTTGCTGGAAGGAACATGGTGGTATGTACGGGACAGCGGGGATACCGGACATTATTGCCTGTGTAAACGGACGGTTTGTAGCTTTTGAAGTAAAAACCCCATCGGGAAAGGCAACAAAACTGCAGGAAGCTACTATAAGGAAAATCCTCAATGCCGGAGGCGTGGCAGCGGTTGTCCATTCGGTAGATGAGGTGAAGGTTATTCTGGAAAAGCATGGCCTTCTATAAAGAACGAAGACATAACGAACAAGGAAACAAGCACTGCAAAGCAACGCAAAAAAGCACACTGCTTCAAAGATCAAGGTTTTTATCTTGATTTTTTGGAGGTGCGATATGCTGATTGCATGGCAGTATTTAGATAAAAAAGCGGCTGCTGTTGAAGCTTTGAAAGATTACAGCAGCATGCAGTACATTATCGAACACAGTGATGAGGATATATATGAAATTGAAACCTGTATGACAAGCCCTCATAGTGCAAAGAATACCGGAGTTCCGGGCAAACACAATCCCAAAAGCGGCGAAGAACGCCTTGCTGCTTGCCTTGACGAGATTGATGTGTTGAAAGAACGTTACAGACGGGCATTAGAATATATGGAGTGGTTCAAGCCTGCTTGAGAAGCCCTGTCGGAGGAAGAACAGTTTATACTGACAGAATTTTTTGTTAATGATGTGAGCAAGACAGAAGCTGTAGCAAACATCGGAGAGAAGCTGTTTCTTGAAAGAGCACAGGTGTACCGTAGGAAGGATAAGGCACTTAATCATCTGGCACTGCTTTTATACGGGAAGTAGTAATGAGATTTTTATGAGATGTAAGACACAGGTATCCAATATATAATGATATCGTGAAAAAATGACATTTAAAACGCATAAGCCCTTCGGGGCTTTTTTTATGCCATAAAACAGGAGTGAGGAAAGATGTATGATAATTGTTTTGGCGGTAACGGAAGGAATGGCTGCAATATCCTGACTGTACTCAAGTGCTTGCAAGATAAATGTTCCTTCTATAAAAGCCCCCAGGAGTTAGAGGAAGATAGGAAAAAGGCTTATCTTTTGCTTGCAGCTTTACCACCCGATATGCAGCGGTATATTTCGGATAAATATTATAATGGTAGGATGCCATGGGTAAATAACAAATATGCTATTCAGTGTTCAAGATGAGATTTTTATGAGATGAAATTCATTATAAATCCAAATATAATGGTATTGTGAAAAGTTATGGATAAGCCTTCATGGGATGAACCTGTGAGGGCTTTTTTATACGCGTAAAGGAGGTGGCCAGATGCCAAGAAAACCAAAAAGGCCTTGCTCCTTTCCCGGCTGTCCTGAACTGACTGGCAGAGGCGACACTTTATGCCGATGACGGGGCGGCAGAAGTGGTCAAGGAATTTCAAAGCGGCACACTGACTCTTGGTGTTGCAGATATCGGAGTAGACGCTGCTGAGGTTTTGACGGGAGCCACTCTTGATGACAATAAGGTGCTGATTTCCACCAGCGAGGATGGAGGTGCGCCTGTGGCAATCGGCTTTAGAGCCAAGAAAGCTAACGGCAAGTACAGGTATTTTTGGCTTTACAGGGTGAAATTCGGAATCACGGCTACAAATCTGCAAACGAAAGGTGACAGCATTACCTTTTCGACACCCACCATTGAAGGGACAGTCATGAGACGTAACAAACCAGATGGCCAGGGAAAGCACCCTTGGAAGGCGGAGGTCAGCGAAGACGATCCCGGTGTATCGCCTGAAACTATTACCGGCTGGTATACGGAAGTTTATGAGCCGGTATTTGCTGTGGGAGGAGGCAGCGAATAATGCAGGATAATGACAGAAGCGCAATTATCAAAATCGGCGATGAAGAATATCAGCTTATTCTAACCACTAAAGCGACAAAGGAGATTGCAAAAAGGTACGGCGGTCTTGAAAACCTCGGCACGAAACTGATGAAAACCGAGAACTTCGAGATGGCTCTTGACGAAGTGGTATGGCTGATTACACTGCTGGCTAACCAGAGCATTTTGATACACAACCTCAAAAATCAGGATAAACGTGAACTCCTGACTGAAGAGACAGTGGAACTTCTCACGTCTCCTTTGGAACTGGCAGCATATAAAGACGCTATCATGGAAGCAATGTTCAAGGGTACCAAAAGAAACGTTGAAAGTGAGGATGACTTAAAAAACACACCGGCCGAGTGAGCGATGAGGAATTGTTCACTCGGCTTCTATATTACGGTACTGTTCAGCTTAACCGTTCAGAGGATGAAGTATGGCTAATGCCTATTGGGTACCTGCTTGATTTATGGGAGTGCCATAAGCAGTTTTTAGGGCTGGCCAAACCAAAGCGGATGCTGACCATTGATGATGTGATACCTTATGGAATATAAGCAGCAAAAAGCAGGGTGGCTGTAATCCCTGCTTTAAAAAGCTGCTTTTATTCCATTTGCAGAAACTCTGCCGCTGTTACGATCTTTGGGTTTGTTACGCCGGATTCAAGGAAATCCCTATCTCCGGTTACAAGCACGTCAGCTTTTGCCGCAATAGCCGCCCTGAGTATTGGCCTGTCGGATGCGTCCCGGACAAGCGCCTCATCCGACACGTCAACTGCGGGAGTTGGAACAACTTCAAGAACGGTAAGCGCAATCGCCAAAAAGCGTTCAAGCGCCTGGATCTTATGGGGGAATTTCCGGTTGTATACCCGGCGAAGCTCATCGATGTTTTGATCGCAAACCATACCGTGGTTAGGGTGTGTTACAGCTTTAATGTACGCTTGATAAGGCGTTCCTTCGCAGCTCAAGGAAGCGGAGATCAGGATGTTGGTGTCAATTAACACTCTCATAGCCCTTCAATCTCCGCGCGGACGTCCTTCACCAGATCCATAACATCGTCATCATTGCGGATCCCGGCTTTTTCCGCTTCGCCCTCCATTTCTTTCTGCAGCATTTTCATGGCGTAGACAGCGGAGTTCATAAGGATAACCCGGTCTTCCTCGCAAATGAGGGTGACGCGGTCTCCGGTGGAAAGGCGAAGTTTGGAGCGGATATCTTTTGGCAGCGTGATCTGGCCTTTGGCCATTACCTTTGCATTATCAACTATGGGAACGTTCATGCTAAGTCCTCCTTTTTAGGATTTGAAAAGCAGGAAATTCCCTACTTTCCCTACTATTAGTATATGCCAAACCGCATTGAAATACAATAGCCTTTTATAATTTTTTAATTTTTACTCGAAAGGAGGCGGTTATGTGGCAGACAATTTTGGCTTGAAGATCGGGATTGAAGGCGAAAAGGAATTTAAAAACGCCATTCGTGAGATCAACCAAAGTTTTAAGGTACTGGGTAGCGAAATGAACCTGGTTGCATCTCAGTTCGACAGCAGGATAAGTCAGTTGAAGCTGTTACTGCAAGAAACAAGGTGCTTAACAAAGAGATCGAATTGCAGAAAGAAAAAATAGCTACTTTGGAGAAAGCGCTTGCCAATGCCGCCTCATCTTTCGGAGAAACCGACAGACGTACTCAGTCGTGGCAAATACAGCTTAATAATGCAAAAGCCGAACTGAACAAAATGGAGCGCGAGCTCGAACAGTCTGCTGAAAGTGCAGACGAGCTTGGGGACGAATTGAAGGAAAGTGGAGACAATGCCGAAAAATCCAGCTCGAAATTTGAGAAGCTGGGCAGCGTTCTTAAAGGTGTTGGCGCGGCTATGGGTGCTGCAGCGGCCGCAGCGGGCGCGGCTGCCATCAAGCTGGGAAAAGAGGTCGTGGAGCAGTTTGGTGAGCTTGAGCAGAACCTTGGCGGTTCTGAAGCTGTGTTTGGCGAATATGCTGCACGTATCCAAAAAACGGGAGAAGAAGCCTACAAGAATCTGGGCTTGTCTCAATCCGAGTATCTTGCCACCGCCAACAAAATGGGCGCATTGTTTCAGGGTGCTGGTGTCGATCAGCAAAAAAGTCTGGAGCTTACTGAGAAGGCCATGCAGCGGGCGGCAGACATGGCTTCGGTTATGGGTATTGATATGCAGACTGCCATGGAATCTATCGCCGGCGCAGCCAAGGGTAACTTCACCATGATGGATAATCTGGGTGTCGCCATGAACGCCACTACCATCGAAGCTTATGCTCTTGCAAAAGGGCTGGATTTTGCCTGGAATAGCGCAACCAATGCCGAAAAGGCCGAGATCGCCATGCAGATGTTTTTTGAAAAAACCGAACAGTATGCTGGCAACTTCGCAAGAGAGTCTACCCAGACCATCAGCGGTTCCATTGGTCTTTTACAAGCCTCTCTAAGTTCGTTTATAGCAGGACTTGGCAATGCGAACGCTGATATGACGAACCTAACACAAAATCTTGTGGATGCCTTTCAGGCTGTAGTTAAAAATATCGTACCGGTTTTGGAAAATATAGTGGCTGCTCTGCCGGAGGCAACCGGTGCGATTATCTCAGCAGTCAAAGATCTGCTTCCCGTGCTGTTGCAAACTGTAACTGAATTGTTCTCTCAGGTGCTTCAAACTCTCTTGAGCCTGCTGCCGGAGCTGATTCCAGCAGCAGTAGATGCGGTCATGACCATTGTCGGAGCGCTTATTGATAACCTGCCTTTACTCATTGATGCAGCGGTGCAGCTAATCACAGCGTTGGTAATGGGGCTTGGAGAAGCATTACCGGAGCTAATTCCAGCAGCGGTTCAAGCAGTGATCACCATTGTGCAAGGGCTGCTGGATAATATGGACAAAATCCTTGAAGCTGCTTTTACATTGATTCAGGGACTGGCGCAGGGACTTTTAAATGCATTGCCAGAACTAATTGAAGCACTGCCGAGGATAATTACAACAATCATTGACTTTGTGACGAACAATATGCCGAAAATCATAGAATTGGGAATTACGCTTATCGTATGATGGGAGTTTCTTTAGCAATCTGGGCGAAAAGATTGTTGTAGGCGGTTGGATTAATCCTACCACCTATTCGGTCGGCCAGACATATATACCCATATTCAATACCCGCCAAGGACCCGGTCAGCCAATTTTTTATGTTTCACTTTATCAAGGGAGACTTAGGCTTATGTTGTATAACTCCTCCGGCACACTAATCTACGACCAGAGTGAAACAGCTACCATTACCTTGAAAAACGGCGGCTGGTATTTTATCGCCTCCATCATTGAAGTAAGCAACAAAAAGGTACAGAACATCATATGCGATCGCAGCGACGGGGCAACCTGGGTGTCGCCTGTGCGTTCCTTTTCGGGAGAGCTGAATCGGGAATGTATAGCAGACATTATTATGGGGATGCATGCAAATACCTACTACTATGCCGGAGGCTTCGACGACTGGTTTCTGGAAACGGACTCACAGCTTACAGCTGATGATTTGCTGTTATATTTTAAGTCGTCTTTACATGCAAACGGTGGGGATGCGGCTTCGGATGTAGATGCTTTGGCAGAGCCTGGCGCAGTCTCCCTCAAAGCAACAGATGGCGAGTATCCTGCAAGTGGCGTACTTTATACAAGGGCGGTTCCATGTGCATTATCGGGCAGCGGACGTGTAGCTGTCGCAAGCGAATATACTGCAGGTGTTACTTCAGTGTCTTTAGTAGAGACCAGCACAAGCGATGATCTTGAAGAATGGTCTGCATGGCAGGCTGTGGGAACCAGCGGTGAACTTCAATCGCCAAATCGGCAATATATAAGGTTCCGTGTTACCCTTACCAGCAGCGATCCGTTGAGGACGCCAAAACTTCTGGAAATACAGCTTCATGATATACCGAAAGCTCCCTATGAGAAATTAGGCTTTGCCCGTCCTGTGGTTTTGGATAAAAACGGAGCATGGGAAGCTGTTCTTGAAAATGCCTTTGATATCATTGTCACTGGTGAAGTGAACGGTGCGGATACGCTGGAATTCAAGCTTCCGTTCCATGATCCAAAAAGAAGCACACTGGAAAATGAAAAACAAGTGCAAATCGTAAATGACATTTACCGGATCCGAACCTTAACGGACAATAAAAGCGAAGATGGGCGTGTTATTACGCAAGTATATGCTGAAGCGGTATTTTACGATCTGTCTTTCAGTGCGGAAAAAGAACCTAGGGAATTCAATGCAGATACTGCAGATGTTCCGATGCAATATGCACTTTTGGGTACAGGTTGGACAGTAGGAAATGTTACTGTCACTACGAAACGGACATGGCAGTGTACAGAAAAAAATGCCTTATTCATCCTTCGCACCGTACAGAATATTTATGGCGGCGATCTGGTGTTTGACAGCGCCAACCGCCAGGTACACCTTTTGACTTTTAGTGGTACTGATAGCGGAGCGCTTTTTTCATATAGAAAGAATTTGAAAAGTATTCAGCGGGTAGTCGATACACGCGAATTAGTGACAAGGCTCTATGCTTATGGAAAGGACGGATTGACCTTCGCTTCAATTAATGGAGGTAAGGAATACGTGGAAGATTACACTTTTTCCAGTGAAGTGAGGGTGTCGACGCTTGATTGTTCGTCGTTTACAAATCCGTATCAGATGCTGGAATATGCAAAAATGCGGCTTGCAGAATATTCGAAGCCTCGCGTTTCTTATGTACTGTCTGCAATGGATTTATCTGCGCTAACCGGTTATGAGCACGA
Organism: Acetivibrio saccincola; assembly: GCF_002844395.1. Lineage (NCBI taxonomy): Bacteria > Bacillati > Bacillota > Clostridia > Acetivibrionales > Acetivibrionaceae > Acetivibrio > Acetivibrio saccincola. The sequence goes on along the minus strand of NZ_CP025197.1, from coordinate 3,031,783 downwards.
AGCATGGAAACTGGGTGATATTGTTACAGTGGACGATAAAGAACTAGGCCTTTTGGTAAAGACACGTGTTGTGCGTAGGCAGTATAACTTGCAGGAGCCTTGGAAAACAGTGATCGAGCTTTCAACTAAACTGCGGGAACTCGGCGATTCTTCAGCACAGTGGGACAAGGCCGCAGATGCGCTGTCCTCAGCAGAGTTGATAAACCGTCAGGAAATTAAAGATATGGTACCATTCAACCATCTGCGCAATTCCAGGGCGGATGATGGTTTTGCCTACTGGGTAAATTCCGGTTTTGAAGTAGATACTGAGAATGGTGTTTCGGGAACTGCTTCCTTCAAGGCTGTTGGTGTACCTGGTATGACAAAGAGTCTGTCACAGACGGTATATCCAGCAACGCGTAAAAGTTATACATTTTCAGCGCAGATTGCTTCCGAAAACCTTGAAAAGGGCGAAAACGGCCAAGTTGGTGTTGAGATAGTCATTGAATACGAGGACGGTACAACAGAAACAAGATTTATAGACCTAATTTGAGGGTGATGATATGGCATATTTCAATCAGATTGCACACAGTATTTCTCCCAAAAGTATCAGCAGAGTCAAATCTATCACCATCAGGCTGTGCGTCACTGACTGCATCGGCACAGTGTACTTTACAGACTTATTGCTTCAGGGCGGTTCGGTTTCCACTGGATGGATCGGGCATGTATGCGAAATCCGGTGGACATTGGACGGGTAATGAGCCGCTAAAATTATTTTCTGCCTAACACATGCTCCCAGTAGCATCGGAAAAGGCAGAGCCACTGAACATAAAGAATCTCTGTAGGAGTAATATTTTTATTTTGCACACCAGCCTGACGGAATGCCCTAGATAACTGCTTGCTTGTAAAAAGACTGCGGAATCCATATTTTAGTGCCTTTGAAACAAATTGTTCATAGGCAAACCACTGGTTTGCGGGTATGTCCGGTTGGCTCTTTTTCTTAAGGTGAAGAAGTACTGCATCAACGCTTGGTTTGGGATGGAAATCCTCCCTGCTGAAATAGTAAGCAATATCTAAATCGAACTTGGGCTTTATAAGCAGAGAACGCAATGATTCTGAAGGCTCACCCATAAAACGTTTGGCTGCGCCTTTTTCCATGGTAAGCCATGCTTCAGAAGGTGCGTTTTTGCATTCCGTCAATTTTCGCATAATATCCGTAGTGAAGCAAAAAGGGATATTTGAAAAAACTTTATAATCTTCATAATTAGGAAGTTTCCATTTCAAAAAGTCCTGATGATATATACGGATATTTTTGACGTCCTTGAATTTTGCTGTCAATTTATTATATAAACGGCCGTCAATTTCAATTGCCGAAACTTTCCGGCATCTTTTTATCAAGAAACCTGTTATATGACCCTTTCCCGGACCAATTTCAATAACATGATCTTTTTTGTTAAGGGTTGTTCTGCGAATAATTCTGTTGATAATTTTGTAACTTGTTAAAAAGTTTTGAGATACCCAAATGGGCGGAGTTGTCCCTTTTTTTCTATTTTGGGGCATAAAAAATACACCTCTTTCGTTTTTTCGTAATCGAAAAAGGTGCACAAAAACAAAGATGCTGCTATGAGCTATCTTTCTTTCTGTGCACTTTTATTTACGAATACGAAAAATACCATACATAGGTGTATACTAGCCTCCAAATATAAAATCAAATTATAGTTTAGCATTAATGCCTATGTTTGTCAAATGGTTTTGGAGGAAAAAACTATGAAGTTTTCAAGGTTTGCAGAAACCATACAATTAAAAAACAATAATCATGTGGTGAGCGTAACTGTGACACTCAAGATTTCCGACTGTACCGGAATAATCTATTTCACCGACCTGCAGCTTGAGGATGGTGATCAGTTAACAGGCTATACCGTCCACACGAGCAAAATGTTAACGAAAATGCAGGAAAACGGGCAGCCAGTTCCGCCCCGGCATTATAACGGTGTGGTGCGAACAGCGGAGACTGTAATTTTATTCAACCTTGGCAAAACTTCTGCTGGCCTTGACTGCTATATCTATCCTATACAGGATATGGCCGCAGGAAGTATTGAAATATCCCAAGGTATAGGCGCGCATAAGGTAAAGTTTCTTGACCCGGTTAATGCAGGCGATGAGCTGGCGCTCAAGGCTTCCACCCGCCAATGCCTTAAAAACGGAAGCCCTACTCGTAAGGATGGATTTTATCAATACTCTGCGGCATGGGATAGCAAACATATGGTGAAGCTGGAAGAGAGAAAGTCGGCGCGGGTACTCTTTGAATTTCAGGAGATGCAAGAGGGCGGTGATCGGTTGTGAGGGATTTCTTAAAAGGCAAACGGTGCATGGTGTGGAGTTTTATGGGAAATGCCCGAATGTATGAAGCACTTAGAGACTATGGTGACCGCCTTGATACGGTAGGCATTTTTACTTTTGAGGTTGACGCAACAGGCACAATTACTGAAACCGGTACCAGCATCAGCAGCATGCTTCCGTATATTCAGAAATGGTCTCATATTAAGTGGCTGCTCACTATTATGAATCATGGAATAGCCAATATTTTTACTGCACTTCGCAACAACGAAAACGGTGCAAAAGATAAGTTTCTCACTGAAATCATCCGAATAATGAACAAGCATCCATGGTGCGCTGGGGTAGATATTGACCTGGAGCGCGGTGGCGGTTATGAAAACAAGGATGCGGCGAATGCACTATTTAGGGATATATACAATACAGTTAAGTCTTATGATGCAACAAAGCTTGTCAACATCTGCCTGCCGGGTATGACCGGTGTTCAAGGCTCGGTGGGAGGCGAAAACTGGTGTGTGTATGCCGATCTTAACAACTATTGCGATACCGCCGCCATCATGAGCTACGGCATGGCATGGGCGGGTTCTGCTCCCGGTCCGGTATCTCCCCGTGACTGGCTTGAGAGCATATATGATTATGCTGTTTCCGTTATGTCGCCGGACAAGATATTCATGGGTCTGCCTGCTTATGGCTGGAACTGGAGGATCCATGATACGCCTGAAAACCTCGGAATAACCTATCGAGGAGTGTCTAATACATACTATGCGGCTAAATACAGGATGACTGGGGTTTACAATTTCACAGGTGATGCACCGCCCCAGCCGTTTATTCCAATTGTGACTTACTGGGATGACTATAACAAAGTACCTTGGGCTCTTCCTCATGTATATGATTATATGGAAGGATGGGATGCTGTATCCTGGGAATATCCGCTGCTAAAAGGGGTTTATAACAGGCGAAGATATTTGACAAGCTATGGCAAGGAGCAGAAAGCGGAGTTCGGAACCATTTATATTGACAGGAACGGAGTTCCGGATGAATACGAAGGAAATGTCATTATTACTGATGAGATGGCCTCACTTGGAGATGACCAGGCGTCAGCAGAGTACCGTTTTGAGATAAGAGAAGCGGGATATTACGATATTGCAGTACAGCTTTGCTTTCCTTACTGGGACAAAAATGCGATTATCGTTTCCCTTGATGGTGAATCAAAGACTTTCAGCGAGAACCGTTTATGGTGGCCATACTGGAGAAGAGTTTGCTGGTTGACACTTGCAAAAGGTGTATTTCTCCAAGAGGGAACGCATGCTGTCAGCATAAGCGGTGGTGTGCCGGGAGTCCAGTTTTACGGTTTTAGGGTTTGCAGTGGATTTTCGGAGTATCCCTTTGCCGGTGAAGCCAGCTTTATGCTCTCTCCCCGGCGGTTCAAGGATGTAAATGGTGTGATGGTTGAGCCGGATCGAGGGTTTAAACTGACCTTTGAAATGTTGCGAAGAAAACCCGACTCGGCGCTTATTTGGTATGAGGATTTTCGAGACAGGAACATCCTGCCTGAAAACTACTGGACTGTGCTGGATGGCGAATGGGATGTTTGGCAAGACCCAGACAGCACAGAAAGTCGCCCATATTCCCAGCTTGAGGGATATGGCAAACTTGCATGGAAATACGACGGGTTTTCCGATATTCATATCCGGGCAAGGCTGGCTTTCCCTCAAAATAGCAGTGGACGGGCTGGGGTGTTCCTTGGAGATATTTTCTGCTGCTTAAATTATGACACGCAAAGAGTCGAGCTTTATCAAGGTAATTCCTTGCTTGGTAGCTATTCCACCAGTTTCTCAAAAACTGCAGATGCCGATCTTCGTGCTAATCCGAATATGTATACTATAGAAATGCGAAAACGCGGCAATAAGGTAAGAGTATATTCAGGTGCAGCTTCAACCCTGCGCTTCACAGTGAATGTAATCGGTGGTAGTGGTTATGCAGGGTACTGCTCGGACAACCGGACGGTATGCGAGCTGCTGCGGCTGGGCGATGCATGGGTATATGAACCATACGAGCGTTTTGATGTGGAACTCCCGGATGGAACTATAACCAGCTTTGGCAGGCTTGCTCGCACTGGTGTCACGTGGGATGATGAATTTCAGGTGTTTTCAGTAAATAGCGATGTGGAGGAATCGATAACTCGCAGTGAGGACATTTCGATGGACTATGACTTCTTCCACTCACAACTTTTGGTTCTTTCTTGCGGTAATGACTATGAAGTAAAGATTATACCGAAAGACATCAATATCTGGATATCCCGTCTCTTCCTCGGAGATGCAGATGGTTTTTCTATTCTGTATTATCAGGATGTGGACAGCCTTGTTTACTGGGCAAACGAAGCGGCTTATCGATGGAAACTGCGAGGTATAGCCATCTGGTCGCTTGGGCAGGAGGATATGCGGCTGTGGGAGGCGCTTCCGAAGCAAATATAGGTTAAAAGTTTTATATATTCAGCGCTTTGCTTTAAGGCAGGGCGCTTTTTTATATGCAAAATTCAAGTTGAACGGAGGGTTAAGACAATGAAAACGGTATGGAACTGGGTACAGGCGGTTTTTACTGCTATTGGCGGATTTCTTGGCTGGTTTCTTGGAGGGCTGGATGGATTTTTATATGCGCTCATCGCTTTTGTGGCCATTGACTATGTGACCGGCGTGATGTGTGCCATTGTAGACAAAAAGCTTTCGAGTGAAGTCGGGGCCAAGGGCATCTTTAAGAAAGTGCTTATTTTTGTACTTGTAGGTGTAGGACACATCATCGACAGCCAGGTGCTCGGCAATGGCGGGGCAATCCGGACAGCAGTGATTTTCTTTTACCTGAGTAACGAGGGAGTTTCAATTCTTGAGAATGCAGCACATATAGGACTGCCCATTCCTGAAAAGCTGAAAAACGCATTGGAACAACTGCATGGTCGCTCAAATGAGGAGGATGAAAAGAAATGAAGCTTTTTACTAAATACATGACGCGAAACGATTGCTATACAGCAGGCCGCAAAATCACGCCTAAAGGAATCATGGTACATTCGACGGCTGTGCCGGGTGTAATGGCGGTTGAGTGGTTTTCCCGTTGGAACAAGTCTTACAAGGCCGGTGAAATAAACAGGCAGGTATGTGTACACGCTTTTGTAGACGATAAAGAGGTTTGGCAATACTTGCCTTGGGATCATCGCGGGTGGCATGCAGGAGGAGCAGCCAACAATACCCATATTGGCTTTGAAATTTGTGAGCCTGCTGGGTTTTCGTATAAATCTGGGTCGGTAATGGTGGGTTATGATGCAGCAAAGCAGGAAGATTATTTCCGTAAAGCGTGGCAGAATGCGGTTGAACTCTGCGTTATGCTCTGCAAGAAGTACAGCCTTAATGAAAATGACATCATCTGCCACTCCGAGGGATATAAGCTCGGTATTGCCAGCAACCATGCTGATGTGATGCACTGGTTCCCCAAGCATGGGGAGAATATGGACACTTTCCGTAAAGCAGTAAAAAAAGCGCTGGAGAACAGTACAGATACCAATACTGATATTGGAATTGGCGATATGGTGGAGTTTAAGGACAGTGTAAAGAACTACTATCCCGGCAGTGTGGAAGTTCCAACGTGGGTCAAAAATGACTATTACCACAGGGTCACACAGACTTTATACAAAGGCAAGCCGGTCATAAAAGGCGGCAAAGAATGTGTATTGCTTGGCAAAAAGGTTAAGAAATCCGGCGGTCAAGAAATCGCAGGCATAAACACTTGGGTAGCAAAAGAAAACCTTGTAATTGTAAACAGCCTTCCTGATAACAAGGGCAATAGAACCTATACAGTGCAAAAAGGCGACACTTTATGGAGAATAGCGGAAAAAGAACTCGGTAGAGGAACAAGATTTCCGGAGATTAAGAAACTCAATGGCCTGACTTCAGATACTATTTACCCCGGACAAGTTCTCAAATTGCCGGAATAACGATAAAGGACAGCCAATCGCGGCTGTCCTAAGTCTTTATAGGAGGTGCTTGAATGATAGAGGCGGCTAATCATTTGCCATATAACCCGCAGGAAACGAACTATACAAAGATAACACAGGAGGAAATTCAAAGAGAGGTTGATTACTGGCGGGCGTACAAAATTCTGCAGAGGATGCTTAAGGCGGGACTGATTTCAGAAGAAGAATTCAACAAAATCGACAAGTTGAACCGCAAAACTTTCTCGCCGATGTATGCACAGCTTATGGCCTAATTGGCTTGCTATTAGCGGCACACAGAGGTAACATGTCACATACCCAAAGGAGGTGAAAACAGTGAGAAAGGTAACAAGGATTGATGGAAATAATGCTCTCCAAGCTTTCAAGCCAAAGGTGAGGGTAGCGGCTTATTGCAGGGTTTCAACAGACAGTGATGAACAAATGGCAAGCCTGGAAGCACAAAAAGACCATTATGAATCCTATATAAGAGCAAATCCTGATTGGGAGTTTGCAGGGATCTACTATGATGAAGGCATATCAGGCACAAAAAAGGAAAACCGAACTGGACTTTTGAGACTGCTTGCAGATTGCGAAAACAAGAAAATTGACTTTATTATAACCAAGTCAGTCAGCAGATTTGCCAGAAACACAACCGACTGCATTGAAATGGTGCGAAAACTTAGCGATCTCGGTGTTTTCATCTATTTCGAGAAAGAGAATATAAACACGCAGCGCATGGAAGGCGAATTGGTGCTGACAATTTTGAGCAGCCTTGCAGAAAACGAGTCATTATCCATTGCAGAAAATAGTAAGTGGTCTATCAGGCGTAGGTTCCAAAACGGAACATACAAAATTTCGTACCCTCCCTATGGTTACGATTATGTGGATGGAAAGCTATTTATCAATAAAGAACAGGCTGAAATCGTAAAGCGGATTTTTTCTGAAGCTTTGGCAGGTAAAGGTACACAGAAAATTGCAGATGGGCTAAATTCGGATAAAATCCCAACAAAGAGAGGTTCATACTGGACAGCGACAACTATCCGCAGCATTTTAAGCAATGAAAAATATACTGGGGATGTCCTTCTGCAAAAAACCTATACAGATGAGAATTTTAAGCGGCATTATAATCGTGGGGAAAAAGATCAATACATGATAAAAGATCATCATGAAGCCATTATATCCCATGAGGAATTTGAAGCCGCCCAAGAGATATTAAAGCAAAGAGGAAAAGAAAAAGGTGTAATTAAGGGAAGCAGCAAGTATCAAAAACGCTACCCTTTCTCTGGGAAAATCAAATGCGCAGAATGTGGCAGCAATTTTAAGCGTCGAATTCATGGCAGCGGTGACCGTAAATATATTGCCTGGTGCTGCACAAAGCACATAAAGGACGCTTCGGCTTGTACAATGAAGTTTGTCAGAGAGGACGAGATCCATCAGGCCTTCGTTGTTATGATTAATAAGCTTATTTTCGGTCATAAGTTCATTCTAAGGCCATTGTTGCAAAGCTTAAAGAAAACAAATTACTCAGATAATCTAGCGAAGATTCAAGAATTGGAAACAAAAATCAAAGAAAATACAGAGCGAGTTCAGGTGATTATGGGACTTATGGCTAGGGGATACCTGGAACCCGCTCTTTTTAATACACAGAAAAATGAGCTGCTCAAAGAAGCGGTTTTATTAAAAGAACAAAAAGAAGCCATAAAACGCGCAATCGATGGGAGTCAGACTATCCTTGTTGAGGTTGAGAAGCTTCTTAAATTTGCAACGAAAGCTGAAAAGCAGATTGATGCATTTGATAGTGAAATATTTGAGGATTTTACCCGCGAAATCATTGTGTTTTCACAAGAAGAAATAGGTTTCAAAATGAAATGCGGGTTGAACTTAAGGGAAAGGTTGGTGAAATGATGAGCCATATACCTTTTGGATATACCATTCAAAACGGCAGGGCTGTCGTTAATGAAGAGGAAGCAGTTAAAATTAAGAAGCTATTTAAGGTTTATCTTTCAGGGCTTTCTTTAAGCGAAGCGGCACAAAAAGCAGGTATTAAGCGCTACCACACATCTGTTGCAAGAATGCTTTCAGATAAACGGTATGTTGAGGACAAATTTTATCCGCCAATTATCAGCAAGGACACATTCGAAAAAGTACAACTGGAAAGACACAGGCGAGCTGAGGCGCTTGGCAGGATTTATGAACATAAAGGAAATGAAAAGAAAATCTTAAATTTTAAGTTTCATGCTTCAATGCCGGATAATCTATACGATGATCCGTTTCAGCAGGCAGAGTATGCTTATAGTCTTATTAAGAGCGAGGTGATTTTAGATGACAACCAGGAATGTTACGGTAATTCCTGCCCGTAAGCGAATCGGGAATAGTGCAAAGGCCGAGGAATTGCCTAAGCTTCGGGTAGCAGCTTACTGTCGTGTTTCTACGGACAGCGAGGAGCAGGCAACCAGTTATGAAGCGCAAATTGAGCACTACACAAACTACATCAAAAGCAATCCCGAATGGGAGTTAGCAGGCATATTTGCAGATGAAGGTATTACCGGAACCAACACAAAAAAGCGTGAAGAATTTAACCGGATGATAGAAGAATGCATGCAGGGTAAAATCGATATGATAATTACGAAATCTATCAGCCGGTTTGCAAGAAATACGCTGGACTGCCTGAAGTACATAAGGCAGCTTAAAGAAAAAAATATTCCGGTTTACTTTGAAAAGGAAAATATAAACACATTGGATTCCAAAGGAGAAATCCTGTTGACCATTATGGCATCTTTGGCACAGCAAGAAAGCCAATCGTTAAGCCAGAATGTAAAACTGGGTATTCAGTACCGATATCAGCAAGGAAAAATCCATATCAATCACAACCGGTTTCTTGGCTATACAAAGGATAAGGATGGCAACTTAGTTATCGTACCTGAAGAAGCTGAAATTGTTAAGCGTATCTACCGAGAATACCTTGAAGGTTCCAGTATGTTGCAGATAGCAAGAGGTTTGGAAGCTGACGGAATTCTGACGGGTGCAGGCAATCCCAGATGGCATACCAGTACCATCAATAAGATTTTGAGAAATGAAAAATATATCGGTGATGCGCTGCTGCAGAAAACCTATACGGTAGATTTTTTATCAAAGAAAAGGGTACCCAATAATGGTATTGTTCCACAATACTATGTAGAAAACAGCCATGAGCCTATAATCCCGCGTGAAATCTTTATGCAGGTTCAGGAACAGCTTGTCAAAAGAAGATGTGTGCATATAAGTAAGAACGGAAAGAAGAGAAATTACAGCAATAATCATCCTTTATCACAGATGGTCTTTTGCGGCAAGTGTCATGAAATATTCCGCAGGGTTCATTGGAATAACCGAGGAAAGAAATCAATTGTATGGAGATGTGTTAGCCGATTAGAAAATACCGGTTTGTTTTGTACCGCTTCCACTATACTTGAAGATACGCTTAAAGAGAAAATTTTAGAAGCCATCAATGTAGCAGTCAGCGGAAAAAACTCTTTTCTGGCCATACTGAAGAAGAATATTGAAACCGTATTAAGCGAGGATTTGGATGAGAGTACGGCAGATATTGATAAAAGGCTGGAAGAACTCCAAACCGATTTGATCCAAAAGGCAAATTCAAAGGAAGCATACGATAATATTGTTAACGAGATTTACCGTTTGCGGGACTTAAGGCAAGAAACACTTTCGAGAAACGCTCTCCGTCAAGATAAAAGGGATCGGATTGCTGAGATGACGGACTTTCTTAATATGCAAACCGGTGATATTACGGAGTTTGATGATAAACTGGTCAGAAAACTGATTGAAAAAGTGATTGTATATGATGATAGGTTAGTGGTTGAGTTTAAGTCTGGGTTAGAAATAGAAGTGAATCTATAGGATTAAAATAAGATTGCCGCCAGTTGAGGAGGAAACCTTCTTAATTGGCGGCGTTTTTATTTTTATACAAATATATAAACAAATATATAGACAAAAAGGCCAATTCGATGTATAATCATGGTAACATACCTAGACGGTAGAGGTGAAAAATATGGACGTAAAAATAGATAGCTTAATTCCTTTTGATTCATTACGAACAGATCTGGAGCATGTTTTTTCAGTTGTAGAAAAGAACGGAAAAGTTGTTCTTCTTAAAGATAATAAGCCTGCTTATATTGTGCTGAAATACGATGAAAAGGGCATAGTTGATGAAAATATCGCAGACAAGCATGCTAACTATACACTTCAGGAAGCTATGAAAATAGTTTTATCAGAGGCTGATAACAAAACTATGCACGCATCCGAACTTGCAGATGAAATATATAAACGTAAGTTGTATTTGCAGAAAAACGGGAAGAAAGCACAGTATACTCAGATTAGGGCAAGGTGTGGGCATTACCCGGATATGTTTGAAGCACTACCAGGAAATTTTATTAAATTGAAAGGGGAGTAAGCATGGCTACGTACAAAGAGATACAAGAATATGTACAGTTGAATTTTGGATATAAACCCAAAACATGTTGGATTGCACATGCCAAAGAAATTAACGGTCTGTCACCAATGACTGCAACCAATAGAAAAGATTTGAACAAACGAGAACATCCATGTCCTAAAGAAAAACAAGAGGATATAAAGAAGGCATTTCAACACTTTGGTATGATATAGTTCTTGGTATACTATTATGAAGGGGGAGAAAATGTATGTATAGGCATCAAGAAGAGAGGTCAGTGGAAGCGGTTTGTTATGAACATAAACACATAGAGAAAGTACTTGAGGTTATTAAACTTAAATTTAATGAATACTTTAATGACTTTATAACGCTCGAAGCTGGCTATGGAGTATCAGAGCAAGATATACAAAAACTTGCTGAGAAGTTAGGGATAGAAAGGGTTAAATCAAAAAAGAATTCTGATATTGCGAAAAAGTTTAAGAATATCATAGTAGAAGCTTCAGATGACTTTCAAAAGGACAGAGAAAAATATATTGCAATCTTTGACAAGGAAGCACTTGAAGAGTATGAGGATGATCCACAGTATTTCAAATCCACAGTCCTTAAAAAGGAATGTCCTATAATACATCATACCCTTTTTAGTTCGGCTAAAGAGTTAGAGAAATATAAGAGGGATTTTAATATTTCCGATGCAAACGAACTGCTTACAGTTGTAAGCAATCTGTGCTACTTTTCTGAGGATTATTACAATAACTTTTATGACGAGAATACCTATGACAAAATTAATTGCTATGAAGATTTACGAGTGAGCGATTTGGATACAGAAGATTATACTGTTTACGGGGTTATAGGTGGTGGCATAAAAAGCCATATGCTTTATAAAGTTTATCCAGCTGTTTTTCCAAATAGGAGCAGAGAGGCTATATGGGCCCTATGGTATTTAACAGACAAGAAAACTTTTGATTGCAAGCAAGACTCAGAATTTCTAATGATTGATGTGGATAAAAGCATTACACAGCAAAATTACTTTTATCCATATGAATTGTTTACATTTTATGCTCATCAGATTTATCAAATGTTAAAACAAAAAGCGGATGAAAATAATGTTTATCTCGATCCGGAAAACCGCTACATAATTGTAGATGCTTTTCTTTCTTTTGTAGCAAAACAGCATGAAGAAGAAATATCTTTCTTAAAACAACAGATAAGGGATGGGGGTCTTGGATATGCTTAATATAGATGAAGCTTTTAGCAGCAATTTTCCTAAATTAGCAAGCAAATTTTCTTTAAAAGATTTCCAAAAACGTGTTATATCAAATGTTGTTGAAAAAGATAATACACTTTGTATAATGCCAACAGGCGGAGGAAAGTCTTTAATATATTGGATAGCTGGTATACTCTCCGGTGGTATAACAATTGTTATCTCTCCATTAATTGCACTTATTGATGAGCAATCTGAAAAGATAGCGGAACAAGGTATTGAAGTGCTTACAATTCATGGTGGCATGGATTCAGCAAAACAAGCAAATGTTTTAAAAGATTTTGCAAATAAAGTTATTAACCCTAAATTCATTTTCGTAAGTCCAGAAAAGATTGCAACAGATGGACTGTTTGAATATTGCATTAGAGAACGTAAAAATGAAATAACAATGCTTGTGATTGATGAGGTGCATTGTGTTAGCCAATGGGGTACCAGCTTCAGGCCTTTCTATAAGCGTATACCGGATTTCTTGGATTGTATATATAATGAAGGTAGAGATAAACAACCTAGAATCCTTGCATTGACAGCAACCTTAAATCCAAAGGAAGTTGTAGACATATGTAGGGAGTTTAATATTGATAAATCCAATATAATAAAAGACAATCTTCTAATGAGGTCGGAAATATCACTGAAAGTTCTTCAATTCAACAACGAGAATGAAAAGGAAGATAAACTCTGGGATATTATCAAAATCCACAAAAATGAAAAGATACTGATCTATGTTTATAGAATCGGCAGTGAACGTGGTGTAGAAAAGCTTGCAGATAAAGCTAATGAAAAAGGTTACAAGTCTGTTTACTTTCATGGTGAGATGACAGCCAAGGAAAGGAAAGAGATTATTGATAGGTATAAGAATAATGAAATCAATGTAATATTTGCTACAAACGCATTTGGCATGGGAATTGACATACCTGATATTAGAGTTGTTATACATTTTATGATACCAGAATCTGTGGAGCAATATTATCAGGAAGTCGGAAGAGCTGCACGCGACGGAAATGTTGCTAATGCTTATTTGCTGTATACAAATAAAAATATAGATGTAAAGCGTAAGTATTTTATTGATGGTTCGTTCCCATCAGCTGAAAAGCTTGTAAATACATACAAGAAAATTGCTGAACAGGGTGAGGGGCTTCATACATTGCCTTATTTTGAAGATGAAGAGATACAGCAATGCTTACCATATTATTTAGATAGTGGAGTACTGAGAATAGAGTGTAAAGGATTTTCGGATTTAAAGAGTCTTAAAAATGTAGAAGATAAAGCTCTTACAGATATTATAAATAGTACAAAAACCAAAAATTTAATTACCACTGTTAAAAAGTCTAAGGTTAATGTTAAGACGATTGTCAATAAGGTTTATGAAAGCGTAGTCAAGGGCTTGGCTACCACTACAAAGCCCTTAGATAGACGGCTAATTGTAGAGGTTATAGAACGAGAAATTAGTGAAGTAAAAATGCAAGCCATCCAAAGTGCTATTGATGAGAAGAGAGAATATAAACATGGGTTACTTGATTACTTGATATTTTTAATATCTGACAATACTTCTTCAAATGAGCTTCATCAAGAAATAGGTAGATATCTTGGCGTTGAAAAGCACATGCTTAACAGGATATACTCCACTGTGAAAGGTGATCGTGTGAGGAGTAAATCGGAGGTTATTATTGCTAACCTTCTTGCTCAGAATGGTATCTCTTACGAGTATGAAAAGAAGCTTGAGTATGAGAAAGGTAAATGGATTGAACCAGATTTTACAATTACATTGCCAGATGGAAGAGAATTGTATTGGGAGCACTTAGGTATGCTGGGGGTAGAAAGCTACGACAAGCGATGGCTTGAAAAGCAGGACATATATGATAATTATTTCAGTGGAAAGCTTATTGTGACCTATGAAGGAGCAACAATTACAGACAGCGCTCTTGATATTATTAATAAGATTTCTTCCGGTTATTATTGATTTTAATAGATTGGATACCAATAAATAGGAGCGATAAGATGGATGGGAAAATAAACATTGATTTATCGGAATTAAAATCTATGATGTTCCCTGGTGAACAGAGCACTCGGAATAATGTAACGAGCAAAGATGTTTTAAAGAACTTTGCTAAACGAGTTGATGGTGTTACTTTGGAAGATGATGCAATTGAAGATTATTTTATATCAAACTATAATTTTGTCCGAGGGGAAAATATAGATGTTCAGACTAATAGACTTATAAACAATTATGTAACAGTTATAAATGATATTCTTTCAGATTTGGCTATTATCAATAAGAACATTACAAATATTAAAAATATGATAGCAACTGATAAGGAAAGTTATTTATATAAAAAACAACAGTATTTTTTAAAAATCAACTATGAGGCAAAAAGTCACAAGGAAGCTTTGCTGTTTGGAGAATTGCAAGAAAAGATTAAAAATAGGATGGGTCAGTTTCACAATGGTGATAAGGATGTTGAGAGTTTAAGTAAACTTGATGACTACACCATGTTTAATTATCTATATGATATATCCTTGGATTTCGGAGTGTTCACTAAATTCTTTGATGTTATAAAATTTAATAAGGAAGAAGTATTTAAATTAATCGATAAAAAGAAAACAGATCCCGAAGCATATTATGAATATGCAAAGAAATTCATTGATGAAAACAGGGTACTGGATTATATCTATATAAAAGTTAAAGAGCACTACCTTCTATCTGAAAAGGAAGAAGTGTTTAATATTCTATATAATTTATTTAAGCATGGTGCATATCAGACATTTGTGAGCTTAGGAGCAATTCAGGTTGAAGGGTTATTCTATGATTTTTGCTCAGCAATCAATGGAGGGGTAAGAAAACAGGGAGAAGGCACACTAGTAAATAAAGTTGACAAAGTATTTAAAAATAATCGAGCACAAGCTTTGATATATTATCCATATTTTGCATTTGATGTGCCTATTTATAGAAATGAAGTAGCTCATAATGGAACAATCGTTTCACTGGATGCTGAACATATTGCCATTGACATCTTGCTTGATATGTATACGGTTATCAAGTTAATGCAACAAGACTGGCTACCCTTTAATAATTTAAAGAGTCTAATCTGGCAGTTAAAAATATATAAGCAAATACCATCTTTAACTAACGAATACATTGATAGAATATTTATTGAACTTTACAGTTTCTTTATGATGCGAAAAGAAGAAGGGGATTTCGGTGTATTTAGGATATTGAAAAATAGGGATAAGTACAAACATATCCTTGAACATTACATAATGCATTATGAGGATAAGGATGATACAAAGTTGTACGACGAAGCAGCAGAATTGTTACAAGTATTGGTGCAGGAACCATTTTGGCAGTATACTTTAAATATAATTAGAGACATGGGTTTGAGCGGTACAAACTTTGCTCAATTTGTTACGATTTTAGTAAATGAGTTTATTGGGTATTTACCTAAAGGTAGTTCGTCACATAGATTGTGTATTGAAGTAAAAAAAGAGTTGGATGCATACAATTTGAACATACAAAATGGTTGACAGATGATAATTTTAATTTCAACTCGAGCTTTTGCGAAGAAACCAGCCCTATACCTATTGATATGTTCCCGCGAACGTCGGTTTCTGGGAAAACAGCCAAAAACCCATTGATATGTTCCCACGTACAGATGGTGCCAAAAATCGCCCTCAGACATCAATTCAATCAACTCAAGCCATGTTGAGTGCGTAGTATTGATGTCAAGGGTTGATAAATAGAAAGCTGAAAAAGGCTATAAACAAAGGGTTTCCAGATATTGAGTTTTTCTCTTGGCTGCTCAGCCGGAGATACTCATATCAGGAAACCCTTATGGTTGCTGTTTGTGGTAACATAGCAACTGCCATGAAAATAATAGGGTTGAGTTGACAAGATTACTTTTGGATAGGTTGTGGAGATAGGATTGATATTTAGGGATAGTGTGATAAGATGGATATAGGCTAATTAACATAGGATAAAAGTATTAAAAGGTAATTAGCCTATGTGAATTTACTAAATGTTTAAGCTAATCTAAAAAGTCCTAAAGCTGACGGTATTGCCTGCCCGATAGTTGACAGATATAATAACCGTAGAATCTTGAGAAAGGAAAAGACGCCCCCGTTTTATGAAGTGTACTTACCGCTCCAACAGTAGCACACAAGGGGCGCCCCAACTCTATGGTCATTTTAACAGATTATGAGCTGGTTGAAAACCCCGAAACAGGTGTTTTTCGTAAAGAGCGATGAACAGAATCCATGCCCAATTTGTGGCAGCCTGCTTAAAGTAATTGGTAGCCGGCGTAGATGTTACTTCCAAGACAACGGGGAACGCCGAGTTTTGATGATTCGGAGGCTTCGTTGTTCATCCTGCAACCGAATTCATCATGAGCTCCCGGACTTATTGGTTCCTTACAAGCGTTACGAAAGCCAAAGCATTGAAGCAGCAGTGACTGGAAGCGCCGCATTAACAGTGGCAGCAGATGAGGCTACAATTAGCCGCTGGAAACAATGGTTTTCAGACATGGCAGGATATTTCGCCGGTGTACTGATATCCATTGCAACCCGTTACAACAAATCTGTGGAAGGAGTATCCGCCCTTCCTCAGTCATCGCTCCAAAGGATCTGGCATTTTGTCGGCGACGCGCCTCGTTGGCTGGCCAGAGTTGTCCGGCCTGTGGCGAATGCAAATTATTGGGTACAGACCCGTTCTGCATTCATGTCCGGGTAGAAACGCAGTAAACTCAAGTTAAAACCTTTTAAGGAGGGATTAGCTTGAGAGATCATAAGAAAGCTGAGGCCATTGCAGCAGAACGCATGCAGCTTTTGTCGCCATTACTGGCTGAAGGAATTGATTCTGCCAAGGCTTCGCAGATAAAAGCCCAGATCTGTGCCCAAACCGGCTTATCTGAACGCACCATACGCCGGTATTTAAATCAGTACAGAGCGGAGGGCTTTAATGGGTTGAAACCAAAAGGGAAAGGTCGCTGCCACGCTGGAGAAGCTGTTCCGGCCCACATCCTTGAGCAAGCAATTTTGCTAAGGCGTGAGGTGCCTAAACGTAGTGTGGCTCAAATCATTCAGATTCTTGAATGGGAAGGGTTAGTTCAACCGGGTCAAATTAAGCGAAGTACCCTGCAGGATAAGCTGGCTCAGCGTGGATACAGCGCTCGCCATATGCAGCTGTATGCTGTCTCAGGTGTGGCTGCACGACGCTTCCAACAAAGATCCCGTAACCGTCTTTGGCATTCGGGCATTATGTATGGTCCTTACTTGCCAATCGGACCAGAAGGTCAGAAAAAACAAGTTTACATGGTCAGCTTTTTAGATGATGCAACACGCTTTGTTGTACATGCTGAATTCTATTCTACTCTTGATCAAGTCATAGTAGAATCATGTTTTCGTCAGGCAATTCAAAAGTACGGTGTGCCCGAGTCCGTTTACTTTGATAACGGCAGCCAGTACAGGAACAAGTGGATGAATCGTGCCTGCGCTAAAATGGGCATTCGGCTGCTGTTTGCCAAGCCCTATTCGCCAGAATCTACGGGGAAAGTTGAAGCATTTAACCGTACAGTAAAAGCATTTTTGGATGAGGCTGCTCTAGAAAACCCGCAAACATTAGAGCAGTTTAACAAGCTGTTCTGGGTCTGGCTAGAGGAGTGTTACCAGACAAAGCCTCACCTTGGTCTAAAGAACAAAACCAGTATGGTACTCTACAAATGGCTTAAAATAGCCAAATAAAATTGGCAAGAGAGGCGAAAAACTCAATTTTGACACACAATTGACACACCAATGACACAACGAAAAATTAATATATATTTAGATACATAACCCGCTTTTTATAGGCGGGATTTTTGTCGAAATAACCATTTACAAAACGAATAATATATGTTAGACTATAATCATTCAGACAATGAACGGAAAAGAGGAGAATAGATGAAATTTTTTAGTCCTACATCAGAATTAAAAGAGTTATTACTATTACAACATATAGAAAAGAATCCAGATACAACACAAAAGGAAATAGCAAAGGTAATCAATGGTGCTAAATCCATGGTTAATGTTAATATTGATAATCTAGAGGAAAATGGATATATGGTTAGAGATTATCAATCAGCAAAGATAGTTTATTACAATATTACTCCTGAAGGTGTTAAGAGGAAGAATTACTTATTAATAAATTATATGAGGGAGCTTTTAGATTTATATAGACTAGCAAAAGAAAATGTTGAAAAATTTCTATTGGAGATTGAAGAACGAGGATACAGTAAATTATTAATATATGGAGCAGGAGAAGTAGCAGAAACAATTTTAGGAGTTATTAGGGATAGAAATAAAGATACATTAAAAGTATTAGCAGTAATAGATGATAATGATGAGATACAAGGTAAAGAATTATTAGGATATAAAATTATATCTAGAGCTGATATTAATCACTATGAACATGACGCAGTAATAATAACAAGCTATGCTTATGAAGATGAAATAAGGGGAAAATTAAAAGAACTTAATTATTCAGAGAATAAGATAATAAGATTTTTTAGTTAATTGATTGAGGTGAAAAGATGAAACTAAAAGAGTTAATTGAGAAATTAGATGATACTGAGGTTCTTTTTATAAATGGTAAACATTATGATGGTAATATACCAGAAAAGATGATTAAAATGGAGATAACCAAAATAAATATTGAAACTAAGAATATATCAGGTGATGATTTAGATAGCTTAGGATATAGTTTTGAGGTTGGAGTGTGATTTAAATGTATTTGAAATTTAAAAGGTTAATAGATATTATTCTTTCGTTATTAGGATTAATAGTATTATCACCAGTATTTTTAATTTTAATTGTGGCTATTAAATTAGACTCAAAAGGACCAGTTTTATTTAAGCAGAAGAGAGTAGGAATACATAAGACACATTTTAATATATTAAAATTTAGAACTATGAGAATTGACACTCCGAAGGACACTCCAACACATTTATTAGAAAATCCAGAACAATGGATTACAAAGGTAGGTAAATTTTTGAGGAAGACAAGCCTCGATGAACTACCACAGATAATTAACATACTAAAGGGTGAGATGAGTATTATAGGACCTAGACCAGCACTTTGGAACCAATATGATTTGATTGCTGAAAGAGATAAATATGGAGCTAATGATATACCACCAGGACTTACAGGCTGGGCACAGATAAATGGTAGAGATACAGTAACTATTGAAGATAAAGCTAGGTATGATGGATATTATACTGAAAATATAGGACTAATGTTTGATATTAAATGTTTCTTTGGAACTATTGTAAGTGTTTTGAAAAGAGATGGAGTCGTTGAAGGTGGAACTGGAAATAAGAAGAATGAACCTAATGAATCATTGGAAAAATCGAGGTGAAAAATGTTATTAGTTACAGGAATTACAGGACATAGTGGTAAATATTTTTTACAAGAATTGATAAAGAATAAATATGAAGGTCCTATTCGATGTATTGTTAGAGAAAGCTCTGATACATCTTTGATTGATAACAGTGGATTAAATGTAGAGAAAATTGTAGGAGATTTAAACAGTCAGGAATTTATTAACAAAGCAATGGTAGGGGTTAATACTGTGATGCATATTTATAATATACATCATTCACCTATGATAATTAAGGCAGCTATCAATAATAATGTAAAAAGAGCAATTTTAGTACATACTACAGGAATTTATTCTAATTTTAAGAATGCCTCTGAGGAATATAAAAATATAGAAAAGGAAGTATTAGATTTAACAAAAGTTCCTAATTGTCCAACAAAGATTACAATTCTAAGACCTACTATGATATATGGAGATCTTTGTGATAGAAATATGAGTAAATTTATAAAAATGATAGATAAGCTTAGGATTATGCCAATAATTAGCAAAGGCAATAGTTTATTACAGCCTGTAAATGCCAGGGATTTAGGTAAAGCATTTTATACTGTGCTTATGCTTCCTAAAGAAACTCAGGGTAAAGCATATAATCTTTCAGGAAATAGCCCTATTAAAATGATAGATGTATTTAAGTTAATTAGTAAGGAATTGAATAAGAAAACTATTTTTATAAGTGTTCCTTTGGGCTTAGGAGTGTTTATGGCTAGGGTCCTTAAGATTATTTCTATTGGTAAAATTGATTACGTTGAAAAAGTTCAACGTATGGGTGAAGATAGGAATTATTCTCATGAAGAAGCAACTAAAGATTTTGGATATAAGCCAATGACTTTTGAAGAAGGAATTAGTATAGAAGTGAGACAGTACTTGAAAGCGAGAGGTATAAAATGAAGAAGATACTAATATTAGCAAATCACTTTATTACAATTTATGCATTTAGAAAAGAGTTAGTTGAAGAACTAATTAAAGATGGTAATGAGGTATTTTTAGCTTTACCTGAATCTAAAGATAATACTTTTTTTTCTGAAATGGGTTGTAAATTAATTAATACGCCTCTTGATAGAAGAGGAACAAATCCTATATCAGATATGAAATTATTATTACAGTATATTAGAATTATAAAGAAATCAAAACCTGATATAATTTTAACATATACAATTAAACCAAATATCTATGGAGGAATTGCTTCTAGGATTTGTAAATCCAAAGTAATACATACTGTAACTGGATTAGGTTCTGTATACATTCAAGATATGTGGCAGAAAGAAATAGTAGTTTTATTAAATAGATTAGCTTTTAAAAAAGCTTCAAAAATATATTTTTTAAATGAAGATAATGAAAAATTTTATAAAAAATTAAAAATTATTTCTTCAAATAATGATACAGCCATTGTACCAGGTTCTGGAGTTAATTTAGAGAAGTTTAAATATATGGAATTATTGCCAACGTCTAAAATAACTTTTACTTTTATTGGAAGAATATTGAAAGACAAAGGTATTGAAGAATTTTTATTTGCAGCAAAAATCCTTATTAATAAATATAATAATGTCAAATTCCAAGTAGTTGGTTTTGTAGATGAAAAAAAATATATAGAATTACTTGATAGATATCAAAAAAAAGGAATTATTGAATACTTAGGAAAAAGAGATGATATTCCGAAGATAATGGCTGAATCAACCTGTATTGTGTTACCTTCTTATGGTGAGGGTAGGGGAACTGTACTTCAAGAAGGAGCAGCTATTGGAAGGGCACTGATAACATGTGATACATATGGATGTAAAGAAAATGTTGAGGAAGGATACAATGGATTTTTATGTAAGGTAGCTGATCCAGAGTCTTTAACATGTGCTATGGAAAAATTTATTAAGTTATCTCATGAAGAAAAAGTTTTAATGGGAATGAGAAGTAGAAAAAAAGCAGAAATAGAGTTTGATAGAAATATTATCGTAAATGAGTACATGCAAGGGATTAAAAAAATACTAAAAGTAGGTGTTACAAATGAATCTATATGAAAAAATAATAAATAAGAAAGAAAAAATTGCGGTTATAGGATTAGGATATGTTGGATTACCATTAGCAGTATCTTTTGCAAAAGTTACAGATGTAATAGGATTTGATATATCAAAAGATAAGGTCAAAAATTATCTTAACGGTATAGATGTAACAAAAGAAGTAGGAAATGAAGCTTTAAAAGAAACTACTGCTTTATTTACTTCTAACGAAGAAGATTTAAGAAAAGCAAAGTTTCATATCGTCGCAGTACCTACTCCAATAAATAAGGATAAAACACCAAATTTAAATCCAGTAATAGGTGCTAGTAAAACATTAGGTAAAAATCTTGCAAAGGGTTCAATAGTAGTATATGAATCTACAGTATATCCCGGAGTAACAGAAGAAGTATGTGTACCAATATTGGAGCGAGAATCAGGTCTAAAATGTGGATTAGATTTTAAAGTAGGGTATTCTCCAGAGAGGATAAATCCAGGTGATAAAGTACATAGATTAGAGAACATTGTAAAAGTAGTATCAGGAATGGATGAAGAATCTTTAGATATTATTGCTAAAGTATATGAACTTGTTGTACAAGCTGGAGTTCATAGGGCAGAAAGTATTAAGGTAGCAGAAGCTGCAAAAGTAATAGAAAATTCTCAAAGAGATATAAACATAGCTTTTATGAATGAGCTTTCTATTATATTCAATAAATTAGGAATTGATACTAAGTCAGTACTAAAAGCAGCAGGTACAAAGTGGAACTTCTTAAATTTTACTCCAGGATTAGTAGGAGGACACTGTATAGGTGTAGATCCATATTATTTAACATATAAAGCAGAAGAAATAGGCTATCATTCTCAGATAATATTAGCAGGTAGAAAGATAAATGATAATATGGGAAAATATGTAGCTGAAAACACAGTAAAGTTAATGATAAAAGCTAATAAACAAATAAAAGGTGCAAAAGTGGCAGTATTAGGACTTACATTTAAAGAGAACTGTCCAGATGTTAGAAATACTAAAGTAATAGATATAATAAATGAACTGAAAGAATATGGAATAAACACATTAGTACATGATCCACAAGCAGATAAAAATGAAGTATTTGATGTATATGGTATAGATATAAAAGAAGCTGAAGATATAAAAGATGTAGATGCAGTAATATTAGCAGTACCACATGAAGAATATAAGGAGCTTACTTTAGAAGATATTAGCTCTCTATATAATAATAACTATGCTCATATAAACGGTAATAAAGATATAGATGACAAAAAGGTATTTATTGATGTAAAAGGCATATTTAATAGAAATAAAGCAGAAAAAATGGGCTACCTATATTGGAGGTTATAGGATGAGAAGTGATTATAAAGAATTAGATAATGAAAAAATATATTTAGTAACAGGAGCAGCAGGATTTATAGGGTTTCATCTTTCTAAAAGATTATTAGATGAAGGATGTCATGTAATTGGAATAGATAATCTTAATGATTATTATGATGTAAATTTAAAGAAAGCAAGATTAGAAATAATTAATAAATACGATAAATTTAAGTTTTTTAAAATAGATTTACAAGACAAAGAGTTCTTAGAAGAAATTTTTAAAGAACACAAAATAGATATAGTAGTTAATTTAGCAGCACAAGCTGGAGTAAGATATAGTATTACAAATCCAGATGTATACATTCAGTCTAATATAGTTGGATTTTTAAATATATTAGAAGTTTGCAGACATTATAAAGTAGAACATTTAGTATATGCATCATCCAGTTCAGTATATGGAATGAACGAAGTTATGCCATTTTCAGTCCATCATAATGTAGATCACCCTATTAGCTTATATGCAGCAACTAAGAAGTCCAATGAATTAATGGCTCATACTTATAGTCATTTATATAATTTGCCTACAACAGGATTAAGATTTTTCACAGTATATGGACCGTGGGGTAGGCCAGACATGGCATTATTCTTATTTACAGATGCTATTATGAATGATAAACCTATAAAAGTATTTAATCATGGGAAGATGAAAAGAGATTTTACTTATATAGACGATATAGTAGAGGGTATAGTTAGATTATTAAACAATCCACCAAAAGAAAATAAAGAATGGGATAAGATAAAAGCAGATCCAGGGACAAGTTCAGCACCATATAAGATTTATAATATAGGAAATAATAAGCCAGTTGAACTAATGGAATATATACAAACTATAGAAAAACATTTAGGAAAAGAAGCTAAAAAAGAATATTTACCACTACAAGATGGAGATGTGCCTATGACCTATGCAGATGTAGATGACTTAATAGATGATGTAGGTTTTAAGCCAGATACATCTATAAATGAGGGTATAAGTAAGTTTGTTGAATGGTATAAGGAATATTATGAGGTGTAGATTATGAAATATCAAAATATATATGATAGATCACCAATTTTTTTTCAAAATTTTATGGCTACAATATATGGATATAAAGTAAAGAGAAATCGCTATGGGAAGACATATTATGATTATTTGAAATATCTAGATAAAATACATAAATATTCTAGAGAAGAGTTAGAAACTCTACAGTTTAATGAGCTAATGAAACTATTGAATAATACAGTGGAAAAAAGTAAATTTTATAGAGAACTATATGAAGGCATAGATATTAATTCATTTAAGTCTATTGATGATCTAAAGAAATTACCTATGGTAACAAAAGAAATGATAAGGCAGAATATTGATGATGTAATAACTATACCAAAATCAGGAGCATCTGTAGGTAATACAGGAGGTACAACTGGTAAATCCCTTACTGTTTATAACCGACCTGAAGATAGTCAAAAAAGAATGGCTACACTAGATTATTTTAAAATGAAGCACGGATTTAGAAATATGGAAATGAAAAAGGCAACTTTTATGGGAAAACATATTGTACCACCAACACAAAAAAAGAAAGTTTTTTGGAGATATAATGCAGCAATCAAACAGATGGTTTACTCATCATTTCATATCACTGAAGAAAATATACCTTATTATATAGAAAGCTTAAATAAGCTTAAGCCGGTTGCGATAGATGGTTTTCCATCATCTATGTATGATATTGCATCATATATGATAAGAAATAATATAATATTTGAGTTTAAACCTTTAGCGATTTTTCCGACATCTGAAACTGTTACAACAGAATATAGAGAAGTGATTGAAAAAGCTTTTGGTGCAAAAGTTAGAGATCAATATGCTTCATCAGAAGGGGCTCCATTTGTATGGGAATGTGAATGTGGAAATTATCATTATGATATTACTACAGGTGTAATAGAGAGTATGGATGATTCAAATGAGGTTTTAGTAACAAGTTTTACAACATATGGTACACCATTAATTAGGTACAGGATTGGAGATAGTATGGTATTTGAAGATCCTAGTAAAGTTTGTGGTTGTGGATTCAATACACCTTTAGTTAAGTCTATAGAAGGAAGAGCAATTGATTTCTTGTATTCTACAAAAGGTGGGAAAATAAGTCTTGTAAATGTATCAAACATATTTAAATATATGCCTAACACAATTACAAAAGCACAATTAATACAAGATTCATTAACTCATATGTTAGTTAAAATTGTAGTTGATGGAGATTTTACCAATAGAGATAAGAAGATATTGACAGACGAGATAAAGCATAAATTTGGTAATGATATGAAAGTTGATTTTGAAGTTGTAGACGATATACCTAGAGAAATGAGTGGGAAATATAAGTTGATTGTTAATAAGGTAAAGCTATAGTGATATAGAACTTTAAATGGAGGTAGAATAATGAAGGTAGCTTTTTTTCATGATGCTCCATTAGTATATGGAAAAGATGGACAAGTTTATTCAGTAGGATTTGGATACAACATTTGGGAAAGGTATTTGGCAGTTTTTGATTCGATCGTAGTTTCTACTAGAATGAGAATAGATGATCCTATTGATGACTCTATGACAAAAAATATGAAATTATCTAGTGGACCTAGGGTAAAATTTAAACCCATAAGTGAATATAGAAAAAGTGTAGACATGATATTTAATAGGAAAAAAATATCCAATCAAGTTAGAGAAATATTAGAGCAGTGTGATTGTACAATAATAAGACTACCAAGTTTCATAGGGGGAATAGCATGTAAAGAAGCTGAAAAAATGGGTAAACCATATTTAGTGGAAGTAGTAGGTTGTGCATGGGATGCTTTGTGGAATCATAGTGTAATGGGAAAAATAGTTGCTCCTTTTATGTATTCTAGAACAAAACACTCTGTATTATATGCTTCTCATGTTATTTATGTTACTAATCAATTTCTACAAAAGAGGTACCCAACGCATGGGGAAAGTATAAGTTGCTCTAATGTAGCTTTACAAGAATTTGATGATAAAATTCTTATAAATAGGTTAAATAAAATTAGAAATAGAGGTAAAAATGATAATATAATTATTGGGACTACTGCTGCGGTAGATGTGCGTTATAAAGGTCAACAATATGTAATTCATGTATTAGGTAAACTAAAAAAGAGAGGAATTACTAATTTTAAATATCAACTTGTAGGTGGAGGAGATCAATCTTACTTAAAATCTATCGCTAAGAAATATGGCGTGATTGATCAGATTGAATTTTTAGGGGCTATGCCACATGGGAAAGTTATTAATTGGTTAGATAATATTGATATATATATACAACCTAGTTTAACAGAAGGTTTACCAAGAGCATTGATAGAAGCAATGAGCAGGGGTGTCCTAGCAATTGGGTCAGATGCTGGTGGAATCCCAGAATTATTGGATGATAAATACATAGTTAGGAATATAAGCAAAAATGTAGATAATATAAGCGATATTCTGGAATCAATTAATAAAAAAAGCATGGAAACACAAGCAAAAAGAAATTTTGAAGAATCTAAAAAATATGATAGAGAAAGAATAGAAAAAAATAGAAAAGATTTTTTTGAAAAGTTTAGAAAGTTTGTGGAAGATAACAAAAAAGAATAAGAACATTTATCGATATTATTAAAGTACAAACTATTTAAACGATCTGGAAGTAGAGGGGTATATATGATAAAGATTTTACATATTGTTTCATCACTTGAATATGGTGGTGGAGTACAGACGATGCTATATAATTACTACACAAACATGAACAATAAAGATATCTGTTTTGACTTTATTGTACATGGAAATAAAAAGGGAGAGTATGAAGAATTGTTCGGAGAAATGGGTTCTACAATTATACATGTTACTCCTAAGAAAAAATCTTTACTAAAGAATCTAAAAGAAATTAATCATGTAATGTTAATGAAAGACTATGATATTGTGCATGTCCATCAGAATCTTTCATCAGGTTTGTCTTTACTGCTAGCTAAAATACATAATATACCAATTAGAATATCCCATTCACATAGCTATAAGAAGAATAATAGCTTACTACAAACTTTTAAAGAATTTCCTCTTAGATTCTTAAACAATAATTTTTCAAATTATAAATTTGCATGTGAGAGAAATGCGGGTAAGTGGTTATTCGGAAATACATGGGAAGAAAATGAATATAACTTAATTATGTACAATGCGATTGACTTGAATAAGTTTTCTTATAATCCTAAGATAAGAAATAATTATAGGGAAGAGCTAGGTCTAAATAATAAGTTTATAATGCTTCATATTGGTAGATTATCAAATGAAAAAAATCAAGAATTTTCAATAGAAATATTAAAAGAGTTATTATCTATAGAACCGAATGCAGTTTTATTATTAGTTGGTTCAGGGAATAATGAAGAAAAATTAAAAAACATTGTTCAAGGAAAAGGATTGAACAATTATGTTAAATTTTTAGGGGTTAGAAAAGATGTTTCTGAGTTGATGAATGCAGCTGATATATTATTGTTACCTTCTAAGAATGAAGGATTAGGGATGGTAGCAATAGAAGCTCAATCATGTGGCCTAAAGGTTTTAGCATCCGATAATGTTCCTAGAGCAACAAATTTGACTGAACTAATAGAGTATTTACCTCTTGATTCTAGTATTAATATTTGGATAGAAAAAATAATAAGCTCCAAATCTTATAAAAGAAAGGTGTTAATAGAAAATACCAAATTTCATAACTACTCTATTCAAATGCAAGCAAAAAAATATGAAGAGTGGATAAGAAACAGAATTTTAAACAAATAGAAGGAGTTAATATGAGTATTTATATTATTAATATGCTAATGATAGGTGTATATTCACTGTTTTATAAATTGCTAAGTAATAGAAGGAGAAATAATAAAACAATAAAAAAGTTGTTAATATCTATTGTAACTTTACAACTATTTATTATTTTGGCATTGAGAAAAAATACTGTGGGTGTAGACATAAATGGTTATATAAGACAATTTCATTATATCAGTTATTCTACTTTTAACGATATTTTATTACTTAGACATGAAATAGGTTATAAATTATTAGTGAAGTTTATAAGTTACATTACAAATAATGAGCAGGTATTTCTAGCTATTATTGCAGGGATTTCTATTTTCCCTATAGGGAGATTTATATATAAATATTCTAAAATGCCATTTATAAGCTTTGCATTATATATTTCCTTTAATTTTTATGCTTTTGTTTTTTCAGGGTTAAGGCAAGCTATAGCATTTTCGATAGTTTTTATTAGTTATGATTATATTAGGGAACAAAAACTATTTAAGTTTTTAGTAACAGTTATTTTAGCAGCTTTATTTCATAAGTCGGCTATATTTTTTATTCCAGCATATGCGATTTCGAAAATTAAATTAAATAAAAAAAGTATGTCAGCATTTTTATTAGGGAGCTTGTTAATATTTGTTTTCAGAAGAAGTATTATGGAGTTGGTAACTAAATATATCTTTGATTCCTACAATATTGTTGAATCACGGTCATTTACATGGTTTTTATTAAGTTTATTTATTTATATTATATGTCTATTGTTTAATAAGGGAACCATAGAAAGAAATTATAGAAGTAATGAATTATATATGTTAGTTGCAACAGGAATTTCTATCATGCTCTTTGCTACTGTTGCTACAAATGCTATGAGAATGGCTAATTACTATTATATTTTTTCGATTTTATTGGTTCCAGAAGTTATATATTCAATAAAGGATAGTAAACTGGCCTTATTATGTGCATACTTATTGATTATAGGCATTGTGATACTTAGTTTTTGGTTTTTATATAATGATGGATACGGTATTGTTCCATACCAATTTTTTTGGCAATAAATTACCATATTGATGTAAAATTTAATATATAAGAAGTCTATGAAGGATATGTAACCTAGTTTTACTTTTCAAATTTTATTTATAATAAGATTAATCATATATTAAAGTTATATTAAATTATATTAAAAGATAGGGATGTGAAGATGATGAGAAAAATTGGAATAATGACATTAAATGGGTATTATAATTATGGTAATAGATTGCAAAATTATGCATTACAAGAGAGTTTAAAATTTTTAGGATTTGTAGTGGAAACAATTATTAATCGTAGAACACCAAAAAAGACAAAGTTTATCAAAAGAATTCATAATTTAGGAACTAATTCTTATAAAGAAATATATATAAAAGCTTATAACAAGACTTGGAGAAAGATAAGAAAGAAAAGTATAGTTAAAAGAACTGAAAATTTTAAAGAATTTACATTAAACTATATTAATGAAACTAACTACTTTATTTCAGAAAATAATATCCCTAAAAATTTATCGGATAGATATGATTATTTTGTTACTGGAAGTGATCAAGTATGGAATCCTGTGAATACTTTAGGTTCTTCAATTTTTTTTCTAACATTTGCAGAAAAACATAAAAGAATTGCCTATGCGCCAAGTTTTGGGGTTTCTGAAATAAAACCTGAATACAAAGAAAAATATAAAGAATGGATTTCTGAAATTCCATGGCTATCAGTTAGGGAAGATGATGGAGCTAGAATAATTAAAGAATTAACAGGAAGGGATGCACCTGTTTTAGTAGACCCTACATTACTTCTTACAAAAGAAAAATGGTTATCTATAGCTAAGGAAGCCCAAAATAAACCTAAGGGTAATTATCTATTGACATATTTTTTAGGAGGAATACCGCCTAAATATAAAAAGCAGATTAAGAAAATAGCTAAAGTAAACAATTTAGAGGTTATAAATTTAGCTGATATAAGAGATAAGGAAACTTATAGGACAGGCCCTAGTGAATTTATAGATTATATAAATTCATGTAGTGTATTTTGTACTGATTCATTCCATGGGGCAGTTTTTTCTATATTATTTGAAAAACCTTTTATTGTTTATGAAAGAATGGGTTCTACTTTATCTATGTTTTCAAGAATAGAAACTTTACTAAAGAAGTTTAAATTGGAATCCAGAAAAGCTGAAAATATTAAATCAAATGAAGATGTATTCAATATAGATTTTTCACATGTGCCAGCTATTTTAGAGGCAGAGAGAAAAAAATCTTATGATTTCTTAAAAGAAGCACTAAATGTAAAAGATGGGGATTAAATATGAAAATTAATCAATTAAAAGCTGGAGCTCTTTTATCTTATGTATCTATGGGATTGGGGTATATTATTTCAATATTATATACCCCAATAATGTTAAGACTACTAGGACAAAGTGAATATGGACTATATAATTTAGTTTCTTCAGTTGTAAGTTATTTAGGTCTACTTAACTTTGGATTTGGAAGCGCATATATGAGATATTACTCTAGGTACAGAGTTGAAAATGACGAAGAGAATATAGCAAAGTTAAATGGAATGTTTTTGACAGTTTTTACAATTATCGGTTTAGTTGCAATGTTAGCAGGAATGGTTCTTGTATTGAATACAGAGCTTATTTTTGGTGACAAGCTTACAGCAAATGAATTATCTAAAGCAAAAATATTAATGGCCATAATGGTATTTAATTTATCAACTTCCTTTCCAGCAAGTGTATTCAACTCATATATTACAGCTAATGAACAATATGTATTTCAGAAAATAGTCCAGATGATAAAGACAGTTTTGAGTCCATTTATAATGTTACCAGTATTATTAATGGGATATAAATCTATTGGGATGGTAGTAGTTACAACAATATTAACCATTACAGTTGAAATAGTTAACATAATTTTTTGTTTAAAAAAATTAAAGATAAAATTTTCATTTAGTGAATTTAACTTTGGTTTAATGAAAGAAATGACTATTTTTTCATCATATATTTTTATAAATATGATTGTAGATCAAATTAATTGGAACTTAGATAAATTTATATTAGGAAGATATAGAGGAACGGTTTCTGTAGCTATATATGGATTAGCAGCCCAGTTAAATAACTACTATACATCTTTATCAAGTGCCATCTCTAGTGTTTTTATACCAAGAGTTAATCGAATGGTAGCTGCTAATAACGACAATCGAGAATTAACAATTCTGTTTACTAAAGTAGGGCGTATTCAATTTATTTTATTAGCTCTAATATGTACTGGTTTTATTTTTTTTGGACAACCATTTATAAATATGTGGGCTGGAACTAATTATAGTGAAGCATATCCAATAACACTGCTATTAATTGTTCCAGTTACAATTGCATTAATTCAAAATTTAGGCATTGAAATACAAAGGGCAAAAAACATGCATCAATTTAGATCGTGGTTATACTTTTTTGTAGCTGTTGGTAACCTTATTTTAAGTGTTCCTTTGGCTAAAGTTTATGGTGGCATAGGAGCAGCAACTGGTACTGCTATATCTTTAATTGTAGGAAATATATTGATAATGAATTTGTATTATCATAATAGAGTTGGGTTAAACATGAAATACTTTTGGAGAGAAATATTTAAATTAATCAAGGCACTTTTCCCACCAATTTTTGTTGGTATATTGATGTATATATTTATAGATTTATATAATGTTCTTAAATTCTTAACATATGGTTTAATTTATGTAGTGGTATATATACTTTCTATATGGTTTTTAGGTATGAACAATTATGAAAAAAACCTGATACGTAAACCGCTAATTAAAATAATTAAAAAGTTAGCTTTGTCTATCAAATAAAATTTTATATAAAAAGGATGAGTAATATGATTGACCTAGAAATAAAACAAAAAATAGATTGTACGGGCTGTTATGCTTGTTTTAATATTTGTCCAAAAAATTGCATAGAAATGGAAAACGACTATGAGGGTTTTTGGTATCCAAAAGTTGATTCTAATGAATGTATAAAGTGTGAACAGTGTATAAGGGTTTGTCCAATTTTAAATAAAACTATTGTTGAAAATGAACCAATGGCATATGCATGCTATAATAAAGATGAAAATATAAGAATTAATAGTTCTTCTGGTGGTATTTTTACCCTAGTAGCAGAAGAAATTATTAATAGAGGCGGTGTTGTTTTTGGTGTAGGATTTGATGAAGATTTCAATGTAGCACATAGTTATGTAGAATCCTACGGCGAACTAGATCGGTTTAGAGGATCAAAATATGTTCAAAGTAAGATAGGAGATACTTTTAAACAAGCAAAAGATTTTTTAGACCAAGGAAGAGAGGTACTATTTACAGGTACGCCTTGCCAAATAGCAGGGTTAAAATCATATATAGGAAAAGACTATAATAATCTTTTTTGTATGGACAACATTTGTCATGGAGTGCCATCCCCTAAAGTATGGAGAAAATATGTTGATTTCAGAGAAAGAAAATCTGGTTCTAAGGTCCAGAGAATCTCTTTCAGACTTAAGGATGAAGGCTGGAAGAGATACTCTGTATCATTCTTATTTGAGAACAATACAGAGTATCGTGACAATCTTAGAAACGATTTTTACATGAGAGCATTTTTAAAAGATGTATGCCTAAGGCCTTCATGCTATGCTTGCGAATTTAAGACATTGAATAGAGAAAGTGATATTACAATGGCAGATTTCTGGGGTATTCAAAGGATATTACCAGAAATGGATGATGACAAGGGTACATCTTTAATATTTGTAAATAGCCCAAAAGGACAAGCCATGATAGAAAAGGTTAAAGATAAAATGATATATAAATTAGTAGATATTCATCAAGCTGTATCTTTTAACTCAGCAGCTATTAAATCTGTAAAGCTTAATCCAAATAGGGAGAATTTCTTTGAAGAATTAGATGAGTTGGATTTTGATAAGTTAGTAAAAAAATATTGTGCTGATAAATTATCAATTAGAGTTAAGAGAAAGATCATTACAATAGGTATTTTTATATTAAAGAAAACAGGGACTCTTAATTTAGTTAAATCTATTTTAAGGAAAAATTAATCTTAATAAGAAATTCAAATGCAAAAAGGGGAAGCAAATGGAAACACTATTACAACAACTACTAAATTTTTTATCAATAGAGTTTACAGTAATGCTAACAGCAGCATTACCTATCATAGAGCTTAGAGGAGCAATCCCAGTAGGCATATCTTTAGGATTATCTCCTATTCATGCTACTATTATAGCTTTTATAGGTAGTATGATACCTGTACCTTTTATTTTATTTACCATTAGGCCTATTTTTAATTATTTAAAGGCTACAAGAACTTTTAAAAAATTAGTAAATAAATTAACTGATAGATCTATGAATAATAATAGTGGAAAGATACAGAAATATGGTGTATGGGGACTTATACTTATAGTAGCTATACCTCTTCCAGGAACAGGAGTATGGAGCGGAAGCTTAATTGCAGCATTGATGGATATGAGATTTAAATGGGCTTTTCCTGCAATACTTATGGGTAATGCAATAGCTGGTATTATAATAATGTTATTAAGTCATGGAGTAGTTAGTGTAATTTCTTAAGTGAAAATTGAGTTAATAAACCAATTTAAAATGGGGGATTTATGCATATGTCTATATTAATTACAGGAGGTGCAGGTTATATTGGAAGTCATACCTGTGTAGAGTTGTTAAATACAGGTTATGATGTTGTTGTAGTGGACAACCTTTCTAATAGTAAACCTGAATCTCTAAAACGTATACAAGAAATAACGGGAAAGTCATTGAAATTCTATAATGTCGACATATTAAATAAAGAAAAACTTGAAGAAGTATTTAATGAAAATGAAATAGAAGCTGTAATTCATTTTGCTGGTCTTAAGGCTGTAGGAGAGTCAGTTGAACTTCCTATTAGCTATTATCATAACAATATTACCGGAACTCTTATACTTTGTGAAGTAATGAAAAAACACAATGTAAAAAAGATAGTATTTAGTTCTTCAGCTACTGTATATGGAATGAATAATAAATCTCCATTAACGGAAGATTTACCTCTTAGTGCAACTAATCCCTATGGCTGGACTAAACTAATGATAGAACAGATTTTAAGAGATATATATATTTCTGATAAAGAATGGAGTGTATCTATACTAAGGTATTTTAATCCTATCGGTGCTCATGAAAGTGGGAAAATAGGCGAGGACCCAAATGGTATACCTAATAATTTAATGCCCTATATTACTCAAGTTGCTATTGGTAAAATGGACAAACTTAATATCTTTGGTAATGATTATGATACTCATGATGGAACTGGAGTAAGAGACTATATTCATGTAGTAGATTTAGCTAAAGGGCATTTAAAGGCTCTTAATAAGATCTTAGATACTACAGGTATAGATACATATAACTTAGGAACAGGTATTGGTTATAGTGTTCTCGACGTAGTTAAGAGCTTTGAAAAGGCTACAGGTATTAAGATACCTTATAAAATAACAAATAGAAGACCTGGTGATATTGCTATATGTTATGCTGATCCTACTAAAGCTTATAATGAGTTAGGCTGGAAAGTAGAAAAAAACCTAGAAGATATGTGTAGGGATGCATGGAGATGGCAGAAGTTAAATCCTCAGGGATATTAAAATTTGTTAAAAGTCAATAGGATAGTTAGAATAGCAGTAAATAAGCCAGTAAAAAATGGTATGGTTGGTAAATTGATTGGTGGTTATTAAATATATGAAAAGAAAAATACTTTCTTGGGTATTAGTGGTACTTTGGATGGCTTTGATATTTTATCTATCACATCAACCAGCTATTGAATCTAATAGATTGAGTACAGGAATAACTGAAAAAATAGTGGTAATGGTAGAAAAAGTTGCTCCTGATATTAAGTTTAACATGGGAAGATTCAATCATATAATACGAAAGAGTGCACATTTTTTCGCCTATTTAGTTCTTGGGATTCTAATGATAAATGGGTTAAGCAGTAGTGATATATATGGATTTAAAGGTATTGGCTTAGCGATACTAATATGCATACTATATGCTATTAGTGATGAGGTGCATCAGTTATTTGTCACTGGAAGAGGTGGACAGGTTAAGGATGTAATGATTGATAGTGCTGGGGCTGTTATTGGGATATTAGGGTATAAATGGCTCAGTAGTATTGGAAGAATTTATTACAGAAAAGTTGAATAATTAGATAAAAAAGAAAAACATTGAATTTATGTTTTTGGATGATAGGTCAATATTAACATGGACAGCTTGGATAACATAAATAAGCTGTCTTTTTTATATCTAATCTTATACAACTTAGGTGTTAAAGTATGTGGTTTAAGGGGGAGGGAGGGTTAGTGTCAAGTAATGTTCGCAAAAACCATCTAAAAAAAATCCGTAATGGTAAGTGACTAATTGTGATTGTGAATCAAGGGCGAACGAGGCGAATTCATCTTGTCCCTTGAGTCCCGCAGAACTCAAAATCACCCTTTTTGAGTGATTAGATACAAACCACCTGCCTTCCGGCGAGGATGGGGCTTGGGGCAGCGCCCCAAAATCAGGCAGCCATTCGGTCCTCTTGTGTTAACTGGATAGTTTCTGGCTTTATATAGCAGCGGCCTGATGACCAGTCTTCAGCATATTCTATTAAGTACGTGGTAACCAGCCTGATGTACGAGTCCATGCTAGGAAAAATGCCTACAACATTAGTCCGTCTACGTATCTCGCGATTCAAATATTTATTGCATAATAAAAACGGACGAAGTTGCAAAAAAATTTCCCCAGTTTTGCAACGATGATTTCCTCATAATTGCAAAAGGCCATTGAAGGCACCACACCAACATAATATCCTTGTGATTGATCGACCAAATCAGTTACAAGGAGGATTGGAGGATGCTATCAATGACCCAAATCAAGGATATCAGAAAAATGTATTTTGAGGAAGGGAAAAATATCAGCCAGATAGCCAGAGAAACCGGCCATGATCGCAAAACGGTGAGAGCATATCTTGACAAAGTGGACTGGAACCAGAAGCCACCGAAAGTGAAGAAGGAAACAGCCTTTCCGAAACTTAATCCATACAAGGATGACATTGACACATGGCTAAACGAGGATAAAAAGGCCAGGCGCAAGCAAAGACACACAGCAAAACGAATATACGACCGGCTGGTGGAAAAGTACGGAGAAGGCTTCAACTGTTCCTACAGGACTGTAGCGGGATATGTAGCTGTAAAGAAAAAAGAGATATTCAGCGCAAAAGAAGGATTTCTGCCATTAAAGCATACACCTGGTGAGGCTCAGGCAGACTTTGGCGATGCTGACTTTTATGAAAATGGCAGGCACTACAGAGGGAAAAGTCTGACTTTATCATTTCCACACAGCAACAAGGGATATACTCAGCTATTCAAAGGAGAGAACCAAGAATGCCTGTTCGAGGGTTTGAAGGCAATATTTGAGCACATAGGAGGAGTGCCGCCAAGGATATGGTTTGATAATGCCAGCACCATAGTAGCTAAGGTAATAAAAGGCGGAGGCAGGAATCTGACAGATGACTTCATGCGTTTCATGGAACATTACCGTTTCGAAGCGGCCTTCTGTAATGTAGATGCCGGACATGAAAAAGGCAATGTGGAGAACAAGGTTGGCTATCATAGGAGAAACATGCTGGTACCGGTACCACGTTTTGAAGACATCAGTGAATTCAATGAAGAACTCCTGAGAAGGTGTGAAGAAGATGCCAAAAGGACGCATTACCGAAAGAACGGGACGATCGAAGAGCTATACAGAGACGATAAAACAGCCCTTCTGGAACTGCCCAAAACAGCTTTTGATACAAGCAAATACATAACAGTGAAGACAAACGGATATGGCAAATTTTTGCTCAACAAAGGCCTGCACGAATATTCCTCAGCGCCTAAATTCGCAAACAAATATGTACTGGTCAGGCTGACTGCCTTTCATGTAACAGTGCTTGATGAAAGCTATCGGGAGATAGTGCGTCATGAAAGGCTCTACGGTAACTATAAGCAACAAAGCATGCAGTGGTTGCCGTATCTTAATCTGTTGGCACGAAGGCCGGGCGCGTTGAAATACACAGGTGTTTATCATATGTTGCCGCAGCCCATAAAAGAGTATATGGAGGATTTAAGCAAGCAAGAAAAAGGGAAAGTGTTAAGAACAATTGCCGACCTGACACAAAGGAGCAGCTTTGAAAAAGCGGTTGAGACCATTCGTGCTGCACTATCCTATGGAGTTACTGATGTAGATAGTTTAATAAATCTACACAGCCGGCTGCATGAAAAAGCACTGCAGCTTGAACCAGTGCGTCTGCCTGAACATATACCAAATCTAAAAAGGTACGAGCCTAACTTTATAGCCTATGACAAATGTCTTGGGAAGGCAGGTGTAAAGGGATGTTAGAGTATGATATTGCTTCTTGCTGTAAGAGGCTTCGTTTAAGCAAAAACATCGTGGAAATGTCGGTGAAGATCCAGGCAGACAGCCATCAGGAGTATCTGCTTAAACTTCTTCAAGCGGAGATAACACACCGTGAAAAAGCAAGGAGGGATAAGTTGCTAAAAAAGGCTGGTTTTTATACCATAAAGACCTTTGAAAGCTTTAGGTTTGATGAAGTAACTCTTCCCAGCGGTGTTACTCCGGAATACCTTAAAGAATGTGAATTTATCGCAAACAAGACCAACATTGTCATGTATGGCAACGTTGGAACCGGGAAGACGCATCTTTCCATAGCCTTAGGAGTGGAAGCGTGTAAGAAGGGTTTAGAGGTTAGGTTTTTCAGGACATCAGCCCTTGTGAACAAGTTGGCGGAGCAAAAGAAAGCCGGGAGTTTATCTGCTTTTCTAAAAACACTTAATAAGGCCGATCTATTGATCTGTGATGAGTGGGGTTATGTCCCTCTTGACCGTGTAGGTGCGCAGCTTTTGTTTGAAGTAATATCAGAGTGTTATGAGCGTAAATCGGTAATTATCAATACCAATATAGAGTTTTCAAGATGGGTAAATGTGTTCTATGACGAGCAGATGACTGGAGCTATCATCGACCGGCTACTCCACCACTGCCACCTGCTGCTGTTTCCCGGTCAAAGCAACAGGCTACGGGAATCAGCACTAAACATATGAGATTTTGCTGCCAAAGTTGCTGGGGTTGACATAAAATTTCCCCACCGGTGCCTGGGGAAAAATTTTTGCAAAAGTGAGGAAATTTCTGGTTCTTTCCATAGTTAGTTGAATAACCTCATTTTTTCAAGCTGGAGAATTTTGGTTTTTAATGTTTCAAAACTACAACGGCCATACATAATTCGTTTTATTACCTTTAGTTTATTAATACACCCTTCTACAAGCCCATTACTATATTCATATTTTATCGCATTCCTTACAGCCTCCATATCTCGTTCAACTCCATTTATAAAACTGTTTATTTCCGGTATGTTTAGATTTTTAGCCCGCTCTATCCATTTATCGAAGGCTTCAATATTTTTATTAGTTAGCATATCCTTAAATTCCCATGTTATTTTATATATTTTTTCAAAAAACGGATATTCTTTGCATATCATTTCAAATTGTTTCTCACTGATTATTTTTACTTTTTCTATTGGGTGGTACAATAGCTTAAATATATTTTCTCTTTTTATTATTTCTGTTTTTGTCCCATCTTCTCTACTTCTATCGTAATATTTTTTTCTCCGTTTCTTCCAGTCTGTCATATAATGCCGCACAGTTGATGACGAACCATCATATCCCATTTCATGTATCTTTTCCACAATATATGAACCCATCATTCCTCTCTCAAGGTATTCGTCAATCGTTTTTATATATGGTGTCAGTTTCCCATTTCTCTTTTTGCCATAGGAAGCATGAACCGGATTAAAGTTTTCATCAAGATATCTTCTAACTGTTTTTCTATCAAGTCCGGTACGTCTGGATATCTCTATATTACTCAAACCTATTCTCTTTAACTCCCGCACCTCATTTATACGTTCCATTTTTTGCTTTACTTTTTCTTCATGTATGATCATATTTTTTGTCTGGAACAACTTTTCCCTTTCTTCAGGGGTCATTGCTATTAATTTATCATAAGCTCGTATATCCATATTTAAGCTTCGGCAAATTTCTGTCTTACATCTTCCTTCTAATGAAAGTTGTTTTATCTTTTCATATTTTTCTTTCAATGTGAGTTTTCTGTTCTCATTCGCCTGTTTTATTGTTTCTACCTCTTTAATTTCCTGACTGACAGATTGTATTGAAACTTGCGGTTTTAATCTCTTTTTTAGATACTCTGTTACATAGGAAGTCAAATTCTTTAGCAAATGAAAACGGTCACTTATTTGTAAAGCTTCCGGGTGTGCACCTGTAATTGCATTATTATAGGTGACAGACCCATCTCTTGATATTATACGAAGATTTGGATATGATTTTAACCACTCACAAACAGTCTCATAATCCCTTGAGTCAATCATATCAAGTATTTGATGCGTAAAAATGTCTACCATAATTGTTCCATAGCTTCTACGCTTTTTAATAGCAAAATCATCAATACAAACAGCTGTTATAGTCTTTTTATCAATTACCGGTGTTTCTTTTTTTTTAAAAGATTACAAACTGTACTTTTACCAATATCCACAACATTTTCCTTTAGTATTTTTGATGCTGTAATGGAACTGCAATTTATTGATAGTCGCACAATTTCATCCTCAAGACGGCGGGTTTTCTTCGCTTTATAGGAGATAAAATCAAACCTTTCTGCAAAGGTAGTATGATTACAATCAGAATTATCACAAAAAAATTTTCTGTTACGTATAATAATAAATACCTTATTACCTTGTACTGGAAGGTCCTGAAAGGTTCTGTTATATGTGGAATGTATTCTGGATGATGGCCAGCCACAAAATGGGCATGTTACTTCTTTTCGATTGGAAGTTACTGTTATATAGCATTTGCCATCTTTTATTTCATGACTAATATAGTCTAAGTTTGGGTCTAATTGTTTAATAAATTCATCCATGGAATATAATCCTCTTTTCTTTTGTTTAATTTTCATTTATTTTATCATATATTGTCATTTAATTCAATTAACCCTGGAAAGAACCAATTATTATTGACAACAACAAGCAGCAAGAAATCGCCAGACTTTGCAATCTAATCAATAATCCGGCCTATGTGTATATTGAAGATCAAAGTTTTGAATCAACCATCCCAATATTGAATCA
Organism: Acetivibrio saccincola; assembly: GCF_002844395.1. Lineage (NCBI taxonomy): Bacteria > Bacillati > Bacillota > Clostridia > Acetivibrionales > Acetivibrionaceae > Acetivibrio > Acetivibrio saccincola. Next base: position 2,991,985 of record NZ_CP025197.1, on the reverse strand, counting down.
AGATTAGAAAGGGGAAATGAGAATTGAAAAGACAAATGAATCAAGAAGAGATAACCATTAATCCAACCTTACTGAATCTTCTAGCTCCAATGGGACTCGAAATTAGAAGAAATAGCTTAGTGATTGGAGAAAATACTGGAAAAATCTATGGCATTGTCAAGTATCCGCAAAAAGTAGACTATGGATGGTTATCGAAAATCACTAATATCCCAGGCACTATTGTCAGTGTAACTTTTAAACCGATTGATCATGGTACTTTTATTGAAAGTCTTTCAAGAAGTGTGATTCAAAATAGAGGTGCTGCTGAAAGTGCTAAAGATCCTTTGATACAAAAAAGAGCAGAAAGAGCTGCTATTGATGGCGAAAGAATCATGGTTCAAATCGATCAGCAAGGAGAAACGGTTGGTCTAATGAGTATTAATATTATGCCAATCGCTAGGGATGAAGAGACGTTACAAAAAGTCAGTAGAAAAACTGAAAGTACATGTGCCATGGCCAAATGTAAACCAAGGGTATTAGCGAATCTTCAAAAAGAAGCTTTTAAAATGCTATCGCCTTTTTATACAAGGGAAGAAAGTATTGAGCAGATTTGTGAAAGAATAATTCCTTTATCAACGTTTGTTGGTGGATTTCCTTTTTCAAGTTCCGGTTATAACGATGGTACCGGTTATTTCTTTGGTCGAGATGCCAGTGGAGGCTTAGTAGTATTAGATACATGGAAGAGAGGTAACGATAGAACAAATACCAACATGGTTATAATGGGAGTTGCTGGTGTTGGTAAATCGACAGCAGTGAAGCATATCGCTTTATCGGAATATATGAAAGGGACCAAACTTATTTTCATAGATCCTGAAAGGGAGTATAAAGAACTTTGTGAGGCCTTAAATGGTGATTGGATCAACGCTGGTGGTGGATCAAATGGTAGAATCAATCCTTTACAGATACGCCCAACTCCTGTTGATGATAATGATGATGTTTACAAAGACGAAGGACACGGTATGGGAGATATGGCTCTTTATATCAAGAACTTAGAGATTTTCTTTAGTCTGTATTTGCCATCATTAAATGATATGCAAAAGGCAATCTTAAAAGATACACTCATTGAGCTTTATCACAATTTCAATATTACTTGGAATACGGATGTATCAAAGCTCAAAAATGAGGATTTTCCAATATTCAAGGATTTATACGATCTCATTACGAAGAAAGCTGAAGAAAAAGAGATAGAGCAAAATGTATATGCAGATTTGGCATTATTACTTAAAGATATTGCTCTTGGTTCAGATAGTTTTCTATGGAATGGGCATAGTACTATCCATACAAATACAAGATGCGTTTGCCTAGATACCTATGATCTTCAAAATACTTCGGACAGCATTAAAAGAACACAATATTTCAATCTGCTAACTTGGTGTTGGCAGCAGATGAGTAAAGATCGAAATGAAAGAGTTTTATTGATCTGTGATGAGGCTTATCTCATGATTGATCCAAATGTGCCTCAAAGTCTTGTATTTCTAAGAAATGTTGAAAAGCGATCAAGAAAGTATGAAGCTGGTATAGCTATCATTTCTCATAGTGTTGTAGACTTTTTAGATCCACAGATTAAAATGTATGGCCAAGCTCTTTTAGATATTCCATGTTTCAAAATTCTGATGGGATGTGATGGTAAAAATCTTATTGAAACCAAGGAGCTTTATAACCTTACGGATGCTGAAGAAGAATTGTTAGCTAGTAAAAAAAGAGGAAATGCTCTTGTGGTGATTGGATCTAAAAGACTACATGTGATTTTTGAAATTTCGGAATATAAGTTTGAGTATATGGGTACTGCTGGGGGAAGATGATAATTTTAGATAAACCAATTTATCTAAAATTATCATTGACCTATCAAATTATATCAACTATAATTAAAATAAATCAATAAAGAAGTTGATATAATGAATTATGATAAAATTATATTGGAACTTTTAAGTAGAGTGCAGGAACTTGAAGAACAAATGGAAATAGTAAATGACAAATTGTTAAAGCTAAAAACTCTAAATAATAATGGTGAAGATATTGATCAAGGAGATACTCAAGGAGATATTACTAGAACAAAAGCTAGAGAAGAAGCAATGAAAATAATAAGGACAAAATTCCCTGAATACATTGTTGAAAAAGCTTCATTCCCTGAATACATTGTTGAAAAAGCTTCAAGAAATGAAGGCAGTGGCATAAAAATTATTAAACCAGGGATAGAAGAAGAAAGAGTAATAATTATTAAGTTTTTTTACAGTAAAACATATGATAAAAATTCAGATGGCATAGAGCACGCTTGGCATACTGTAAATTTGGATGATATTATTGGCAGCTTTATAGATTTTGTTATGTTTTCAGTTGTAGATAAAAATGGTAATTCAAACTTCTTAATATATAAACCAAGTGAACTTGGCTTATATAGCGAAAAATATAGAAGTAAACCAAGTGAACAGCTTCATTTGTATTTTTATATTGAGAATGATAAAGCTTTTGAAATAAGAGAAAATAAAGTTGATGTATCAGATCATTTGAATAATTGGTCAGTACTAGAATAGAATGGAGGACGTGGTTTTGAGAGAAATTGAAAAAAGGTTCAATAATGATATGGTAAATATATACAATACTGCAAAAAGAGAATTAGGATATAATGCAAATCGTTTTATTAAATTAGTTTCTGAAAAGGGTGGAGTTGAAGCAGCTAAACAGCTTATATCAAAAGAGGGTGGCACTTATGGTTTTGAAGTTTTATGGGAGAATAATCGTTTAGATTTATCAGTTGAGGCACATGTAATAAAAGAAGAATATAAAAATTTATTTACTGAAGAAGAAAGGCAATTGTGTATTGATAGACTTAAAAAGTTTGGTTTCAATATATAAAGATTGGAGGGGGCTTATGAATGAAATCGATTTTGCTAAATGGATGAAATCTAATGGCTACGATGAAAGTACAATTAGGTCACGCATATCAAATTGTCAAAGAGTTAGTGAGTATGAAGGTGATTTAGATGTACATTACGAAAAAGATGAATGTAAAAGTCTTCTTAAACGGCTTAAATATTCTACCAATGATAAAAGAGAGGGAATATCTCCTAGACACTCAATACCCATAAATGGTGATATATATAATGGAACTGCAACATTAAGACAAGCGGTTAATTTATATATAAAATTTAGAAATAATAGTCATTTTGATCACACTAAAAATATTGATAATGATAATAAAGAAATTGTAATTAATAAAAAGAAAGTTGACATAGACAAAGGTTTGATTAAACCTAAATTGGATTCGTATGAAAGATTTTTAAAAACATTTAATATAAGTAAGTTTGACCTATATATGTTTGGTCTAAATGAGACTATTTTTCCTTCGATTGAGCTTGTAGAAAAACAATGGGAGAATCTTAAAGAAAGAATTTATAATAATCAAGAAGTTAGTATAAGAGGTGCCGGTCGCGATGCTAAAGGAACTAAATACTATATTGACTTTTATAAGTTTCTGTTTGGGAATGAAAATGTAAGAAAAGATCCTACTAATAATTTAGCTCCTCAGAAAATAATTGAAGAGCTAACTGGTTATAAGCGTAATGTAAATATTTATAACTATCAAGTCTCTCATATTTTTGGTAGAACAAAGAATGTTTTTATGTTTGAAGCAGCTTGGAATATTGTTTTAGTACCAAAAATTATTGATCCTTTTACAGGTCATGAAACAAAAGGGATATGGCCCAAAGAATACCAACAATTGTTCAGAAACGAAGTTTTCAAAAAGTATTCAAAATATATCAATGAATATAATAAAATACTGGATGAAATAGATTTTCATAAGAAGCTATCTATGTACATATCAAATATTGATAAAGAAAATGCTAGAAGTAATGAAGTTATTCAATTTGAAAAGTCCGTTAAAAGAGAATTTTCAGAAATAGTCAAATAAGTGATAAACATTGTATGGAAAGAGGTGAATATTTGGCAATAGATCTTAAAACAGCAGCTACCATAGCTAAGGTAGCTATTAATACTTTAAGAGACGAAGAGGCAAGAAGAAAAATAATAATTATACTTATGGCACCGCTAATCACGGTGCTTTTAATTTTGTCAGTTTTAGTGTATATCCTATCTAGTCCTGTATCATTCATATTACAATTTTTTATGGATGATACAACTAAAGCAGCAGTTGAAGAGTTTAAAGCAGCTAATGATGCAGTAGTTGAACTGCAGATTGGAGAATTGGAATTTAATGGCGACTATCCTATGCCGGTGACAGGTGAGATAACGAGTCCCTATGGCTATAGGATTCATCCTGTGACCGGTGAATACAAAATGCACACAGGTATTGATATCAGATCTGAATGGCATGCTCCAGTAAAATCGATAGCATATGGTAGAGTAGTTAAGATTGGTATTGATGATGGTTATGGACAGTTTGTCATCATATTCCATGATGCTGAAAAAGAACCATTTTACTCAGTATACACTCATCTCTCTAAAGTGTACGCTTTGCAAGATCAAGAGGTTATGCAAGGCAGCATTATTGGATTAGAAGGTGGAGATCCTGATTTAGATCCATTACCAGGTCGATCCACAGGTCATCATTTGCATTTTGAAATTAGAAAAAGTATGAGTGCTTATAGTCATGTAGATCCAGTAACATATTTATTTGAGACAACGGAAGAAGAGGATGAATCATCAGGAGACGAAACAGTTAATTTTAAAATAGATGAAAGTAGAGGTCAAATGGAATGAAGAAAAAACTATTAATTGAATTATTTGTTTATGCGGTAATATTAGCAATCGGAATTATTCTTTTATTTACCTACAAAGTTAAAAAGAGATATTTTATAATTCCTTCAGAATTCAATTACCAGGAGGTACAAGATGATGCTTTTATACCTATCAAGTAATCAAAACATCGGTATATTTGATTCAGTAGCAAAAGAACAAGAGATATTGGTCAAAAAATTATCTGGGGAATTTCATTTTAAGAGTTTTGTCATCAAAGACATGAGAAGTTTGAATCATTATGAGTATGTAGCAATAGATTTAAAGGCAATAAAAGATACAGAAGAAGAATTTATTGAAACATTAATAGCTTTTAAGTCCATGTATGATTCAAGAATTATAATTTATGGCGAAGGGTTAAAGCAAGGAAATGTGTTGTTAAATAAGCTAGTTGATATTGAAGTCTATAATTTAATAACAAGTACAAAAATAGAAACAATCAATCAAGAAATTAAAAAGACATTAAGCCCAGAAGGCATGAGTTATAAAGATGTGTTTAAATTTAGAAACGAAACATTTTGTGGAGATAATAAAAAGCAATATTCATTTATATGTGAAAATGTTCAGATAGCAGTTGCTGGCGTTTCTTCAAAAGTAGGAACGACAACAACTGCTTTTAATATGGCCAATTTTCTATCAGCTATGGGAGCCAAAGCTTATTATGTGGAATTTAATAAAAGTAAACATTTAGATGTGATTGGTTTATATTATCGAGAAATGATCAAAACAGAGAATGGTTATGAATGTAAAGGTGTTAAATATATTGATACATCAGCTGTTTTTAACTGGGATTGCAATTTCATTATTTTTGATCTTGGCGAAATTAATAAAGAGAAAAAAAGAGTTATTGAATCATGTAAAATAAACGTTTTATGTAGCACATCTAAACCCTATGAGTTATCAGCTGCTAAGGATTCTATTGAAATTTATGATAACCAAAGTACCCATTTGATTGCATATTTCGGGCACATCCGGACACTGATTCCGACAACATGCGGACAGCATTTCGGAATTATCCGGACAGCGTAACGGCACATCCGGACACCTTGTCGATTTACTAAAATATAGGTACTCTTTAATCAGAATGATTAAAGGGGGCCAATCGATGAGGAGGCTAGATATGATAAAAGCAAGAGAAATTTTAAGGCTTAAATACGAAATAGGATTATCCCTAAGAGAAATTGGCCAAGCTTGCAATTGTGGCAAAACAACAGTATCAGAGGTGCTTAAAAGAGCAGAAAAGGCAAATATAACATGGCCAATCGAACTTAGTGATAAACAGTTAATGTCCATGCTATACCCACCTACGAACACTAGAAAATCCGTTCCAGAGCCTGATATGGAATATGTTTTCTATGAAATGAAGAAAAAGAATGTGACTTTGATGCTTTTGTGGGAAGAATATAAGGAAAAGCATCCGGATGGAATCATGTATACTCAATTCTGTGAGAGGTATAGGAATTTCAAGAAGCTGAATAAAATATCCCTACACAAACACCACAAAGCCGGTGAAGAAATGGAGGTTGACTGGGCTGGTGATACCCTGTCCTATGTAGATATTAATACAGGTGAATTAAAGCCTGCATACATTTTTGTTTCTGTACTTCCTGCAAGTCACTATCCCTTTGTTTATGCTTACAGTGATACCAAAATTGAAAGTTGGATTGATGCTCATGTAAGGGCATATGAGTACTATGGTGGGGTTCCTAAAATAACAATACCGGATAATACAAAGACTGCAGTTATCAAACCAGACCGTGTAGAACCTTTAATAAACAGAAACTACAAAGAAATGGCCTTACACTATAGAACGACCATTGTACCTGCCAGAGCAGGTAAACCAAAAGATAAAGCTTCAGATGAAAACATGGTAGGTAATGTTTCGAGAAGAATAATGGCAGCACTTAGAAATAGACAGTTTTTTAGCATATATGAAATAAATCAAGCAATTTCAGAAGAGCTAGAAAAGTTTATCAACAGACCATTTCAGAAAATGGAGGGCAACAGGAAGACGGCTTTTGAAAAAATAGATAAACCTTGTCTGCAGCCATTGCCGGCAACAAAATATGAGTATTGCGACTGGGTGGAAACAAGAGTTGCATTTAATTATCATGTTGAATATAAAGGGTTTTTCTACAGTGTTCATTACTCCTATGCAAATCACAAATGTTGGGTTAGGGCATCTTCAAAAACTATAGAAGTATATATAGGAAACGAGAGGATAGCGGTACACACCAGGAATTATGACAAATTTAATCGGTACAGAACATTAGAGGAACATATGCCCGAAGAGCATAAAGCAATTTATGCATGGAATTCTGAACGTTTTCTATCGTGGGCAGAAAAAACCGGTCCTAATACCCGGGAATTAATCAAAAAGATTCTTGAAAACAGTGATTATCCTGTTCAGGGTTATCGCGCTTGTATGGGTATTATGAGGCTTGCTAAAAGTCATTCAGCCGAAATAATGGAAACTGCCAGTAAAGAGGCTATAGATAAAAATGTTTTCTCATTCAAATATTTTAATATTATCCTTAAGCAAGTTATTAACAATTCCTCAAAGAAGCAGGCTGATACAATTATTCATCATGAAAATGTAAGAGGAAGCAGTGCTTACTCAGGAGGTGGTATATATGTTAATTAACCCAACTATAGAAAAATTAAGAGATATGAAACTTAAAGTTATGGCTCAACTACTGAGTGATTCAGATCCGGCTTTAAGAGAGTTGTCTTTCGAGGAGAGGCTCGGTATTATGGTTGAAAAAGAATGGGAGTCAAGAAAAAACTCAAGAATCAAAAGATATATACATAAAGCATCTTTTAGTATTAATGCATGCATTGAGGATATAGACTATACTTCGGACCGGAAGATTGATAAAAAGACTCTGCAAACTCTTTCTACCTGTACCTACATTATTCAGAAATTAAATATAGTGATTACAGGAAAAACCGGAAGCGGAAAAACATTTTTAGCATGTGCATTGGGTAACAGTGCTTGCCGTCATGGTTATACCGTTAAATACTACCGTATTCCGGAACTCTTACTTGAAATACAAGATGCGAAAAATGAAAATATATATAGCAAGTTTATGAACCAGCTTCAAAATGTAAAGCTTTTGATTTTAGATGATATAGGATTAAAATCATACACATTAGAAGAAAGCAGGGATATACTTGAAGTTGCAGAAAGCAGATACAATAAAGCTTCTACGATTCTTTCCGGACAGATTCCTCATACTCATTGGTATGATTTGTTTCCTGACCCTACAATAGCAGATGCAATTATGGACAGGATAGTTCATAATGCATATATCCTTGCTCTGGACTCAAAGAAGTCTATGCGGGAGGTAATGGCTGAAAAGATGATTAGAGAAGCAGAACATAGTGATTAATAATAAAAGATATTGCAAACAGGAAGAATTTGAGGTACAATTACGGTACAAAAATGGGTGCAAAAATACGAAAATCGTACGGAAAGTAGGTGCAAAATGGCGTTTCTATTGTATCCAACTACAGTTAAAATGCTTGCTGGAGAAATAAAATCTGCTTGTGATGCTTACCTATCTAGGAAAATAGGGCTTGAAGAACTGAAAAAGCTAGTTTTACACTACGCAAATAGCTACCCGGAAATGCTTTTTAATGCTCAGGAGTTGAACCCTACCGTGTTAAACCGTATAGGTAAAAAGAGGGCTAATCTTTTAAATAAAATACTTGAGGGGTATCAGTATAAACTTTAACAAAATGCGAAAAGAATTGCATTAAGTACAGCTTTTTTATAAAATCAAATTAAATGACAAGGTGTCCGGATAGTCCGGTTTAATGTCCGGATGTTTCCGGAACTGCCGTCCGGATAATCCGGAATACGCACCTTGATAATACCACATTGAGTAGGTAACTTGCTTTTTTATGCCTACAAAAACTTTACACTATGGGACAAATGAATGTTTGATTTTAGACCGGATTGTTATATAATGGCATCAACAGCTATGTTTAAGGGTGTTATGGCAATGCAGTCTATCGTCAGCAGATATGTCCAAGAACAATGTCAAATGGATATGTTTAATACGAGAGGTGGTTATAGTGCAGACACAAAAATATTCAGTAAATCAATACTTAATAGAAACTGTTTTAGCCTGGGTTAAGTCAGGGGAAATTGCAATTCCTGAGATACAACGGCCTTTTGTATGGGATGCTTCAAAAGTGAGGGATTTAATGGATTCATTGTATCAGGGCTACCCTATAGGCTATATAATTACATGGAAAAATCCGAATATCAGGCTTAAAGATGGTACAATATCCGAAGGAAAGAAAATTTTAATAGATGGTCAGCAAAGGGTGACAGCACTTACAGCGGCTATCCTGGGAGAATATGTTATAAATAATAAATATAAAAAAGTAAGAATAAAAATCTCTTTCCATCCGATTGAGCAAAGATTTGAAGTCTTTAATACGGCAATAGAGAAGGACAATAAGTGGATACCCGATATATCTCAAATCTTTTCACAAGATATAAATATAATTAAGTTTATAAATCAATACTGCAGGAATAATCCGGATGTTGATCCCGAGTTGATATATGAAAGGATAGAAAGTCTTAGAAAAATAATGCATAAACAAATCGGCCTTATAGAATTGTCATCAGATCTTGATATTGAAACTGTAACCGAAATTTTTATAAGAATTAATTCTAAAGGTGTGGTTCTAAGCCAAGCTGATTTTGCAATGTCAAAAATAGCCGCAAATGAATCTTATGGAGGTTCAACACTGAGAAAATGCATAGATTATTTTTGCCATCTGACAGTATCTCCTGAGTTTTATTACCATATCACTGATTATGATAAAGATTTTGCGGAAACAGAATATTTTAAGAAAATGTCATGGTTAAAAAATGAGCATGATGATATATATGATCCTTATTATACAGATCTTTTACGAGTGGCTTTTACTTATAAATTCAGTAGGGGCAAGCTTGCAGATCTTGTTAGTTTATTATCCGGACGAAATTTTGAAACAAGGACCTATGAAGAGGATATTGCAAGGGAATCCTTTGAAAAACTCAGTAAAGGAATTATAGATTTTATTAATGAGAATAATTTTAAGAAATTTATAATGATAATAAAATCAGCTGGTTTTATTACATCACACATGATACGTTCCAAAAATGCTTTAAATTTCGCATACATCTTATACCTTACTTTGCGTTCAAATGGATATAATCCGGCTGAAATAGAGTCATATGTTCGCAAATGGTTTGTATTGTCCATATTAACGGGGAGGTATTCCGGATCACCGGAATCAATGTTCGACTATGATATTAGAAATATTGCTTCCCGTGGCTTTAATGAGTATCTTAAAAGTATTGAAAGCGCAGAACTATCAGAAGCATTTTGGAATGTTGCACTGATTCAGGAACTTGACACTTCATCATCCGCCAGTCCCATATTCAATGTATTCCTTGCAGCACAGGTTAAAAATAATGAGAAAGGGTTCCTTTCAAAGGATATTACTGTCAGTGAGCTTATATTTAACTTGGGAGACATACATCATATTTTTCCCAAAGATTATCTTAGAAAGAATGGAATGAAGAGAAGTCAGTATAACCAAATTGCAAATTATGTTTATATGCAATCTGAAATTAATATAAAAATTGGGAACAAGGCTCCGAAAGAATACTTTGCCGATTTAATTCAACAGTGCAGTGGCGGTGGACTGAAGTATGGCGGTATAAATAGTCTGGAAGAGTTAAAAGAAAACCTTGGAATGAATTGTATACCAGAATCAATTTTTACAATGACTTTTGAAAATTATGAAGAATTTCTGGAACAGCGAAGATTGCTTATGGCAAAGAAAATAAGAGATTATTATTATACTCTATAGGAGAACAAGAACTTGTATATCCAAAGCAGAACGTTATGTGAAGAGTACAACCTTACCCGGAAACGTAAGGATAATGCTTACCGGGAGGTTGTTTTTTTATAGAGAATTATGAAGTTAAATGAATACTGTCAGGAATGATTTGTGTCAAAAAACCATTGACATGTTTCATCCAACAGATACTATAAAAAATAGCAATCGGAAATCAATTGCCGGTTCGGGACAAGTCACAGCCCGGCTGCTGATTCCGAAACACGATGGAATGGCAGTTGGATGATTATTTCAATAGTGTAATATGTTTACATAAATGAACTTGTTATTTAAACATAAAAACGGGAGCTGATAGAATGAAATTACTGATTATACGGCATGCTGATCCGGATTATGAAAAAGATACACTGACCGAAAAAGGGTGGAGGGAAGCCGAGCTTTTATCCAACAGACTGATAACTTTGGATATTAAGGAATTTTATGTTTCACCGCTTGGAAGGGCGCGTGACACAGCAAATGTCACATTAAAAAAAATGAATCGTACTGCAGAAGTATTACCCTGGCTTAGAGAATTTAATGTATATGATGAGAAATCAGGCAAGAAGAGAATTTGCTGGGATTTGCTTCCTCAGGACTGGACGGTTATTAATGAGTATTATAATAAAGACCTCTGGCATACAGTACCGGCTATGAAAGCGTGCAATGTGATATCGGAGGCCAATAAGGTATTTGAAGGAATTGACAGGATCCTGGAAAAGAACGGATATGTACGCGAAGGCAATTTGTACCGGGCGGTAAATACCATAGTTTTGTTCTGCCATTTTGGTGTTGAATGTGTAATCTTAAGCCACCTTCTGGGAATTTCACCTGTGGTCTTATGGCATGGCTGTTGTGCTTTACCGACTTCTGTAACAACCCTTGTGACGGAAGAGCGCAGGAAAGGAATTGCCTGTTTCAGAATGCTTGCATTCGGGGATATCTCACATCTGTACGCAGTTGATGGATGAGTTCAAGCCTTCAAAGATAGATAAGTTAAGGCTAAATGCCTTATACAACCATCTTCGAGATGCATATGACGGCCATGAAGGTGTCCGCGGTAGGGCGGATCAAAGTGCTGTTACTTATGAACTGTTGGCACCTATTATTGTAGCTGGTGAGGAATCGCCGGATGAAGCGGCCATCAGAGAACGGAGCATAGAATTGCTATTCAGCAAGAAGGACTTAAAACCAGCCAGCCATAGACAAGCATTTTATAAGCTGTGTGCAAAAGCGGATCTGCTTGGCAGCTTGTATTCGATATCTTCAAAACGGTGTGCAGGAGTACTTGCTGGATGGCGGCAGCAATAACAAGACCATTGTAGAACAGACCCTGGAAATCATGGCCCGGATGAAACTGGCTCCGAATCAAGACTACACTTTTGATAAAGATGGCAAGGTTATCGGGATTCGTTTCTGTGATGTATATGACCGCTATACCAAGTACAGACGCGATTATGCAATCACAGGTGAATGTCTTCCGTATAACCAGTTTCTGAAGCAATTGAGGCAAAGTGACTTTTTTATAGAGAGTAATAAAACGATGCGTTTCGGGAATGAAACAAAAAAAGCGTGGGCTCTTGATTTTTCGATATTGAAAGAGCGATGCGATGTGAGCGGCTTTGAGATCACAGATATTGAGCCTCTTTAACCTCAAAAAAGGTAACAAGGTAACAAAAAGGTAACACCCGAAACGCTGATGAATAGCCACTTGTTACCTATGTTACCTTTGTTACCTCAACTTTATATATACGCGCGAGAGATGAAATTATTTTTTGAAAAATAAAAAATAAAAAAATATAAATATTTGTGTCTATACCTACCCCAAAAAAGAGGTAACAAGGTAACAAAATCCGCAAATGCGCTTGTAAAGCGGGTTTGAGAAGTTACCTTTTTAGAAATACCGGGGTAACAAGAGGGGAAAAGGTAACATTTTTGGAGGATAAGCGGTTATGTCTGAAAAAAGTATTGTGACTAAAATCCTCCGGTACTTAAAGACAGTACCGGGGTGTTTCTGCTGGAAGGAACATGGCGGTATGTACGGGACAGCGGGGATACCAGACATTATTGCCTGTGTAAATGGGCGGTTTATAGCTTTTGAAGTAAAAACCCCATCGGGAAAGACAACAAAACTGCAGGAAGCAACTATAAGGAAAATCCTCAATGCAGGAGGCTTGGCAGCGGTTGTCCATTCGGTAGATGAGGTGAAGGTTATTCTGGAAAAGCATGGCCTTCTATAAAGAACGAAGACATAACGAACAAGGAAACAAGCACTGCAAAGCAACGCAAAAAAGCACACTGCTTCAAAGATCAAGGTTTTTATCTTGATTTTTTGGAGGTGCGATATGCTGATTGCATGGCAGTATTTAGATAAAAAAGCGGCTGCTGTTGAAGCTTTGAAAGATTACAGCAGCATGCAGTACATTATCGAACACAGTGATGAGGATATATATGAAATTGAAACCTGTATGACAAGCCCTCATAGTGCAAAGAATACCGGAGTTCCGGGCAAACACAATCCCAAAAGCGGCGAAGAACGCCTTGCTGCTTGCCTTGACGAGATTGATGTGTTGAAAGAACGTTACAGACGGGCATTAGAATATATGGAGTGGTTCAAGCCTGCTTGGGAAGCCCTGTCGGAGGAAGAACAGTTTATACTGACAGAATTTTTTGTTAATGATGTAAGCAAGACAGAAGCTGTAGCAAACATCGGAGAGAAGCTGTTTCTTGAAAGAGCACAGGTGTACCGCAGGAAGGACAAGGCACTTAATCATCTGGCACTGCTTTTATACGGGAAGTAGTTTAAGATAACATTAGCAGCATGTTAAATAGGAAACCCACTTAGATAGAACGAACTACCTAAGTGGGTATTTTTAATGGCCTACTGTATTGCGCTTAATGTAAGCTTGTAGGAGCTGTTATCTTTAGTATACATATTTTAATGTAAAAATCAACAAAATAAAAAATGCACTAATTGATGCATAAATCTTGACAAAAGGCATATAATATAGTATCATTGTATCACAAAAGAGGTGATGCAATGAATCAGCACTATAATCAGAATTATACCTGGGAACAGATTGATGAGATTTTGGCAATGATACATGACTGTATTAGAGAGGGCAGATTCATTATATCAAAAAATGAGAATAGACAAGAAAACATAGATTTTATAAATGAATATAATCTAAACAGCAGAAGGCAAAAGGAGATTTTACTGAAAATAAAAACAGAAGATTTTTGCCATTCATTGCAAAATACGAAAGTAGGATTTGAACATGAGGTTTTATATGTATTTTGTCCCCAGGTTACGTTATTTAACTTTGATGGCATCGAGGAGTTAGTTGATATATATACGAAATTTAATCTAATTGATAGTGAAAGTGGAAAAAGAGTGGTTGTTATATCGTTTCATAAGCGAAACAAGCCGATTGATTATCTTTTTCGATGATCAATCAGAAAGTTTGAGAGTTTGAAAGGAGGCCGCCTTATGAATAGGAATAAGACATTTTGCGAGGAATGCAGAAGAGATGTCGAATATATAGTAGAAACAGCAACAATTAAGGGTAAACTTAAAGGCGAAGAATATGAGTATACTGGAAAGAAGGCTGTTTGTACGGAATGTGGGAGCGAAGTCTATGTAGCGGATATAGAGGACGAAAATCTAAAGGCTTTGTATGACACGTACCGTCAAAAAAACGGCATTATTTCGCTGGAGAAGATATTAGAAATACCTCAGAAATACAATATTGGCAAACGTCCGCTATCATTGCTTTTGGGTTGGGGAGAAATGACTTTTTCGAGATATTGTGAAGGTGATATGCCTACAAAACAGTATTCAGATATTCTTCAAAAGATTTATGATGATCCAGCGTATTATAAAGAATTACTGGAGAAAAATAAGGACAATTTAAAATCTCTGCAGGCATATGAAAAAAGTAAGCGGAAGGTACAGGAACTGCTTGGGGAAGAAAACAAAACGGGTTCAAAGCTGGACTCAATTATCCAATATCTGCTTTATAAATGCGAGGACATAACTCCTTTAGCTTTACAAAAGGCGCTATATTATGTCCAGGGTTTTTATTATGCTTTTGAAGGACGGTTTCTTTTTGAAGAAGACTGTGAGGCATGGGTTCATGGACCAGTTTACAGAGATATATATAACAGGTATTCATCTTATCAGTTTGACCCCATTGAGAGTGTTGAAGCTTTCGATGAATCAGTTTTTACAACTGCTGAAAAAGCGATATTGGATAGCGTTATTAAGAACTTCTGCTGCTATAGTGGAAAAATACTAGAAAAGTTTACGCATCTGGAGAAACCATGGCGGCATACCAGAGACGGTTTGCCGGTGGATGCGCATTCTAATCGTGTAATACCCAAAGAATTGATCGGGAAATATTTTGTAGCTGTAAAAGAAAAATTCAACATGCTTACTCCTGGAGATATAGAAGTATATTCGAAAGCTATCTTTGAACAAATAAACTAATATTTTTAGCTTCCTTTAAGGTGAGATTTTCATGAGATGAAAAACACAGATATCCAATATATAATGATATCGTGAAAAAATGACATTTAAAACGCATAAGCCCTTCGGGGCTTTTTTTATGCCATAAAACAGGAGTGAGGAAAGATGTACGATAATTGTTTTGGCAGTAACGGAAGGAATGGCTGCAATATCCTGACTGTACACAAGTGCTTGCAAGATAAATGTTCCTTCTATAAAAGCCCCCAGGAGTTAGAGGAAGATAGGAAAAAGGCTTATCTTTTGCTTGCAGCTTTACCACCCGATATGCAGCGGTATATTTCGGATAAATATTATAATGGTAGGATGCCATGGGTAAATAACAAATATGCTATTCAGTGTTCAAGATGAGATTTTTATGAGATGAAATTCATTATAAATCCAAATATAATGGTATTGTGAAAAGTTATGAATAAGCCTTCATGGGATGAACCTGTGAGGGCTTTTTTATACGCGTAAAGGAGGTGGCCAGATGCCAAGAAAACCAAAAAGGCCTTGCTCCTTTCCTGGCTGTTCTGAACTGACGGACGGAAGGTACTGTGACATGCATCAAAGGCAAATGGATGCTTATTACAACAAATACGAACGAGATCCCCAAACAAGAAAACGCTATGGCCGGAGATGGAAACGCATCAGGAACAGATATATCTCAGAGCATCCGCTTTGTGAGGAGTGCCAAAAGTACGGAAGGCTTACACCAGCCGAAGAGGTACATCATATTATCCCTTTATCCAAAGGCGGAACCAATGCAGACAATAACCTTATGAGTCTGTGCAAACAATGTCACTCATCGATCACTGCCCGCGAAGGAGAACGATGGGCAAGAAAATAATGGGGTCCCCGAAAAGTCGTTTGACTTTTTGGGGAGAGGAGCAGCCCTGAAGCGGTAAGCCTTTCGCGCTTGCGTGAAAGCGATGAGCGGAGGGCGCTGCGACGAAGGGGGGTCAAAATCTCTGGTGAAGCAGTTTTGTGCAACGGGCGGGGGGTCACGCGCGAAAAATCGCAGTTTCAAACGGGGTATATCCCTCGTCGTCGCAAACTGCGCTTTGCTCGTTTTGACGCCAGCGTCAAAAGCTCGCCTGCTCCGTTGCTCCTCCTCTCCCCGCAAAGCCTGCGGCTTTGCGGGGGCCCCAATTAATTACATGAATCGAGGTGATGTGTATGGCAAAGGACGGTACCAACCGCGGCGGGGCACGTATCGGTGCAGGACAGAAGAAAAAGCCTCTGGCAGATAAGATTTTGGAAGGAAACCCCGGCAGACGAAAGCTCATGGTAATGGAGTTTACGGATGCTGCGGAACTGGAAGGAGAGAGCATGCCGCCACCGAGGGATTATCTTGCTGCAAAGCAGAAGAACGGAAAAACAACACTGGCGGTGGAAATATACGAAAAAACATGGCAGTGGCTTAAGGAACGCAGGTGTGTTCACCTTATCCCTGCGCAGCTTATAGAGCAATATGCCCAGAGTGTGGCGCGGTGGATCCAGTGCGAGGAATGTATCACTGAATTTGGCTTTCTTGCTAAGCATCCGACAACTGGCAATGCCATCCCGTCACCTTATGTGGCTATGAGTCAAAGCTTTATGAAACAGGCCAATAACCTGTGGTATCAAATTTATCAAGTCGTGCGGGAAAACTGTGCTACCGAATACAAAGGGGCTACTCCTCACGATGATGTTATGGAAAAACTACTGACAGCCAGGAGGGGTGGCTGATGCATAAAACAAATTCAATCTTTCTTAGGGAACTAAGAAAATATAAAGACCATTTAACGAAGCAGCAGTTTAAGACTCTGCGGGGACAAGTAATAAACGGAGATTGTGAGGGCGCAAAAAAGGGTCTTAAGAAAATATTGAACAGGAGAATGCAGCATGAACATACAAAAAATATCTGTTGAAAAACTTAATCCAGCAGTATACAACCCGCGCAAGGATTTAAAACCCGGCGATAAGGAATATGAAAAGCTAAAACGGTCAATAGAGGAATTTGGCTATGTGGAGCCTGTTATCTGGAACCAAAAAACAGGTAATGTGGTAGGCGGGCATCAACGCTTAAAGGTTTTGCTGGACTTGGGACAGACAGAGATAGATTGCGTCGTTGTAGATCTTGACCTGCAGAGAGAAAAAGCGCTTAATCTTGCTCTTAATAAGATTCAGGGAGAGTGGGACGAGAATAAACTGGCTGAACTGATGGCTGAGTTGGACGCAGGTGCCTTTGATGTGTCGCTCACAGGGTTTGACGCTTCTGAAATAGACGAACTGCTTAACCGATGGTACTCCAAAGAGGCGATACAAGACAGCTTTGACATAGATAAAGCGCATGAGGAAATTGTGCAGTGCGAGCCTGTAACGAAGCGGGGCGATATCTGGCTTCTCGGGAATCATCGCTTGATGTGCGGTGACTCTACTAAGGATGAGGATTTTGAGAAGTTGATGGAAGGGTGTCACGCACAGATGGCAGTGACTTCCCCTCCATATGGGGTAGGCAAAGAATATGAAAAAGCCGGGATTGAGCCATGGTTCGAGACAGTACGCCCAGTGATTAGAAACCTGTGCAGGTATGCAGATATTGTCTGCTGGAACTTAGGTGATCTCTATGCCACCGGCTCTCAGTTTATTGAACCCACCAGTGTTTACAGTGTGAATATGTTCTTGGACAACGGTTACCGCCCTATCTGGATCCGCATTTGGAAGAAGCAAGGGCAAAATTTCGGCGTAGGACCCTATCATCTTGTTTCAAACAAGCCGGTTCAGCAGTATGAGTATATTTCAGCCTTCAGCAATAAAGGAGAGACTGAGGAATATAACGATCAGGAATATGTATGGCTTTCAGCCTTTGCGGGACACAGTTATAAATTTGTGAAACGGCTTACAAAGGAAGAACGCAAGAAATGGGGCTATGCTGGGATATGGGAGATGACCACTGTCCGGGCAAACAAGGAGCATCCTGCAATGTTCCCTGTAGAGCTTCCATGGCGGTGCATCAAAATGCACAGCGACAAAGGCGGCATTGTGCTTGAGCCGTTTTCAGGCAGCGGCACCACTATAATTGCGGCTGAACAGACCGAGCGCAAATGCTACGCAATGGAGTTATCCCCTGTTTACTGTGATTTAGCTGTTAAGCGCTGGGAGGAATTCACCGGTGAAAAAGCCATCAAACTGGAGGGTTAAGATTTATGGATATACTGAAAATACCAACAGAAAAACTAAAACCATCTAAATATAATCCGCGGAAAGATTTAAAGCCTGGTGACCCTGAATATGAAAAATTACGTCGGTCTATTGAAGAGTTTGGATATGTAGAGCCGGTCATATGGAATAAACGCACCGGGAATATTGTCGGCGGACATCAGCGTTATAAAGTACTTACAGCTTTGGGGTATAAGGAGATCGACTGTGTTGTAGTTGATTTGGATGAACAGCGGGAAAAGGCGCTCAATGTCGCGCTGAATAAAATCAGTGGTGAGTTTGATATTCCGCTTTTGACCGATCTGCTTATGGATTTAAATGAAGATGGTTTTGACGTTTCTCTTACCGGGTTTGATGCTACGGAAATTGATGAGTTGTTCCGTGATAAAACAGCCGCTAATGTCAAAGAGGATAATTTCGATACAGAAAAGGCAATTGCAGAGATTAAAATTCCGGTTACCAAAAAGGGCGACATATGGGTACTTGGCAGCCACCGTCTGATGTGCGGTGATAGCACCATGCTTTCAGATGTGCAAAAGCTGATGAACGGACAAAAGGCGAGATTTGTTTTCACCGACCCACCCTGGAATGTTGATTACGGTTCAGATACCAGGCATCCAAGCTGGAAGCCAAGACAAATTCTAAATGACAATATGAGCACCGAAGAATTCGGTGCTTTTTTATTGCGCGCTTTTAAATGCATGAAAGAGGTTTCTGAAGCCGGATGCATGACCTATGTGGTAATGAGTGCTCAGGAATGGGGCAGTTTGATGAACGTCATGCGTGAGGTAGGGTATCACTGGTCGAGCACAATTATATGGAAAAAAGACAGCTTGGTACTATCAAGAAAGGACTATCATACCCAGTACGAGCCGATCTGGTATGGTTGGCTTGAAGGAACACGCCTTTGCCCGCTTAAAGACCGTAAACAGTCAGATGTTTGGGAGATACCCCGTCCTAAAGTATCGGAGGAGCACCCTACCATGAAGCCGGTTTCGCTTGTAGCAAAGGCAATGCTCAACAGTTCCCATACTGGAGATTTAGCCCTTGACCTGTTCGGTGGTTCTGGTACGACAATGATTGCGGCGCAGCAGACCGGGCGGGTTTGTTTTATGATGGAGCTTGACCCGAAATACTGCGATGTGATTGTAAAGCGCTATGTTTCACAATTTGGCACAGATTCAGTATTCTTGGTAACAGGTAGTGAAAAAATACCTTACGCGGAAACACAGATTGATTAAAAATGTCCTTGCTTTCCCCTCAAAACAGAGCGTTAATGTACCCCACCAAAAAGGAAAGGTGGGATTTTTTATGGGAATCAAAAATGTTTTAGCTTATTTGAGGGGAGGTGTATGGCATGAGCAATAACAGCATTCGCTTTTCACAGAAGATTGTCGGTCAGGAGAGAAAAGCCATTGCCTCGGTCATAGCTGAAGCCCTTGAAGGCCAGGTGCGCTATGCCGGAGCACCGGAGTTTTTGTATGAGATTAAAGACGAAAAATCTGCTGGCAGTTGGACGATTGACAGGGACAGTGTGGTTCACTCACCGAAAATCAGTCTCAATGAAATAAAAACCATCCGTTCAGTTATTGACGAGTTGAATGTGGAGGGCTTTTCAGCAGAGGGAACCATGACAATTACTCTTTCGTTGGAGGGCTTTAGCGCGATTAGCCTTGAAAACCTAAATAATATGCTGGCCAGCAAAGAGACGTTAATTAAGAAAGCACTGTCGCTTGACCGGGAACTTGAAGTATTAGCTGAAAATGACGAGATTGCCTTCCCTTTCTGGAACGCGACTCTAAATGCTGATGAAGTGCAGACCTATATAACGCTGGCAAAGCAGATGGCAGAACAGGCAAAATTACAGAAGCGAGTACTACGAAAAGAAAAACCAACAGATAATGAAAAATATGCTTTTCGCTGTTTCCTGCTTAGGTTGGGGTTTATAGGTGATAACTTCAAAACTGAACGCAAGGTGTTACTTTCAAGGCTGTCCGGCAACGGGGCGTATCGGAAAGGCAGAGCAAAGGCGGTGGACGAAAATGAATAATTTATTCTGGAGAGGAGGACGAACTATGAGTGCAATAGGCTTCCCTTCAAAAGAAACAGTCCTTCGCATTAAAGAGCAGTATCCGCCGGGAACACGTGTTGAGCTTATCTGCATGGATGATCCGTATTCTAAGCTGAAACCGGGAGACCAAGGAACAGTATCTTTCGTGGATGATATCGGAACTGTTCATATCAACTGGGACTGCGGTTCTTCTTTGGGTGTAGCCTATGGTATAGATGTGATCAGAAAGCTGTAAATGTACACAATTCAAGATGTGTAAAATTGTTCAAAATCCAGTGGAAACTCACGCAGAATTGCCTTGCTATCCTGTGTTTTCAATGGCCTAATGTACACTGCCAAAGGGCAAAAAACACAGAGAAAGCGAGGAGAAAGCGCAATGCTTACAACGAGATTTGGAATCGAGGTAGAATTGACGGGGATGACAAGAAAACAAGCGGCAAAAACTGCAGCAGCTTTTCTTGGAGGGAGGGTTGAATCCAGCGGAGATTATTACGATACCCAAAAGGTTATTGCACCGGATGGACGGATATGGAAATTCATGAGCGACGGGAGCATCCGGACTCAGAAAAAGGAAAACGGCAGGATTGTGGCGGCTGGCCGGGAATATAGCGTCGAGTTGGTAAGCCCGATACTGACATACCGCGAAGACATTGAAACCCTGCAGGAATTGATAAGGAGGCTTCGCAAGGCTGGAGGTTTTGCAAACACAAGCTGTGGAATTCATATCCATATAGACGGTGCAGACCACTCACCGCGAAGCATCCGTAATTTTATCAACATTATCGCCAGCAAGAATGACCTTTTCTATAAAGCATTGCAGATTGAGCCGGACAGGATGCGGTTTTGTAAAAAGATGGATGCGGCACTGGTTGAGAAGATGAATCGGCGTAAGCCCAAAACCATGGCGGCGATTGAGAGCATCTGGTACGAAGGTTACAGCGAAAGCCGAAGCACCCATTACCATAATAGCAGATACCACTTTTTGAACCTGCACAGCTTTTTTAATGGCAATGGGACAATTGAGCTTCGAGGCTTTAACAGCGAACTTCATGCGGGAAAAATTAGAAGCTACATAGTGCTTGCCCTTGCGTTAAACCATCAGGCGTTAACGCAAAAATGCGCTTCCAGCAAGAAACCACAGGTTGAAAATGAGAAGTTTGCCATGCGGACATATCTCAACCGCATAGGACTTATTGGTGATGAGTTCAAAAACTGCCGGGAGCATCTTTGCAAACACCTTGATGGTAACGCTGCATGGCGGTTTCGGGCAGCATAGATAGACAAGCGCAGGGGTGGCTCTCCGCCTCTGCCTTGGTAAATACAAGGAGGATGATACGATGAGCAAAGAAAAAGGAACCATATATTTAGCATACGGAAGCAATCTGAACTTAAGGCAGATGGCATACCGCTGCCCAACGGCAAAAGTGCTGGGGAGTGCAAAACTCACAGGATACCGGCTGTTATTCAGAGGAGGGAATGGCGGCGCAGTAGCGACAATAGAAAAACAAAAAGGTGAAAGTGTACCAGTAATGCTTTGGAGAATCATGCCTAATGATGAGAAAGCGCTGGACAGATATGAAGGTTATCCGCATCTATACCGGAAAGAAACGGTTAAGGTACGTTTCAAAGGGCAGTGGGTACCCGCAATGGTGTATATCATGAATGAAGGTAGACCTTTGGGAGCACCGGGTCGTTACTATTACGAGGTGATTCGGCAGGGCTATTTAGATGCGGGTTTTGATATTTCATTTCTCAATAAAGCGGTAAGAGATTCAATTTCAGCGGCAGAGAAGTCAGAGGTGTAGGACATGGGTACAGATTATGGCCATACGGGACAGCGGTGCCTGTAATATGTTTGACTTGCCAAGAGTACAGGAAGAGGCATATAAAATGGGGTTTTATGAATTAGTAGTATTTCTTAATGGACACAAGAAAGAATATGCCGAGTTTATCCTAACAGGCAAACGATAACGGTTATAACGTAACAAGTTTCATAGAAATCCACTTTAGAGAGGAACTTCATCCATGAGGTTCCTTTTTTCTTGCTCAATTTTAGGAAAGGAGGCGGCAAAGCTGCGGAAGTTAAAACGATATAAACCAACCAAGTTTATGGCGGAAGGTTCTCGATATGACAAGGAAGCGGCGGATGCCGCTGTTACTTTTATAAACTGCCTGAAGCATACCAAGGGTGAATGGTATGGAATGCCTTTTGAATTAATTGACTGGCAGGAACAGATTGTCCGGGACATATTCGGAATCTTGAAACCTAATGGATACAGGCAGTTTAACACTGCCTATATAGAAATTCCAAAAAAGCAGGGTAAGAGCGAACTTGCAGCGGCAATTGCTTTATATCTTACCTGCGGTGATTTCGAGCATGGCGGCGAGGTTTACGGATGTGCGTCTGATCGTCAGCAGGCATCCATTGTTTTCGACGTTGCAGTAGATATGGTGGAACAGTGTCCGGCATTAAAATCTCGAATTAAACCAATGTTGTCACAGAAGCGGCTGGTATATAAACCGTTAGGCAGTTTTTATCAGGTGCTTTCAGCGGAGGCATATACGAAACATGGCCTAAACGTCCATGGTGTGGTATTTGATGAACTTCATGCTCAGCCGAACAGGGATCTTTATGATGTAATGCTTCACGGATCTGGCGATGCAAGAAAACAACCGCTGTTTTTCCTGATCACAACTGCTGGCACAGACCGCAATTCCATCTGCTGGGAAGTGCACCAAAAGGCTGAGGATATTCTTCAAGGGCGTAAGATAGATCCGACTTTCTACCCTGTTATCTACAGCGCAGCCGATACCGATGACTGGACAAGTGAAAAGGTATGGAGAAAGGTTAATCCGTCACTAGGCATTACAGTTGACATCGAAAAACTGAGGGTGGCTTTTGAAAATGCCAAGCAAAATCCTGCAGAGGAAAATTTATTCCGTCAGCTCCGCTTAAATC
This sequence comes from Acetivibrio saccincola, assembly GCF_002844395.1. NCBI lineage: Bacteria > Bacillati > Bacillota > Clostridia > Acetivibrionales > Acetivibrionaceae > Acetivibrio > Acetivibrio saccincola. The sequence goes on along the minus strand of NZ_CP025197.1, from coordinate 2,968,549 downwards.
AGTGGGTGAAACAATCGGTGCGCTGGATGCCAATGGATAAATGGGATAAGTGTGCGTTTCCTGTTGATGCAGAAAAATTGCGCGGCAGAACCTGTTACGGAGGACTTGACCTGTCATCTACTACCGATATTACCGCCTTTGTGCTGGTGTTTCCACCGCTTGATGAATCTGCCAAATATCAGATTCTACCTTTTTTCTGGATACCGGAGGAGAATATTGATCAGCGTGTGCGGAGAGATCATGTACCTTATGATGTCTGGGAGAGGCAGGGCTTTTTATTTACCACCGAGGGTAACGTGGTACATTACGGTTTTATCGAGACCTTTATTGAGGAACTCGGAATGAAATATAACATTAAGGAAATAGCCTTTGACCGCTGGGGCGCAATTCAGATGACGCAAAACCTCGAGGCTTTGGGGTTTACGGTTGTTCCATTCGGTCAGGGTTTCAAGGATATGTCGCCGCCTACAAAAGAGTTGATGAAGCTGACATTGGAAGAACGCATCGCCCATGGTGGTAATCCAGTACTGCGGTGGATGATGGACAATATCTATGTCAAAACCGATCCCGCCGGAAACATTAAGCCGGATAAAGAAAAATCCACCGAGAGAATAGATGGTGCGGTAGCGTTAATTATGGCGCTTGACCGCGCGTTAAGGCATGACGGGGATGAACGCAACGGATCAATTTATGATGAAAGGGGGCTGTTGATTATATGAGTGTATTTTCCCGTTTGTTCAAAGCAAGGGACAAGCCGAAAAACAGCCTGTTCGGTAATGCATATAGCTTTTTCTTCGGCGGCACATCCAGCGGAAAGGCTGTCAATGAGCGGACTGCTATGCAGACAACTGCAGTGTATGCCTGTGTAAGGATACTTGCAGAAGCCATCGCCGGGCTTCCGCTTCATGTGTACCGCTATAAAGAAGACGGTGGCAAAGAAAAAGCGTTGACCCACCCGCTCTATTATTTACTCCATGACGAACCAAACCCTGAGATGACTTCATTCGTGTTCCGAGAAACACTGATGAGTCATCTTCTTTTATGGGGAAATGCTTACGCTCAAATTATTAGGGACGGTTCCGGACGAGTGCTGGCGCTTTATCCACTTTTGCCAAACAAAATGACGGTAGACAGGGCTCCAAACGGAGAACTGTTTTACACTTATCGGCGCGACAGCGATGAGAGCAGGGTTAATCCAAAAGCAGGCCTTATATACCTGCGAAGTGACGAGGTGCTTCATATCCCGGGGCTCGGTTTTGACGGACTGATCGGATACTCCCCTATTGCTATGGCCAAGAACGCCATAGGCATGGCTATTGCCTGTGAGGAGTATGGTGCATCCTTTTTTGCCAACGGAGCAAATCCGGGTGGCGTTCTGGAACATCCCGGCGTATTAAAGGATCCGGCAAAGGTGCGAGAAAGCTGGAACGCTGTTTATCAAGGAAGTGCCAATGCTCATCGCATTGCAGTCCTGGAAGAGGGAATGAAGTTTCAACCAATCGGCATTCCACCCGAACAGGCACAGTTTTTAGAGACAAGAAAGTTTCAGATAAATGAAATTGCTCGGATATTCCGAGTACCTCCCCATATGGTTGGAGATCTTGAAAAGTCAAGCTTTTCAAACATCGAACAGCAATCTCTGGAATTTGTTAAATACACGCTTGACCCGTGGGTGGTGCGTTGGGAACAGGCTCTCCAAAAAGCGCTGCTTTTACCATCAGAGAAGCGGGCATACTTTGTCAAATTCAATGTAGATGGCCTTCTGCGCGGTGATTATGCAAGCCGCATGAATGGTTATGCTGTAGCTCGACAGAACGGCTGGATGTCTGCTAACGATATCCGCGAGCTTGAGGACATGAACCGGATTCCGGCGGAGTTGGGCGGAGATCTGTATCTTGTTAACGGTAACATGACCAGGCTTGCCGATGCAGGTGCATTTGCAGGCAAAAACAATGCTGAAACGGAGGGATCAAAAGTTGAACAAATCACAAAAACCAAAACCGGTTTGCCGCTTCTGGAACTGGATACAAAACGATGATGGCAGCCGGACATTATATATTGACGGCCCAATAGCTGAAGAAAGCTGGCTGGGAGACGAAGTAACTCCCAAACAGTTCAAATCAGAGCTGTTGTCCGGAGAGGGTGATTTAACAATCTGGATTAACAGCCCGGGCGGCGATATATTTGCAGCTAATCAAATTTACAACATGCTTATGGATTACAAAGGCAAAGTGACGGTAAAGATTGACGGTATTGCAGCCAGCGCCGCTTCGGTCATAGCTATGGCCGGGGGTGACGTCTTTATGTCACCTGTCAGCATGATGATGATTCACAACCCTATGACAATAGCTATCGGTGATACAGAGGAAATGGAGAAAGCTATCGCAATGCTGGAAGAAATAAAGGAATCCATCATCAACGCTTATGAGCTGAAAACCGGACTTTCCAGGGTAAAAATATCGCACCTAATGGATGCAGAAAGCTGGTTTAACGCAAGAAAAGCGGTGGAACTTGGCTTTGCCGATGGAATCTTGTTTATGGAGGATGAATCATTCCCATCCGAATTTGAAGTATCAGGAGGAATGATCTTCAGCAGGCAGGCAGTAACAAATTCCATCCTGCAAAAGCTTAAACCAAAAGAAAAACCAAAAGGAACACCAATTGAGTCGCTTGAAAAGCGGCTTTTTTTATTAAAACCTTAAGGAGGATTTGATTATGAGTAAAATACTGGAACTGTGTGAAAAACGCGCTAAAGTATGGGAAGCTGCTAAAGCTTTCCTCGACAGCAAACGCGGGAACGACGGACTGCTTTCACCGGAGGATACCGCGACTTATGAAAAAATGGAAGCCGACGTTATTGCGCTGGGCAAAGAAATAGAGCGTCTTGAGCGTCAGGCTGCCATAGATTTGGAACTGTCAAAACCGTTGAATATTCCTATTACAGACAAACCCACTTCCATATCTGGCAACAATGAAAAAACCGGACGTGCCAGCGATGAGTACAGGCAGTCTTTCTGGAACATGATGCGCGGCAGGCGCAAATATGACGTACACAACGCGCTGCAGATTGGAGAGGACACCGAAGGTGGATATCTTGTTCCCGACGACTTTGAGCGTACTCTTGTGGAAGCACTGGAGGAGGAGAATATCTTTAGGCAGATTGCCAATGTTATTACCACGTCCAGCGGCGACAAGAAAATTCCTGTGGTGGCAAGCAAGGGTACTGCATCTTGGGTGGATGAGGAAGGCCAGATTCCCGAAAGCGATGACTCCTTTGCACAGGTATCCATCGGCGCATATAAGCTGGCTACTATGATCAAGGTGTCAGAGGAGTTGTTAAACGATAGTGTATTCAACCTTGAACAGTATATAGCCAAAGAATTCGCCCGCCGAATCGGAGCAAAAGAGGAGGAAGCATTTTTTATCGGCGACGGATCTGGCAAGCCAACCGGTATCTTGGCGGATAACGGCGGTGGCGAGATAGGAGTAACTGCGGCGAGCGCAACAGCCATTACCCTTGACGAGATCATGGACTTGTTCTACAGCCTAAAGTCTCCGTACCGCAGGAACGCTGTATTCATTATGAATGATTCGACAATTAAAGCTATAAGGAAGCTCAAAGACAACAACGGTCAGTATCTCTGGCAGCCTTCTGTAACTGCTGGAACACCGGATACTATCCTCAATCGTCCAGTTAAAACTTCTGCATTTATGCCAGCCATTGCCGCCGGAGCAAAAACGATTGTATTCGGTGATTTTTCTTATTACTGGGTGGCAGACCGTCAGGGCAGGGTTTTTAAGCGGCTTAATGAGTTGTATGCTGCGACCGGACAGGTAGGATTCATGGCAACCCAGCGTGTAGATGGCAAGCTGGTGCTGGCAGAAGCAGTCAAGATACTGCAGCAGAAATCAGCTTAATTAAAACGGAGGTGCTGCGGCATGGAACTTTTGGAGAAGGTTAAAGCAAACCTCATATTGCAGCACAGCGAAGATGACGCACTTTTACAAGAGTATATCAAAGCCGCAGTGGCCTATGCGGAAAGTTACCAGAAAAAGCCGGAAGGATATTATGCCGAAAACCCTATGCCGCCTACTACTGAGCAGGCTGTCATTATGCTGTCGAGCCATTTTTATGAAAGCAGGGATGGCTCGACGGCTGGCTTTTTTGGGGATAGTGTGCAGGCAGGACAGCAGGTATGGAATACAGTTAATCTATTGCTGCGGCTTGACAGAGAATGGCGTGTTTAACGCCTTGGGCCCCCGCGAAGTCTTATGACTTCGTGGGGAGAGGAGGAGCAACGGAGCGGGCGAGCTTTTGCCACTAGTGGCAAAACGAGCAAAGCGGAGTTTGCGACGACGAGGAAGGTGTAAATATGGGCCTTGGGAAAATGAAAACTTTCGTGGACATTATCTCAGACAAGCCGGTTAAGGATAGTGAGGGTTTTACTGAAAAAGGTGATGTCATTCTCGCTTCGGTAAGGGCATACAAGGAAGATAGGCATGGCAGTGAAAAATGGGCAAACAGGGCGGCGTTTTCGCAGGCGTCTGCCCTGTTCCGCTTCCGTAAGATACCTAACCTGGAAGTTACCACAGATCTTGTACTCGTTTGCAGCGATGGCAGGTACAACATTATCAGTGTAGAGGATGTGAAGGGACGCGGAATGTATATTGAGGTGCTTGCGGAAAAAGTGAAATCAAGCAAAGCATAAAAGGAGGGGCTGCAACGTGGCTAAGGTGGAAGTTAAAATGCCGGAAGAGTTCTTGCTCAAGTTATCCAGACTTGGAGAAAGAACAGACGAAATCATACCTAAGGTGCTGGAAGCAGGCGGGGAAGTGGTTCTTTCAAAAGTGAAGTCCAATCTTCAGTCAGTTATCGGGAGCGGCACTAAATATCCGTCCAGAGCAACCGGTGAATTGGTAAATGCTTTGGGACTCTCTCCTGCCAAACAGGACAGGGATGGAAACCACAACATAAAAATCGGCTTTACTGAACCAAGGAAGGATGGGGAAAGCAATGCGAAGATTGCTAATATTATTGAGTATGGTAAGTCCGGGCAGCCTCCAAGGCCCTTTTTGAAACCGGCAAAATCAGCTACAAGGAAGTCCTGCATCGAAGTAATGAAGTCAAGACTGGAACAGGAGCTGGGTCGTATATGAGCATATTGTCAGAATTAAACTCGTTATTGGATGGTTTGGGTATCCCCATTGAAACCGGGGTATTTAGCGGTGTACCGCCAGATGAGTACCTTGTCATTACTCCGATGACAGATACATTTGAAGTTTTTGCAGACAACCGGCCTCAGGTAGAAACCCAGGAGGTAAGGTTGTCTTTATTTATAAAGGGAAACTACACTGCCCGTAAAAACGAAATAGTGAACACATTGCTTCAAGCAGGCTTTACCATTACCGACAGGCGGTATATAGGCCATGAGGACGATACCGGCTATCACCACTATGCCATTGATGTGGCAAAAGAGTATGAAGTAAAGGAGGAATGAAAAACATGGCCACAATCGGACTGGACAGGTTATATTATGCCAAAATAACTGAGAATGAAAACGGAGAAGAGACATACGCCACGCCTGTTCCGCTGGCTAAGGCTATTACGGCAGAGCTTTCTGTAGAACTGGCAGAGGCGACGCTTTATGCCGATGACGGGGCGGCAGAAGTGGTCAAGGAATTTCAAAGCGGCACCCTGACTCTTGGCGTTGCAGACATCGGAGTAGCCGCTGCAGAGGTTTTGACGGGAGCCACTCTTGATGACAATAATGTGCTGATTTCTGCCAGTGAGGATGGTGGCGCTCCTGTGGCAATCGGCTTTAGAGCCAAGAAAGCTAACGGCAAGTACAGGTATTTTTGGCTTTACAGGGTTAAATTCGGAATTCCGGCTACAAATCTCCAAACGAAAGGTGATAGCATTACCTTTTCGACACCCACCATTGAAGGGACAGTCATGAGACGTAACAAACCAGATGGCCAGGGAAAGCACCCTTGGAAGGCAGAAGTCAGCGAAGACGATCCCGGTGTATCGCCTGAAACTATTACCGGCTGGTATACGGAAGTTTATGAGCCGGTATTTGCTGTGGGAGGAGGCAGCGAATAATGCAGGATAATGACAGAAGCGCAATTATCAAAATCGGCGATGAAGAATATCAGCTTATTCTAACCACTAAAGCGACAAAGGAGATTGCAAAAAGGTACGGCGGTCTTGAAAACCTCGGCACGAAACTGATGAAAACCGAGAACTTCGAGATGGCTCTTGACGAAGTGGTATGGCTGATTACTCTGCTGGCTAACCAGAGCATTTTGATACACAACCTCAAAAATCAGGATAAGCGTGAACTCCTGACTGAAGAGACAGTGGAACTTCTCACATCTCCTTTGGAACTGGCAGCATATAAAGACGCTATCATGGAAGCAATGTTCAAGGGTACCAAAAGAAACGTTGAAAGTGAGGATGACTTAAAAAACACACCGGCCGAGTGAGCGATGAGGAATTGTTCACTCGGCTTCTATATTACGGTACTGTTCAGCTCAACCGTTCAGAGGATGAAGTATGGCTAATGCCTATTGGGTACCTGCTTGATTTATGGGAGTGCCATAGACAGTTTTTAGGGCTGGCGAAACAAAAGCGTATGCTTACCATTGATGATGTGATACCTTACGGAATATAAGCAGCAAAAAAGCAGGGTGGCTGTAATCCCTGCTTTAAAAAGCTGCTTTTATTCCATTTGCAAAAACTCTGCCGCTGTTACGATCTTTGGGTTTGTTACGCCGGATTCAAGGAAATCCCTATCTCCGGTTACAAGCACGTCAGCTTTTGCCGCAATGGCCGCCCTGAGTATTGGCCTGTCGGATGCGTCCCGGACAAGCGCCTCATCCGACACGCCAACTGCGGGAGTTGGAACAACTTCAAGAACGGTAAGCGCAATCGCCAAAAAGCGTTCAAGCGCCTGGATCTTATGGGGGAATTTCCGGTTGTATACCCGGCGAAGCTCATCGATGTTTTGATCGCAAACCATACCGTGGTTGGGGTGTGTTACAGCTTTAATGTACGCCTGATAAGGCGTTCCTTCGCAGCTCAAGGAAGCGGAGATCAGGATGTTGGTGTCAATTAACACTCTCATAGACCTTCAATCTCCGCGCGGACGTCCTTCACCAGATCCATAACATCGTCATCATTGCGGATCCCGGCTTTTTCCGCTTCGCCCTCCATTTCTTTCTGTAGCATTTTCATGGCGTAGACAGCGGAGTTCATAAGAATAACCCGGTCTTCCTCGCAAATGAGGGTGACGCGGTCTCCGGTGGAAAGGCGAAGTTTGGAGCGGATATCTTTTGGCAGCGTGATCTGGCCTTTTGCCATTACCTTTGCATTATCAACTATGGGAACGTTCATGCTAAGTCCTCCTTTTTAGGATTTGAAAAGCAGGAAATTCCCTACTTTCCCTACTATTAGTATATGCCAAACCGCATTGAAATACAATAGCCTTTTAAAATTTTTTAATTTTTACTCGAAAGGAGGCGGTTATGTGGCAGACAATTTTGGCTTGAAGATTGGGATTGAAGGCGAAAAGGAATTTAAGAACGCCATTCGTGAGATCAACCAAAGTTTTAAGGTACTGGGCAGCGAGATGAACCTGGTTGCATCTCAGTTTGATAAGCAAGATAAATCAGTTGAAGCTGTTACTGCAAGAAACAAGGTGCTGAATAAAGAAATCGAATTGCAGAAAGAAAAAATTGCTACTTTGGAGAAAGCGCTTGCCAACGCCGCCTCCTCTTTCGGGGAGACCGACAGACGTACTCAGTCGTGGCAAATACAGCTTAATAATGCAAAAGCCGAACTGAACAAAATGGAGCGCGAGCTCGAACAGTCTGCTGAAAGTGCAGACGAGCTTGGGGACGAATTGAAGGAAAGTGGAGACAATGCCGAAAAATCCGGCTCGAAATTTGAGAAACTGGGCAGTGTCCTTAAAGGTGTTGGCGCGGCTATGGGTGCTGCAGCAGCCGCAGCGGGCGCGGCTGCCATCAAGCTGGGAAAAGAGGTCGTGGAGCAGTTTGGTGAGCTTGAGCAGAACCTTGGCGGTTCTGAAGCTGTGTTTGGCGAATATGCTGCACGTATCCAGAAAACAGGAGAAGAAGCTTACAAGAACCTGGGCTTGTCCCAATCCGAGTACCTTGCCACCGCCAACAAAATGGGCGCACTGTTTCAGGGTGCTGGTGTCGATCAGCAAAAAAGTCTGGAGCTTACTGAGAAGGCCATGCAACGGGCGGCAGATATGGCTTCGGTTATGGGCATTGACATGCAGACTGCCATGGAATCCATCGCTGGCGCAGCCAAGGGTAACTTCACCATGATGGATAATCTAGGTGTCGCCATGAACGCCACTACCATCGAAGCTTATGCTCTTGCAAAAGGGCTGGATTTTGCCTGGAATAGCGCAACCAATGCCGAAAAGGCCGAGATCGCCATGCAGATGTTTTTTGAAAAAACCGAACAGTATGCTGGCAACTTCGCAAGAGAGTCTACCCAGACCATCAGCGGTTCCATTGGTCTTTTACAAGCCTCTCTAAGTTCGTTTATAGCAGGACTTGGCAATGCGAACGCTGATATGACGAACCTAACACAAAATCTTGTGGATGCCTTTCAGGCTGTAGTTAAAAATATTGTACCGGTTTTGGAAAATATAGTGGCTGCTCTGCCGGAGGCAACCGGTGCGATTATCTCAGCAGTCAAAGATCTGCTTCCCGTGCTGTTGCAAACTGTAACTGAATTGTTCTCTCAGGTGCTTCAAACTCTCTTGAGCCTGCTGCCGGAGCTGATCCCGGCGGCAGTAGATGCAGTCATGACCATTGCAGGTACACTCATTGATAACCTGCCTTTACTCATTGATGCAGCGGTGCAGCTAATCACAGCGTTGGTAATGGGGCTTGGAGAAGCATTACCGGAGCTAATTCCAGCAGCGGTTCAAGCAGTGATCACCATTGTGCAAGGGCTGCTGGATAATATGGACAAAATCCTTGAAGCTGCTTTTACATTGATTCAAGGACTGGCGCAGGGACTTTTAAATGCATTGCCAGAACTAATTGAAGCACTGCCGAGGATAATTACAACAATCATTGACTTTGTGACGAACAATATGCCGAAGATCATAGAATTGGGAATTACGCTTATCGTACAGCTTGCTGCCGGGCTTGTGAAAGCCATTCCAGAACTAGTAAAGTCTTTACCTCAGATTGTTGCGGCTATTATAGAAGGCTTGGGCAAGGCGGTTGTTTCAGTGGTTGAGATTGGTAAGAACATTGTAAAAGGCATCTGGGAAGGTATTAAAAGCCTTGGTAGCTGGATTAAGGATAAGGTTTCCGGTTTCTTTTCCGGTATTGTTGATGGAGTAAAGAATTTTCTTGGAATCAGATCTCCGTCCACTGTTTTTGAAGGTATTGGCGGCAATATGGCACTGGGTATTGGTGAGGGATTTGACAAGACTATGGCCAGAGTGGCAGACGATATGCAAAATGCAGTGCCGACAGATTTTAATATATCTCCTGATATTAGTGTAAGTGGAAGAGGTGGATTTAGCGATTTAGCTTCTGGGCCGCTTGTTGTGGTGCAGCAGATGATTGTTCGTGGTGAAGAAGACATACGTAGGATTTCACAGGAGTTATATAACCTGATGCAGACAGGTTCAAGGGCGCAGGGACGTTTTATAACAGCGTAATGGAGGGAAGCATATGGGATTTATCTACAATGGAATATCGTCGCAAAGTATGAAAATACGAGCAAGACTTACCAAATGGCAGGTCTCCCCTGCCCTGCGCAATTCCTTTGAAACTGTGCCGGGCAAAGCAGGTATTGCAGATTTTGGCTGCGACATATCAGAACGAAACATAATAATTAGCTGTAGTGTGCTTCCCCAGCGCAGTTTTGCTGAGCTTGTATCGGTTCTTGATAATGTTGCAGAATGGTTAAATCCGGAAAACGGGCTTAAGCAACTTGTTATAGATGATTTGCCCGACCGATATTTCATGGCTCGCTTATCAGAAGCGGTTGACTGTGAGCGGATATTGCGGACAGCGGGCAGCTTTGAACTTCGGTTTGTTTGTCCCGACCCGTATGTTTACGCGTTGGAAGATGAGATATTTGTTCTTTCTGAAACAGGTCTGCATGAGTTGGAGAGGGTTAAAGGAAATACGGATTCCAATCCGGTTTATCTCTTGAAGGGTTTGATATCAACGTCCTCATCAAGCTATATTTCGCTTATTACAAACGGCGAGGAATTGCTAATTGTTGGCTCATTATCTGAAGGTGAAACTCTGATTGTCGACTCCGGCATGGTAACAGCTAAGGTTATTGATGAAACAGGCCGAACCTTGAGAAATGGTCTTCCCAGCCTGCAGGATCTGAATTTTCCAATTCTCAGGAAAGGTGTTAATCATATTGAGATTGCCGCAGAAAACGCGACCTTTACTGAGTTAAAAATACAGGCAAAAAGCAGATGGAGGTGATAACATGGCGATAAAATCAATCCTGACAAACCAAGAGGATTTTACCGGTGAGTTTCCTGTAACATCAAGGACGTCTGCTTTATGGCGATTTAATGAAAAAACACCAGACGAAAATCTTCAGCTTATAGACTCATCGGGACATGGCAGACATTTTACCATCTCCGGCTGGTCAGGGACATCGGCAAACCTTATTGCTGGAAGATTCGGAAGATACTTCAGGCAAAATATTGTTAATCCGACTTCTGAAAAGACCCATCTTATAGCAGAAAATGATGGGAGTTTCTTTAGCAATCTGGGCGAAAAGATTGTTGTAGGCGGTTGGATTAATCCTACCACCTATTCGGTCGGCCAGACATATATACCCATATTCAATACCCGCCAAGGACCCGGTCAGCCAATTTTTTATGTTTCACTTTATCAAGGGAGACTTAGGCTTATGTTGTATCTATTTAGCCCCCTAGAACCTTTGGAGAAAATGCACGAATATGTTAGTATTGAAGTAGGGGGTAATGAGAGTGACAAAAAATCAGTACAGTGATGAATTTAAAGAACAAATTATAAAAGAATGTCAGGAGACAGGCAACGTAGCTCTAGTAGCCCGGAGGCATGAGATAGCAACAACTACTATCCATACCTGGCTGAAAAAACAACGCCAAAGAGGTTCCGTAAAACCTCTGCCCAAAGCAAAAGAAGAACGGTACAAAGCCATGGAAAAACAGCTTAAAGAAGTAAGTACAGAAAATGACAGATTAAAACGTCTTCTTGCCGAGAAAGAACTACAATTGGCAATTCTAAAGGACTTGATGAATTGTAAAAACCCTCGGTAACCGGCAGAGTTGCCATTGCTAAGAGGTGGATAGAAAAGGGATACAACGCAACTACTGTTCTCAACTCTGTCGGTCTAGCTGCATCCACCTATTACTACAACATCACTAAAGAAAGCAAAGGGGAACAAACATCAACAAAAAAGCAGACGGGACGTAAAATACCAGGCTATTCACTGAACAAAAAGGGAGAAAAGATACCGGATGAACTTATCAAAGAATACCTTTGTGAGCTTATAGCCGGTGATGGTTTTCCCTATGGATATAAAAAACTTAAGTATTGCTTAAAAAAGGATTATAAACTAGTAATCAATCACAAAAAAGTCTACCGGCTTTGCAAAGAACTTGATATTTTACGTCCCCAGCGAAAAATATATCCCAAACGTCCTAAGAAGCTCGCTAAACGAGAGAAAATAACTGGCCCTAATCAGCTTTGGCAAATGGATTTAAAGTATGGCTACATTGCCGGAACCAGTCAATTTTTCTTCCAACTATCAGCCATAGATGTATTTGATAGATCGATAGTAGGTTACCATGTAGGATTAAGCGCCACGGCAAAGGATGCCTGCAGGGTACTTATAAATGCCCTTAAAAAACGTAACTTAACTCCCGGTATGAAAATGCCGGTGATAAGAACAGACAATGGGCCCCAATTTATTGCTAAACTGTTTAAAGAAACTTGTGATAGATGGAATATAAAGCATGAAAGAATTCCTGTAAAAACACCTAATATGAATGCCTATATAGAGTCATTCCACTCTATTCTAGAAGATGAATGCTACAGCCGCCATGAATTTGACAGCTTTATGGAAGTATATGGGGCTATTAGTGAATACATTGATTACTACAACAATAGGCGTAGACATAGCAGTATAAAGTATATGGCTCCTAATGAGTTTTACAAAGCCTTTACAAAAGGGCAATTAGCTAACTCAGTCCAACCTCTTATCGCCTAATACTGTAATCCTACTAGCCAACCTCAGCTACAAATAAGCAGGCTTCCGCAATTGGTGTCAAGGGTGCGAAGCAGGCTTTAGCCCTTGCCCTTGACAGCATAAGGAAGGCAGCTAAAATTGGAGGAGGTTGGATAGGCAATCGTCTTAAAACTATTGGATGGTATTATTTACCATTAGGTAGAAAATTATAGCTTCACTATTACTGAGAAAGAATCAAGTGGATATTCTCCAATTTTAGGGGGTCAGCCCGATGAATATGAGTTTGAGATAATTGAATCAAATAACGATTATATCCTGGAATACAAAAGTAAAACCGGTAATCTTAATTATTCTTACTACAAAGATAAGAAATTAGTTGACGAAATGATAGCCCAAATACAAAAAGAAAAGGAACTTATCGAAATCGAAGAATCAGAGAAAGAACAATCCAAAAAACAAGAAATAGCTGAAATATTAGTTGGTATTTGGGAATGTTCAAGTATCAACCATACTGTAGAATTTACAGTTGATGGCAAACACATACATAACATTTCAGATGATATATATACATGGGAATATGAAATAATTGATTCCAATACTCTTAAAATTACAACAGATGACGGTAAGGTTTTAACTAAAGTGTTTGAAGTTAGAGAAACAGATGTAAATTTTCAAATTAAATTAGATAATATTTTCAAATTATTTTAGGTCAATTTTACCACAAATTAGTGAATATTTTCAAATTAAAATAGGAACGCGATAATCAAATTTTCAAATTCCAGTAGGATTCAAAATAAAATTTGGAAAAATAAGTATTGCATAACACTTTCAAATTTGTATAATAAAAATGAGCAGATTAACTGCTCTTAAAATTTTAATCAAAATATTGATAATAGAAAACTTTTAAGTATAAATTCAATAAGTTCACAACATTTATTACTTAAACGGTTTATAACCGTTGTACTAAGGCTGCCGGTTAAAGATAAAAGTATTTTAGATATCAAAATCTTTTTGTCCTTGGTATACGATTTCTTCATCTACATGCTTTTGCTTTATTGAACAAGCATACATAAGGCTTGAGGTTGCAAGACTGTTAACAAGGCGGGGTACGCCTTTTGATGCAGAATAAATAGCTTCAATTGCAGCCTGGGTAAATATATTTTCATGTAAACCGGCAGACTTTAGCCTTGTAAAAATATAGTCTGAAAGTTCCTCAGGCTTTAACCCCTGCATTACGTATTTTACGGCTATACGCTGCTTTAAAGGTGCATTTACCGCTAACTGTAATTTGTTCCTGATTTGCGATTGCCCCGACAATATTAATATAAAAGGATTTTCAGAGTCCATTTTAAAGTTAAATAAAAGCCTTAATTCTTCAAGTATGCTGTTTGACAGCATCTGTACCTCGTCAAGGATAATAACCGGAGTAATTTTTTGATTATAGTACAAAGACATTATTGCTTGTTGTATCTGATGAAACATTGTAACCTTCTTATGTGAAGGCACTTCTCCTAAAGATATTAAAAGACCCCGGTAAAAATCCATAACGGTAACTGTTGAGAGAGAAAAATAGCAGGGTTTGTAAAGTCCCGGATTTAACCCGGCTGAAAATTTTCTTAAGGCGGTGGATTTTCCCATTCCCGGTTCACCGACTAAAAGAAACATTCCCCGGATGTTTTGAATATATTTAAATCTTGAATTTAATTCCTTAATATCTTCACTTTCATAAACATCAGAAATATCAATTTCTTTTCCAAAAGGATTGTATTTTAGTCCAAAAAACTGTCTGAACATAATTATTTCTCTCCTTCCATAATTGTTTTAAATGAAATTGTTTGTTTTGATTTAGGCATGTCAGCATGTGTTACAGATACTTCGTTATTTTGTAAATCCACTATTAACTCAGAATTTTTAGGTCTGCCCCTTCGTTTCATATGGGCATTGTCATGAAAATTAACCTGCAAGGCTTCACCGATTTTCTTGCCTTCATAGTATATGAATACCGGCCAAAAAGGTATGTCAAGCCGTTGAGGGTCATATCTGACTTCAACTCTTAAACCTGCAAACTTAATGTCAGTTTCATACAGTATATTGTTTATGGAAAATGTGCCGTCATGGTTAATTTTGCGTTTTACACGTAAAAGAAGCTTTTCTTCTAACTGTGCAGGGTCAGTACATTGTTTTATTCTTGAAGCCTGTGACATAAAAAAGTCTAACGGTGTTACCCCTTTAAGTGATGAATGAGGCTTCTTATGGTAATCCTCATCAAGCCATTTCCAAAACTCAAAATTCAGGTCTTCTAAACTCTTAATTTTATTCATATTAAGTTGGGATAAAAATCTTTTTCTAACTGTTAAAAAGAACCTTTCTATTTTTCCCCGGCTATGTGCAACAAAGGGTTTCGAATGTATAAGAGCGCATCCTACGTCCGCGCACATAAATTCAAACTGCTGTGAACGGTAAATCTTCCCATTGTCCGTATAGAGCAAGGAAGGTATGCCTCTTTTTAACACCGCTTCTTTAAATGAATGCCTTAACGATTCTAAATTTTGTGTATAGTAAAATTCTCCGTGAGGTACAAGTCTTGATGCATCATCTATATATGCTAATAAGTATGTGGCTCTTTTCTTCCTGCCTTCCTGTATGTAAGGTCCATACATTAAATCCCCATACCACAACTCATTTATATATTGATGTGCAAATCTTTTAATTTCTTTTTTCTCTTCAGTTTCATAAATGCTTTCATGATTTGAAAATTTTAAAAACCTGTATAGTGTGGTAAGTGATATTTGCCCTTCTTTTAATATGCCTTTTTTTATTAGTTTATCATAGATGATTGTAGTAGGCGCTTTAGGATATTTTCTTTTCGTCTCAAGGATTTTTTCAGCAAGTTCTGTATCTATTTTTCTACAATTACCCCTGTCTTTCCGGTATCCGGGTTTTAATGCATCCAATCCTCCACGCATGTAATCACAGTACCAGGACTCTATTGTTTTAGGTGAATATTTTCTTATGCCATAGTGTGGCATTTCTACGGGTTTTGATGAAATTTGAGCATAATAGTCCTTACGATTATTCACTTGTCCATTTAGGATCGGACTTATCAGTGAAAATCTTTTTAACGCAATGGCATTTCTTACCTCTTCACTTAACATATTCCTGACCTCCTGTTGCATTTTTAGGAAGCCATGACCGGTCAGGCTGTTCTTTACCACGGATGTTACCATAGTTATTTGCTCAAGTAAAGGAAAATATGGTGTTGCGGTTGATTTCATTAAAAATTTTTCATAAGACGCTTTTTAAAATCCTATTTTAATGTTATAATCATGCTGCAAGAAATGTTTTAGCGGTAGCTTGATAGTATTTTTGAGAGAATAGTTGAATGTTGGGGAATTCTCTTACTACTATTGCTAAAACGTTTCTTGCTTTTTCTGTGTTTCCAAGTGTTTCATCCGGTAATTTCACTTTGTGTATTATTTGTCTTAATCCATTTTGTATTGTATTGAGATTTTTAATGAATTTTTTTCTGTAATAGTATAGAATTTGCCTTGAAAACTGTACGTTGTTTTTTAGATTTAGTTGTTTTATAACTGAATTAATACTACCTTTACGATAAAATAAATTATATATGTATTCAAAAATATGATTTATTGCATTAATAAATCCGGGTAAACAAAAGTTAGGAATATATGATATGGTGCATCCACATAGAGGACATATATAGCGTCTGATTACTATTTTCCCTTTATATTCTTTTGAGTAATAATATCTTTCATAGAAGCCATGTTTGCGGAAACTAACTAATTTATTGCATTTTGGATTGTGACATCTTTTAGTTGGTGGCGGTGGAAAAGGATAATTTCTCCCAAGTTTAATATATTCATGAATTCCTTCATGAACATTGAAGATATATTGCATTTTTACATCACCCTCCGCAATATATTATAAAAAATAATCCTACTGTAAAGTGAAAATATTTTTTCAAATTGCGGTAGGGTTAAAAATTTTTTTCACCTATTTTAATGTGATAAAATAAGGGTAGATTTACCTAAATTAAAATGAAAATCTACAACTCAAAAACCGTCCAGTCTTCAGAAGTAACTTCCCTGTTTCCTACTATCCAGATATAATTCTCTTCCTCTTCTGAAGCCACTTTAGCAGTAATGTGGTATTCACCTGTTCCTTCTTCCAGTCTCAATTTCATCGACATGTTGTATTTCTTGCCTGATTTCATAAGATTTGTTATGTTTAAGAATGGCTGGCTCTCACTTGAGCTTCTGTCTGAAAGTACTAAAGATTTATTGTCACCCCAGTCATAAATACCAATTTCCCCGCCGTCTCCCCACGGCTTCGCTGTCCAGTTTCCTGTGTCTCCATCTTCAAAGTCTTGGAATAAAATCTTTTCCCCTAAAGGTAAAAACTCTTCCCCGTATACAGTTAGAACGTTTGCCGGCAGTAACCAACTAATTAAAAGTACCATCATTACTAAAAAGCTACTCTTTCTTTTCATTTAAATAGACCTCCCAATTTTAACTATAATTTTAATGAGTTTGAAAGAATTAATAAGTTTAGCTTATAGAATGCTTTCTTTTTTCTTTTTCTCTTTTTTCTTTGTGAACTATTTACCCTCCCTTCTAAACTTATATTGAAAAACATATACACTACACCCCTTGAAATTATATTATATCTCTATATTTATTATATCTTTTTATTTGTTATCTTTATTGGTTATCTTTTTTTCTCTAACTTTTTAATATTGTATTTTTGAGAATTAGACCTATGCAGACAAACCTACGCAGACAAGAAAAATTAGTTTTAGTTTAAATAAAAAATTAAAATAAAAACTTATACTACATGTATATTTTAACACACACCCTGGTCTATGTAAATAAATTGTTGCAATAAATTGTTTCTGTGTGAATATCATTTAGTCACTTTATAGCTTATTATTGGTTTTATTTAATTACAATTTTTTGATATTATGTCTTATTATCATATTGATATTATCATTATTTTATTATATATAGCCAATTTCTTATTATGTTTATAAAAAAGTATCCACAAAAATAATTTTTCGTAGCATACTTAATATAAGGGAGTGTATTATTTTTGCACTTGTACTGCATCCCACCTTTCAGAAGTAAAAAATTAACTCTCCGTCATATGAAAATTATAAATAAAATGTTTTTTTTAAAATTATGATTATTATAAGTCAATTACTGCGAAATATATAAATGCGCAGTATTGTGAATAAATTGTATAAAAACAGGAGGGGTATAAGATGAAACAAAAGGCAACAGTACTTTTGGCAATCATAATGTGTATGACAATTTTAGTTATGCCAAATGTACAAGCACGTACTGTAACATCAAATGAAATAGGCACACACGGGGGATATGACTTTGAATTTTGGGTAGATTCCGGTTCAGGGTCTATGACTTTAAAAGACGGCGGGGCTTTTAGCTGTCAGTGGAGTAATATAAACAATATATTATTCCGTAAAGGCCGCAAATTTGACCAAACCAAGACACATCAACAACTTGGTAATATTGTGGTGGAATACGCAGCTGACTACCGTCCAAATGGAAACTCATACCTATGTATCTACGGTTGGACAGTTGATCCCCTGGTAGAGTACTATATCATTGAAAGCTGGGGCAACTGGCGTCCTCCGGGAGCACAGTCAAAGGGTATGATTACAGTGGACGGCGGTACATACGACATTTATGAGACTACAAGGGTTAACCAGCCTTCCATTATAGGTACTGCAACTTTCCAACAGTATTGGAGTGTTAGAACATCTAAAAAAACAAGCGGTACTGTATCTGTAAGCCAGCACTTCAGAGCTTGGGAAAGCATGGGCATGAAAATGGGTAAAATGTATGAAGTTGCTACTACAGTAGAGGGATACCAGAGCAGCGGTTCTGCAGACGTTTATAAAAACGTAATTACCATTGGCGGAAGTATACCTAACGACCCAATAGACCCAGTGGAACCAGGAGGTCCAGGTGGTTCTACAATGCCGGAGAATAACGGTCCTAACTCAAGAGACGCTTTCTCAATAATTGAAGCAGAAGAATACAACGCTTACAGTTCTTCAAGCATGGAAATTATAGGAACTGGCAGCGGAGAAGGTATAGGCTATATAGAAAGCGGAAACACACTTACATTTAAAAATATAAATTTTGGCAGCGGAGCAAGTAAGTTTACTGCAAATGTTGCATCTGATGTGGATAATCCTACAACAATTGATATAAGAATAGGAAGTTCAACAGGAACACGCATAGGTTCTTTACAAGTGGGTTCAACAGGAGGTTGGAATGACTATACAGAGCTTTCCACAAACATAACTTCTGTTACAGGGGTAAATGATATTGTATTGGTATTTTCAGGTCCTGTAAATATTGACTGGTTTACTTTTACAAAGGGAAGCGGAAGTGATCCGGTACCTACCGTGGGGCCAGGTCCTGTAATTAAATTTGGTGATTTAAACGGTGATGGTATAATTGACTCTATGGATGCAGCGTTGCTTAACAGATACGTTATGGAGATTTCAACTTCCATACCCAAAATTGATGCTGCTGACTTAAACGGGGACGGCCTAATTAACTCTATGGACGCAACATTACTTAGCAGATACATATTGGAAGTAATTGACAAATTCCCTGCAGAAGATAAGGCACCGGTGCCAACGCCAACACCAACATCAGAACCCAGGGAAGTAAAAATAATGCCTTTGGGAGATTCAATAACTGACGGCTTTAATGTTCCGGGCGGATACCGTATCAAACTGTGGGATCTTATTGTAAGCAACGGATATAAAGTGGATTTTGTAGGTTCTCAATCCAATGGACCTGCACAGCTTCCGGATAAAGACCATGAAGGTTATTCCGGCTGGAGAACAGGACAGATTTCCGAAAGAATTAACGGATGGATGGATGCAGCAAAACCTGATATAGTACTTTTACATATCGGCACCAATGATGTTACTGCCGGTAATACAAGCCCCAATGAATTAGGTGCATTAATTGATAAAATATGTGCAAAATTACCACCGGGAGGAAAACTTTATGTTGCTCAGATAATTCCATTATCTTTTAGAGATGTGCGACCTCTTAACCAGTATCTTGTCAGTGTTGTAAACAGCAAAGCAAGTGCAGGGTTGCCGGTGTATTTAGTTGACATGTACAGTGCTCTTACACTTAATGACTTGGCAGACGGTATTCATCCTAGCAGAACCGGTTACGATAAAATGGCAGAAGTTTGGTTTGAAGCTATCCGCAATGATTTATCCAGATAGTTTAAATGATTTATCCGGATAATTTTTAATAGGGTTGTGGCACAGGCGGTAGATAAACTGCTTGTGCCATATTTTTATATGTTAATCCCCCCAAAAAATTCAGTTCTAAACAATATAATCTGATGAATATAAAACACCATAATTATAATAAACTTTTTCCGTTTGTAGAAAATTTTCTTACTTAGTTAATATATTTTTTTCAATGTCGATATTATTACTAGCCTTAAACAATGTTATTAATTACAAATTAATAAGGGAGGAGTTTTTGTTATGTTCAAAAAAATGAGTATACGCAATAAAATATGGGTTGCAATTGCTATACCGGTATGTGTAATAATTATATCCCTAATTATATTTACAATAAGTATGAATTCTATAGTCGGGGGGATACAAACCAATGTCCACCAGCAAGGGATGGAAAGCCTTAATTTAATTTTAAATGCGGACAGGGATATGTATCAGGCATTAAATATAATCCAGGAAATGAGCAATGAAAATCCAAATAGTGCAAAATATAGAGAAAAGACAAATGAGTACAGGGAAGAGATTAACCAGACCCGGAACAGAATTTTAGAAGCAGAAAGCATATTACTGCAAAATCAAAAGCTATGGGATGGATATACCCACCAAGGCACAGGAAGGAAAATTTTTTATAATTTTAATATGCTGAAAGAAAAGTTTTCATTGTGGGTGGATGAGTTGGAGTCATTAATAAATTCAGGTAGCCTTGATGATATGTATGAGACCAACCTCTTCCAAAATTTCAATTCCGCAAGGGGACATATGGATGAAATAGGAGAAATAATTAATTATGCAATAGAAAGCGAAATACATGCATATGTGGCATCAAAAAATACGGCATTATCAATTATAATATTCCTTACTATAATTGGCTTGGCAATTGTTGTTTTTGTATCCTTAAAAATAGTTTCAAACATCACCGGACCGCTGAAGGAAGCTGAAAAAATGCTTTCAGAGTTAAGCAAGGGGCATTTAGGATACAGGATAGAATCAGAATCAGAAGATGAAATAGGTAATATGATAAGAATAATGAATAATTTTGCAGATAATCTTAAAAAAGAACTTGTAGATGTTATGAAACAAATTTCTGAAGGAAATTTAAGTGTATCTGCTATGATAGTTGATGAAGGTGATGAAATAGGACCGGCAATTAAAAATATAATAGATTCTTTAAAAGAACTTATAAATGAGACAAACAGGCTGACAGAGGCGGCAAAAGAAGGTAACTTAACCGTCCGGGGCAATTATGACAACTTAAAAGGTGCATATGCTGATATTGTAAAAGGAATAAACAATACCCTTGATGAAGTTATTGAGCCTATAGAGGAGGCAAAACATGTTCTTGGCAAAATGGCTTTAAATGATTATACAACCGGAATGAGTGACAAATACAAAGGAACCATGAAAGAATTTGCCGATGATTTAAATAAGCTGAGAAATACTTTATTGTACGTGCAGCAAGACCTTATAAGCCTTTCTCAGGGAGACATGAGCAGATTAAATGAAATTAAAAAATATGGGCAACTTTCTGAAAATGACAAGCTGTTGCCGTCAGTTTTAGCAGTTTATCAGTCAATTGAAGATATAATAAATGAAATAAATTTCTTGACAAAATCTGCTTTAGAAGGAGAGCTTTCTGTACGTGGAGATGTGGATAAATTTAAAGGTGGCTACAGGGATATAGTTGATGGTTTTAACAAAACAATTGATGCTATAGTGGCGCCAATTGAAGAGGCGGCATGTGTTTTACAGGAATTGGCGTCAGGTAACCTTACAGAAACCATGAAAGGTGAATATAAAGGTGACCATGCAATTATTAAAAATTCTATGAATATGGCAATAGAATCATTTAGCAAACTGTTAGGAGAAATTAGAAATTCATCTGAACAAGTGGCATTAAGTGCACAGCAGCTTTCCAGTTCAAGCCAGACTCTTTCCCAAGGTTCTACAGAGCAGGCAAGCTCGATTGAAGAAATAACATCATCCATGGAGCAGATTTCAGCACAGACAAATAATAATGCAAGCAATGCAAACGAAGCAAATAAATTGGCAGAACAAGCCAAAGAGTATGCAAAGATAGGAAATGAGAAGATGAAGGAAATGATTAATTCAATGGCAGAGATTAACGAATCTTCCGCTAATATTTCAAAGATTATAAAGGTTATTGATGAAATAGCTTTCCAGACTAATATACTGGCATTAAACGCAGCTGTAGAGGCAGCAAGGGCCGGACAGTATGGAAAAGGATTTGCAGTGGTTGCTGATGAAGTCAGGAATCTTGCTGCAAGAAGTGCAGATGCTGCAAAGGAAACAACTGCAATGATTGAAAATTCCATTGAAAGAGTTGAATATGGAACAAAAATTACAAATGATACAGCAGAAGCACTAAAAAGCATTGTAGAAAGTGTTGAAAACGCAGCATGTTTGGTTAGCGAAATAGCCGCAGCTTCAAATGAACAGGCATCAGGAATAGCTCAAATAAATCAGGCAATTATGCAGGTGTCCCAGGTGATACAAACTAATTCAGCAACGGCAGAGGAAGGTGCATCTGCAAGTGAAGAATTGTCAGGACAAGCAGAACTTTTAAACGAAATGGTTAGAAAATTCAAAATAAAGACAGTTGGCAGAAAGATGGATGAACTTGACTCAGAGACATTAAACCTCATCAATTCGCTAAAAAATAACACTGAATACGATGAAAAGAACAAGAACAAGAAGATTAATTTAAAAGATGAGGATTATGGGAAATATTAAAAAGTACATAGAGGTTGTATTTGTTTTTAATAGAATTAAAATGAGACTAAAAAAAGACTAAGGTCAGCGACTTTAGTCTTTTTTTAAGGTGATATCGCTGATTAAAATCACATCTCTTTTGAACATGTATTTCATCCAATAAATTTTACACTTTTTCATTTATACTTTACAAACTTCAAAATAAATATTTGTATTATTTTAAGGGGAAATATTGCATTTTAATATAAAATGATGTATACTATATTTGGAAAATATTATTAGCACTTCTCCCCGGGGGTATTAAATCGACAACTTCTACCATAGTTGACTCACCATACTAACAGCGTGGATAAAAAGTAAAAAGGAGGATATATTAATGAAAAAAAATTTAAAAGTATTATTAGTACTTAGTATTGTTTTTTGCATGGCATTATCAAATTTAGCAATGCCGGTTATTGCAAGCTCATATCCTGCACGCGGATATGAAATGACATCGGATCAAAAGGCTATTGTTGACAGAGCCTTTGATATGTACAATACAACCTGGACTCCTAAAAAAGATGTTTATGGCTGGAACAATTACCTTTTTAAAAAAGGTAGTACTTACCGTATTCCATATGGACAACCTGTAGACCGAGGCCAGTATATTGGTTTTGCTTGCAGTATAAGTAATTTTGTTAGTTATGCCAATAATGTTAACAGCAAAATGTACACATCAAGCAGTGCATATGGAAGTAAAACCAGTACATATTACGCTAATGACTGCAGTGCATTTGTTTCATATGCATGGGGAATAGCAAGACACACAACTGCTACAATACCAAATGTATCCACTTCTTTAGGAACTGATACTACAAAATTACGAATTGGTGATTGCTTAAATAAACCTAACGATCATGTTATATTGGTGACAAATATTATTAAAAAAAGTACTAATGCCAGTGATATTGTAGAAGTTATAGAACAAACTCCTCCACAAATGAAGAAATTTACATATACAAAAGCAGAACTAAAAACAAAATATTTAGATAAAGGTTATACCATACGAAGAAAAAAGGGAATCAGTGTCAGCGAAAAGGTAATTGGCGGCGATAACAGTACTCCTCAGCCTAGCGGCAAGTATTTCCCTAAATATACCGGTTCCAGCTCATCTTTAGTAGATGCGTTAAATGCAGTAGGAGCAAACTCTTCATTTGATTACAGGAAAAAAATAGCTGCTAAAAACGGAATATCAAATTATACCGGAACCAGTGCCCAAAATACTCAACTTTTAAATTTACTAAAGCAAGGTAAATTATTAAAACCTGATGATACTCAAAACAGTGTAACTTATTTTCCTAAATATACCGGTTCCAGCTCATCTTTAGTAGATGCATTAAAAGCAGTAGGTGCAGACTCTTCATTTGATTACAGGAAAAAAATAGCCGCTAAAAACGGAATATCAAATTATACCGGAACCAGTGCTCAAAATACGCAACTTTTAAATCTACTAAAGCAAGGTAAATTAATAAAACCTTGATGAGTGTTTAGTGTTTTTTATTACTAAGTTTTGTTACATATATTAAATTTGTATATGAAATATTAAAGACCTCCTTCTTGGCACAAATGGCTGCTAAGAAGGAGGCTTTATTTAATCTGTTAATGTTTTGTAACTATTTAATTTTGTCTGTATTCTATAATAAAAGTGAGCATGATAATAATGATAAATAGCAAGGTGGGATAAAAAATGAGAAAAATATTAATTTTGATGATTGTAATTGGAGTGATTTTTACCGGCTGTGGTTTTGACGGTGATGTTAGCGGAAAGTTGAAGAGCCCTGATTATGGTGAGAATGATGTAAAACCTTTAAGTAACGGCGAGGGAGGAAATACAGAAGGGGCTTTGGAAGATGAGTTATATGATGCATTTTTAGAGCTTATTAATAACGGACAAAAACCTTCTGAAATTATAAAGTTTATAGACAGGGAAATTAAAAATGTTACAGATACTACAGCAGATAATATGGTACTTGCCCTTGAAGAGGTACAAAATATTTATGAGGGCTATTACCAGCAAAAGATTTTTGACTCTGAATTCATAGAAAAAATAGGATGGGATTTCACAAATAACCAAGAAATAGTTGACAAAGCAAAAGGTACCGGGCTTGAAGAATTGGTTAGAGAAATTGCCAATGGCGGTTATAAATTTATAAGCCGGGAAGGTACTGTTTATCCTGTAGTGGACTATTCATTTTTGAAAAAATACAGTGATTTTGTATCTGATAAAGTGGCAGGATATATAAGTATCAAATCACAGCAATCAGACAATCCTGTGGCAATTGACGGGGCATTGGCGGTATCATGGGCTGATTTGGAAGAGCGATTGTTGGAACTTGAAGATTATATGGAAAAGCACAGTGATTTTCCGCTCATTGAACAATTAGACAGCATTTATTATAATTACATGGTTTTATATCTCGCAGGTGCTGATAACACGCCGGCATATAGTTATGACACAAAAAAATATAAAGACGAGGTGCTTAAAAAAATTAGAGAAATGACTAAAGCTCATGAAGACACAAAAACAGCTGATATTGCAAATGACTTCCTTGATATAATTAAAAAAGACAATTATACATTTACCAATAATGCAGAAGAATTTATTAATAATTTAAGGGAAAAATCCTTTAATAATAAAATGAAAAACATATACACAAAGGACATTTTTACTAAACTATTGCCGGAAAAACCGGGATACAGGTGGCTTTATCACGGATTTGCGGAATATAGTCATGAAATGAAACTTAATGATATAGTTACAGACAAAGGTGTGGTAAAATATTTCATTACAGGGGATGTTGGTGACCCGTCAGACGGAGAAAGCAGACTTAGTCCTGAACACTTTAATATTGACATTGTGTATTCAATTGAAGACGGGGCGCTTATTCAAAGGAAAAATGAAAAAAGGATGATGGATTCTGAGTTTGACAATTTAGAACTTATTAGAGCTCCTTTAACAAAAGGAAATAAATGGGGACAAGGAGTTATAGATAAATTAGGTGAATACAGATATATTAATTGTGAAATTACAGATATAAATGAAGTGGCAGGAGCTAAAGTATATACTGTAGAATACAGAGAAGACAGTGGATATTATGAAATAAGAATGATTGAAGAAGGAGTAGGCGTGGTATCATTTACAAAGCTTTGGCAGTCAGGTGAAGGGGACTTTGAAATAGGATATAGCTTAGGCAAAGAATTTTCAGGATATAAAGAGGGATTATAATGGCAGCTAAAATTTTAATATTAGAAGATGATGAATCAATAAGAAGCATGCTGGTGGTAAATTTCAAAAAACATAATTTTTCAGTTTATGAATGTGCAACGGGGGAGGAAGCCCTTTCCGTTGCACAAACCCATCCGGACATTGATATAGCTGTTTTGGATATAATGCTTCCTGGGATAGACGGTGTTGAAGTGTGCAAAGTCTTAAGGGAAAAGTACCCTTTCATGGGCATTATAATGCTTACTGCAAAGACCCAGGAGAGGGATAAAGTTTATGCATTGGAAAGCGGGGCTGATGACTATGTTACAAAGCCCTTTGGTATTTCAGAATTAATGGCCCGGGTCAATTCCCTTCTAAGGAGGGTTAAAATAAATACGGAAATTGATAAAAGAAAAATAACCCAGGGAAAGTTTGAAATTGATGATTCTTCGAAAAATTTTTGCAAAGAAGGCCAAAAGATAGATCTTACACCAACGGAGTTTTCCATCATGAAGCTGTTTATGGAAAATCCCGGCAGGGCATTTGACAGAGATGAGATTTTAACAAAAGTCTGGGGAGAATACTATTTTGGTGAACTGAAAATAGTGGATGTGAATATAAGAAGGCTTAGAAAGAAAATAGAAGAAGACCCTTCAAACCCAAAGTACATTGAAACCGTCTGGGGTGTGGGATACAGGTGGAAGGAGGAGGGGACTTCTTGAGAAACAGCATTGGGACAAGAATAACATTAAGCATTTTTATTGTTGTATTTATAATCCTTTTAATATTTGAAGCGGTTTTCATTATAGGTGTGAGGCAGTTTTATTACGGAAGGGCTTTGGGGATTCTTTCTGATAAAGCGGTATCCATTGCAAACTTTTATAATATGTACTTAAGGTACGAGGATCTTTACAGTAAGGGAACTAAAATATTGGATAATTATGAAGAAGAAGACCGTGCAGAGCTTCAAATTGTAGATATAGAGGGGAACGTTTTAATATCTTCGGCAGCTTTTTTACATACTGAAAAAGTAGATGTTAAAAGTATAAGAACATTAAAGGCCGGTGAATTTCATTCATGGAGAGGCCGGTGGGATTTATCCGGCCAGGAGCTGTTAGCAGTATCAACTCCATTAATTGTAGGTAACAGTGATACCATTGTAGGTTATCTAAGGCTTGTAAGTTCTATAGATGAAATTACAGCCATCGTAAAGGATTTAATTTTAAAATCTGTTTTTTTAAGCATTTTAATTTTAGTTCTGTCACTTATCCTGGCGGCATTACTGTCTGGAAGTATTGTAAAGCCCATAAAGCACCTCACTTATGTTTCAAGAAACATTGCAGACGGAAACTTTGATATAGCTGCAGAGAAAAAATACAATGATGAAATAGGGGAATTGGCAGATACAATCAATTTTATGACAAATGAAATTAAAAAGAGCAACAGCCTAAAGAATGATTTTATTTCTTCCATATCCCATGAAATACGCACGCCCCTTACATCCATAAGAGGATGGGCTGAAACATTAAGTCAGGGCTTAATAAGTGAAGAGGAGACCAGACAAGGCATTGATATAATTCAAAAAGAGTCAAAAAGGCTTACAAAGCTTGTTGAGGAGCTTTTGGATTTTTCAAGATTTGAGTCAGGACGCATAAATATGAATTTTGAAAAAGTGGATTTAAATTTATTGATAAAAGATGTTTTAAAGCAGTATAAAATAAAATTTGAAAATAAAAATTTAGAAATACACTATTATTTAGACGAAAAAATAACTTTTGTTTACGGGGATTCAGACAGGTTAAAACAGGTTTTTATAAACATAATTGACAATGCATACAAGTTTACAAATGAAGGGGGAAAAATTTCAGTATCTTCAGAGCATATGCCAAATGGCGTTAAAGTAACCATTGAGGATACCGGAATAGGAATACCTTCTGAAGAAATGGTTCATGTTACTGAAAAATTCTATAAAGGGAGCAGTAAATTTTCCGGAAACGGTTTAGGTCTTTCTATAAGTAAGGAAATTATAATCCTCCACAAAGGAAAAATTCATATTTACAGTAAAGAAGGAAAAGGTACCAAAGTGATTGTTGAATTTCCTGCCAATTTTTAAGATTGACGTCAAAAAGTCTTTCCATAAGTCCTTGTCTGTATCTTTAATTATATACGTTCTATTAGCTTATTTAGAATCATATTCTTAAAGTATAATGAACAATAACACATTGTAAGGTGCAAAAGAAGGAGTGATTCTAAATGGCTATTCCAGGGCTAGCTCTAAAAAAGGAAAACGGTATTAGGGAAAAATGGCAGGGATTAAGTGAAAAAGAAGCACAAAAAAGGTATGAAAAATATGGACCCAATATATTGCAGGAGAAAAAGAAAATTTCCGCCCTGAAAATTTTTATGGAGCAGTTTAGCGATTTTATGGTGCTAATACTCCTTGCGGCAACGGCGGTTTCTATTTTTATGGGGGAAATGACGGAGGCCGTTACAATTATAGTAATTGTTGTTATAAATGCAGTATTAGGATTTGTACAGGAATATAGAACCGAGAAAACCATGGAGGCACTAAAAGAGCTTGCGGCACCTACCGCTAAGGTGATGCGTGACGGAAAGCCGGTTGAAATTGCCGCAGAAGAAATTGTGCCCGGGGATTTAATAATTCTTGAGACAGGAGATCGCATTCCGGCAGATGCTGTTTTGGTAGAAAGCAATAATCTTTTTGTGGATGAATCTTTGTTAACAGGAGAGTCGGTGCCTGTAGAGAAATTTTCTGACAGGGATACCACCGGCAGCGAAAAAAGCTCGGTATATATGGGGACAAATGTTACCAGGGGAAGGGGAAAAGCAGTGGTTTGTTCCACAGGTATGATGACAGAAATGGGTAAAATTGCTGGAATGATACAGGATATTGAAGAGGAAGAAACCCCACTGCAAAAAAGACTTGACCATTTAGGAAAATACATTGTATTTGGCTGTCTTATAATTTGTGCCATTGTGTCTCTGACGGGAATAATTAGGGGGGAAAATCTTTTTACAATGCTTTTGGCCGGGATAAGTCTTGCAGTAGCAGCTGTACCGGAGGGCTTGCCGGCTATAGTTACAATAGCCCTAGCTTTGGGTGTACAGAGAATGCTTAAGAAAAAAGCCCTTGTAAGAAAGCTTCCGGCAGTTGAAACTTTAGGATGTGCAACTGTAATTTGCTCTGATAAAACTGGTACATTAACTGAAAACAAAATGACTGTAAGAAAAATGTATACAGAGGATTATGTAGAAGTAAGGGGAGGTTCTTTAAGCAGTAAAGGTGAATTTATTTCAGGGTTTGGGATAATAGATGTTAAAAAGAAGGAAAACCTAAGACTGGCATTGGAGATAGGAGTATTGTGCAATAATGCAGTTATGAGAAAAGTTAAGTCTTCTAAACAAGAAAAATGGGAACTTAGCGGAGACCCTACAGAAGCAGCTTTATTGGTGTCCGGGGCAAAAGGTGGGATTTTTCAGGAAGAGATAAATAAAGAGTATAAAAGAATAGATGAAATTCCCTTTGATTCTGAAAGAAAATGCATGTCTGTTATATGTAGAAACAGAAAAGGTGAAAGCTTTGTTTTTACAAAGGGTGCAGCAGATGTAATCATAGAAAAATGTACAAAGATATATACATCAGGGGGAATTGTACCTTTAGATGAGGTAAAGAAAAAAAGAATACTTAAAATAAATGATGATATGGCAAAAGAGGCATTGAGGGTCTTAGGTCTGGCGTATAAAAGAATAAACAGGTATTCTAATTTTAAGGAAGCTGAGTCGGAACTTGTATTTGTAGGTCTTACAGGTATGATTGATCCTCCCAGGAAGGAAGCTTTAAATGCAGTAAAAAAGTGCAACCTTGCCGGAATAAAGCCAATAATGATTACAGGGGATCACAAAATTACTGCATATGCAATAGCCAGAGAGCTTAATATATGCCAGGAAGGGGACAGGGTGCTTACCGGAAAAGAATTAGAAGAGATGAGTGATAGTAAACTTCAGGCATTGGTGGATGAAGTAGCGGTATATGCAAGGGTTTCTCCAAAGCATAAATTGAGAATTGTAAAAGCGCTGAAAAAGAAAGGACACATTGTTGCCATGACAGGGGACGGGGTAAATGACGCCCCTGCCGTAAAAGAAGCTGATATAGGCGTTTCCATGGGTATAACAGGTACAGATGTGACAAAAGAAGCATCATCCATGGTATTAATGGACGATAATTTTGCATCAATTGTATCTGCGATAGAAGAGGGAAGAATAATATACAGCAATATAAGAAAGTTCATCCGCTACATGCTTTCCTGCAATATAGGGGAGGTACTTACCATGTTTTTAGGGATGCTTATGGGGCTTCCCCTTCCGCTACTGCCTATACAAATTCTCTGGGTAAATTTGGTTACCGATGGACTTCCTGCAATAGCATTAGGGCTTGAGCCTGCTGAAAAAGATATAATGATGAGACCGCCGAGGGGGGCAAAAGAAAGCGTTTTCTCCAGGGGGCTTTTAAATCTTATACTTTTTAGAGGTGTTATAATAGGGCTTAGTACCTTAGTGGTATTTATAAGTATACTTAAGTTTTCAGGTGATGTTAGCACTGCAAGGACGGCAGCCTTTGTTACATTGGTAATAACCCAGCTGATACACGTTTTTGAGTGTAAATCAGAAAGAAAAAACATATTTGAAGTGCCTCTTTTTAACAACATACCTTTGGTTTTAGCCGTAATATGCTCTTTGATTATGATAATAGGTGTGGTTTATCATCCGTTTTTCCAAAAGATATTCAGAACGGTGGCACTAGGGCATAATGAATGGGTGTTGATAGGGGGATTTTCCGCCCTAGGACCGGTAATTGCCAGTTTTTTCAAAGTAAATGCAAAGTATATCAGGAGAAGGTAAATGTTCCTGTTATGTAAATGACATATTATCTCCCATCCTGTTAATATAAATTTAATCAGTATAATTTTTAATTGACTCAATTATTGAGTCAATTTTTTCTTTATACTCAGGATTAACTTCAATGGCTTTTTCTAATTCAGCTATTCCTTCCTGGTATTTACCAAGGTCAAGATACATAAGACCAACAAGGAAATGATCGTATCCTGGTTTAAAGTCCTTGGCATATTCAACTATTTCATCAATTTTATCATAGTCCTCCAATTCCACATAAGACTGAAAAATTATAGTGATAACTAATTGATGAATTTTTTCATTAGCAGGGTTCATTTCAAGAATTTCATTGCCTAAGGATGCTGCTTCTTCCCATTTTTTTTCTTTTGCCAGTTTATCCAGTATCTTTGTTTTTTGAAAAATTAAATCTTGACGGTTAGCATCGCTGTTAAACCCGTAATACAGCCCCCCTAAAAGGGCAATAATAGTAACAGCAATGAAGACAGGTTTTGCAAGAAATTTTTTAGGTACATGGCTGATTTTGACTATTCCTGAAGCTAAAAAGCCTCCTATAAGACCGCCTAAATGACCAAAATTATCTATATTACTTACTGTAAACATGATAAATGCATTTAAAATCAATGTAGTAATAATGCTTTTTTTGAAATATTTTTTAAATACAGTGGGGTTTTCAACTCCAAAATAAAGGAGTGCCCCCATAAGCCCGAATATTGAACCTGATGCCCCTACAGATGGATAAATGGAAAACATAAAACTCATAATACTGCCAAAAATACCTGCTACCATGTAGATAAAAATAAATTTTTTATGACCATATATTCTTTCAATGAGTGTACCTAATATAAAAAGAGAATAGCAATTTACCACTAAATGAGAAATTCCTGCATGTACGAAAACAGGTGTTAGAAGTCTCCAATACTCACCTGAAATTATTTTTGAATTTACCTTTGCACCATACTCTACTATCACATCTCCGTAATCTGTGTTAGTTAAAATGGAAATAAAATTAAGTATGATAAAAACAGCAATGTTTATGGCAATAAGCCCATATGTTAAATAAGGTTTTTTAGCTACAAATTTAATTTTTAGTTTTTCCAGTTTTTCTTTTGCTAACTGGTTAATATCTATAAAATCCATTTCATAATAGTTTTCATTTAAAATGCCCTGAAGGATGGTAGAAGGATTATTTTTAGGCATTTTAAACTTACTATAACTGGTGATTGTTTTATCTTGCAAATTAACGATGGAATAAAAAATAAACTTACCGTTATAAGAGTATTCTTCACTTGCATCTTGTATTATTTTTAATATTTCCTGACTTGGATATGAGTCAAATACGAACACTTGGAAATAAGACAGAGAGTTCACTTCAACTAATTCATTCATTCTCTCTCGGGTAAACTCAATACCGTTTTTTATCTCCTCTTCACTTAACGTATCAGCATCAATTAGTTCAGCTATAAAAAGTTCACTGCCTGTGTAATTTTGAAGAGTTATAATGTTTTCACGTTGAATAATTGTACCTTCTTCATCAGTAGCAGGCAGGTAGTCCATTTCCTGTATTAACTTTGCACATGCTAAATTCATATATTTTCTCTTCATTGAAAAAGTACCTCGTAAATTAATTTATTTTAAAATTTATATAAATACATTATTACATAATTTAGTCACATTAATCAAGGGGATGGAAATAACAAGTATGCAACCGGTAGTTGACAAAAGTCAACTTGTGCTTGGTTTATTTCAGTTAATTTCTCCAGTATAATTAAAATAACATAGCATTAATGGAGGTTTTATAAATGATTTTTTCTGAGAAGCTGTCCCTTATCCGCAAAAGTAAAGGGTATACACAAGAGCAGCTGGCTGAAATACTGGGAGTATCCAGACAAGCTGTTGCAAAATGGGAGTCCGGACAATCATATCCTGACATAAGTAATTTAATTCAAATAAGCGAAGAGTTTCATGTTACGGTGGATTATCTGGTGAGAGACAGTGTTTGTCAAAAAAAGCCTACATATTTACATAGAGGGCAAATTGAAATTGTGGATTTTCTCATTAAAGCAAAAAAGGAAACCTATGCAGGCAATGGACCAGAGTCAAAAAGCATATACCCTGGCTCCTATATTCTGGAGTATAGGGAAGGCGACTTTCTTTACATCGACACTTATTATGGCGGGGAAGCATTTATAGGGGAAGAAGTGGTTTGGATGAAAGATACACCGGTGTATGGTATGAATTATTGCGGCAGGGTAATTGGCGATAATTTTAGCGGTGACTTTTTAAAAGCGGCATTGTTAGCTGTTCCGCAGGATATGCCCTATCGCGGGCCAAGTTTTTTTGAGGAGCAGGGCTATATTTACCGGTGTAGTACCAAAGGTGATATGAATTGGTTTCAAGGTTATGAAAATATTTATTATGATAATGAAAAAATTTATGAATGTTATTTTCATGGGGGTGGAATAAGATAACACTAATCTCCATTACTGGATGCAAAAAGCAAAGTGGAAAACAAAAAGTGAAGAAGTTATTTCTACATAAAACAGCCGATCCATGGTAAATTTTAATGGACCGGCTGCTATATATAGCTATGAAACTTAAATATCATATGCAGCAGCATAGCCGGAACGTGTTGCCATTCCTATATTTTTTACTTCCTTGGCATCGCCGATAGTCAATACTTTTGGAGCAATACCATTAAAACTTTCAATTAAGCTTTTATCCGGTTCATATCCTACTGACATAACAACTGCATCAACGTGCCGAGTTACAGTTTCTCCGGTTTTTGTATTCTTCATCTTGATTTCATTGTCCAGTATCTCAATCAATTGGTGAGATGTCATGTACTCAGTATTATCTTTAGCCAGACGACTCTGTATATCTATAAGGTTTTGAATATAGGAACCCGGAGCAATGGTGTCCTGCATTTCTACAATTATGGTTTTGTTACCTCCCTGCTGCAATAATTCCGCAGTCTCAAGACCGGTAAGCCCTGAACCAATAACGGCAACAGTTTTTTCTTTCAGATCCGTTTCTCCTTTAAGAACCTGTTCTACTGAATACACATGATTACTATTGATTCCAGGTATATCGGGCACTATTGGTTTAGCACCGCATGCAATGAATACTACATCGGGATTGAGTGACTTTACAGTTTCAGCATCTGCCTTTTGTCCTAGCCTTAATTCAATACCCAAGTCCTTAATCTTTTTCTCATAATATTCAATCATCCAATTAAGCTGATCTTTTTTTGGTGGGTTTTTGCCAATTCGCACCTGACCACCTATACCATTTTCTGCTTCAAAAACCATAACATTATGGCCGTGTTTTTTGAGGATTACGGCAGCTGCAAGTCCTGCAGGACCTGCTCCGACAACAACCACTGTCTTAGGCTCTGGAGTTTTTTCCCTAGGAGGGTATTTAGTTTCAAAACCGGTACGAGGATTAACTGCACATACCACATGGCTGCCTTTATTTAATTCCTCGAAGCAGAAAAGACATGATATACATTTGCAAATATCATCGTCTCTCCCTTCAATTGCTTTAATAGGAAAATCAGGGTCAGCAAGCAATGGACGACCAAATGCAGCAAAGTCCATTACCCCTTGTTGTAACAATTCCTCAGCCACTTGAGGTTCTCGCAGCTTGGCAACTGCTATTACCGGCACGCTTACTTCATCTTTTACTGCCTTGATGAAATCTTTACGCCAACCTTGGGGATATGAAATGGGCTCAATTGCCTTATTCATTGATTCATATGTTCCACAGGATACATTTATGGCTTCTACTCCTTCCGCCTCGATAGCCTTGGCAATTTTAATTCCTTCGGATATATCAATATATGGCATTGGAATACCTGCATCTGACAGGAATTCATCGGCTGAAATACGTACCGTAATGGGAATTTTGTTCTGGGTTTTAGCTCTTACATCCCGCATGATTTCAAGTAAAAAACGCATACGGTTTTCAAATGATCCACCATATTCATCAGTCCGTTTATTTGAAAATGGGCTGAGGAACTGGTTAATCAAATATCCGTGGGCAGCATGAATTTCAACACCGTCAGCACCGGCTTCCATGGCTCGTCGAGCGGCATCTCCGAACTGACCAACCAATTGGTGTATCTGTTCTATAGTTAATGCGCGTGTTGGTTGTTTTGTAATAGCACTGGGAATTGCTGAGGGGGCTAAGACATAGTCGTTTCCTGTAAACATTGCTATTCCCTGCCGCCCTGAATGTTGAATTTGTGGGAAAATCTTAGCACCGTATTTATGCACCTCATCTACCAGCAGTTTAAAACGTGGAATATATTTGTCATCTGCCAGGCTTAACTGATTTGGACCGGCGGCACCATCTGTGTCGTTAATTCGTACAATTCCTGTTATAATAAGTCCGATTCCACCCTTGGATCGAGCTCCATAATAAGCTATTGCTGCATCAGAAACTGTACCATCAGGATTGGCAATTAGGTCACCCATAGCTGCCATTACCATTCTGTTTTTAATCTCAACATTACCAATTTTACCTTTTTGTGCCAATAATCTACTCATAATACATTCCTTTCTCTTATCCTATTATATGGTTAAGGAAATATAGTAAGTGATTTAACAGTACTATATATAATTTAACCTGATAATTTGAAAAATATAAACATATTTTAAAGGATTATTTATTATTAAAGAATTATTTACTTTTGGCTTAACAGAAGCTCTTTTTGCTCCCAAGATTTTATTGAATCATATATTTCACTGTCAATAATCATATTTTGAACAATTGTAGTCTTGTATATTTTGAAAGTTTCATCGGATTTTCTTATTATTTTAACAGTATTGACTGTTAGTAAATATAATTCATTACAATTTGAACATTTAGATAATTCCACTGTTGTGTAAGCATCCCCAGGGGGATTTTGAATTTTTAAATCAGACAAAGCTGAAAACTGACCTTGATGTAATAAATTTTTCAATTTAGTAGAATTACATACATAATTTAAATTAAAAAGCTTATACTTGTCATTTACCCAGGCATTGCATTTTTCGCAGAAGGCATCATTTTTAATATAGGTTGAAGAGGCATATATACAACCTCCGACAATTATTGCAGCTTCAACAAACCATATAATATACAAAAGAAAACCAGTGGGTGTAAAAGAACCGGAACTCCATACACCTTCTATTGAAAGAAACTGCATGATATGAAGAATAGTTACAGGATTAAAAACCCACTCTTGACGTTGGAATAATTCAAATAACCATATAACCCAAGAAGAATAAACAGCAAAAAGTCCAAAGATTATACCGAAGATTGTTAAAATAGTTGAGTTTCTTATCTTTGCAATTTTTCCACTGATTCCAACAATTACACCTGTAAGATAACCAAAAAATATTGTGCATATAACATTCAAAACCACTATGGGTATATAGTGTATGGCGTAACTATAGATTGCACTTAAAATAAGTGTTCCTATTGTGCCCAGTGCCAAAAGAATAAAGATACTTGATGGGTTGGTATAATTAGAATGTTTGTAACATTCATAGGGAGTATCCTTATTTATTTTATTAATGATGCCAAATTGAGTATCCAATTTTGTCAACTCCTTTAAAATATATTTAATTTTTCATGACTGCATTTAAAAAATCTTGAAGTTCAGTCCCGTTTACCAGCAGATCAGGCTGTACACCCTTTCCTAAAATGTTTGTCTCTTTTACATTCCAAAAAGAGTCTGTAAGAAATATTATATATCTATTCTCTTTATTTTCAAATACAGTCTGACCTACCCCTTTTCCGAAGGTATTCCTGCCGACAATAGTTACATTAGGCAGGTATGTTTTTAAGCTCAGTGCCACTAATTCAGAGGCACTGGCAGATTCCTCATTTACAAGCAGATATATGTGTTTAAAGGGAAAATAATCATATGTAGTTTGATAGGTATCTATATACCCGTTTCTGTCAATGGTATAGCTGCTTATGCATTCAGGAAGCAAAGTGTCCAAAATATTTGTTGCTGTAAATAAAAGACCTCCGGGATTATCTCTTAAATCCAAAATTAAATTGCTGCTTTCAGTAGAAGAAATATTTTTTATGGTGTTGGTGAATTTACCTGAGATTCCCCGGGTAAAGGAATCAAATCTCAGGTAGTGGTAATTTTCACCTAACATTTTGTATTCGATATCATCTTTTTCAATTTCATCTATGTACTCATCGTAGTATTCTCCCCATATGAAAAAAGTAAATAAATCATCTTCTATTCTTATGGATTCTATGAATTCATAAATATCCTGGTATTCAACTTTATCTTTGGACATAAATTTTTCAGCCTTAGTATCAAAGTCTTCAACTTTATCTAAGTAAAGATAATTTTCTTTAACAAAATTTACAATCCTTTCAGCTTCAGGAAGGTCAGTTTCTTCAAGTTTTTTTAAAAGTTCCCGGGCTAACAAGTTTTCAGGATCTTTATCAATTGTTCTTTGAGCGTAAATCTTAGAAGCCGTATACTCTTGTAAATAGTAAAGCTGCATGGCAATTTCAGCAACAAGCCAACTGTTCTCTGGATCTGCTCTGCTGGCTTTTGCATAGCATTTAATGGCCTTCTGGTATTCTCCCATAAGAGAATAACAATCCCCCATATAATAAAGAATATCTGTATTATGTGGAAATTCCTCTTGTATACTTTCACAAAACTCGATACATCCTTTTAAGTCCTTTTGTGAAAAAAGAGTATATATCTTATTTAGATGAGCATCTTCATATACACTATACGTTTCATAATCTGCTTTTATAGCTTTATCAAAACTTTCAATAGCAGCTTTGTATTTATTTTGATTAAAAAACAGCAGACCTTTTAAGTTGTAGACTTCTGTATGGTTGTAGCCAAGTCTGAGAAGGGAATCTACAGATTCTAAAGCTTCGTCATATTCAAATAACTCTAATAGTGTATGTCCCTTCCAGTATAAAGCTTCTACATTTTTTGCATCAAATTTGAGTACCTGGTTGTAATATTCCAGTGCCTTGTAATGGTAGCCTAAACTGTAATTACAATAAGCTAGTTCATTTAAAATATCTATGTTATCAGGATAAAATTCAATGGCAGTTTGAAAAACTTCCAGAGATTTTTGAAAATTTCCTAAAAGGCGGTAAGAAACACCCTTATATGCCAGTGCATCATAGTGGGCCGGATTATTTTTAAGAAGTTTTTCGGAATATTTAATGGTATCTTCATAGTTTTCATTCTGAAAAGAGGAGTACATTTTATCTGTATAATCAACAAATAGCGATGATATGCAGTATATTACAAAAACAACCATGAGCAATATAAGTCCGTATGAAATAAAATTTTTTAATTTTTTGGCAAAGGATGCATCATTTTGATAGTAGAAATTGTCATCAGAAAAAGGATATGGAGAATAACCTATTTCTTTTTCTTTCTTTTTTAGAATTTTTCTCATTTCTTTTTTAAATTTTTTTTGAGCTTTATTTTTACTTAACACAAACAACCTCACAAAAATATTAACTATAATATTATTATAAATAAATTATACCATCTTTTTTCAAACTCTGCCACATGCATCTTACTCTTCTATGTAGCCGACATCTATAAGAATTTTGTGCATATCTATATTGTCAAATATTGTTGATGAATTCCTGTAATCCTTTAAATGTATGATATATGTATTAGAAGTTTGCGGATATTTACCTCTTTCATCTACTTAATATTTAAGTATAAATTAAACATTAAGAAATTTATTCTAAAATAAACTAATATCAAAAATATCATGTTTTTTCTCAAAATTCAATATAATTCATGAAATTATGATTTTTGCTATATTCAACTTTTTGGTAAAGGTGCCATCACAATTAAAGAATCCGGCAATGTTATCTTTTAATTGGGAGTCAGCTGTTTATGGCACTTGAAAAACATCACATAACACTATATAATAAGCTGGTAACTTAAAAAAACAAAATATACGGCAGGCGATGTTAACATTTATAATTTTCAATTCTTTATTTACAACTTCAAGCAACAACATGATATGTTACAAATTGTTCATACTTTATTAATTTTAATTTATGATAATATAATTTGTATATGGAATTTAAATGAAAAGAAATGGGAGGGAAAACCAGGATGATTGAAATACAAAATTTGACCAAGCACTTTGGTCCTATAAAAGCAGTGAATAACATTAATTTCACTGTTGAAAAAGGAGAAATCCTTGGATTTTTAGGGCCTAATGGTGCTGGTAAGACAACCACAATGAATATGATAACAGGGTATCTTCCTTCAACTAGTGGTACAGTCAAGGTTGCCGGTTATGACATTGGGGAACAGCCGGCAGAAGTAAAGAAACGCATAGGCTATTTGCCTGAAATTCCCCCGGTGTACACTGACATGACTGTGAAGGAATATCTGTATTTTGTCAGTGATTTAAAGAAAGTCCCCAGATCAAAAAGAGCCGGCCAGATATCAGATATTATGGAAAAAATACAGATTGACCATGTTAAAAACAGGCTGGTGGGAAACCTGTCAAAGGGTTACAGGCAAAGAGTTGGGTTGGCCCAGGCTTTAGTTGGAAGTCCGGAAGTTCTCATACTTGATGAGCCTACCGTTGGTCTTGACCCCAACCAGATTATTGAAATCAGAAGGTTAATAAAAGAATTAGGAAAAGAACACACTATAATATTTAGTTCCCATATACTTCAAGAAGTAAGTGCTGTCTGTGAAAGGGTTGTAATAATAAATAAAGGTGAAATAGTTGCAATAGACACACCGGACAACCTTTCACGCAATTTAGGAAATGTAAGCAGATTTTTGATGAAAGTAGAAGGACCGCAAGCTGAAGTAACAAATGCATTGAGTGAAATTAAAGGAATTTTAAATATAGAATGTGATTCAAATGGTGAGGAAAATGTATTTAAATATACAGTTGACTCTGAAAAAGATATAGATGTAAGAAGACCTATATTCTTCAAGATGGCAGAACTTGGATATCCTATATTGGAGCTTCAATCTGTAGGAATGGATCTTGAAGAGATATTCAGAAAGCTTACAGCAGGTGAAGAAGGAAATACAGAAGTCCAGGATGAAGAAAAAGCCTTGGACGGCGGTGCTGAAAATGATGTAGAAAAAAATGAAGGGAAAAGTCAAGAAGAACAAGGTGAACAGGAGAATATACAGCAAGATGATAAAGAGAAAAAATCAAAGCTTAAAAAGAAGAATAAAAAAGAGAAGGAGGTAGAGTAATATGTTTGCCATTTATAAGAAGGAACTTAAAGCCTATTTTTACTCCCCATTGGCATATGTATTAATTGGTATATATATGTTGATTTTTTCACTGTTTTTACGCGGGGTGTTTACATCAGGACGTCCCTTTATGTATGGTGCATACCTTTACCAATACAGTTTTTTGCTTATATTTATATTACCAACATTGACAATGAGGGCTTTTGCAGAAGAGAAAAAAAGTGGTACAGACGTATTACTTATGACATCTCCTGTTAGTGTGCCGGGTATTGTATTAGGAAAATATCTTGCTTCACTAACTGTGTTTTTACTTATGACAATTTTAACTCTTATATATCCTGCATTGATAATAATATATGGAAATCTCAATATAATGCCGGCGATTTCCTGTTATATAGGGCATATTCTTTTAGGGGCATTTTTTGTGGCTTTTGGTATTTTCACATCTTCCCTTACCAAGAGCCAGGTAATAGCTGCGGTAACGGGAATTGGTGGTTTGATTCTTATTTGGTTTATAAATCAGATAAGTTTCTTGTTTAAAGGAGCTCTTTTGAGCTTTGCAAATTGGATTTCTTTCTTTTTCAGATTCAGGGAATTTGTTCAGGGGCTATTTAGCACAAGAGACTTGGTTTTCTTTTTAAGTTTAATAGGATTATTCTTATTATTAACAATGATCGTAATTGAAAAAAGGCGTTGGAGTCAGGGGTGATTAAAAATGAAAAAGATATTCAAATTTTTTGGGTCAAAGAATTTTAAATTTAGTACCGTAGCATTACTTATGATGTTATGTGCTGTGATAATTACCGTTTTTATAAATATGATAGGTGAAAGAACCAACCATACCTGGGATATGACTGAAAACAAAATGTATTCCATAGGTGAACAGACAAAAACCATAGCTGAAAGATTGGACAAAGAGGTTGAAATTATCTTTTTAGCTGACGGGGAAAAGATAAGGGGAGGAACAGAGATAGCCTCTTGGGTGTGGCATTTTTTGCAAAACTATGATAAATTCCCAAAGGTATCTGTTAAATTTATCGATCCGGATACAAATCCTGAAATAGTTGCAGAATTAAAGTTAACTGACACAATTGACATAAACAAATATGACATTATTGTAAAGAGTGGGGAAAAGTTTAAAAAATTCTCTGCCAACAGCCTTTTTACAGAAACTTTTACAGGCTTATCTTTTTCAGGAGAACAGGAGGTAACAAGTGCCATACTATATGTTACCAGTGAAATAACGCCAACTGTATATTTTCTGGAAGGGCACAAGCAGAGGGATTTAAACAGTGAGTATAGATTATTAAGAGCACTTTTAGAGATTAATAATTTTGATGTTAAAAGACTGGATTTAAACCATGTAGCTGAAGTACCTGAAGATGCAAAGATATTATTCTGTGCTTCACCAAAGGTTGATTTGTCCATAGACGAAAGGGACAAATTGGAAAAATACCTTGAAAACGGAGGTAACATTATATTCTTATTTGATCCGGTAGCATCCAATTCAAGGTTTACAAATTTTGAACACATTTTAGAAAAGTATGATTTGTCCCTATACTATGACAAAGTAAAAGAAGGCAATGAAATGAGACATTTAGTAGATATGCCTTATCACATTCTGCCAATTTTATCAGGGACACGGCTGTTTTCAGATCCGGCTTTTGCTAATTTCCAAGTATTAATGCCGGAGAGCCGGAGTATCAACCTGTTGAGAAATGACCCGGAAGGGGTAGTAGTCACACCTCTTTTAACAGCAAGCGGCAGTGCAGAAAGAGAGCCATTTGGCAATGTTGAAACTGAAGAAGATCTTCAGGGTGGACCTATAGATGTGGCAGTATTGTCAGAATACAACGGGGAAAATGAGTCAAAGGTTTTAGTAATTGGAAATGCTTATTTTATTACTGACGATGCTTTAGAACGCTATGCCCGCTATTATCAAAACAATTTGCTGTTTATAACCCAATGCATTGCCACTGTGTATGAGAATACAAGTGACGTATATATAATGCCAAAAACATCTTTCTTAGATACAATTACAGTTAATAGTTCAAATGCCCAAAAAATAACCGGAATAATTATATTTGGTTTACCACTGCTTGTAATTGTTTCCGGAATAGCAATCTGGTTAAGGAGGAGGCGTCTATGAGGTTTTACAAGTATGCAATTATTCTTGTAGTCATTGTGGCGCTTTTGACAGGAGTATATCTTATAGTTGATAAAAAAACCGGCTCAAAAGATGATACAGGAAGAATTGAGCTTTTGGATTTTGACAGTGAAAATGTGAAAAGTATGACCATTAAAAACAAAGATGGAGAATTTGTTCTGGAAAAAGAAGAGGACTCATGGAAGCTTGTTTCAGGAGGAGATTTTAAAGTTGATTCTTTAAAACTTAACAGTATAGCCTCAACTATATCCAGGCTTTATGCAGAAAGGATAATTGAAGAGGAAGCAAAGGATTTTGAAAAATACGGGCTGTCAGATCCTGTAGTCCTTACTTTAAAAACTACAGATGACCAAACCTTCGTTGTAGAAATAGGAAATCCTACTGTAACAAATGAAAGCTACTATATGAGGCTGAATGGTGAAAATACAGTTTATACAATACCCCGTTACGAAGGTACTGTATTAAATGCAAGCAAAACAGACATCAGGAACAAAAACATAATTGACAAGCCCAGATCTGAAATAAAGAGATTTGGTTTTGAAAAAGACGGGGAATTGGTGTTTATGGCAGAAAGTGAGGATGAAAAGGACTGGAAGGTGACAGACCCCCTTGAGATTGAGGCTAATATAGCAAATGTGACA
Organism: Acetivibrio saccincola; assembly: GCF_002844395.1. Classification (NCBI taxonomy): domain Bacteria; kingdom Bacillati; phylum Bacillota; class Clostridia; order Acetivibrionales; family Acetivibrionaceae; genus Acetivibrio; species Acetivibrio saccincola. The sequence continues at coordinate 2,926,011 of NZ_CP025197.1, read as the reverse complement.
AGTGCCATAGATGCTTTTATAAGGACAATAGTACAAGACTTTGTTGAAGAAGATGCTAAGGATTTAAGCATTTACGGATTAGACAACCCACTGTACGCTATTGAAGCTGAAACCATTGACGGTGAAAGAGTTAAACTCCTTGTAGGTGAAGAAAAGGGAATGAACCTAGATACTTATATCAACGAAATATACGCAATGCTAGAGGGAACCACCGAAGTGTTTTTAGTTGACATTGCACCTTTGAATTTCTTAGATGAATCTTTAAATTATTTTGTAAACATATATGTGTATGAAGAAGATTTAGAATATATGGAAGGGGCATATGCTAAAGCCGGAGGTAAGGAGTTTGAAGTTGAAATAAAAAGAATTAGTGATGATGAAAATGAAGACAAAGTAAAAGAAGAATACTATGTTGATGGAAAGAAAGTTTCAGAAGACGGGGATTGGGAATTTAAAGAACTATTTAAAAATCTCATGTCTTTAGAAGTAAAAGAAATAGATATTGATGCTGAAGTGCCGGAAGAAGAACCGGAGGCTTTAGTTACCTTCCGTCTCAACAAAGAACCAAAGGAAATTACAATTGAGCTTATTCCAAGAGACGATGAAACCTATTATGCTATGAAGAACGGCAACTACACAGGACTGATTACCGATAAGGAAAGCATTGATGATATATTAAAAGCTTATGATGCAGTGCAAGAGTTTCTAGACTAGAGTTAAGCTGTAATTGTAAAAAAATCAACTGTAATTGTAAAGACAACTCCTGCATAGAATTATACAGCAGTATAATTCTATGTGAGGGGTTGTTATTTTTGTTTGATGAGACAAAAAATATTTTTAAAGTGGCAAGTATATATATAGCCACAATTGTTGGTGCAGGGTTTGCATCGGGAAGGGAAATTACAGAATTCTTCACTTCATATTACAGCGGTGGTTTTTATGGGATTTTACTGACAGGGGTTTTATTTTCTTTCATAGGATATACCGTACTAAATAAAGTTTATTCAGAACGAATTCAAAACTACGAAGAGTTTTTATTTCCCACGGTAGGGTGGGGTTTAGGATGGGTTATGGAAATAATCGTAACCCTTTTTATGGCATCTGTTTTTTGCATTATGGTATCAGGTGTTGCAAGTATAATAGCAGACACAATAAATATCCCTTTTTATTTTGCAATACTATTAGTGACCTTTATATGTATGATATTTTTTTTAACAGGGGTAAAGGGCATAGTATCACTAAGTACAATTATTACACCTATTCTTATAATCGGAATTATCACAATCGGGATTTATATAATATTAAGCAGGGACTCTTCTGTATTTAATATTTCAGGAGGATTTAAAAAAATGACCCACAATTGGGTTGTATCATCTCTTCTATACACTAGTTACAACAGCATTATTTCAGTTGTTGTAATGTGCAGTCTCCTTCCATATCTGAAAAGCAAAAAAACAGCATCCATAGGGGGGATATTAGGAGGGGGAATCCTCTGTATAATAGCATTGGTTTTAAACTACGCCCTTTATATATTTTATCCTTATGTTATGTCTGCTGAATTCCCTGTTATAGGGATAGTGGATATGTGCAGTAGATTTATGGGAAGCATTTATAGAATTGTACTTCTTCTTGCAATGTTTATTTCTGCAATAACTTCAGGTTATGGTTTTATAGAGCGGGTAAGGGGCAAAACAAAATTAAGCAGGGGAATACTAATACCTGTAATATGCTGCCTTATAATCCCTTTGTCAGCCATAGGATTTTCAAATCTTATTTCAAATATATATCCTGTCTTTGGATATGCAGGAATGTTTATGGTTTTTGTGATACTCATACATGGCTTTAAATTAATCAGAAAAAGCAGATTAATCAGGAAAAACGGGAGGTTTAGATAATAGATTTTTGAAATATTGTTAGCGTAAAGTTATTGTAGGGAATGAGACATAAAATACCATATATAATTGAAAAGAAGATGACATCCTGTTAAGATATTAATTAAGCAAAAATAATAAATAGAAAGGATGACATCTTCTATGTATAATAGTATACAACATTTTAATGAATTTGGGGTAAAAAGAATTGAAAAAAAGATAAAAAATTTTATTGAAGAAGGAAAAGACTTAGCTGATCTTGTTCTTGGTCTAAAAGAAGATTTATTTAAACTTGGACGCGATATACTTAAAGAAGTGCTTGAAGATATGGATGAATATTTCCGTAACTGTGAAATAAGGAAACAGTATTGGGAAATTATAAGAAAAGATAAAACAGCTATTTTAACGACATTTGGAACACTAAGTTATAACAGGACATATTTTAAGCATAAGGAAAATGGTAATAGACAACACCTAGTCGACAGGATTGTAGGTGTAGAACCACATGACAGAGTAAGTGCCGATGTTGTAATTAATGCAATAGATGAAGCAGCTGACAGCAGCTACAGAAAGGCAGGAGAAAAGGCGACATATATTGATGAAATCAGCAAACAAGCAGTGATGAATAAAATACATAATATTGAAATAGTTGAGCCTGAAATAAAAGTAGATAAAAAGAGAGAAGTAAAAATATTGTATGTTGAGGCCGATGAGGACCATGTAGCATTACAACAAAAAAGTATATTGAGACAGAATGAGAAGGGCAAGAGAAATACAATTATGCCAAAACTTGTATATGTGCATGAGGGAATTGACTTTGAAAAAAGTAATAAGAAGAGAAAAGTATTAAAGAATGTTCGATATTTTGGGGGAGTGTATAAGAATTCAGAAGATTTGTGGCTTGAAGTATCGGAATACATATATAAACAATATGACGTTGATTTTTTAGAGACGGTGTATATATCAGGAGATGGGGCGTCATGGATAAGGCAAGGAGTTAACTGTCTTTCAAAAAGTAAATTTGTACTTGATAGATACCATCTTCAAAAATACGTAAGAGTTGCGACCACACATTTAAATGATGAAGCAATAAGCCAAGATTTACAGGAGGCTTTGAATTTATCTGATAAAAAAATGCTAACAAAGGTTTTTAAAAAGATAATTGAAAAGACAGGCGATAATGAAAATAAAATAAAGGCTATAAAAAATGCAAAGCGATATATTTTAAATAATTGGGATGGTATAGAAATAAGGTCAAACAGAGGAATAGTGGGTTGTAGTGCTGAAGGTCATGTGAGTCATGTATTTTCATCCCGTTTAAGTTCAAGACCTAAAGGCTGGTCGAGAAAAGGTGTAGAAAAGATGTCAAAGCTAATAATATACAAGAAGAATGGCGGTAAGGTATATGACATAGTTATGGCACAAAAACAAAAAAAGTTAGCATCTAGTAGGCAAGAAATTCAGGAAAAATTAATTAAGGAATTAAAGAAGTCATCAAACAGGTATGAGAGTGTATGGAATAGTAATTTAACTGTTATTCATAAGGGGTGTAAAACTGGTTTATATAAAGAATTAAGGCGTATTATAGGTATATGCGGATAGGGATGAGGTAATAATAAAGCAAAAATTACGGGAAAGTTTACAAGTAAGCCTATCCAATAGGAATTATACATATCTGGAAAAAAGACAAAGAAAAAGAAAAAACATAAAAAAAGAAAAAGAAAAGAAAAAAGCAAAACTTTAGTACCATGACCCGCGGAGCCCTACTACTTGTCAAGGCCGGGCTTTGCCCGCTTGTTTTAGCCTTGACAAAATGGAAAATGGTACAATAGAAATACTTTTTTCTTTTAAAAGTAGCGTTAAAATGTGAAGGAACATAGATAACAAAACGTACTAATTTGTCACAAGTATTGAGTAAAATGAATTCTTTATAGAAAGAAAGAGTTATATGGTATAATAGACAATAAGTTAGAGGAATTATAAAAGAAAATAAGGCTCAAAATGATGTAAAACACTTTCGTTACTAAGAGACCGTTATTTGAAATAGTTGCACAAATAAAAAATGGGATGCCATCTACTTTTCTTTTTCCTACAATAAATTGACGCTATCGAAATATTTACAGAGATTGCGGCTGATTATTTCATGTGGTACAATAACTAATATCTAATGAAAACTAAAAAAGAAATGCACCAAAAAAAGACACAAAAGATAAACAGGGGTGAATTATTTTGGATATCCCTAGAAGAGATATTAGTTCTAAAAAAAAGCACGGTAAATTTAATATATTGTTATTTATTGTACTTGTGTTTATAATTATTAGTACATCGGTGGCGGCATATTTAAATTTAAATGAAATAGATATAAGAGAAGTATCTGTTAAAGAACTGTTTAAAAATGAACTTATAAAAGATAAAAAAGTTTCTCTTGAAATAGCTTATGATGGTAGCACTAATGCGAAATTTGCAATATGCGGTGGCTACATTGTAAAATGCACACAGGACAAAATAGATTTTATAGACAAAAAAGGTGAGGTAAAAAAGACTTTACGTGGTTCTTTTAAAAATCCTTTAATTAAGACTTCAGGGGAATACCTTTTGATAGCTGATGTAAAGGGTAAGGATATTTTTGTTTTTAAGGGGATAAATGAGCTTTGGAAAAAAGAACTAGATGGCAGCATAATAAATGCAGATATTAACGAAAAAGGACATGTAGCTGTTGTTCACGAAGAAAATAGAAGCAGAAATGCAGCCAGTGTGTTTAATGAGGAAGGGATAAGGTATTTTATTGATAATTCCGGGGATGATTTTATTTTATCAGCAAATGTGTCCCCAAGTGGGGAAGATGTTATGCTAAATTATGCCATTACATCAGGGGTGAATGCAGCTACCCACTTAAAAAAATATAATATAAAAAGCAAAAAGGACACCGTAAAGGATTTTGAGGAGGGATTTTTTCCTCTTGCAAAATATATTGAAGATGACCTTATTATGGCTGTGGGGGATTCTTATATCACCTTTTTAGGTAATGACTTAAAAGAAAAGTGGAACATACCTGTAAATGGAAGTATTTATGATTTTGATTTAATTAAAGGCAAGTATATAATAGTAGCTATAGGAAAAGAAAGCAAAGGCTTTTTTAATAATAAATCAGATATATTTATTTATGATATGGATGGAGGGGAATTTGCAAATTTTATTATAGAAGACAGTTTAAAAGCCCTGGCGGCAGATGAAGATGTTATTGCCATAAATTCAGGGAAAAAGCTTTATATTGTAAATACACAGGGAAAAGTCATAAATGAATATAATTTTAAAACTGATATTGAGTATATTGGTTTTTTAAACAAAAGAGAAATATTGGTGGTAGCAGAAAATAAAATTGTTATTATAAATATATCATAGGGTAGTTATATTTAAATGCAAATTTAATGTGGGTTAATTTGATAATTTAAAAATGTGGGTTAATTTAATAATTTAAATATGTATTTTGTGATTATGGGGTGAAAATATGAACTGGACTGATATTTTTGTATTGGCAATTATTTTGGGGTTTGGCTATTTTGGGTTTAGAAAAGGTCTTATGCTTTCTTTATTAAAGCTGGCATCCTTTTTTATAGCAGTTTTAGTAGCCGTTAAATTTTCCCCGTTTGTGGCTAAAATTTTGGCAGGGACTTTTATTTTTACAAAAATCAAATCCGGTATTTATGGTAAATTAATGCTTCAGCAGGATGCCCAGATGTCTGCAGTAAATGAAGGGGCTGCAGAGGCGGCAGAATCCATGGTAGACGGGCTCAAACTTCCGGGATTTTTGAAAAACCTTATTAGTGATAAAGTGGCTGAAAAAATGCCAAATGTAGGGGAATTAATTGACTATGCATCAATAGCTGATAAAATCAGTGACGTTTTGGCAAATTTTGTTACAACCGTTATCAGTGTGATTTTATTATATATTGTTGCAAGAATAGCTCTTATATTTGCCAGATCTATTCTAAAAAAAGTGTCAAGGTTACCTGTTTTAAAACAGGCAGACAAATTAGGGGGTTTTGCATTGGGGGCTATAGAGGGGCTTTTAACAATCTATATTATATTTGCAATTTTAATGTTATTTCACGCAACACCGTTGTTTAAAGGATTCTTTGAATCTATAGAAACATCTGCTGTGGCTAAATATTTTTACGAAAATAATTTTATAGTCAGCTGGATATTTCCCAAAGGATAGATAGTTTATTAATATAAAACAATTTTAAAATATAAAACATTTTTAAAATTTAATATATTTGAATTTGATATAAAAGCAAATATTTTTAATTTTAATACAAAAGCACAAATTTTTTGCAGAAAGAGAGGAATGAATTATGAAAAGTGATGCTGTTAAAAAAGGTATAGAAAGAGCACCCCACAGGTCTTTATTTAAAGCAATGGGATATACTGACGAAGAAATCTCAAGACCATTAATAGGTATAGCAAATTCTAAAAGCGAGATAATTCCTGGACATACTCATTTAGATAAAATTACAGAAGCAGTGAAAGCAGGAATAAGAATGGCAGGCGGAACACCTGTTGAATTTGGTGCTATAGGTGTTTGTGACGGCATAGCCATGGGACATGTAGGTATGAAATATTCCCTTGCTACAAGGGAGCTTATTGCCGATTCATGCGAAGCCATGGGACTTGCCCATAGTTTTGACGGTATGGTTTTTATACCTAACTGCGATAAAATAGTTCCCGGTATGCTGATGGCCGCTGCCAGAATTAATGTGCCATCTGTTGTAATAAGCGGCGGACCAATGCTATCCATTAAGCGGGGAGGAAAATTTTTGGATTTAAACAGCGTTTTTGAGGCGGTGGGAGCGTACAAGGCCGGCAAGATGAGTGAAGAAGATGTTTTAGACTGTGAAAATTATGCATGTCCAAGCTGCGGTTCATGTTCCGGAATGTTTACAGCCAACTCAATGAATTGCCTCACGGAAGTATTAGGACTTGGGCTTCCAGGTAACGGGACAATACCGGCTGTGTATGCAGAAAGACTCCGTCTTGCAAAATATGCAGGCATGAAAGTTATGGAAATGGTAGAAAAGAATATAAGGCCATCAGATATTTTAACTGAAAAAGCCTTTGAAAATGCACTGACCGTTGACATGGCCTTAGGCTGTTCAACAAATTCAATACTGCATTTACCCGCCATTGCAAATGAGGCAGGAGTGGAAATTAATTTAGATATAGTAAATGAAATAAGCAGTAAGGTTCCTAACCTGTGCAAATTAGCACCGGCAGGACATCACCATATTCAAGACCTTTATGCAGCAGGAGGGGTTCAGGCTGTTATGAAAGAACTCTCCAAAAAGAATTTGCTGCATTTAGACCTTATGACGGTTACAGGAAAGACCATTAGAGAAAACATTGAAAAGGCAGAGGTTTTAGATTATGATGTTATAAGAAGTGTGGACAACCCATACAGTGAAACTGGTGGAATAGCCGTTTTAAGAGGTAATCTGGCACCTGACGGTGCAGTTGTAAAAAGGGCTGCAGTTGCAGAGGAGATGCTTGTTCACAAAGGACCGGCAAGGGTCTTTGATTCAGAAGATGATGCTATAAAAGCCATATATGAAGGTAAAATTAATAAAGGGGATGTAGTTATCATAAGATATGAAGGACCTAAGGGCGGCCCCGGAATGAGAGAGATGTTAGGACCTACTTCTGCTATTGCCGGAATGGGTCTTGATAAAGATGTTGCACTAATTACTGACGGGCGTTTTTCAGGAGCAACAAGAGGTGCTTCCATTGGTCACGTTTCACCGGAGGCAATGGAAGGAGGGCCAATTGCAGTTGTCAGGGAAGGGGATATTATTCACATTGACATAAATGAAGGAAAGCTTAATGTTGAAATATCTGATGCTGAACTACAGGAGAGAATGAAGGAGTGGAAAGCCCCTGAACCTAAGATAACAAAAGGTTACCTGGGAAGGTACGCAAGACTTGTTACATCTGCAAGTACAGGAGCTGTATTAAAATAACTACAGGATAAAGGTCTGTAACGGAAAAAAGGCATATATAAGGCTGAAAGGCATATATAATGACTGTATTTGAGAAGAGAAAAGAATTATGGAGGTAAGGGTATGAAATTAACAGGTGCAGAAATATTAATAGAGTGTTTAAAGGAACAGGGTGTGGATACAATTTTTGGTTTCCCGGGAGGTGCAGTGCTGAATATTTATGATGCACTGTATAAAGCCAAAGATTCCATAAGGCATATATTGGTTTCCCACGAGCAAGGGGCTTCCCACGCAGCGGACGGCTATGCAAGAGCCACAGGCAAGGTGGGAGTTTGTCTAGCTACATCAGGCCCCGGGGCTACCAATTTGGTTACAGGTATTGCAACTGCATACATGGATTCAGTGCCTGTAGTGGCTATAACAGGACAAGTTGCAACAAGCCTCCTTGGCAAAGATTCCTTCCAGGAAGTGGATATAACAGGCATTACAATGCCCATTACAAAGCATAATTATATCGTAAAGGACGTTAACAAACTTGCTGATATAGTAAGAGATGCTTTTAGAATTGCAAAGGAAGGAAGACCTGGACCTGTACTAATTGACATATGTAAGGATGTAACTGCGGCGGTGGCTGAGTACACACCTAAAGAGCCGGAACCGGTAAAAGAAATTCCTATAAAGGTAAAGGAAGACAAAATAGACGAGGCTGTAAAGGTAATAAATGAGTCCCAAAAGCCTATTATACTTTCAGGTGGCGGGGTTTCCATAGCAGGAGCCAATGAAGAATTAATTAAGTTTGCTGAGAAAACCAAAATACCTGTTACAACAACATTAATGGGTATGGGGTCTTTTCCGGGAACCAATGATTTATACATGGGTATGATAGGTATGCATGGAACCAAGACTACCAACCTTGCAGTATCTGAATCAGATCTATTTATTGCAATAGGTGCAAGGTTTAGCGACAGGGTAATCAGCAATGTTGAAAGATTTGCGCCAAAAGCTAAAATAATGCATATAGATGTGGATCCGGCTGAGATTGGGAAAAATATAGTTGTGCATTATCCTCTTATAGGAAATATCAAAAAGATACTTGAAAAAATAACTGAAAAAGTTGATGAAAAGGAATATAGTGAATGGAATAAAAAAATTGACGAGTGGAAAAAAGCTTATCCATTAAAATCCCGGACAAAGGGTGAACTAAAACCAAGCTATATCCTAGAGAGAATGTATGAGCTTACAGGGGGGAAAGCTGTAATAACTACAGAAGTAGGCCAGCATCAGATTTGGGCGGCACAGTTTTATAAATACAGCTCCCCAAGACAGTTCCTCTCATCCGGAGGGCTGGGCACTATGGGATATGGTCTTGGTGCATGCATAGGAGCTCAAATAGGGCTTCCTGATAAAAAAGTAATAAATGTTGCAGGGGACGGAAGCTTTAGAATGAATTGTAACGAGCTTGCCACAGCAGTTGAATACAAACTTCCTATAGTGGTGGCAATATTCAACAACCGTGCTTTGGGAATGGTGAGGCAGTGGCAAAATCTCTTTTATGACAGCAGGTATTCAGCTACATCCATAGACAGGGGAACGGATTTTGTAGCCTTGGCCAAAGCTTACGGGGCAATAGGAATGAATGTTACAAAGCCTGAGGAAGTGGATGATGCCCTAAAAGAAGCCCTTGCTTCAAAGGACACACCTGTGGTGATAAACTTTGAAATTGACAAAGACGAAAAAGTTTTCCCTATAGTACCACCTGGTGCGGCAATTGATGAATTAATAGAAGAGTAATTCTTTTAAAAAGCGTGGGTTTATCCCATGCTTTTTAAAAGATTTTAAAAAATACAATAAAAAATTTGATTTTTTATAAAAAATTCTAAAAGTCAGCTTGACTTTTAAAAGCATACGTGATAAACTATTTGTTGTTTCAGGTAGTACGTCTTTTTTTTTTTGGCTAAAGATATTGATAGGCATTTATATAAATTTAGCTATAGACAGGTTTGTTGGAGGTGTGGAAGATATGAGAGTTAAAATTACATTAGCGTGTGGGGAATGCAAGCGGAGAAATTACAATACCATGAAGAACAGAAAAAACGATCCTGACAGACTTGAAATGAGAAAGTATTGCAAATTTTGCCGTAAACACACAAGCCATAAAGAAACAAGATAGTAATTGGACTATTATTGGGTAATATAGTTTAATTATGAAATAAAAAGTAATGGAGATGTTTAAAATGGCTCAAAAAACAAAAAATCCAAAGACTAGTAGTGCAAAGGGACGTTTTTCAAAATTTTTTAAAGATGTTAAAAACGAATTAAAAAAAGTTATATGGCCCACAAAAACCCAACTTATAAACAATACTCTTACAGTGTTGATTATGTGTTTGATACTGGGTATCTTCATTTGGTTGTTTGATTATGGTTTAAACCTGCTAAGGGCCCTAATTTACGTATAAAAGTTAAATTTGCTTTTAATACGCAATTTAGAACATGCACTATTATGTGAATATGTATTAATATTTGTTGCCACCTGGATTTATAGTTGACAAAGGAGGATTCAGGGCTTATGCAGAATAACGAAGCACCTGATAATGGAAAGTGGTACGTTGTACATACCTATTCCGGGTATGAAAACAAGGTAAAGGCTAACCTTGAAAAAATAGTTGAAAACAGAAATATGCAGGATTACATTTTAGATATTGTCGTACCTATGGAAGAACAGATTGAAATTAAAGATGGCAAGAAAAAGACAACTTTAAAAAAGGTCTTCCCCGGGTATGTTTTGGTAAAAATGGTAATGACTGATGAGTCCTGGTATGTTGTTAGAAATACCCGAGGAGTTACTGGTTTTGTAGGTCCGGGTTCTAAACCTGTGCCGTTATCCGATGAGGAAATTAAGGCAATGGGAGTTGAAGAATTTGCTCCTGTGCTGGACTATGAAATAGGAGACAATGTCAGGGTAATTTCTGGTCCGTTAGAAAACTTTATCGGAACAGTTGAAGAAATAAATTTGGAAAAGAAGAAAGTACGTGTTTCTGTATCTATGTTTGGAAGAGAAACTCCTGTAGAAATGGAACTCTTTCAAATTCAGAAAATATAAACAAAATATAAACAAGGTGTAATTTAATTGGGAGGTGGAAAATGTGGCTAAAAAAGTTATCGGCTATATAAAACTTCAAATTCCTGCGGGAAAAGCAACTCCGGCTCCACCGGTTGGACCAGCATTAGGTCAGCATAGTGTTAACATAATGGGCTTTTGTAAAGAGTTCAATGAAAGAACTGCAAGCCAGGCAGGAATGATTATTCCTGTAATTATAACAGTCTATGCTGACAGATCATTCACATTTGTTACAAAAACACCACCAGCGTCTGTGCTGATTAAGAAAGCTTGCAAAATAGAAAAAGCTTCTGGTGTTCCAAATAAGGAGAAAGTTGCAACCCTGCCAAAGGCGGAATTGAGAAAGATAGCTGAGCTCAAAATGCCTGACTTAAATGCAGCAAGCATTGAAGCGGCGGAGAGAATGATTGCAGGAACTGCCAGAAGTATGGGAATAGAAATCGAAGCTTAATTTCCTTGTATTTTAAGGAAATTAGCAGTGGGAGGAACATAAGTTTCCGGATATAATTACCACAAAGGAGTGTGAAAAAATGAAAAGAGGAAAGAAATATCTTGAAAGCGCAAAGCTTGTAGATAGATTAAAGTTATATGATCCAACTGAGGCTATTGAGTTAGTTCAAAAGACAGCCAGAGCAAAGTTTGATGAAACTGTAGAAGCCCATATAAGACTGGGTGTTGACTCAAGACATGCAGATCAGCAGGTTAGAGGAGCAGTTGTGCTGCCTCATGGAACAGGTAAAGATGTAAGAGTGCTTGTTTTTGCAAAAGGTGACAAGGCAAGAGAGGCAGAACAAGCAGGTGCAGATTTTGTAGGAGCAGAAGAACTTGTAACTAAAATCCAAAAAGATAATTGGTTTGAATTTGATGTTGTGGTAGCTACTCCTGATATGATGGGGGTTGTAGGTAGACTAGGTAGGGTTTTAGGACCTAAAGGATTAATGCCAAACCCTAAAGCAGGAACTGTAACAATGGAAGTAGAAAAGGCAGTTAAAGAAATAAAATCAGGTAAAATTGAGTATAGACTTGACAAAACTAATATTATACACTGCCCTATCGGAAAAGTATCCTTTGGAACAGAGAAACTTTTAGATAATTTCCGTGTTTTAATGGGAGCTATTATAAAAGCAAAGCCTGCAGCGGCAAAGGGGCAGTACCTAAAAAGTGTTGTTCTTGCTTCCACTATGGGACCCGGCATTAAGGTAAATGCTCAAAGGATAAATGACTAAAGGGATAAAACCGATAATTAAAAGAAATTGGTGAGTCCTTATAAATAAAATGAAATATAATCAAAAAACTGCATAGTTATGCCACAGACAGCAGGTTGTATTAAGATACGTAAAGGCAAAGTTTGTCTTCCTGCCGAGGTATAGGTTTGATACGATGGATTATTACTAATCCCCTCTATGTCTGTGTGCATACAGGGGATTTTTAATTTTTGTTGTTTTATGTGTTTTTAAAATGAGGAGGTGAAAAATTAGTGCCAAGTGAAAGAATACTTCAGAAAAAAATAGAAGCGGTAAATCAATTAGCTGAAAAAATCAAAGAAGCAAAAACCGTAGTAATAGCTGACTACAAAGGGGTTACAGTTGAAGAGGATACTGAAATGAGAACCGCCATGAGAAAGTCAGGGGTGGAGTACAGGGTAGTAAAGAACAATTTGATAAAGCTTGCATTAGAGAAAAATGACATAACTGAATTGGAGGAATACCTGAAAGGCCCCACAGCTATAGCTATGAGTACTGAAGATGTTATTGCGCCGGCTAAAATACTCACTGAGTATTCAAAAAAACATAAAAAAATACAGCTTAAAGCCGGTATAGTTGAAGGCAAAGTATTCAGTGCTGAGGAATTAAATGCAATAGCAGAACTGCCTTCAAAGGAAGAACTAATTGCAAAGGTAGTAGGCGGAATGAAGTCACCTTTGTATGGTTTGGTAAATGTTCTAAATGGAAATATAAGAGGATTGGTTGTTGCTTTAAATGCAATTGCAGAACAAAAGAAAGAGGCATCAGCTTAGTGGCTGCATAAAAAGATTTCTGAACATTAAGTTAATGACTTAATAAATTTATTCACAAAGAAATTAATGACCTAAAGAACTTATTAAAAAAACAGAAAATCAAGACAAAAAAATTAAGTAAAAAATAAAAATTAAGTAAAAAAAAGAATTTTGGAGGTATATAAAATGGCTAGTGAAAAAGTTACAAAATTAATAGAAGAAGTTAAAAATTTGACAGTTTTAGAACTATCAGAATTAGTTAAGGAATTAGAAGAAGAATTTGGTGTATCAGCAGCAGCACCTGTAGCAGTAGCGGCAGCGCCAGCAGCAGGTGGCGGTGGAGCAGCTGCAGCAGAAGAAAAGTCAGAATTTGATGTTGTATTAAAAGATGTAGGTTCAGAGAAAATTAAAGTAATTAAAGTTGTAAGGGAAATAACAGGTCTTGGACTAAAAGAAGCTAAAGACATGGTTGACGGAGCACCAAAGACACTTAAAGAAGGCGTTTCTAAAGAAGAAGCTACTGAAATTGAGGCTAAATTAAAAGAAGTTGGAGCAACTGTAGAAATTAAGTAATTTATTACTCCGGCTATTTACATTGGTCTTTGGCAGAATTGTCATTAAAACAGGTATTAAAAAAGAACAACAGGCATTTTAAAATGTCAGTTGTTCTTTTTTTAGAAAAGTCCATTGTCAAGGATACAAAACTTTAAATTACATAATTTGAATTTTAAAAAAGTTAACATTAAAAAGGACAAAAAATATTGACAACTTTAATGACATATGCTAAAATCATATACTGCGTGTAATTTCAGTATTTGATTCTTTTTCTTTCAATACTAAAAATTATACAAACACAAAATGTATTTTAAAACATTATATTTGATTTGGCAAGTACTTATTGATAAATATGTGATTTAAGCGGGATTAAAGAGCCTTTTAGATAAATTTTTTTAATAGTTTATAGAAGTTGGGGAATAAATAAGACAATATTTGTTAACAATGTTCTTATGTAGAAAAGGATTACTATTTTATAACATTACAAAAAAATAAGCGCTATTTTTTTTACAATACTACGAAGCTCTGCAGTAATAAAAAAATTCTAATTACTGTCAAGGGGCTTTGTATTAATTTATATATTTAAAATTTATGTTTTGTATAAGCAGTTAAAAGACAAAAGTCTGATATATGAGGTGATATTAATGGTTCATGTGCATCCGGTGAAATATGGTAAAAATGTCAGAATGAGCTACTCAAGAATTAAAGAAGTCATTGATATGCCAAATCTGATTGAAATTCAGAAAAACTCCTATAATCAGTTTTTAGAGGAAGGGTTAAGGGAAGTTTTTAGAGATGTATCTCCCATTACCGATTATACAGGGAATTTGATTTTGGAGTTTGTTGACTACTCATTAAATGAAAAACCTAAGTATTCTGTAGAGGAATGTAAAGAAAGAGATGCTACTTATTCTGCTCCTTTAAAGGTGAAAGTGCGTTTAATTAATAAGGAGACAGGGGAAGTAAAAGAGCAGGAAATTTTCATGGGTGATTTTCCTTTAATGACTGAGAACGGTACGTTTGTTATAAACGGGGCAGAAAGAGCTATAGTGAGTCAGCTGGTAAGATCACCGGGTATTTATTATTCAATGAAGTACGACAAAACCGGTAAGGAACTTTATTCAAATACTGTTATTCCAAACAGGGGTGCATGGCTTGAATATGAAACGGACGCTAATGATGTAATATGGGTTAGGATAGACAGGACGAGAAAATTACCTATAACTGTTTTAGTTAGGGCACTAGGATACGGAACGGATATAGAAATTACAGATCTTTTAGGGGAAGATGAAAAAGTTATTGCAACAATACAAAAGGATAGCGCAAAAACTGAAGATGAGGGTCTTATAGAAATATATAAGAGGTTAAGACCGGGTGAGCCGCCTACAGTTGAAAGTGCCAGAACACTTTTAAACAATTTATTTTTTGACCCTAGAAGGTATGATTTAGCTAAGTTCGGAAGATTTAAATTTAATAAAAAGCTTTCTCTTGCAAGCAGGATAAATAATTTTATATCAGACGAAGATATTGTAAACCCCCAGACCGGTGAAATAATTGTTTCTAAAGGGGAAAAGATTGAGAGAGAAACTGCAGAAGCAGTTCAAAATGCAGGTATTAATGAAGTTTATCTCAATGTAGACGGTAAAAGGGTTAAAGTAATTGGAAACGGTATGGTGGAAATTAAAGACTATATTGACTTTGACCCTAAGGAAATTGGTATTACGGAAAAGGTTAAATACAGCGTATTAAAATCATTACTAGAAGAAAATGAAGGTGTAAGCAAAGAAAAGCTTAAGGCTGTGCTAAAGGGTAGAATTGATGATCTTGTTCCAAAATACCTGACTGTAGAGGATATAATTGCTTCTATAAGCTATATTATTAATCTTAATTACAGGATTGGACATATAGATGATATAGACCACTTAGGCAACAGAAGGCTCCGTTCAGTGGGAGAGCTTTTGCAAAACCAGTTCCGCATAGGCTTGTCCAGAATGGAGAGAGTGGTAAGGGAGAGAATGACCATACAGGATATGGACATTGTTACCCCTCAGGCCCTGATAAACATAAGACCTGTTGCAGCGGCAATTAAAGAGTTTTTTGGAAGCAGCCAGCTGTCCCAGTTTATGGATCAGACAAACCCGTTAGCTGAGCTGACCCATAAAAGAAGGCTTAGTGCATTAGGACCAGGGGGACTTAGCAGGGAAAGAGCAGGCTTTGAAGTACGTGACGTTCACCATTCCCACTATGGAAGAATATGTCCTATAGAAACTCCTGAAGGACCTAACATTGGTCTTATAGGTTCTCTCAGTACTTATGCAAGGGTAAACGAATACGGCTTTATAGAAGCTCCTTATAGAAAAGTTGATAAAGAAAATATGATTGTTACAGATGAGATACATTACCTCACTGCTGATGAGGAAGATGAGTACTTAATAGCACAGGCAAACGAGCCTTTGGATGAAGAGGGCAGGTTTGTTGACAGGAGAGTTATATGCAGGTATAAGGATGAGTTTTTGGAAATAGAGAAAAATAAAGTTGACTTTATGGACGTTTCGCCAAAACAATTGGTTTCTGTGGCTACTTCACTAATACCGTTCCTTGAGAATGACGACGCTAACCGTGCCCTTATGGGGGCGAACATGCAGCGTCAGGCGGTACCTCTCATAAAGACAGAATCGCCTATCATAGGAACAGGTATTGAATACAAGGCAGCAAGGGATTCAGGGGTAGTTGTTTTAGCAAAGAATCCTGGTGTAGTTGAAAAGGTAACTGCTAACAAAATAATTATTAAAAAAGATGAAGGTACAAAAGATGAATACAGGCTTTTAAAATATCTACGCTCTAACCAGGGAACATGTATAAATCAGAGACCTATTGTTAAAAAAGGGGAAAGAGTTGAAAAAGACGATGTTATAGCTGACGGTCCTTCAACACATAATGGAGAACTGGCACTGGGTAAAAACGTCCTGGTAGGCTTTATGGCATGGGAAGGCTACAACTACGAGGATGCTATATTGATAAGCGAAAAACTGGTTAAAGAAGATGTATTTACATCTATCCACATTGAAGAGTATGAGGCGGAAGCAAGGGATACAAAGTTAGGACCAGAGGAAATAACCAGGGATATACCGAATGTCAGCGAAGATTCTTTGAAGGATTTAGATGAAAGAGGAATAATCAGAATCGGGGCTGAGGTAAGGTCAGGGGACATTCTGGTTGGAAAGGTTACTCCAAAAGGAGAAACGGAGCTTACAGCAGAGGAAAGACTTTTAAGGGCTATTTTTGGAGAAAAGGCCAGGGAAGTCCGTGATACATCCTTGCGTGTACCTCATGGTGAGTCAGGTATAGTTGTGGATGTAAAGGTATTTACAAGAGAAAGCGGCGACGAATTAACACCGGGAGTGAATCAGCTTGTCAGGGTTTATGTTGCCCAAAAGAGAAAAATATCTGTCGGGGACAAAATGGCAGGAAGGCATGGAAACAAAGGTGTTATTTCAAGGATTCTTCCGGAAGAGGATATGCCCTTTTTACCGGACGGCACACCCTTAGAAATAGTATTAAACCCCTTGGGCGTTCCTTCCCGTATGAATATAGGGCAGGTATTGGAAGTTCACTTAGGATATGCTGCTAAAGCTTTAGGGTGGAAAATAGCAACTCCTGTATTTGACGGGGCTACAGAAGAGGATATAGTTGAGACACTGAAAAAAGCAGGTCTTAGTGAAGACGGAAAGACAATCCTTTACGATGGAAGAACCGGTGAGCCTTTTGAAAACAGGGTAACTGTTGGATATATGTACATGTTAAAACTTGCTCACCTTGTTGATGATAAAATACATGCCCGCTCAACGGGACCATACTCCCTTGTAACCCAGCAGCCTCTGGGCGGTAAGGCACAATTTGGAGGTCAGAGGTTTGGGGAGATGGAAGTGTGGGCTCTTGAAGCTTACGGTGCTGCATATACACTGCAGGAAATACTTACAGTTAAATCAGACGATGTTACCGGAAGGGTTAAGACATACGAAGCAATAGTAAAAGGAGAAAACGTTCCAGAGCCTGGAATTCCGGAATCCTTTAAAGTTTTAATTAAAGAGCTTCAGAGTCTTGCTTTGGATGTAAAAGTTTACTCAGAAGAAAAAGAAGAAATAGCGATAAAAGAATCTGTGGATGATGACTTTGAAGAGCTGAATGTGAGCTTGGAGGGAAGAGAAGACGGAGGCATTTTAGGCGGGATTGACGGTGTTGATGACCCGGATTTAGATGATAATTCAGACGGTAGCTTAGACAGTGACTTAGACAGCGGTTTGGATGTTGACTTAGGTGATGATTTAGGTGACGGCTTAGATGTTGATGATTTGGATTTTTCAGACATAACTAATGTTATTAATGACAGTGATTTAGAGGATAATCTTGATGAAGATTTGTTTGCTGATGATTTAGATGACAGTCTGGATAGTGAAGAAATATAAAGAAAGGAGAATTGGCCGTGTTTGAACTAAATAATTTTGATTCAATAAGAATAGGTTTGGCTTCTCCGGAAAAGATAAGAGAATGGTCCCGGGGAGAAGTAAAAAAACCTGAGACCATAAACTATAGAACGTTAAAGCCTGAAAGAGATGGTCTGTTTTGCGAAAGAATATTTGGACCCCAGAAGGACTGGGAGTGCCACTGTGGTAAATATAAGAGAATAAGATACAGAGGCATTATCTGTGATAGATGCGGAGTTGAAGTAACCCGTTCAAAGGTAAGAAGGGAAAGGATGGGGCATATTGAGCTGGCTGCACCTGTTTCTCACATATGGTACTTTAAGGGCATTCCTAGCAGAATGGGACTATTACTGGATATGTCTCCCAGGGCGTTGGAAAAAATACTGTACTTTGCAGCATATGTAGTTATCGACCCGGGCCAGACTCCTTTATCCAAAAAGCAAATTCTTACTGAGAAGGAATATAGAGACAGTATAGAAAAATTTGGAATGAAATTTACTGCATCAATGGGTGCGGAAGCTGTTAAGCAGCTTTTAGAGGAAATAGATTTAGATAAGCTTTCCCAGGAACTTAGAGCAGAGCTGGAAGAAACCACAGGTCAAAAGAGGGTAAGGACAATTAAGCGCCTTGAAGTGGTTGAAGCATTCAGGCAGTCAGGAAACAGACCTGAGTGGATGATTTTAGATGTAATTCCGGTAATACCACCGGAATTAAGACCTATGGTTCAGCTGGATGGTGGAAGGTTTGCTACTTCAGATCTAAATGACCTTTACAGAAGGGTTATAAACAGAAATAACAGGTTAAAGAGACTTTTAGATTTAGGAGCACCGGACATAATTGTCAGGAACGAAAAGAGAATGCTCCAGGAAGCTGTAGACGCTTTAATAGACAACGGAAGAAGGGGAAGACCGGTAACAGGCCCCGGAAACAGACCTTTAAAGTCTTTGTCAGACATGTTGAAGGGTAAGCAGGGGCGTTTCCGTCAAAACCTATTGGGAAAACGTGTTGACTATTCAGGGCGTTCCGTTATAGTGGTAGGTCCTGAGCTTAAAATATACCAGTGCGGTCTTCCAAAGGAAATGGCTTTAGAGTTATTTAAGCCTTTTGTGATGAAAAAGCTGGTTAATGATGAACTTGCCCATAATATAAAAAGTGCAAAGAGAATGGTAGAGAGGGTAAAGGAAGAAGTATGGGACGTATTGGAGGAAGTAATTAAAGAACACCCGGTACTTCTAAACCGTGCACCAACCCTTCACAGGCTTGGAATTCAGGCTTTTGAACCTGTTCTTGTGGAAGGTAGGGCATTAAAACTTCATCCTTTGGTTTGTACTGCTTATAACGCAGACTTTGACGGTGACCAGATGGCTGTTCACGTACCTCTTTCTGCTGAAGCACAAGCAGAAGCAAGGTTTTTAATGCTATCTGCCAACAACCTGTTAAAGCCCCAGGATGGAAAACCTGTTGCTGTGCCTACCCAGGACATGGTTTTGGGATGTTATTATATGACCATTGAAAAAGAAGGAGAAAAAGGGGAAGGAAGAGTATTTGTATCTCCGGAAGAAGCAATAATGGCATATGACAACGGTGATATAACCCTTCATTCAAAAATTAAAGTAAGAAGGGAAAGGGTATTTGACGGTGTTCTCAAAACTAAATTAGTTGAGACTACAGTTGGAAGAGTACTGTTTAATGAAGCAATTCCCCAGGATTTAGGATTTGTTGACAGAAAAAATCCTGAAACAGCTTTTGATTTTGAAGTAAATTTCCTTGTTGGGAAAAATGAGCTTAGAAAAATAATTGACAGGTGCATAAAAGTACATGGAACAACCAAGACAGCTGTTCTTTTGGACCATATTAAAGCATTAGGATTTAAATATTCCACAAAAGGTGCTATTACCATAAGTGTATCTGATATGGTAATACCTGAAGTTAAAGCAAAATATATAAAAGAAACAGAAGAAAAGATAGAAAAGATAATTAAGCAGTATAAGAGAGGACTTATTTCAAATGAAGAGAGATATAATTCAGTTATAGCAGCTTGGACTGAAGCATCTGAAAAAATAACCCAGGCTCTCATAGATAATCTGGACAGATTTAACCCTGTTTACATGATGTCACAGTCCGGAGCGAGAGGTAATATAAACCAAATTAAGCAGCTTGCCGGAATGAGGGGACTTATGGCAGATACACAGGGTAAGACAATAGAGGTTCCAATAAAGGCAAACTTCCGTGAGGGACTAAACGTTATGGAATTCTTTATATCAACTCACGGAGCCAGAAAGGGATTGGCAGACACAGCATTAAGAACTGCTGACTCAGGTTACCTCACAAGACGTCTTGTTGACGTGAGCCAGGATGTTATAGTAAGAGAAGTAGACTGTGGAACAAGAAAAGGAATAGAGGTTTCAGATATCAGGGATGATGCAGGGGAAGTAATAGAACCACTACATGAAAGACTGGTGGGAAGATACCCTGCTGTACCTGTTGTTCATCCTGAAACAGGGGAAATAATTGTTGAAACTGACAGGCTTATAACCGATGAAGATGCTGACAGGATAATAGAAGCAGGCATTAAAAAAGTCAGAATCAGATCGGTGCTCACTTGTCATGCAGAATATGGTGTTTGTGCAAAATGTTATGGTGCAAACCTTGCAACAGGTGAAGAATGTAATGTAGGTGAAGCAGTAGGAATTATTGCTGCACAGTCTATAGGTGAACCTGGAACACAGCTTACCATGAGAACATTCCACACAGGTGGGGTTGCAGGAGATGACATTACACAAGGTCTTCCACGTGTTGAGGAATTGTTTGAAGCCAGAAAGCCAAAAGGACTTGCAATTATATCAGAGATACCGGGAACTGTTAAGATTGTTGAGACAAAGAAGAAAAGAGAAGCCGTTGTTACTTCAGAAGATGGAGAGACAAAGACTTATTTGATTCCATATGGTTCCAGGCTGAAGGTTTCTGACGGGGACATGGTTGAAGCCGGTGACGAACTTACAGAAGGTTCCGTTAACCCTCATGATATACTAAAAATAAAGGGTCTTGAGGGCGTTGAGGCATACCTTCTTCATGAAGTTCAAAGGGTTTACAGGCTTCAGGGTGTTGAAATAAATGACAAGCATATTGAAGTAATTGTAAGACAGATGCTCAGAAAGATGAAAGTTGATGATGCGGGAGATACAAATTTATTACCGGGAAGCCTGGTAGATGTATTTGACTTTGAAGAAGAAAATGCAAGAATAATAGCAGAAGGCTTAAGACCAGCAACCGGAAAGAGAGTTTTATTAGGAATTACAAAAGCATCACTGGCTACCGAATCCTTCTTATCTGCTGCATCATTCCAGGAGACAACAAGAGTATTAACTGAGGCAGCAATAAAAGGAAAAGTAGATCCATTAGTGGGATTAAAAGAAAATGTTATTATAGGTAAATTAATACCTGCAGGAACAGGTATGAGCAGGTACAAGGATATAAGTATAAGTACGGTAATTGAGTAGTGCAATTTAAATAAAAACAAATTAATATCTTGACAAATAAAGTTTATGGATGATACAATATTTCAGTATGTATTTTCATTATAATTAATTAGCTTTATCATCCTGTAGCATTGGCAGGGAGGTTAAGTTAAGTTGGATGATTTTAAAAATATTAATAAAATGGTTGGGTTAAAACAATCATTAAAAGCTGTGCAAAAGGGAATAGTGGAGAAAGTGTATATAGCAAAAGATGCGGAAGAACGGGTTGTATCAAAGATAATTGACTTATGTGAGGAAAAAGATATACCAATAGTGTATACAGACAGTATGAAGCAATTAGGTAGAGCTTGTGGGATTGATGTTGGTGCAGCTGTAGTAAGTGTTCTAAAATAGATTATAACTTAACCTATATAAAAGCTTATTCGCGCAATTGTGTCAGAATAATGAATAAAAAGGAAAGGAGGTAGAAAGATGCCAACCTTTAACCAGTTAGTTAGAAAAGGCAGAAAGTCCATTGGGAAGCAATCAGACGCACCTGCTCTTCAAAAGGGATATAATTCTCTTAAGAAGAAGATGACAAATGTAAGCAGTCCTCAAAAGAGGGGTGTTTGTACCGTTGTTAAAACGAGTACTCCTAAAAAGCCAAACTCTGCTTTGAGAAAAGTGGCGAGAGTCCGTCTAACTAATGGTATAGAAGTGTCTGCTTATATACCAGGAATAGGACATAATTTACAGGAACACAGTGTTGTTCTTATAAGGGGAGGAAGGGTTAAAGACCTTCCAGGTGTTAGATACCACATTATACGTGGGACTCTTGATGCTGCTGGTGTAGCTAACAGAATGCAGGCGCGCTCAAAGTATGGTGCAAAAAGACCGAAGGGCGGGGCTAAATAATAACATTCATACAAGGTGCATGACCCATGTATGAAAAAATATTATAATCAAATACTAATAAGTGCTTTGTACGCTGTTTAATATATATTGCATGTACGTTGCACTTGACGACGGTGAAAAACCGCCGAGTACCGATGATATTATATCATAACCATATTAAAGGAGGGAAGAAAAGTGCCAAGAAAAGGATATGTACCAAAGAGGGATGTTTTGCCTGATCCAGTGTATAATGATAAAGTTGTTACAAAACTTATTAACAACATTATGCTTGATGGAAAAAAGGGAGTAGCTCAAAAGATTTGCTACGGTGCTTTTGACATCATAAAGGAAAAAACAGGTAAAGATCCCCTTGAGGTTTTTGAACAAGCATTAAATAATGTAATGCCTGTACTTGAGGTAAAAGCCCGCAGGGTGGGTGGAGCCACATACCAGGTTCCTGTAGAAGTAAGGCCTGAAAGAAGGCAGACTCTTGGTCTTAGATGGTTGGTTAACTATGCAAGGCTAAGAGGGGAAAGAACCATGAAAGAAAGATTGGCAGCTGAAATATTAGATGCCACAAATGGTATGGGTGGAGCATTTAAAAAGAAAGAAGATACCCATAAGATGGCGGAAGCAAACAAAGCTTTTGCTCACTACAGATGGTAATACAAATTTATTATATAAAAATTTATAATATAATAAATAATTATTATAATTTTGTATAATTTATATAGAATAAAATTTATATAATTATAATTATACAATTAATATAATTTTAATGATTGAGATGACAAAATTAATTTAAACAATGAGCAGTGTATGTGCTAATTTTGAAAGGAAGGTTATAATGCCCAGGCAATTTAGTTTAGAGAGAACAAGAAATATAGGGATAATGGCCCATATAGATGCAGGTAAAACCACTACAACTGAACGTATACTTTTTTATACAGGCAGAGTCCATAAACTTGGTGAGACACATGACGGGTCAGCAACTATGGACTGGATGGAGCAAGAACAGGAGAGAGGTATTACCATAACATCTGCTGCAACTACTGCCCAGTGGAAAGATACAAGAATAAACATTATTGATACGCCGGGGCACGTTGATTTTACCGTTGAGGTTGAGAGGTCATTAAGAGTTTTAGACGGCTCAGTAACTGTTTTCTGTGCTAAGGGAGGAGTTGAACCTCAATCGGAGACTGTATGGAGACAAGCTGACAGATATAATGTACCACGTCTTGCATATATTAATAAAATGGATATTGTGGGGGCAGATTTTTACAATTGTTTAGACATGATGAAGGAAAGACTGCAGGCTAATGCTGTTCCTATACAATTACCTATTGGTAAAGAAGATACTTTTGAAGGTATAATTGACCTTGTTAAAATGAAAGCATATTATTTTGTAGATGAGCTTGGAAGGAATGTAGAGGAAAAAGAAATTCCTGATGATATGAAGGAATTAGCTGAAGAATACAGGACCAAGCTTATCGAAACCATTTCAGAGCAAGACGAAGAGTTAATGATGAAATACCTTGAAGGTGAAGAATTAACTGAAGAAGAAATAAAAGCAGGAATTAGAAGTGCTACTATAAAAGTTGACATGATACCTGTTACATGTGGTTCTTCATACAAAAATAAAGGAGTGCCTCAGCTACTGGATGCAATTGTAGACTATATGCCTTCACCTGTGGATATACCATCAATTAAAGGTGTATCTTTAGACGGTGAAACGGAAATAGAAAGGCATGCAGATGATGATGAACCTTTCTCTGCATTGGCATTTAAGATTATGACTGACCCATATGTTGGTAAGCTCTGCTTCTTCAGGGTTTACTCCGGAAAGATTAATTCAGGTTCATATGTTTATAATGCATCAAAAGGCAAAAAGGAAAGACTAGGAAGAATATTATTGATGCATGCAAACCATAGGGAGGAAGTTGACGCAGTTTATTCCGGGGATATAGCTGCAGCTGTTGGGCTTAAAGATACAGGAACAGGAGATACATTATGTGATGAGAACAATCCTGTTATCCTAGAGTCAATGGAGTTTCCGGAACCCGTTATATCTGTGGCAATAGAGCCAAAGACAAAGGCGGGACAGGATAAAATGTCCATTGCTCTCCAAAAGTTATCAGAGGAAGACCCAACATTCAGGGCTCACACAGATAAGGATACAGGTCAGACAATAATTGAAGGAATGGGAGAACTCCATCTAGAAATTATTGTAGACCGTATGCTTAGAGAATTTAAAGTTGAAGCAAATGTAGGCAGCCCACAGGTTGCATACAAAGAAACAATTAAGAATGCAGTTAAAGCAGAAGGTAAATTTGTTAGACAGTCAGGTGGTAGAGGTCAGTACGGCCACTGTATGATTGAAGTTGAGCCCAAAGAACCAGGTACCGGCTATGAATTTGTCAACAAGATAGTTGGAGGGGCTATTCCTAAGGAATACATTCCAGCTGTTGATGCCGGGATCCAGGAGGCTATGAATAATGGTATTTTAGGTGGTTATCCTGTTGTAGATATAAAAGTTACCCTTTATGATGGTTCATACCACGAGGTAGACTCATCAGAGATGGCATTTAAAATTGCAGGTTCCATGGCTCTGAAAGAAGCTTTGAAAAAAGCAAAATGCGTACTTTTAGAACCTGTGATGAAAGTAGATGTTGTAACTCCTGAAGATTATATGGGAGATGTTATGGGTGACTTAAACTCAAGAAGAGGAAAAATTGAAGGTATGGAAGCCAAAAATGGCTCACAGGTTATAACGGCTAATGTTCCATTGGCTGAAATGTTTGGTTACGCAACGGCGTTGCGTTCTAAAACACAAGGTAGAGGTACCTTCTCAATGCAGATAAGCCATTTTGAGGAAGTGCCTAAAAACATACAAGATGAAATTGTTGGAGAAAGAAACAACAGCTAAACATTAATTTAAGGTAATGAATCAGTTAAAAATGCAGGAAATATAGCTATATTTCCTGCAGATAAATAATTAAACCAATAATTAAAATTCAGTACGTTACTGAAAAAAGGAGGAGAATATCAATGGCAAAAGAAAAATTTGAAAGAAGTAAACCCCACGTTAATATCGGTACAATAGGTCACGTTGACCATGGTAAAACAACTTTGACAGCAGCTATAACAAAAGTTCTGTCACTAGCAGGCGGAGCAAAATACGAATCTTACGAAAACATTGACAAAGCTCCGGAAGAAAGGGAAAGAGGAATTACAATTTCCACTTCTCACGTTGAGTATGAAACAGAAAATAGACACTATGCACACGTTGACTGCCCAGGTCACGCTGACTATGTTAAAAACATGATTACCGGTGCTGCTCAGATGGACGGTGCTATATTAGTTGTATCAGCTGCAGACGGTCCAATGCCTCAGACAAGAGAGCACATAATACTGGCAGAGCAGGTTGGGGTTCCTTACATCGTTGTTTTCTTGAACAAATGTGACCAAGTTGACGACGAAGAGCTTATTGAATTAGTTGAAATGGAAGTAAGAGAACTTCTAAGTGAATATGATTTCCCAGGAGACGAAATTCCTATAGTTAGAGGTTCTGCTCTTAAAGCTATTGAATCAACTGCAACTACACAGGATGCAGAAGAGTACAAACCTATATTAGAACTAATGGAGCAGGTTGACAAATACATACCTACTCCGGAAAGAGCAATTGATAAGCCATTCATCATGCCTGTTGAGGACGTATTTACAATCACAGGTCGTGGAACAGTTGCAACTGGTAGGGTTGAAAGAGGACAGCTTAAAGTTGGTGAAGAAATAGAAATAGTTGGATTAATGGATGAGCCTAGAAAGACAGTTGTAACAGGTATAGAAATGTTTAGAAAGCTTCTTGATACAGCTGTTGCAGGTGACAATATAGGAGCACTTTTAAGAGGTATTCAAAGAGACGAAGTAGAAAGAGGTCAGGTTTTAGCTAAACCAGGTTCAATTAAGCCTTATAAAGAATTTGAAGCTCAGGTTTACGTATTGACAAAAGAAGAAGGTGGAAGACATACTCCATTCTTCAACAACTACAGACCACAGTTCTATTTCAGAACTACTGACGTTACAGGTACAGTTGAGCTTCAACAAGGTACTGAAATGGTAATGCCTGGTGACCACACTACACTAAAAGTTAAACTTATCACTCCGATAGCTATGGAAGAAGGATTAAAGTTTGCTATCCGTGAAGGTGGAAGAACTGTAGGAGCAGGAAACGTTTCAAAAATAATTTCCTAATAAAATTACAGGGCTGTGACAAAGGGGCAAAATCTCTTTGCACAGCCCTTTTTATACTTTATTATACAAATATACAAAAAATAAACCCCAGGTCTTTAAGCCAGGGATTTATTTTTTATATATTTGCCCACGGATTTACAGGGGGGAAACTTTTGGATATATCAGATGCTCTTTTAGTCAAAAGATGCTTAGAAGGGGATACACAGGCATTTTCCGGTCTGGTTAAAAGATATAAGAAATTGATATATAACATAATATACAATATAATATATAATAAGGACGAGGTTAATGATATTGCACAAGAGGTGTTTATCAGGATATATAAATCCCTTGATAAATACAATCCTCAATATAAGTTTTCAACATGGTGCGCTAAAATAGCAACTAATTATTGCTACGATGTATTAAAAAAGAAGAGGGTTGAGTGTGTACCTATAGAGGATGCATATGGACTGCACAGTGAAGCAGACACCCCGGAAGACAGCTATATAAAAAGAGAGCAGCGTGACAGGATTAATAATGAGATTATGAATTTACCTGAAAAATATAGAATTCTTTTGATACTTTACCACAAAAATGGTCTTTCATATGAGGAAATGTCCCAAGTACTAGATGAGCCTATGTCAATAATCAAAAACAGGATTTACAGAGCCAGGAAAATGTTAAAGGATAAACTGGCTTCCGGGAGAAAGGAAGGGATTACGTGATTAGTTGTAATTCATGTAATGTTTTAATTACAAAATACTTAGACGGTAATATAAGTGAAAAAGAGCAAAACCAATTGATGGAGCATGTAAGCATATGTGACCTTTGCAAAGAAGAATACACAAAATACAGCCTTATACTGGATGTATTAAATGAAAAAAGGGAAATAGAGCCCCCTGAGACATTTGAATCAGAAGTAATGGCAAAAATACAGCGCATCAATTTATATGCGAAAAAGTCAAGGGACAAAAAGTTTCTTAAACTATATTTTGCATCCAGCATACTGTTTACATTGGCGCTTATCATAGCCGGTGCGGCTTTTAGAGAACAGCTGTTGGCTATTTTCCTTTATATAAATTTTCCTACAAAATATGCTTATGGTATATACCATTTTCTAGAAGTATCTGCAGTGTTTTTTACCATGGTTAAAAATGTTTTAATTTATTTATGCGTATATATTTCTGAGGTATATATTATTTTAATCGGACTGGCAGTATTAGCCTTTCTGTCAAAAGCCTATAAACCCAAAAATAAAAAGGACAAAACAGTAGAACTTTTTCAAAAATAGTGGTATAAATAAAATGTTGGATAAAAGAATTAGGAGGATATTACACATATGATTAAAGAGACAATTAAAGTTAACAAAGAAAACGGGTTAGAACCTAAACAGGCTGCATTATTTATTCAAAAAGCATCCAATTACAAATCAAATGTATGGATAGAAAAAGGTGAAAGAAAGGCTAACGGAAAGAGTTTATTGGGGATTTTGTCACTAGAAGTTGCAAAGGACAGTGATGTTACCATTATAGCAGAAGGAGAAGACGAAGAAGAGGTATTAAAGGTTTTAAAAGATTTTCTTACTTCAGATTTAGAAGAAAGTGTGTAAAAGCATGATAGAAGAGATTTTTAAAGGAAATGCCGTTTCATCAGGTACAGCTATAGGGAAATTATTTATTATAAAAGATACAGAATTTAAAATAGATGAAGGGAATATAGAAGATATAGAAATTGACAATCAAATCACTTTATTGGAAGTTGCTATTTGTAAAACCTTTATAGAAATTTATGATTTAAAGGACGGATTCAGAGGAATACTTAGTGAAGAGGAAAACCGGATATTTGATTTTTATAGGGAAGTGTTAGATGATAAAAGAGCTTTTTTGAAGAGATAAAAAATACAATTAAAACAAAAAAGGTATATGCTTCAAAGGCTATTCATTTATGTATTCAGAAATACATAGATGAAATTTTGCAAAGCAATAATGAATATATGAAGCAAAGGATATACGATTTAAATGATATTAGAAAGAGAATTATTAAAAATATACATGGTGAGGACAGCACTGATTTTGATAAAATCAATAATAAGAATATTGCCGCAGTGAAAGAACTTACCCCTACAATTGCTACAATGTTGTGTAAAAAATCCGTTAAAGGAGTTTTGGCTAATGAGGGGGCAGGTTTTTTTTCTCACAGCGCAATTATTTTAAGAAGCGGCGGAATTCCCGTTTTAGGAGAAATTGAATTTGAAAAAATTGCAAAATACCACGGTAGTGCTACCATAATTGATTGTCAGTCAGATTTGGCAATTGTTAATCCATCACATTCAACGGTGGAGAGCTATAGAAAACAAATTGACGATTATAAAATTATTTATAACAAAAAACAAAATCAAATGCCTGTTGTAACTACTGACGGACATTTAGTGACAATTTTAGCAAACATCAGCAATGTAAAGGATTTTAATACTGCTAAAGCTTTAAATATGGCGGGAATCGGTCTTCTTAGGACAGAATCTCTTTACCTTAATTACAAAAAACCACCTAATGAGAGAAGACAATATCTAATATACTCAAAAATAGCAAAGGAAATGTCAGGAAAACCGGTTGTAATAAGGACTGCTGACATTGGAGGGGATAAATTACCGGATTCTTTAGGAATAAATACAGAGTCATTAGAAAGAAGCTCTCGGGGGATTAAGAGGTCCCTTGAGCGGAAAGAAGAATTTATGACTCAGATAAAATGCATTTTAAAGGCGGCAGAAAAGGGGAATATAAAAATATCCTTTCCTATGGTAAGCACGGCTAAAGAGCTTAGGGAAGCCAAAAAAATAATAGAAGAGGCTGCTGAAAGACTATAAAAAGAGTACTCATATAGAGCCAAAAAAATAAGTGTGGGCACCATGGTAGAGACTGCCCTTGCGGTGGAGAATTTAGATGAAATATTAAAAGAAGTGGATTTTATCAGTATAGGCACCAATGATTTACTGCATCAAATTTGTAAATTCAACAGAAAGTGCTCCCCATTAGAGAGAAGATCCTATTTAGAGCCGGAATTTCTTAAAACCTTGCAGTACTGCATAGATAAAGCTGTAATAAATAACAAAAGGGTAAGTGTCTGCGGGGAAATGGCAAGTGATATTGAAGCTGTTGCTATACTTATAGGAATGGGGGTACATGAACTCAGTATGAACCCTGTTTTTTCATTAAATGTAAGCAGCTTTATAAGAAACATAAGCTTTAAGGAAGTACAGGAAATAGCACGGAAAGCTGTCATGGAAAAATCCATTGAATCTGTTAAAAGTATACTGTCAAAATGAGCTGAAGGATTTAAAACATAAATAAATTTTAACATAAGTAGATTTTAAACATATATAAACACAAATATTACAAGCTTTGTAGTACGGGATGTGAAAGAGATGTTTAATATAGCTGAGGAATTAAAGAAATTGCCGGAAAAACCCGGCGTATACATTATGAAAAATAAACCCGGCGAAATTATTTATGTTGGAAAGGCGGTTGTTTTAAAAAACAGAGTTCGCCAGTATTTTAATTCCCACTCCAACCAAAATCCAAAAGTCCAGGCAATGATTTCTCAAATTCACGAGTTTGAATATATAGTAACTGATACAGAAATTGAAGCACTGATACTTGAGTGCAACCTTATAAAAAAGCATAAGCCTAAATACAATATTATGCTAAAGGATGACAAAAATTATCCTTTTATAAAGGTAACTATGAAGGAAGATTATCCCAGGGTTGTTATAACCAGAAAAATAGAAAAGGACGGGGCTAAGTATTTCGGACCTTTTACAAGTGCCGGGGCTGTAAAGGAAACCGTTGATATTATTAAAAAGATTTTCCCAATAAAATCTTGCAATAAAGTATTTAAAGATAATAAAGGTAAAGACAGGCCTTGTTTAAACTATCATATTCATCAGTGTTTAGGACCTTGTCAGGGAAATGTAAGCAGGGAAGAGTACAGGGAAATTATATCCGATGTTGTAAAATTCCTTGATGGAAACCAGCAGGATTTAATTGAAAAGCTGGAAAAAGAAATGGATGAAGCTTCTCAAAATATGGAGTTTGAGAAAGCTGCAAGAATTAGGGATAAGATAATAAGCCTAAGGCATATAACACAAAAGCAAAAGATTGTAAGTGCTGATATGGAGGACCAGGATGTAATTGCTTTTGCAAGGGATCAAATTGATTCCTGCATACAGATTTTTTTCATAAGAAAAGGAAAGATAATAGGGAGAAAGCATTTTATTTTTGAAGGTGTCGGCCATTTAACTGATGGTGAGCTGATGACTTCATTTATAGAACAGTTTTACAGCAGTACAGAGTACGTCCCAAAAGAAATTGTAATACAGGTGGACATTGAAGAGAGGGATATTATAGAAAAGTGGCTTTTAGAAAAGAGGACATCTAAAGTTTATATAAAGGTGCCAAAAAGAGGGGAAAAGCTAAGGCTTATTGAAATGGTAGCGGAAAATGCAGGGATTTGCCTTGAGAATTTTAAAGAACGGGTAAAAAATGAAAGGAAAATTGCAAAAGAAGGGCTTGAAAAAATAACGGCTGTTTTAGGTTTAAAAAAACATCCGGAAAGAATAGAAGCCTATGATATATCTAACCTTGGATCATCTGAAATTGTGGCGTCCATGGTGGTTTTTGAAAAGGGACTTCCCTCTAAAAGTGAATACAGAAGGTTTAAGATAAAGTCAGTTGACGTGCAGAATGACTATGGTAGTATGCAGGAAGCAATATTTAGAAGATTTATGCGTGCTAAAAAACACAAAGACGGGGAAAAAGAAGATAAGGGTTTTGGAAAGCTTCCGGATATAATAATGGTAGACGGAGGCATAGGACATGTAAATTCAGTGTATGATGTTTTAAAAGAGCTTCAATTTGAAAATATACCTGTAATAGGGATGGTAAAAGATAAAAAACACAGGACAAGGGGATTGGTTGGGAAAGATTTTGAATTTGAACTTTCCCGGGATCTCTTGCTTTTAAGATTTATAACATCCATACAGGACGAAGCCCACAGATTTGCCTTAGAATACAGTAAAAGGCTTAGAAAAAAGAGATATTCAGGTTCTGTATTGGACAATATAGAAGGGATAGGGCAGAAAAGAAAGCAGGCCTTAATAAGGCATTTTGGCTCTATAAAGAAAATAAGGTCTGCAAGTGTAAGCCAGCTTTCTGAAGTTAAAGGCATAAGCAAAGAACTGGCCAACAATATATATGAATATTTCAGGCAATAGGAGTTAATTTAAAATGGCTGTATACGGGATTTCTGATTTACACCTTTCATATGGTATAGATAAACCCATGGATATTTTTGGGGGCGCATGGGTAAATTATATGGATAAACTTAAAGAAAACTGGGAAAAAATCGTTAAAGAGGAGGATTATGTCCTTATTCCGGGTGATATTTCCTGGGCTACTTATTTGGAACAGGCAATAAATGATTTTCAGTTTATTGAAAATCTCCCCGGAAGGAAAGTTATTTCAAAAGGCAATCATGACTACTGGTGGACTACCATGAGCAAGCTAAATAAATTTTTAGAAGAAAATAACTTTAAAACCATTGAATTTATACATAATAACAGTTATAATATACAAGGCTTTATTGTATGCGGCACAAGAGGATGGAAATGTCCCGGAGATGACGGCTTTAGTGAGGAGGACAAAAAAATATACGAAAGGGAATTAAACAGGTTGAAGTTATCCCTAAGTATGGCAAAGCCCTGCAGCGGAAAAGAAGAAATTGTAGTTATGATGCATTACCCCCCCTTTAATTCCTCAAAGGAGCCATCAGGTTTTGTGGAAATAATGGGGGAATACGGGGTAAAAAAATGTTTATACGGTCATCTTCATGGAAATAGTTTTAATAGTGCAGTTGAAGGTATAGTTGAAGGAATTGATTTTAAACTTGTGTCTTCTGACTATTTAAATTTTACGCCTTATAATATATCTGATTATTAATTTAGACTTCGTACTATTGTATTTTTAAAACATATTATGTTATAATGTAATGGTTAATTTTAATGTCCATTTTTAAATATATACTGGATTTATGCCTTATGCAACAGGATTAATGCCTTATACACAAAATTTATATCATAAATTACACAGGTTTATATTTTAAATTTCAAATAAATGGTTTATCGTGTATTAATAAAAGCAAATAAATTGCATATTAATAAAAGCAAATAATGGGAGGAAAAATTATAAATGAATGTTAAGTTGGAAAAAAAGGAAAAAAATATTGTTGAGTTGGAAATTGAAGTTGATGCAGGTGTATTTGAGGAAGGATTAGAAAAGGCGTTTAGAAAGAATGCTAAAAGATTTAATGTACCTGGATTCAGGAAGGGGAAAGCACCTAGAAATATTGTGGAAAGATACTATGGACCGGAAGTGTTTTACGAAGATGCTTTAAATGAAATTTTCCCCAAAGCCTATGAAGAGGCTGTAAAGGAAACTAATATATTTCCTGTTGACAGACCGGAATTGGATATAAAGCAGATAGGAAAAGGCCAAAATTTAATTTTTACAGCAAGTGTGACAGTTAAACCTGAAGTTGAACTGGGAGAATATAAAGGTATTGAAATAGAGAAAATAGAAGTAAATATCACCGATGAAGATGTGGAAAAGGAAATCCAAAAGGTAGCTGAAAAAAATGCCAGAATAATAACTGTGGAAGACAGGGGCATACAAGAAGGGGATATTGCAGAGATAGACTTTGAAGGCTTTATAGACGGCGAACCTTTTGAAGGAGGAAAGGGATCTGATTTTCCTTTGGAAATTGGTTCCGGTAAGTTTATAAAAGGCTTTGAAGAGCAGCTTATAGGTGGAAGACCGGGGGATGATATTGAAGTTAAAGTTACCTTCCCAGAAGATTATGGCAGCGAAGAACTGGCAGGAAAGGATGCTGTATTTAAAGTAATAGTAAACGATGTTAAGAAAAAAGAGTTACCGGTAATAGATGACGAATTTGCAAAGGATGTAAGTGAATTTGACACTTTAGAAGAATATAAAGAAGATTTAAGAAAAAAGCTTACTGATGCTGCGGAACACAGGGCAAAGCATGAACTTGAAAATAAGCTTATAGAAAAAATAGTTGACAATGCCAAAGTTGAAATACCAAAGGTTATGGTTGATAAGCAGCTGGATGCTAATATGCGTGAATTTGATGCAAGTTTAAGATATCAAGGTTTCAGCCTTGAGCAGTATTTACAAATGGCACAGATGGACATTGACACATTTAGGGAGCAAGGCAGGGAAATGGCAGAAAAAGAAGTTAAAACCCAGCTTGTATTAGAAAAAATAAGCCAGGTAGAAAACATCCAGGCATCTGACGAAGAGTTTGAAGAGGAAGTGAAGAAACTTTCAGAAAAATATCAGAAAGATAAAGAAGAATTTATGAAACTTTTGAGAGATGACGATATAGAATATATAAAGAGTACAATAATTGCTAGAAAAACAATTGATTTTTTAGTGGAGAATGCAAAAATAGAATAAATAACGTTTAAGTACGGTGTATTTGGGAAAGAAATATATAACATTGATTGAAAACCAAGGAGGTATGATAATGAGTTTAGTACCGATAGTTGTGGAACAAACCAACCGTGGAGAACGTTCGTATGATATTTTCTCAAGACTATTAAAGGACAGGATAATAGTTTTGAGTGAAGAGATAAATGATGTGACAGCCAGTTTAGTAGTGGCACAAATGCTTTTTTTAGAGGCTGAAGACCCTGATAAGGATATACAATTATATATAAACAGCCCGGGTGGTTCAGTTACTGCAGGATTTGCAATATATGACACAATGCAGTATGTAAAACCTGATGTATCAACTATTTGTGTGGGGCTTGCAGCAAGTATGGGTGCTTTTCTGCTTGCAGCCGGGGCAAAAGGCAAAAGGTACGCATTGCCTAACAGTGAAATAATGATTCACCAGCCATTAGGTGGTGCAAGAGGTCAGGCAACAGACATTAAAATTCACGCAGAGTGGATACTCAGGATTAAAGACAAGCTTAACAGGATTTTAAGTGAAAAGACAGGTCAGCCTATTGAGAGAATTGAAAAGGATGTTGAAAGGGATTTCTTTATGACAGCAGAAGAGGCAAAAATTTACGGTATAGTGGATGAAGTTATGGAAAGAAGAAAATGAATGAGGTGGTAACGTGTCAAGATATGATGAAAAGAAACAGCTAAAATGCTCCTTCTGCGGTAAGACTCAGGAACAAGTAAAGAGACTGGTAGCAGGTCCGGGGGTATATATCTGTGACGAGTGTATAGAGCTTTGTTCAGAAATAATTGAAGAAGAGTTTGAAGATTCAAGGATTGATGCAGAGCTTAATGATATACCAAAGCCGGCTGAGATAAAGGAAATATTAGACCAGTATGTAATAGGTCAGGAAGCGGCAAAGAAGTCTCTAGCTGTTGCTGTTTACAATCATTATAAGAGAATTAATTTAGAAGTAAAAGCCTCTGATGTGGAGATTCAAAAAAGTAATATCGTTATGTTAGGACCTACAGGTTCAGGGAAGACGCTTTTAGCACAGACGTTGGCAAGAATTTTAAATGTTCCCTTTGCTATTGCTGATGCAACATCACTTACCGAAGCAGGTTATGTTGGTGAGGACGTTGAAAATATCCTTTTAAAGATTATACAGGCAGCAGATTATGATATAGAAAGGGCAGAAAAGGGAATTATATATATTGATGAAATTGATAAAATTGCAAGAAAGTCAGAGAATCCTTCTATTACAAGGGATGTAAGTGGGGAAGGAGTCCAGCAGGCACTGCTTAAAATTCTTGAAGGAACCATTGCTTCAGTTCCCCCACAGGGCGGAAGAAAGCATCCACATCAGGAATTTATACAAATAGATACCACAAATATACTGTTTATTTGTGGAGGTGCCTTTGACGGAATTGAAAAGATAATAGAAAACAGAATAGGTCAAAAGTCCATGGGCTTCGGGGCTAAAATTGAAAGCCGCAAAAAGGCCGATGTGGGCGAGATATTAAAAGAAATACTTCCACAGGACCTTTTAAAGTACGGGCTCATTCCTGAGTTTGTGGGGAGACTTCCGGTACTTGTTTCACTGCATTCCCTTGACAGGGATGCTCTTGTCAGAATACTAAAAGAGCCTAAAAATGCACTTATTAAGCAGTATCAGAAGCTTTTTGAAATGGACGATGTGGAGCTGGAGTTTGAAGATGATGCCCTAGAGGCTATTGCAGATAAGGCTATTGCTAGAAATACGGGTGCAAGAGGACTAAGGGCTATTTTAGAAGAAATTATGTTAGAGGTAATGTACGATATACCTTCAAGGGAAGATGTGGAAAAATGCATCATTACCAAGGAGTGTGTAGAAAAGAAAGAATCGCCTCAATTAATAATAAATGAAAACAAGAAAAAACGTCAAACAAATAAAAAGTCCAGAGTTAAAAAAGAATCAGCTTCTTAGAAAACTGAAAATTATAGATTTTTATAATACCGTTGCTTTTAAAAGTAGCGGTATTATTTTTTACTAAAAACGTTACTTTTAAATAATTTATGAGGTACTATATAGTGAAGAGATATTTTAAGGCAGGCAGGAGGTGGGTTGTTGGTTAAAGATGAAGTTTTGGTGAGAAAAGTGCTGGAGGGTGATATATCCAGTTTTACAGTTCTGGTAAAAAGATATCAGGACCGGCTTTATAGTTTCCTTCCAAAAATTACATATTCCAAAGAAGATGCAGAGGAAATACTTCAGGATGTATTTTTAAGGGCATACAAATATCTCTATAGATACAATGAAAAATGGAGTTTTTCCACATGGATATATAAAATTGCGGCCAACACATACAAATCCGGCTACAAAAAAAGAAAAAATACTATGAAAAAATTACTTTTGAGAAAATACCTGAGGAATTATACAATTTACAGGATTGTCCGGAAATTGTATACGAAAATAAAGAAATGTACACAGAATTTATTAAGATGATGGGGAGTTTAAGTGAAAAACAGAAAATAGCAGTTTTATTAAGGCATACAAAGGAATTTAGCTATAAAGAAATTGGAGAAATCCTGGGTATATCTGAATATGCTGCAAAAATGAGAGTCAAAAGGGGAAGGGAAATCCTTCGACAAAAATACAATAAAAAGAGAGGTGATATTATAAGATGAGGTGTAATTATAAAAAAGAGGACATAGAAAAGTACAGTGAAGGTACCCTTTCTGCTAATAGTGCAGAAAAGATAAAGAAGCATATAAAGTCATGTAAAGAATGTGCTTCATATTATGAGACTTTATCTTTTATTGATGCAGTTTCTAAAAATAAAATAGGGCTTAAAAAAGATTTATCAGAAAAGATAGCTGAAAAAATAGATAAAGAAAGATATGCCAAAAGCAAATTTGGTTTTGATTTTGCAAAAATTTTATATGTTTTTGGGTCTTTTAAAAGAATTAAAGAGGTTTACAGAAAACGGAGGTAATAGATTTTTGGGTCATCGTGTACCTGAATTTACAGCTGGTTTATGAACAAAATAAAACATAGATTAGAGAAAATAAGTACTGACTGATGTTAATCTTAAAAAGATACTAAATGCCTTTGGTACCTTAATAACTATACTGGCGTCATGTGAAATTAAAATTAGTAAAGGATCGTCAACCATTCTTGCTATCTCCAGTCAATCTTAGTTTTTTAATTTTTGCATAAAAATCTAAGTAAAAGAAATACTATTTTAAGCAGTATAATTATGTTATAACTTAGGGAGGGCAAAAAATGGTGACAACAATTCTTTTTATTATACAGTTTTTTTTCTCCATTATAATAGGACTATATTTTTTAAATTTATTTAAAACACAGCAGGGGAACAAAATTGCAATTGAAAAAGAATCAAAAAAAGAATTGGAAAAACTAAAAAGAATGCGGGATATAAAGCTTACCGAACCTTTAGCGGAAAAAACAAGACCTGCTGCGCTAAAAGATATAATAGGACAGAGCCAGGGAATTAAGGCACTAAGGGCGGCTTTGTGCGGGCCAAACCCACAGCATGTGATAATATACGGTCCGCCCGGGGTAGGGAAAACTGCAGCGGCAAGAGTTATTTTAGAAGAGGCAAAAAAAAATAAAATATCCCCTTTCAGAAGGGATGCTAAATTTGTAGAAATAGACGCTACCACAGTGAGGTTTGATGAAAGGGGGATTGCAGACCCGTTGATAGGTTCTGTACACGACCCTATTTACCAGGGAGCGGGAGCCTACGGTGTGGCGGGAATTCCCCAGCCAAAGCCCGGTGCAGTTACCAAAGCCCACGGCGGGATTTTGTTTATAGATGAAATAGGGGAGCTTCATCCCATACAGATGAATAAGCTTTTGAAAGTGCTTGAAGACAGAAAGGTGTTTTTAGAGAGTGCTTATTATAGTTCAGAGGATAAAAACATTCCCTCCCACATACATGAAATTTTTCAAAGAGGGCTTCCGGCAGATTTTAGACTGGTTGGGGCCACTACCAGGACTGCAGATGAAATACCCCCTGCCATAAGGTCCAGGTGTGTTGAGATATATTTCAGACCTCTCACACAAAGTGAAATAATGGAAATTGCCAGAAATGCTGCAAAAAAAGGTGATTTTGAATTGGAGGAAGGGGGAGATGCACTGATTGCAAAGTATGCCCAAAATGGCAGGGAAGCTGTCAATATAGTGCAGATTGCCGGAGGAGTATGCCTTGTTGAAGGCAGAAATACAATAAGGAAGAAAGATATTGAGTGGGTAATAGAGTTTGGACACTATAGCCCTCGTGTTGAAAAAAAGGTACCGGAGGAAGAACAGATAGGGGGCATAAACGGTCTTGCAGTGTTTGGAAACTCCGTTGGTATGGTTGTTGACATTGAAGTATCTGTAATGAAAGCATTAAACGGAAAAGGTGAAGTAAAAATAACAGGTATAATTGAAGAGGAAGAAATGAACGGAAAAGGGCAAAAACTTAGAAGAACCAGCTCTGCCAAAGCATCTGTTGAAAATGTATTGACAGTTTTGAAAAGGATTCTTCATATTGACCTTAGGGAATATGACATACATTTGAATTTCCCTGGAGGAATACCTATTGATGGTCCTTCAGCAGGAATCGCCATTGCAACTGCAATTTATTCGGCAATAAAAGAAATTCCTATAAGCAGCCAGATTGCCATGACAGGTGAAATATCAATCAGGGGTAAGGTAAAACCTGTAGGTGGTGTGGTAGCTAAAGTGGAAGCGGCCAAAAATGCAGGAATAAAAAAAGTATTAATTTCGAAAGAAAACTGGCAGGAAATGTTTGAGGATTATGATATAGAAGTGATACCGGTGGAAGATATATTTGAAGTTTTTGACCTGGTATTTAAAGGTGAGGACAAAAAGGAAGAAAATATACAACTGCCAAGGGATTCTGTAAATGTCCTGAGTGCCTCCCCTGCCAAATAAATACCTTTATGAAAAACAATTTATATG
This sequence comes from Acetivibrio saccincola, assembly GCF_002844395.1. Classification (NCBI taxonomy): domain Bacteria; kingdom Bacillati; phylum Bacillota; class Clostridia; order Acetivibrionales; family Acetivibrionaceae; genus Acetivibrio; species Acetivibrio saccincola. Next base: position 2,886,916 of record NZ_CP025197.1, on the reverse strand, counting down.
ACAAATAGAAAATGCTCAAAAAAGAAAATACTCATATTAATATTTACAAAAGAGTATTTTAATTATAAGATATTTATTGTATGTATTTAATTTAAAGGGGCGAAAAAAAACAAATGGGAATAATTGAAGTAATAGTGTTGGGAATTATCCAGGGACTTACAGAGTTTTTACCAATAAGCAGTTCAGGACATCTTGTGCTTTTTAACAAACTTTTTGGAATTACTGAAGGTACTGTAACATTTAGTATAGCTGTTCATATAGCTACCCTTGTAGCGGTAGTATCAGTTTTGTGGAAAGATGTTTTGGAAATGATAAAAAAGCCTACAGGCAAATTAACTTTATTGGTAATTGTGGCAACCATACCCATGGGGATTGTGGGATTTATATTTAAAGATTTGTTAAAAAGCTTTTTGGAAACAGGAGTAACTGTCGGATTTGGTTTTTTAATAACCGGGACTGTTCTTTGGTTGGCAGAGTATATGAGTAAAAAGGAAAATAAGAATAAAAGGCTTGAAGAAACAAGTTTTTTGGATGCATTGTTTGTGGGGTGTGCACAGGTAATTGCCATGCTTCCTGCAGTGTCAAGATCCGGCTCAACCACCGGAGGGGCATTATTCAGAGGCTTAAACAGGGAATTTGCTTTAAAATTTTCATTCCTTATGTCAATTCCGGCAATTTTAGGACCTGCAGCTATAGAAGCTATAGATGTAATAAAAGACGGAAGCGGCTTGGGAGTGGAATTTTTTCCGCTTATAGCCGGAATGCTGGCAGCGGGTATATCAGGCTACCTGGCAATTAAATTCATGCTTAAAATATTTACAAAGGCCAGTTTAAAGGTATTTTCCTACTATGTTTATACTTTAGGAGTTTTGGTATTAATAGATCAGTTTATTACAAAAATATTTTTTAAATAGTTATTGAGGTGTAATATTAAAAAATAATCAAGTATATTTAGGCATATTATTAAAGATAAGCTGGTATAATATTTTAGTTATATTATTTAAGTATATTATCCAGGAATATTATTTAAGTAAAGCATATTATTTAAGTGATAAGCAGGTGTTATAATGAAGGATATTTTTATTCTGGGGATAGAAACAAGCTGTGATGAGACATCCGCTTCCATTGTGAAAAACGGTCGTGAGGTTGTCAGTAACGTCATTTCATCCCAGGTGGACTTACATATAAAGTATGGGGGTGTGGTTCCGGAGATTGCTTCAAGAAAGCATGTGGAACTTATTATACCTGTTATTGACCAGGCGGTGGAAGAAGCAGGGATGAGATTGGAGGAGCTGGACGCAATAGCCGTAACATACGGTCCTGGTCTTGTGGGGGCACTTTTAGTAGGTGTTTCTGCTGCAAAGGCTCTTGCCTTTACAATTGACAAGCCTCTCATTGCAGTGAACCATATTGAAGGGCATATTGCAGCCAATTACATCCAGCATAAAGATTTGGAGCCTCCCTTTGTCTGCCTTGTTGTTTCAGGAGGACACAGCCACATTGTATATGTTAAAGACTATGGAGAATATGAAATTTTAGGAAGGACAAGGGACGATGCGGCAGGGGAAGCTTTTGACAAAGTGGCAAGGGCTCTTGGTATGGGATATCCCGGAGGTCCCTTAATAGACAAAGCTGCAAAGGACGGTAATGCTGAAGCAATAAATTTTCCAAGGGTGTATTTTGAAAAGGGATGTTTGGATTTTAGTTTCAGCGGGATAAAAACTGCAGTGTTAAACTATATAAATGTGCAGACCCAAAAGGGTGAGGGCTATAAAGTTGAGGATGTGTGTGCAAGTTTTCAATGGGCAGTAGTGGAAGTTCTTATTAATAATCTTATTACTGCTGCAAAGTTAAAGGGTGTATCTAAAGTGGCACTTGCAGGAGGGGTTGCAGCTAATTCCTGTTTAAGGAGTGAATTTATAAGGGCGTCTTTAAACAATGATTTTAAAGCTTATTACCCAAGCCCTATACTTTGCACAGACAATGCGGCAATGATAGCTTCTTCTGCTTATTACCGTATGATAAAAGGCAAAGTATCAGATTTGTACCTAAATGCCGTTCCCGCATTGAAACTTGGGGAAAAATAAAAGTCCTGTGGATAACTTTTTAAATTATCCATGGGAAATATTTAGTTATTCACATATTAAATAATTATTTTTTTTATATGGATAAAAAATATGTGGAGAAATATCAGAAAATAAAACTGGTACTTTTGTATTATATCTAAAACATACTAACTTTCCTTTTAAATACATGTAAATAAAAGAAATATAGCCAAAGCCTTTAATACCAAGGCTTTTTTTTATACATTTTATCAGGTAAACAGAAAAAATAATGTTGTTTACGTAAAAAAACATAAAGAAAAATAATACAAAAGTCCTATTAATAAATTTTGTTAATATGACGAATGCTGTTGAAATTTAATATGTGAATATTGTGGAAATAATACTGGAATGCCGTTGTTTTAAGTGGTTTTAGATGTGGATAACTATGTGGATATTGTGGATTAATCAGTGGATATTTTGTAAACGGCATATAAAAACCATAGACAAATACCATAAAAAACCACACGCAAAAACAAAAAATACCAGGTATAAGTGGGATAAAAATCAACTTAACCTGGTATTTTTATATAATACCTAAAATTAAAATTTTAAAATGAAAGTTTACTGCCCTAAGTTAGAATACATTGTGTAATACTCTAAAACCTTTACTACATAGTTTTGTGTTTCACTAAAAGGAGGAATACCATTGTATTTTATAACATTGCCTGGACCTGCGTTATACGCAGCAAGGGCAAGTTTTATATCCCCTTCAAAATTATTTAGCTGATCCCTAAGATATTTTACTCCTCCTTCTATATTTTGGGCAATATCGAAAGGATCCGTTACCCCTAACCAATCTGCCGTGCCAGGCATTAACTGCATCAGCCCCTGGGCACCTGAACGTGAAATTACAGTGGGGTTAAAGTTTGATTCCTGTTTCATAACTGCTCTTATAAGATTAGGATCCACCCCGAATTTTTGTGAAGCAATTTCTATATTTCTATTAATCATTTCCATAAGTTCATTTCTGTCAGTTGGAATATAAGCCCTGCTATTTGCAAGGGCTGCTCTTGCACGCTTGACATCATGGGTCCTGTCATTGCCCTCTTTATCTACAGCGCCTAAAATAGTGTTATTTGGGTTTAATGTATCTATACTGATGTAAGTATCACTATCATTAATATTCTTATTTAAAGCAGAATTTAGGACGTCCTGAAAGGTATTTTCACGTGTATGTGTGCCGGCTATTTTTATTGGTACCCTGCTTTGAATTTCATTTAGTTTTTGGTAAAATATATCACTTACTTTCAAATATATCACCCTTTTTAAACATATCACTCTTTTTCACAGCATATAATTACAGGCGCTCATTTAACTTATGTCAAAATCTCTACCGGTAATATTTATCGGTAATATAAGAATATAATTAATAGAAAAAAATAAATTCAAGAAACTTCCTTACTTGTACGTTTTACAAATTTAGAACAGGTCTTTTTCTTTCTTCCGTTATACTTTCTGACTGTAAACAACTGACATATGCCCATACACCTGTCTTCAATATTTTTGTTGGTATCTAACATAATAAAATGTTCACAGTCTTTGCAGGTGTTAATTTTTCTTTTTAAAGACTTAAGAGAAGGCAGATATCTGTGTTTTGAACAAACGTAATCAGGGGAAACAACTCCTTTTTCAATGCATAGAATATCACCGTTTATGTTGATAAAAGTTCCTTTTAAGCAGTTACTGCAGCATCTTTTTGAGTCCAAAGCATTCTCCTCCTAACTATAGTACCCCCTAGGTGTTGTCTTTAGATGCAAAAGACATAATATCTACCATTATTTCACCATAGGCTTTATTTGATGACAAGTATATTATAACACCATAAGCATTAGTGTGGAAGGATGTGGGAAATAATATTTTATATTTTTATTTAAAAAAGCCTGTATTTCATGTATAATAGTAAGGATATCATTTATATTATATTTATGAAAATATTATGAAAAAATAAAAATGAAGCATAAAAATTAAGGGAGAAAAGCATTATGGATAAATTTATTGATTTACATACCCACTCTACTGTTTCTGACGGAACTATGACGCCTTCAGAGCTTGTCAGGCATGCGAAAAAGTCAGGTCTTTCGGCAATTGCCTTAACAGATCATGATACAATAGATGGTGTTGATGAGGCTATGAAGGAAGGTAAGAGTGCAGGGATTGAAGTTATAGCAGGTGTGGAAATAAGTGCTGATTTTGCTCCTCACAGTGAAATGCATTTGCTGGGGTATTTTTTTGATGGAAATCATAAAAACATAACTTCCCTGTTAGAGAGGCTTAAAGCCAGCAGGGACGAGAGAAACCCCAAAATTATTAAAAAACTCAATGAATTAGGTATTGATATAACTTTAGAAGAGGTAAAAGCGGAAGCTAAGGACAAGCTTGTGGGAAGACCTCATATAGCAAGTGTTTTAGTTAAGAAAGGATATGTCAAAAATATAAGTGAGGCATTTGAAAAGTATATTTCTGTTGGGAGACCTGCATATGTGAAAAGGGAAAAGCTACTGCCAAAAGAAGCTATAGAAGAAATTAAAAAATGTGGCGGGATACCTGTTTTAGCCCATCCTATTTATTTAGGTGTCCGTACAATTGAGGAGCTTAATGCATTGCTGAAAGAGTTAAAAGGATACGGCTTAGAAGGTATTGAAGTGTTTTATTCCGATAACATGCCCCATGAAACAATACTTTTTTTGAAATTAGCTGTAGAATATGATTTAGTACCAACTGGTGGGAGTGATTTTCATGGGTATTTAAAACCTCATATAAGTATAGGGACGGGCAGAGGTGATTTATATGTCCCGTATAAAGTGCTGGAAGAAATGAAAAAGTTGGCAGAAAAAAAAGGAAGGGTTAAGTCATATGAGTAAAAAGTTTGAAATGGTTGGCAATATATTATTATATTTACTGGTATTTATAATAAGTCAGTTTTTTGCTTCGTATATTGCAATGTTTGTGTTTTTTATTTTAAATGCAAAGGAAATAGGCTTTGCAGACATTATTTATATTCAAACACAAGTGGAAAAATTTATTTCCCAGTATACACCTGCTATTTATATTGTTTCTTTCATTCTTTCTACTATAGGGTATTTTACAATATTTAGACTAAAAAAGAAAAACATATATAAAGAAGGTGGTTTTTTAAAAATACCTTTTTATAAGATTTTTGTTTTGGTTTTTACCGGAGTGGCTGCAAATATAGTTGTGGATTTTTTATTAAATTATATTAGGCATAATGTTGATTTAGAACATACTTTTATAAAATACAACACCCTAATTGAAAGTATACTTTCTTCTAATAATGTAATTTTATTGTTATTAAGTACAGGAATACTGTATCCTTTTTTAGAGGAGGTTATTTTTAGAGGGTTTATTTTCAATGAACTAAGAAAGAATGTCAGTATAACGAAAGCCATAGGCATACAAGCCTTTTTGTTTGGATTTTTACATCTTGACCCTGTTCAAGGAACTTATGCTTTTTTATTAGGCTTGTTTTTGGCATATATATACCTTTGGACAGGTTCAATTTGGGCACCTGTTGCCCTGCATGTCGGGGTGAATTCTTATGCAGTAATGGCTTCTAAATTCCCTCAATTTTCACTAAACGGTACGCTGTATCTGGTATTATCCGTATTTGTACTTATAATTGGCACAGCAATTATTTATAAAACCAGACCGGAGCAAAATTAATAATAAGATTGATAAACTTAAATTATATGATGAACCTGTACTGTACTTGATTCCTGCCGTTTTTGTTTGAATTGGGTATTGTTTAAGAAAATATTATAAAAAATGCTATAAAAAAGTTTTAAAAAAATTCCCCCTTATAAAAATATTTTTATAAGGGGGATTAAAATTTTAAAGTTAATTTTTAGGGGAGAACCTCTATAAAATTTCCTGCCATATAGAGGTTTGAAATTAACAAACAGCTTAAGGTACTGAATTATACATTCTGTTAGTAGGTGTAATAGGTACTCCTTTTAACCTGAACAAATCAGTTAATGTTACAAATTCGTAGCCCTGACGTTTTAACTCAGGAATAATTATGTCAAGAGCTTCAGGTGTAGGATGTGGTAAAGGCTGAACGTCATGTAGAAGAATTATTGAACCGTCCCTTACGCTGTTTAGTATCATGCTTGCTCTTTGTTGGGCAGTTGTTGATTGATCCCAGTCATTTGCCGTAATACCGCCTGCAAATACTAAATCAATAGCTTGGAACATTGTAGGGCTTGTTGCAAGGTTTGGTGGACGGAAGAAGTTAGGTTTTACCCCTGCATACTGCATGATTACTGCATTTGTATCCTCTACAGACTTCCTTATTTCATTTACTGATTTATTATTTAAGCTTTCATAACCCCATGAGTGGTTTCCTATTTCGTGTCCTGAATCAACTACTCTTTTAACAATTGCAGCAGTTGAACCGTTGATTTTCTGACCTATCATAAAGAAAGTTGCCGGCACATTATAATAGTCAAGTTTGTCTAATACACGTGCTGTTAGTTGATTGTCCGGTCCGTCATCAAATGTTAATGCTACAAGTTTACTGTTAGGATTTACAGTTGGTTTTGGTAAAGGTGATGGTGATGGTGATGGCATTATATCCTCTGCAGGAAATCTATCAATAACTTCTAATATATATCTACCTAGCAGTGTAACGTCCATAGAGTTAATTATTCCGTCCCCGTTTAAGTCAGCAGCATTAATATTTGGTATAGAAGTTGAAACTTCCAGTATGTATCTGTTAAGAATTGATGCGTCCATAGAGTTAATTATTCCGTCTCCGTTTAAATCACCAAATTTAATTCCAGGCTGCTGGGTAGGTACCGGATCACTTCCGCCTCCTTTTGTAAATGTAAACCAGTCAATATTTACAGGACCTGAAAATACCAATACAACATCATTTACCCCTGTAACAGAAGTTATGTTTGTAGAAAGCTCTGTATAGTCATTCCAACCACCTGTAGAACCCACTTGTAAAGAACCTATGCGTGTTCCTGTTGAACTTCCTATTCTTATATCAATTGTTGTAGGATTTTCCACATCAGATGCAACATATGCAGTAAATTTGCTTGCACCGCTGCCAAAGTTTATGTTTTTAAATGTAAGTGTGTTTCCGCTTTCTATATAGCCTATACCTTCCCCATTGCCAGTTCCTATAATTTCCATGCTTGAAGAACTGTAAGCGTTGTATTCTTCTGCTTCAATTATTGAGAAAGCGTCTCTTGAGTTAGGACCGTTATTCTCCGGCATTGTAGAACCACCTGGTCCTCCTGGTTCCACTGGGTCTATTGGGTCGTTAGGTATACTTCCACCAATGGTAATTACGTTTTTATAAACGTCTGCAGAACCGCTGCTCTGGTATCCCTCTACTGTAGTAGCAACTTCATACATTTTACCCATTTTCATGCCCATGCTTTCCCAAGCTCTGAAGTGCTGGCTTACAGATACAGTACCGCTTGTTTTTTTAGATGTTCTAACACTCCAATACTGTTGGAAAGTTGCAGTACCTATAATGGAAGGCTGGTTAACCCTTGTAGTCTCATAAATGTCGTATGTACCGCCGTCCACTGTAATCATACCCTTTGACTGTGCTCCCGGAGGACGCCAGTTGCCCCAGCTTTCAATGATATAGTACTCTACCAGGGGATCAACTGTCCAACCGTAGATACATAGGTATGAGTTTCCATTTGGACGGTAGTCAGCTGCGTATTCCACCACAATATTACCAAGTTGTTGATGTGTCTTGGTTTGGTCAAATTTGCGGCCTTTACGGAATAATATATTGTTTATATTACTCCACTGACAGCTAAAAGCCCCGCCGTCTTTTAAAGTCATAGACCCTGAACCGGAATCTACCCAAAATTCAAAGTCATATCCCCCGTGTGTGCCTATTTCATTTGATGTTACAGTACGTGCTTGTACATTTGGCATAACTAAAATTGTCATACACATTATGATTGCCAAAAGTACTGTTGCCTTTTGTTTCATCTTATATCCCTCCTGTTTTTATACAATTTATTCACAATACTGCGCATTTATATATTTCGCAGTAATTGACTTATAATAATCATAATTTTAAAAAAAACATTTTATTTATAATTTTCATATGACGGAGAGTTAATTTTTTACTTCTGAAAGGTGGGATGCAGTACAAGTGCAAAAATAATACACTCCCTTATATTAAGTATGCTACGAAAAATTATTTTTGTGGATACTTTTTTATAAACATAATAAGAAATTGGCTATATATAATAAAATAATGATAATATCAATATGATAATAAGACATAATATCAAAAAATTGTAATTAAATAAAACCAATAATAAGCTATAAAGTGACTAAATGATATTCACACAGAAACAATTTATTGCAACAATTTATTTACATAGACCAGGGTGTGTGTTAAAATATACATGTAGTATAAGTTTTTATTTTAATTTTTTATTTAAACTAAAACTAATTTTTCTTGTCTGCGTAGGTTTGTCTGCATAGGTCTAATTCTCAAAAATACAATATTAAAAAGTTAGAGAAAAAAAGATAACCAATAAAGATAACAAATAAAAAGATATAATAAATATAGAGATATAATATAATTTCAAGGGGTGTAGTGTATATGTTTTTCAATATAAGTTTAGAAGGGAGGGTAAATAGTTCACAAAGAAAAAAGAGAAAAAGAAAAAAGAAAGCATTCTATAAGCTAAACTTATTAATTCTTTCAAACTCATTAAAATTATAGTTAAAATTGGGAGGTCTATTTAAATGAAAAGAAAGAGTAGCTTTTTAGTAATGATGGTACTTTTAATTAGTTGGTTACTGCCGGCAAACGTTCTAACTGTATACGGGGAAGAGTTTTTACCTTTAGGGGAAAAGATTTTATTCCAAGACTTTGAAGATGGAGACACAGGAAACTGGACAGCGAAGCCGTGGGGAGACGGCGGGGAAATTGGTATTTATGACTGGGGTGACAATAAATCTTTAGTACTTTCAGACAGAAGCTCAAGTGAGAGCCAGCCATTCTTAAACATAACAAATCTTATGAAATCAGGCAAGAAATACAACATGTCGATGAAATTGAGACTGGAAGAAGGAACAGGTGAATACCACATTACTGCTAAAGTGGCTTCAGAAGAGGAAGAGAATTATATCTGGATAGTAGGAAACAGGGAAGTTACTTCTGAAGACTGGACGGTTTTTGAGTTTAAAAACTATGAAGTACCAATGAATACTACAGAGTTTTTAATCTGGATAGAGCCAGGGGAAGGAACAGACGTGGGGGATGTTATCCCGGACATTTATATTGATGATGTGGAAATTGTAGAAGTTCAAGAAGTTACAGAAGTATTATTCCAGGACTTTGAAGACGGAAACCCTGGCAACTGGGTAGCAAAGTCATGGGGAGACGGTGGGGAAGTTGACATATATGACTGGGGAGACAACAAGTCATTAGTGTTTAAGAACAGAAATTCAAAGGATAGCCAGCCGTTCTTAAATTTAACAACCCTGATGGAGTCAGGCAAAAAGTACAATATATCATTAAAATTAAGAATATCAGAAGGAACGGGTGAATACCACATAGCCAGCAAGGTGGCTTCAGGAGGAGAAGAAAATTATCCGTGGCTTATAGGAAACAGGGAAGTTACTTCTGAAGACTGGACGGTATTTGAGTTAAAAGACTACGAAGTACCAATGGCTACTACAGAATTTTTAATCTGGATAGAACCAGGGGAAGGAACAGATGAAGGAGATGTTATTCCTGATATCTACATAGACGATGTGTCAATTATATGCCTCTCAACATCTGAATCCGGAGAAGAAGAGGAAGAATTCTTTTATGATTTTGAAACCGGAACAACTCAGGGCTGGAGGCAAAGAGGCGGTGTAAGCTTAGAGGTAGTTGATGAAGAAGTATATGCCGGACAATACAGCTTAAAAACCACCGGAAGAACTCAAAATTGGGAAGGACCAAGCATCAACCTGGTTAACTCACTTAAAAAAGACACAGAATACAATATCTGTGCCTATGTGAAGGTTATAGAAATTCCTGAAGATTTTGAAGAGGCATTAATTCTTTCCATTACTATGGAAGAATTGGCTTCAGGTGCTGAATCAAAGAATTGGAAAAACATAGCTGCTGTTGAAATAACAGATACACAGTGGGTTCAGGTAAGCGGTACTTATACTTTTACAGAAGATATGGATGAACTCACACTATATATTGAGTCAAATCATCCGGAAATTGGTTTTTACTTAGATAATGTGAGCATAGGTAAAGACCAGACCGGTATTAAAGCTGACTTTGAAGACGGTATCGGCAATTGGGTAATAAGAGATGCTTCTTACGGGAGCATAGAACTTACAACTGAAGATAACTACACTAAAGATGGTTCCCAAAGCTTAAGTGCAACTGTATCAAGTAGATATAACGGGCCGATTTTAGACGTTATGGGCAAAATGCATAAGGGACATAAATACCACTTATCTGCATGGGTTAAAATGGCAGAAGGTGAAGTGCCAACTGTACTGCGTATTAGCGTACAAAGCGGAAGTGATACATTTACCAATGTCTCTAAGGATGTAACCGTAACAGATGAAGAGTGGGTACAGTTGTCAGGTGATTTCACACTGTCAGTTAATCCGGCTGTTTTATATGCATATGTGGAAACAGTTGATGAGCCTGACGGCGAAGTAAAATTCTATATGGATGATTTTGAAATTTCTTATATTGGTCCTGTTGGTGCAAGAAAGCCGATTCAGACTGATTTGACACCAATAAAGGAGGCTTATAAAGATTACTTTTTAGTTGGTAATATAGTATCAGCAGTGGATTTAGAAGGTCAAAGACTTGAGCTTCTAAAACATCATTTTAATGTTCTTACAGCGGAAAATGCTATGAAACCGGATTGTGTATATAATTCCCGGAGAGAATTTGATTTCAGTGCACAAAACCAACTTGTGGATAAAGTTAAAGAAGAAGGATTTGAAATGTTTGGCCACGTATTGGTATGGCATCAGCAAATGCCTCTGTGGCTAAGTACAGATGAAGACGGCAATCCGCTAAGCCGTGAAGAAGCCCTTGAAAACTTGAGAACTCACATCACAACAGTTATAGAAAACTTCGGGGACAAGGTAATTGGCTGGGATGTTGTAAACGAAGCAATTAAAGACGGTTTAACTGATACAGCAACCCCTGACAATTGGCAGTGGGCACTTCGTGAATCTTCCTGGTACAAAGCAATTGGACCGGATTATGTAGAGATAGCCTTTAGAATTGCAAGGGAAGTACTGGACGAAAACGGTTGGACAGATGTGAAATTATACTATAATGACTACAATGATGATAACCAGCAGAAAGCATCTGTAATGTACAGCATGGTAAAAGACATTAACGACAGGTACGCAGCGGAAAATGACGGCAGACTGTTAATTGACGGTATTGGAATGCAGTCTCACTATAATGTAAATACAAATGTAGAAAATGTACGCTTATCTTTAGAGAAATTTTCAGAGTTAGGTGTTGAGATAAGCATTACTGAGCTTGATATTACTGCTGGTTCCGACTTTGTACTTACAGAAAAGGAAGCTATTGACCAGGCTTACTTATATGCAGAATTATTTAAACTTTATAAAGAATACTCTGACCATATTGCAAGAGTGACTATTTGGGGATTGGATGATGCTTCCAGCTGGAGAACTGAGGGAAGTCCGGTGTTGTTTGATGCTGAGTTGCAGGCTAAACCAGCTTATTATGCAATTATGGATCCTGAAAAATTTATTGAAGAAAACCCACGTGAGGAAAGAGAACCTAAAGAAGCGAAAGCAGTATATGGAACACCTGTTATTGACGGTGAGATAGATGACATATGGAAAAAAGCACCTAAGATAAATATAGACCAGTATCAGACAGCATGGCAAGGTGCTACCGGTTTTGGAAGAGCACTTTGGGATGAAGAAAACCTCTATGTTTTAATTGAAGTACAAGATGATGCACTTGACAAGCGCAATAGAGATCCATGGGAGCAGGACTCCATTGAGGTTTTCGTTGACCAGACAAATTCCAAGACTACATCCTATCAGGGAAGAAACCATGGACAGTACAGGGTTAACTTTGATAATGAAACTTCCTTCAACCCTCAAAGCATAGAGGAAGGATTTGAATCAGCAACAAGTGTTTCAGGTACAAATTATATAGTTGAAGTTAAAATACCGTTTACAGAAATAACTCCTTCCAAAGATACAGTTATAGGCTTTGACCTCCAGATTAATGATGCAAAGAATGGTTCCCGTCAGAGTGTTGTGGCATGGAACGATATAACAGGTACAGGATATATGGATCCATCAGTTTTCGGTAACCTGATTCTTGTTGATAAAATTGATTCATCAGAAGGCGGCAAGACCCCTGGAGGCAGTACAGGAGGAAGTAAATCTTCAGGAAGTTCTGACAAAGCTGACGAAGACAAAACTGAAGATGAAACTGACGCAGTAGTTGAGTTGGTTATTGATGATGAAGGAAAGGCTTCTGCTGCTGTAACTGATGAAATATTTGAAAAGATAATAAGCAATGCAAAAGACGGAAAAGGAAAAGTTGATGTTAAAAACACAGAAGATGTTGGAAGTTTAGTTGTAGAATTCAATGCTAAACAGATGAAAGAAGCATTAGAAGCTAATGTTAAAATAATTGAAGTGAATACAGATGCAACTTCTGTTGAATTACCGGTATCTTTCTTTGAAAATTCAGAAGACGATGCTGTTATTTTACTAGGTGTAACTAAAGCAGACAACAATGTGTATGAATTTTATTTATCAGTTGGAGATAAAAAGATTAAGCAATTTGATAAAAATCAAAAAGTAAATATATCCTTTAATTACACATTAGACGCAAACATAAATCCAGGTCAGGTTGTAGTAAGTTACATTGATGACAGTGGTAATTCTAAAGTTATTAGAAACGGATATTACAGCAACGGAAAAGTTCAATTTAAAGCAGAATCCTTTGGTAAATTTACAGCAGATCCTGTTGATGTAACACTAAATGATTTAGACCAGACTTCATGGGCTAAAGACGCTATCATAGCTCTTGCAGCACGCGGCATCATAAAGGGTGTGTCTGAGGATTCATTTGCACCACTTAAAAATGTAACCAGGGCAGAATTTGCACAAATGTTAGTTAATACATTTAATTTAGAATCTGATGGACAGGATAATCCATTTAGTGATGTTGAAGCAGGTGCCTGGTACGAAAATGCTATAATAACTGCATATGAGCTGGGCGTTGTAAAAGGAAGACCGGACGGAACCTTTGGAGTAAATGACCAGATTAGCAGGCAAGACATGGCAGTAATGACTTTTAACACTTTAAAAACTGTGGGAATTACATTAGAGCTTAAAGAAGCAGCAGTAGATTTTAAAGATGATTCAGAAATTGCCGGCTATGCAAAAGAAGCTGTAAAAACAATGCAGCAAGCAGGAATTATAAGAGGTATGGAAACCGGTGAATTTGCTCCACTGGCAAATGCAAACAGGGCACAGGCTGCAGTGATTTTATACAAACTACTAAATGAACTATAAAGGGTAGATAAAAATAAAAAAAAACCCGCTGTTTAAAAAAACAGCGGGTTTTTTTAAATAAAACGGCTTAAAAGCTAGAGTGCTTGAGAATATTTAATATAAGGCTTTATAATGCTAAAATACAGCCTGAAAAATGCAGGAAAACAATAAGACACTGCAAAGAAGAGGTAATAAGGCACTAAAAACTAAAATAAAAAGCTTAAAAAATTGGGGGGACATGTATGCAAAAAAAATATTGTGCATTAATTTTGTTTTTAGTGACGGTTATAGGTGCCTATAGCCTGGTTTATGCCGGTACAGCCTTATATGGGGATTTAAACGGTGACGGAGAGATCAATTCTTTTGATGTGACATTAATGAACAGGTACATTATGGAAGAAAGACAACTTGAGAATCTAACTTTAGCTGACTTAAACGGGGATGGTATGGTAGACACATTAGATTATGCGTTACTTAAAAGATATCTTCTTGAGATTATAGACGGATTTCCTGTGGGATCTGTTTTTAATCCGGGAACATCTCCAGGTCTTGGTAAAGGAGAGATTAATTTAGGATCTAATATAACATATTCAGGAGAAGGAATATCAGTAAATGGGTCAATTGTTAGAATTTCAGCAGGCGGAGAGTATACAATTGCCGGGACGTTGACAAATGGGATGCTCCATGTGAATACTTCCGGAGAAGTTACCCTTCGTTTAAAAGGAGTAAGTATATCTAATTCAAACGGTCCTGCTATTTATGTTGAAAAAGCAAATAAAGCAAATATTATATTGGAAAATGGCACTATAAATACATTGAATGATGGAAGCAGCAGTATATATGATACCGGTGATGCAAAGGTTAAGGGTGTTATTTCCAGTAATCCGGTATTAGTGATTGACGGTAAAGGGACTTTAAATGTGAGAGCTAATTATGAGCATGGTATTATAAGTTATTCTGAGTTATATATAAAAGATGGGAATATAAATGTGCAGTCTGCTGTGACAGACGGAATACATGCGAAGGACTACATGGAAATTGCAGGGGGTAAATTAGATGTTACCGCAGATTCTGATGGTATAGACTGTAAAGGTAATATTAATATCAAAGGTGGAACATTTAATATTTCTGCAGTTAAACACGGAGTAGCAGCAGAGGGAGATATAACATTAACTGATGGTTATATAACAATAAATGCCCAAAAGGATGGATTTAATTCTGAAGCAAATATGATAATGAAGGGCGGGACTATAAACATTAAAGCGGGAGAGCAGGGAATTGATACCACCGGAAGTTTAAGAGTAGACAATGGTGCTATTACTCTGGAATGTCCTGAAGACGGTATTAACATCACAGGCAGCATAACAATAAACGGAGGTACAATTAACGCCCTTTCATATAACGAAGATGCAATAGATTCAAATGAATCAATAGTGATAACAGGCGGGGTTTTCGATTTGAGATCCGGTAAAGACGGTATAGCAGCTGATTACGATATTACAATTGAAAATGGGTTGTTTAGCATCCGTGTTGAGAGTGACGGTATAGAAGCTGACAGAAATTTAGAAATATTTGGCGGGGAATTTAACATTTTTGCAAAAGATGACGGTCTGCACTCTAGTTCAGATTTAGTTATTCACGATGGTATTTTTAATATAAAAGATGGTTATGAAGGAATTGAAAGTGGTGAAGGAGCAGTTATTGTAAATGGTGGGGAGATTACAATAGAGGCCGGCAATGACGGAATAAATGCTCAAAGAGATGTAACCATTAATGGCGGAAATATTTATATAAATATACAAAGAGGGGACGGAATTGATTCAAACGGAACAGTACATATAAATAGCGGATATATGTTTATAGTTGCATCCGGTAGTCCGGAAGGAAGTATAGACACTGATGGTGCCACATTTTCTATTACAGGCGGTACCGTTATCGGTATGGGAGGAAATGTAGGCCAGATAACCAGGGAAGCAACTACACAACCGGTATTAGTGCTTGGCGGGGCTTCGGCAAATTCCACCATTGTCATTAGAAGTAATAACAATGTTGAAGTAGCTAATTTTACAGTTCCAAGAACATTTAGTACATTAATATTTACATCTCCGGAGCTTAGATTAAATACTACATATACCATGTACGTAAATGGAAACCCTCAAAGAACATTTACCACAAGTTCAATTGTGACAGTTGATGGTGGTATTGAGTTTAATCCATTTGGCGGCTTCCCAGGAGGCGGCTGGGGTGGCGGCTTTCCAGGCGGTGACTGGGGCGGCGGTTTCCCAGGCGGTGATTGGGGCGGTGGCGGTTTCCCAGGCGGTGACTGGGGCGGCGGTTTCCCAGGCGGTGACTGGGGTGGAGGTGGCTTCCCAGGTGGCGACTGGGGCGGTGGCTTCCCAGGCGGTGGCTGGGGTGGCGGCTGGTAATTCAGGCATTTCTTTTCTCCTTAAATTATAATATATAAAAAACAGTCTCTTAGCTAAGAGGCTGTTTTTTAAAAAATATTTTTAAAAATTATGTAAACTTTATATACAATTCAGTATGAGGCAAAAAAATGATAAAACTATACTTAAAAAGAAATTATGTTGTAAAATAATAATATAGAGGTATTTATTTTAATAAGAAGGTAAAAAATTCAAAATATTTATGTAATCTATGATATAATAATAGATAGTGACACAGTCATTATTATAAAATATTATGTAAGGTGGTGTAAATTTTTAGTATTTTTTAGTTGTTTTGTTATTTTTAATAACATGTGAGTAAATAAACAGGAGGGGAGATGTATGTACAAAAAGATTTTTCTGATTTTATTAACGGTTGTTTTTCTTTTTAGCATTTCCGGTGTTGTTTACGGCCAGGGAGACATTTTGTACGGGGACTTAAATAAAGACGGTGACATAAACTCAATAGATGCATCAATACTTAGTCGTCATGTTTTAAATGTAAAACCTTATGAAGATACAAATATTGCAGATTTAGACGGGGATGGTTTTGTAGATTCAATAGATTATGTTTTCTTATCAAGATACATACTTCATATCATAGATAAATTTCCAGTTGAAGCAATTCCGCCAATGGACGGGGAAATTATTTTAGGAGATACAATAGAATATTCCGGGAAAGGCATAAGTGTAGAGGATTCAATTGTTACCATTACAGCAGGGGGAAGGTACAAAGTAAAGGGAACATTAGAAGACGGAATGATAAAGGTAGATACTACAGGAGATGTGGAATTGGAATTAATTAATGCAAATATAACCAATTCAAATGGACCTGCAATATACATTGCCAATGCAAATAAAGCAGATATTGTAACAAAGACCGCATTCAATAGTTTAACTGATGGAAGTGTTAGCATTTACGATACTGAAGAAGAAAAAGTTGAAGGTGCATTAGTAAGTAATGCCCCATTGTCAATATGTGGGCCTGGTATTTTAAGTGTAACCGGTAATTATGATCAGGGTATTATAAGCTATTCTAAGTTATGTATTGAAGGAACCAGAGTAAACATTGTATCAAATGCAGCAGACGGAATTCATTCAAAAGAAAGCATAGAAATAATAAGTTCAGATATAAAAATTCATGCAGCTTCGGACGGAATCCATTCAAAAGAAGGTATAGAAATAATAGATTCAGACATAGAAATTGACGTTGCTTCAGACGGAATTGACAGTAAAGCAGGAATTTACATACAAAAAGGACGTTTAAACATAAAAGCTGCAAAACATGGCATAACATCAAAAGGTGAGATAGAATTAGATGATGTTATAGAATTAGTTTTAAATACCGGACGGGATGGATTTAATACAGGAGGAAGTGTACTTATAAAAGATAGCAGAATATTTATTGAGGCAAATGAAGAAGGCTTTGATGTTGATGGAGATGTAACACTTCTTGACAGTGAAGACAGAATAAGTTTATTGGAGATAACATCTATAGGAGATGCTTTTGACGTTTCTGGAAAAATGATACTTAACAAAGGAGCGTTTTATATAACATCCACTGAAAATGATATTTTTGATGCCGATGGAGGAATAGAAATAAAAGAAAGTATTTTAAGGTTTGACGCAGGAAAACATGGTTTAACAACTGAATCAGATATATCAATATTAGACGGGGATATAGAGATTGTATCAAAGCGTGACGGACTTAATGCAGACGGGGATGTAATAATAGTAAAAAATGAGGCAAGCATCGGAGTAGGAAGAAGTGGAAAGATAAAGATTGAAGCAGGGGAAGAAGGATTTGATATAGGAGGTTCATTAACATTGGAAGCCGGAGAAATAGATATAACTTCATTTGGGGATGTATTCAGTGTTTCAGGTGATATTATTATTGAAAAAGGCAGCTTTAATTTAAAATCCACCTCAGGTGAAGATGACGGTATAGACTCTGACGGTTCAATAACCATAAATGGTGGTACATTTGTAATTGATGCAGGCAAAGACGCTATAACAGCAGATCTGGATATAACAATAGAAGGCGGGCACTTTAGTATTAATTCCGGTTCAGATGCATTTGATGCAGGAGAATGTGTTTTAATTGAAAATGGTAATTTTGAAATATCCTCCGGTAATGACGGTATAAAGGGCAGCTATGTTGTAATAAATGGCGGTGAGATAGATGCTATATCCGTTGCAGAAACTATAGACGGAAAAAACAGCATCAAAATAAATGGTGGAAACATCAAACTGTTATCTGAAGAATCCAGTGCTATATACGCAAAAGAACTTGCAGAGGTTACTATAAGTGGCGGCAACATAACAGCAATAGGTGCGGATAATTCAGATGATGAGAAATTGGCAGCAGGAATATTGTGCGACCCAAATACCTTTACAATTACAGGTGGAACACTTATTGCAACAGGTGAAATGAACAGTTCTCCAAATCCGGAGTTGTCCACCCAGTGCACAGTGCTGTTAGGAGGAGCTGAGGAAGGCTCAGTCATTAGCATTACATCAAATGGAGAAGAAATTTTAAGCTTTACTGCTCCAAAAAAATATCAGAGCATGTTATTAATCACATCACCGGAGCTTGTTTTAGATGGGGAATATGAATTAAATATAGATGGAGAAAACGTTCTTTCATTCAAAATTACATCAATGGTCACTAATACCGTTGAAACAACAGATGTAAAAATAGCATTTTACAGATAAAAACTTATAAACCAGGCATCTTGGTTTTTATAGCTAAGATGCCTGGTTTATTACTAGTTAATTATTCTTAAGTTTTTTGTGTTGTCAACTGTTTGGGGAAAATAAATAAGGAGGGACGTGTATGTACAAGAAATTATTATTAGTATTATTTACTCTGGTTCTTGTTTTTAATGTTCCTGGTATTACTTTTAGCCTTGCCCCACCGGGTCCTCCCTACTATGGGGATTTAAACGAGGACGGTATGATAAACACAATGAATGCAGCACTGCTTAGGCGTTGTATTTTACACTTTGGAAATAATAATTACATTGACTTTAATGCAGCAGATTTAGATGGGGATGGAGTTGTAGATTCAGTTGATTATACTATATTAACAAGATACATACTTAATATCATAGACAGATTTCCCGTTGAAGGGGACTCCAACAACTGACGGGGAAATACAAAAGCAGGTATTTTCTAAAGCAAGTATTCTGTAAAGAAAGCATACTGTTATAAAGGTAAGCATCTTGGTAATTGAAACCAAGGTGCTTATTTTTAATAGACCTTGACATAGGAGTTTAAAGTGATATAATTAATAATTGAAAGCAAGATTAATACCCTTTCAGGAAGGAAGGGTTATTTTTGTCAGTATTCATTTACAAGTATTCTTAATATTTAAGGGAATTACTTTAAATATCAATGTTATAGGCGGTTAGTATAAAATGGCAAAAGAAGCGAAGAAAGTTGTTGCACAAAACAAAAGTGCCAGAAGGGATTATTTCGTAGAAGATGTTTTAGAAGCAGGCATTGTTTTAGCAGGCACTGAGGTAAAGTCTATACGGGCTGGGAAAGTTAATCTCAAGGATAGTTATGCTATCATAAAAAACGGTGAAGTATTTATACAGGGGATGCATATTAGTCCCTACGAACAGGGAAATATATATAATAAAGATCCTCTTAGAACCAGGAAGCTTCTTTTGCATAAACATGAAATAAGGAGACTTATAGGCTATATCCAGCAAAAGGGAATGTCATTAGTACCCCTTGAAGTATACTTTAAAAGAGGTAAAGTAAAAATTGCATTAGGCATCGGCAAAGGTAAAAAGCTTCATGACAAGAGGGAAGACATCGCAAGAAGGGATGCCCAAAGACAAATTGAAAGAAGGTTAAAAGAAAATTTTTAAAATTAAATATGGGGGCGTAATGGTTTCGACGGGATTGTTGAAGCTAGAGTAGCGGGTAGAGGATTCTCGTTGGCCTCTTTAAAAAACGAGAGATAAAAATAAACGCTAAAAACGATAATTTCGTACCAGCTGCTGCCTAAGAACAGGCAGCCCGTCAGCCCGGGGTTCCTGAGCCTTGGGGAACTGGCGTCATTAAGTCAGGCCTTTTGCATGGGAGGTTAAATGCTAGAACTACCGCAGATGTATCCTTGGTCTGCGGCGGACTTTAAAAGGATACCAAACTGCATAGCCAGCTCTTAGGCGATGCAGTGAGGGAATGTCAAAGTAAGAGCTGCACCCGGAGAAGCTCTTGTGGAAACAGTTTCGGACAGGGGTTCGACTCCCCTCGCCTCCACCAGTAAAGGTCACAATTACTGTGACCTTTTTATTAACCCTAAATTTCAGTTTTTGGCATATAAGATTAAAAAACCAAATGTATTACTTTCCTAAATGAATCACTTCTAGGAAACATAAAACATATGATTAAAGAGAGGGAAAATAATTATAAAATTCTTTGCTAAAAATCAAGCTAAAGACCTTGGAGGAAAAGGTTATGTTTGAAATTAAATTTGTAGGAAATACCAACACCAATAAATCAAGCAGAAATAATCACATACCAGAAATAATTGTAAATCACATTTCAGAAGGTTCCATATCCAGCCTGATAAGCTGGTTTACCTCTCCGGACAATAAAATTAGCAGTGCACATTTTGGTGTGAGCAAAAAAGGTGAGATATATCAATTTGTGAATATTGAAGACAGTGCCTGGGCTAACGGGCTGACAAACGGGATAGAAAACGCAACGGCTGAGGTGGTGCTTAAAAAAGGCAAAAATATAAATCCAAACTGGTATTCTGTAAGCATTGAGCATGAAGGGGTGTGGGCAGAAACCAAAGGTAAGCTGACAGATGAGCAGTTAAAAGCAACTAAATGGCTGCATAAATATATAATTGAGTATGTGTATGAAAAATATGGACATAGAATTGAACCATCCAGTAAAACAATTATCGGACACTATGAAATTGATAAAAAGCAAAGACCTTATTGTCCGGGAGAGTTGTTTCCATTCCGGGAGATAATTGATTATTTAAAATTATATTATGATTTGCCCTTTAAAGATATAAAAGGGCACTGGGCTGAAGAATTAATTAAAAAGGCTTATGAAAAGGGCTTTGTAAAGGGCTATCCTGACGGTACATTCCGACCGGATCAACCTGTAACCAGAGCTGAGGTCATTGCTTTGCTTAGTGAGTTTATAAAGTCATAACTGCATTTTATAATTATAAAAAAATTCTTTATTTTTTAAATTCTTTATATTTTTATATTATAAACAAAAAATGAGTTGTATTTACCTAGATAATAGTATACAATAATTGTAGAAAATTATAAATACACAAATTACCATAAGACTAGGTATTGTGGAACAGGGGGTTAATAATGAATAAAAAAATTGTTAAAATTACAGGTATTATTTTTTTTGTCTGTATATCATTAATTACTGCATGGGGATGTAAATCAGAGTCAGCTAATGAAAAGATAGATGAACTCTCTGGATATTACTGGGAAGCAAATGACGGTTCTCTTTTATGTCTAGAAGAAGACGGAAGTTTTAAGTGGTACCGCTATTCAAATGACAGGACAGATTCATACTACTCAGGTACTTATACGGTATATAATGGAATGGAAGCAGTTAATTACATTTCAACGGAATTAGCGAAATATGAGCTTACATATGATGAGCAGTTGGAAGTAATTGAAAATTATTATGACAAAACCATAGATGACTATTATTGTTTAATTTTGGACAATAAGGAAATGATAGTTGACGGGAAAAACATAATAGATGAAGTAACACAAGGTGGAAGTACTATTACACCATTTTATGGTTTTTACCACTCAGAATCAGAAGCTTTAAAATTAGCTAACATGAATACAGCAAACTATGCAAATTTTAAGAGATATTATGAAGAAGAGGAAAAAGAATAGAATATTATGATTTCAACATATAAAAAAGAAATAGCAGTTACTTTTATAAAAGTAACTGCTATTTCTTTTTATTTAATATATTAATTACTTTATATATTAATTTACTTTACTGAAGCAGACGGTCTTGAATATGAACCACTGTATGAAATGTTAAATCCAAATGTTACTGAGGCACCTGGCTGTATTGTACTGTTCCAGTCAACATTGCTTACGCTTACAGAAGAACCACTCTGATTTAAATTTGCATTCCAGGAGCTTGTTACTTTTACATCCCCGGAAAAGTTTAAATTAGCTGTCCAGCCATTAACTGCTGTCGAACCGTTATTGGTTATTGTAACGTTTAGTGTAGCTCCACCGCCCCAAGTGTTTTCAGAAACAGATATTGAAAGGTTTCCGGTATCGCCTGGCTGCTGCGGTTGTGGTTGAGGCTGTGGCTGCCAAGGTTGTTGAGGTTCTGGTTGCTGTGGTGCTCCGCTGCTTGAACTAAATAGAAATGAATCAACATTAACAGGACCTGAAAATCTTAGCACCAAATCGTGTACTCCTGTAATATTTCTAACATTTGTGGATAATTCCCTGTAATTATTCCACCCTCCCGTTGATGATACTGATAAAGAGCCTAATGTTGTCCCATTAACAATAATTTCAATCTCTGTTGGGAAATTCATATCTGATGCAACTCTTGCACTAAAGCTTGATACTCCGTTTTCAAAGTCAACATTTCTGTAGGTTACTGTATTTCCATTTTCAATATAACCAATTCCTCTTCCGTTGTCAGTGTTGATTATTTGAATATTTGATGCATTTGTATCATCAAAATCATTTGCCTGGATGGTATTAAAAGCACTTTTAACGGATGCCGGAGGCTGCCAGGGCTGTTGTGGTTGTGGCTGTGGCTGCCAGGGCTGCTGCGGCTGAGGCTGTGGCTGCCAGGGCTGTTGTGGCTGTGGAGACTGTTGGTTTCCAGGGAAACCATTTGGATAATATTTTACATATTCGTATTCCGCTGTCAAAGGAGTTCTTCCGTTAAAAGGTTCAAGCCAATCATCAACACCTATACCAGGCCATAAATTCATCATTATCTTGCCAGGTGTTTGAGGTATATTTCTGGTTCCGGTGTATACTTTTACTCCATTTACATAAAAGTCAATTGAATTTGGCTTCCAATCAAAGCCATATGTATTAAAGCTTTGTGATGCGTCAAAGCCTAAGTCATAGTAATATTCATTGTTTCCCTGTCCATTTTTCCACCAGTTGAATTGAACTTTAGTTGTATCTTTTCCAAGGAACTCAATATCTATTTCGTCCCATGGATTACCGTCCGATGGCCCTGTATACGTAAAAAATGATGATACTATGCCAGGGTTTTTTGCAGGTTTCATTCTTACTTCATAGTATCCAAATCCAAAAAATGATTTTGTTCTGTATTCGCCGCTTTTATATGGATAATGGTGGCTTGGATCATAATCCCTGTCTAATGTAAGAACCATTTTGCCGTTATTTATTGTAACCTGGCTAGGTCTCCACATGCAATTAAACATATCTCCATTATCCCAGTCAGCTTTTTCCCATAAGCTTGAGTCATAATTTGAAAAATTAGCTTCAAAATATGTAGTTACCACATTGCCTGCCCCTAAAATCTCCGAAGGAACAGTGAGTATAAGGGTACATAAAAGTAAACCTGTTAAAATAACTGCAAAACAAGATTTTTTAAGCATATTATACCTCCCTGATAAAATTTTAAAATAATTAGATTTTTTAAAATAATTAGAAAATATTAATAATTAAAAGAATAAACACACACCCCCATTTTAAATTTTTATTAATATTTTTTTAGTGAATAGTTTTTTTAGATTGCTTTTAGTAGAATGAGTGTTTTTAGTAGAAGTAGTTTTTTTAGAATTTTAGTAAATTGCATTTATTTAAACTATTAAAAAAATAATTTACTAACACGCGTTAATTGAAGTATATAGCATTTTTTAGTTGTTGTCAAGTAGCGGTAAACAGTAAAAAAAGTTTTAAAAAAGGTAATTCAAAATAGCAATTCAAAATATTTATATGAAAAAACAAAAAAGGCTACCGGAGGATATCCAATAGCCTTAAATTAATTCTAGACTAATACTTTCCAAAGTCATTACCATTTATTTCAATTTCTTTTGAATTACTTAATACCGGTTCATGACTATTTTCATCAGTCATATCATTGTTGATTTTTTCTCTGTCATGCATGTCCTCAAGCATCTTCAGAAGATTTGGATCAATATTATTTATTCCTTTATACGAAAAGTATGAAGGCATTTGACCCTTTTTAAGGTTAAATCTTGAAACCTGTTTTTTTAATACTTCTGCCTGGCTTGCGAGTTCTTCACTTGCAGCTGCAATTTCTTCAGATGTAGCAGAATTGGTTTGAACTACTTTAGATACCTGTATAATACCTTGGTTTATCTGTGAAATTTTAGAAGCCTGTTCATTTGAAGCTATGCTTATATCATTTACCAAGTAGTTACTTTTCCGATAGCTTCAACTATCTCGTTCAGGGCTTCTGTAGTTTCAGTTGCAATCTTAGTACCATCTTCCACTTTGCTAATAGAACCTTCAATCATTGTTGTAGTTTCTTTTGCCGCATCTGCTGATCTTTGTGCAAGATTTCTTACTTCATCTGCCACTACTGCAAAGCCTTTTCCGTGCTGTCCTGCTCTTGCAGCCTCAACTGCTGCATTTAAAGACAGTATATTAGTTTGAAATGCAATTTCATCAATAACTTTTATAATTTTAGATATATTTGCAGAGGAACTGTTTATTTCAACCATAGCCTTTAACATCTGTTTCATGCGTTCATTACCTTTAGCTGCATTTTCTTTAGCTTTTTCAGCAAGTAAATTAGCCTGGTTTGCGTTTTCTGCGTTGTTTTTAGTTTGGGATGAAATTTCATCTATAGATGAAGTTAGTTCTTCTATGGAAGAAGCCTGTTCAGCAGAACCTTGGGAGAGAGCTGTGCTGGAGTCAGAAAGCTGTCTAGAACCTGATGTCACCTGTTCAGTAGAAGAATTAATATTAGTCATCACTTCATTTAAATTATCGCTCATTATTTTAAAGGCTTCTGATAAATCCCCAATTTCATCTTTGTAATGCTTCTTTACTACAACATCTAAATTTCCTTTTGCAATTTGCTGGGCTACCATTTTTATTTCATTAACAGGACGGGTAATCATCCTTGTGATAAAAAATGCAATTGCCAGTGCAATTAACACTGAAAAAATTGACCCTATAATAATAACAAAGTCTGTTGTTTGTTTTAGACGTTCTGCTTCTTCTACACGTGCTTCCAGCAATTCAGTTTCAATATTTTGGCTTTCTTGAATTATTTGCCTGAACTTATCAAAAAACTCTTTACCATGTGCTGCCTGCTCTTCAATTATAATATCATCCATGGTACCTATTCCGTTTACAACATTTCTTCTAAGCTCAATACTGTTTTCAGCTATTCTCAGCCATTCCTGCTGTACGCTTTTAAGTTCAGCCAAAAGTTCTTGCTGTTTTGGGTTGTCAGAAGTTAATTCTTTTACCTTGTTGTAATGCTGTTCAAAATCAGCTTTACCATTAATGAATGGTTCAAGGGATGCTTCATTTCCAGTTAGGGCAAAACCACGCTGGCCGGTTTCCATATTTAACATTTCTTCTAATAGAGCGTCAAGCTCCATTAAAACTTCGTATGTATGCTTGTTCCAAATTGTAGCTTGATGCTGTTTTGAAAAATTCATAAATGTGATTGTTGAAAGCATGATAAGTATTAAAATTACTGCTGTAAATCCTGAGTACAGTTTTTTTCCTAAGCTTAAATTGCCAAAAAACTTCATCATAAGGCGGCTCCTCCTATACTGGATAGTTTTTTTAGATTTTTACTGAATTTTTTATGGCAGTTTGCTATGTTGTAGTTTAAAAGTGTTTTACATGGCTGTTGTTGTCAATAATAATTGGGTCTTTCCATAGTTAGTTGAACAACCTCATTTTTTCAAGCTGGAGAATTTTGGTTTTTAATGTTTCAAAACTACAACGGCCATACATAATTTGTTTTATTACCTTTAGTTTATTAATACACCCTTCTACAAACCCATTACTATATTCATATTTTATCGCATTTCTTACAGCCTCCATATCTCGTTCAACTCCATTCATAAAACTGTTTATTTCCGGTATGTTTAGATTTTTAGCCCGCTCTATCCATTTATCGAAGGCTTCAATATTTTTATTAGTTAGCATATCCTTAAATTCCCATGTTATTTTATATATTTTTTCAAAAAACGGATATTCTTTGCATATCATTTCAAATTGTTTCTCACTGATTATTTTTACTTTTTCTATTGGGTGGTACAATAGCTTAAATATATTTTCTCTTTTTATTATTTCTGTTTTTGTCCCATCTTCTCTACTTCTATCGTAATATTTTTTTCTCCGTTTCTTCCAGTCTGTCATATAATGCCGCACAGTTGATGACGAACCATCATATCCCATTTCACGTATCTTTTCCACAATATATGAACCCATCATTCCTCTCTCAAGGTATTCGTCAATCGTTTTTATATATGGTGTCAGTTTCCCATTTCTCTTTTTGCCATAGGAAGCATGAACCGGATTAAAGTTTTCATCAAGATATCTTCTAACTGTTTTTCTATCAAGTCCGGTACGTCTGGATATCTCTATATTACTCAAACCTACTCTCTTTAACTCCCGCACCTCATTTATACGTTCCATTTTTTGCTTTACTTTTTCTTCATGTATGATCATATTTTTTGTCTGGAACAACTTTTCCCTTTCTTCAGGGGTCATTGCTATTAATTTATCATAAGCTCGTATATCCATATTTAAGCTTCGGCAAATTTCTGTCTTACATCTTCCTTCTAATGAAAGTTGTTTTATCTTTTCATATTTTTCTTTCAATGTGAGTTTTCTGTTCTCATTCGCCTGTTTTATTGTTTCTACCTCTTTAATTTCCTGACTGACAGATTGTATTGAAACTTGCGGTTTTAATCTCTTTTTTAGATACTCTGTTACATAGGAAGTCAAATTCTTTAGCAAATGAAAACGGTCACTTATTTGTAAAGCTTCCGGGTGTGCACCTGTAATTGCATTATTATAGGTGACAGACCCATCTCTTGATATTATACGAAGATTTGGATATGATTTTAACCACTCACAAACAGTCTCATAATCCCTTGAGTCAATCATATCAAGTATTTGATGCGTAAAAATGTCTACCATAATTGTTCCATAGCTTCTACGCTTTTTAATAGCAAAATCATCAATACAAACAGCTGTTATAGTCTTTTTATCAATTACCGGTGTTTCTTTTTTTTTTAAAAGATTACAAACTGTACTTTTACCAATATCCACAACATTTTCCTTTAGTATTTTTGATGCTGTAATGGAACTGCAATTTATTGATAGTCGCACAATTTCATCCTCAAGACGGCGGGTTTTCTTCGCTTTATAGGAGATAAAATCAAACCTTTCTGCAAAGGTAGTATGATTACAATCAGAATTATCACAAAAAAATTTTCTGTTACGTATAATAATAAATACCTTATTACCTTGTACTGGAAGGTCCTGAAAGGTTCTGTTATATGTGGAATGTATTCTGGATGATGGCCAGCCACAAAATGGGCATGTTACTTCTTTTCGATTGGAAGTTACTGTTATATAGCATTTGCCATCTTTTATTTCATGACTAATATAGTCTAAGTTTGGGTCTAATTGTTTAATAAATTCATCCATGGAATATAATCCTCTTTTCTTTTGTTTAATTTTCATTTATTTTATCATATATTGTCATTTAATTCAATTAACCCTGGAAAGAACCAATTAAATTTTACCACTGACATACATGGCTGTATATTTTTTTAAAATTTCATTAAAATACTTAGATTAATATTTAGTTTTACTGACAACCCCTAGATAAAAATTAAAGACCCTTTTAAAATATATATCTGAATGAAAGATTTTAGATTATAATAGAATTGATTGACCATTGTTTAGACATAATTTTTCACCATGGTTATAATTATAATTAGAAAATTTAATTATGTCAATGAACAAAAAATTCATTAACGCAACATTATTTGAAAATTTGCCTGAGCTTTACATTTAAACATTTCATCAATACAAGGGTACTTTACAATAAGGTGTTAACATGTTATATTATTTGTAAACCAAAATTTAACACAAAAAGTGGGAACAAATAATCCGAAATACTTTGTTTTGTGAGTTTAAAAAGCATTTTCCCTAATTTTAAAAAAGTTAATAAGAAATATTTTGATATATAGCGGTACAGAAGCTAAAAAGGGGGAAAAACCATGGAAGTAAAAAGTGAAGAAAAACAAATGAAATATGTTATTGGAGATATTAATAAATTTGCAATTCAATATATCCTTATGCCAAACCCTTATGATGAAAGAGGAGTTATTGGTCAATCCTGGGGGAGGTTAGACCTATGGGTAAGCGGTAAAAATTTATGTCAATATAAAGTAGGAGATACCGTTAATGTGTACATATGGAATTTATTTTATGTCATTGAGTGGTTTTGTGAAAATTTGCATCATATATTAGGTTATGATCCATTTCCTCTGCCGGTAAAAGGGGAAAATACTTTAGAATTAATTCAAAAAGCCGATACTTTTGATATTGATGAAGAAGATGAGAATTATTTATGGCATCATGCAAAAAGAACTTGGATATTCAGGCATACATGGTTTCCTAATAGGGGTGGTTCACGGCTCCCTAGTGTTTACTTCAGAAGAGTTGGTGAAAACATAGAAATAGCGTGGAACAATAATTTTTACGAGAATAAAAGTATAGAATTTGTTCATTCCAAAGGAGTAGGGGTTATACCTAAAAAAGAATTTAAAGGAGTTGTTTTTGCATTTCTAAATAATATATTAGATGAATTAGATTTAAAAATTAGCGAAAGATTTCAGGAGGATAAGAAACAACTAATTGAGTTAAGGGAAAAGCTTAAATTACTTGAATGATTGCTACAATTATAAAATAATAAACCTTATGATAAATAAAATAAGCATTAATGTTAAACTGAATAAATATAAAAAATTTTAATCATATTGAAAGTTTATCTTGAAAGTTGTTATAACCTAAAATATAATAAAATTGTATTTGTATATTAAAGATTTTAATTTATCTTAAAAAAAAATTTACTAAAACAACTTAAAACATCATAAAAATAAATTTTACTAATTTAGTCAGGAAGAGAGGGAGAAAATGGCTTTAAGTGTTCAAAATTTAACAAAGAAATACGGTGAAAAAGTAGTAGTAGATAATCTCAGTTTTGAAATGAATAAGCCGGGGGTTTTTGCCTTACTTGGTACAAACGGGGCAGGAAAAACAACCACAATCCGTATTATACTTGGTATGCTTAGCTACAACAGCGGTAAAGTTTTATGGGATGGCAAACCTTTTGATGCCATTAATATGAGTGTTGGTTATCTGGCGGAGGAAAGGGGGCTATATCCGAAGTACTCACTTTTAGACCAGTTATTGTACTTTGCAAAGCTAAGAAATGTTCCAAAAAAAGAAGCAATAAAAAGAATTAAATATTGGTCAGAACGCCTTTTGGTGGAAGAATACGTTTTCCCGCCAAAAACAAGGAGGGGAAGAAATACTAAATCCAACCGCACAGAGCAGTTGTCAAAGGGAAATCAGCAGAAAATACAGTTAATGGCTGCACTCCTTGCGGATCCTCAATTTTTAATACTGGATGAACCATTGAGCGGTTTAGACCCTGTTAACACAGATCTTTTCAAACAAATAATAAGGGAAGAAATAGCCAAAGAAAAATATCTTATAATGTCTAGCCATCAAATGCCCACCATTGAAGAATTTTGTTCAGATATTGTTATATTGGACAGAGGCAAAACGGTGCTTCAGGGAAATTTAAACGAAATAAAGAAGGGCTATGGAAGGGTAAATTTATTTATAAAGGCGGATAAAGATATTAATGAGCATATATCTCAGCTTGGAATTAAAATACAAAACAAAACGCCAAGTGAATATCACTTAAAAGTTCAAAATGAGGAACAGGCTATGGCCTTGTTGTCTAAATTAATCGAAGAAAAAATTCCGGTAGTGAAATTTGAACTTCGTGAACCTTCACTACATGAAATTTTTGTTGAAAAGGTGGGGAATGTTCATGAAGATGAGTAATATATCAGGATGGAAAGACGTTTTTAATTTTACATTAGTGCAAACGTTAAAAAGCAAGGCTTTTATTATTGGTTATATTATTTTTGTTATATTTTCACTTTTAATTTTTCCGGTTATGAATTATGTATTAGACAAGGATACAGAAGACGGGGGTTTAATAAAAATAAAATCGGTACACGTATTTAATGAGACTGAAATAAAAAACATAGATTTTGATAAAATATCCAACCTTGAAAATGTAGTCAATGATTTAAAATTTATTCCTGAAGACAGGAACTATGAGGATGTATTAGAGGAAATTGAAACAGAAAAAGAACCTTCTGTGGCACTTAAAATCAGTAAAGACGAAGGGACATATATTCTGCATTTTACAAAGTCAACGGGTGGAATTGTTAAAAATGCTGAATTAGAGCTTTTGGGTAATGCCGTAAAAGAATCCTTTGAAAGGGCAATTATTGATTATGCAGATATTTCAGACGCTCAGCTTAAAGTTGTAAAATCACAGGTAACAAGCAGAATTTCTACAGTGGGTAAGGAAATAGATTCAGAAGGAAATGAAATTGTTGTGGAAGATACATCCATATCTTATAATGATTATTGGTTTTTGTACGGGGTAATATTTGCTTTACTAATGATAACTATTATGGCAAGTTCAAAAATTGCCACTTCAATTGTAATGGAAAAGTCTTCTAAGGTAATTGAGCAGCTTTTAATATCTGTAAAACCTTTAGCCATCGTTGTAGGAAAAACCCTTGCTACACTTGTTGCTGTACTGATACAGTTTATATCAATTATTGTACTGGCATTTGTATCCAATAAAATTACAAGCAATGCCATGAGTCAGCAAAACGGCAATGTCATTGAAAACTATATTAACCCTGAAATTGTTAACAATTTAGGAGTTGACAACATTTTGATATGTTTAATAATAATGGCTTTAGGAATTATTTTTTATTCTACCCTGGCAGCATTGGCAGGTTCTACGGCAAGCAGGGTAGAGGAGATGGGAGAGAGTTTATCACTTTTTACCATTGCAAGTTTAATTGGAGCCTATATTGGTATGGGGGCAGCCGGATCCCTTATGGGAATGGGGGATAATCCCTTTGTATATTTTGCCCTGATATTTCCCTTATCCTCCCCGTTTATTTTGCCGGGAGCGGTACTTCTTGGAAAAAGCTCCATTTTGATTACCATAATTTCAGTGATACTATTGATTATTTCTATAATACTGTTATTTAATTTTACCGCTAAAGTATATGAAACATTGATACTTCACACAGGAAACAGAATAAAAATCAAAGAATTATTTAAGATGGCAAAAAATTCAAAGGAGGGACAGATATAATGAAGAATAAGTTTAGAAAGTGGACAGATGTTTACAAATTTACCCTCCAGCAGGTTTTTAAGAAAAAAGGTTTTAAGGTGGTAACTGTTTTAGTTGCTTTTGGGATATTTGCAGTAGCTGTATTACTAAATATTTTATCCGCAAAACCCGAAAAAGATGTTGAACCTTCTTCCATTGAAAAGGTGTATGTTCTTGATGAAAGCGGATTTACAGAGACTGACTATTCAGCATATCTACAGGCTGTAGATGATATAAGGTTTAAACATATTAATTTTGAAAATGTTTCAAACCTTTCAAAGCAGCAGGCTATAGAAAAATATGAGGAAAATCCTGAAAATAATTTACTTGTTGTTGTGACAGCTAAAGATGAGGCTTTTGAAATGGAAGGGATTTTACTTGAAGAATCGAGTATATCTAAAAAAGAAGCCCAGTCCCTTTTAGAGGTGATGATTGGTGCATTTAACACAAACAAAATAATGCAGGTGGGCTTAACACAGGAGGAGCTTGCTATGGTCATGACTCCAATTGTGACTTTATACAGTGAAGTTGGGGAAGATACAAGTATTGTGGTTGTATTGCTTAAAACACTTGCACCTATGCTTTTTAGTCTTCTTTTATACTTTATGCTGTTATTGCACGGCTTGACAATAAGCAGGGAAGTTTCTACAGAGAAAACATCAAAATTAGTTGAAACATTAATAACAAAAGTACATCCATACGCTTTAATTACCGGAAAAGTATTGGCTGTTTCTTCTGCGGCTGTAATACAGGTTTTAGTGTGGTTTTTTGCACTGCTGACAGGAGTATTTGGAGGAAATGCAATAGCCCGCTCTGTTTATCCTGAGTACCAAAACTCTGTAATAGCTATTATTAAAATGCTCCGGGAAAGTATGGGTGAAATGGCATTTTCAATTCCAGCCCTTATATTAGCATTTATTATATTTTGTGTGGGATTTTTGTTTTTTTGTTTCCTGGCAGGCTTGGCAGGCTCTATGGTTTCAAAGTCAGAAGATGCGGCATCCATACAAAACTTATTTCAACTTCCTGTTGTAGTTAGCTGGTTAACTTGTTACATTGCCACCATTCAAGAGAAAGATAATATATTAGAAGTGGCAAGGTATATTCCCTTTACAGCACCCTTTAGTGCACCTATTGATTTGATTCTGGGTAAAATGGGACTTATAAATGGTTTGATTTCAGCCGGAGTATTGATTTTATTTTCCATTGGTGTAATTATACTGTCAGCAAAGATTTACAAAGGTCTCATTTTATACAGCGGACAAAAGATAAATTTAAGAACCATAATTGATACACTTAAAAACTAAAATACAATAAACTAAAAAGCTAATATACAATAAAGCTTAAAAAATAATAAACTAAAACTAAGGGGGCGGGCAAGTGGAGGTTTCAGATGTAAAAGAATTATGCGAAAGAATAAAGGCAAACATTTCTAAAGTAATAGTTGGGAAGGAAGATGTTATCCACCTTGTTTTGACAGCACTTTTATCTTCAGGGCATGTTTTACTTGAAGATGTCCCGGGGGTAGGAAAGACAATGCTGGCAAAATGCCTTGCAAAGTCCATAGACTGTAGCTTTAGCAGGATTCAGTTTACCCCTGACCTTCTGCCCTCTGACATTACCGGAATAAATTACTACAACCAAAAGGAATGTGAATTTGAATTCAGACCTGGTCCTGTTTTTACAAACATTTTGCTGGCAGATGAAATTAACAGGGCCACCCCAAGGACACAGTCAAGTTTATTAGAGTGTATGGAAGAGAAACAAGTTACAATTGACGGGGAAACAAAAAGTCTTTCTAAACCTTTCTTGGTTATTGCAACTCAAAACCCTGTTGAGATACAGGGGACTTTTCCACTACCGGAGGCACAGCTTGACCGCTTTCTTGTTAAACTGAAAATAGGTTATCCCTTAATCGAAGAGAGCAGAAAAATGCTGGACAGGTTTCAGGAGGGAAGTCCTTTTGAAACTATAGACTGTGTAGCAAATAAGGAGGAAATATTGGAGGCTCAAAACACAATTGACAAAATAAAAATAAGTGCAACAGTAAAGGATTATATAGTGGATATTGTTGAAGAGACAAGGAATTTTGAAAATATAACTTTAGGTGTAAGCCCTAGGGGCTGTATTGCACTTATGAAAGCTTCCCAGGCTTATGCAGCCTTAAAGGGCCGTGACTTTGTAACCCCTGATGATGTAAAATACATGGCGGTACCTGTACTGGCACATAGAATAATACTCAGAGGGTATGCAATGCAAGAAGAGACAAAAGCTTCAGAAACCGCCATATTACAAATTTTAGACAAGGTAAAGGTGCCTTTGGAAGATTTTTAAAAGGAGAATTCTATGGAAATTCTTGCTTTGATTATAATATTCTTAGCTGCAGTATATATTCAAGGTTTTTTATTAAATTTCTTTCTATTTCACAATCTTGAGTATTCCTGTAGTTTTAGTGTAGACAAAGCCACTGAAGGGGACAGTATTTTTCTTGAAGAAATAATATATAACAAAAAACCCATACCAATTTCATGGATAAAAGCTGAAATATATACTTCAAAATGGCTTGATTTTGCGGGAAAGGATGCTGTTATAGCACAGGAAAGCCGGTTTGTAACAAGCAACTTTTTTTTAAAAAGCTATCAAAAAACTACAAGGCGCTGGAATGTAAAATGCCTCAAAAGAGGGTATTATAAAATTGACAAAATAACCCTTGTGGGAGGGGATTTTTTAGGCTCCTTTTCTGAATCTTCTGATGTTATAGATGTTGAAGCTCAACTGTTGGTTTATCCGGCACCGGTGGTACTTGAACGGTGTTTTAGGCCGGCAAGCCGCATTATAGGGGATACCATAGTAAGAAGATGGATAAATGATGACCCCTTTATGTTTTCAGGGATTAGGGAATATATGCCAGGCGATGCTTTAAACCGTATTCATTGGAAGGCAACGGCAAGCAGGAATAGGCTTATGGTAAAAAAGAATGATTTTACGGCTAATTTAAAAACTGCTGTTGTTTTAAACATTCAGTCCCG
Source organism: Acetivibrio saccincola (assembly GCF_002844395.1). Lineage (NCBI taxonomy): Bacteria > Bacillati > Bacillota > Clostridia > Acetivibrionales > Acetivibrionaceae > Acetivibrio > Acetivibrio saccincola. The sequence continues at coordinate 2,852,323 of NZ_CP025197.1, read as the reverse complement.
TGACAGTGAACCGGATGAAGTTATAGATAAAGAATATATAGAATTTGGTATAAAAGTGGCTGCCACTGTATTTGACAAAGCGTTAAAAGAGAGTTTGCCATTAAGTTTTTCTACAAATGGAAGTATATTTAATGAAAAAAATCCTATAAACACCAAAGAGGCTGTAGGGTGGGAACATGTAAATGAGCTTTTAGGCATTCTTGCAAGACTTAAATTAAAAAAAGTTCAGGATTTTGAATATTTTATAAATGATATTTATAAAAATTATCAAAATACAGAAGTTATAATACTGACATCTTATCTTACTGAAAAAATATGTAATACCATTAGAAAAATAAAGGCAAGGAAAAATAACGTTTCTATAATACTTTTAAATGCTGTTGAAAGAGAAAATTTACCTGGTGATTTAGATGTTTACATTCCTTATTAGAAAGGAAAATGCATTATGGATATAAAAATAAGGGAAACCATACTTAAAATTATTTCAATAACAGCCATGTTTCTATGTGTTTATCCTATAACCAGCATTATGAGGTTTTTTTTATTTAAAAAAACCGGAGGGCTTTTGGATGCATTTTTTTATTTAGCTGTTATTTATGGCACATTTGCAGCGGTAAATTTTATAATGAGAAAAAACAACACTAAAAAAAATGCAATACTTGCACATTTGTTTTTGGTAATTCCCATATTAGTATCCCTAATGTATTATTTTCACTATGGGGCTTTCCATATGATATTTGGTACATTTACAGCGCTTATACTTTGCTTTTTTACGGTAAGGGCATATTTTAAAAAATATCATTATTTAGTAAGCGGAGTAAAAATATATATCGGTATAGTAATGGTTCTTTTGGCCTTGACTTTTTCCACATACCTTAATGATGTTAAACACCTTAAAACCCAATTTTATATTATAACATTTATATATACCTTATTTCTTCTTATTATAAAAAATCAAAGCAATTTAGACGGCATTTTTTCCAAAAGATTTGACAAAGCTTCCGGAATACCTGCTAAAATGAGAAGTTATAATGTGAGAAAAACAGTGGTGTTTTTCCTGATGGTATTGGTATTTTACTGTTTTAGGGATGTATTAGTAATGGGTTTAAGGGGTTTGGGAAATATATTGGCGTTAATAATTAAAACACTGTGGGGGTTTTTAAGCAAAATAATGGTAAAAATTCACAACTTATTTGATACAGGGGAAATGCATTTTCCCGGCCCTTCTGAAGAAGACTATGGTATTATTGAGGGCAGCGGCAAAAACATATTTGTAGATACAATATTTAATATAGCACTGTTTTTAATACTTACTTTTATCATTTACAAAATAATTACTGTATTTATTATTGGTGAACTTATTCCGTTTTTAAAGAATTTTTTAAAAAGCATTTATCAAAAACTTATAAATTTGTTTGATAAAACTGAATACAGAGAAGAGAAAACTTCCTACTACACAGACAGTATTGAGAGGGTTTTGCCCTCTGATGTTTCAAAAAAGAGCAAAGAAAAGAAAAAAATCCTAAGCATAAATAAGATGTTAAAAGATTTGGAAAAAATTCAAGACCCTAAAGAAAAAATTAAATATTTATATGGTTTTATTTTAAGATACATGAGCTTTAAGGGAATGGATATAAAAAAGTCATATACCACAGGGGAAATTTATAAAAGGGCTGAAAAAATTCCCCGGCTAAATAGACCTTTTGGGGAAATAACGTCAGTTTATGAAAGTGTAAAATATGGAGGTAAGATGCCAGAAGAAACCCAGGTGGATGAAGTCAGATACAGTACAATTGAAAGTGTTAAAATAATTAATAAGTCAAATTAAAAAAATCTGTAATTGCAGCTTTTAATATGTTGTGATATACTGTTTTTGCACTCTTTATATTAAAGTTTATTTTGAAATTAAATTGTTTAGGGTGGTAAAAAAATTGAAAGGATGAATTTGATGAAAAGCAAAAAAAGACTATTATTGATTACAGTTTTAGCTTTATTTTTTAGTTTAGTACTAGGAGGCTGCGGGGGAAAGCAAGAAATTAAGCAGGGTGATAATGTAGTAATAGCACAGGTTAACGGGGAAGATATTCTTTATAATGAGTTTTATGACATATATAACTATACATTAATATCTAAAGAAATTGACCCTGAAACAGAAGATGAAGAAGAATTGGCTTATATGAAAGAAATTAAAGAACAAATACTTGAAGATTTGATAACAAGAAAAGTTATGCAGCAAAAAATGGAAGCAGATGGCTATGAAATAACAGATGAAATTATGAAGGAAGCTGAAGACAGTTTTAACAGTATGATCGAAATGATTGGTTTGCAGATGCAGCTTCAGGCACAGTTTGGAGGGGACGAAGGCGCAGAAGAAAAGGATTACAAAAAAGAAGCTGAAGAATATGTTGCAGGAGAACTTGAACTTATGAATATGACAAAAGAAGATTATATAAAGAATATGGCAGAAGAAATTATGGCGAACAATTATTTTGAAGATTTAACAAAGGTTGTAGAGGCTTCGGAAGAAGAGATAAAAAGTTTTTATGATAAAGAACTGGAAATAAGCAAAACAGATGGAAACGGGGCAATTGATTTAATTAAGCCTGCTCAAACCAGAGTTAAACACATATTAATAAAAATAGCAGACGAAGATACAGGAGAGTATTTTAATTTATATACCGGTGGAAAATTTGATGAGGCTGAAAGTTTTCTTGAAGAAAAACTTGCTGAAATTAAACCGAAGGCAGAGGAAGTATTGGAAAAGGCCAAAAACGGTGAAGATTTTGAAGCTTTAATAGATGAGTATGGTGAAGACCCCGGTATGGAATCAGAAGAGTATAAAGACGGTTATCTTGTTGATGAAATGTCTAATTTTGAGCTTCCGTTTAAAGAAGCTTCACTGAAACTTGAAGAGGGTGAAATTTCAGACCTTGTGCCCACTGTGTATGGTTACCATATAATAAAGGCATATGAAAAAAGTGAAGAGAAAGTATATACTTTAGAAGAAAAAAGAGATGAAATAAAAGAACGTTTAGATAGGGAAAAGAAAAATGAGTTTGTTGAAAAAGAAATAGACAGATGGATGGAAGAAGCAGAAATAGTGAAATACATGGACAGAATTTAAATAAAAAACAAGCCTTTCAACTTTAAATAGGAGAAAGGCTTATTTTTTTGGTTCTTTTCTCTTAATTTTGTTTTTTTGAGGTCTTAATGTAATGTCATTTACAACTAAGTTTTTTGAAGCTGTAAGGGCGTACTCTAAAGTGTCTGCTATTTGTTCTTCTAACAGTACAGAGTCGTCATCATCTTCATCGTATATGAAATTTGAATTATCATAAAAATTGCTTTTAGTCATGTCTGGGTGTATTGTTGTAATTTTTACACCGGTTTTCCGTACTTCTTCAAAAAGGCTTGTATAAAAATGCGTAAGTCCGGCTTTAGAGGCACTGTAAGCACAGCCGTGGGTGCTTACCTTTTTTGCCGTTACAGAGGAAATGGAAATAATCATCCCTTTGTTTTTCTTTAGGGTTCTTAAAAGAAGATGGGTGAGGATTATTGGAACTTCTAAATTTGTACGTAGCATTGTTTGAATGTTTTTAACGTTTATTTCTTCATGGGGTCCGAAAAATCCTACTCCCGCATTGTTGACCAAAAGATGTATATTGGGTTCTTTTTTTTCTATGGATTTAATTGTTTCTATAAGTTTATCGGTATCTAATAAATCACATTCCACAGGAATAAAGTTTTCCATAGGGCTCTGAGGTGTCCTTGAAAGCCCGTATACTTTATAATCAAGGGAAAGAAGCCTTTTTAATAAAGCTTTACCTATTCCTTTTGAAGAACCTGTCAAAATTGCAGTTTTCATAGGTCAAAAATCCTTTCTTCATTTATATATTTTTTTAGTATTTCAAAATGCATTAATTTCTTTTCAGCCTGAAGTTTTTCAGGGTAAGTTATTACACTTCCCGTCTTGGAAAAATCCTCTAAAAACACGTTGGGGTATATCGGCTGTTTTATAATTCTTTTGTAAAATTCTTTGGATATTCTGAAAAAACCAAAGCCAATGTCAATTATTTTATCTGCATCAATATTGGAAAAAACATATTGGTAAAAGTTTTTATATGCACTGTCAAGTTCATTGTTTTCAGTGCTGATAAAAATGGGGTCTAAACATATCCTCGCCTTAAATCCCTTTTTTAGGGCTGCATTAATTGCTTTAATTCTGGCCTCTAAAGGAGGGGTGTTTTTTTCGTACTTTTCTATTATTTCTTTTGGTGAAAGGGTAAAGGCAATTATTAAATTGTCTAAAGGCTTATACTTTTCATAAAAGCTTTGGTTTCCGCTTTTAGTGCGTATTTCAACTATAAGATTTTTTTCCTCTTTAAAAAAATCGTAAAAATAATCCATATAAGGGATTATATTATGAAATCCAATTAAATCGGTGTCGTAAGACGCAGCCAGAAAAAGAGGTTCTTGCATGGCTTTAGAGGCTATTTCATTTTTAAAATCTTCTGTGTTGACAAAAGCCACTATATTTGCAGATGGGTACATTCCCTGCAGGTAGCAGTAGTCGCAGCTGAAAATACAGTTTAGCAAAAAGGAAGTATAATAAAAATTAGGGTGTCCAAAATCCTGGCATACCTCCGGCCCTTTGTACAAAAACGGTTTGTCCTTAACTGCAAGTATTAAAGATTGATTGTGTTTTTGAATGGAAAACAGCTGGTTGGTTCTGTTGAATACATCTTTGTAGTGCCTTATAGGTATTATTGTATGATGGGAGTATTTTTGAAGGACATATTGGGAAACAGGATATTTAAGTGCAGCTTCCTCCACATATATTGCATTAAATATATTCTTTTTTTTATCAGGTGCAGCCGGATTGGGTGCAGCAAAGTTTGGTGTATTTGAATTTTCGGTACCTGCATGTTTTTGTATACCGGTATTATTTAAGTTGTTGCTGTATTTTTTCAAAAATTCTCTTCCCTTCTAATTTAGAATTAACTTTTGTTTCTAAAAAAGGGTAAATTGTTTTACACACATCGATACCCTTGACTTTAGCCTGTACAGCATTTTTAAAAAGCATTTTTTCCATTGTTTTAGAAAATCTTAAATTTTGAGAAACTGTATCTATTAAGCTTATTTCATTTTCATCTAACCACATTCCTTTAAAGGAGTTATTTAAATATACTGCATTTTGAATAATTTTTTCAATTAACGGCATACTTTTTTTTATAAAGTTTTTTAGCTGAAATTTATCAAGCTTTTCAGGATTTAAATAGTCGGATATAATTTTTAAAAGTATTACCTGATGGGCATAATAAAATTTTTTGGAAGCTTCCATAATACCCGCCGACTCCATATCACAAAAAACTTCCTTTTCTTCCTGTACCATGTCCTGTGCCACAGGTCTTGAATAGCAGCAAAGACCGGCAAAAGGAATGTTTTCCTTAATAAAAACATCAGGGTAATAATCTATATTAGTATCCATGTCCGTTACTTTATTTACTGCTACCATGGTTCCAACACTGTATTTTCTGCTATTTGTACCGCAAAAGCCAATGTTTAACAATACATCTTGTAAAGTGGTTTGATGGGTTGATAAAAGGTATGTTACCGCCATGGCACTTTTAACTTTTCCCACACCGCTTATTATAAGTGTGATATCAGGATTTCTGTACACCGGGAAAAGGTGTATGTCCATATCTTTTTTTAAATTAAAATGTTCAATTAAAGGCTCTGCTTCTATTTTAAGTGCCGTCACAATAAAGACCATATCATCACCCTGTTATTTTGACATACACCTGTCTCTGGCGCGGTCCGTCAAATTCACAGAAATATATGCCCTGCCATGTTCCAAGGACAAGTCTTCCGTTTTCAATAATTATCTGCTCTGAAAAGCCAAACAGACTTGATTTTATATGGGAGGCAGAGTTTCCTTCCATGTGAAGGTACCCGTCATTGAAAGGGACTATTTTGTTTATTTCCATTAAAATATCATGTACAACATCAGGGTCTGCATTTTCATTTATTGTAACAGCTGCAGTGGTATGGGGTACAAACACCGTACATATGCCAGACTTTATACCGCTTTTTTCAACGACCTGCTGTATTTTGGCGGTAATATCAATCATTTCTGTTTGTTTATGTGTTGATACAATTAATTTCTCCATGTTTTTTACCTCCTTTGTACAATTAAAAGTCATTTTTCAATATATATATAATATCACAAATATAAATATAAATTATAGGTGGTTTAAACTTATAACGAATGCACAATAAAAATATTGACTGCTTATGATGATGGTTAAGAAAGACAGAAAGAAGTATATTTTAAGTATGATGTCCTATTCTAATTGACGCTTACCTTGATGTTTACTATAACATTCTTACTACCGGGCTCACACCCGTTAGATTGCGCACATGCTGGGCATACATAAGCTAAAGTCGCATCCAATTGGATGCGACTTTTATGATAGAAAATCTAGCTATTTTTTGTATATCTAGTTCTTTTTCAACTCATTAAGTATTACTGAATGAAGGTTCTAATATATAATTTAGCTCACCAGGAGGGAAAGTTGATTCTACTTCATTTCCTCCTGGGTTATAGTTTTCTTGCAGCAGTTGAAGAAAACGATTGAATTTCGCAAGTTTTGTTGGAGGATTCTCACCAGTAGTTATAAAATGTCTAAATGTCGCTTTGAAAGGCTCTATACCTATTCTATCCTTGATTCTTATAAAACAGTATGTTAAAGCATCATGATGGAAGCCTGTTCTTGGGAGTATAGTTTTTGTATAACTGTCCTGGCAATCATTACGATAATATTCGGCTAATCCTGCTCCTATATAATTAGATTTGACTTTTGCATTTAAAGCTTCTACAATAAAATACATTTTTGTATTTGCCCAAAATTCATCATTAAAATTCCAACCTTCAATATCAAAGTTATGACTTATTTCATGCAATATACCAAAAGACCAATCATCATTATTATTAATGTTTGCAAGTTCAGGACTTACATATATCTGATGCCATTTTATCGGATTGCCTGCTACAGCCCATCCACCTGGATAATAGTGAGTTGAAAGTATACCCATTTTTTCTCCGTTATAAGGAGTGAAACCAACTAAGTCTTCATAAGCTTCATAAGCATTGTCAAGCCGATTTATCCACTTATTAAGATTTGTATTTGATATAGATGTTAAATCAGTACTTTCAAGGTCTAAATATATGTTATTTCCTTCTATTCTGGTTAGGCTGTTGTCTGGAACTATTGTGAGATTATCAAACATAACCTTACCTGACACTAGGTTCCACCAGTTTCCTAATCTGCATGCCACTGTTACTTCTCCTGAGGCAGGAGCTTGAAAATGAACAGAAAATTCTTTCCAATCAAAAGTACCTAAAGTTTGTTCACCGCTTCCTGAATAGCAAAAGTCCCCAACAACAGAAAGGTTTGCACCTATAGTTACGTTACTGTTCTCAGGTATAAGATTCTCACCTTTTATATATCCTTTAAATATGTAGTTTTTTTAGGTTCTAATCTTACAGTTTGCATCCAATAAGCATCGGTTGGAGCAGTTGCAATAATGCTAATACATTTTGAACTATTAATTCCAGATCCCGATTCCCATTGAAAAGTTGACCTTTTAGAATGATCATTTCCTATTGACCAAGAGTAAGGATTAATTCCGTTTGATTCCTCAAGACCAGGATTGTTCAGTAAATACCCCTCTCCCACAATGCACAATCTGTCAAAGTGAGGCATATATGCAAAATCATTGTAAAATCTTATTGAATTATTTCCTTCTTGTAAAAACACAGTAGTATATTTGACACCTTGCTCATCCCAGTTACCTATACCTCTAAAATTTATTTCAGTTCCTGTTTCACCATTAACACTAATATATCCGTTGCTATCGTTCAGGGAATAATAATAAATTGCTATGTTATAAATACCTGTTGAAGGAGCATAAATATTATTAAACTGAAGTATGTTACCTAAACCGTTTAAAGCAACATATTTGCCTCCTGAGCAATCGCTTTGGTTTATAACGATTCCATCAATGATATTTCCAGTGGCTTCTGCCTCGTAACCAGTTACAGCTTGTGCAATTGCCCCTTCCACTGTTATTCTGTCAAAATCAGGCATGTACGCAAAATCATTGTAGAACTTCAAAGTGTTGTTACCAGCTTTCAAGTTGACTTGAAGAGTTTTAGACCCTAAATCATTCCAATTTCCAAGCCCTGGGAAAATTATACCTGCTTCTGTGTTACCGTTAACTTCCAAATATCCATACCTCATATTTTCAGAAAAGTAATGTACAGTTACATTATACAGTCCATCAGCCTCAACATAAATGTTGTTAAACTGAAGTATATTACCATTACCTACTAATCCTACATATTGCCCTCCTGAACAACCGCTGTGATTAACTATCATTCCCTGATTGATGTTATAGCTTGATTCTGCTTCAAAAGTTACAGTTGTTTCATTAGCCCTGACACCTGTTAAATTAGTTAGTACAGCAGATAGTGCAAATCCAATTAACATAATAGTACTTAAAGATACTTTTTTAAAGCGTTTGTTCATAAAATTTCCTCCTTTTGATATTTTCGTAGTGTCAAAAATTATAATTGAATACTGACCTAAAATACTTATTTACTGTTTTTCTCCAGTTGTTATCTTACCAGTCTAAAAGTTTGATCAACGAAGATCCTGTTTTAGAAGAGCGCAGATTGCTTAAGCAGGTAATTGAACTACTCAATTGCACTTTAAACCGTTACTACAAGTCAACTATTGGATTTGGAGCCTTTGGTAACTGCCAGAACAATCTAATACTGTTTACTACATGGTATAACTTCTTAATACCCATAAATTTCTGGGTTACAGAGTTCCGGTAAATATCCCGGACGTTACTGAACTACTAATAGACCTGCCAGATGGTTGGAATTACTTGACATGGCATAGGATTATATTTTAGAGTATCAGGTAGCCTAAAAACCTTGAGAGCATATACAAAAAACATAAAGCTTTTTTCTTATGCGTTAAGCTGCCCTGTACCGCCCATTTCAGTAACTCCGTGTCTCTAAACCCAAAGTTCTCTACCTCCTTTCTCCACCCTATTCAACCGTCAAAATTCAATTTTACTTTTGTTAACATTCTTGCAGTCTCAAATCACTGTTTTCATAACTTTTTTTGACACTACCATTTTATATTTAAAAGAAGTGGAAATTTTACAATCAAAGGTTTCCACTTCTTTTATTAATTAGTATTATATAATAAAAAAAAACAGATAAATAAATATGTATTTAAAAAATCACAATATTTTTATTTTATCCATACATTTTGTAAACAAAGAGTTTATTTTGAAAATATTTTTTAATTCTGTATAATATAAAAAGTAAGTTTTAACATTAGAGCTGGGAAAATTATCGTAGGTATTGCATCCCCACCTACTAAAATATAGGGATAATTAGATTTATGATAAAAAATAAGTTACAACTCAATTTATTTAAATAGAAAAAATATGACTGTCAAAACATATTTTTCAATAATTATTATTGGTATACCCATAATAATATTCAAGCGAAATTTTTCTTGTTGTTATACCTGTTTTGTGATACTATTATATCAAAAAAGATACAGATACTCTTTTTTTAGGAGGTATTAAAATCAAATTAAAAAGAGACTTTTATGAAAGAGACACATTGGAAGTAGCTAAAGAGCTTCTTGGAAAATACATTATACGTGTTTCAGAAGAAGGTACCACTGTAGGCAAAATAGTTGAAGTGGAAGCCTATATAGGACCTTTAGATGCTGCTGCACACACCTATAGAGGAAAGAGGAGCAGCCGCACTGAGGTTGCTTTTGGTCCCGGAGGGCATGGATATGTATACCTTATTTATGGAATGTACCACTGTTTTAATATTGTAACCAATGTACAAGGGAAGCCGGAAATGGTTCTTATCCGGGCTGTTGAACCGGTGGAAGGAATTGAACTTATGAAAAAACGCAGAAACACTGAAGTTTTAAAGAATTTGTGTAGCGGACCGGGTAAGCTGTGTCAGGCAATGGATATAACAAAAAAACTCCACGGTATAGACTTATGCGGGGACAATTTATATCTTCTGGACAATGAGAAGGTACGGGAAGAAGATATTATTTTCACCCCGAGAATTAATATTGACTATGCCGGCGAGGCCAAAGAATATCCATGGAGGTTTTTGATAAAAGACAATAAATTCATTTCAACTCTAAAACATGTAAAAAAGCCAAATCAAACAAAAAAGTAAAATTAAAAACGCCAGTCCAAGATATGGGGGTCAAAATATGAATAAAGACAAATTAAAGGTAATTTCTCTGATATTAGTATCAGCAGTTATTAGCGGAAGCATAATATTTTTTTTAAATAGCAGTGAAAGCAGCAATGTTAGCCCGACAGAAAAAGAAGCCTTTAATTATGAGAATTTTGACAATATTGAAGAAGAAAACACCCTCGTTCTTTCCCACAAAAGTGGATTCTATGATGAGGAATTTTTACTTAAAGTCCATTTAGAAAATTTAAAAGCCAATTTAGAAAATGAAAATATCAAAATATATTACACATTAGACGGCAGTGAACCAAATACCGGTTCTAACTTGTATGAAGACGGGATTGAAATTAAAAACAGGAAAAAGGATGAGAGTATTTATTCTAAAATATGGGATATAGCTGATGATTACAGACCCCCGTCCAATGTATATAAGGCAACGGTAGTACGGTGCAGGGCTTTTAAAGGCGATACTCCTGTAAGCAATATAATTACAGCAACTTATTTTGTAGATAAAGACGCCAAAAACAGATACTCCCTGCCTATCATATCCCTTGTATCAGATCCTTACAATTTGTTTGATTACAACCATGGAATATATGTAAAAGGCGTGTTTTATGATGAATTGTATGACTCATCGCTGGAGCCATGGGAACGGGAAGGAAACTTCACCCAAAGAGGAAGGGAATGGGAAAGGGAAGCTTATATAGAGTATTTTGATGGTGGCGAGGCTAAATTCAGTCAAAATCTAGGCATCCGGATACATGGCGGGGCAACACGCACCTATCCTCAAAAAAGCATTAGATTGTATGCCAGAGGTGAATATGGGCAGGAATTTATAGAGTACCCCATTTTTGGAAACAAAAAAATAATGGAAGAGGGTAATGTGGCAGACAAGTTTAAAACCCTGTTATTAAGAAATGGCGGCAATGATGGTCAAAGTACAATATTCAGGGATGCATTAATGCAAAGTCTTGTAGAGCATACCTCTTTAGATATACAAGCGTATAAACCCGTAATAGTATTTTTAAACGGTGAATACTGGGGTATTCACAATATAAGGGAGAGGTTTGACAGACATTATTTTGAGCAGTATTATGGCGTAAGCAGAGATGACCTGGTGCTTATGGAAGGAGATGGCGAGTTGGTTGAAGGAACGGAGGAAGATGTAGTATATTACAGAAATATGATAAACTATATTAAAAATAATTCAATGAAAGACCCAAAACACTACCGGCATATATCCACACTGATAGATATTGAAAACTTTATTTTGTACAATGTAGCCCAGATATTTTTTGACAATACAGACTGGCCGGGCAATAACTATAGTTTTTGGAGGGTACGGAAAGAAAATTATGACGAAGATGCCCCATACGGCCACGATGGAAGATGGCGCTGGGTTTTATATGATACTGATTTTGGTTTTGGGCTGTATCCATATTATGGAGGCTATAACAACAATACCCTTGTCCATGCAACTGAGGCAGGCAATAATGAGTGGCCAAACCCTGATTGGTCTACCTTTATACTTAGAAACCTTTTGGAAAATGAAGAATTTAAAAATCAGTTTATAAATACATTTGCGGATCATTTAAATACATCTTTTAAACCTGAATTCGTTAAAAAAAGAATTGTGGAATTTAAAAACCTACTGGAACCTGAGATAGATGAACACACATCCAGATGGCGTCCATGGCCAAATTGGAAGAGAAATGTTGATGCGCTCTTTGAATTTGCAGAAAAAAGACCGGATGCCCAGAGGGAGCACATAATATCGTTTTTTAACCTTGAAGGGATTTCAAATATCAGCCTTGATGTTTCAAATAAACAGCATGGTTATATACGCATAAACTCCATAGATATTAATGACAAAACACCGGGAGTGGAAGAGACCGTATACCCTTGGACAGGGCGCTATTTTACCGGTATTTCCCTTTGTATAACTGCCGTGCCTTTAGATGGATATAAATTTGTCAGGTGGGAAGGAGATGTAAATGAAAACAGCCAGACTATAGAAGTTGTACCAAAGGAAGATATGGTAATAAAAGCAGTATTTACAAAACAGTAGATTTTATGAAAATGGTAGCATAGGGTCAAGCTGTTATTGAATATCTTTATTGTATAACTGGTAAAAGGGGGAAGTGATGTTATGATTCTTATACTTAAGAAGGATAAAATACTTTTGATGGTACTAATCCTTCTCCTTTCAATAACAGTATACAATTTAAAATACAGCCTTGATTCAAAAGCTACTGAACCAACAAATGCAAAATCCCTTAAAAGAACAGTAATTATAGATCCAGGGCATGGGGGGGAAGACCCGGGGGCTGTTGGTGATAATATCCAATTAAAAGAGAAAGATATAAACTTAATCATAGGAAAAAGGCTGAAAGAACTTCTTATGGAAGATGGCTTTAATGTTATTATGACCAGGGAAGAAGACGGACTTTTGTATAAGGAGGGAACCAAAGGCTATACAAATAAAAGAAGGCAGGACTTGTTAAACCGCAAAAAAATAATGGATGAATCAGAAGCGGATATAGTGGTCAGCATTCATATGAACAAATTTCCTCAGTCACAATACCACGGGGCACAGACATTTTTCCCTAAAAACTCTGAAGAAAGCAAAAGACTTGCCCAGTGTATTCAAAGGTCCCTAAGGGATATGGTGGATCCTGAAAACAAAAGAGAGGCTTTGGTAAAAGATACTGAGACACTTATCCTCAAAAATATAAAAAAGCCCACTGTTATAGTTGAATGTGGTTTTTTATCCAATGCTGAAGAGGAACAAAAACTTTCCACACAGGAGTACCAGGAAAAACTGGCTGCAGCTATAAAAGAAGGTATAAAGAAATATTACGGTGAAGAGTAATTGCTGGCTTCTAAGCTGGCCTCTTCCCATGTTTTATAGAGTTCTTCCAGTTCTTTATTAAGCTCATCATGTTCTTTATTAAGTTCCATAAGCTTTACATGGTCACTTGCCACTTCTTCTGACTGCATTTTTTTATTTATTTCATCCAGGCGGCTTTCAACTTGAAATATCCTTTTTTCAGTATTAAGTATAAGCTTTTCTAAACGCCTTTTTCTCGCTTTTTCTTCTTTGCTGGCTAAATGCTGTAGTTTGCCGGAAGAAATTTTTTTATTGGTATTTTCGCTATTTTCATTTGAAGCATTTATTCTATTTCTGTAAGATAAAAAGTCCTCATAATTTCCGTTAAAATCTAAAATTGAAGATTCATTTTCAATATAAATAATCCTGGTGGCTAGTTTATTAATAAAGTACCTGTCATGGGATACTACAATTAATGTGCCGTCAAAATCGCTAAGGGATTCCTCCAGTACTTCCCTTGAATTAATGTCCAAATGATTTGTAGGCTCGTCTAAAAGAAGAAGATTTGAGCCTGAGAGCATTATTTTAATCAGTGCTACCCTGCTCTTTTCCCCTCCGCTTAAATCCGATATTCTTTTAAAGACATCTTCCCCTTTAAAAAGAAATATTGCAAGGGCATTTCTGATTTCAGTTTGTAAAATATCAGGACTTGCATCCCATACTTCATCTAACACTGTATTATCAGGGTCTAAAGACTCTTGTTCCTGGTCGTAATAGCTCATTTCAACATTATAGCCGTACCGGAAATTCCCGGAGGTTTGTTTAAGATTGCCTGTAAGTATTTTTAAAAGGGTGGTTTTTCCGGTGCCATTTGCACCTAATATAAATATCTTCTCACCTTTCCTTACATTAAAAGACAAATCCTTAAACAATGGCTTTCCAGGAAACTCCATTGAAAGATTTTCAACAAATAAAACATCTTTTCCACTGGATATATTACTTTTAAATTTTACCTTGATTTTATCAGGAAGTTTTTCCGGCTTTTCTATTTTTTCCATCCTATCTATGGCTTTTTGTCTGCTTTCAGCAGCAATGATATTTCTTTCCCTGTTCCATCTTTTTTGCTGCTCAATAAAAACTTCCATTTTTGCAATTTCCTTTTGCTGCTGTTCATAGTGTTTTTGCTGTATTTCCCTGTCTAAAGCCTTTTGTTTTATATAGTCTGAATAGTTTCCGTTATAAAGCTTTACATGGCGGTTTTCTATTTCTAAAATTTTGTCTGCAACTTTATCTATAAAAAACCTGTCATGGGAAATAACCATTACAGATTTCTTGTATTCTTTTAAAAAGTTTTCCAGCCATTCAACTGCACTGATATCTAAATGGTTTGTAGGCTCGTCTAAAAGAAGTAGGTCAGGCTCTTTTAAAAGGAGTTTTGAAAGTGAAAGTCTTGTTTTTTGACCGCCGCTTAATTTGCCAACCTTTAAATCAAAGTCCTCCTCAGAAAACCCCAGACCTTTTAAAACACCTTTTGCACGGCTGTTGTACTCAAACCCGCCAAGCATTGAAAAATCTTCTGACAGGCGTGAGTATTCTTTCATATATGCATTTAAAACTTCTTCATTTTTCTCAGTACTTATACATTTTTCCAGCTCTTTTATACGGGCTTCCATATCAATAAAGTGGGAATACACCGTCAGCACTTCTTCAAGTAAGGTGTTGTTTTCATCAAGTCCGGAATTTTGCTCCAAATACCCAATATTTAAGTCTTTGGCAATGTATATCTCCCCGCTTTCAGGGGTGTACTCTGAAGTTAATATTTTAAAGAGGGTGGTTTTGCCGGCACCATTAACCCCTACAATACCCGTTTTATCAGTATTCTTTATGCTGAAGGATACATTATCCAGTATTTTGTTTATCCCAAATGAAAAATTTATCTTGTTGCAGCTTAAAATAATAATGGCAATCACATCTTTCTTTTAGGCTTACAACACCAATTGTAGCAAAAATCATATATACAAGCAATATTGACAATAAAATAACAAAGGTGTATAATCACAATAGTTTAATTTTAAAATTAAACTATATTTTTTACAGCAAAATTTCAAAGGATTTTTTTATAATCTATTTGTGGCATAATTATAGTTTTGCGCTATGATACGGTTCCACCAGTATTTGCAAGAGGTGAAGTAAATGAGTGGAAATAAAAAAATATCCATGGCTGTAATAAGGCGTTTGCCAAGATATTACCGCTACTTGTCAGACCTGCTAAAAATGGACATATCAAAAATATCTTCAAAGGAGTTAAGTCAGCGTATGGGGATAACTGCATCTCAAATACGCCAGGATTTAAATTGTTTTGGCGGGTTTGGGCAGCAGGGCTATGGATATAATGTGGAATCTTTGTTCAACGAAATCGGAAACATTCTGGGAGTTAATGATAAGTTCAATGTGGTTATTCTTGGAGCAGGCAATATGGGACAGGCTCTTGCCAATTATTCAAATTTTGAAAAGAGGGGCTTTAACATAATAGGAATATTTGATGTAAATCCTGACTTAGTGGGCAAAGAGATAAATGGGAAAAAGGTACTGCACTTTGACGAATTTGAAGAGTTTATTAAAAATAAAAGAATTGATATTGCTATGCTCTGTGTACCTTATGAAAAAACTCCTTCTGTAGCAGAAAAAGTAGCCAGCCTGGGAGTAAAGGGACTTTGGAATTTTTCACCTATGGATTTAAAGATTAGTCACGATGTCATTATTGAAAATGTTCATTTAAGCGACAGTTTAATGGTACTAGGCTACAGGCTTAAAGAAAAATTAAGAAAAGATGCCTTGGCAGAAGCAAAAAAATAATAATAAAAGGGGCAGTAAAGCCCCTTTTAAGCTGTATTTAAATTTCTAATCTGATTTCTCATTTTATTAAGTTATTTTGTTATAGTGATATTTTATTATGGTTATAGTAATGTTTTATTATAATTTATTTAATACAGTAATAAATTCAGGATAAGCTATATCTAAAATTTGTGTTTTCCTTATCATAGTTTCATTTTCTGCTATAAGACCTGCAACACAAAGGGACATTGTAATTGCCGCATCATTATAACCTTCTACAATGGCACCCTTAAGCTCCTTGCCGCCTTCTACTATCATTCCGTCCTCAGTTTCCCTGATGGATGCCCCAAGTTTTGAAAGTTCCTGTACTATATATTTTAAACGGTTGGATTCTTTTATTTTAAAACCATTTAGATCCTTAAATACCGTGGTACCCTTTGCCATTGTAGCTGCAACAGCAATAATAGGTATTTCATCAAGAAGCCTTGGTATCAGGGCACCCTTTATTTCCGTTGCTTTTAGGGAAGAGGATGTAGCCCTTATATCTGCTACCTTTTCGTTATTTACCGTTCTTTCGTTTAAGATTTCTATTTTTGCACCCATTGATTTATATACATCAAGTATTCCTGTTCTTGTAGGATTTATCCCTACGTTTTTAATTGTAACATCGGAATTAGGTACTAATAGGGCTGCCGTTATGAAATAAGCAGCAGTTGAGATGTCTCCCGGTACTTTAATATCGTTGGCATAGAGGTTTTCAATTCTTTTAGAGGTTACTTCCAAACCGTCAATTTTTAAATCTGCTCCCAAATGGTTCAGCATTAATTCAGAATGATCCCTTGACTTGATTTTTTCAATAACTTTTGTTTCCCCCTCTGCATAGAGCCCGGCAATCAGCATAGGGGATTTGATATAAGTGTCAAAAATAGACAGATTACAAGTTACTCCTTTTAGCTTGGCAGGCGTTATTCTGAGAGGACACAAGTTTCCGGAGTCCCTTCCGTCAATATTTGCCCCCATTTGTCTTAAATGTGTTACAACTTTACCTACAGGTTTTCTTAGAGCATAATCGTCCCTGGTGAGTACTGAGTTAAAAGGCTGACCTGCTAAAACTCCTAAAAGTAAGCGCAGGGCTGTTCCGGATGTACCGGAATTTAAAACTGTAGTGGGAGGTTTTAAACTATAAAGTCCGTTCCCGTGAATCCTTACCTTATTATCCGGCAATATTTCAATTTTTACTTGCATTTTTCTGAATGCATTAATTGTGTAAAGGCAATCTTCATTCATTAAAAGACCGTCAATTTCAGTGGTCCCCTTTGCTAAAGAAGCAAAGAGAATGGCCCTGTGTGAAATAGACTTGTCGCCCGGTACCGTTATTTCGCCTTTTAATGAATCTCTTTTCTCAACTAACACTTTTAAATTCCCCCATTCCTTGAGTATATAAAAACCAGAATATAGTTAAAAGTTGGTTATATAAACAACTTATAAAGCTCCTCGTGAATTTTATCGGGTATTTAAAATATAAGTTTAATTTCCAAAAAAACTCATATTTTAAATACTTTATAACCTTTGTCAGTGAGCAGGTTATAAGATATGTCCACGCTATCGGAATCAGGTAATGTAATTCTTAGACACCCTTGTTCAAATTCCCTGCTGTTTGATACATTTATGTTTTTAATGTTAATGCCGTTTTGCCCTAGTAAGGTTGCTATATCACCAATTATACCAGGTTTGTCTACTACGTCTACCACCAATTCATGTAAAGGCTGGATTAAACCTTTTTGATTATCTGAAAAGGAGTCCCTGTAAGCCTTTGCAGATTCAAAAAAATTGTAAATACTTTTGGAATCATTAGTATCAATATATTCCATAAAACTCTTTAATGTTTCTATAAAATCAGATATTGTTTTTTTAATCTTTTCTGAATTACTCAAAACTATATTTTCCCACATTTGAGGACTGGAAGATGCTATCCGTGTTATATCTTTAAATCCACCTGCTGCAAGAGTCTGCATTTTTTTATCCTCTGAATCAGAATTTTTTACTAAATTTACAAGAGCAGAAGCTATTACATGGGGTACATGGCTTATTGTAGCAGTTATTTCATCATGTAATTGGGCGTCCAGTATTAACGGTATTGCCCCTATTCCTTTAATAATTTTGCATAAAGTATCCATATGGCTGTCTGCAGAGCTTTTAGTGTGCGAAAGTATATAGTAAGCATTTTCAAAAAGGTGGGCATAACTTGATTTAAAGCCCGTTTTTTCTGTCCCTGTCATTGGATGACCGCCAATGAAGCAGGGGGGATTATCCAGTGAGTTGACATAATCTATAATTCTGCCTTTTGTACTTGAAGTATCGGTTATTATACAGTTATCTTTAACATTATCTTTAAGTTCTTTTATATATGAAATTGTAATGCTAACAGGTGTACATATGAAAATAATGTCTGAGTCAAATATATATTCATCAAGTTTTGAAAAACCTTTTACTATATATCCTTCCTCAAGAGCCTGGTTTAGTGACTCTGTATTGTTGTCCACTGCTGCTATATTGGTTATATTCATCTGCTCCTTCAAGGCCTTTACAATTGAACCCCCGATAAGTCCAAGACCTATAACAGAGATTTTTTTATCCACCATATTTAAATTCTCTTCCTATTATTTTGGCTATATCTTCTATATCTTTGCACAGGCGGCTAAACTCATCCGGAGGCAACTGCTGTGCAGCATCTGAAAGTGCCATTTTAGGCTGGGGGTGAACTTCAACTATCAGGCCATCTGCTCCGGCAGCTATAGCAGCTTTTGAAAGAGCAGATATGTAAATTGATTTTCCGGCAGCATGGCTTGGATCCACTATTATTGGCAGATGGCTTAAACTCTTGACAACAGGTATGGCACTTATATCCAATGTATTTCTTGTAGCAGTTTCAAAGGTGCGGATACCCCTTTCACACAGTACTACATTGTAGTTACCTTCACTCATTATGTATTCTGCAGCATTTAACCACTCATTTATAGTTGTAGCAACCCCTCTTTTAAATAGAACAGGCTTTTTTGAGCGGCCGACTTCACGCAAAAGCTGAAAATTCTGGACATTCCTTGCTCCTATTTGAAACATATCCACATATTTAGAGGCAATTTCAACAGCCCTTTCGCTTGTAACCTCTGAAACTATAAGAAGTCCGGTAGCTTCCTTTGCCTCTTTAAGAAGTTTAAGGCCTTCCTCTTCCAAACCTTGAAATGAGTAGGGGGATGTTCTGGGTTTAAAAGCCCCGCCCCTTAAAAACTGGGCTCCTGCCTTTTTAACTGCTTTGGCAGCTTCCAGTATTTGTTCCCGGCTTTCCACAGCGCAGGGACCTGCCATTATAGCCAGCTCTTTTCCTCCAATTTTAACACCATTTACATCAATTACACTTGGATTTGGTTTGAATGTTTTACTTGAAAGTTTATATGATTCTGCTATGTGAACAAGCTTTTCTACCCCTGACATTAATTCTAAAGGAACATCGCCAAGTTTCCTTTTGTCACCAATAATGCCTATGATGGTACGTTCAGTACCTTGGGAAATATGCACTCCCAGTCCTAATGAACTTACTACTTTCGCTACTTCTTGTATTTCGCTTTCTTTTGAATCAGGTCTCATTACAATAACCATAAATGCTACCTTCCTTTTATTATTAAAATATTAAAATATTCTTAACATACTAAAACTTATTCTTAATGTACAATGATAAATCTAAAATGTCAACAGAAATATGTAACAATGGGGCGGGGAGAGGAAGAAAAAACTATTTACGATTTTTAACATATGTGTTACAATTCAAAGAACGGGATAATTTTATTTTTTTGATGAATTTTCATTAATAATTGATGAATTTACATTAATAAAAGAGGGAATTTTAATTATTAGTTGAATATAAAATAAGTATGTGGCACAACTCCTTAAAAATGCAAACCAACAAAGAGCTTTTGAAAAGTTCAACTGGCTTTTGAAAAGTTCAATAAAATATATAAGGGGGAATTATTATGAAAGACCTAAACACTGGAAAAATACGCAATGTTTGTCTCTTATCCCACAGCGGACATGGGAAGACAACTCTTGCAGAAGCCATGCTCTTTAATACGGGAGTCCTAGAGCGTTTTGGAAAGGTCGATGATGGCACAACCACCTCTGACTATGATCCAGAAGAAATTAAAAGAAAAACCTCATTATTCCTGTCTATATGCCCGTGCGAGTGGAAAAATCATAAAATTAATATCATTGATGTTCCTGGTTATTTTGATTTTGTCGGAGAAGTAAAACAGGGGACCAGAGTTTCTGATGGTGCGTTAATAATTGTTTCAGCAAAGAGCGGTGTTGAAGTTGGTACTGAAAAAGCTTGGGAATATGCGGAAGAAAGAAAGATTCCAAGAATGTTTTTTATAAATAAAATGGATGAGGAAAATGCAGACTTTGATAAAGTTTTTAATCAGCTTAGAGATACTTTCGGAAATAGCGTTATTGCAGCGGAACTTCCAATAATAGAAGGCGGCAAATTCACAGGTTCTGTTAATGTTGTTAGCATGAAAGCTTATAAATTTGGAAAAGACAAGTCAGAAGAAATTGAAATCCCTTCTGATTTAAAAGATAAAGTTGAGGAAGCCAGAAATACATTAAACGAAGCTGTTGCAGAGACAGATGAAGAACTTATGGAGAAGTTCTTTGACGGTCAGGAGTTTACTGCGGATGAAATAAGTAAAGGTCTTAAGGCGGGAATAGAAAACGGATTTATAACTCCAGTGTTTGTAGGAAGTGCAGTTAACAATATGGGAGTTAAAAGTTTAATGGACTCAATTATCGATTTACTGCCAGATCCATCAGTCTCAAAAGTTGTAAAAGCTAAAAAGAAAGATTCTGACGAAGAGTGCGAACTGGAAATATCAAAGGATGCTCCTCTTTCAGCTTTAGTATTTAAAACAATTGCAGACCCGTTTGTTGGAAAAATATCAATGATCAGAGTATATTCAGGAACTTTAAAATCAGATTCTTCAGTATATAATAGCACAACCGGCAAAAACGAAAAAATATCCCAGCTGTTTGTACTAAGAGGTAAAAAGCATATACAGGTAGATCAGCTGGTGGCAGGGGATATAGGTGCAGTTGCAAAGCTTCAAAATGTAAATACAAACGATACTCTCTGCACTCAGTCCAATGCAGTGGAATTGGAAAAAATAGTTTTCCCTGAGCCTGTTCTGTCCATGGCAATACAGCCTAAGGCGAAAGGTGACGAGGAGAAAATAGGAAGCGGTCTTAGCAGGCTTCAGGATGAAGACCCGACATTTAAGGTGGAAACAAACACTGAGACAAATCAGATGCTTGTTTCAGGAACAGGGGAAGTTCACTTGGATGTTGTGGTAAGCAAGTTAAAAACAAAATTTGGTGTAGAAGTTGAACTTACTGAGCCAAAAGTTCCATACAGGGAAACCATCAGAAAGAAAGTAAAAGTAGAAGGAAAGCACAAGAAGCAAACCGGTGGTCATGGTCAGTATGGACATGTTTGGATTGAATTTGAGCCTGGAGAAACAGAAGAATTGACTTTTGAAGAAAAGATTTTCGGCGGTGCAGTTCCAAAACAATACTTCCCTGCAGTTGAAAAGGGACTTCAGGAATGTATTAAAAAAGGTGTATTGGCAGGCTATCCTGTAGTTAACTTAAAAGCAACACTGGTTGACGGATCTTATCACTCAGTTGACTCTTCTGAAATGGCTTTTAAGATGGCAGCAAGCCTTGCATACAAAAAAGGTCTTCCTGAGGCTTCACCGGTTTTATTAGAGCCTATAATGCATGTTGAAGTTTACATTCCGGAGAGCTACATGGGTGAAATAATAGGTGATTTAAATAAGAGAAGGGGAAGAGTACTTGGAATGACCCCTATGGAAAATGGTATACAGAAGGTTGAAGCAGAAGTTCCACAAGCAGAAATGTTTAAATATGCTACAGACTTAACATCAATGACCCAGGGAAGAGGAAAATTTAAACTCTGGTTTGAAAGATATGAAGAAGCACCTCCAAATGTAAGTGAAAAGATAATTGAAAAAGCTAAGCAGGAAAGCGGAGAAGGTAACTAGTACTTTTTGATTTGTTTATGTTTAAAGGGGGCCCAGGTTATTTTGCTAACTTGGGCTTCACTTAATTTATTTATTAATTTTATTATGGAGAGGGCTATGAGAAAGACAAGTAATAACCGTATTTGGGAAATAGATATGGCAAGGGGCATACTTATAATACTGATGATTATATTTCATATATTTTTTAATTTAGATTACTTTTATAATATACCTATAAACTATTCCCATGGCGTTATAAATGTACTGAGAAATATAGTTGCATCTCTTTTTATTTTAATTTCCGGAATATGCACATTTTTTAGCCGGAGTAGTTTCAGGCGGGGTCTTATAATTTTTTTCGCTGCAATTGCCATTACTTTGGCTACATATTTATTTAACAGTGAAGAATACATTGTATTTGGTATTTTGCATATGCTGTCAATTTGCATGCTGATTTCACCTGTATTAAAAAAACTTAATAAAGGCTGGCTTTTTGTCCTTATGGCTTTAATTCTTTTAATAAGTGTTTTAATTTCTGATATAAAAGTTAATAATAATTATCTTTGTATGTTTGGTCTTAGAAACAAAAATTTCACTTCACTGGATTATTACCCCCTTCTTCCCTGGTCTTTATTCTTTGTAGCAGGGATTTTGCTAGGCAAAACAGTATACAGGGAAAAGAAAAGTATTTTTTCCTTTCAAGTGAAAGATAATTTTATAAATCTTATAGGAAGGCACTCCCTTTTAGTATATCTTGTACACCAACCAGTTATTTTGGCAATAATGTCTTTGATTTTCCAATTGAAAAAATGGCAGAATACTATTTTGTCTTTTTTGAAAAAATAAAATTGAAGTTTAAAAAAAAGAAGCTTATATTAAAAAAGGAGAATTTTTCACCATGGCAAATAAAAACAATAAAAATAATATTAAGGACGAAAGAATAGAAGATACAACCCGGTATGGGGAATTTATATCATCTTTTCACCAATGGATTGCTCCTGAAAAGCAGAGGGAAAAAGCTCGTTATTTAGCAGAAGTAACTAAGAATAAGAGTGAAACAAATAAAAAGCAAAACTAATTTATGAATAAAATTTATCTTATTAATTAATTTGTTTTATAAGAAAACTAATTAAGTTATTTTTTAAAGGGGGTTTTAACCTTTTTTCCCTTGAAATATTTTAAAAAATAAAATATAATAATATTAAGGTCAAAGATAGTCAAAGTAAATAAACGCAATAAACTAAAGAGGGTGGTGGGTATGGCAAAACTTAGCGATATAATAGAAGCTTTTATCAAAGATTTGATTGACGATACTGATGGCTACATTGAAATACAAAGAAATGAACTTGCAAGCCAATTTAACTGCGTTCCTTCCCAGATTAACTATGTTATAGATACAAGGTTTACAACAGATAAGGGCTACTATGTGGAGAGCAGGAGAGGTGGGGGAGGACATATAAGAATAAGAAGGGTGAGAATAAAGCATAAAGACAAGAATTACCTTATGCATGCTGTTGCATCCATGGGGGATAGTATTTCCCAGCAGACTGCCTATGCTTTTATTAATAATTTTGTTGATTATGACATAATATCAGAAAAGGAAGCGTTGATGTTCAAGGCGGCAACCAGTGATAAAGTTTTATCCAGCGTTCCTGTAAGTCAAAGGGGGAATTTAAGGGCAAATATTTTAAAAAATATGCTGGTATGTATTTTAACATAGAGATTTTAAAGGTCATTTGAAAGGAGTAGAATTTATGCTATGCCAGAAATGTCAAAAAAGAGTTGCAAATATCCAGTTTACTCAGATAATAAACAACAATAAACATGTTTTATACCTTTGTGAGAATTGTGCCAAAGAGGAAGGAAAGTTTAAAATTAGTCCTCCATTTAATATAAATGATTTTCTTTCAAGTATTATGGGAGTCCAGTACATGACTTCTGTTTCACCCCATACCCACGAAGCCACATGTGATACATGTAAAATGACCTATGAAGATTTTAAGAAAGCCGGAAAGGTTGGCTGTGCAGATTGTTACAAAGCTTATGGGGAAAAAATTATGCCATTATTGAAAAGGCTTCATGGGAATGTCCAGTATAATGGCAAAATACCCGGGAAAATTTACAGCAGGGTAAAAGTATCAAGGGAAATTAAAAAATTAAAAGAACAGCTTAATGTTTGTATAAAGAATGAAGAGTATGAGAAAGCAGCTGAAATAAGGGACAAAATAAAAGAAATGGAAGCAAGGGAAAAAGATTTGGAAATATAGTTTGTTTGGAAAATATTTATAGTTGGTATTTTAGAAGTAATAAAATTTTTTTTAAAAGTTAGGAGGGAATACCGGTGAGAGGGTGGTATATAGAAAGTGGACCAGAATCAGATGTAGTAGTAAGCAGTAGGGTTCGGCTTGCCCGGAATTTTAAAGATTTCCCTTTTCCTTTCAGAATGAAAGAAGAAGATGAGGAAGCGGTACAAAAAAGGGCAAAAGAAATTATGGTTGAAAAAGAAAATAACATAGACAAGTTTGAATTTATAGATATGCAAAAACTAAGCCCTGTAGAGAGGCAGATGCTTGTTGAGAAGCATCTTATAAGCTCGGAGTTGGCAGGCAGCCAGATGAAAAGCGGCGTAATACTTAGCAGCGATGAAAAAGTGAGTATAATGGTAAATGAAGAAGATCACTTAAGAATTCAGTGCCTTTTTCCAGGAATGCAGCTGGATAGTGCATGGAATTTGTGCAATGACATAGATAATATTTTTGAAGAAAGTACAGATTTTGCATTTGATGAAAACCTTGGATACCTAACCAGCTGTCCTACAAATATCGGGACTGGAATAAGGGCATCTGCAATGCTGCACCTCCCGGCTCTTACTATGACAGGATATATAAGGGGTGTCCTTGAGGTATGCGGTAAACTTGGGATAACTGTAAGGGGAATGTACGGTGAAAACTCTGAAGCCATGGGAAATATGTTTCAAATATCCAACCAGGTTACTTTAGGACAGACGGAAGAAGAAATAATTACAAATATAAAAAACATTGCAAACCAGATTATTTCCCAGGAGAGAATGCTGAGAAAAGAGCTCCATAGCCAAAACCCCTTCAGGTTTGAAGATAAAATATTCAGATCCCTTGGGATACTATCAAATGCCAGAATACTTTCATCTGAAGAGAGTTTTAAACTCCTTTCTGATGTAAGGCTGGGAGTAGATATGGGTATAATTACTAACATAGATAAAAGAACCATTAATGAAATACTTATAAGCATACAACCTGCAAATTTACAATACTTAGTTGGAAAGCAGCTTCATGCAGCAGAAAGGGATATTAAAAGGGCAGAACTAATTAGAGAAAAGCTAAACAGATTCTAAAACATAGATGGGAGGATTGACATATGTATGGACGTTTTACAGAAAAAGCTGAAAAGGCAATGAAATATTCACAGGAAATAGCAGCAGAATTAGGACATAGTTATGTAGGAACTGAGCATTTACTATACGGACTTATTAAAGAAGGAAGCGGTATAGCAGCCCGGGTGCTGCAAAACCAGGGCATGACAGAAGATAAGGTATTAAAGCAAATTGAAGAGCTTATAGGCAGAGGGGAGAAGATGAATGAACAGCCTTTAGGTCTTACTCCCAGGACAAAAAGAGTTCTTGAATTAAGTTTCAGGGAAGCAAGAAAAATAGGTCATAATTTTATAGGAACAGAACACTTACTTCTTGGAATTTTAAAAGAAGGGGAAAGTGTTGCAGTAAGGATAATGATGGATTTAGGCATAGACCCTCAAAAACTTTTTCATGAAATGCTCAAAATGTTAAACGAAGAAGCTCCAAGTGCAGGGGGAGGTCCAAAGAGCGGCAAAATGCATTCTAATACGCCTGTATTAGACCAGTTTGGAAGAGACTTGACGGAAATGGCAAGGGAAGCTAAATTTGATCCTGTAGTTGGAAGGGAAAAAGAAATTGAAAGAGTTATCCAGATACTCAGCAGGAGAACAAAAAATAACCCTTGCTTAATTGGGGAACCAGGTGTTGGTAAGACTGCAATAGCAGAAGGATTAGCTCAAAAAATCGTAGATGGCAACATTCCTGAGACCCTAAAGGACAAAAGGGTTGTAACACTGGATTTATCTTCTATGGTTGCAGGTGCAAAGTACAGGGGTGAGTTTGAAGAGAGGCTGAAAAAAGCCATTGAAGAAATAAAAAAGTCAGGAAATGTAATTCTCTTTATTGATGAAATGCACACCATCATAGGGGCAGGAGCAGCTGAAGGGGCAATTGATGCATCTAATATTTTAAAGCCTTCTTTGGCAAGAGGTGAAATACAAGTTATAGGTGCAACCACCTTTGATGAGTATAGAAAGCATGTAGAGCAGGATGCAGCTTTAGAAAGGAGATTTCAACCTATTGTTGTAGAAGAACCTACAAAGGAAGAAGCCATTGTTATACTGAAAGGTTTAAGGGATCAGTATGAAGCCCATCACAGGGTAAAAATCACAGATGAAGCCCTTGTAGCAGCCGTTAATTTGTCTGACAGGTATATAACAGACAGGTTTTTGCCGGACAAAGCAATCGACCTTATTGATGAAGCAGGCTCAAGGGTTAGGCTAAGGTCATTTACAGCACCTCCGGATTTAAAAGAATTGGAGGAAAAGGCTGAAAGACTTAAAAAAGAAAAAGAAGACGCTATAGTTTCCCAGGAATTTGAGAAAGCTGCAAAAATACGTGATGAAGAGCAAAAAATAAAGGATGAGCTGGAAAGGGTAAAAAACAGCTGGAAGCAAAAAAACCAGACTACAACAGATATTGTGGATGCAGATGAAATTGCAGGAGTGGTAGCGGATTGGACCGGTATTCCGGTTAAAAGGCTTGCAGAAGAAGAAACTGAAAGACTTATGAATATGGAGGAAGAGCTTCATAAGAGAGTGGTAGGTCAGGATGAAGCGGTAAAAGCTCTTTCAAAGGCCATCAGAAGAGGACGTGTAGGGCTTAAAGACCCTAAAAGACCGGTTGGTTCTTTCATATTCTTAGGACCTACAGGGGTAGGAAAAACCGAGCTTAGCAAGGCTCTGGCGGAAGTTCTTTTTGCAGATGAAAAAGCAATGATAAGAATAGATATGTCTGAATATATGGAAAAACACAGTGTTTCAAGACTTATTGGTTCACCACCGGGATATGTGGGCTATGAAGAAGGTGGACAACTTACTGAAAAGGTTAGAAGAACTCCATATTCAGTTGTACTCTTTGATGAAATCGAAAAAGCCCATCCTGACGTATTTAATATATTGCTGCAAATACTTGAAGATGGAAGGCTCACCGACTCCCAGGGAAGAGTTGTAGACTTTAGAAACACAGTTATAATAATGACTTCAAATGTGGGAGCAAGACTTATTACCGAACCTAAACGCCTTGGTTTTGGTGTAGGTGAGGACAAGGCAAGGGACTATAAAGACATGAAAGACAACGTTATGGGAGAACTTAAAAAGACTTTCAGACCTGAGTTTTTAAACAGGGTTGATGAAATTATAGTGTTCCATCCATTAGAGGAAGAACATTTAATAAAGATAGTTGATATTATGGTTGGGTTTCTTTCAAAAAGGCTTAAAGATAATGGTATAGAAATAGAAATAACAGAAGAGGCAAAAGCGCTTTTGGCAAAAGAAGGATTTGATCAGGTATTTGGTGCAAGGCCTTTAAGAAGGGCTATACAGAGCATGGTTGAAGACAAACTTGCTGAAGAAATGTTGGAAGGCAGGGTAAAAGCAGGTGATAGGGTAGTGGTAGAAAGAGATGGAGATGAGCTGGTTGTAAAAAAGAGTTTAAGTTTAAATAAGTAAAAAATACAAAAAGAGGGGCACTTTTAGTAAAGTAAAGCCCCTCTTTAAATGTCCTTACCAAATGTCCTTACCGGATCTTAAGACTTATTCAACCCAGTTATTTGGCTGGAAATAGTCGGTATAAACGCCAAATACACCATTATCCCTGAGTTTTACATATACATTGTAATCGTTTATTGTATGGACATATGATTTAATTCCTATTTCCGAAAGTCTTTTTGGTAAATCCGTAAAACCTTTTGATTCATACATTTTGATTCATACATTGTAACTGCAAGCAAATCAGTATCTTTGCAAAACTTTAGTATTTCTTCATCCGTTGCTTCCAATTTATAAAGAGTCAATATTATATTGGAATAGCCAAGATTTTTTACTTTATCATATTCATCAAAAGAATGTATTTGCGGTATAATCTGATTTTTTATATCAGGATAATTATCTTTTAAAAGCTGCAAAAGTTTTATATTTTCACTCTTTACATCGGTGATTATGTAGGCGTCTTTATGTTTTTTTAGCCAGTCAGAGAGATCATTTAGATCCATTATCTTTAATCCCAATATAGGCTTTAGACTTTTAAACTTTTCATAAGTGTGTGCTTCAGTTGAATATTTTATGTTAAAAAACCAGTTTGCATTTCCCCAATCATGGAGTATTACAGGAATACCGTCTGAAGTCCATTCAAAATCCAATTCAAAAAACCTGAAACCCTTTTCATATGAATTATCAAGAGCCTGCATTGAATTGGTAATCCTTATACCGTAAATTTCCCCTCCCGCATGGGCAATGAGCCTGTCTAAAGGTATTTTTTCATTTCCGATTTCTTTTTTATTTGAGTACACACCAATTGAAAGTGCTACAACACCTAAAAACAAAGCCAATATAATAAATTTATTTAAACTTTTAAAAAACATTCCAATACCCTTTCTTAACTAAATCTCTTCTAAAGATTTATTTAAATATTGCATTATTCAACTATTTATTTAAATATTAATTAAATTATAGAGAAATATCAACCAAAAGGCAATAGACCTTTCTTAAGAGACATGATTTTAATTTTACAAAAAAGCCGGATTGAATAAAATCTTGACAATAAATGCACATTTTTTCTTGTTAACTACAAAAAAATATGGTAAAATCAAATTATGAAAAAAATTTAGGAGAGTTGTCATGAATAATCATAATAATTCTAACAATTATAATAATGGAAATTATAACAGTGGAAATTACAACGGTGGAAATTACAACAGTGGAAATTACAACAGTGGAAATTACAACAGTGATAATTACAATAGTGGAAATTATCAGTACAATAATGAAGAAGTCCAGTTGATGAATGAGTTAAGTAGTAATCAAGCAGCCAATCCTTATGCCACGGCAAATCCTTATGCAGACGAAAATTCCAACTTTTTCTTAGCAATTGTTGGCGGGTCGGTAGTGGCATTTATATGTTCTTTATTGTGGGCTGCTATAACATATCTGACAGATTACCAATTTGGTATAATGGCAATAGGAGTAGGTTTCTTAGTCGGGTCAAGTATTAAGGTTTTAGGGAAGGGCAAAAGCAGCAAATTTGGAATTTTAGGTGCACTTCTATCTACGTTCAGCTGTTTTTTAGGAAATTTAATTTATGTATACGCCTATTTTGCCAAAATTTTTGCAATGAGTTTTTTCGATGCTATTGGAGATTTGCCCTTTTCGGAAGCAATAAGTATTGTATTTAAAGCATCTGGTTTAATAGACATATTATTTTATATTTTAGCTATTTATATAGGTTATAAGTCTTCTATCAAAAATTAATTTTAAAATCAATTGTGTATTTATAGTGTACAAATTATATACGCAGGAAAGTTGGCTAAACATCTAAGAGGGTATTAAATGAAGCGGTTAGGGATTGTTTTCTTTATCATATTTGTGTTTTCTCTTTACGGAGGGGCAAATTATTATGTAGGGAAAAAGATATACCAAGGGCTTAGTTATTTTTCCAGAAATATAAATGTAAAAATCTACACAATAGTGTTTGCATTAATAGCCCTATCTGTCTTTATTGCCACTTTACCAATGCCTTTAGAAACCAAAAGAATAATAAGCTGGGTAAGCTACCATTGGATGGGTGTATTTGTTTACCTCTTATTATTTTTTCTTTTGTCTGATTTAGTTTTATTTTTAGGAAAGTTATTAAAAATAATTACGGCTCCCACACCGGAGAATATTGCCTTTTACAGAAGTATAGCAGTAATTTTATTGACAGCCGGGGTGGTGGGTTATGGTATATATAATGCAGGTCAGATTAAGCACACTTCCTATAATATCCAAATAGAAAAAACTTCATTTGAAGGAGAATTTAAAATAGTCCTGATAAGCGACTTGCATTTAGGAAGTATAAAATCTGAAAAGCTCCTTCATGATATAGTCCATGGTATCAATAGTTTAAAACCTGATATTGTATGTATAGCAGGGGATATTTTTAATGATAATTATAATCTTATACGCAATCCGGAAAGAGCAGAGGAGTTTTTAAGAAGTATAGAAGCTACATATGGTGTTTATGCAGTTTTAGGCAATCATGATGCAGGTAAAACCCTTGACAAAATGATGGAATTTCTTGAAAAGAGCAATGTAAAGCTTCTTAATGATGAATATGTGGTTATTGATGACCGGATGGTTTTGGTGGGAAGGCTGGATCCGTCACCAATTGGAGGCTATGGTGGCTTAAAGAGAAAAAGCAATATTTCTGATATACTAGCTTCAGTGGATACAAATATGCCCGTTATAGTTATAGATCACACTCCTTCAAACATACAGCAGTATGGCAGGGAGATTGATTTGGTGCTGTCCGGGCACACTCACAAAGGTCAGTTGTTTCCCTTTAACTTTATAACAAATGCCATATTTACCGTGGACTACGGCCATTACCAGGAGGATGCCAGCAGCCCGCATTTTATAGTAACTTCAGGTGTGTCCACCTGGGGACCGCCAATGCGTGTGGGTACCAATAATGAAATTGTAAGCATATTATTGCACTAAATTCCGGGGGGTTAAACCTTTTGCTGAATAATTTTAAAGTAAACAGTCAGGAGGACAAGATAGTAATTGAATATCCTTCAATTGGCGGGGTAAGAATTATTTTACTGGTAATATTACTGGCGATAGCATATACTTCTTTTAGGCAGATTAAAGATGATTTAATAAGCATAAATTCCTTATTCCTATTAATTTTTCTTTGTGGGTTTTTGTTTTTTCTCTTACATAAAGAAAATAAAAAATGTATTTTTGATAAATCAAACCAGACAATCAGCATACAAAAAACCAATTTGTTAAAGTCCTTTTATGAAACATATTCCTTTTATGAAATGACAAAGCTTAAAATTGAGAAAACTTTATGTGATGAAGACAGTGATGATGAAATAGAGTATATATTATCTATTGAGCTGAATCAAAAAAGTATATCTATTGCAATGTCCGGATCTGGAGCGGAAATTAATAAACTGGCTGATGATATAATAATGCTAGTGGAAAAATCGGATTTAGCAGTGGAAAAACAAGATGTTCTATTAAAGGATTGCTTAAAAAACCATTGTAAAGAAGAATTAACGGACGGTTATTGTGAAGAAACCCGGTCATTTGAAAACTATTTTCGAAAGCACAATAAAATTTCAAGAATGTCATTTAACAGAAAAATAAGGTTAATAAGGGAAGGGGACACTGTTGTTTTAAAAATGAACAGAGGTATAACAGATAAAATTGTATTTATTATAATAATAGTTTTTACCATACTCTTTGCAAAACACATTTTTGTATTGGAAACCATTCATATGGAGAGAAACATAGATGGCAGTATTGACGGAGAAGTAATAAGTAATTTTTTGGGGAAGGAAGAATATGAAACAGAGAGAATTTTTTTAAAAGGCATAAAAGATGTAAAATTTGTTTCAGATTCAGATAGTTCATATTTTGTGATTGTATGCGATAATTATGAATATATTACAAGCAAGTTCGGTGAAGAAAGTTTAAATTCAGCAAAATCGTTTTTGGCGGATGACTCATTAGACAGTTTTACTATTAAAGAAAATTTTGAAGCATATAATATTGCGTGGATTTTTCTGTTATTAGTAATAGCCTTTCAGCTTGTTTCCTATAAATATATATCAAAAATTATAATTGATGCCGAAAATAAAGAGGTAATATTGGAAATGAGCAATAAAGCTGTAAAAGGGAAATATCCATTACATATATTGAGAAATATTGATTATATACCTAAAGGGAATAAGTACAGGTTGTTTTTATATTTGCTGAACAAAAGGGAAGGTTTAGGCACCATGAGAAAGGAAGATGTAACGGAGTTAAGAGAATTTTTAATGTTAAAGCTTTAAGTGTTATACTGAATTTTCCACGTCTAAATGTTTTTTGATGTAAAAACAAAAAGGATTGTAAGAAGAAATGTACTTACAATCCATGTTTTTAAGCCTTTTCTAAGTCGCTGATGCTGATTTCCCTTGTATGGAGAGTGTGGCACCAGTCTTTATTGTTTTTAGTCAAAAAGCCCTGTATGGTAATTGGAATCCAAGTAAGGCAGTAAAATGGGTAAATCAAAAATCCTAACAGCACTTTCGGGTTAAATTTCTTTTCAGCTAAAATTACAATAGGTCCGTATAAAAACTGTAGTATGACAAATATCGACCAGACTTCTGCTGGAAACAGATACTTTAAAGTATAAAAAGGAGATTCGGGAAAAACTATTTGTATCCACATCATTATTGTAATAAGGCCTATAAATATTAACCTTATAGGCTGGAACATATATATGGCACAGTCAAAGGATATAAGATCGCCGTTTCTAAAAGCTTTTTTAAAAAGGGGTCCTAAAAACCTGCTTGTGCAGTCAGCATGACCCTGCATCCATCTTTTTCTCTGATTCCAGGATTGTTTTAATGTAAGTGGTTTTTCATCATATACCACTGCATTATGAGCCCATGCAACTTTCATATCCTTTAGCACAAGCTTCATTGTAAATTCCAAATCTTCTGTAAGGCATGTAGCTCCCCAGCCTATTTTCTTCAGGACATCAATATCTATACAAAATCCTGTACCGCAAAGACCGCAGCTTAATCCTAAATAATATCTGGGAAGCTGGAATATTCTGTTGGACAGCCAGAAAGCAATGGAGTATGAGCAAGTTATCCATGAATCATAAGGGTTTTTGCTGTCTATATACCCTTGTATAACTTTATGTCCCCTGCAAAGCTGTTTGTTCATTTCCAGCAAAAAATTAGATGAAACAAGGTTGTCTGCATCAAAGACACAGATGGCATCATATTTTTTGTCCATTTCAAATATTCTTTCAAACATCCACTCTAATGCATGCCCTTTTCCCCTAAGGGTACTATTAAATCTCCTGTACACAATGGCACCGTGTTTTTCCGCTATTTCCGCTGTTTTATCGGTACAGTTGTCAGCAATGACAAAAACATCAAATAAATTTTTAGGATAATTCTGCTTAAAAAGGCTGTCTATTATGTGCGTTATTACTTTTTCTTCATTGTGGGCAGCTACAATCAATGCAAATTTTTTATTCGGAAAAAAATCTTTATTCTTGTATGTTTTACGGTACAGCCAGCCAAAAATGGATATTCCAAAAAAATAACATCCTGCGGTAAATATTATCACCTGTATTAGCTGTGTGGTATGGAAAATCAGGCTATTTATTTGTGATAACATTTTACTCCTCCAATAAGTCTTTGTAAGCTCTTAAATTTCTTTATTATTTTGTACTTAATAAAAGAAAATATTTATGATATTTAATTTTTTAAAATTGTTATGTTATGCTATAATCTTATTGTTTAAACTTTATATAATTATTCAAACTATAAAATTATAAAATAATTTGCCAAACTGATTTTCCATAAATGAAAAGACAAATTTTAACAGACAAAATTTATAAAATTTGAAGACTTATATTTTATAGGTTTAAATGTATAAAATTTTGAAAGTAAAGAAAATTTCAACATACAAAAACGTATATAAACGTATAAAAAGAAAGGATGGCTGGAAAAAAGATATGCCGAAGAAAAAAACATTTTTTATTTGTCAAAATTGTGGCTACGAATCAAGAGGATGGCTGGGTAAATGTCCAGGTTGCAGTCAATGGAATACATTTACAGAAGAAATACAGCAGCTGGCGGGTAAAAAAAGTCGGGACGCTGTTTTATCTGATGTAAAGCTTGTAAATATAAATGATGTCCAAATAGAAAAGGAAGACAGGTATAAAACAGGCATAAAAGAGATGGACAGGGTGCTTGGCGGCGGGATAGTAAAAGGTTCTCTTATACTTGTAGGAGGGGACCCGGGCATAGGGAAATCAACACTTATTTTACAAATATGCGATAAAATAAAAGAAAACCCAAAAATTATATATATTTCCGGTGAGGAATCTATAAAGCAAATTAAGATAAGAGCCGATAGATTAGGTGTAAGCAATTCAAATCTGTTGATGGTATCAGAAACCAATTTTAATATAGTTCAATCTTTGTGCGAGAGAGAAAAGCCAAATTTACTGATTGTTGATTCAATACAGACTATGTTTAATGAAGAATTATCAGCAGCGCCAGGGAGTATAAGCCAGGTCAGGGATATTACTGCAGGTCTTATGAGAATTGCCAAAAGCATGAATATAGCAATAATTATTGTCGGTCATGTGACTAAAGAAGGTTCTATTGCAGGTCCAAGGGTACTAGAGCATATGGTGGACACGGTGTTGTACTTTGAAGGGGAGAGGCATTTAAGCTACAGGATTTTGAGGGCTGTAAAAAACAGATTTGGTTCTACAAATGAAATTGGGATATTTGAGATGAAAGATGTGGGACTTGTAGAGGTAGATAACCCGTCAAAGATTATGATCTCCGGGAGACCAGAAAATGTGCCTGGATCAGTTGTAGTATCCAGTTTAGAGGGAACACGTCCTATGCTCATTGAAATACAGGCTCTTGTGTGTCCAACAAGTTTTGGGATGCCGAGGAGAATGGCCACAGGTGTTGACTACAACAGAATTACTTTATTAATGGCAGTTCTAGAAAAAAGAGTAGGCATGCAACTTCACAATTTTGATGCATATGTTAATGTTGCAGGAGGACTTAAAATTGACGAGCCGGCGTGTGATTTGGGAATTGTTACAGCCATAGCTTCTAGTTTTAGAAATGTTCCTGTGGATATAAACACAGTTTTAATAGGGGAAGTGGGGTTGACAGGTGAAGTCAGGGCTGTTAACCAAGTGGATAAAAGAGTAATGGAGGCTATGAGAATAGGTTTTAAAAGATGTATAGTTCCTTTAGGAAATGTAGAAGTTATTAAGAATATGAAAGAAGTTAATAATATAGATATTGTAGGAGTGGGGAATGTACAGGAAGCATTGGGAATAGCTTTACAATAAAATATTATTTGGAATAGCTATGCAGTAAAGCATTGATGAAAGATTTTCCGGAGGGATATGTTATATGGTAGATAATGTAAAAGATGAAAAATTTCTCGAATTGTTAAAAATGATTGCTCCAGGGACAGCATTAAGGGAGGGGTTGGAAAATATTCTAAAAGCCAGGACCGGTGCCTTGATAGTTATAGGGGATTCACCGGAAATAATGAGTCTTATAGATGGTGGTTTTTTCATTAATAAAGAATATTCACCGGCCCATTTGTATGAACTTGCAAAAATGGATGGTGCCATAGTACTGAGCAGGGATTTAAAAAAACTTCTATATGCAAATACACTTCTCATTCCTGATCCTAAAATATCCACCGATGAAACGGGAACAAGGCATAAAGCAGCACACAGGGTGGCAAAACAGACAGGTGAGACTGTTATAAGCATATCCCAGAGAAGGAATGTTATCACAATTTACAAAGGGTCTATAAAATATATTTTAAAAGATGTATCAGTTATTTTAAACAAAGCAAATCAGGCCATGCAGACACTGGAAAAATATAAAACGGTTTTAGAAACAGCTGTTAATAATTTAAGTGCCCTTGAATTTGAAAATATTGTGACACTAAATGATGTTGCTTTTGTAATTCAGAGGACAGAAATGGTGCTTAGAGTTGCTTCTGAAATTGAAAGATATATCTGTGAATTAGGAAATGAAGGAAGACTTATAAGTATGCAGCTGGAGGAGTTATTGGACAATATTGAAAATGATGAAATATTAATAATTGAAGACTATATGGAAGGGGAAAATATGTCTTCAAAAGAAATTCAAAAAAATTTAAGGTCACTTTCTTTTGATGAACTTATGGAAATTGAAAAAATATGCAAACTTCTAGGCTATAACGGCGATTATGAAGCCCTTGAGACAACTATATCTCCTAGAGGGTACAGACTGCTTAGTAAAATTCCTAAAGTACCTGTGACGGTTACAAGAAATCTTGTTGATAGATTTTTAAATTTTCAAGGAATATTAAATGCCTCCATTGAAGAACTAGACGATGTTGAAGGAATTGGAGAAATAAGGGCAAGACTAATTAAAGAGGGTCTAAGAAGAATCCAGGGTCAGCTGTTTTTAAACGTTAAAAAAATATAACCCCAAAAATAAGACCTAAAACTGCATTTATCTTAAATTATATTTTCCCAGCATCTTTACCCTGTCAAGCTCTTTTATTATGATATCGTACAAGTTTAAATCAAGAGTGTTACATATTGAAGCTAAGTAAAACAGGTTTCTTCCAATATCCTTTTTAATATAGTCCCTGCAGTTTTCACAGAGTTCCCCTTCTAAATGAGTATTCATTAAATCCCGCAATTTTTCAAAGTCGGCATCTATGTAGCTGACTTGTTTTTCAGCATTGACTTTCAAACAGCCGCACTGAGTAATGGATTTAACAATGCTGCGGTTAACTCTTGCATTTGAATCTTGAAATTTAGTAATAAGATCCAGAATACTCTTATTTCGTATTAAAAGTTCTCCAACGGTGAATTGAAATTTATCTACCATTATGTCCTTCAATATGCTCACTCCTTAGGGTGTATTGTTTAACAACAGAACTTTAAAAAGGTATAAAACATTTAAGAAACTTAACCGATATCCTTATTATAATTGTTAAAACAGCCTTTTGTCAATGAAAATTAAACTGGATAAAACTAACATTTATAATTTGTCTATAATTCTTTTATATTTTAAATATCCTATTTATATATCCCAACCTTCAATTTTAGACCGGCGGATTGCTCCAAAAATATTTTCCTTTATGTATTTGTTATCCTTGGATATTTCTCCTAAAAGATTTTTTATATATTGCCGCTTTGTCAGTCCGTCTATCTGACATGGGTTTTTAATAGAAATAATATTATTGGCATTTATAAATTCCTTTATATCTTCTTCCTTGGTGTAAATTAAAGGTCTAATTACATTTAAATCCATCCTGCTTAAGTATGTAACGGGTGAAAAGGTGGAAATCTTTCCTTCAAACAGAATATTGAGCAACAAAGTTTCCATCAAATCGTCCCTGTGATGCCCAAGAGCAACTTTATTGCATCCTAATTTCCTAGCTAAATTATTTAAAGCCCCCCTTCTCATATTTGCACAAAGGGAACAAGGATTTTTTTCTTTTCTCACTTCAAAAACTATTTTTCCAATTAGAGTTTCTTCTACTGTATAATTAATTTCAAGGTTATTACATAATTCTTGTATATAATCCAAATTGTACTTACCTATTCCTAGTGTAAGGGTAACTGCTTCTACAGAAAATTTTTTATTTAAAAATTCCTGAAGACGCCTTAAAGCTATAAGCAAAGTAATGCTGTCTTTTCCTGATACGCCTACGGCTATTTTATCACCGTTTTCTATCATATTAAAATCTTCAATTGCTTTTCTTACATAGGAAAGTATTTTTCTTTCATTTAAAAAACTTGCCATTACAATCCCTTCCTAATCAAAATTTTTCTATAAAGATATTTAGTATTACTACCGAAAGATAAAGTAATAAAGAATATTATACTGTATATTTAAAAGTAATAAAAGGGCAGTTAAAGGGTATAAAAGCAAAATTAAAATTGGAAAAGAGGGATTAAAAAATGATGTGGAAAGAAAAGTACAAAATAGGTGTAGAGCATATTGATAAGCAGCATGAAGAACTTTTCAGACGGGTTTCAGAGTTTACCAAGGTTATCAGAAGTGAAGAAGACTGGGATGCCAGAGTTGATAAAGTAAAAGAGACAATGATTTTTATGAAGGATTATGTAATTGACCATTTCAATGAAGAAGAGATTTATCAGGAACAAATTAATTATCCGGACATTGAAACTCACAGAGAGGCACATGCTAAATTCAGGGAAGGCATAAATAATTACGTTAAAATATTTGAAGAAGAGGGCTTTACTGAGGAAAAGATACAGGAATTTGGGGGAAAGCTTATGGCCTGGCTTATTATGCATGTTGGAAACATGGATCAGAAAATTGGAGAATATGTAAGAAGCAAAGGAGGAAAAGTATAATGAAAGCAGAATATGTAAATTCCTTTTATAAGGCAACGAAAGAGGTTTTTCAATTATTAGTTGATATAGAGCCTAAGAGGGGCGAATTAAAATTGGTGGAAGAACTTAAAAACAGCAAGGATGCAAATGTTAAGCTTGGGGTAAAGGGTGATTTAAAAGGAGCAATACTGTTTAGCTTCCCTAAAGATATGACTTTAGAATTGGTGAAAATCATGTCCGGAATGGAAATGGATAAAATAGATAAGTTTACAACTTCTGCTTTGGGTGAAGTAGCAAATATTATCGGAGGAAATGCATTTATTTTTTTATCTGAACACAATTTAAGCTGTGATATTACTCCTCCGGAAATTTTTATAGGTGAGTACAACCCTTCACCCTGGGAGAAGGAAAAGGCGTTGCTTTTACCGCTGACCACCCCAATTGGGGAATTTGATATTACCATTAATTTAAAAGAAAATAATTAAATATGGTTCTATTGTCTAAAAATTTTGTTTGAATAAGATAAGTTTAGGGGAAAACTAAATTAAAATACAATTTTGAACAGGAGAGATAAGATGAATTTTTCCAAATCCTTATCCCCCATAAAAATCGGGGCAGTAGAGTTAAAAAACCGTTATATAGTACCAGCTATGGGTTCCCACCTGGGAGAACCTGATGGACAAGTTTCCCAGCGTACAATTGATTACTATGTTGCCAGAGCCAAAGGAGGCTACGGGTTAATAGTTACGGAATTTACATGTGTAGACCCTGTAGGAATGGCTCTACCAGGTCAATTGGGAATTTGGGACGACTCTTTTATTGAAGGGCACAAAAGATTAACCCAGGAAGTTCATAAAAACGGCGGGGTGATTTTTTCCCAATTACACCATGCAGGGCGCCTCTCCTACTCCATGGTTACCGGTACACAGCCTGTTGCCCCATCTTCTATAGCAAGTCCTGTAAATAAGGAAATTCCCAGAGAACTAAGCACAGAAGAAGTTTATCAACTAATTGAAAAATATGTAAATGCAGCGGTTAGAGCAAAAGAAGCAGGGTACGATGGCGTGGAGCTTCATGGTGCACATCAATACATGATTGCACAATTTATGTCACCATATTCAAACAAACGCTTAGATGAATTTGGCGGGCATTTTCACAACCGCATGAGATTTCCTACGGAAATTGTAAAGGGAATCAAAGAAAAGTGCGGTAAGGACTTTCCGGTAAGTGTGAGAATCAGTGCAGAAGAGTCGGAGCATGACAGCTGGGGTGTAAGACAGGCCAGAAAAGCTGCTAAAATGCTGGAAGAAGCCGGAGCGGATGTAATTAGTGTCTCCATTGGCGGGGCATACGGGACAACTTATAAAACACTGGCTCCCCAGGCGTTGCCTCCAGGATTTAATGCTTCAAACTCAGCATTTATAAAAGAGGTTCTTAATATTCCCGTTATTATAACAGGAAGAATTGTAGATCCATATGTTGCAGAGGATATTATAAGTTCAGGTTCGGCAGACCTTGTGTCTTTAGGAAGACCTTCTTTGGCAGACCCTGAATTTCCAAACAAGGTAAAGGAAAACCGTATTGACGAGATAATTCCTTGTGTAGCCTGTCTTCAGAGATGTTCAGAAGCAGGCGGCAGGGATGAGTGGGATACCGGAGTATCCTGCACATACAATCCATTCACAGGAAAAGAGGGAATTATGAAATTCAACCCTCCGGAAGTGAAAAAGAAAATTGCCATTATAGGAGCAGGTCCTGCAGGACTTGAAACTGCCTGGGTGGCTGCAAAGCGGGGTCATTCTGTCACTGTTTT
Organism: Acetivibrio saccincola; assembly: GCF_002844395.1. NCBI lineage: Bacteria > Bacillati > Bacillota > Clostridia > Acetivibrionales > Acetivibrionaceae > Acetivibrio > Acetivibrio saccincola. The sequence goes on along the minus strand of NZ_CP025197.1, from coordinate 2,812,150 downwards.
TGACAAAGCAAATGTACCCGGAGGGCAAATTGCACTTGGGGCAAGACCGCCGTATAAGCAGGAACTTTTAAAGGCTGTCCAGACTTATATGAGATTAGGGAAAAAATACGGTGTTACCTATAATTTTGGTGTAGAGGCAAATTTAGAAACCGTTAAAGATTTTGATGAAGTTGTGCTGGCTACAGGCGGAGAGCCAATTTGCCCGCCCTTTGACGGCATAGAAGAAGCAGGTGCCGTACAAGCAATTGATGTCCTTGCAGGAAAGGTAGTACCAGGGGACAGGGTAATTATCATCGGCGGCGGACAGGTAGGTGCAGAGACCGGAGAAATGCTTGCAAACCAAAACCGCCGGGTGACCATTGTGGAAATGAAAGATGCAATAGCTGAGGAAGAACACCAGGATGTACGTTTTCTGCTCATTGAGAGACTAAAAAAATACGGTGTAAATATGCTGACAAAAACAAAAGTAAAAGCCCTTTCCAAAGACAGTGTAGTTGTGGAAAGAGAAGGAGCTGAGGAAAGGTTAAGTGGATTTGACACTATAGTTTTGGCGGTAGGTGTAAAATCCTACAATCCTTTGGAAGAAATAATGAAGGAAGCTGGGAAGAAGACGCATGTTATAGGGGATGCCAACAAACCCGGCGACATTACCGATGCCATTTATGCGGGCGCCAAACTTGGACTTAGTATATAAGTTTTAATTAATATGGCATGTTTTTATATTTTTATATATTGAGATAAAAAAATAATGGTGTTGTAAAAACACCATTATTTTTTAGTTCATTTGTTTTTTTCATCTACGCGCTTATTCAAAAGATTAACCATTATAAACATAAGCACAAGCACAGTGCTGGTGAAGAATGGGAGAAGTAAATAACTTGTTTTTAATGCCAGAGCACCAAAAAGCGGGGGAATAAATGTAGTTCCAATATAAGCGCTTGCCATTTGCAGTCCCATAACTGATTGGGAGTATTTTGCTCCAAAATTTGCAGGGGTTTCATGCAGTAAGCTTGGAAAAATAGGTGCACAGCCTATTCCTGCCAATATGAACCCTACCAGGGAGCTGATTTTCCCAAATGGCAGCATAATCATAACCATTCCCGCCGCAATTAAGGCTTCTCCCAGGAGAACCATTTGCCTGTTGTTTAGTTTAAGCGTGACAAATCCTGATAGAAACCTTCCAAAGGTAATACCAAAATAAAAAAGAGATGCCCATCTTGCCGCTGTATCTGTCTGAACCCCGTGGGCAATAACTGCAAAACTGCTTCCCCAAAGTCCCATTGTTGCCTCTATGGAGCAGTAGCAGAAAAATGCTGTTAATGCCTGTTTTACTTCCGGCAGCTTTAAAAGTTCCTTTTTGCTTATAATTTTATGGTCTTGTATTCCTTTTTCCTGGTTACCTTTTTCTGGCGGGGTAGTACTATTTATTTCTGCTTTTTTCCAAAATGGCAGGGAGGCAATTAACACTACAGACAGGAAAAGCTGAATAATTGCAACGGTGCGGTAGCCAAGCCGGAATGCATAACCTTGTGTCAGAAAATAAGACATTATAACAGGTCCGGTCATGGCACCGACACCCCAGAAGCAGTGAAGCCAGCTCATATGTTTTGCTTTGTAGTAAAGGGCCACGAAATTATTAAGGGCAGCATCTATTGCCCCTGCCCCAAGTCCTAAGGGAATTGCAAAAAGGCACAGCATATAAAACTTTTTGCTAAATGAAAATCCAAAGAGAGCCAGTGATGTGGTTAATGTACTTATAAAAGCAACCAAACCGGTTCCTGATTTTCTAATAAGCCTGTCACTAAAAAGACTGGATACTATAGTTCCTCCCGAAATAATCATGGAAACAATGCCTGCATAGGAAATGGGGACTTTCATGTCCGGGTACATTGACGGCCACGCTGCTCCTAAGAGTGAATCAGGCAGCCCTAAACTTATAAAAGCTAAGTAAATTATTATTAATAAAACTGTTAAAACCATTATCTTCTCCTTAAAAATATCAATAATTTTTTATTAATATTATAATATTGTTAATGCAATAAAGAAATATTGACATATAAAAATAATCAATTTATAATGTTGTATGTCAAACTGATTGATATACAACATTATTTTTTTATAGAGATTTATCACTAGTTTTTACATCCGGAGGTGAAATATGAAACAGAAATCCATAGGAATGGAAATACGTTCTTTGACTAATCTTATAAAGAGGCATATAGAAAATTCACAACATTTTCAAGATATAGACGGGATAAGCGGAGTAAATGGATGGATTATAGCATATTTGTATCAGAATGAAAATAGGGATGTATTCCAGAGAGATTTAGAAGAAAGGTTTTCCATAACGAGGTCAACTATATCAAGGGTGCTAAAAATAATGGAACAAAAGGGGCTTATTGAAAGACAAGGTGTTGATTCAGATGCAAGACTGAAAAAATTAGTTTTAACCAAAAAGGCTAAAGATATTTACCAGGCTATAATAACTGATCTTAGAAATGTTGAGACAAAGCTTATGAAGGGCTTTTCACAGGAGGAAAAAGATACGCTGTTTTCTTATATAGAGAGAATGAAAAACAATATGGAAATTGACGGGAGGTAATAGGGGATGATAAAAACTTTGGCAAAAAGCATCAGAGAATACAAAATACCCTCAATACTTACACCTGTTTTGGTAATGCTTGAAGTTTTATTTGAAGTTATAATTCCATTTATCATGGCAAAATTAGTTGACGAGGGAATTAGTGCCGGAAATATGAGTGTAATTTTAAAGCTTGGAACCTTTTTGCTTTTATCAGCTTTTTTAGCTTTAGTGTCCGGGGCTCTTGCAGGAAAAACTGCAGCCCATGCATCTGCCGGTTTTGCAAAGAATTTAAGGCAGGATATGTTTTATAATGTTCAAAAGTTTTCTTTTTCAAATATTGATAAATTTTCTACATCCAGCATCATTACAAGATTGACAACGGATGTTATGAATGTGCAGAACTCATATCAAATGCTTATAAGAGGGGCTGTAAGAAGTCCTATTATGCTGGCATTTACTTTGTTTGCAGCTTTTAGGATAAATAAAGAACTTTCCATGATATTTTTAGGAGCTATACCTGTATTAGGCATAGGACTTTTCCTTATAATAAAAAATGCCCATCCTATATTCAGGAAGGTATTTAAAACATATGACAAGCTTAATAATGTAGTTCAGGAGAATTTAAGGGGCATAAGGGTTGTAAAGGCATTTGTAAGGGAAGATTACGAGATAAAGAAATTTTCAGATATATCAAATGAGATATACGAAAGATTCACAAAGGCAGAAAAAATACTGGTATTTAACATGCCTCTTATCCAGTTTTGCATGTTTGGTTCAATGCTTCTTTTATCCTGGTTTGGGGCTAAAGCCATAGTGGCATCAGGAAATAACCCTGCACTAGGACTTACAACAGGACAGCTTATGAGCCTTATGACTTATGTTATGCAAATTCTCATAAGCCTTATGATGCTTTCAATGATATTTGTAATGATAACTATTTCCAGGGCATCTGCAGAGAGAATAGTTGAGTTAATAAATGAGGAAACTGACCTTAAAAACTGCGAAAACCCTGTATTTGAGGTGGCAGACGGGAGTATTGAGTTTAAAAATGTAAGTTTTTGCTATTCTGATAAAGCCGATAAGATGATATTAGAAAATATAAACCTTAAAATTGAAAGCGGCGAGACGGTGGGAATAATAGGTGGTACCGGTTCGGCGAAGACAACTCTTATCCAACTGATTCCAAGACTGTACGATGTTTCAAAGGGTGTTGTAAAGGTTGGAGGCCGGGATGTAAGGGAATATGACCTTAAGACTTTGAGGGATCAAGTGGCTGTTGTGCTTCAAAAAAATGTGCTTTTTTCAGGTACCATTAAGGAAAACCTTAAATGGGGGGATGAAAATGCAAGGGATGAGGAGATTAAAAAAGCGGCACAAATAGCCCAGGCAGATGGTTTTATCAATGAGTTTCCTGATAAATATGATACATATATAGAGCAGGGGGGCACTAATGTTTCAGGAGGACAAAAGCAGAGGCTTACCATAGCAAGGGCTCTTCTAAAAAAGCCAAAAATAATTATTTTGGACGATTCAACAAGTGCTGTTGATACAAAGACAGAAGCACTTATAAAGAAGGTCTTTACAGAAGAACTGTCTGGCACGACAAAAATTATCATTGCCCAAAGAGTCAGCTCAGTTCAGGATGCTGACAAAATTGTTGTAATGGATAATGGAAAAATTACTGAAATAGGTACACATGATGAGCTAATGGAGAAAAGCCGGATTTACAGGGAAGTTTATGAGTCACAGGTGAAAGGGGGCGTAATGGCAAATGTCTAGACCTATGAGAAGAAGGGGTCATGGTATGGGAGCCCATAATATAAAAGATATAAATAAAGATGCGGTAAAAAGACTTTTATCTTATTTAGGCAGGTATAAAATAAAATTGTTTTTTGTTGTTATTTCCATAATAATAAGCTCAATTGCCGGTGCAGTATCTTCATTGTTTTTAAAAGCTCTTATTGATGATTATATAACTCCTATGTTAACAGAAGCTGTTCCTGATTTTTCAGGATTTTTCAGGGTTATTTTACTTTTAGGTGGTATATATATTATAGGTGTACTTGCATCATTTTTTTACAGCAGGACTATGGTCTTTGTATCCCAGGGTGTTTTAAAGAAAATCCGGGATGAGATGTTTGCAAAAATGCAAAGGCTTCCAATTAAGTATTTTGACTCACACAGTCATGGCGATCTTATGAGTCATTATACAAATGATGTTGATGCACTAAGGCAAATGCTTTCACAGAGCCTTCCTCATTTATTTTCATCTGTTGTAACTATAGTAGCGGTAGTGGCATCTATGATGTATCTAAGCCTTTGGCTCACTGGATTTGTTATTTTATTTGTATTGGTTCTCCTTAAAATTGTGAAAAAAATCGTGGGAAAAAGCGGGCGGTTTTTTGTTGAGCAGCAAAAAACCCTTGGAGACTTAAACGGATACATTGAAGAGATGATTAATGGATTAAAAGTTGTAAAAGTATTTAATCACGAAAAAGCTGTTATAGAAGAATTTGATAAAAAAAATCAGATGCTTTGTGAAAATTCCGGAAAAGCAAATATGTATGCCAATATACTCATGCCTGTTATGATGAATTTAGGGTATTTATTATATGTTCTTATTGCCATTGTAGGTGGGGTGCTTGCTGTAAACGGGGTTCCTAACATAAGTATAGCCGGAACAGGGGTTTTGTCCCTTGGTATGATTGCTTCATTTCTTCAGCTTTCCAGAAATTTTGTGCAGCCCATTGCACAGGTATCCCAGCAGCTTAATGCAGTTGTTATGGCGATTGCAGGGGCTGAGAGGATATTTAAGCTTATGGATGAGGAACCGGAGACTGACGAAGGATATGTTACCTTGGTAAATGCCAGGTATGAAAACGGAAAACTGGTGGAATCAGACCAAAGAACAGACCTTTGGGCATGGAAACATCCCAATGAAGATGGAAGTGTAACCTACATCCCTCTTAAGGGGGAAGTGAGGTTCTATAATGTGGACTTTGGTTATAATGAAGAGGAGATTGTACTTCACGACATATCCCTTTTTGCAAAACCGGGGCAGAAGGTAGCTTTTGTCGGGGCTACAGGTGCCGGGAAAACCACCATTACCAACCTAATAAACAGGTTTTACGACCTGGCAGACGGAAAAATCCGCTATGACGGCATAAATATAAATAAAATAAAAAAATCAGATCTTAGAAGGTCTTTGGGAATAGTCCTTCAGGATGTGAACCTGTTTTCAGGAACGGTTATGGAGAACATCAGGTATGGAAGACTGGATGCAACGGATGAGGAATGCATTCAGGCTGCAAAACTTGCAAATGCAGACGGATTCATAAGAATGCTTCCGGAAGGATATAATACAGTAATTACAGGGAATGGTAGTGAACTTTCCCAGGGACAAAGACAGCTTATATCCATTGCAAGGGCGACTGTAGCAGACCCGCCGGTGATGATTTTAGATGAGGCAACATCTTCCATAGACACCAGGACTGAAGCAATCGTACAAGAGGGTATGGATGCACTTATGAAGGGAAGGACAGTTTTTGTAATAGCCCACAGGCTTTCAACGGTGCAAAACTCTGATGTCATAATGGTTCTTGAAAAAGGTAAAATTATAGAAAGGGGGACGCATGATGAACTTTTGAAGGAAAAGGGCAGGTATTACCAGCTATATACAGGTGCATTTGAATTAGATTAGAAGCCGGATAAGATTAAATTGACTTAAGAACAAAAATAATATATAATTACATCTGCATTCTGAACAGATGTATAAGATTTGCTGGTCTAATAAATAAAAATTTATCACACAAGTAAGGTGAAGTTTATGTAGAAAAATATAATTATTCTGATAAAGAAAGGATGACTGTCTTTGAATGCCATTATTTCAAAAGCTAAAGAGGTGTTTTTTTCAGTTGCTCCTATAACGGCGCTGGTACTAATACTTCATTTTACCATAACCCCAATGGACACCGATGTAATTATCAGATTTATTATTGGTTCTGTGTTTGTAATGATTGGATTAATTATCTTTTTGCTGGGAGTAGACATTGGCGTTACCCCTCTGGGAAGCCTTACAGGTTCTTCACTGGTAAAGACAAACAAAGTGTGGGTGGTGTTGGTTACCGGGTTGACACTTGGTTTCTTTGTATCGGTGGCAGAGCCAGGATTAATAGTTCTTGCAAATCAGGTTAATTTAGTTACTTCAGGAAATATACCCGGGATAAGTATAATAATTGTGGTTTCATTAGGTCTTGCAGTTATGCTGTCATTAGGTATGTTAAGGGTTTTTTACAAAATTACACTACACAAAGCTTTTATAGCTTTATACTCAATTTTATTTATACTTGCAATATTTTCTTCACAGGAATTTATAGCAATCTCATTTGATGCTGCAGCTTCCACAACAGGAATATTGGTGGTCCCCTTTATTTTGGCTCTTTCTGTAGGTATATCAAAATTAAATAAAGACAGTGAGGCGTCTGAAAGGGACAGTTTTGGACTGGTTGCAGTTACGGCAACGGGTATAGCCATGTCTGTAATGCTTTTAGGTATATTTTCAAAAACAGATGATTTTACGGCTGCACTTGATATAGAACTTTCAGGTTTCGATTCTATAATAAAGTCATTTATAAAAATAATGCCCCAATATATAAAAGAAAGTTTTATTGCTATTTTGCCCTTAGTTATAATATTATTAGTTTTACAAAAAATATTCTTTAAATTAAGAAGAAGAGAGCTGAGGAAATTACTCACAGGTTTTATATACGCTTTCATAGGGCTTTTTATTTTCTTGGTAGGGGTAAATGCAGGTTTTATGGATGTGGGAATAACCATTGGCAGTGAATTGGCATTGTTGGATAGTAAAATATATATTATAGTTGTGGCATTTATTTTAGGTTTTGTAACGGTAATGGCAGAACCAGCTGTTTATATATTAACTCACCAGATTGAAGATGTAACAAGCGGGCACGTAAAGAGAAAAGCAGTATTGCTTTCCCTGACTATCGGGGCAGGTTCCGCAGTGGCACTTTCCATTATCCGCATTTTAGTGCCGGGGATTCAGTTGTGGCATTACTTGCTTCCTGGATATGCTATGTGTATAATAATGATGTTTTTTATACCAAAACTTTTTGTAGGAATGGCTTTTGATGCCGGTGTAGTTGCCACAGGTCCTATGACGGCTACATTTATTTTAGCATTTGTGCAAGGAGCGGCAAGTGCTTTTGAAGGGGCAGATGTATTGATTGATGGTTTTGGGATGATTGCTACAGCTGCTCTGACTCCTATAGTTACATTGGAAATTTTAGGATTGATATTTGCAATAAAGTCAAGAAAAAAAGGAGTTGAAAAGAAGGATGCCTGATTTTCATGGTATGCCGGTTTTTGAATTAGTCTATGTAATTGTTAATTACGGAGTAGGAAGTAAGGTTTTACGCAAGGCAAAACAGCATGGTATTACCGATTGTACGGTTTTTCAAGGAAGGGGTACAGTTTCCAGCAAGATTGCAAAATTTTTATCCCTTTATGATGAGAGGAAAGAAATTATTTTATTTGGAACTGACGGGAAGACTGCAGAGCATGCTTTAGTTGAACTAAATAAAGAATTTCAGTTTGAAAAACCCAATCATGGAATTGTTTTTTCTACCAGTGCTTGCAGCATAATTGGTTCTGAAGCTAAATGTGAAAAAAATGAGGAAGGAAGAGGTGAAAATAAATCCATGTATCAAGTTATTATGGCTATTGTCAACAGAGGAATGGCAGAAGAAGTAATTGAAGCAGCAGAAGCAGCAGGTTCAAAAGGTGGTACTATAATCAACGCAAGAGGGGCAGGAGTAAAAGAAACTAAAAAAGTGTTTAATATAGAAATAGAGCCTGAAAAGGAAATGGTTATGATACTTTCTAAAAAAGACATTACAGAAAATATTGTATCATCTATACGTGAAAAGCTTGAAATTGACAAGCCGGGAAATGGAATTATATTTGTCCAGGACGTTAATAAAGTTTACGGTATTTATGAGTAGAAGATTGTCTATTGACATATGGATACCAAGTATGTATAATTAGGCTTAAATTTAAAAAATAATAATGAAAGGGCAAGGTACTTAAGGGAAATGAAAAAGTAATTCACTTTCTTTAATTAATTTAAAATGGGTGCATATACAGTCTCTGTTGTAGGCGGATTTCTGTATTTTGAGGTTATCTCAAGCTTTGTTGGTGTGCATTTATTTAATTAAAGAGTGGATAGCGTTTTCATAACCGAAAAGTAGCTTGCTTTATGTAGTTTACTTTATATAGTTGTTTTAAGTGAGTTGTAAGACCATTGTAAATGAGTTTTTCATACGGTGCATTAGGTTTTGTTTATTATATATGAAAGTATGTCATATATGAAAAATGCTATCCTCTCTAAGAAAGGGAGGATTTTTATGTTATTGGTTGAATGCAGTAAAATTAAAAAATATTTTGGCGACCGTTTAATTTTAGAAGTAGATGATTTGAAAATTTATTCTGGCAATTGTATTGGAATTGTAGGTGCAAATGGCGCAGGAAAAACAACTTTAATAAACATATTAAGTAAAAGGTTAGAACCGGATGAAGGGTTTGTAAAGCTATACAAAAAGGCAGGATATATTTCACAGTTGGACTCCCCTGACAATAAAAGTTTAAGCAGTGAAACGGCATCAAAGTTTGGCGTTAAAACCTCCTGGGACGAGACTATGAGTGGTGGCGAAAAGACAAAATTTAAAGTTGCGGCGGTTTTAGAAGAAGGCAATATGATAATATTTGCAGATGAGCCTACCAGCAACATGGACATGGAAAGTATTGGGCTTATGGAAGAAAGCTTTGAAGATTATGCAGGAACATTAATTGTTATCTCCCATGACAGGAGTTTTTTGGATAAACTGTGTAACAGGATTTTAGAAATTGAAAACGGAAAAATAAAAATGTATAACGGTAATTATACCGATTATTACCGGCAAAAGATGGAGGAGAGAACAAGGGCTCAATTTGAATATGAAGAGTATGTGAAGGAAAAAAGAAGACTTGAGGGAGTTATTCATAAACTAAGGCAAAAGGAGCAAAGCATTAAAGGCCCCCCTAAGAGAATGGGGAATTCTGAGGCAAGGCTTCATAAAATGGGAGGGCAGAAAGCAAAGTTAAATTATGATAAGACCATCAAAAACGTAAGAAAAAGAATTGAACATCTTGAAGTTAAAGAAAGACCAAAAGATGAAAAAAAGATTCGGCTGGATATTTTAGAATCCGGTAAATCTTACAGCAAAATTTTGATTGAAGGCAAAAATATCAGTAAATCATTTGATGATAAAGTGATATTTGAAAATGCAGACTTTGTTATTGAAAACGGGGCAAAGATAGCTCTTATAGGACCTAATGGCTGTGGGAAGAGTACGCTGGTTAAAATGATTATGGAAAACCATGATGGCATTAAAATTTCCCAGACTGCTAAAATTGGCTACTTTAGCCAAAACTTAAATATTTTAAAAGGCAATTTAAGCATTATTGAAAATGTGATGGAAAAAAGTATATATCCCGAGGAATTTGCAAGATTATTTCTTGGCAGACTGCTTTTTAGAGGAGAATCAGTCTATAAAAAAGTAAATGTATTAAGCGGCGGGGAATTAGTGAAAGTTTCTTTTGCTAAGATATTTTTGCAGGACATTAATATGCTGATACTGGATGAGCCTACTAATTACCTGGACATTGCTAGCCTTGAAGTTATAGAGGAAGCACTTAAGGAATATGACAGAACGTTACTGTTTGTTTCCCATGACAGGCATTTTATAAAGTCTGTTGCAAATCAAATTATGACCATTGAGAATAAAAAGATTAAATTATTCAGAGGAAGTTATGAGGAGTATTTAGATAGAAAGAACAATGTGGGCAGTTATAATAATCAAACAAAAGAGGAGCAAATTATTGTATTAAAAAACCGGCTTTCTGAAGTAATAGGAAGATTGTCAGCACCGTCTAAGAATGATGATATTGAAGAATTAGACAGGGAGTATAAAAAAATATTGGAAGAGCTAAAGAAGCTTGATTTGTAAAACGCCTTTCTGTTTATGAAGGTTTTGAAGGAGGAAAAGAATTTGGAGAAATCCATTTTAAAAAAATTTTTTAAGTATGTAAGTTTAAATGTTTTAGGAATGATGGGAACTTCTTTTTATGTTTTAATAGATACATTTTTCATATCAAAGGCAGAAGGTGCATTGGGGATGGCTGCTCTTAATTTTTCCATCCCAGTTTTTTGTGTTATACAAGGATTAGGTTTAATGATAGGAATTGGCGGGGCAACAAGATACAGCATATTAAAATCTCAAAAACAAGATAGGGAAGCTAACATTGTATTTTCTACATGTATTAAAGCAGGTATAATTATAAGCTTTCTTTTAGTAATGATTGGAGCATTTGCTTCTGAGTTTTTAGCTTCTACTTTAGGAGCTGATATGTCCACATTAGCTATGACTAAAGCATACATGTTAACAATATTATGCTTTGCACCGTTTTTTATTTTAAACAACATTATAATTGCATTTGTACGTAATGATAGTAATCCAAAGCTGTCAATGGCTGCAATGTTATCAGGCAGTTTTTCAAATATAATTTTAGATTATATATTAATGTTTCCTTTTGGATTAGGAATGTTTGGGGCAGCTTTTGCAACTTGCCTGGCACAAATAGTAAGTATCGGGGTATTGTCAATTCATTTTATAAAAAAGAAAAATAATTTTAAGTATGTTTATGATAAAGGGAATAAGTCTTTCATCAGTGATATTTTTAGTTTAGGTTTGTCTTCTTTTGTAAATGAAATTTCAACATCTGCTGTTTTTATAGCCTTTAATTTAGTTATTTTAAATCTAAAAGGTAACTTAGGTGTTGCTTCTTATGGAATTGTTGCCAATGTATCTATAGTTGCTATTTCTATGTTTATTGGGATAGCTCAGGGAGTGCAGCCTCTTATTAGCAGGTTTTATGGATTAGGGGAATACAAAACAGTGAGAAAGGTGTTAAAATTTTCCTTGTTTACTTCTGTTATTGTAGCAGCAGTTATTTATGCAGGTATATATTTTAATACCCATGACATTATCAGAATTTTTAACAGTGAGCAGAGTGCAGAAATAGCCCATATTACAGAGTCAGGACTTAAAATTTATTTTATAGGTTTTTTATTTGCAGGCATAAATATAATTATGTCCACCTATTTAAGTGCTATGGAATATGCTAAGGAGGGGTTTACTATATCACTTTTACGTGGATGTGTTATTATTGTTCCGCTGGTTTTATTGTTAAGTAGGGTTTGGGGAATGACAGGTGTCTGGTCTTCTTTTGTTTTAGCTGAATGTATTGTTACTATGCTTGTAATTTTTATGGCAGGTTTTAGAAAAAAAGTTCAAATAAAAAATAAAATTAAAACCAAATCAGAGGTTAAGTGTATTAATGCTTAAAAATAACATAGAATTTTTTTGAAGAGAGAAATGAGGAGGATGAAATTATTAAGTAGATTGTCCGCTAGGGCAGCCGACAGGTTAATTTACATTGCATTTATATTATAATTACTTCATTTTTTAGTCCTAGAATAAAATTTGCTGTAAATAAATTGGATATGATATAATATAAACAGATGGGGGAGTTTAAAGATGGGGCAAAAAAAGAAAGAAAAAATAAAGCTTGACCAGATGATGAAGATAATGTTTAAGTTATCAAAGAAGGTCACGGTAAATTTATTAAATGCTTTATTTGATGAAAATTATGATTACAAAAAAGTAAAAATAGAATATGGCAATGGAGAGTTTTTGCTGAACAATTTAAAAAGAATTCAAGCTGACATGTTTATAACTGTACAAAGTGAAAAACGCTCAGTAAATTACCATATAGAATTTCAGACGCAAAATGACAAAGCAATGGCAATAAGAATGTTTAGGTATGGTTTTGAAAAAGCATTGGAACTGGCATGTAATCAGGAAGGAGAAGAAATAATACTTGATTTTCCAAAACAATTGGTAATATATTTAGAAGAAAATCAAAACATAAAAGATGTTATAGTTTTACAAATAAGAAAACCGGACGGAGATATAGAACGATATGAATTTCCAACAATGAAGTACTGGGAATACACTCAGGAAGACTTAATAAATAAAAAGATGTATGCATTGTTGCCGTTTCAAGTATTTAATATGAGAAAGTGGATAGAGAGTATTTCCAACAGCAACAGGACGCACCAAGAAAAGGCACAGCTAATAAATATTGAGTTTAAAAAACTGATAAAAGTAATTGAAAGTGTAGGAAAAAGTTCGACAGAGTTATATGAAAAAGAAGAGATAAATGCAAGGGATTTTGAGAGAATATTATTGGTGTTAAAAAATATGTCAGACTATATATACAATAAATACGGAGAATACAGGCAAGTGGAGAAGGAGGTTGAAGCTATGTTGACATCATTATATAATCCGGCAATTGCGAAAGAAAACAGGAAGATAGGAGAAGAGATAGGAAAAGAGATAGGAAAAGAAATAGGAAAAAGAGAGAAGGCACTTGAGGTAGCAAAAGAAGCCCTGAAAGAAGGTGCAGATGTAGACTTTATTGCGAAAATAACAAAGCTAGACAAGGAAACGGTATTAAAGATAAAAGAGGAATTGCAGAATTAATTTAAAAACAATTTGAAATAGAGACGGGGGATATTTTCCTTGTCTCATTTTTATTGTTTAACTCAAACTGACGGACTAGGAAGCACCAAGATTACGACTGATAAGGGCAAAAATACCAATTGACAGAAGAGGTTTAAATTGCTAAAAAAGTAACAAACGTGACCCTACTGTGACTTTAGTCACAAAAAAAGTGACCAAAGTCACGGAAAGTTGTGACCTTTTTTTGCTTGTATTACCTTATTTATTGTGATATTATTTCATTGTTGAGATCTCAACAAAAAATATTATATGAACAAAGGGGAAGTAAAATGAGAAAATTGAACGTAAAATGAGAAAATTGAACGAAAAGTTTACAGAACTAACAGAAATGGAATTAATAAAAACATCTGGAGGTGGAATTTGGGACTATATAGTTAATTTCTTTATAGGTGCGGCAGATTCAGTACCTCCAGTTCCAGTGATTGGTACCACGGAAGCAGCTGCAGGTGCTACAGTAAGAGCAATAGAAATGAAAAAGTATAATAATGAGATAGACAAATGGGGTAAAATTGCCCTAGGCGAAGATTTTAGAAACTATTAATAGAAATTATTAATTTTGGATTATAATTAGTTTGTTTTAAGTGAAAGCAATATTTTGGTTATAAATTTTAAAATTTAAACAAAATATTGCTTTCTACTTATTTAAAATTCTCTTTTTAACTGTAATAATATCACACCTTTACTTTTTTATTTTACTATAAATATATTACACCGTATTTTGGCTAAAAAATAATGTGATGCAATAGCATTATGAGAATTAATAAAGAATATCCTTTTTTGTGACTTGTAATTGGTAATTTAAAGATATTATGCATATTTCGGGTACATCCGGACACCTTGTCGATTTACTAAAATATAGGTACTCTTTAATCAGAATGATTAAAGGGAGCCAATCGATGAGGAGGCTGGATATGTTAAAAGCAAGAGAAATTTTAAGACTTAAGCATGAAGTAGGACTATCTCTAAGAGAAATTGGTCAAGCTTGTAATTGTGGTAAAACAACAGTGTCAGAGATTCTTAAAAGAGCAGAAAAAGCAAATATAACATGGCCAATCCAACTTAGTGATAAACAGTTAATGTCAATGCTATACCCACCTACAAATAATAGAAAAATCGTTCCAGAGCCTGATATGGAATATGTTTTCTATGAAATGAAAAAAAAGAATGTGACTTTGATGCTTTTGTGGGAAGAGTATAAGGAAAAGCATCCGGATGGAATCATGTATACTCAATTCTGTGAAAGGTATAGGAATTTCAAGAAACTCAATAAAATATCCCTGCACAAGCACCACAAAGCCGGTGAAGAAATGGAGGTAGACTGGGCTGGTGATACCCTGTCCTATGTAGATATTAATACAGGGAAATCAAAGCCTGCATACATTTTTGTTTCTGTACTTCCTGCAAGTCATTATCCCTTTGTTCATGCTTACGGTGATACAAAAATTGAAAGTTGGATTGATGCTCATGTAAGGGCATATGAGTACTATGGCGGAGTTCCTAAAATAACAATACCGGATAATACATACCGGATAATACAAAGACTGCGGTTATCAAACCAGACCGTATTGATCCTTTAATAAACAGGAGCTATAAAGAAATGGCTTTACATTATAGAACAACCATAGTGTCTGCCAGAGTAGGAAAACCAAAAGATAAAGCTTCAGATGAAAACATGGTAGGTAATGTTTCGAGAAGGATAATAGCTCCACTTAGAAATAGACAATTTTTTAGCATACATGAAATAAATCAGGCAATTTCAGAGGAACTGGAGAAGTTTATCAACAGACCATTTCAGAAAATGGAGGGTAACAGAAAGACGGCTTTTAAAAAGATAGATAAACCCTGTCTGCAGCCATTGCCGGCAACAAAATACGAATATTGCGACTGGGTAGAAACAAGAGTTGCATTTAATTATCATGTTGAGTACAAAGGATTTTTCTACAGTGTTCATTACTCCTATGCGAATCATAAATGTTGGATTAGGGCATCATCAAAAACTATAGAAGTATATATAGGGAATGAAAGAATAGCGGTACACACCAGAAACTATGATAAATCTAATCGCTATAAAACATTAGAGGAACATATGCCCGAAGAGCATAAAGCTGTTTATGCATGGAGTTCTGAGCGTTTTCTGTCATGGGCAGAAAAAAACGGTCCTTATACCCGGGAACTAATCAAAAAGATTCTTGAAAGCAGTGATTATCCTGTTCAGTGTTATCGAACTTGTATGGGAATTATGAGACTTGCTAAAAGTTGTTCTGTTGAAATAATAGAAACTGCCAGCAAAGAGGCTATAGATAAAAATGTTTTTTCCTTCAAATATTTCAATATTATCCTTAAGCAAGTCGTCAAGAATTCCACAAAGAAGCAGAATGATACAATTATTCGGCATGAAAATGTAAGAGGAAGCAGTGCTTACTCAGGAGGTGGTATATATGCTAATTAACCCAACTATAGAAAAACTAAGAGATATGAAACTTAAAGTTATGGCCCAACTACTGAGTGATTCAGATCCGGCTTTAAGGGAGTTGTCTTTTGAGGAAAGGTTCGGTATTATGGTTGAAAAAGAATGGGAGTCAAGAAAAAACTCCAGGATTAAAAGATATATACATAAAGCATCTTTTAGTATTAATGCATGCATTGAGGATATAGACTATACTGCGGAACGGAAGATAGATAAAAAGACTATACAAACTCTTTCTACCTGTACCTACATTATTCAGAAATTAAATATCGTGATTACAGGAAAAACCGGAAGCGGAAAGACATTTTTGGCATGTGCATTTGGTAACAGTGCTTGTCGTCATGGCTATACCGTTAAATACTACCGTATTCCGGAACTTTTACTTGATTTTCAGGACAGGTTCCCCATACTCATTGGTATAACCTGTTTCCTGACCCTACAATAGCAGATGCAATTATGGACAGGATAATTCATAATGCATATATCCTTGCTCTGGACTCAAAAAAATCTATGAGAGAGGTAATGGCAGAAAAGGTAATTAGAGAAACAAAACATGATGAATAATAAAAAATATTGTAAATGAGAAAAGTTCGGTATAATTATGGCATGAAAGTTAGTACATAGGCAAAAGGGAGAGCTAATCATTTTAATAAAATACTTGAAGGGTATAAGTATAAACTTTAATACAATGTTAGAAAGAATTGTGTTAAGTACAAATTTATTATAAAATCAAATTAAATGACAAGGTGTCCGGATAATCCGGTTTAATGTCCGGATGTTTCCGGAACTGCCGTCCGGATAATCCGGAATACGCAGATATTAAATTTAATGTCAGAAAATTTACCTGAAGAAAGGGTAAGAAAGCTTGCTTGAAAACAGGTTGTCATGATATGTAAAGAATTAGAATGAAAATTTTAAAAACTTTTGGGAGGTAAACATTTATGGGTATATGGGAGATTGATGGTATTCGGCAAGACCGCAAAGGAAGAAAAAGTGAAGAAGAGTTTGACCTTTTAGTTTGTGCCAGAAAAATAAAAAAGATAGGTGTTCAAATTGATGTTGAAATAACGCCCCTTTATTGTATGAACTGTAACAAACAATTAGAGGGATTTTATAAACACGATGGCTCAAGATATGGACAGGTAGGTTCAGTCCAATGTAATCATTGTGATGAAGAAATAAGATGTGTGGATCATGATAATATTGTGGAAGAACTAATTACTTATTCGGGTAATCAAAAACTTGTACTTGATTATTATAAATTATATAAGCTTGAAAATGAAGTATGGAATAAAATAAAAGAGAAAACCGGGTATGATCTATTTCAACGATACTCTAATGAGGAATGGGTGCCACTTCACAATGTAATGGATGAGATTTGTACGCTGTGTAATGTTAGGCTGGATGAGATTCCTCCCTATACTTATAATACATCAGACAAGATAAAAAAATTTCCTTATATTGCAAACAAATGGTTTGCATTGCTTCACTATTTGGAAATCGATATATAGGTAAGAATATTGCAAAAATAGAAATTAGTACAAATAAATCAATTTAACAGTAATTTTTTCAAAAAGTATATTTACAAGGTACAATTTGTGGTATAATTTGGTGTGCAGGTAAATTTGAGTTTTTAGTGATTGATTAATATATTACAAGTATTACAGAGACGCATATATGAAAAGATGTAACTAATTACTTTTTAGACGAACAAAGACATTATAAGGATACATATCTGGAAATATGAGAAGCGTAAATTTTCAAATTAAATTAGATAAGATTTTCAAATTATTTTAGGTCAATTTTACTACAAATTAGTGAATGTTTTTAAATTAAAATAGAAAGTCAATAATTAAATTTCAAATTCCAGTAGGATTCAAAAATTTTACAACTATACGTTGCTTTAAAGATGCATTTACCGCTAACTGTAATTTGTTCCTAATTTATGATTGTCTTGACAATATTGATATAAAAGGATTTTCAGAATCCATTTTAAAGTTGAATAAAAACTTTAAATCTTTAAGTATGCTGTTTGACAGCATCTGTACCTAGAAATAAGTTGACATTGCTGGAAACCTCTATTTTCCGAATTTTTAAGTTTTAATTGTATTTGTCAGTAGCAATATCAAAGATATAAAAATTGATAAACAAGGCTTTTGAGCCTTAAAATATATTTATAAACTAACATTGAAGGGAAACCAGTTTACACAAAAACATTTACAGTACTTTGAAAAGCAAAATCACCAAGTATCATAACTACGGCACCTTAATTATATAAAAAGCAAATTAAAAGTGAACTGTGGTATATTTTAATATAAACACAGCTTACTGATAAATTAAAATTTTTATTTAAAGCAAATAATTGTATAGGGGTTATTAAAGCAATGAAGGATAGTTTAAAAAGAATATTAAGATTTATAAATTATATTGTTTGTATATCAATAATCATATTTATTTTATTTTGCATTTTTGGAAATATACTTTCAGCTTTTGCAATGAAATCTCTTTTTAACATTGATAATGATGATGTAGTTAGTGAAACAGTACTATACAGGTTTTTTAAATTTTCAAATCATGAAAGTATTTATGAAACTGGAGAGAATGGTAACTCATGATGAACATGTAGCCAAATATGCAGATAATATAGTATACATGAAAGACGGGGTATTATATAGAAAGTAAGTCCAAAGTTAGCGTAAAGTTATTGTAGGGAATGAGACATAAAATACCATATAAAATTGAAAAGAAGATGACATCCTGTTAAGATATTAATACAAAAAAAAATCTAACAGAAAGGATGACATCTTCTATGTATAATAGTATACAACATTTTAATGAATTTGGGGCAAAAAGAATTGAAAAAAAGATAAAAAATTTTATTGAAGAAGGAAAAGACTTAGCTGATCTTGTTCTTGGTCT
This sequence comes from Acetivibrio saccincola, assembly GCF_002844395.1. Taxonomy (NCBI): domain Bacteria; kingdom Bacillati; phylum Bacillota; class Clostridia; order Acetivibrionales; family Acetivibrionaceae; genus Acetivibrio; species Acetivibrio saccincola. The sequence continues at coordinate 2,793,477 of NZ_CP025197.1, read as the reverse complement.
AAAAGAAGATTTATTTAAACTTGGACGCGATATACTTAAAGAAGTGCTTGAAGATATGGATGAATATTTCCGTAACTGTGAAATAAGGAAACAGTATTGGGAAATTATAAGAAAAGATAAAACAGCTATTTTAACGACATTTGGAACACTAAGTTATAACAGGACATATTTTAAGCATAAGGAAAATGGTAATAGACAACACCTAGTCGACAGGATTGTAGGTGTAGAACCACATGACAGAGTAAGTGCCGATGTTGTAATTAATGCAATAGATGAAGCAGCTGACAGCAGCTACAGAAAGGCAGGAGAAAAGGCGACATATATTGATGAAATCAGCAAACAAGCAGTGATGAATAAAATACATAATATTGAAATAGTTGAGCCTGAAATAAAAGTAGATAAAAAGAGAGAAGTAAAAATATTGTATGTTGAGGCCGATGAGGACCATGTAGCATTACAACAAAAAAGTATATTGAGACAGAATGAGAAGGGCAAGAGAAATACAATTATGCCAAAACTTGTATATGTGCATGAGGGAATTGACTTTGAAAAAAGTAATAAGAAGAGAAAAGTATTAAAGAATGTTCGATATTTTGGGGGAGTGTATAAGAATTCAGAAGATTTGTGGCTTGAAGTATCGGAATACATATATAAACAATATGACGTTGATTTTTTAGAGACGGTGTATATATCAGGAGATGGGGCGTCATGGATAAGGCAAGGAGTTAACTGTCTTTCAAAAAGTAAATTTGTACTTGATAGATACCATCTTCAAAAATACGTAAGAGTTGCGACCACACATTTAAATGATGAAGCAATAAGCCAAGATTTACAGGAGGCTTTGAATTTATCTGATAAAAAAATGCTAACAAAGGTTTTTAAAAAGATAATTGAAAAGACAGGCGATAATGAAAATAAAATAAAGGCTATAAAAAATGCAAAGCGATATATTTTAAATAATTGGGATGGTATAGAAATAAGGTCAAACAGAGGAATAGTGGGTTGTAGTGCTGAAGGTCATGTGAGTCATGTATTTTCATCCCGTTTAAGTTCAAGACCTAAAGGCTGGTCGAGAAAAGGTGTAGAAAAGATGTCAAAGCTAATAATATACAAGAAGAATGGCGGTAAGGTATATGACATAGTTATGGCACAAAAACAAAAAAAGTTAGCATCTAGTAGGCAAGAAATTCAGGAAAAATTAATTAAGGAATTAAAGAAGTCATCAAACAGGTATGAGAGTGTATGGAATAGTAATTTAACTGTTATTCATAAGGGGTGTAAAACTGGTTTATATAAAGAATTAAGGCGTATTATAGGTATATGCGGATAGGGATGAGGTAATAATAAAGCAAAAATTACGGGAAAGTTTACAAGTAAGCCTATCCAATAGGAATTATACATATCTGGAAAAAAGACAAAGAAAAAGAAAAAACATAAAAAAAGAAAAAGAAAAGAAAAAAGCAAAACTTTAGTACCATGACCCGCGGAGCCCTACTACTTGTCAAGGCCGGGCTTTGCCCGCTTGTTTTAGCCTTGACAAAATGGAAAATGGTACAATAGAAATACTTTTTTCTTTTAAAAGTAGCGTTAAAATGTGAAGGAACATAGATAACAAAACGTACTAATTTGTCACAAGTATTGAGTAAAATGAATTCTTTATAGAAAGAAAGAGTTATATGGTATAATAGACAATAAGTTAGAGGAATTATAAAAGAAAATAAGGCTCAAAATGATGTAAAACACTTTCGTTACTAAGAGACCGTTATTTGAAATAGTTGCACAAATAAAAAATGGGATGCCATCTACTTTTCTTTTTCCTACAATAAATTGACGCTATCAGTCCAAATTAACTTATTGACAATATAAAGCAATAGAGGTATCATTAAAATAACAACAGAATATTTGTTTTCTAAAGACTTGACCCCAAGAGGACAAAACTTGAGGGGGAGAGTAAGAGAATCAATGTTCTGATGCTGAGGATGAGTTCCGGGGCAGAGGAGAATTGAAGTAAAGTGGTGCATTTATGCCCTTTGTCAAGATTTCCCTTTGTTCTTGGCAAAGGGCTTTCGTATTTCAGGTGCCTTTTATTTAGGAGGTGAGAGGTTTATGAACAATACACCCAGAGGAAACCGTTTACATATAGCTTTATTTGGAAAGAGAAATGCCGGAAAATCAAGTCTTATAAATGCACTGACAAATCAGAAAGTGGCTATTGTTTCAGAAGTCCCGGGAACCACTACAGACCCTGTGTACAAAACTATGGAAATTCTGCCTTTAGGACCTGTTGTACTCATTGATACACCGGGGATTGACGATGAAGGTACCCTTGGAGAACTTAGGGTAAATAAAACAAAAGAGGTACTGAGAAAAACCGATATTGCAATACTTGTTACAACCTGTGATTCAAAATGGGGAAAACAAGAGGAAGAACTGATAAGCCGTTTTAAAAAAAGAAATCTGCCCTTTATTATTGCCGTGAATAAGTGTGAAAAAAAAGATGCTGAAAAATACTTTCTTCACATTAAGGAAATTTCAAAAGCACCTGTGGTTAAAACTTCTGCATTGACGGGTGAGGGAATAGAAGAACTTATAAAAGAGCTTGTAAAATTAAAAAAAGAAGATGACCAAAAGCTGCACCTTATAGACGGGCTTGTTAAAGCCGGAGATTTGGCGGTGCTGGTTACACCTATTGACGAAGCAGCACCTAAAGGAAGGTTGATACTTCCCCAGCAGCAGGTTTTAAGGGATATTTTAGATAATGGGGCAATGGCGTTGGTTGTAAAGGAAACAGAGCTGGAACAGTCTCTTAAAAATCTTTCCCGCAGCCCGGATATTGTTATTACCGATTCAAAGGTTTTTGACAAAGTGAGTAAAATAGTTCCTGAAGAAATACCTCTTACGTCCTTTTCAATTATATATGCAAGACACAAGGGGAATTTAGATTTATTTTACAAGGCTGTCAGGGAAATTGAAAACCTTAAAGACGGGGATTATATTCTCATGGCTGAAGGATGTACCCACCACCGTAAGGACGATGATATCGGGACTGTAAAGATACCTGACCTTATCAAAAAGAAAACGGGAAAACAGTTAAATTTTCATCATGTTTCCGGAGCTTATTTCAAGGAGGATATATCAAAGTACAGGATGGTAATTCACTGTGGTGCATGCATGCTAAATAAAAGGGAAATGGAATACAGGCAGATGCTTTCATTGGAAAACGGCATTCCTATGATAAATTATGGAATAGTTCTTGCTTACCTTAACGGTATAATTGACAGGGCAATGAAGCCTTTTATAAATACTTTATAAAAAAATTATATTAAATAATTTATATTCAAAATTAATTAAAATTGAGGTGGTAAAATGAAATTTCTTGATAAGTATAAAGAATATTTTAAAGAATATGACGAAATGGAAAAGGATTTTATAGATGATGAAAAAATATGGGAACAACTTAATAAACATGTAAATCCGTCAAAAGAAAATGTAAAAAAAGTTCTTGAAAAGGCGGAAAAGAAAATAAGGCTAGAGCCTGAAGAAATGGCTATCCTAATTCAAAATAAAGACCCTGAGACAATTAATGAAATGTATAAACTGGCCAGCAAATTAAAGAAAGATGTTTACGGGGATCGCATTGTATTTTTTGCCCCTCTATACATAAGTAATAAATGTGTGAATAACTGCAAATACTGTGGTTTTAGAAAAGAAAACGGGAAAATCCAAAGAAAAACCCTTACCATGGAGGAAATAGAGGAAGAAGTAAAAATAATGATTAGTGAGGGGCAGAAAAGAACTATACTTGTTTATGGTGAATCCCCTGAAACAACTATAGATTTTATATGTGACAGCATACGGCAGGTTTACAACACCAAATTTGAAAACGGGGAAATCAGGAGGGCTAATATAAATTGTGCACCTCTATCCCGGGAAGAACTTAAGAAGCTAAAAGAAGTGGGAATCGGAACATACCAGGTGTTTCAGGAAACATACCATCATGAAACCTATAGAAAAATGCATCCAGAAAATACAATTAAAGGACATTACAGATGGAGGCTTTATTCTCAGGACAGGGCAATGGATGTAGGACTTGACGATGTTGGCATTGGGGTTCTTTTTGGCCTTTACGACTGGAGATTTGAACTTATGGGACTTTTATATCACACCATTCACTTAGAGGAAAAATATAATGGTGTCGGTCCCCACACTATTTCTGTTCCAAGAATAGAACCGGCTATTGGTACATCGTATCCTTCAGAAGCTAAATACGCTGTAAGGGATGAAGATTTTAAAAAGCTGGTGGCAATACTAAGGCTTTCAGTGCCGTATACAGGAATAATATTGACAGCCCGTGAGAAGCCGGAAGTAAGGGAAGAGGTTTTACCTTTGGGGGTTTCACAAATAGATGCAGGTACACGTATAGGTGTGGGAGGATACAAAAAATCCCGGGGTAATGAGCTTCCTGAAAAAGAACAGTTCCAGCTTGGAGATCTACGTTCATTGGATGTGGTAATTGGTGAAACCTGCAAAATGGGTGAACTTCCTTCTTTCTGTACAGCTTGTTATAGGGCAGGAAGAACAGGGGAGGAATTTATGGAAGTAGCAAAATCAAGTTTTGTACATAATTTTTGCATGCCAAATGCAATACTCACACTGAAGGAATATCTTTTAGATTATGCATCAGAAGAAACAAAAAAAGCCGGCGAGGAAGCTATAAAAAAACATCTGGATAAGCTAAAGGATGGAAAGACAAAAGAATTTGTTTTGGAAGCGTTAAACAGAATGGAGCAGGGAGAAAGAGACATAAGAGTTTAAAGCGCAACAAAAGAGTTTAAGATGTAACAAAAAACTTAAGTGGGGTAAAATCCCAACTTAAGTTTTTTTATATAATTTAGAATTTAATCACAAAAAAAATAAATAATATTTTTCTGGGTACACTAGATTTATGACATCTATTATTTGGGGGAGTAACTATGGAAAATAAAAAAGTAACAATATTAAAAGTGGCTGCAACATATATCGGAACAGTTGTCGGGGCAGGTTTTGCTTCCGGTCAGGAAACATTGCAGTTTTTTGCCGTGTTTAAAGGCAAAGGGCTTATGGGTTTATTCATTGTAACAATACTCTTTACAGTATTTGGATATATAATAATGGACCTTGGCAGGGAATTAAATTCAAAATCCCATTTAGAAATAATAAAACATACCAGCGGAAAATTTCTTGGCACCATGCTGGATTATCTTATAATTTTTTTTCTGTTTGGTGCATTAACTGCAATGCTAGCCGGTTCCGGAGCATTGGTAAACCAACAGTTCGGAATAAACAGTGTATGGGGTAATTTATTAATGGGTATTTTTACAGTAATTACGGTGCTTGCCGGCCTTAAAGGAGTAATTAATTCAATTAGTACGGTAGTGCCCTTTTTAATTGTTTCTTGTGTTGGAATAAGTTTATTTTCCGTATTATTTATACCTCCTACAACAACTGAATTTGTAATGGTGTCAGCAGAAGCTAGCGGACTTATAAGAAATTGGGTTTGGGCTGCTATTTTGTATACCTCATACAATATTGTACTTGCTATTTCAGTGTTGGGACCCCTAGGGGTTAAGGGGCAGGACAAAAAAACCATTAGAAATGGTGCCATATTAGGAGGGATTGGCCTTGGAGCTGCTGCCATTGCAATTTATCTGGCTGTCATGAATAATCTTAATACTGTACAAAATTATGAAGTACCAATGCTTTTTATAGCCAGTAGACTTTCGTATGCTGTACAGATTATTTATTCCATAGTGCTAATAGCAGAAATATATACTACGGCGGTGGGAAGCCTTTATGGTTTTAGCGCCAGGATTACTGATTTAAATGGAAAGTATGCAAAATATATTATTATAGGTACTGCATTTTTTGCATTTATTGCAAGCCAATTGGGATTTTCAAATCTTGTCAAATACCTCTATCCAATAGTAGGATATGCAGGCATAATACTGCTTGTAACACTGCTTATAACAAAATTAAAAACCTTAAAAAAAGTAAAAATTTAAAAACAAATGAGAACTAAATAAAAACTAAATGCTTTATTGTAATATATAAATATCTAAAATTATAAAAAATTCAAAAAAAAATAAAAAACTACACTCAAAAAATATTATCCATCGTATTATAAACAACGAAGGGACATATATTATATTTTTCAAAACTCAATATGGTTTTTATGGTGGGATATTATTATAAAGCATTACAATAAAGTTTTCTTACCATTATACCTACAAACTACAAACCCAGACGGTAAACCATAACTACAATGCCAATCATTATAACAAATTCTTATTACCAAATAATTAAAATGCTAATAATGAATAATACAGTCTGCAATCCATGATTTTTAGCAGCAATATAAAAGTATTTTAATATTTTTCAATACAAAAAATGGTGCATTATGCTACATGCAGTTCCGGTATAAGTATCTACCAAATGTGTAGATATTTATAATAAATTAAAAATAAAAAGGAGGAATTTGCAGTGAGAAAAAAAATCATGGTTGCTTTTTCTGCTTTGTTGTGTTTCACCGTATGTTTTAGCTTCATGTTTGCAGGAAAAGTAGATGCAAGAACATTAAGTTCTAACGAAACAGGTACTCACGGTGGCTATGACTATGAGTACTGGAAAGATTCAGGAAACGGAACTATGACATTAAAGGATGGTGGGGCATTTAGTTGTCAGTGGAGTAATATTAACAACATATTATTCCGTAAAGGCCGCAAATTTAACGAAACTCAGACACACCAGCAAATTGGTAACATAACGGTACAGTATGGCGTTGACTACCGTCCAAATGGAAACTCATATCTATGTGTTTATGGTTGGACTGTTGATCCCCTTGTAGAGTACTACATTGTTGAGAGTTGGGGAGATTGGCGTCCGCCGGGAGCACAGTCTAAGGGTCTAATTGCAGTTGACGGCGGTACATATGATGTATATGAAACTACAAGAGTTCAGCAGCCTTCCATTAAAGGGACTGCAACTTTCCAACAGTATTGGAGTGTAAGGACATCCAAAAAGACCAGTGGAACTATATCAGTTAGTGAGCACTTTAATGCTTGGGAAAGAATGGGCATGAGAATGGGTAAAATGTACGAAGTTGCATTAACCATAGAGGGATATCAGAGCAGTGGAAGTGCAGATGTTTACACTAATGTAATTACAATAGGCGGTTCTGGTGGAAACGCCGGTGGCAATGATTGGAACCAAGGTGGCTGGGACTGGAACCAGGGCGGCAATGATTGGAATCAAGGCGGCTGGGACTGGAACCAAGGCGGCTGGGATTGGAACCAGGGCGGCAATGATTGGAACCAAGGCGGCTGGGATTGGAACCAGGGCGGCAATGATTGGAACCAAGGTGGCTGGGATTGGAACCAGGGCGGCAATGATTGGAACCAAGGTGGCTGGGATTGAACCAGGGCGGCAATGACTGGAATCAAGGCGGCTGGGACTGGAACCAAGGCGGCTGGGATTAAACCAGGGCGGCAATGATTGGAACCAAGGTGGCTGGGACTGGAACCAGGGCGGCAATGATTGGAACCAAGGCGGCTGGGATTGGAACCAGGGCGGCAATGATTGGAACCAAGGTGGCTGGGATTGGAACCAGGGCGGCAATGACTGGAATCAAGGCGGCTGGGACTGGAACCAAGGCGGCTGGGATTGGAACCAGGGCGGCAATGATTGGAACCAAGGCGGCTGGGATTGGAACCAAGGAGGCAATGACTGGAACCAAGGCGGCTGGGATTGGAACCAAGGAGGCAATGACTGGAACCAAGCTGGGATTGGAACCAGGGAGGCAATGACTGGAACCAAGGCGGCTGGGATTGGAACCAGGAGGCAATGACTGAACCAAGGTGGCTGGGATTGGAACCAAGGCGGCTGGGATTGGAACCAAGGCTGGGATTGGAACCAGGGAGGCAATGACTGGAACCAAGGTGGCTGGGATTGGAACCAGGGCGGCAATGACTGGAACCAAGGTGGCTGGGATTGGAACCAAGGCGGCTGGGATTGGAACCAAGGCGGCTGGGATTGGAACCAGGGCGGCAATGACTGGAACCAAGGCGGCTGGGATTGGAACCAGGGCGGCAATGACTGGAACCAAGGCGGCTGGGATTGGAACCAGGGAGGCAATGATTGGAACCAAGGCGGCTGGGATTGGAACCAGGGCGGCAATGATTGGAACCAAGGCGGCTGGGATTGGAACCAAGGAGGCAATGACTGGAACCAAGGTGGCTGGGATTGGAACCAGGGAGGCAATGACTGGAATCAAGGCGGCTGGGACTGGAACCAAGGCGGCTGGGATTGGAACCAGGGAGGCAATGACTGGAACCAAGGTGGCTGGGATTGGAACCAGGGAGGCAATGACTGGAATCAAGGCGGCTGGGACTGGAACCAAGGCGGCTGGGATTGGAACCAAGGCTGGGGCTGGTAAATCTGAATTTAAAAGCTAATAGCCTGGAAATATAAAAAATACTACCCGGGAATAAACTTTCATTTCCTGGGTAGTATGTTCTACTGTGGTTTATAGATCTCAGATATAGACTTTAGAGTCTCAGATATAATTTTATATCTATAATTTTAAATTTACAAAATTACCATCCCAAAGCTTCAATCATTTTTTCTGCATATCTTTTACCTAAAATGACCTGTGAATCTCGGCTAAAATGAAGATTCCAGGTTGTATCAGAAGGATCTACAACCAGTCCGTTTGCAGATACCACATAACAATTGCTAATTATTGAAGGCAATTGATTTACTAAAGTGTTGTGACCGGCACAGTTTCCACTGTAGAGTAATTCACCTGCTATAAATGGTACACCTCCTATTCCTAAATCTTTTCTAAGGTCTTCTACCAAAGTCTTAACTTTGTGAGGCCAGCTAGGATCCCCATTATTTGACTCACCTTGATGGAATATAATACCTTTTATTACTCCACCACTTTGCTGTGCAATTCTTGCACGGTGAATAATCCAATCATACTTGCTGCCACCGGATTTCATGAAAGTTTCAATTCTTTCGCCACTAATAGCACATGGCACAAGACCAATGGTACCACCGTCTGGAACGTGCTCTATCATGGTTTTACCAAAATAGTCTCCAGGACCTAATGCATTGTTCCAGCTGTCATGCAGAGGCGGGCATGCTACATCCCATTCATCTTTCCTGCGCCCGGTGGCAGGATTATCGTCAAATCCTAGTACCAGCACACGCTCGTCTTTTACTTTGTCTTCAGGCAGGGCTTTCGGGTATCCAGCCATATTAGACTGACCTAGCAAAAGAAAAACGTGAAACTCAGGCTCAGGTGTAGCAGTAGGCGTTGGCTCTGGTTTGGAATTTTCAACAGGAAATTCAGAAATAATTTCAAGTATATATCTGTTTAATAAGCTATAATCATTTGAATTCACGTATCCATCACCGTTAAGATCAATAATTGATTCATCACTTACTCTTGAGACATCTAAAATATGTCTCATCATTAAAGTAGCATCTGAAGAGTTGATAACTCCGTCATAATTTGCGTCCCCATATAAGGGTGATGCAGTTGCAGGTATAGATGCTAATGGTGTAAAAAAAACAGCTGTCAATATAAATGTCAGTACCAATAAGAAGCCTTTAAAACCAAATGCTTTCACATGCAAATCCTCCTTTCAAAATATAATAATAAATAATATTATAAAAAACTGTACAAACAAACATAGTAAAGTTTTGTAGTATGCAATTTTTTATAGCCGGTATTTAAGTGTAGTGTATTGTTATTTAAATTATAGTAAGAAAAAACTTTAAAATTATATTATATGGGCGAAAAATATAGTTATAATTTTATGTCTGCCTATAACCCATTATGGGCTTGTTGGAAACATAAAGCAAGTCAAATTACTACTTTATTATATCAAAATCTTGCACTTTTCCTACTTGTTTTTTACAGCATTTAATTAGTCATTTATAACGAATATACGTCTATTTACATAACATAGTATTTCAAAAAATTACTTAAAAATGAAATAAAGTTTGACAAAATACTATTTTAATCATACAATATTTTCATGTGCAAAAAACATTAGTTAGTATAAATGCTGGTTAATGCAAATGAACTAATAAATTATTAATGATTATTAAATAAATATCAACCAATTGAAAATTTATTGCGAATTAATAATATGAATAATAATATGAGAAAATAAACAGAAAATTAAATAAATAGATAAATATATTTAAAATGTAAAATGTGTTAATAGTTAAAATTAAATATATAAAAATTTTTTTTAAGGAGGAATTCTATGGTGAAAAAGCTATTACCAAGTTTGACGGTGTTTGCCTTGTATGTTGCTTTCATTCTTGGAAGCACGACTTTGGCAGACAAGCTGGAAACAGGAAACCATGAGTTAAAAAGCAGCAATGATGTGGCAGAGGACAAAGAAACAGTTGAGAAAATTGCAGAAAGTGTAATAGAGGAAATTGCAGAAAATAACGTAGTGAATGAGAGTACAGAGCTTAGTTTGTTAGTGTTGGATTCAAATGTAAGGGTTTTTTGTTTTTCCAGTACAAAAGAAAACAGCTTAGAAATTATTGAACTTTGTCCTACTCCCTCAGGAAAGTATGAAATAAGGGTTAAAGATGCTAAAGTAATGAATAACACTAAAAAATAGAATTTTAAAGGTGGAGGAATTATAAAAACCTCCACCTTAAACTTTTTTAAAATTTTATATTTTATATAATTGTTATTAACAGTGTTTTTTTTCAGTGGTTTCTAATGCTTTTTTGTTTTTTTGCACCGTGCCGTATGGATGTTCAGGGGGCGCATATATAGAGTATAGTTTTAAAGGTTTTTTGCCTGTGTTAATTAAATTGTGCCACTTGCCGGCAGGTATGAGGATGACGTAGCCGTCACTAACTTTTTTTTGAAAATCCAGTTTGTCTTTGCAGTCTCCCATTTTAACAATTCCTTCACCTTCTTCGATGCGTATAAATTGATCATGGTCAGTGTGAACTTCTAATCCAATGTCGTCACCGGCATTAATACTCATTAAAGTTAGCTGCAGGTATTTTCCTGTCCAAAGGGCTGTGCGGAAATTCTTGTTTTGGTTGGCAGCCTTTTCAATATTGACCACAAAGGGATTGGAACCATAATCTTTTAACTCAATATAGTAATTATATTCTCCTTTGTAGTGTGAGAAAGAATAATTATGGGAGAGCTGGTTCCAAAAGTCCGGATTGTACATCATCATATTAGGCATGTAGGTGTAGGGACACAAATTATAAGGATTATACATTTGAAAACTCTGAGTGCATGGGTATGAAAAAAAATTATGCATATCCTTCATTCCTTTCATAAATTATCAATATTATTGTATGTTTTATGTAAGATTCATGTTCCACTGCCTTTTTTATAATATTGGCACTTTTTATTACATTGCCACTACAAAAAAAATAGACTATACTAAAACAATAGTAATATTATCTTAGGATACTTAGTGTTGACATATTCAAAGAAAATACAATAGAAAATGTAAATTAATAAAAACGGAGGATAAGTATGAGTATGAGAAAAATTATACTTTTAACAATAATAGTATCCCTTGTATTTACATCAACCTTGCCGGCTTATTCAGCAATTATGGTTAATCCCTTTTTTGCCATTAGCAGCAATTTAGAATACCAGGAGATAAAGGAAAACTTAAAAGACGGTCATCACATGTATTTCCAATGGGGGAGGCTTGCCAGAAATAACGAAGGTATAATCCAGTTTACAGATAAAATGTATTTTGGCATAAGCCCGTATGATAATAGGACTGAATATGGATTTCCAACTAAAATATCAGCCGGGGGACATTTTGAATACATAGTCCAGCCGGGGGATTCTCTTTTTTCAATATCAAGAAAGTTTGAAATTCCGCATTTTCTTATAGCAGAGTACAATGAATTGGAAGATTCCAATTTAATTAGTGCAGGTTCTTCTTTAAAAATTCCTAAAACAGAACCTGATTTAAGCAGCAAACATCATTATAAAGAGGCTTTTCCCAATGGAAAGGCACTGCTTTCAATTTATTTTGATGCCGAACAATATAAGGACAACAAAAATGCTGCAATTGAATTTTTAAATATGGACAATCATTCCTGGGACAAGTACATAATACAGCCAATAATTGATACAGTTAATAATTATCAGTTTGACGGGGTGGTTTTGGATTTTGAAGCCTTCAGGGATTCTTTTAACACCGGCTACTACAGCACTTCCCAAAGAACCGGTTTAAAAGAAAAATATAACAGTTTTATAAAAAGGTTAAAAGATGCCCTTAAGGATAAGCTGCTCATCGTAATTGTTCACCCCACTAATGTGGGTGGTTATTTTGACGGGTATGATATAGCCCAAATAGAGAAGATTTCTGATTATATTATTCTCATGGCATATGATTATCAATATGTCCAAAAATATACCGACAGTGAAAATGTACCTGCAGGACTTCATGGAAAAGTAAAGACAATAGAATCTTCATACAACAACCAGCCTTATGTACAGCCTTTTTGGAAAGTGGAAGAGGCGGTGGTAAAGCTTTTGGAAATAGTTGAAAATCCCCAAAATGTTCTTTTAGGAGTTAGTATAGTGGGAATGGAATGGGTTAAGTATAAAAGAAATGTGGGGGGAAAGGATTATTTCTATTATGAGCTTAACAGGCCGGAATTAAGTTCTATTGAAATGGCAGGTTCTAAAGAGGAATTCTTAGATGAGCCTGTAATATATAGAAAAATTGTACCTTCCAATAAAATATCTAATGAAAAAAGAAAAGAACTTATTAAAGATAACGGGGATGTGCTTGTTGAAATAGAGTATCATTTTGAGACTCCCGAGAGCCTTTATTTGAAATATTATAACATTGTAAAAAACTACAATCTTTCAGGTCTAACTGTCTGGAGACTGGGAAAGGGAAGCAGCAGGGTGTGGGAAGGTCTTTTGAAAATGTTTCCTCTTGATGAAGAATCCGATAATGAGAATAAGAATGAAAATGTTATTGATGAAAATAATGATAAAAACAATGAAGATAATGAGAATGACGACAAAAACGGTATTGAAATAATTTTAAAGATTGGTCAAAAATACATGACTGTTAATGGAGAAGTAAAAGAAATAGATCCGGGAAGGGACACAACACCTGTAATTATTAATGACAGGACTTTAGTGCCTATAAGGGCAATTATTGAATCCGTTGGCGGAGAGATTTTCTGGGATGGTGAGAAGAAAAAAGTAACCGTTGAATATAAAGACATTGAAATAGAAATGGTTATTGACTCTAAAGAAATGCTGGTAAATCAAAAAACCTTTATCAACGATGTTGCCCCTCAGATTATAAATGGAAGAACCTATATGCCATTGAGATTTTTGCTTGAAAACTTAGGGTTTAATGTAGAGTGGGACGGGGCAGAGAGGACAGTCAATATTTTCATTGATTGAGATATTAAAATATATTACAATTAAAATATAATATATAACATTAAGTAAAGAGAATTTTTGAAAGGATGGGGGAAAAATGTACAAAAAAAGGGTAGGTGCTTGGATTGTAAGTTTAGCTGTCATGTTAGCTGCAGTTATTTCCGGAGGGGGGATAAGCAGCGCTTCGGCACAATATGACTATGCAAGGGCACTTCAGTATTCTATGTTTTTCTATGATGCAAATATGTGTGGCACAGAGGTTTCAAATAATAGTCTATTAAGTTGGAGAGATAACTGTCATACTTACGATGCAAAACTTCCTTTAGATTCAACAAACACTAACATGTCAAGTGGTTTTATCAGCAGATACAGAAGCATATTAGACCCTGACGGGGATGGGACGGTTGACGTTGCCGGAGGGTTTCATGATGCCGGTGACCATGTGAAATTCGGAATGCCTCAGGTGTACAGTGCAGCTACACTGGGGTGGGGATTTTATGAATTTAGGGAGCAGTTTGAAGAGTTGGGACAAGATACTCACATGAAGAGAATTTTAAGGTATTTTAATGACTATTTTATGAAAGTTACATTCAGGGATTCTTCAGGCAAGGTAATTGCTCACTGCTATCAGGTTGGAGACGGGGATATAGACCATAACTACTGGAATGCACCTGAAGATGATACCATGTTTAGAAAAGGATGGTTTGCTACTGAAGAGCGGCCTTCCACAGACTGTATTTCAGGAGCGGCGGCTTCCCTTGCAATAAACTATATGAACTTTAAAGATGAAGATCCTCAATATGCTCAAAAGAGCCTTGATTATGCAAAAGCCCTATTTGACTTTGCTTACTCAAACAGAAAAGAAGTTAACAAAGATGGACCTGGAATGTACTATGATTCAACTGACTGGAAAGATGATTACTGCTGGGCTGCAGCTTGGCTTTACTTAGCAACTCAGGATGATTTTTACTTGGACGAAGCTTTTAAATATAATGACTATTATGCACCACCATGGTGGACACATTGCTGGAATAATGTGTGGGTTGGAACAGCTTGTATTTTAGCTGAAATAAACGACAAGTACGACAAAAACAGCAATAAGTTTGAAGACAGGTTTAAACAGCTTTCAGGCATGAACCAGTGGACTGAAGTAGATTTTTGGAGCCAGGTAAAATTATTGGGTGATAATTGGATGAGCGGGCAGGTTGCTAAAACCACGCCGGCAGGATATGCATTTTTAGACCGCTGGGGTTCTGCAAGGTACAATACAGCTACACAGCTTGCAGTTTTGGTATATGACAAACACACCAACGGTGACAGGCCGTCTAAATACAGTGAATGGGCAAGAGGACAGATGGACTACCTACTAGGTAAAAACCCTCTAAATCGTTCTTACATAGTGGGATACAGCAGTAATTCAGTAAAATTCCCTCACCACAGGGCAGCATCAGGTACAACCCATGCAGAAGACCCTTCACCGCACAAACATATACTGTACGGTGCGCTGGTTGGTGGTCCAGATCAAAGTGACAACCATGTAGACGTTACAAGTGATTATATTTATAATGAAGTTGCAATAGACTACAATGCTGCACTGGTTGGTGCATGTGCTGGGCTTTACAGATATTTTGGGAATTCATCTATGAGTGTTACACCAAATTTCCCGCCTGACGGAAGGGATTTAGGCGATGATAATGGCGGTGGCAATACTCCGGTGATTTTATACGGGGATTTAAATGGCGATGGAGTAGTTAACACAATAGATATAAGTTTATTGGGAAGATACATACTTGAAATAATTGATGGTTTCAGTGTTCCACTTGAAGCAGCAGATGTAAACGGGGATGGCGATATAAATACCCAGGATCACACACTTATGACAAGATATTTAATGGAATTGATAACAGAATTTCCGGTAGAAAGAAACAGATAAATACCGGGTGCACACTACATGAAATCAGGTACATACTGAATCTGGTATATACAGGATGAAATGTTGAAGTTAAAAATATCCCGCTGTAAAATAGCGGGATATTTTTTAGGTAATTTTGTAAAAAAAATTTTGAAAAGTTAGTTTTAATTTGATATAATAATAAAAGAGATTTTATATAATCAATATTTTTAGTTTTCGTCGCCGTTTTCTATCCTAATCCGTTTCAATACATTCATGTTTTCAATGCAATTACTCATTTAGTAATCTCATAGCATAAATAATATCATAGCAAATGAATTCAACTTGCTATTTTGGTATTGTTGTGTGAAAAATATGGTATTTTACATAAACTTACTGTACTTTTCACACAATTACTGAAAGGCAAGTAAAAAATAGAATTAAATTTAAGGAGGAATAAAATTGGTGAAACAACTAAAGAAGACAGGTACATTTTTATTGGTACTTGCAATGTTATTCACATCGTTTGCGGTATTAACCGGAAATGGTCTTACTGAGGTAAAAGCCTCATCATCCAAATTTCCCTACAACGCAACTTATAAATACGGGTTCAGCTCTCTTGCTGATGACCAGGCGGCGGCTAATGCAATGCTTTTAGCAGAGTGGGAAGACTGGAAAGCTACTTACGTAACATCTAGCGGTGCAGGAGGATTTAGAAGGGTACAAAGAGATGCAGGTTCAAATTTTGATACCGTATCAGAGGGTATGGGATATGGTATGATACTGGCTGTATATTTTGACGATCAAGCACTTTTTGATGATTTTTACAGCTACGTTAAATTATATCACAACGGAAATGGTCTTATGGGATGGCAAATTGACAGAAATGGAAACATAGTAGGACCCGGTGGAAAAGATTGTGCTACAGACGCAGATGAAGATATAGCCCTTGCATTGGTATTTGCCAGCAAGAAGTGGGGCTCCGGCAAATTTAACTATGGTGAAGAAGCAAAAAGGTTAATAAATAATTTATACAATTACTGTGTGGAACGTGGTACAAACGTATTAAAACCAGGAGATACATGGGGCGGTTCACAAGTAACCAATCCTTCTTATTTTGCACCTGCATGGTACAAAATATTTGCGCAGTTTACAGGAGATAACAGATGGAATAGCGTTGCAGACAAATGTTATGAAATAGTTGACAGCATCAACAGGCTAAACGGCGGTACAGGTCTTGTACCAGACTGGTGTACGGCACAGGGTACCCAGGCAAGTGGTATGGGATACAACTATACTTATGATGCAGCACGTTATCCTTGGAGAACTGCTATTGACTACTCATGGTTTGGGGATTCCAGGGCAAAGAAAAATTGTGACTTAATAGCTAATTTCTTTAAAAGACAAGGCGGTGCATCTGCTATAGTGGATGGATATACTATACAGGGTTCAAGAACAGGTCAATACCATAATGCTACTTTTATAGGTCCTATAGCCTCAGCAACAATGACCGGTTCAGATCTAAATTTTGCAAAAGAACTTTATAATGAAACAATAAATGTAAAAGACGGTGGGGATTATCACTACTATGGAAACTCATTAAGACTTATGACTTTATTATATTTAACCGGTAACTTCCCTAATCTTTTAGAAGATACCGGCGGATCAGGTCCATCAACGCCATATCCTACAACGACCCCTACATCATCACCAAAGCCAACGCCATCAACTCCTCCGACACAGGATGGGGAACTTCTCATTGACGATTTTGAAGGAGCTTTCACATGGATAACTTATGACGGGGAAGGCGCATCAGTTAGTGCAGCAAAAGGAGTAAGAGACGGCGGTGGAAGTGCAATGGATGTAAGCTACAGTGGTTCAGCTTCTGGATACTGGGGAGTATTAAAAGTTATGGTGGGTACCGATATATCAAAGGCAACAGGAATTTCCTTTGATATCAAAGGTACAGGCAATCAAATAAGACTTATGTTGGTAGAGGAAGGTTCAATTGCAGGTGAAGACGGGGAACAATGGGAATACGTAATAAGTCCTAGAAACAGCTGGACTACTCTTGAAATACCTATGAGCCAGTTTTCACCAAGATCAGACTGGCAGCCGCCGGGAGCAGACGGCAACAAGAGATTGGATTTAAATAAAATAATATCCATACATTTTGCAGGAATGAATGCAAATTCAGGTTCATTTATGGTGGACAATGTAAAAATTACCGGTCTTCCATCAACACAGCCAACACCGACACAATCACCTAAGCCGACACCACCAGGGTCATATGGTGATATTAACGGGGACGGCATAATCAATACCTCAGACTATGCACTTTTGAACAGACATATATTAGAAATACCTGTGCAAAATGCAAATCTTAACAATGCAGATTTAAATGGGGACGGAGTGGTAGATTCCCTTGATGCTACAATTTTAAGCAGATACCTTCTTGAAGTTATAGACAGATTCCCGGTTCAAAGATAAATTAAAAAGTTAATGTTAAAAAAGGAAAAGGGGCTTACAGCCCCTTTTTTAAGGCTTTTAAAAGCCTGTCTGCTATTTTAATTGTAATAAGGTATGTTTTAATATAAATAAAGTTGGTATAATTAAATTGGAAATATAATTTTTGTCTTTACTTCAGATAAAGTAAAAGGGGCTGAATACAATTATGGAAGCTTTACTTTATAGTTTTTTTGCCGGTACTTCAACGGTTTTAGGAGTTGTAGCATTATTTATAATAAAAAAACCAGGCAATAAACTTCTGTCTACACTTTTGGGTTTTGCCGGCGGTATTATGATGGCAATTTCCCTTTTTGAACTAATACCTGAGGCGATAGCTTTAGGTTCAATGACAAGTGCAGTTGTGGGAGTTGTACTTGGGGCGGCTATGATGCGGCTATTAGACACCATTGTTCCCCATTCCCACATGTCCGGTAAAGAAGACGTATCGGTGGAAAATCCAGAGAAATTCAAAGAACTGGAAAACTCAATGAAAAGAATGGGATATCTAATTTTATTTGGAATAGCCCTTCACAATATACCGGAGGGGCTTGCAATCGGGGCAGGCTTAGAAGCAAGTGCAAAATTAGGACTTTCCATTGCAATTGCAATTGCCCTTCATAATATACCGGAAGGTTTGGCTATAGCAGGACCTTTAAAGGCAGGAGGGGTTCCCATTGGCAAGATATTTTTATTTGTGCTTATTGCAGGTCTAATGACTCCTGTGGGAACTGCAATTGGAATGGCATTTTTGGCAATATCCCCTGTTTTTATAAGTGGTTCTTTAGCATTTGCAGCAGGAGCCATGATTTATATTGTCAATGACGAGCTTGTACCGCAGGCAAATGATATGCACAATCACCTTGCAAATGTGGGGTTGATATTGGGAATTTTAGTTGGGCTTGCAATTTTTTAATTTAAATAATAAACCCCGAATAATAGCCCTAAAGGCAGAAATGATGAAATCCAAGCCTTTAGGGCTTTATAAAAAACATTACTGCAGCAGTAGTTTTTCTAAAAGAAGAGGTTCAATATATTTCCCGTCTTTATACACTCTCATATTTCCACCTGATATTTCATCAATTAATACAATTTCACCATTTACTTTTCCAAACTCCAGTTTTATATCATACAATTCTAAATTCTTTTTGGCCAATTCTTCTTTAACTATATTAGAAATTTTAACAGTTAAATCCTTTAACTTTGCATATTCTTCCCTGGTTACTATATTGAGCATATGGAGGGCATCTTCGCTTATTGGTGGATCTCCCCTTTGGTCATCTTTGAGGGTTACCTCTACAAATGCATCTAAATCCTGTCCTTCCTTTGCATACATTCCATAACGGCGCAAAAAACTTCCTACAGCCTTGTAGCGGCAGATAACTTCTAACCCGTTTCCAAACATAGCTGCAGGTTTTACAGTCATTGTAGCCTCTTCAATATTTGCGTCAATAAAGTGGGTAGGTATGTTTTTTTCCTCTAATATTTCAAAAAACATTTTTGTCAGCTTAAGGCTGGATTTACCAGCACCATCTATAGTCAGTCCAACGGTGTTGGCACCTGGATCAAATTTTCCATCCGTTCCTGTCATATCATCTTTGAATTTTAAAATATAATTTCCGTCTTCCAATTGGTAAACGTCTTTTGTTTTGCCCTTATAAAGTAATTTCATTTCTTCACCTTCTTTTAAAAATAATAGGATATTCAAAAACAATAATAAATATTATTAAAAATAATAGTATAATACATAAAAATAGTATACAATAATATGGTACCACTAGCAATAAAAAATTAAGTTTTACATATACATTAATTGGTGTTTTATTTACAGCAGCCCCTTAGGTGTGGTATTATATTTATTATTACAGACATGATATTTATTTTAATTGTATCAGATGGACTATGCCAGAAAATTATATTAGAAAATTAAAAGATTACAAAAAATTATAAAAAATAATATTAAAAGATGATTATTATAGATGGAGGAATTAGAAATGCTTAAGATAACAAGCAAGGAAATAAGAGAAATTTTCCTGAATTTTTTTGTAAATAAAAAACACTTAAAAATACCGTGTTCCTCAATAATACCAACCAACGACCCGACATTATTGTTCATAAATTCAGGGATGGCTCCTTTGAAAAAATATTTTACCGGGGAAGCCCAGCCACCAAATTCAGATTTGTGCAATATCCAGCCGTGTATCAGGACAATTGATATTGAAGAAGTAGGGGACAGGCATCATTTGACTAGCTTTGAAATGCTGGGCAGCTGGTCTATAAACAACTATTTTAAAGAAAAAGCTATTGCTTTGGCCTTTGAGCTTTTGGTGGAAGGATTTAAAATTCCTAAAGAAAAGCTATACGTCACAGTTTTTGAAGGATGTGAAAAATTAAATCTTTCCCCTGATTATGAGTCTGCTAGAGCTTGGGAAAAGCTTGGTATTCCTAAAAGCCACATAGTATTTCAACCATTTGAAGATAATTTTTGGGGACCGGCTGGTGAAACAGGACCATGCGGACCTTGTACAGAAGTTTTTTATGATACCGGTGATGAGCATGGGGAAGCGTATGTTGAAGGGGGCTATTTTGACACTAAAAACAGATATATTGAGATTTGGAATGCAGGGGTTTTTATGCAGTTTAATAAAAACTTAGACGGTACTTACACCCCGCTGAAATTTAAAAGTGTGGATACAGGAGCAGGCCTTGAAAGGCTGACAATGGTTTTAAACGGACTTGATTCTGTTTATGAAACAGATTTATTAAAACCTATTATGGATGAAATTGCCCTGCAGTCAAAAGGCAATTTAAGCCAGAAAGCTATGCGGATTATAGCTGACCATTTAAGGACAACTTCATTTATTCTTTCTGAAGGTATAAAGCCTTCCAATGACGGAAGAGGATACATACCAAGACGCCTTATCAGAAAATGTGCTGCACTGACATTAAAGGCCAAGGTGGAGGAATTCGATTTTGTTTCTGTTTTAGAAAAGGTAATTGGACAGTACAGTGATTTTTATACACATTTTAAACAAAATAAAGAAGATATAATAAACACATTTGAAAATGAAAGAACACATTTCCAGCAAGTGTTAAAAGACGGTTTTAAAAGACTGGAAAAAATAACTGGCAAGGAAAGCTTTGAAATTAGTGGAAAGGATGCTTTTATACTGGTGTCCACATATGGAATACCAATAGAACTGATACAAGAGTATGCTGAAGAAAAAGGTGGAAATGTAAATATAGATGAGTATAAAGAAGAATTTAAAAAGCATCAGGAGATTTCAAAAAGCCCTTCATCAGGCGGTGGAAAAGAAGGGGGAGGAATAGACTTGAAAGAATTGGAAGGTGTTCTGAAGGATATTCCACAAACACAGTTTAAAGGTTATGAAGTATATGAGTGTGAAGGGACTGTGCTTAGAATAATTAAAAATGGTGAAAAGACAGACAGTGTCAAATCCGGGGACAAGGCACTGATAATAACTGACCGGACTCCTTTTTATGCAGAAAGCGGCGGGCAAGTCCCGGACATTGGCGAGTTTATAACTCCTGATGGAAAAGCAGATGTTTTGGATGTACAAAAAGATGATAACGGTGTTTTCGTACATTTAGTTGTTGTAAAAGAGGGAATTTTAAGAGTAAATTCAACTGTAGAAATGAAAATAGACAAGGAGAGAAGATTAAAAATACAGGCAAACCACTCTAGTGTACATCTTCTCCAGAGTGCTTTGAGAAAACTTTTAGGTAATACTATAAGTCAGACTGGATCTTTAGTTGAAGAAGACAGGCTAAGATTTGATTTTCAGTATGATGACAGGATGACAGAAGAAGAAATTGAACAGGTTGAGAAGCAGGTTAATAAATATATACAAATGAACATTCCTCTTACAACTGAAATTACAACATTGAACGATGCTATTCAAAAAGGTGTTTTGGCATTTTTTGGTGACAAATACGGGGACAGTGTAAGGGTTGTACAGTTTGGGGAAATATCAAAGGAACTTTGCGGAGGTACCCACACCAGTGCAACCGGTAACATCGGATGTTTTAAAATTCTCTCAGAAGGCAGTGTTGGAAGGGGAATCAGGAGAATTACGGCTGTTACAGGTAATACAGCAATAGAATATACACAAAACCAAATAAAAATATTAAAAGAAGTTGCATCAAAGCTAAGGGTTTCACCAGAGAATGTTGCATCAAAGCTTGATACTTTGCTAAAAGCACCTAAGAAGAAAGATACTATAGAATTTAAACCATTAGACAAGTCAGATATACAAGAGAACACAAAGACATCCGGAAGTGGGCAGAAATATTTTGTAAAGATATTTGACGGGTTTTCAGATGAAATCCGGGATGAGGCAATAAGAATTTCAGAAATTATAAAGGGAATAGTGTGCTTTATATGTAAAGTAGAAGATAAATTAAGGGTTATTGTAGCAGTGGACAAACCTCTTTCAAAAAAATACAACGCCAACCTGGTAATTAAAAATGCTTTAAAACATATTGACGGAAAAGGTGGAGGTAAGCCGCATCTGGCACTGGGTGGTGGTGTCTACACTGAAAACTATAAAAATATTATAGAAGAATTTGATAAAATTATCGACAGCATATAAAATTAAAAAAGAGGCAAAAGCCAGATAGCTTTGCCTCTTTTTTTAATTAAAACATTACTTTTTTAACATAAATATTACTCTGTCTCCAAAGGAACAATTATGCCTTTGTTTATGTATTCTATATAGTTATCCCTGACTTCAAACACATGACGTAATTCATTGTCTGGAGAATCGACTATTACAAATGTATATCTTCTATACCCGTCAACTTCCTTTATATGTACTGTAGATGGCTGGTAGATTAGAACCAAGCTTAAAGTGTTTATTCTTGTAATTCCGGGAAGTTCCTTATAGATATTGACAAGCTTTTGATTGCTTAAAACATCATTAAAAATCAGCGTAACATTTTTATTATAGATTTTAATTAACTGTACACCGTATATTTTGTTTAAGTCATCCCATTCATTATATTCCCCGGCTATAACTTTCTCTAATGTTTCTTCATTAAAGTTTATTAGAAGATTAGCATTATAGTATTTATTATAATTAAAATGATAAGTTTCTTTAAGTTGAGGTATATCAGCTCCAAAAATTTCTCTTATGGCAGAAAGCTCCCCAGAAATTTTCTCAACTAAATCCTCAGGTGGAAAAATTTCATCAGTTAAATACAGTGCTAAATGTTTTGCTTCTGCTTCTTCAATTGAAAAGTCGTCAACAGAACGGCCTAAGCAATCAACAAAGAATTCAGGGATGTAATAAGAATTAACAGTCTGGTCTAATAAACTAAAATCCATTTCATCAATAATTTCATCTTTATTAATATCTGCAATTAGTTTTGTAAGGGGTAAAAGGTCATCTAAGCTTCTTGAAAGTATGTCTTTTAAAATTTGCACATCTTCATTTGAGTATTCTTTATCACATGTAAAATCTCCAATGTTGTACCCAACATAATTTTCATTGGAAGGTAATTTATCAATAAGTTCTAATACATATCTTTGTAGTAATACAAGGTCTACTGAAGTAAATATTTCATCATTGTTTAATGTAGATTTTCATTTTAATTTAGGTAAATCTACCCTTATTTTATCACATTAAAATAGGTGAAAAAAATTTTTAACCCTACCGCAATTTGAAAAAATATTTTCACTCGCTATATATGTCCTCTATGTGGATGCACCATATCATATATTCCTAACTTTTGTTTACCCGGATTTATTAATGCAATAAATCATATTTTTGAATACATATATAATTTATTTTATCGTAAAGGTAGTATTAATTCAGTTATAAAACAACTAAATCTAAAAAACAACGTACAGTTTTCAAGGCAAATTCTATACTATTACAGAAAAAAATTCATTAAAAATCTCAATACAATACAAAATGGATTAAGACAAATAATACACAAAGTGAAATTACCGGATGAAACTCTTGGAAACACAGAAAAAGCAAGAAACGTTTTAGCAATAGTAGTAAGAGAATTCCCCAACATTCAACTATTCTCTCAAAAATACTATCAAGCTACCGCCAAAACATTTCTTGAAACAAGCAATAATGTCTTTGTACTATAATCAAAAAATTACTCCGGTTATTATCCTTGACGAGGTACAGATGATGTCAAACAGCATACTTGAAGAATTAAGGCTTTTATTTAACTTTAAAATGGACTCTGAAAATCCTTTTATATTAATATTGTCGGGGCAATCGCAAATCAGGAACAAATTACAGTTAGCGGTAAATGCACCTTTAAAGCAGCGTATAGCCGTAAAATACGTAATGCAGGGGTTAAAGCCTGAGGAACTTTCAGACTATATTTTTACAAGGCTAAAGTCTGCCGGTTTACATGAAAATATATTTACCCAGGCTGCAATTGAAGCTATTTATTCTGCATCAAAAGGCGTACCCCGCCTTGTTAACAGTCTTGCAACCTCAAGCCTTATGTATGCTTGTTCAATAAAGCAAAAGCATGTAGATGAAGAAATCGTATACCAAGGACAAAAAGACTTTGATATCTAAAATACTTTTATCTTTAACCGGTAGCCTTAGTACAACGGTTATAAACCGTTTAAGTAATAAATGTTGTAAACTTATTGAATTTATACTTAAAAGTTTTCTATTATCAATATTTTGATTAAAATTTTAAGAGCAGTTAATCTGCTCATTTTTATTATACAAATTTGAAAGTGTTATGCAATACTTATTTTTCCAAATTTTATTTTGAATCCTACTGGAATTTGAAAATTTGATTATCGCGTTCCTATTTTAATTTGAAAATATTCACTAATTTGTGGTAAAATTGACCTAAAATAATTTGAAAATATTATCTAATTTAATTTGAAAATTTACAGTAAGCCTTTTATCACATAGCATGAATGACCCCAAGTAACTGGTAATATAATATGAAGTATTTTAGTTTTAGCAAGTCACTATAATAACATTTGAGGGTAATAATTCTACGTACAATGGGCAGAGCCGGCTTATAACTCTCCTGTATCTTGGGCTGACCGGTTACCGGGACGGTATTTGCATACAACAAAAGAAGAAGTGGCATTATTTGTTGAACAACGGAGGATTATATGGTAAGAAGAATGGAGATAGTAGGTGAGGATTATTAAGTATATGCATATAACAGGGAAACTAAAGAAGTAAAACTTTATTATGCAGCACTGGAAGATGAGGATGACATAAGATATACTCCAATACCGGCACTAAAATGGGATGAATTTTTAATTGACGTTGTTTATTTTAATGATGAAGGCGGCTGCGGATGGCCCAGTATGGGCAGCAGATTTATTATGTGGACTACCAGTGGAAAAGCTTACGCCTACGACAGAAAAAAGGATTATATAGTAAAGATGTCTGATGAGTATAAAAACTATGCAAAATTTACAAACAACAATTATATTGTATGGATAACGCCAACGGAAGAAGAAAAGCGGGAAAACGCACCAACAATTTCTATGTTAAATATTGTTGAAATTGATGACATTCCTTAAAAAGTGAAATAATTTATAAATGTGAAATGCAAAACTAAAACGGGATGTGATTTAGTCACTCCTGTTTTTATTTTTTAATTTTGAACTAACATACTAAAACAGCATAAAGGATATTGTATACAATCCGCCTATTATTTTAAATACACATAAAACCTTGCAAATGCTTAAATACCGATATGTTAAATTATTTGGAAGTTAAACAATATTGATAAAATGTATTGAATGTTTTGCGTATATTTGTTATAATAAGCAGGGTTATTGTTAAAATGTTAACATACAATTTTTGAAAACAAAACTATCGTCTGTTAGGGGGTTATTGGAAATGAGCACAAATAATTGCTGCTGCTGTGGCGCTAAAGATGTAAGAGATGAAAAGCTCCAGGAAATTATTGAAAAGTATAAGGATACTAAAGGGGCTTTAGTTCCGGTACTTCATGAGGCACAAGAATTGTACGGGTATCTGCCAATTGAAGTTCAAAAAAAGATCTCAGAAGGTCTTGGAGTTTCACTTTCTGAAATTTACGGAGTAGTAACATTTTACACACAGTTTTATTTAAATCCAAAAGGAAAATACAAAATTAATATTTGTATGGGAACAGCTTGTTATGTAAAGGGAGCAGGACAGATTCTGGACAAATTCAAAGAACTGCTAGGTATTGATGTAGATGAATGCACAGAAGACGGGATGTTTTCTTTAGAAGCTTGCAGATGTATAGGAGCATGCGGATTAGCACCTGTTATAACAATTAATGATGATGTTTATGGAAGACTTGTACCAGAAGATGTTGAGGGAATTATTAAGAAGTATAAAGAATAATGAGGGACTTATCTTTACACATAATGGACATAGTACAAAACTCACTTTCTGCAAAAGCAGATAAAATTGATATAACAATATGTGCCCATACAGATGCTGACTTATTGGAGATAAAAATAAAAGATAACGGCGTTGGAATGGATGAAGAGTTTTTAAAAGACGTGAAAAATCCTTTTAAAACAACCAGAACAACCAGGAAAGTGGGGCTTGGTATTTCCCTCTTTGAAGCATCTGCAAAAAATGCTGACGGGGAACTTATTATAGATTCTAAAAAAAATGTGGGCACAGAAGTTATAGCTTATTTTAGAATATCTCATATTGACAGATTACCTTTGGGGAATGTAGCTGAAACTTTGACAACTCTTATAATGGCACAACCTCATATTGAATACAATCTGATAATTGACAATAAAAAAAAGCAGTTTGAATTTAGTACACTTGACATAAAAAAGACCCTTAAAGATGTGCCTATTACCCAGTTTGAAGTGATAAAGTGGATAGGCGAGTATGTAAATGAAGGAATAAAGACTATTTTTGGAGGTGTATTGGATGAAATCCATAGCTGAATTAGAAGAGATAAGAAAAAAGACTTTAGAACAGATTAATTTAAGAACAGCAGAAAAGGAAATGAGAATTGTAGTAGGTATGGCTACATGCGGTATTGCTGCGGGTGCAAGACCTGTGATGAACGCTTTTATCAGTGAACTTTCTAAAAGAAATATAAATAATGTGTCTGTAACAATGACAGGTTGCATAGGAACATGCAGGCTTGAGCCTATTGTTGAAGTAATAGACAAAGAAGGAAATAAAGTAACTTATGTAAATATGACTCCTGAAAAGGCAGTACGTGTTGTTGCAGAACATATTGTAAACGGAAGAGTATGTATTGATTACACAATTGGAGAAGCAGAAAAAGAATAATGTGTTTTATTTTGTAAAGGAGGGTTCAAAATGCAATTATATAGATCACACGTTTTGGTTTGTGGCGGAACAGGTTGTACGGCTTCAGATTCTGTCAAAATCATAGAAGAACTGGAAGTGCGGATAAAAGAATTCAACCTTCAGGAAGAAGTTAAAGTGGTAAAAACAGGTTGTTTTGGACTTTGTGCAGAAGGTCCCATTATGGTAGTGTATCCTGAAGGTGCAATGTATACAATGGTCAAAGTTGAAGATGTGAAGGAAATAGTTGAAGAGCACTTATTAAAGGGAAGGATTGTAAAAAGACTTCTTCAGGGTGCAAAGGCTGAAGAAGATGCATCTATAGAAAAATCTGACTTTTTCAAAAAGCAGATGAGAGTTGCACTTAGGAATTGCGGTGTAATAAATCCTGAGAATATAGATGAATATATTGCTTTTGACGGTTATAAAGCTTTAGCAAAAGTTTTGACTGAAATGAAACCGGAAGAAGTTATTGAAACTATAAAGAAATCCAATTTAAGAGGAAGGGGCGGCGGAGGCTTCCCTACAGGACTAAAATGGGAGTTTGCAGCAAGGCAGGAAAGCGACCAGAAATATGTTTGCTGTAATGCTGACGAAGGGGACCCGGGAGCGTTTATGGACAGGAGTATATTAGAGGGAGACCCTCACAGTGTTATTGAAGCAATGGCCATCGCTGGTTATGCCATAGGTGCAAATCAGGGGTATATTTATGTAAGAGCTGAATACCCTATTGCTGTAAATAGGCTTAATATCGCCATTAAAGCTGCAAAAGAGTATGGACTTTTAGGAAAGAATATATTTGGCACCGGTTTTGATTTTGATTTAGAGATAAGGCTTGGGGCAGGAGCTTTTGTGTGCGGTGAAGAGACTGCTCTTATGACTTCTATAGAAGGAAACAGGGGAGAGCCAAGACCAAGACCTCCATTTCCTGCAGTAAAAGGTTTGTGGGGCAAACCAACTATATTAAACAATGTTGAGACTTATGCAAATATCCCGCAAATTATTTTAAAAGGACCTGAATGGTTTAACAGTATAGGTACAGAAAAAAGTAAGGGTACCAAGGTATTTGCTATAGGCGGAAAAATTAACAATACCGGTTTGGTTGAAATTCCAATGGGAACTACACTGAGGGAAGTTGTATATGAAATCGGAGGGGGAATCCCTGGGGGTAAAAAGTTTAAAGCAGCGCAGACAGGTGGACCTTCTGGAGGATGTATTCCGGCAGAACATATCGATGCACCCATTGATTATGATTCATTAATCCAACTAGGTTCTATGATGGGTTCAGGTGGACTTATCGTAATGGATGAAGATACCTGTATGGTAGACATTGCGAAATTCTTCCTGGAGTTTACTGTTGATGAATCCTGCGGAAAATGCCCGCCATGCCGTATAGGTACCAAGAGAATGTATGAAATATTAGAGCGTATCATAGATGGAAAAGGTGAAGAAGAAGATATAGAAAAACTAGAAGTGCTTGCTAAAAATATAA
This sequence comes from Acetivibrio saccincola, assembly GCF_002844395.1. NCBI lineage: Bacteria > Bacillati > Bacillota > Clostridia > Acetivibrionales > Acetivibrionaceae > Acetivibrio > Acetivibrio saccincola. The sequence continues at coordinate 2,764,819 of NZ_CP025197.1, read as the reverse complement.
AAGCTTCAGCCCTTTGCGGACTGGGACAAACAGCTCCAAACCCTGTTCTTAGCACATTGAGATATTTCAGGGACGAATACATTGCTCACGTTAGGGACAAGAAATGTCCGGCAGGAGTATGTAAATCAATGATGAAGTATGTCATTAATAATGAAATATGTAAGAGCTGTGGTATATGTGCAAAACAATGTCCGGTTTCAGCAATAAGTGGAGACAGGAAAACACAAACACCTTATGTTATAGATCAGGAGAAATGTATAAAATGTGGTGTTTGTATGGAAAAATGTCCGTTCAAGGCTATCTTTAAGAATGTTTAGTGAAAGGAGAGGTTTTAGAATGCAAATGGTGAACATTACGATAGATAACCAGAAGTTGCAAGTGCCAGCTAATTACACTATTTTAGAAGCTGCAAGAGAAGCGAATATAGAAATACCTACCCTTTGTTATTTAAAAGATATAAATGAAATAGGTGCTTGCAGAATGTGTGTGGTGGAAGTAAAAGGGGCAAGAAGCCTTCAGGCTGCATGCGTGTATCCTGTTTCAGAAGGATTGGAAATATATACTCAGTCTCCAGCAGTAAGGGAAGCTAGAAAAGTTACACTGGAACTGATTTTATCAAACCATGATAAAAAATGCTTAACATGTGTAAGAAACGGGAACTGCGAACTTCAAAAATTATCTGAAGACCTTAACATTAAAGATATTAGATTTGAAGGGGAAAGCGGCAACTATTCCCTTGATAACTTTTCACCATCAATTGTAAGAGACCCAAATAAATGCGTATTGTGCAGACGCTGTGTAAGCATGTGCAAAAACATACAGAAAGTTTCTGTTATAGATACAAATGAAAGAGGATTTAAGACAATAGTTGCTCCGGCATTTAACAAATCATTAAATGAAGTTCCATGTACTATGTGTGGACAATGTATTAATGTATGTCCGGTTGGAGCTCTTAAGGAAAAAGAAGATATTGACAGGGTATGGGAAGCTTTAGACAATCCGGAACTGCATGTCGTAGTTCAGACAGCTCCGGCAGTAAGGGTTGCTCTTGGAGAGGAATTTGGAATGCCAATTGGTTCCAGGGTTACAAGCAATATGGTTGCAGCTTTGAAACGCTTAGGATTTGACAAAGTGTTTGACACAGACACTGCAGCTGATTTGACTATAATGGAAGAGGGAACAGAATTAATTGACAGAATTAAAAACGGAGGAAAATTGCCTCTCATAACTTCCTGCAGCCCAGGATGGATAAAGTTCTGTGAGCATACCTATCCTGAGTTTATAGAAAATCTTTCAAGCTGCAAGTCACCGCATGAGATGTTTGGTGCAGTGTTAAAGTCTTACTATGCAGAGAAGGAAGGAATTGATCCTTCTAAAGTATTTGTTGTATCAGTTATGCCATGTACTGCAAAGAAATTTGAAGCTCAAAGACCTGAACTTGCTTCTACTGGATTTCCTGATGTAGACGCAGTTTTAACTACAAGGGAGCTTGCAAGAATGATAAAAGAGGCTGGAATTGATTTTAAACAGCTTCCGGAAGAAAACTTTGACGACCCAATGGGTGAAGCTACAGGTGCAGGGGTTATATTTGGTGCTACAGGAGGCGTTATGGAAGCGGCTCTTAGAACTGTGGCAGAAATCCTGACAGGTAAGTCCATTGAAGATATTGAGTACAATGAGGTAAGAGGTGTAGAGGGAATTAAGGAAGCTACCATTGAAGTGGCAGACCTTAAACTAAAAGCTGCTGTTGCTCATGGGCTTGGCAATGCAAGAAAGCTTCTTGACAAAATTAAAGCCGGAGAGGCAGAGTACCACTTTGTTGAAATAATGGCATGTCCAGGCGGATGTGTTAACGGTGGAGGACAGCCTATACAGCCTTCAAGTGTAAGAAGCTGGACTGACCTAAGGGTTGAAAGGGCTAAGGCAATATATGAAGAAGACAGAGCTTTGCCTATTAGAAAGTCCCATGAAAATCCAAAGGTAAAAATGCTGTATGATGAATATTTCGGAGAGCCTGGCAGTGAAAAAGCACACAAACTCCTACACACACATTATGAAAAGAGAGAGAATTATCCGTTGGATAAATAAAAATTCAAATAAAATTCCAATTTAATAAATATAAAGAACGGTAAATTTAAGGTGGGGTTTTTACTTCACCTTAAATTTTTATTATTACCATCTATTGAAGTTATGCCGTAATTATATTAACATTAAATTAAGAAGAATTTTCTACTTTTTTAAGTTGCTTTTTATTTAGGTATAGTCAAAAATTATAATTTTAACTGTAATTTAAGGGGGAAAATATGTTTAAAAAAATTTCAACGGTACTTATTTTTATGTTTTTATTCACATCTTTTATGTTTAACACTGTATTAGGTGAAGATTCAGATGAAGCGGCTGTAGAGGGTTTTATATTAACAATCCCGTCAGGCAAAATCGGGGATATTGACGGGGATAAAGAGGTAAATTCTATAGATGCTGCAATTTTAAAAAGGTATATAATAGAAGCCATTTCAAAACTTCCTGCAGAGGATGAAATGTGGGTGGCTGATGTAAATGGGGATGAGGAGATTAACTCAATAGACTATGCCCTTATATCCCAGTATATTCTCCACTATACAGACCAGTTTCCAAAGGAAGAAAGAAATGATTATATACAGGTTGAGTGCGGTATATCACACACAGTAGCATTGAAATATGACGGAACGGTGTGGGTTTGGGGAGACAACACCAACAGAAAATTAGGTATAGAAGAAGGAGCAAATATTACCAAACCTTTCAACATCAAAGAACTTCAAGATATAGTTTTGGTGTCAACAGGGGACGAACATTCCCTGGCACTTAAAAAAGACGGTTCTGTGTGGGCATGGGGAAGAAATGTTGATAACCAGCTGGGGGACGGGACAAATATAACAAGAAGGGTTCCTGTAAAGGTTGAACTGGAAAAGATAGTGGGTATAGCTGCCGGCGGAAATTTTTCCGTTGCACTGAAAAATGACGGAACGGTGTGGACATGGGGCGGCAACAGAAGGGGGCAGCTTGGAGACGGTACAACTTCCCAAAAAGCTTTTCCTGTAAAAGTAGAAGGCTTAAGCGGGGTAAAGAAAATAGCAGCAGGATACGACCATGTACTTGCTTTAAAAGAGGACGGAACGGTATGGGCATGGGGTTCAGGGGCTTTTGGACAGCTGGGAAACGGTTCTGAAGACTTAAGTACTGTTCCTGTAAAAGTAAATAATCTTACAAAAGTAAAGGATATATATGCAGGAAAGAATGTATCTTTGGCTTTAAAAGAGGACGGGACTTTGTGGCTTTGGGGAAATAATGACTCAGGCATGATGGGGGATAATTCTAAGGACTTTTATAATACTCCCAAAAAATATGAACATATAGAAAACATCAAAAAGGCTAATATATCTCAATCTTACATAGCTGTTTTAAAAAATGACGGAACGGTTTGGACATGGGGATATAGTGAAAAGGGTGCTCTTGGAAACGGAAGTACCGAAATTAGCAGTTTGCCAGGCAAAGTTGAGGATTTGTCTTCAGTAAGGGCTTTATCTGCAGGTGAAAACCATATGGCTGTAATAAAATCCGATGGCTCCCTGTGGTGCTGGGGGGATAATAAATATGGTCAAATGGGTAATGGCACGGGGAATTTTGTAAATGTACCTGTGAATGTACCTGATATTTCTAAAATTACAAAAGTAGTGACAGGGCTAAGGCATGTAGTGGCACTGGATGAAGACGGAAATTTATGGGGATGGGGAGACAGTTCAAGTCTTCAGTTAATAGACAGCATTGACTCTAATATAGTGGATTTTCCTCACAAAATAGAGAGGGAATCATTGGTAGCTGACATTGTTGCAGGACCAGGGCGTACAGGCGTAATCAGGCAGGATGGGACTGTTATGCTTTATGCAACTAAAGGTTTTTCAGATAATCAGATAAAACCTTTGGAAATTGAGTTTTTTAAAGACTATAAAAAGATAGGAATAGGAGATAAACATATAGTTGGAATAGCTGACAATCAAAAAGTATATTCTTCCGGGGACAGCTATTGGGGGCAATTAGGAAACGGATCTCAAAACCACCACAACAATTTTGGGGACAATTTCAACACCAGTGTGGAAGTAAGCTATTTAGAAGGTATAATAGACATATCCACAGGTAAAGACCATACAATAGCCCTAAAGGAAGACGGGACGGTTTGGGGCTGGGGGGTGAATTTAAACGGCGAGCTGGGCAATGGGTTAACATCTCATATTAGCTTAGTTCCAACCCAGGTGCTTGAGGTGGAGGATATTGTTGCAATATCTTCCGGCATGTATCATGTATTGGCTTTGAAAAAGGACGGTACAGTGTGGGCTTGGGGAAGAAACAGTTCAGGTCAGCTTGGAAACGGAACAACGGCATCCAGTGTGCGTACCCCCGTTCAGGTAAAAGGTCTTGACAATGTAGTTGCCATAATGGCGGGAAAAAGCCATTCCATGGCCATAAAAGCAGACGGTTCAGTTTGGGTATGGGGGGATAACACTTTTGGCCAATTAGGGGACGGCACAAATGAAAACAAGCTTCTTCCTGTGGAAAATGAAAAATTAAAAGGTGCAAAGCTAATATCGGGAAAAGGCGATTTTACAATAGTTTTAAAAGAAGACGGAAGGCTTCTTAGCATGGGCGACAACAGCTTTTCCAATTTAGGAATAGGAAGAACGGATATAGTAACCCGGCCGGTAAAGGTTTATTAATTGGAGGTTGGAAGTGGGAGGTGAGAGGCTGGATTTTCCACCTATCACTTCTTGCTTCCCACCTCTAACATCTAACCTCTAATTTCACATCGCTCTGTGGAAAGTCCTTGCTATTACTTCAGACTGCTGCTTTGGAGTAAGTTTAATAAAGTTAACTGCATATCCTGAAACCCTTATGGTCAGCTGCGGATAATTTTCAGGTTCCTTCATTGCCCTTTCAAGGACAGCCTTTTCAAGAACGTTAATATTAATATGGTGTCCCCTTTGGGCAAAATATCCGTCTAATATTGCAGCCAGATTTTTAATTCTGGAGTCAGTATCTTTTCCCAAAGAGCCGGGTACAAGGGTGGTTGTGAGGGATATCCCGTCTTTGCAGTATTCATAAGGAATTTTTGCCACAGAATTCAAAGCTGCCAAAGCACCTAGTTTATCTCTTCCGTGCATTGGATTTGCACCTGGTGCAAAAGGCTCACCTTTTTTCCTTCCGTCAGGGGTGGCGCCTGTTTTCTCACCATAAACAACATTTGAGGTAATGGTGAGGATTGAAAGGGTGTGTTTTGAATTTCTGTAAGTGGGGCATTTTTTTAATTCAGTATAAAAATCCCGCACTACAGAAACTGCAATGTTGTCTACCCTGTCATCATCATTTCCGAATTGAGGGTAGTCACCTTTTATCTCAAAATCCGTTATAAGACCTTTTTCATCCCTAATGGCTTTAACATAAGTGTATTTAATGGCACTTAAAGAGTCAACGAGAACAGAAAGACCTCCCAGACCAAAAGCCATAAATCTCTGGACTTCTGTATCGTGAAGTGCCATCATAAGCCGTTCATATGCGTATTTGTCATGCATATAGTGAATAATGTTCATAGTATTTACATATAATTTAGCAAGCCATTTTTGCATATGCCTAAACCTGTTCATAACTTTGTTGTAGTCTAAATATTCATCAGGGTAAGGTTCCATTTCAGGGGCAACCTGCTCACCTGTTATTTCGTCCCTTCCGCCGTTTAAAGCCAAAAGAAGAAGCTTAGGAAGATTGCAGCGAGCTCCGAAAAACTGCATGTCTTTACCTGTACGCATAGCAGATACACAGCATGAAATGCTGTAGTCATCCCCAAAACCGGTTCTCATAATGTCATCGTTTTCATACTGGATTGAACTGGTTTCCATAGAAACTTTAGCACAGAATTTTTTAAAGTTTTCCGGCAGCCTGTGAGACCAAAGTATCGTAATATTTGGTTCAGGAGCAGGGCCTAAATTAAACAATGTTTGAAGAAAACGAAAAGAAGTTTTAGTAACCATATGCCTTCCGTCTTCACACATCCCAGCTATTGATTCGGTTATCCATACCGGGTCACCTGCGAACAATTCGTTGTATTCAGGGGTTCTAAGGTGTCTTATCATCCTCAGCTTTATAACAAATTGATCAATTAGCTCCTGTGCTTCAGTTTCTGACAAAATCCCTTCTTTTAAGTCCCTTTCAATATATATATCAAAGAAAGTGCTTACTCTGCCTAGTGAGTTTGCAGCTCCATTGGTTTCCTTTAGTGCACCGAGAAATGCAAAATACGTCCACTGAATGGCTTCTAAAGCGTTTTGGGCAGGTCTTCTGATGTCACATCCGTATTCTTTAGCCATTTGGACAAGTTCATTTAAAGCTTTGATTTGCTCAGAAACTTCTTCCCTTAGACGTATTGTTTCTTCTGTCATATCCATATCCAGAAGTCTGTCTAAATCCTCTTGTTTTTTATTAATAAGCTTGGTAACGCCATAAAGGGCAACCCTTCTATAGTCTCCGATAATCCTGCCCCGGCCGTAAGCGTCAGGGAGACCTGTAATCACTCCGCATCTTCTTGCAAGTCTCATTTCTTTTGTATATGCACTAAATACACCTTCATTATGTGTTTTACGGAACTTATTAAAAACTTCATCAATTTCAGGAGATAATTTATATCCGTACCTTTCGCAAGCCTGTTTAGCCATCCTGATACCGCCAAAAGGAATAACAGCCCTTTTTAGGGGACTATCTGTTTGGAGTCCTTTAATTAGTTCATTTTCTTCATCAATATATCCCGGCGGGTGGCTTGTGATACCGGAAACTGTATGGATGTCAACGTTTAGCACTCCGCCTTTTGAATGCTCTTCCTTAAGAAGCTCTTTGCACTTGTCCCATAGTTTTTCTGTTTTAATACTTGGGGAAGCCAGAAAACTTTCATCCCCTTCATAAGGTGTATAATTTTTTACTATAAAATCACGGACATCAATATTTTCCTGCCAGATACCAGGTGTGAAGTTTCTCCATGCCCTTTCAGTCATAATATCCCTCCTTTTCTAAATCCTAAATTTAAAGTTCCCTCTCAAAACAAAAACCACCTGAGCGCTAATAATGCCCAGGCGGTCGGCAACCTTTAAAATCATACTCCCTTGTGGTAAACTCCACTTCCGCCAGTCGTATGATTTTGAACCACATTTAAAATTTATTATATGCATTTTTTTATATTTTACTTAGCAAAACATAAAAAAGTCAATGTTACTTTTTAGCTAAAACTTTTTTCAATTTTGCAAATCTTGGCAGTCCGTCTTCTTTTGGAGGAGCTGATTCTCCTTGAATTAACGGAAGAGCATATTTAATAAAGTCTTCTGTAACCCCGTTTCCTTCTTTGTTTATCCACTCTAATGGGAATTTCTTTTCTGTGTTTGCCACTTCATCTAATTTAACAAGCTTGGTTTTGCATTTGTATTCGCTGCCTTCTTCCCTTTCAAAAGCAACCATGTAGTCGGTTTTTCCTTCAACTGCGTATTTAACAGCCATTTCACCAGCCATATATGCTTCATTTACATCTGTTAGCGAACCAATATGGGAAGCACATCTTTGAAGAAGGCTGAATTCAATTCCGCGTACTTTGGTATTTAGTCTTTGCTTAACGGCATTAGCCAATATAGCAGCCGCACCACCTAGCTGGGCATGTCCGAAGGAGTCTTTTGAAAGCTCTGCTCCCATTTCTGCAATGTAACGTCCTTGTTCATCTTTACAGCCTTCTGAAAAAGCAACTAAAACCTTTCCGGTTCTGTTGTAAACTTCAGCTACTTCATCAAGGAATTTTTCCATACTGAATGGAATTTCAGGAAGATAAATCAAATCAGGACCGTATCCTTTGTATGAAGCTAAAGCAGATGCAGCTGTAAGCCAACCAGCATTTCTTCCCATAATTTCAAATATTGTTACCATACCTGTATCATAAACCCTTGCGTCAAGGTATACTTCCATTATGGATGTTGCAACGTACTTTGCAGCACTTCCGTAGCCAGGACAGTGGTCTGTTGCCCATAAGTCATTGTCAATTGTCTTAGGAACACCCATAACCCTGCATTCGTATCCGGCTTTCTGCATGAATTTGCTTACTTTATTGCAGGTATCCATAGAGTCGTTTCCGCCGTTGTAGAAGAAATACCTGATATTATATTTTTTGAAAACTTCTAAAAGTCTTTTATAATCAGTATCGTCTACATCAGGGTCTGCCAGTTTATATCTTACTGAACCAAGAGCAGATGAAGGAGTGGTTTTTAAAAGATCCAACTCGTACTTATCTTCTTTACTCATGTCATAAAAATTTTCTTCCAAAATACCTCTAATTCCATGGGCAGCACCATATACCTCAGTTATACAGTCTTGTTTTAAAGCTTCTTGTATAACACCTGATGCACTTGCATTGATAACTGATGTAGGTCCACCTGACTGACCAAAGATACATGCACCTTTCAATTTACTCATATTAAAAACCTCCTGAAAAAATTAATATACACATTTTGATATATACATTGTATGTATTTTCTTATTTTTTGCTTTTGCATTACCCATTGTATTATCCAATTTAAATACGACCAAATAAAAATATAACACAATAATGTGCAAATTGCAATTAAGTTTGATAAAAATTTATCAAATTTTTTTTAAAATTAGCTTGATTTTCATCTTGAATCTGATAAAATAAGTATGGTAAAAACTTAACAATGAGAATTTAATGCCTTTATTAGAATATGCATGAATTTTTAGCAAAAACTAATTGAAGCAATTGAACGCCATTTTATATATTTATGTAAACTTTACGTTCAATTAATTTCATATATAAGGAGTTGAAAATATGCCTTTAGTTACAAGTAAAGAAATGTTCAAAAAAGCATATGAAGGTGGATATGCTATAGGAGCTTTTAATGTTAACAACATGGAGATAATACAGGGGATAACGGAGGCTGCAAAAGAAGTTAATGCACCTTTAATTCTCCAGGTTTCAGCAGGGGCAAGAAAGTATGCAAACCACACATATTTAATGAAGCTTATTGAAGCTGCAATTGAAGAAACAGGGCTTCCAATATGCGTACACCTTGACCATGGTGACAGTTTTGAGCTTTGTAAATCATGTATAGATGGTGGATTTACATCTGTTATGATTGACGGCTCACACCTTCCTTTTGAAGAAAACATCAAACTTACAAAACAGGTTGTGGACTATGCCCATGAAAAAGGCGTGGTAGTTGAAGGTGAGTTAGGAAGGTTGGCAGGTATTGAAGATGATGTTAATGTATCAGAGGAAGACGCAGCATTTACAGATCCTGATGAAGTTGAAGAGTTTGTAGAAAGAACAGGGGTTGACTCATTAGCTATTGCTATTGGTACAAGTCACGGTGCTTTTAAATTTAAAGGTGAACCAAAATTAAGATTTGACATTTTAGAAGAGATTCAAAAAAGACTGCCAGGTTTCCCTATAGTTTTACACGGTGCTTCATCAGTAATACCAGAATATGTTGAAATGATTAATAATAATGGCGGTGAAATACCGGGTGCACAGGGTGTTCCTGAAGATATGCTAAGAAAAGCAGCATCAATGGCAGTTTGTAAAATAAACATAGACTCAGACTTAAGACTTGCTATGACAGGTACTATCAGAAAGTACTTTGCTGAAAATCCGTCTCATTTTGACCCGAGACAGTACTTAGGACCGGCAAGAAATGCCATAAAAGAATTGGTTAAACATAAATTAATTAATGTATTAGGATGTGCCGGAAAAGCATAAAATAAGTTTTAAGTTTAAATAGAAACTCTGCAAAAACAGACATGCCAGGTTAGAAAGTTGTTTTTTAACCTGGCTTTTTAATTTATATTAGTACCGGTGTCCCTTTTGTCAATCTAATTGAAAAATTATAGCAGTACCGTTATAATTATTTTATAACACTTTAATTCAAAGGATTTTTTAAAAGCTTATTTATTTTGGAGGTAGTTTTAAATGACCAGGAAAAAAACATTTTTGGCGCTATCCTTTGTGTTGATTATATTAGCAATTGCAGGGGGGATTTTTTTTCTCTCAGATAATAAAGAAGAAAAAGCAGAAGAACCAAAGCCCTTTGGACACGAAGCACTTAAAATAAACGGTACTTTTGTAAGTTCTGATATTTTTATTTCAGAAAGAAATGATTTTTTCCAAAAACACAAAAGAAATCCTGATATGATGCGTAAAACCGACGAAGAAAGAAATGATATGCTTCTTGATCAGATAATTGAAAAGGTAATACTTGATGACTATGCATTTGAGAAATCCGGAATAACAGTGACGGAAGAAGAAATAGATGCATACATATCAAGGTTTATAGATGCAAAATATGAAAATCCTGCAGAGAGAAACCAGTTTATGTTATCCCAGGGCTATCAAAATGAGGAAGAAATGAGGCAGGGCATAAAAGAATATATTACAAAACACCAACTGTTTTATAATGCGGCGCTTAAATACTCTGTACCTGTTGACCAAAAAGAATTTGAAGAAAAATACAATGAACATAAAATGCAAAACAAAAAAGTTGACTACAGGCATATATTTATTTCCAAAGAGGATATAGGAAAAGAAAAAGCGTATGAAAAAGCTAAAGGCATTTATGAAAGCCTTTTAGAAGGAGAAGATTTTGAAGAGCTGGCAAAAAAACATTCTGATGATAAAGAAACAGCAGAAAACGGCGGATTAGTTACCGGGGCAGTTTTTGCCAAAACCCACCCGGAAATAAACAGGCAAATATTCAGTGCAGAAGTTCACCAGTTACTAGAGCCTATAGAGACTTTAAATGGATATGAAATTATATATATTGAAAATATTGTGGAATATTTCAGGACGGAAGAAGAGTATAGGGAAATGTTTATTGTAAATGCATTCCTTAATTCTGAGGAATATAAAGAGTGGATAGAAGAATTAAAGAAGGAATATGAAATTGAAATTTTAGATCCGGAAATGAAAGCCTACAGGCTCTACAGGGAAGAAAATTACCAGGAAGCTGCAATTATGTACGAGGAGTTATACAAGGATTCAGGTAATGACTTTTATATTGTTAGAGCAATGGACAGCTATACTTTGGCTGAAAACTGGACAGGGTTAATACGTGTTAGCGAAGAAGCCCTGAAAAAAGGTCCTAAAAATGTTATGAATTATTTAAACTGTGCAGTAGGTTACTACTACGCAAATAATGAGAAAAAAGCATTGGAACTTTTAAAAAAGGCAGAAAAACTATCAGGGGAAAATCTGTATTGGCAGACTATGGTTAAAGAGACTTATGAACGCCTAGGGCTTACAGAACACATGGAAAATAAGTAATCATACTATTAGGATAAGGTAAAAGCTACATTAAACCTTAAGCCCTGATTTTAGCAAAAACCATTGAAAGAGCTGAAATTTTCGGCTCTTTTTTCTTTTACCTTTAAAACTTAAAAAATGCAAAAGACTCAAAATTAAGTATAAAAAAGATTCCAGAAGTAAATAATAGCTTTTGAGGTGTTGACTATGAACAAAAAAGTGGGAATACCCAGGGCATTATTTTATTATCAATACTATCCTTTATGGAAAGTTTTTTTTGAAGAACTTGGTGCGGAAGTGGTATTGTCTGACAACACAACAAAAAAAATTATGGATGACGGGGTAAAACTAACTGTGGACCAAGCATGTCTTCCTGTGAAATTATTTCATGGACATGTTTTAAATATTAAAGACAAAGTGGATTATTTATTTATACCTAGACTAACAAGTGTATCTAAAAATGAATATATATGTCCTAAATTCGGCGGGCTGCCGGATATGGTGAGGAATACAATAAAGGACATCCCCCAAATAATAGATACAGAAATAAATTTAAGAAAGTCTGATAAAAAAGCCTTAGAAGCTGTTTTGGAAATAGGAAAATTTTTTACCCAGGATGTAAGGCGTATAAAGAATGCATATAAAAAAGCCCTGGAAAACTATTATGAGTTTAGAAATAAAGTAAAAGGAGGAACATTGCCTTGCGATATTTTGGATAAAAAATTCAATGTCATTAGAAAAAACAGCAAACGAAGACTAAATATTGCATTAATAGGGCATGCATATAATATATATGATAAATATAGCAGTATGAATATAATAGATAAACTTAAAAAAAATGATATAGATATAATAACCATTGATATGATTGATGACGGGATTATCAATGAAAATGCTAAACATTTAAATAAACAAATGTTTTGGAATTATGGCAGAAAGGCCATTGGAGGAGCAACCTACTTAATAGAAAGAGGAGATATAGACGGTATAATATGTTTGATGGCTTTTGGCTGTGGCATAGATTCTTTTGTTTGCGACTTAATAGAGAGAAAAATCAGAAAGAATTCTAAAATTCCATTTATAGTGTTAAACATTGATGAACATTCGGGAGAGGCCGGAATGAATACTAGATTAGAAGCCTTTATTGACATGATAAGATGGAGGAATAGAGATGAAAATAACCTTCCCGCATATGGGTAATACATATATTGTTGCAAAATCCCTTTTGGATGATTTAGGAATTGATTATGTGATACCGTCCTTTAACAATAAAAAGGCATTGGAAACAGGCACAAAATATGCCCCTGAAATGGCGTGCCTGCCGCTTAAGATGAATTTAGGAAATTATATAGAGGCTTATAAAAAAGGGGCGGACACAGTATTAATCGTAGGCGGCTGCGGTCCCTGCAGGTTTGGCTATTATTGTGAAATGAGCAGGGAGATTTTGCAGGATAACGGTTACGATATGGATGTTTTGACTTTGGAGCTGCCTAACGGGGATATAAAAGAATTTTTAAGAAGGATAAAAAAGCTTACAGGTGGCTTTAATATATATAAAATTTTAAAAGTTATAAAAAATACAATTATGGTAGCAAAAAAAGTAGATGATTTAGAAAGATTAACATTTAAATTCCGTCCAATAGAAATTAAAAAAGGTTCTGTGGACAAAATATATACCGGATTTCAAAACAAAGTTTTAGAAGCAAAGGGCTCCGGAGAAATTTTAAAATTAATAGAAAAAACAAAAAACCAGATTTTAAGGCTGGAGATAGATAAAAAGATAAATCCTATAAAAATAGGAATAGTAGGAGAGATATATACCACAATAGATTATTTTACCAGTTTTAACATTGAAAAAACATTGGGGAATATGGGTGTGGAAGTTGATAGGGCAATAACGATAAGTGATTGGATAATTGAACATATAGTAAAAAATATTTTGCCAATTAAAAAGGACGATGGTTTTAAAATAGCTGCAAAGCCTTATTTAGGAGCAATGATAGGAGGACACGCACAGGAGACAATAGGAAACACGGTAATATATGCCAATAAAAATTATGACGGGGTAATTCAAATCTATCCCCTCACATGCATGCCGGAAATAGTTGCAGAAAGTATACTTCCGTCTATAGAACGGGATTTAGGCTTCCCAATACTGACCCTTATTATTGATGAACTTACAGGAGAAGCCGGATATATGACTAGAGTGGAAGCTTTTATAGACTTACTTGAAAAGAGAAGGGAGAGAACAGAAGTTGGAAATGAAATTGCTTTATCTGGGAGTTGACGTTGGTTCGGTAAGTACAAATTTCGTATTGATAGATGAAAAAGACCAGGTGGTGGAAAAAATATATCTGAGAACAGGCGGTCAGCCAATTAATGCATTAAGAAAAGGAATTGGGCTGTTATCAGAAAAGCTTGGTGAAGATACAATAATAAAAGGTGTCGGGGCTACCGGAAGCGGAAGACAGTTAGCCGGTGTTATAATAGGGGCGGATATAGTAAAAAATGAAATTACAACCCATGCCGTTGCAGCACAAAAAGTTGTACCGGATGTAAGGACAATTTTAGAAATAGGAGGCCAGGATTCAAAAATAATATTATTGAGAAACGGAATTGTATATGATTTTGCAATGAATACAGTTTGCGCTGCCGGTACCGGGTCTTTTTTAGACAGACAGGCAGCAAGGCTTGAAATATCCATTGATGAATTTGGAGCTTTAGCCCTAAAATCCAAGTCTTCTGTAAGAATTGCAGGAAGATGTGCAGTGTTTGCTGAATCGGATATGATACACAAGCAGCAGACAGGACATAGTGTAGAGGACATTTTAAACGGACTTTGTGAAGCACTGGTGAGAAATTATTTAAACAATCTTGCAAAGGGAAAAGAAATAGAAGAACCCATTGTGTTTCAAGGAGGAGTTGCTGCAAACATTGGAATTGTTTCTGCTTTTGAAAAAACACTTGGCAAAAAAATTATAATTCCTTCATATTATGATGTAATGGGGGCATATGGTGCAGCGTTAATTGCAAAAGATAAAATGAAACAAGGGGTTAAAAATACGAAATTTTATGGGTTTGAAATGATAAAAAACGACTACAAAGCAAAAAGCATTGAATGCAATGACTGCTCAAATCTTTGTGAAATAATAGAGATTACTTCCAACGATGAAGTGTTAGCCAGATGGGGAGATAGATGCGGGAAGTGGTCAAATGTGAAAAAACACGGTGAAGAGGTGGGGTAAAGTTTAAAAAAAGTGACAAAAACACTATATAAATGGCAATATTCGAAATAGATTTACATTTTCATTCATAAATTCATAAATTATTATGTATAATCCCCCGGGAATTCGATTTTTGCTCGGAAAACGGCATTATACAGCGTTTTAGGCACCTTGACATATTTTAAAATTACACGTATAATTTAAGTTATGGATTAATGGGTTATTGACAAAAAAGAAAATAAATAATAAAATACTCTTAGTTTTAGGTTAATTATTTTAAGAAAAAAATAAGATAAGTAAAATAGAAAAATAAAAAAGTATTGTAGCGGCCTTTTAAGAATACATATGTAGTGATGTATGCAGTGGATATTATGGAGGGTATATTAGCAAATGCGTTAAACGTACACACTCTTGATATGTAGTACGTTTAATATAAAAAACAAAAACATTAAACAAGGGGGAACCGAAATGAACAAACAGTATATTAAAAAAGGTGTAGCGGTTGTACTTAGTGTACTTATGACGGCTTCACTTTTGGTTGGTTGTAAAAAAGATACTGATCAACCACAGCCAACAGATCCAGCTGAAACACAACAAAATGGCGGCGAAGAAACTCAAGGCAGCGGTGAAGAAGGGAAGAAAGAATTAAAAGGCACACTTGTATTTGCGCATTTCAATAACGACGAAGCTAGTGTACTTGCAAAAGCATTTGAAGACAAATACCCAGGTGTTACAGTTGAAGTACAGATTACAGACAGAGCTAATGATGCTTATGTTACAGCAGTTACTTCAGACATAAGAGCAGGAAATCCACCTGATGTATTTGCAGCAGAAGCAGCTGACGTTAAAAGACTTGTTAACTATGAGGGCGGGTACGAAGATCTATCAGCAGCTCCTTATAACGCAGAAGAATTAAAATCAAAATTACTTCCTTATACCATTGAAATTGGAAGAAGTGATGACGGTAAGATAAGAGCGTTATCACACCAGGGAACACCTGCAGCTATAGGATACAAGAGAAGTCTTGCAAGAAAACATTTAGGAACAGACGATCCTGCTGAAATAGCAGAAATGTTCTCAAGCAAAGAAAAAATTCTTGAAACGGCTAAAAAATTAGGGGATGCAGGAGTAAATATCTTCCCAACTTGGCAAGAATTAATGAGAATTTATCTAGGTGCACGTGAAAAACCTTGGGTTGTAGATGGTAAACTTACAATTGATGATAAAATATATGAAATGATAGACCTTGTTAAAGAATTGAGAGACAATGGCTATGAAGGAGAAATGAATGCTTGGGATACACAGTGGTATGCGGCAATCGAAGACGAAGAAAACTTTGCATGGGCAATTCCTACTTGGGGATTAAGATGGATAATTATTGCCGGAATGGAAGGCGAAGAAGATAACCCAATGGCAACTGCTGGAGAATGGGGTCTTGCACATGCTCCTACACCATACTACTGGGGTGGAACATGGTATGGTATAGCTCAAGACAGTGAAAATAAAGAACTTGCTTGGGAGTTCATTAAGTTCTTAACACTTGACGAAGAACAGTGTGAAGCACATGCAAGGAAAACCGGAGACTTTACAAGTAACTTAGCAGTAATAGAAAAGCTTTCAAAGGATGAAAGTTTCGTACATGAATTAATCGGTCAGAACCCATATGAATTCTACCTACCATTATTAGATAAAATTAATCCTAATCTTATGACCAGATACGACGGAACAATCGAAGACGCTTTCCAAGAAGCAATGAAATCATACTTAGCAGGCACATTGACTAAAGATGAAATGCTTCAGCAATTTAAAGACAAAGTAAGAAGTGACATTCATGATATAGAAGTTGACTAATTTGAAATTTAAATATTGATTATTTATAAGAGTTCTATTGCCCTATTGCCCAGCTTGGGTAATAGGGCAAAGATTTTTGAGTATAGGAGGGTGTATCTTTTGCTTAAAAGTATTAGGAAAAATGACAAATACGCCCATTGGGGATATATATTTGTATTACCTTTCTGTGTTGTAATGGCTATATTTTTGCTATATCCTATTTTTACTACATTTTATTTAAGCTTTACTGACTGGAATGGTGGAAAAGCAGGTCCAAACTTTGTAGGGTTTGATAATTATGTTAAGCTTTTAAAGGACATTACAACAGGGGGGCTTTTTCTAAAAAGTATTGGTAACACATGGATTATGTGGATAATGAATGTTATACCACAGTTTGTTATAGCATTGGCATTGGCTGTATTGTTAACAAATAAAGACTTTAAAGGGAAAGATGTTTTTAGAGCAATTTTTTATTTACCAAATCTTATAACAATGGCATCGGTAGGTGCATTATTTGTATTCCTTCTACAATACCCTGGAGGCTCAATTAACAACCTTTTAGTATCTGTGGGTATTTTAGAAAAACCCTTTAATTTCTTTCAGAGCGTTTGGGCATCCAGAATTGCAATTTCTACTATTTTGACTTGGATGTGGTTTGGTTATACAATGATTATTTTTATGGCAGGTATAAAAGCTATACCAGAAGAGTACTACGAAGCAGCAAGAGTGGATGGTGCAACTAAATGGAAAGCGTTTTTGAATATAACACTTCCTTTGCTTAAACCTATAATGTTGTATCAGATTGTTACATCTATTATTGGCGGACTTAGTATGTATGACTTGCCTGAAGTTTTAACACAAGGTCAAGGTGGTCCATTGAATTCAACTATGACTATGGTTATGCAGGTTTACAGACATGCATTTGGAAATGATAATTATGGATATTCAGCAGCACTTGCCATCGGATTGTTCTTACACATATTTGTCGTTGTTTTCATTGCAATTAAATTTGTAAAACCACACCAAATTGATTAATTGAAGGGGGGATATTATGAATACAAATTTATCTAGTCGTAGTGGTTCGGTTATTAAAAGGAAGAAACAAGGCTTTAAAATTGACATTGGGAAAATATTGATTTATATAGGTCTATTCATTTTGGCTGTTGCTTGTTTTTTACCATTTTATATAATGATTATTAATGCAACTCATAGTAATGCAAGTATTGCACGAGGTCTTAATCTATTACCGGGAAGCAGAGCATGGGCTAACTATTTAACTATGAGTAAGCGCGTTAATATATGGAGAGGATTTCTAAATAGTATATTAGTTTCAGGAATAGGTACAGCATTGTTAGCTTATTTTGGAACTATGACATCATATGCTTTATCTAAATTTAAATTTCCTGGAAATAAGATGATATTTTGGATTATACTGTGTACTATGATGATACCACCTCAGTTGTCTGTTATTGGTTTTTATAATATAATTATGAAATTAGACTGGATGAATAAATTAAGAGCATTAATTATACCTATGATAGCAAATGCTCAGTTTGTATTTTTTGTTAAACAGTATCTGGATGCAAACTTGCCTAAATCCATACTTGAATCGGCAAGAATAGACGGGGCGTCTGAAATCGGAATATATAATAAAATAGTATTGCCCTTGGCCAGTCCGGCAATTGCGACAATGGGAATGTTTGCTTTCATCTTCCAGTGGAATCAATTATTAATTCCTCAGATTGTTTTAAGAAAAGAATCTGTTAAAACTGTTCCTATTTTAGTTGCAAATGCAAGGGGAATATATAAGTCTGACGTTTCTGCTGCATATATGGCAATTGCCCTTTCGGTTATACCTGTAATGATTGTCTTTGTAATGTTCTCTAAACGTATAATAGGCGGAGTTACAGCAGGGGCAGTTAAAGGATAATTTATGTGAAAATTTTAATAAAGCTATTTTAAGGCTGTTGCGCTAGAAAATTGGTGCAGCAGCCTCTTTTGATGAAAAAATTTTAGCATAATAAAATCCTGACTTTAAGAAACTTATTAAATATTAATAAATATAAAGAGGGCTGTGCAAAGCAGTTAAAACTTCTTTGTACAGCCCGTTTTTTATGAATATTTCATTATAAAATCCTTATTATTGTATTGCCCATCTAATTAAAGGCAAATCAAACTGATTTATTAAATCAGGGTGATTTGGAATTACCCTGAAGGTATAACCATATTCTCCGCCTTCAAAAAGGGTTATATTTGTACTATAACTGTAAGTATTGTCGGATATTTTTTCTTCCAATTGCATATCAACTATATGTGGATTTTCTATTTTATTGCCGTTGGTTACATTTCCATAGCAAATTTGAACTTTAACACTTGATGGTTCAATATTTCCAAGCTTAACTGATGCGTATATAGGTATTGCTTCCCCTGATATAAAGTTTTTGTTGTTTAGCTGGGTTATTTGCTTATCAGGGATAATATCCACCTGAGGCCATTCTCTTGAAATATGCTTTTTCCAGTTGGATAAATCAGTTGCAAGCTTAAAGTTATTTGAAGTCAGTCTATCAACTCTTTCCATTAAAGGAACATAGTACATATTTGTGTAGTCTTGAACCATTCTATGAGTGCTAAATAAACTTGCAGCTGATTTTATCGATTCCTTCATAATTTCAACCCATTTCTCAGGTATACCTTTTTCATTTCTCTCATAGAAGGCAGGAATTATTTGTTTTTCAAGTATCTCATAAATTGATTCACTATCTGCATTATCCTGGTGGTATTCATTGTCGTAGAAGGTTTCATCTCCAATAGCCCAACCATTTTTACCGTTGTATCCTTCACACCACCAGCCGTCTAAAACGCTGAAATTAATAATTCCGTTTATACAAACTTTCTGACCACTTGTTCCACTAGCTTCTAAAGGTCTGCGCGGGTTATTTAGCCACACATCAACTCCCTGTACTAAATTGCGGGCAAGTGTCATATTATAGTTTTCAACTAAAACAACTTTTCCATAGAAGCCTTCTTGTTTTGCAATGTCATTAATATGTTTGATTATCTCATGTGCTGGTGCATCAGCAGGGTGTGCTTTTCCGGCAAATATAATTTGAACAGGTCTTTCAGGGTCATTAAGTATTTTTTGAATCCTTGCCAAATCCCTGAATATTAAGTTTGCCCTCTTATAAGTTGCAAACCTTCTGGCAAATCCGATGGTCAGGGCATTAGAATCCAGGAGAGTATCAACTTCCTTGATTTTTTCTATGGATTCATTATTGGCTATTCTTTGTTCCTTTAGTTTTTCACGTACATATCCAATCATTTTTGTTTTCAGTACACAATGGGATTTCCACAATTCTTCTGCAGGAATATCATCAACTTTATCCCACACACTTTGATCATAAAGTCTTTCATACCAGTCGCTGTCTAAGTATTTATCGTATAAATACTTAATTGTGGGAGACAGCCAGGTAAGAGTATGAATACCATTGGTAATGTGACCAATAGGAATTTCATCTTCAGGAATTCCCGGCCATACATTTTTGAATATGTTACGGGATACAGCCCCGTGAAGTTCACTAACCCCGTTTCTTTGACCTGAAAGATTTAGGGCTAAAACAGTCATATTAAAGTTTTGATGATCCCCAATTTTCAATCCTAAGTCTAAAAACTCATGTCTGCTTATTCCTAAAGAAGGCCAGTAATGGCTGAAATATTTGTCAATCATCTCCAATGGGAAGACGTCGTTTCCGGCAGGTACAGGTGTATGAGTGGTGAATACAACTGATGATGTTACAACTTCCCTGGCCTCATTAAATGGAAGATTTTTCTCCTGCACAAGCTTTCTGATTAGTTCAAGACCTAAGAAAGCTGAATGACCTTCATTCATGTGGTAAACAGTAGGTTTGATTCCTAAGGCATCAAGAACCCTGGAGCCTCCGATGCCAAGGAAAATTTCCTGCTGAATCCTGGTTTCCTGGTCTCCACCATATAATCTTGCAGTGAGTGCTCTGTCACTTTCATTATTGTGTTCATGATCTGTATCCATTAAGTATAGTTTCACCCGACCAATTTGCACATACCATACTTTAGCAAAAACTATACGTCCAGGAAGTTCCACCTCTATGGTAACCTTATTACCATTCTGGTCTAAAACCGGTCTTATAGGCAAATTAGACGTATTCAGGTCGGTAAATATTGTCTCTTGCCACCCGTCTGCATTAATATGCTGGTGAAAGTAACCTTGTTTATAAAAAAGTCCTATTGCAGTAAAAGGTATTCCCAGGTCGCTGGCAGACTTACAGTGGTCTCCTGATAAAACTCCCAGACCGCCTGAGTAAACAGGAAGGACTTCATTTAAACCATATTCAGCAGAAAAGTATGCAACCATGTGATCCTTTTTATCTGGAAAGTTCCTGCTAAACCATGTATCGGTTTCATTCATGTAGGCTTCATACTTTTCGACTACCTTTCTGTACCTACTCATAAAATCCGGATCATTGACTTTTGCTTCTAATTTTTTTTGACTAACCTCTTTGAGAAACCTGACTGGGTTTTTCCCGAGTTTTTCCCAAAGAGCAAGGTCAATTTCCCTGTAGAGGTCTATGGCATCAGAATTCCAAGACCACCACAAGTTATAAGCAATGTCTTTTAGTTTAGATAGTTCTTCGGGGATAACAGCAGTTACAGTAATTTTTCCAAATAGATACATAGGCACCCTCCATTTTAGTTTATGTTATATTATTATCCTGTTTGAGATAATAAATAACATAAATTTTTAAATATATTATATTTTTTAAATAGAACAATAAAACTGTGCTCAAAAACAATGGTTTAAATTAGTAATAACTTTGCCGGTAAAGAAATAAAATTACAATAGAAAAGATTACCTGAATAACTTACTAAATATAATACCACATATTTTTAAAATATGATAGGGGTTTTTCATAAAAAAATAAAACTTTTATATTAAAATGTATTCAAATTAACTTTTTTTGTACATTAAAAAGCCGTGATTTGTGTCTTTTATTTTGCAATCACCACCTTTTGAAAGCATATAAATAAAGAGGATTATGTCACCTATGGAACATGCCATATTAAATATCGTACAAAATGCAAAATAAAAATAAGTTTTTTTAAAAAAATAAGATAAAATTATAAATAAAACTGATAAAAATAATAATGGTGAAAACATTATTACAAACATTTCTTTAGTTCCGTATACATTACCGGAGGTATCTGCAGTGTATATATTAAGATGCTTAAATCCAAATTTAAGCTTAGCCCCAAAAAATTTATATGCAATACCATGTATGAATTCATGTAATATAATTATAATTACAAAAAGACAGAAAATTAAAAGTAAGAAATTGATATTTAAAATATAATTTAAAAAATTTAGATTATATAATTTTAAAAATGCAGATGTTGCCAACACAAAAACCAATAAAGATATTAAATTTATAACAAGTGAATTTGTTTTATTTAATTTAAATTCTCCAATTTTAGTCAATACAACACCCCGTTTGATTAAATTTTTCTAAGTAATTTAATAAATCACAAATTAAATCACAAATTTTATAATTCTCAAAAGTAACCCAATATATTCATAATTTGAAGCTAAACTATATATGTTAAAATATGGGTAAAAACAAGGCGTTTAAAAAATTAGCAATGCAAAATAGAAGTAAAAGCTAATAAAACAATAAATTACAACTATTAAAAAGTTTTATCATGTAAAAAATAAAAGTATGTTAAAAAGATTTATAATTTATGGCGTAATTGGATGGAGTATAGAAATAGTATGGACCGGTTTGCACTCCCTGATTTTTGGGGACATAGTAATGCAAGCCTACACAAATTTATGGATGTTCTTTATATACGGTTGTGCAATCTTTCTAGAACCCTTACATGATATTATGAAAGAGTGGAGGTGGGTATTCAGAGGAGTTTTATGGGTTGTTATAATCTGGGGGATAGAATATACCAGCGGGACAATACTACTTAACCTTTTAGGACGTTATCCCTGGTACTACTCAGGTAAATTTGCCATTGATAATCTGGTAAGGATAGATTATGCACCGGCATGGTTTGTGGCAGGATTGTTTTTTGAGCGAGTTCACAAAACTTTAGACATATATAATATTGCCTGACATAAATATATTTAAGGGAGGGCTTTTCAAAAATCTCTCCCTCCTTTAAAAGTATTAAATATTTGTGTAAATAAAATCTTAACAACTGTAACAAAATGTATTTTTATTAATTTATGAATAAGGGCTTGGTTTTTTTGATAATTTAAGGTATAATTGATAGTAAGTCAAGTATTATTTGAATATAATAATTCACATAGCAATTCTTCAAATTTTTAGATATAACAACTCTTCAAACTTTTCAATGTAGTATCCTTCCAGGGTCATTTTGCTTAATTTAAAAGGGGTGATGTCATGAGTAATAAAAAGGAAGCACTAAGCTCGGTGAATGAGGGTATGAGGAGTTTAGTTGATATCATTTCATCTAAGTTGGCATCAGGGCAAAGTCAAGGAAAAGAGATATTTTCCAGTCTGTCAAAGAATTTAAAAGACAGTATTCATGATACTTCAGAAAAAGCTGCTGATTTTATTAATTCACTAAAGAAGGATAAGATAAGAAGTTTAGAAAAGCTCTTAAATGTTGACAAAAAAGATCTTATGACATCTAATAAGAAAAGCTTTATATACAGTAATGAGTCAGGCAAAATGGTAATTGTGGAAAGGGACATATGGGGTGATCCTTGTACAGTTACTATTAAGGACTCTAATAAAGTTGAATTAAAAATGGTGAAATTTTTTAAAAACCGTCCTTATTTGTTCCCGCCATTTAGCGAGAAGAAAATAAACGGGGACATTATTTTCATGGGCGAAAAAGAAATTTGGTATAGAAATAAGGACGATGTCACTGTTGTTTTATTTGAAGATGAAACCCCTGATTTTTTAAACATTAATCTTAAAGGAGTTCAAAATTTCAAAGAGAAAGATGTTTTAGACTATATTGAAAAGAGGAAGAGACTTTATATTGATGAAAAGCTTAGAAACTTGCTGTTGGATGAAAGACAAATTGACATAAATGATATTTGTAAAATATCCTCCAATCACACTATTTATAAAAATTCCAGCGGCAGTTATACAGTACTTTTATTTGATGAATTTAAGGAATTGTATAAGGAATTTACTCTAAGAAAAGTGCCTGATTTAAGTGATGAGGCAATGACCCTGATTTTCTCAAAGGATATAGCAGAGTACATTTTTTCAAAAGGGTATGAATTTGAGAGTTTTAAACAGTCCGGTAACCATATAGAATACTGGCAGGATATAGGAAGAAACAAAGTTTGTGTTATGAGAGTTAAAATTTAAAAAAAGCTATTAGCTTTTTTTTTGTCTATAATTATTTACATAAAGCCCGTAAATATATCAGTTGAACTTTATATTTTTTTTTAGTAGAATGTATATAAAGTTATATTCGGTGAGGAGAGATGAGAAAGATGAGTAAAAAAGATGTGAGAAAAGTATTTTTAAGCGAGGAAGACATTCCTAAGAGATGGTACAATGTATTAGCAGACATGCCTAACAAACCGGAACCGTATTTCAGTTCAAGGACAAATGAAGTTGCTACTCCGGATGAGCTTCAAGCAATTTTCCCCATGGAATTAATTAAACAGGAAACTTCCGAAGAGAGATGGATAGACATTCCTGACGAAGTAAGGGAGATGTATAAGCAGTGGAGGCCAAGTCCTCTCTATAGGGCTGTGGGTTTAGAAAAACTTCTTGATACACCGGCCAGAATTTATTATAAATATGAAGGGGTAAATGCTACCGGAAGTCATAAGCTTAATACTGCCATACCACAAGCATATTACAATAAGAAGGCCGGCATAAAAAAGCTTACGACTGAAACCGGTGCCGGTCAGTGGGGAAGTGCATTAAGCCTTGCATGTAATCATTTTGGCTTGGAATGTGAAGTATATATGGTTAAAGTCAGCTATGGGCAAAAGCCATATAGACGTTCATTTATGAAGGCATTTGGTGCTAATGTAATACCCAGTCCAAGTAATTTAACTGAGTGTGGAAGGTCTATATTAGAAAAGGATCCGGATTCTACAGGTAGTTTAGGTATAGCAATAAGTGAAGCTGTTGAAGTTGCAGCCACAAATGATGATACCAATTATGCACTAGGCAGTGTTTTAAATCATGTATGTTTGCATCAGACAATTATTGGGCTTGAGGCTAAAAAGCAGCTTGAGGTGCTGGATGAATATCCGGATATTGTTGTTGCTTGCTGTGGTGGAGGAAGCAATTTTGCAGGAATTGGTTTTCCATTTGTAAAGGACAAGTTAGACGGAACCAATATTAGATTAATTGCTGTAGAGCCTACAGCTTGCCCTACACTTACAAAAGGTGTTTTTGCATATGATTATGGGGATACTGCAAAGGTTGGTCCAATTGCAAAGATGTATACATTAGGACATGATTTTGTTCCGGCGGGTA
Source organism: Acetivibrio saccincola (assembly GCF_002844395.1). Taxonomy (NCBI): domain Bacteria; kingdom Bacillati; phylum Bacillota; class Clostridia; order Acetivibrionales; family Acetivibrionaceae; genus Acetivibrio; species Acetivibrio saccincola. The sequence goes on along the minus strand of NZ_CP025197.1, from coordinate 2,739,887 downwards.
TTCATGCAGGAGGACTTAGATATCATGGAGCGTCACCAATTGTAAGCCAGCTTTATCATGATGGAATTATTGAAGCACAAGCTGTTCCACAAAGAGAAGTTTTTGATGCAGCACTTAAATTTGCAAAGACAGAGGGTATAATACCTGCTCCTGAGTCTGCCCATGCCATAAGAGGTGCTATTATTGAGGCGTTAAAGTGTAAGGAGTCAGGTGAGTCAAAAGTTATTCTGTTTAATTTAAGCGGACATGGATATTTTGATATGGCTGCATACGACAATTATTTAAATGAGAAGCTTGTAGATATTGAGTATTCAGATGATTTGATAAAGGAAAGCATGAAGAATCTGCCTGATATTAAAAAGTAAATTGGAATTGGCGAAAAGGACCCGTTCTGGAAACAGGACGGGTTTTTTTAATTTTTGTTGTCAAATAAAAATATAAAATGAAAATTAATTAAATAATGTCAAAAAAGTGTTGACAAAAAACAAATAAATATGTATAATCATATGAAGAAGGTACCTTCAATAACATGAATAACAAAAATGGTTAAAATGTTGAAAAGAGTAAGTGTTTTTGTATTATCATTAGCTCTAGTTTTAACATTTGCAGTAACAGTTGTAAATGCGCAAAACCCTTCCTGGGGAGGAGAGTATTATACATCAGGCGGTGCTAGTGGAGGCGATACCTACGGTGTTTATATGGTAGGTATAGGAGGTTCAAATAGTACATATGATGCACCTTTTGCTTACATTACATCTGCACACAAAGCCGATTTAAAGATTACAGATTTATCCATAATTTACAATGGTCAGGTAGTATCATTTCCAAATCAAATATCTAATGACAGTAATTACAGTAATTATTTAAGATGGGAGAAAGGATACAGACCAAGAACAGTTACTTATATACAATGTAATTTTTCAAATACTTCACACTTATATGGTGTGTGGTATGGTGCAGCACGTTTTCCTTCCTAGAAACTACATGAATGTTGTAGTAAGTATCATAGTTGTATAATATTAATCATACAGGCAGCTTAAATAAGCTGCCTGTATGATTAATATTAAGTTCAAAAAACAAAAGGTGATTTAGCATGACAAAAAAATGTATAATAATGATTTGGAGTATGATTTTTTCTGTTTATTTTTGTGGGTGCTTAATTAATGTTAATGATGATGCTGTATTGAGTGTAGATAGTAGAAATATAAAATTTCAAAAGAGCGACTATGGAAATCAAATTGGAAACAATTCTTCCGTTTCGATGTCCCAGTTGCCGTCTGCAAATGGGTGTATAGTGAGAATGTTTAAAGGAAACTATGTTATAGATTACGACAGTTTAGAAATAAATTATTTATGCGGCAGGTTAGGATGCAGTCACAGTGGACCACCCTGTATCTCCCGTTATTCGATATATAACCTTCAATCTTATGAAAATATGATATTGTGTAAAAATGCCGATTTGTCCTATACCACCATATATAGTATAGAAAATAATGTAATGAAACCGTACATAAACTTGGAGAAAGATTTTGAGTATTTTATAAGGTATAAGGATTACCTTATTGTTGTTAGTACTAATAATATGCTGCGGGTGGACTTAAAAACAAAAGAAGTATTGGAAATTAATCAAAAACCCGGATTAGTTGGCAATATTAACTGCTATAATGATAAAATTTATTTTTGTGAACAGGATTTTTATTTATACGAAATGGAACTTAATGGCAGCAATAAGAGGCTTTTAGCAAAGCAGGCTGTAAAACCGCAGGCTGTAGATTCAGCATTATATTATCTGCAGATAAAAGAAGATAACTGTAATTTAATGCGTATAAATCTTGAAACGGGGGAATCTGAATTGATTTTAGATAATGTAAGTGGGAGTTACAACGTAAGCGGTAGGGATATTTTTTATATAACTGAAGATAGAGATGGCATTCCCAGTCTGTATAAATATAATTTAGACACATCAGAAATAACTTTATTGAAGAAAGATCACCATCGATTAAATCTTTATGTATGTGATAATTCAGAATGGATTTTTGAAGTGGTTGAAACGGATGAAACCGGGACCGGAATAAGTAATCCATATATAAATGCAATTAAAAAAGACGGAACTGAAATTGTAAAAATAGAACCTTGAAATGTCTATAATTTGATGGAGGGTGTCATGAAAATAGAGGTACAGAATTTAACAAAATATTATGGGAAGAAATTGGCATTAAATAAATTAACAGCGGTATTTGAGCCGGGTATTTATGCTCTTCTCGGACCGAACGGGTCAGGTAAATCAACCTTTATGAACATTTTAGTGGATAATTTAAAAAGAACGGAAGGTACTATTTTATGTGATGGTACGGAAATTTTATCTTTAGGAAAACACTATAGAAAGAGAATAGGATTTCTTCCTCAAAAAGCAGGGTTTTATCCTAATTTTACAGGAAGGGATTTTTTATATTATATATGTGCATTAAAAGGCATTAAAAAGGACAAAGAAAAAATGGTCAGCCAGCTTTCAGAGAAGGTGAATTTAAATGATGTAATAGACAATAAAATCAGTACATATTCAGGGGGAATGAAGCAGCGGCTGGGGATTGCACAGGCATTTATTGGTGAACCGGAATTAATTGTACTGGATGAACCGACAGTTGGCCTTGATCCAAAGGAACGAATGCATTTTAAAAACATGTTGATGGATGCAGGAAAAAACAGCATAGTAATTTTATCCACTCATATTGTTTCAGACGTGGATGAGATTGGGAAAACAGTACTGCTGCTAAAGAATGGCCAATTAATAAAGAATGATTTACAGGAAAATATTACAAAGGAATTGGAAGGTGCTGTTTGGAAGATAGAAGATAAGTACCTGGATTATGTAAATAAAAAGCAAATAATAAAGACAATAACCGAAAAAGAAAAAACTTACTGTATAGTATATGACAAGAAACAACCAATAAAAGAAGCCGTCAGTCAAACTCCGTCCTTGGACGATGTTTATTTCTACTATTTTGGGGAGGGGAACCAATGATAGAGCTATTATATGGTGAGTTAAAGAAAATTTTTTTTAGAAAATCTACAGTTATTGTAATAATTTTAATGCTGTTATTAGCCGTGATTGGGACAATTTTATTTAATTATAAATATACATTTACATATGGGGACGGATACCGGGAAGTATGTGATAAATATGGAGGAAAGATGACGGAAGAAAAGGAAAAAGAATTAAGAAACCTTGCTGACATGTGGTTGGATCCCATGCTTATTGAAATTATATATGCAAGATATATTTTAGAGCAGCTTGATCAAATAAATAATAGAAAAGATTATGTAGAGTTTATTAGAAGCCAGGGGAAAGAATTAGAACAATATGGATTAAAAAACAATGATAAGCACATTGCAAATAAAGGGAAACTTGTTCAGGCTCTGTATAAAAACGAGAAAAGCCCTGTGTTTGTGAACAATATAGAGTATGTGTGTATACTGAACTTAGGAATTTTATACTTGTTGTTTTTATTAGGGATTGTTTTTTTAGTTGGCAATTCTTTTAGCATGGAAAGTACATACAATATGTTTGAAATATTGAATGCTACACCGAATGGAAGGATAAAGCTAAGATGTGCCAAAATATTGGCGGTATTTTGTTTTGTATTGCTATTAAATGTTTTATTTTTTGGATTTTTAATTATAATGCTTAAATGTTTTGGATATGAATTTCAAAATCTGAACGCTCCTTTATATATGTTGAAGGGTTTTGAAAAAACTGCTTCCGGTATGACAATTGGTAAGTTCTTTATGTATTCTGTTTTAGCCCAGGTTGTATTGTCTCTTATTTGGGCTGCCGTTATGATGTTTTTTTCCAAGATTACAGACAGTTTTATAGCGAGTATAGTTATGGGCGTTATTTGTATTTTAGCAAGCAGTTATTTTGAAATTAATTATTTTTTGAAAAATATAGGTTGGATTAGAGATTTTAGAGATTATTCTCTTCAAGAATTGAGTTTTATTAAGTATCAGAAAGCATTTAATCCCATGGCTTATTTAAACCCGGCTTATTACTTTGAAATGCCAAGATATGGGGAGATAGCCGGACATCTTCTCAAAATTTACTATTTTCCTATAATTACATCAATAATTATTGTAATTATATTGGGAGCATATCTGATTTTAGGTGAAAAAAACATTTTAAACAGGAGAAGTAGAAAAGATGGAACTTTTAATAAAGGAATTTAGAAAAAATTTAAACGGCAAAATGATTTTTTTCCTTATTGCCATGTTTTTTGTTTGCCTTTGTATTTCTATTTGTTATGTAAAATTGGATTTTACAATTGACAATTTAAAAGAGAGTGTTATTTTGGAATATCAGGCAAAACTTAGTGGACCGTTAAATGCTGAAAAGATAGAATATCTGATGGATGAGGAAGAGTTTATTATACAAACATTTAATCTGTATCCTGAAATGCATGAAAAATTTTTGAAAGGCGAGTTAGAGAGGGATGAGTATAATACATTTATGGATGATTATAACAGTTGCATGACAAGAGAAAGAGAGTTTCAGTATATATACGAAAAGTGGCAGTTGGTAAAAGAAAAAGAAGAGCCTTGGATTGTGTATGATTATTATTGGGAAAAACTGTTTAATCAAAAAAATGTTGTACTGTTTCAATTAATTGCAGTTATATTTTTAGCCTGTGCGGTGATGTTGGTGGAAATGAGAAACGGGTTTTATCCTATACTAAACTCTACGCCTTTTGGAAGATGGAATGTTTTAAGATGTAAAATGATATATGCTGTTGTAAGCAGTTCAGCGTTCAGCCTTATGTTTTCATTCTGTAATTTATATATTTATGACAAAGTATACGTGCTGCCGCAAAAGGGAGCACCTGTATACAATATTTCTTTATTTTCAAATGTATCCGCTTCTTTAACACTGTTACAGTATTTTTGGCTGAATGCAGCAGTTAGAATATTATTAATATCATTGCTGTGTGTGCTGGTTGTGCTTGCATGTTATTATTGGAAGCGTCCATCTGCTTTGTTTATGCTGCTGTGTGCCATAATCGTAGTAAGCGAAATATCCTATATGATTTTTAATTTTCAGTATGGTTTGCCGGTATCTGAAATATTTCAGGCAAACTGGATTTTAAATATATGAAATAAAAGGGAGTGAAGTTATGAAAACAATATCAAAAAATAAAAAAATAGGTATTGTTTTGGTATTGGCATTAATTTTTATTGGAGCTGTTGTCAAAGTTATTATTGATGGTTATAAGGGAGAAGAGCCTGATAATGTAATTACAATGGAAGATGATGTATCTTTGAAAGAGAAAGATGCACCTGATGAGCAAAGATTAAAGATTATTAACAGAAGAGGATATTAAAGAATTTGAAGAGAAGTATGACATGGCTGGAGGATTTTATTTATATCATAGAGACGGTAAACTTGTTGGCAGGGAAGACTTTTTAGAATTTTAGAATTGAATAATGGCTGTTTAGATTGTAGTTTTGAATTTATGAATATTTCTAAAGAAGAGATACAATTTACATTACTTTTATTTGTAGATGGTGAAATTCAAAGCTTTTCTGCAAATGGTGAGAGTGAAAAATATTTTTACCATAATAAAAAGTTGGCTAGCAGAGAAACTGATAAAATAAAGATTAAATTAAAGCCAAATTTAAAAGGTGGCAGAGAAGAGCATAAAATAATGTTTTACTCAATATTTTTTCCTGTTGACTGCTACGATGACAAAGCAACTTTGACAATTAAAGCAATTGCAGAACATGAACTTAGGGGAGAAAGTACCTCATTTAATTTTAATACAGAAACTGAAAGTTATGATTATACTGAACAAATTACTTTTATTGATGGGGAAAAACTTTCAAGCGGAGCTTTGTATTCACTGGCTTTAAGTGGTGAACCGGATGACGATATGACATTTAATAAAAAAATAACTGCTGATGAGCAAAATAAGATTTATTATAAACTGCTTACTGCAAATACAGGCACTTATAAAGCAGTTGTATTGCGTGATGGGGAAATTATTCCTGCATTTGACGATAATTATATAATTGAATGGGAACAAAAAGAAGGATTATTATCTATCATTCCGGTAGATACAAAAATTGAAGACTTAAAAGAGCATTCTTTTCTTTTAATTTTTTACGGTGAGGATATAGAAAATTTTGAAGTACATAATTCTTATGTAAATATTGTCAGAACCCGCTAAACTATATAAAAAACTTACTCACTCTTTGCAAGCTTTATTGTGTACCTTGATACAATGCCGGGTAAAATTTTAATTGAAAAAGGTTCAGGCACAATGTATTCTTGAGGGAATTTGTCCTCTGAAAATTCCGCCTTATAAATTCCTTCTTCCATTTTAAACAAAGCTATTCCATCTAAATTTGTTATAGAAAAGTACCTGTCAGGTTCAGTTCCCGGTTCTAAGCAGTTTTCGTCCGGTGGTTCTAAACTGTTTTTGTGCTCTCCTTCTAAGTTTTTATTTGTTTTTAAATTTTCAATAAAAACCTCTATACCTTCAAAAGGCTCATTATTTTCATCTAATATTTCTATTTCCACTATCCCATAGTTCTCCATTTCATTGTATTTGTCAAGATTAATGGTAATAATGGTGGTTCCTACAGATGTTAAATCGAAGTAAAAAGGTGAAGGCATAATATAATTATCTGACAACTGGGTAGATGAAAAATCAATATAAAAAGTACCCTTCCCAAGATGAAACTTTGCAGTTCCCTCATGGTCGGTAACTTTTGACAAATTGTAATGCCTGTCGCCTGTTTCCGTTTTACCGTCTACTTTTATTTCAATGTTTTCAACAGGGTCATTTGTATCGGAATCTACGAGATTAATCTGTAAGGTATATATAGTTTCATTTTTGGCAGATACAACTTCTGTAGCGGAATTATAATTGGTATATTTAGATACAATATTTGAAAAATTATTGGCGTTAAAATCCTTCTTAAAAGAGTGGACATTGTATGCTAATCCAAAAATTGAGGCTGCAAATAAAAAAGTGCAAAGGGTATACTTTAAAAGTTTTGTATGATTTTTCATAAATGAAAATTTAAACACTCTTTTATTTACAACGGATTTATAAACAGCTTTATTAATAATTACAAATATGTAAGTTAAAAGAAATAAAAACATACCGGATAAAAGGCAAAGAAGCGCAGGCAAAGATACAGAGTCTTGTATATAAGACAAAAGAACATCCTGGTTTATTGGAATTGGCAGCGCAGCCTCATTAATCAGGTTTGGGAGCATATTATGAGAATAAATATAGATGCATATGGCAAAAACAATAAGAAGAAAACTACAGGAAAAACACAAGTATAAAAGCCATTTTCCAATTTTGCCAGCTCTTTTAGAAATAATCATTTGAATTAAGAGCATAAAAAGTATTGCCGGGATAAAAAACTTTGGTATTGAATTTACAAAGAAAAATACAAGTTTTATTAATAAAAATACCTCTAAAATATCACTCCTGTTTATAGACATTATAAGTGCATTTAAATTTAATCTTGTTATTCTGTTTGAAACATAATTAGAATTGGCTGTTTGGTTTTCCCCATATGCATCATCTAAGTTTGGAGGTTTCATATCCACATAGATATCAGGTAAAAACCTCCTTTTTCCGTTAAAATACTGAAAAATATCCTGATTTATATTATCTAAATTTATTCTTACCATTTCAGGGGAAGTGGAATTTTCTAAAATATAAATAATTTCTTTTTGCTGTTCATTTAATTCCGGGGACTGTCCCTTTATAAGTCTTACTACATCTTCACGGGAGCTGTCAATTACTCTTTGCGCTTCGGAGTAAACTTCATTTTTTTCAAACATATTTTTATGAAAATCCGCTGTCATAACAGTATTTTTAAAAATCAGCGAAAGCACTACCAAAAACAGAAAAATCCCGGAAATTACAGATGTAATTATGATAAATACATTTTTTAAACGGTGTAAAAGACTACGCATAGCAAGCCTCCTAAAGATTAGAGGTATGAAAGCCTTATATATATTATATCACTAAATAATTATGAAAGCCTTAGGGAAAATGTGGTATGGAAAAACACGTAAAAAAACTTAAAGCAATTTTTAGAAGCTAAAGTGAATTGGGATTTAGAAACAAAAACTGTTGTTATAGACGCAAAATAAAAATTATACTTAAGATAAAAATATGTGACCGGCTTAAATTGTAGTTGAGTGAAAATTAATGAACATAAATGTAAATAGGTGTTGATAATTTCAAATGCCCGTTATATAATTTACATGGGATAAGATTTAGAATTTGGTTCAACCTAAAAAGTAAGGACTTTTAGAGAAAATAAAGAATAAAAAGAAATACAAATAAAACCTTAGGAGGTAAGCAAATGGGCAATATATTAAGTGAAATAAAAGAAGCCGGTGAATATATAAAGAAAAAAATAGGGAAGACTCCCCAAATAGCAGTTGTTTTAGGTTCTGGTTTAGGAGCTTTGGTAAATGAGATTGAAGAACCTTTAGTGCTAGATTATGGCGACATTCCGGGATTTCCCGTAACCACCGTTGAAGGTCATGATGGAAAATTGATATTTGGTAAAATCGGGGATAAATACATACTTGCTATGAAAGGACGTTTTCACTACTATGAAGGATATGATGTCTCAAAAGTTGTATTTGCCATCAGGGTTTTTAAATATATGGGTATAAACAATCTCATTGTTACAAATGCTGCCGGAGGAATAAACAAAGATTTTAACCCGGGGGATTTAATGATAATTAAAGACCATATTAGCTTTTTTGCACCTTCTGCACTAAGGGGCGCAAATATTGATGAGTTTGGAGTAAGGTTTCCTGATATGAGCAAGGCATACAATCCGGAGCTTATACAGCTTTGTAAAGATGCTGCTTTAAAAGAGGGCATTAATGTAAGAGAAGGTGTGTACATTTTTGCAAAAGGTCCTATGTATGAGACACCTGCAGAAATAAGGGCTATGAGTATTTTAGGGGCAGATGCAGTGGGGATGTCCACCGTTCCTGAAGTTACTGTTGCAAATCATGCAGGTATGAACATTTTGGGAATTTCATGTATAACAAATATGGCAGCGGGAATACTTGACGAACCATTAAGCCATGAAGGGGTTATGGAAGTAGCAAAGATTGCTGAAAAGAACTTTGTAGCATTAGTAAAAAGAGTTGTAACCGATTGGGAGGTATAAAAGAATGTATAAAATAAGAAATATTGATTTAGCTGAATCAGGAAGGCAAAAAATTCAGTGGGTAAGAAAGAACATGCCTCTTTTAAGAAGTTTGGAAGATGAGTTTTCAAAGACAAAACCTTTTGACGGGGTGCGGGTATCCATATCCGTTCACTTAGAGGCTAAAACTGCTTATCTTGCAAAGGTTTTAGCCATTGGAGGGGCGGAAGTATCAGTAACAGGAAGTAACCCACTGTCTACTCAGGATGATGTGGCAGCTGCCTTGGCAAAAGACGGTCTTAAGGTGTATGCATGGTATAATGCAACAGAGGAAGAGTATAAAGAGCATTTAGAACTTGCATTGGGATATAAGCCCAATATTATAATAGATGACGGAGGGGATCTGGTAAACCTTCTTCATACAAAAAGGCAGGATCTTTTGCCACATGTTATGGGTGGTTCGGAAGAGACAACAACAGGAATTTTGAGATTAAAAGCCATGGAAAGGGAAGGAGTATTAAAGTTTCCCATGGTTGCCGTAAACAACGCTTATTGCAAATACCTTTTTGACAACAGGTATGGAACGGGCCAGTCAGTTTGGGATGGCATAAACAGGACTACAAATCTTATAGTAGCAGGAAAAAATGTGGTGGTTGTAGGATACGGATGGTGCGGCAAGGGTATAGCCATGAGGGCTAAAGGGCTTGGGGCATCAGTTATTGTATGCGAAATTGATCCTATAAAAGCAACTGAAGCAGTTATGGACGGTTTTAAAGTTATGACAATGGACAAAGCTTCATCCATAGGCGATATATTTATAACAGCCACAGGATGTAAGAGGGTTATACATGGCGAGCATTATAAAAAAATGAAAGACGGAGCCATACTTTGCAATGCAGGTCATTTTGATGTGGAGGTTTGTGTACCGGAACTGGAAGAAATGGCTTGTGAGAAAAAAGAGCAGAGAAAAAATATAATGGGATACAAAATAGAAGACGGAAGATGGATTAACCTTTTAGCGGAAGGAAGGTTGGTTAATCTTGCGGCAGGTGACGGGCATCCGGCTGAAATAATGGATATGAGCTTTGCCCTCCAAGCCCTTAGTGCAAAATATGTTTTAGAAAACTATGAAAAGCTTGGGAATAAAGTAATTGATGTTCCTGAAGAAATTGATAAAAGGGTTGCACTAATGAAATTAAAATCCTGGGGAATAGAAATAGATGAACTTACTGAGGAACAGAAAAAATATTTGGAAAGCTGGTGTTAAAAGCATCAGCTTTTTTTAATAGATTTTTTTAATAAATAAATGAGTATAGGCACAAAGCAACTTATAATTCAAGTGCGTTTAATGACAATTCACCCCCCCTTTTTTGCCATTCAAGCGTTATTTAGCTGGCACATCAAAAAAATGATACAATATATGGGTAAATTATATTAAATATAAGTGAAATGACATCTTAATTTAAAGGGGGATTTTTTTGTGAAAACTGAACTTTTTCTACTGAAAAAATACTGGATGTCTCATAAAAAGCAGGCTTTGTCCATATTAATATCCATAATTATAATGTCATCGGCAGTGATGTTTATTTCACTTCTTACCCGTTCAGAAGACCGCTATAGTTTTCATGAATCATTGGATATGTGCGGTAATTTTGATGAGGGATTATATAATTTAACGGAAGAGGAAATTGAGTTATTAAAAGAACAAGAAGAGATAGATTTAATTGGAAAAACAATTGTTTTTGGACGTATTGGAAGTCCGGATTACTCTGACCGTACGGTAGCAGTTGGATATTTTGATGATGATATAGAAAAGGAATTAATGCACCTTCCCATTTCTAAAGGGAGATTTCCTGAGAAAGAAGATGAAATTGCAGTTGAGATGTCTACACTTATTTCCATGAATATTCAGCCTTTAGTTGGAGGTGAGATAAAATTTGTACTCTATGGCATGGATAAAAAGCTAATAGGGGAAAAAGCATATACTCTTGTTGGAATTATTGATGATCTTTCTTATAATTCTTTTCGTGAAAATAATGATATATCAAATCTTGATCCATGGAATTATGTATCGGAATATCCTGACCCTTTAGCAATTGTATCAAAAGAGGAGGGAGAAAAATATCCTGCTTTATATACCAATGTGCATCTTACTTATGTTAATGGTGATAAGATGGGATTTCCGTCTTTAAAAGAGTTTGATGAAGATGTGGCAAAGATTATTAAGGAAAAAAGTTCTAATGCTTTTGGAGGAAGAAAAATGGCAATATCAAGTTTTGTCTATTATCCTTCTGGTGGGAATATTTCTGAAAAGTTAATGGCAGGAGAAAAACAAGAACTTGCTAACAAATACAGGCTTATAAGAATATATGCATTTATATGTCTTATAATATCTGCGATATCAATTTATATGATTATATCCATATACTTATTAAGACGTCTTGAAAGTTTCAGGCTGCTTCGTTTATGCGGTATGACAAGGAAAAGGACTTTGAGAATAATGGTTATGGAGATGTTTATATTTGGGATAATAGGAACAGCAGCCGGTATGGTTATTGCTTCTCTTGCCCATGAAATTACTCTGTTTATAAGACATATAATTTATAATGTACCTATTTACAGGGGATATTTTATTGAGTATGTTCTTGAAACCCGTTCATTTAATCCGTTTATATTTACCGTTATTGTCACCGGGCTAACGGTACTTATAGGTTTTATTTATCCTTTTATAAAAGTTTTGAAAACTCCTATAGGTAGCAGCGAAATTGTTAAAAAAATCAGAGTAAAGAAATATGGAAATGCCCTAAGAAAAACCATAACTGCTCGCAGAAGTACTGCACTTATGATGCTTTTTATATTTATAACCATATTAAGCAGTACTCTTGGAATGATGGTAAGGGCAGGTAATGTGGCAAGTATAGAAAGACAGTCATTTACAGCACAAGTAATGACTGCTGGTTTTGACGGATATATTTCAAGAAATAAGTGGAATGATACCAGTAAGTTTGCAAATATAAATTATGATAAAGGTTTTCCATCGGATATAATTTCTGAGCTTGAGGAGAAAGAATATGTTTCATCAGTTTCAGCTGTGCTTACAGATCATACTGTAAGGGTTTATTTAGGGGAAGGGACAAGAGAAGATGAATTAAGAAAGAAATTATCTTCCATTGAATTAAAAAATCAGGTTGAAAAGGTGTGTCAAATAGATAAAACGATTGATTTTGACCGTGAATGGCAAAACTATTTGCAGTATTTTGAAGACTTTGGACTTGATGATACTTATGCGTATTACAGTATTCCCGTAGCTGCATGTAATGATTATCTTTTGTCACAGTTAGAAGAATATGTTACAGACGGAGAAATAAATATAGAAGCTTTAAATAGCGGGGAACAGGTTCTTGTTATTGAACATATTGACAATTTAAGGAAGGTTAAGAACGCATTTGAAGTAGGGGACAAAGTTAATATTTTAACTTCAGTTGCAGTTGATGAAAAACAAATATCAGAGCTTATTTATGACAGGCTTGCCTATCTTCCGCAGAAACCATTTTTTGCTCATCCGGTGGTGGGAGGAATTATTACCGTTACAGATCCGGAAATTTCAAGTCTCCTTGAGTACATAGGGGATAATCCCGATAAAACCCCGGGATTCAATTTTGTTACCTCATTTGAAGGATACCAGGCATGGGGTTTTCCACAAAAGAATTATGACAAGGTGGGTATAAATCTTACCTCAGAAGAATATGCAGAAGAACTTGATGAGTTTATTTATAGTAAATTATCCTCTGAAATGGGAGTAACATATGTAAGTATGTCAGAGGAGCTAAAAGGTATCCAAAGGCAAATGAAAAACAAAGCTTTTGTATACCTGGTAATGCTTGTACTTATGTTGGCAATATTCGTGATAGGTTTTGCCAATTCATTTACAATGTACCTTAACAGTTCCATGAGGCATTTTTCTTCCCTTCGTGCCTTTGGAATAAGTCGGCGAAACCTTAAAAAGCATATTATAGTTGAATCTTTAAAACTTCCTGTAATTTGTGCTCTAATATCCGGGATAATATGCTTTTTAATAAAAAAGGCATATAAATTGCTTTTTGACTATCAGCAGGCACTGCTTACAGTTAAAGCTCCGGGAGCATCTCCGGATGAAGTTATGGTACTTACGGAAAAATATACAAATATCCAAAATAAGTTTTTTATGGACTTTAAACTTTGGGAGCAGGATTTTATATCACCGCTTGTTGCCATAAGCCTTGGTATAGCCTTGCTTTCAGCAATTATCATCCTTGTTATACTTAGAAAATCAGATGACAGTATTATTGAAAAAATCAGGAGCAGTTTTAAGGAGGAGTAAAAATGAATATATCAGTTAAAAATCTTACAAAGGTTTACGGAAACACTGAATATGGTGTGAGGGCGTTAAACAACGTGTCTTTTGAGATACCTGATAAACAGTTTATTTCAGTTACAGGACCGTCCGGCAGCGGAAAATCTACTTTGCTTCACTTGCTAGGAGGAATTGAAACCCCTACATCTGGTACGGTTTTTTACGGTGAGGAAGATATTTATACCCTTGATGATAAAAGGCTTTCAGAAATAAGATGCAAAAAAATAGGCTTTGTATTTCAGTTTTACAACCTGATTCCTGAGCTTACTGCACATGAAAATATAATACTGCCTCTACTTATAGATAAAAAGAAAGTTGATAAAGATTATCTGGATGAAATAGTAAAAACATTGGGGATATCCGACAGATTAAAGCATCTTCCTTCCCAGATGAGCGGAGGCCAGCAGCAGAGAGTGGCAATAGCCAGGGCACTGATTAACAATCCGGAAGTTCTCCTGTGTGACGAGCCTACAGGAAACTTAGATACCAAATCAGGTACGGAAGTAATAGAACTTCTTAAAAAAGCACATGAAGTATTTGGAAAAACAGTGATAATAGTTACCCACGACCCTAAAGTTGCAGATTATACAAAGAGAAGAATACAAATTTCCGACGGGGAAATTATAAGTGATGATTTTAGACATTGAAAATAAGCACAAATACAGTGAATATAAATGTAAATAGACGTTGATAATTTAAAATGACTGTTATATAATTTAATACATACAAAAACATTGAAACTTAAAAAATACATCTCTTTAGGTAGTTTGGAAAAACTACTTAAAGAGAAATTTTATATTGAGGTGTATCTGATGGAAAAGGAAATTCTTACTTTAGAAGAAGCGGCGGAGCTTTTTAACGTCAGTGTAAAGACATTTATAAAGCTTCTTAAAGAAGAAAAAGTTCCTGCAAGGAAAATAGGGAGAGAGTGGAGATTTAGTAGAAAAGCCCTTATAGACTGGCTTTCAACAGGGGAGTCCCAGTATTATTCAGCAAGTGAAGCAGATACAAAGGAATACTATAACAAAGTTGCACCTAAATGGGAAGAAATTCGCCAAAATTACTATGACGAATCCATCAAAGACCATCTTCTTAAATTAGGGATACTTGAAAAAGATAAAACTGTCATGGATTTAGGAGCAGGAAACGGATATATTTCAATAGCTGTGGCAAAGCATGTAAAAAAAGTTATAGCAGTTGATATATCTGAAGAAATGATAAAAGAACTTAAGAAAAATGCAAAGGCTAATGGCATTAAAAATATTTATGCAATTGAAAGTGACGGCATTGATATTCCTGTGGAAGATGAAAAGGTTAATGTAGTTTGTGCTAATATGTATCTTCATCATAAAGAAGAGCCTACACTTGCCATTAAAGAAATGAGGAGGGTGCTAAAGCCCGGAGGAATTGTATTTTTGTGCGATTTTTACCAGCACAAAGATATGGAACTTAAAGAAAAATTGCATGATATATGGCTTGGGTTTGACACTGAAAAAATAAAAAAGTGGTTTTTAGATTGTGGATTTACAGATGTTAAAATTACTGCAATTAAGCAAAATGAAAAAGAAAAATCCAAAGCTCCAAAAGCAAAAATATTTGCACTTACAGCGGTAAAAAATACGGACTTTTAAGGAGAGTTGTTCGTGAAAATACTAATTAAAAATGTTGATATAATTACATGTGATAATCATAAGAAAATAATTAAAAATGCATATTTGGCAATTGAAAACGGGTATATAACCTATAT
The DNA here is from genome assembly GCF_002844395.1 of Acetivibrio saccincola. Taxonomy (NCBI): domain Bacteria; kingdom Bacillati; phylum Bacillota; class Clostridia; order Acetivibrionales; family Acetivibrionaceae; genus Acetivibrio; species Acetivibrio saccincola. The sequence goes on along the minus strand of NZ_CP025197.1, from coordinate 2,724,555 downwards.
TGGCAATGATGAAAAAAAGGATTTTAAACCTGACAGGGTTATTGACGGGAAAAACAAAGTTTTAATACCGGGCTTAATTAATGCCCATACCCACTGTGCCATGACCATTTTTAGAAATTTTGCAAATGACCTTAATTTAGAGGAATGGCTTTTTAATAATATTTTACCTGCAGAAGAAAAACTATTGCCGGAAGATGTGTACTGGGGCACTTTGCTGGGAATTTCCGAAATGATTAAAACCGGCACCACCGCATTTTTGGATATGTACCTCCACATGGACAAGGTGGCGGAAGCGGTGGCGGATGCCGGCATTAGGGCAAATCTTTCGAAAAACCCCTTGGATTTTGATGAAAACGGAAAGGTAATTAATGAGGATTACAGCTTTTTTGAAAAATGGCACAATGGAGAAAACGGAAGGCTCAAGACATCCCTGGAAGTCCATTCTGTCTATCTTTACAATGAAGAGTCGTTGACTAGGTCGGCGGAATGTGCAAAAAAACTGGGTGCAAGGATAAATATACATATACTTGAGACTGTACGTGAAAGGGAAGACAGTTTTAAAAAGTACAAAATGAGTCCTGCTGAGATAGCTTTAAAAACAGGGATTTTAGATGTGCCTGTGACTGCAGCCCACTGTGTGCATTTATCCCAAAAAGATATTGAGATAATAAAAGAAAAGAAGGTGGATGTGGTTCACAACCCCAGCAGCAACTTAAAGCTGGGAAGCGGCATTGCCAAAGTACCTGAACTATTGAAATCAGGTATAAATGTGGCACTGGGAACTGACGGGGCAGCCAGCAACAACAATCTTAACATGATGGAAGAAATGCATTTAGCAGCACTGATACATAAAGGGGTTAATATGGACCCAACTTGTGTTAGTGCATATGATGTTTTAAATATGGCAACTGTTAATGGGGCAAAGGCTTTGGATTTTGAAGGGGAAATAGGTGTTATAAAAGAGGGAATGAAAGCAGATGTTATATTAATTGATATGGATAAACCCCATATGTGGCCTGTAAATGATTTAGTTTCAGCAGTTGTATATTCAGTACAGGGCTCAGACGTGGATACCGTAATTATTGACGGAAATATTGTAATGGAAAAGGGAGAAATTAAAACAATAGATGAAGAAAGGGTTAAATTTGAAGTTGAAAAAACAGCAAAGAGGATTTTAGGATAGAAAGAGAATTTAGATAGTATTTTAAAATAAAACCGTTGCTTTAAAAAGAAAATTGAAATAATTATTAAAAGGCTCTGCCTTACAAGAGACAGAACCCTTATTATATATTTTTTATCAATTAAAGAGTACTTATAACACCTAACAGGTAGCGGCTTAGTAATATAGCATCTGCTGAGTCAATTATTCCGTCACCGTTTATATCTGCTGCAAGCTCACCTTCAGGGAAAGGGAAAGTTTTAACTATTTCTAATATATACCTGCTCATTAAAGTGTAATCACTTGAATCAATATACCCATCGTTGTTAATGTCCCCAAGGGTGTAGTTGCCTGTTGGAGAGTCTTTTAATTCAAAGCTCATCCAGTTAATATTAAACAGTTCGCCGTCAGCATAAAGTCTTATAGTCTGAATTCCCGCATCCAGGTAGACTTCAGAGGATATGGTGGTCCAGTTTTGCCAGCCGCCGGTATTTGGTACTGTAACGGTAGTAAGTACATTGTTGTCGCTTCTTAGTGAGAATTTACCTGAATCGGATTCACTTGCTACTCTAAACTCCACTTTGTAGGTTCCTGATCTTTGGATAAGTACGACATAACTCAACCAATCCCCTACATCTATATAACCTACATTTTGTCCCCCTTCTGTACATGGTTCCAGCTCAATTCCACTCATACTGTCATAGTTTTCAGCTTCAATAACACCCGGTATTCTTGACTTAGGCAGTTGTGGTATAGGGGAATCAGTTGGTATAGGCGGTGTGGGAGATGTAGGCGGGGTAGTAGGTGTGGTAGTAGGCGAAGGTGGTATAGGAGGATTGTAGTTTTGCCTCATTACAGATTTCACAAACCTTCCTGACTGGCTTAATTCAGAGTCATTCCAGCCGCCGTTTGGATTTGCACCGGGATTAAGTGCTGCTGAAGCTTCAGCTTTGTCACAAAGGGACCAGTTTACCCAGCTGATATTTCTTTCGTTTAAATAGTTAATCCATTCTTGTGCCTGAGGGATAAACGGACCGCCGTCCCCGGTTGCATCACTTGTTCCCCACTCACTAACAAAGATAGCGGCATTTTTGTTCATTGCATAGTCTATCCTGGATCTTAAGTCATGTCCGTGAGTTCCGGAATAAAAGTGAAGGGTATACATTATGTTGTCAAAGTTTAGAGGGTTGTCAGCTGCATGATGTATATCCTGGCTCCACATGCTGGTACCTACCAGGACTATACCGTCAGGGTCATTTGCACGGATAACAGGGATAATTTCTTCAGCATATGGTTTAATCTGCCCGTTCCAGCTCACTCCCCATCCATTAGGCTCATTGCATATTTCATAAATAACGTTTGGATATTGACCAAATCTCGATGACATTTCGTTAAAGAAGTCTTTTGCCTGGTTTTTGTATATATTAGGGTCTCCGTCTTCTAGTATGTGCCAGTCAATAATAACATATATACCCAAATCAATACAGATTTCCACCGCTTCTATTACCTTGTTTTTAACTGAAGGATTGTGGATGTATCCTTTGGAATCGGTGTACATAGCAGCACGGAATACAGTCATTCCCCAATCTTCCTTCAATGTTTTAAGGCTGTTGTAGTTGACAAACTGGGGATACCACTGAAGCCCGTGGGAACTCATACCCCTTAGCTGGATAGGTTGCCCGTACTGGTTGCACAACTGGTTTCCGATTACCTGAAGCTGACCATGTGTCGCCACAAAGTCAGATGATGCACTGCCAGGAGTTGCAGTAAACACAGAAGCAACAACAGATAAAAATACAATTAAAAATAAACTTTTAAAAAATTTGCTTCTTTTAAAAAAAAACATTTTTTATCTCCTCCCTAAAATTAATAAAATTTATAATAAAATAAAATTTTAATCTTTGTTTATAATAAAAAATCAATTACAAATCTACAAAAAACACTAAAAGTACAAAATGCACAAAATACACAAAACACACTAAATATGCTAAATGTGCTAAATGTGCTAAATGTGCTAAATATGCTTAAATATACCTTCTATCTAAATTATTTTAATAAAATTTACCTGAACAAATGATTATTATGATATGCTGTTTGAAGTTAAACTTAGAAAACACAGCTTAAGAACTGTAAATCTTACACCACATTATATAATGTGGTGTAAGATGGGATTTATATTTTTTACATAGAATTGCTTATTTTTTATACTGTTACTGTACAACTGGTAATACTTTCTTTAATGCTGTACAAATAGCGCTCTATACAAAGCAAATCTGTCTTTTAAAAGCGGTTTAAAATGTCATAACAAACTAACGGAAAGAGTTATTTGCTTTTCAAGGTTCTTATAATATCATTATAACATTAGTTTGGTAAATTTACCAATCTTTTTTCAAAACTCTTTAACTTTTCCCTTATATTCCACTACTATTTTAAGTAAATCTTCATCCTTTGAGGAACTTCCAACCATAATTTCAAATTCCCCAGGCTCCACACATCTTCTGCAGTTGGCATTTACAAATGAAAATGACATAAATGTAAGCTCAAATTCAACGGTTTTGGTTTCGCCGGGATTTAGAAAAACTTTTTTAAACTCTTTTAATTCTTTTACAGGTGTAGTTACAGAAGTATAAATATCATTTATATAAAGCTGCACTATTTCTGAACCTGCCATCTTACCTGTGTTTTTCACCTGTACTGATACAATTAAGTTTTCATCACAATCAATTACCGGCTTTGATGCTTTAAGGTCAGAGTATTCAAAAGTTGTGTAAGACAGTCCGTATCCAAAATTAAAAAGAGGCTCGGCATCTACATCAGCGTACTTTCCTCCATGCCAGCCAGGGAGCTGGTTATAATAAACAGGCTGCTGTCCCACTGTTTTAGGAAAAGAAATAGAGAGTTTACCGCATGGATTATAATCCCCAAATAAAATTGATGCAACTGCATTTCCCCCTTCCATACCGGGATTCCATGCTTCCACTATGGCATCGGCATTTTCCTTTATCCATGGTATTGTAAGGGGTTTTCCGTTAATGAGGACTACAACAAGGGGTTTGCCTGTATCTTTTAATGCTTTAAGTAATTTTTCCTGTGCCCCTGTAAGGTCTAAGTTAGACCTGTCACGGGTTTCACCATTTAAAACTATTGTATCGCCCACAACAGCTATTACAATATCAGATTTTTCTGCAATTTTAACTGCACATTTGATATTTTCAATTTCCGGGTCAATTACGTCACAGCCTTTTTCATAGTAAACTTCAAAGTCTTCGCCTGCACGTTTTTTTATTCCTTCTAAAATGGTTACAATTTTGGATATGTCATAATCAGGATGATAATCAAAAGTTGGTATTTCCGGGTGGTATCTAGGGCCAAAAGACCAGTCTCCTAATTGGGCTTGTACATCATCTGCATTTGGTCCTATTACGGCAATTTTTTTTATTTTATCCGATATAGGCAGGATATTATCATTGTTTTTAAGAAGAACAATGGATTCAAGAGCACTTTCATATGAAGCCTGTATATGTTCGCTGCAGCCCATATATATTTTATATTTATCAGAGTCAGGGTACCTTTTGTGGTCAAATAATCCCAGCTTAAATTTAATTTCAAGGATTCTGGAGCAGGCTTCATCAATTAGGGATTCAGGTATAACACCTTCTTTCACTAATCCAACGGCATTTTCAAAAAAGTCAGGAGTGGACATTATCATGTCATTGCCGGCTTTAATGGCAATTTCACAAGATTCTTTCATGGTAGAGGCAATTTTTTGTAAGTTGTGCATATGACCCACATTGTCCCAGTCTGTAATCACAATACCCTCAAATCCTAATTCATCTTTTAATACATCTTTAAGCAGCCACTTATTAGCGGAACAAGGAACTCCGTCAATTGCCTGATAGGCAACCATAAAAGTGGCACAGCCGGCATCTACGGCATCCTTAAAAGGAGGCAGGAAAATAGATCTTAGTTTTCTTTCAGAAACATCACTTTCAGAAGCATCTCGTGCCCCCTGGGTTTCGCCATATGCTATAAAGTGCTTGGCACAAGCCAGTATACTTTCAGGGTGGGAAAGGTCTTCACCCTGGTACCCTCTTATCATGGCAGCAGCCAGTTTACCTGCAAGATATGGATCTTCACCGAAAGTTTCATCCACACGTCCCCACCTTATATCTCTTGCAAGACAGATAACAGGTGAAAAAGTCCAGTGCAACCCCGTTACACTTACCTCTTTGGCAGTTATATTTCCTACTTTCTCAACTAGCTGGGGATTCCAACTAGAAGAAAGAGCCAGTTGAGATGGAAATACAGTTGCACCGCTGTGGAATGCATGTCCGTGAATTGCGTCAATTCCAAATAATAAGGGTATGCCAAGTCTGGTCTCTTCTGTAGCCATTTTTTGCAAATTAATTGCCTTTTCCCCTCTGACATGCAAAAAAGATCCTATGTTCCTTTCTTTTATCCAGAATTCAGCATTTTCGTTTCCGTCAATTTGGCACATTTGTCCTATTTTTTCTTCCAAAGTCATTTTTGAAATGAGGTCTTTAGTCCTTTCCTTTGGACTTTTAGACGGGTCAGTGTAAATAGCACTCATTTTTGCACCTCCATGTAATTACCATAATTATAAACATTAATAATTATAAATATTGTCTCATTAATCAGGATATCATACAAGGCTTTTTTAAAAAATAGAACAATTTGATTAAAAAGTTAGCGTAAAGTTATTGTAGGGAATGAGACATAAAATACCATATAAAATTGAAAAGAAGATGACATCCTGTTAAGATATTAATACAAAAAAAATCTAACAGAAAGGATGACATCTTCTATGTATAATAGTATACAACATTTTAATGAATTTGGGGCAAAAAGAATTGAAAAAAAGATAAAAAATTTTATTGAAGAAGGAAAAGACTTAGCTGATCTTATTCTTGGTCTGAAAGAAGATTTATTTAAACTTGGACGCGATATACTTAAAGAAGTGCTTGAAGATATGGATGAATATTTACGTAACTGTGAAATAAGGAAACAGTATTGGGAAATTATAAGAAAAGATAAAACATCTATTTTAACGACATTTGGAACACTAAGTTATAACAGGACATATTTTAAGCATAAGGAAAATGGTAATAGACAACACCTGGTCGACAGGATTGTAGGTGTAGAACCACATGACAGAGTAAGTGCCGATGTTGTAATTAATGCAATAGAAGAAGCAGCTGACAGCAGCTACAGAAAGGCAGGAGAAAAGGCGACATATATTGATGAAATCAGCAAACAAGCTGTGATGAATAAAATACATAATATTGAAATAGTTGAGCCTGAAATAAAAGTAGATAAAAAGAGAAAAGTAAAAATATTGTATGTTGAGGCAGACGAGGATCATGTAGCATTACAACAAAAAAGTATATTGAGACAGAATGAGAAGGGCAAGAGAAATACAATTATGCCAAAACTTGTATATGTGCATGAGGGAATTGACTTTGAAAAAAGTAATAAGAAGAGAAAAGTATTAAAGAATGTTCGATATTTTGGGGGTGTGTATAATAATTCAGAAAATTTGTGGCTTGAAGTATCGGAATACATATATAAACAATATGACGTTGATTTTTTAGAGACGGTGTATATATTAGGAGATGGGGCGTCATGGATAAGGCAAGGAGTTAACTGGCTTTCAAAAAGTAAATTTGTACTTGATAGATACCATCTTCAAAAATACGTAAGAGTTGCAACCACACATTTAAATGATGAAGCAATAAGCCAAGATTTACAGGACGCATTGAATTTATCTGATAAAAAAAAGCTAACAAAGGTTTTTAAAAAGATAATCGAAAAGACAGGCGATAATGAAAGTAAAATAAAGGCTATAAAAAATGCAAAGCGATATATTTTAAATAATTGGGATGGTATAGAAATAAGGTCAAACAGAGGAATAGTGGGTTGTAGTGCTGAAGGTCATGTGAGTCATGTATTTTCATCCCGTTTAAGTTCAAGACCTAAAGGCTGGTCGAGAAAAGGTGTAGAAAAGATGTCAAAGCTGATAATATACAAGAAGAATGGCGGTAAGGTATATGACATAGTTATGGCACAAAAACAAAAAAAGTTAGCAGCTAGTAGGCAAGAAATTCAGGAAAAATTAATTAAGGAATTAAAGAAGTCATCAAACAGGTATGAGAGTGTATGGAATAGTAATTTAACTGTTATTCATAAGGGGTGTAAAACTGGTTTATATAAAGAATTAAGGCGTATTATAGGTATATGCGGATAGGGATGAGGTAATAATAAAGCAAAAATTACGGGAAAGTTTACAAGTAAGCCTATCCAATAGGAATTATACATATCTAAAAAAAGACAAAGAAAAAGAAAAAACATAAAAAAAGAAAAAGAAAAGAAAAAAGCAAAACTTTAGTACCATGACCCGCGAAGCCCTACTACTTGTCAAGGCCGGGCTTTGCCCGCTTGTTTTAGCCTTGACAAAATGGAAAATGGTACAATAGAAATACTTTTTTCTTTTAAAAGTAGCGTTAAAATGTGAAGGAACATAGATAACAAAATGTACTGATTTGTGACAATCATTGAGTAAAATGGATTCTTTATAGGAAGAAAGAGTTATATGGTATAATAGAGAATAAGTTAGAGGAGTTATAAAAGAAAATAATTAGCTCAGCATGCAAATTATGCAAAATACTCTCGTTACTAAGAGACCGTTATTTGAAATAGTTGTATAAAAAATGGGATGCCATCTACTTTTCTTTTTCCTACAATAAATTGACGCTATCGATTAAAAAAATGAGACTTGTAAAAACATCTATTATGAAATAAAATATAAATATAAGGATTTTTTTACTGACTGTTTGATTCATTTCTTAGAAAGTAAATCCACATACAGTTAAATCATTTCGTTTTTTATTTTAAAAATATGTAGGAGATATGTATGTTAACAACAATTAAATACCAGGAGGTAGTACATGATAATTTTTGGATGGGGTTATCAAACCTTAAAAAGATTTGGTCCGGTACAGAAAACCAGTTGCAGCAAGTGCAGAAATGAAACCAGCTGGCATTTAAGGAAAGTAACAAGTTGGATTACATTGTTTTTTATACCTGTAATACCATACCATATGAAATATTTATTAGTATGTTCTGATTGCGGATATTCTTTAGAATTGGAAAGAGAAGAGTTTGAAGAGTTAAAAGAGAAAGCGGGCAGGGTAGATGAACAGTTTTTTAAACAGGATATAATGAGAGATGATATGGCTATGGATACAGGAAGGGTTATCAGGACTGAAACCCAGATTAATTTTATAAGGCAAATGAAAGAATTGGAAGCTAATAAAAAAGATTAAGCCTGATGAGTGTTATTAAAAATTAATATTAAAATAATTAACTTTTTAAAAAACAAGATATTCTTAAACTTAAGGACATCTTGTTTTTTTTATGCTCTAAAATTTTAAATAAATTAATAAAAAACCTTGATAAGAAACAAAATTTATGTTAAGATTACACAGGATAAACACAAATGTTCGTCGGTGGAGGACAGAGGATATGGATAATGCTTCTAAGTACTACCTTGTTGATTCTTCTGTTTTACCAAAAGTTTTTACAAAGGTGGTAGAAGTAAAGAGAATTTTAGAAAGCGGGACAATCAAAAATGTAAATGAAGCTGTTAAAAAGGTAGGTATAAGCAGAAGTACGTACTATAAGTACAAGGATTTTGTGTTTCCATTTTATGAAACATCCAGGGGGAAAGTTATAACACTTTTTTTCACTGTTGAAGATTCCCCAGGAATACTGTCCAGCATTTTAAATAAAATAGCAGCTTCAAGGGCAAGCGTGGTTACGATAAATCAAAATATACCTATAAATGGATTTGCAAACATTACAATTACAATTGAAACAGGAGGAATGCTAACTGATATCAAGGCTCTTTTAACAGAGATAAACAAAATAAAAGGAGTTAAAAGTCAAGAAATTATTGCCAGGGAATAACTAGAAGAGCATACGGGGAGTAATTGTAAGAGGATAATTGAAAAGAATATTTTCCAGGTAAAAATTCAAGGAGGTAAAAAGTAATATGATTAATGTAGCTGTATTAGGTTATGGGGTAGTTGGCTCAGGAGTTGTTGAAATAATTAGAAAGAACTCTTTAAGTATATCCAAAAAAGCGGGGAAACAAATTACAGTAAAGCGTATACTGGATATAAGGGATTTTCCTGATAGCCCTGACAAGGATATACTTACAAAAAATGCTGATGATATTTTTAATGACCCTGATATAAATGTAGTTGTGGAGACAATCGGCGGTATAACAGCTGCTTATGAATTTACCAAAAGAGCCCTTACACAGGGAAAACATGTTGTGACATCAAATAAAGAGCTTGTTGCAACACATGGACCGGAGCTTTTAAAACTTGCCCGTGAAAATAGGGTGAATTATTTATTTGAGGCAAGTGTGGGAGGGGGAATCCCAATTATAAGGCCTTTGAACAGGTGTCTTGCAGCTAATGAAATAAGAAGCATTGTTGGAATTTTAAACGGAACCACCAATTATATTTTAACCCAGATGAAAAAAGAAGGAAAAGAATTTGATGTGGCGCTAAAAGAAGCTCAAAAGAACGGCTATGCTGAGGCAGACCCTACTGCAGATATAGAGGGGCATGACGCATGCAGGAAAATTGCAATTTTATCTTCCATTGCATATGATGAATTTGTTGATTATAAAAAGATTTATACAGAAGGAATAACTAAGATTACACCTTCTGACATAATGTATGCTGAGAAAATGAATTCTACAATAAAATTAATAGCCATGAGTGAAAAGCTGAATGGAATGATAGAAACAAGGGTAAGCCCGGTTATAATAGAAAACACCCATCCTTTGGCAGGGGTTGAAGATGTTTTTAATGCTATTTTGGTAAATGGCGATGCCATTGGGGAAGCTATGTTTTACGGCCGTGGTGCGGGAAAACTTCCTACAGCCAGCGCTGTAGTTGCAGATGTAATTGAAATTGTAAAACATTGGGGCTCCTTTGGCGGGTATAACTGGAATGTAAAAGAAGAAAACAATGTGATTGACATTATGGAAACTGAATCTAAATTTTTTGTAAGAGTAAAGGTTAATGATAAAGACAAAGGAACAAATGAGATAGAAAAGTTATACCAAAAAGTTGAATGGCTAAAACCTTTAGAAGCTGCCAATGGTGAAGAATTAGTTTTTATAACTGAATGTATATTAGAAAAAGATGCAAAAGATATGCTGAAAAAAGTTAGCCAATTAGATTGTGTGGAGGAAGTTTTAAGTACAATAAGGGTATTTGATTATAGACCTTAATGCCATAGTAAGATATAGTAATATTTAAAATAAGTAAAATAAGATGTTAAAGCAAAATTTAAGATATCAAAGTAAAATTTAATTTAAAATATTAAAGTAAAATTTAAGATATTAAACTGAGATTTGGAGGATTGTTATGAAAGTTGTAAAATTTGGAGGAACATCACTGGCAAGTGCAGACCAGATTAAAAAAGTTTGTGATATTATTTTATCCGACCCTAAAAGGCGTTTAATAGTTGTTTCCGCTCCGGGTAAAAGATTTGATGATGATATTAAAGTAACAGATTTATTAATAGATTTAGGGGAAAAGTATTACCAAACTAAAAAAGCTGAAGAAGAATTTAAAAGGGTTATTGACAGGTTTGATGAGATAGTTAAAGGATTAGGATTAGGCGAGGAAACAATAAATATGGTCTATGAAGACTTAAAAGGACGTCTTGAGGGAAGCTATGACAGTAAGGAAAAATTCATAGATGTAATGAAGGCGGCAGGGGAAGACAATAATGCCAAAATAATTGCACAATACTTAGTAAGTATAGGTGTTGATGCAATATATATTAACCCTAAAGATGCAGGTATGCTGCTGAGTGAACAGTGCGGGAACGGCCGTGCGTTGCCTGAAGCATATGATAATTTGAAAAAACTTTCTGAGAGAAAAGAAATAATGATTTTCCCTGGATTTTTTGGTTGCTCCAAAAACGGTGATATTGTTACATTTTCCAGAGGAGGTTCAGATATTTCAGGCTCAATACTTGCAGCAGCCGTTAATGCAGAAGTGTATGAAAACTTCACAGATGTGGATTCAGTATTTGCAGCAGACCCTAAGATGGTTGAAAACCCAAAACCAATACCTGTATTTACCTACAAGGAAATGAGGGAACTTGCATATTCAGGTTTTTCAGTTTTACACGAAGAAACATTTGAGCCTGTTTACAGAAAGAAAATCCCTGTATGCATAAAAAACACAAACAACCCCACTGCTCCCGGAACATTAATTACCCCTGAGAGGGATTCTAAGGGCAGTACCGTTATAGGGATTGCAGGAGCCAGGGGATTTTGCAGCATTTACGTTACAAAATACATGATGAACAGGGAAATAGGCTTTGGTAGAAAAATATTGTCCATCATTGAAGATGAAGGATTATCATACGAGCATACACCTTCCGGAATAGACGATATATCCATAATATTAAAACAAAACCAGCTTGATGAAGAAAAAGAGCGCCGTGTAAAAGAACGCATTATAAAAGAATTGGAAGTGGATGATATATCCATAGAACGTGATTTGGCTTTAGTAATGGTTGTAGGTGAGGGAATGAGGGAAACAGTAGGTATTGCCGGCAGGGCAACAACAGCTCTTGCAAAAGCAGGTGTAAACATAGTGATGATAAACCAGGGTTCTTCAGAGGTTAGCATGATGTTTGGGGTCCAACAGGATGACAACGAAAAGGCAGTAAGGGCATTATATGATGAATTTTTTAAATAACGAAATTTTATGAAAATCAATGAGGTTTTAAACCTGTGCTTGCAAAACCGGTAAAAAATATATATAATGAACTTGCATTAAAGGTAATATAATTACCACTTTTGAAGGAAATATTCCTTAGAAGAGGTTATTTTTACAGTTAAAGAGATACAAGCGACAAATAATATAGGGGGACGAACCAATGAGTTTATACCTGCTGTTGGAAATTTTTATTGCATATGTTCTTGATATTTTGTTAGAAGACCCTCCATGGCTCCCTCAACCGGTTAAGTTTTTAAAATGGCTTATTAAACATGCAGAAAAACTTATAAGAAGTATTGTGGAGGTATTTTCCGCAAAGAAAGTAAAAGCTTTAGGGGACGATGTGGTCCGCAATACCAAAAAGAAAAAAAGAAATGAAAAAATAGCAGGTGTTGTACTTGCAATATTTATTACAGCTTTTGCTTTCTTTTCTGTATACATAATTATCCGGGCAGCGTATAAGGTGCATCCTGTTCTTGCCAGTGTAATAAATATTTATTTCATTTATACTGCTTTTGCAGCCAGAAGGACAGCAGCTGAAGGCTTTAAAGTTTTTGATGCCTTAAAAGAAAGGGATATTTTCAGAGCCAGGAAATTTCTTTCCACAGTGGCAGGAAAGCACACGGAGAATTTAGATGAGAAGGAAGTAATAAAAGGGGCAGTTGAAGCAACTGCAGAAAGTACTTCTGATAATGTGATAGCGCCTGTTTTTTATACTTTTGCAGGCTCATTTTTCGGGCTGGCAGCACCCTTTGTGTATGCATTTAAAGCCATTAGTACTTTAGACTCAATGGTAGGATATAAAAATGAAAAGTACAGGTATTTAGGATGGGCTTCTGCAAGACTGGACGATATTGCAAATTTTATCCCTGCAAGGCTTACAGGGATTCTTATAGTGGTAAGTGCCTTTATAAGCCAAAATGACTATTCATCAAGTTATGCTATAATGAGAAGGGACAGGAGAAAACACTTTAGCCCCAATTCCGGTTATCCGGAAGCTGCAGTTGCAGGTGCCCTTGGTGTAAGGCTTGGAGGCAGTGGTCTTTATTTTGGTGACATAGTTGAAAAGCCTATAATAGGGGATCCGGTAAATGAACTGGATATCAGGAATATAACCCAGGCAATAGTTCTTATGTATATTGCATCTGCTTTATCAATGGTTTTGTTTACCATTTTTTATATATCTGTGTACTTTTTGAAGGGGTTTTTTGCATAAAGTGTTTGCATAAAGTATTTATAAAGTATTTATAAAGTATTTTACATAAAGAATATTGTAAAGCATTTTGCGTAAATCAAACAGGTGAGTGTTAATATGGAGAATTGTTTTAAAAAAAGAGAGCCGTCATGCTCTCTAAATTTTATTATGATTACCGGTGGAAGCAGGAGCGGTAAGAGCACTTTTGCTGAATCAATTGCCAAAGGCTATGAATACAACAAAAAAGGTGATGTATTATACATTGCCACATGCATACCTTTTGATGAAGAAATGAAAACAAGGGTAAGAAAACACAGGATGCAAAGACCTTCCCATTGGCATACCCTTGAAGCATATAAAGATTTTGATGTGCATTTAAAAAAAGATGAAAACAAAAAGACAATCATTTTAGTTGACTGTATAACCCTTATGATTTCTAATATAATGTTTGAAGAAAATTCAGACTGGGAAAATGCAGGGGAAAACCAAATGAATTATGTGGAAAACAAGATAAAGAATGAGATAGATAAACTTCTTGATGCAGTAAAAGAAAATAATGCCACTTTAATAGCTGTTACAAACGAAGTAGGGATGGGTATTATCCCGGCAAACAAATTATCAAGGATTTTCGGGGATATTGCAGGAAGGGTTAATCAAAAACTTTCGAAAGTAGCCAGTGAAGTTTATTTTTGTGTATCCGGCATTCCTGTAAAAATTAAAGGTTAGGCTCATTAAAACCGGGTTAAGTTATTTTAAACTTAGGTGCAGAAGTTTATTTTTAAGAAAAAAGTATAATTTTAAAAGAGTATAGCTTCAAAAGTAGAGATAATAAGAGTATAGCTTCAGAGGTAATATATGAAAAGAATTAAGAGGTATGCTAAAAGATTTATTATAATGCTACAGTTTTTTACAACAATACCCATAAAGGAAAACATAAATTGCCATGCAGAGGATTATGGAAAGGGACTGGTTTTTGCCCCCTTTACCGGGTTAATTATAGGAATTATATTAATGGGTATATACTGCGGTTTGGAGCTTTTTTTTCCTCATGAAGTAGTATTTGCATTTATAATAATTGCATATATTGTTTTGACAGGAGGAATTCATCTTGACGGTTTAGCCGATACATTTGACGGGCTATTTTCCGGAAAGTCAAAGGAAAAAATTCTTGAAATAATGCGTGACAGCAGGATTGGAACTAATGGGGTGCTGGCAATTGTATCCTTGCTTTTACTAAACTACGCATTGTTTGTATCTTTGGATTTACAGGATATTAAAACAGTTTTAATTTTATTTCCTGCAGCAGGCAGAATGGCTTCTTTAATTGGAGCCGGAGCCTCCGGATATGCAAGAAAAACCTGGGGGCTTGGCAAATCATTCATTGATTTTTGCGATCTCAAAGAAGTTATAGCCGGCTCTCTTATCTACACGCTGGCAATATACATTGGCCTTGGTGTGGAAGGATTGGTTATAGCTTCTTTAACAATTTTGTTTCCCTATATAATTTTAAAACTAATAGAAAAAAAGATACAGGGGGCAACAGGGGACGTTTTAGGGGCACTTTGTGAATTAAACCAGACATTTTTTCTTATATGTTTTATGCTTTATAAAGGGGTAATTTTTAAAATTTTTTAAAGAATATAAAGAATATGCGAGGTTGATTATAATGCTGGAATTAATACTTATAAGACATGGGCAGACAGACAGCAACAAAAGAAGGACTTATGTGGGCTGGACTGATGTGGAGCTAAATGAAGAGGGAATAAGGCAAGCCCGTAATTTGAAGGAGAAGCTGAAAAACTTATCCGTTGACAAGATATATTCAAGCCCGCTAAAAAGAGCCAGAAAAACCGCTGAAATAATAAATGAAAACTTTAACCTTGACATTCATTATGACAACAATTTAAAAGAAAGAAATTTTGGCATATGGGATGATTTAACAGACGATGAAATAAAAAAACTCAATGAAAAAGAGTACAATGCCTGGCAAAAGGATTGGAAGAACTATCCCGTTAAAGGCGGGGAAAGCGGGATGGACTCTTATGAAAGAGTGATAAAGTTTACAGAAAACATTTTAAATTCTTTTGACAGCGGTAGGATATTAATAGTGTCCCATTTAGGGACAATAAGATTTATGTTAAGTTATTTACTTGGAATGGGAATTGAAGGTTCCTGGAGGTTCAGGCTGGATAATTGTGAAATGGCAAAAATCCAAGTCACAGATGGTTATGGAATATTAACTTCCCTTGGGAAATAAATAAAAAAACCACCTTCTGATTAAGCAAAAGGCAAAACCATTGCAAATAACCAAAAGGTGATTTAAAATTTTATTTTTTATACTCTTTTAATTTATTATCAAGTTCATGAACTAATTGCTCAAGGCTTAGGGCAGATCCTCTTATATTTTCTAAAGCTTTAAGCTCATGTTCTGTGGTAGCTGCAACTTCCTGGCTTGCAGCTGCAGTTTCTTCTGAAACGGATGAAATATTTTCAATGGCGGTGTTAACCTGTACTTTGTCATTTTGCATTTTATTAACTGACTGGTTAACATCATTGATTTTTTCTATAATATAGTTTATTGCGTTGGCTATATTATTAAATGCATCCCCTGTTTTGTTAACTGCTTCATTTTGCTCTTGAGAAACCTTTTTCATGGTTTCCATAGATTTTATTGCCAGGTTTGATTCTTCCTGTATGCTCTGCATTAAAAGGCTTATTTCTTCTGTGGACTGCCTGCTTTGGTCTGCCAGCTTTCTTACCTCCTCTGCAACAACAGCAAAACCTTTTCCCGCCTCTCCGGCTCTTGCAGCCTCAATTGCAGCGTTTAGGGCCAGAAGGTTAGTCTGCTCCGCTATATTTTCAATGGACTCCACAAAAAGACCGATATCCTGGGTTGTGTCGGTGAGCTTTCTAATAACTGCAAATATTTTTTCAGCGGTATCAGAGTTTTCCTTTGACTTAGCCCTTAGTATGTTTACAGAATCTAAACCTATATTATTTAATTCCGTTATTTTTCTTGTTTCCTCGGTAATACCGGAATAACTTTCATATACAGAGTCAATTTGCTCAGAAAGATTATCCACCATTTCAACACCCTTTTGTGCCTGTGATGCCTGTTCTGATGCCCCTTTTGCAATATCATCCATTGTCTTTGCAATGTCGTCCATTGCCAATGTGGCTTGTTCGGCACTGGCGCTTACAGTTTGGGTTGCAGTCAGTATTGATTTTGATAATTCATTAAAATTATCAATTAGCTGTTGAATGTTCTTATAGGACTCCTTAACAGACATGGCAGCTGATTTTAATATGAAATTCTCATAATTTTCAAAGGAGTGAGAAAAATCTTTTTCTTTTCTTGTTAAATCCACCTCATCTTGAAACTGTTTTATAATCTTTTTAAATATGAGATAAGATACCGTTATAATACCGGATATACATATAGCGTTTCCAATAAAAAATACAATTGATGTGAGCCAGCTTTTTGTTATAACCCCTGCTATGACGCTAAACATTATGGAAACTGCTGCTATTGCCAATAAGAATACCAGCTTTGGATTGTTTTTGAAGAATTTTTTCATATTTTTCCCTCCATTAAATATGTAGAACAGAAAAAAGAATTATTATGCAAAAACAGATAAGCCTAAAGCGCTGTCACTTTATATATTTCTATAAAAATTTTAAAAATCCTTCTTTATTAATTTTATTGAGTTTGGTAAATGTATCCTGTATCTTAAAATTTGTCAAAAACCCTTTGTTTTAAGAGAGTTGACATGGTTTATATAATTGTATACAATTAAACGGGAATAGTAATACATATACAAATTAGACTTTTTTATTACTACATTTTCAAGATTATCAATAGTAATCCAAATGACAATTGTTTTTTGTACATGGTTCATGGAGTGGGTTTTTCTAAGGGGGTTAATTTATGATAGTATTTAACAAAAAGACCAATACACTTGAGCAAACTAAATATAAACATTCACTTCAAGATGTAAAGGAGCCCAATCTTTACAGGGATTTATTTAATTATGATGAGATACCAAAATGTACATTTAATCATAGAAAGGTTCCAATGCGGCCGGCAGATGAAATATGGATAACCGATACCACATTCAGGGACGGGCAGCAGGCCAGGGCACCTTATACTGTAGAGCAGATACTAAGGCTTTTTGACCTTCTACATAAGTTAGGAGGTCCTAAAGGAATAATCCGTCAGTGTGAATTTTTTTTGTATAGTGACAGGGATAAAGAAGCAGTATATAAATGTCTGGAAAGAGGTTATAAATACCCTGAGGTTACAAGCTGGATAAGGGCAACAAAAGAAGATTTTAAACTTGCAAAAAATATGGGTATGAAAGAAAGCGGGATACTGGTAAGCTGTTCAGATTACCATATTTTTAAAAAGCTTAATATGACAAGGAAGCAGGCATTAGAGCACTATCTTAACATTATAAAAAGTGCAATAGAAGTGGGTATAAGGCCAAGATGTCACTTTGAAGATATTACCAGGGCTGATTTTTATGGATTTATTGTTCCTTTTGCCTTAGAATTGAAAAAGCTTATGGAAGAAACTAAAATGCCAATAAAGATAAGGGCTTGTGATACTTTAGGATACGGGGTTCCTTATCCCGGCGCAGCTTTGCCAAGGAGTGTCCCCGGAATTATTTACGGGTTAAACCACTATGCAGGTTTCCCAAGTGAACTTATAGAGTGGCATGGACATAATGATTTTTATAAAGCGGTGGTTAATTCAGCTACCGCATGGCTGTACGGTGCTTCAGCGGTAAACTGCTCTTTATTGGGAATTGGAGAAAGAACAGGAAACACCCCTTTAGAAGCTATGGTTATTGAATATGCCCAATTAAGAGGTACTACAGACGGAATGGACACCACTGTTATAACAGAAATTGCAGAGTATTACGAAAAAGAAATTGGATACCGAATACCATCAAGGACACCATTTGTAGGAAAGTACTTTAACGTCACCAGGGCAGGCATACATGCAGACGGACTTTTAAAAGATGAAGAAATTTACAATATATTTAATACATCCAAGCTCCTTAACAAACCTGTGGGAGTTGCTGTAAACCAGACTTGCGGCCTTGCCGGTATTGCCCACTGGGTTAACAGCCATTTTGGTCTTGAGGGGGAAAAGAGAATTGATAAAAAGGATGAAAGGATTAAGAAAATAAAAGAATGGGTGGATGAACAGTACAAAAACGGTCGTGTTACCTCAATAGGGGATGAGGAATTAGAAGAAGTTATACGAAAACTTACTCCTGACATTTTTGATTTGGGTATATAAATATTTTTTATAAATTCTTTAATATTTACAAATTCTTTTAGGAATTAAAAGACAATTTAAAATGCAACAGTAAAAAATTATTGTAACTATAAAAAATATAAAGAGGGGATAAATTTATGGGACTTAATTTAGCGCAAAAAATAATTAAAGAACATTTAATAAGCGGGGAAATGGTAGAAGGAAAAGAGATAGCTATAAGAATTGACCAGACTCTGACCCAGGACTCTACCGGTACAATGGCTTATTTGCAATTTGAAGCTATGGGAATACCAAGGGTTAAGACAAAAAAATCCGTTGCATATATTGACCACAATACCCTGCAGGCTGGTTTTGAAAATGCAGATGACCATAAGTATATACAGACAGTGGCAGCAAAGCACGGTGTTTATTTTTCAAGACCCGGAAATGGTATTTGCCACCAGGTGCATTTAGAAAGGTTTGGCGTTCCTGGAATGACTCTCTTAGGCTCTGACAGCCATACCCCTACAGCAGGCGGGCTGGGTATGCTTGCCATTGGTGCAGGGGGATTGGACGTTGCAGTTGCAATGGGTGGAGGACCATACTACCTTACAATGCCAAAGGTTTGCAAAGTAACCTTAAAGGGAAAATTAAGACCGTGGGTTAGTGCAAAGGATATCATTTTAGAGGTTTTAAGAATTATGACTGTAAAAGGCGGAGTCGGAAAGATAATTGAATATGCGGGAGACGGCATTAAAAGCTTAACTGTGCCGGAGCGCGCTACCATTACAAACATGGGAGCAGAGCTTGGGGCAACAACTTCTATTTTCCCAAGTGATGAAGTGACAAGAGAGTTTTTGAAGGCGCAGGGAAGAGAAGAGGACTGGGTAGAATTAAAGCCTGATCCTGATGCTGTATACGATGAAGAACTGGAGATAGATTTAAGCAGCTTAGAGCCTTTAGCAGCAAAGCCCCACAGTCCTGACAACGTTGAGAAGGTAAAGGACATAGGAAAAATTAAAGTGGACCAGGTTGCTATAGGTAGCTGTACAAACTCTTCTTTCATGGACATGATGAAAGTTGCAAAAATACTAAAGGGTAAGACAGTTCACCCTGACGTGAGCCTTGTAATTGCACCAGGTTCCAAACAGGTGCTTACAATGATTGCCAAAAATGGTGCTTTAGCAGACATGGTTGCAGCAGGAGCAAGAATTTTAGAAAGTGCGTGCGGGCCATGTATAGGAATGGGGCAGGCACCTAAAACCAATGCAGTATCCCTTAGGACATTTAACAGGAATTTTGAAGGCAGAAGCGGAACAAAATCAGCCCAGGTTTACCTTGTAAGCCCGGAAGTGGCAGCTGTCAGCGCCATTACAGGGGTGCTTACAAATCCTGAAGAATTTGGAGAGGCGCCACAAGTTGAAATGCCTTCAGAATTTATTGCAGATGACAATATGATTGTGCCACCGGCGCCTGAAGGAGAAGAAGTGGAAGTTGTAAGGGGACCTAACATCAAGCCGTTCCCACTAAATAAGGAATTGGAAAATGAAATTGGAGGCAAAATTCTTATAAAAGTAGAGGATAACATAACTACTGACCATATTATGCCGTCAAATGCAAAGCTTTTGCCATACAGGTCAAATGTCCCTTATCTTGCAGAGTACTGCCTCACACCGTGTGATCCTGATTTTCCTAAGAGGGCAAAGGAAAACAACGGAGGATTTATTGTGGGAGGTTCCAATTACGGTCAAGGTTCCAGCAGGGAACATGCTGCACTTGCGCCGCTTCAATTAGGAGTAAAAGGAGTTATAGCAAAGTCATTTGCAAGGATTCACATGGCAAACCTGATAAACTCCGGTATTATTCCTATGACTTTTGAAAATGAAGGGGATTATGATGAAATAGATATGGGAGATGAGATTGTAATAGAAAACATTATAGATCAGATTAAAAGCGGCAGCAGGCTTATTGTAAAGAACAAAACAAAGAACAAAGATATACCAGTTAATGTAAGTTTATCTGAAAGACAAGTGGAAATTATATTAGCAGGCGGCCTTATTAATTATACAAAAAAGCAAAGTAAATAAAAAAATATTTATTTGAATAAATATTTTTAAGTTAAAAAGTCAAATAATAAAATCCCATTTTTAAACGGATTTTATTATTTGACTTATTCCCTATAAACAGGAGTTAGTAATATGAGAATTCCAGAGAAGTTTTTAAAAAAAATGAAAATGCTCCTTGGAGATGAAGAATTTAAATCATTTTTAAAGTCTTACGACTACCCTGGCTACCGAGGGCTTAGAGTAAACACCCTTAAAATAAGCGTTGAAGAGTTTTTAAAAATCTCTCCCTTTAATTTAAAACCCATTCCCTGGACAAAGGATGGGTTTTACTGCTCAAAGGAGGACAGCCCTGGAAAGCACCCCTTTTATCATGCAGGTCTTTATTACATTCAAGAGCCCAGTGCCATGTTCACGGGGGCTGTAATTGATGCCAAACCCGGAGAATATGTATTGGACCTTTGTGCTGCCCCGGGAGGAAAAACCGTTCAAATGGCAGCAGGAATGAAGGGAAAGGGGCTGTTGGTGGCGAATGATATTAGTTCTAACAGGGTAAAGGCGTTGGTAAAAAATATAGAATTGCTGGGTGTGACAAATTCAATAGTTACAAATGAAACCCCTGAAAATCTTGCGTGTAAATTTCCGGAATTTTTTGACAAAATACTTGTTGATGCACCTTGTTCAGGGGAGGGGATGCTGAGAAAAGATGAAAATGCTGCAAAAAGCATTGAAAACTTTGATTGCAGCGTGTATCCCGGTATGCAAAAGGGTATTTTAGAAAATGCCTATAAAATGTTAAAGCCAGGCGGTCAATTGGTCTATTCAACTTGTACTTTTTCACCGGAAGAAAATGAAATGGTAATAAGCTGGTTTTTAGATAAATTTAAGGATTGTAAGCTTTGTGGTATAACAAAAACAGCGGGTATTGAAAGCGGCAGACCTGAGTGGGCGGATGGAAATTGTGAGCTTTTAAAGACTGCAAGACTTTGGCCTCATAAATTAGAGGGTGAGGGGCATTTTACAGCTCTTATTAAAAAATCAGGTGATGCAGAAAGAATAAATAAAGGTAAAGAAGATTATATTGAAAATGAAGAGCTTAAGCCTTTTTATGATTTTATAAAAGAAAATATGGCCTGGGAAATAAAGGGTTTTTTAACCTTGAAAAAAAAGCATTTGTATCTATTGCCGGTGAAAACCCCTGATTTATCAGGTATAAAAGTATCTAAATTCGGGTGGTACCTGGGAGAGTTTAAAAGGGAAAGATTTGAGCCCAGCCACTCATTTATAATGGCTCTTAAAAAAGAGAATATTGTAAACACTATAAATTTTGATTGTGATTCACTGGAGATATTTAAGTATTTAAAGGGTGAAACATTGATAGTTGACGGCAATAAAGGGTATACCGGTGTATTGGTAAACGGGTACACTGTTGGATGGGCTAAACAGACAGGTTCTATGTTGAAAAATCTTTATCCTAAGGGATGGAGGATGGTGACTTAATTTGCGGGAAACTCAAAGGGTAGATAAGCTGCTGTCAAATTCAGGGTTTGGCACCAGAAAAGAAGTCAGGAAACTAATTAAAAGCGGTGCTGTAAAAGTTGACGGGACAGTTATAACAGACGCTGGTATTCATATTGATCCGGTAAACAGTCTGGTTGAAGTAGGAGGAGAAGTAGTCAAATACAGGGAATATATATATGTCATGATGAATAAGCCTAAGGGGGTAATATCTGCAACTTATGATAAAAGACATATGACAGTTGTAGATATTTTACCTGAGGAGTATAAATGTTTTAACCTTTTCCCGGTAGGTCGGCTGGATATAGATACAGAAGGGCTTTTGGTACTTACAAATGACGGACAGTTT
This sequence comes from Acetivibrio saccincola, assembly GCF_002844395.1. Taxonomy (NCBI): domain Bacteria; kingdom Bacillati; phylum Bacillota; class Clostridia; order Acetivibrionales; family Acetivibrionaceae; genus Acetivibrio; species Acetivibrio saccincola. Next base: position 2,702,170 of record NZ_CP025197.1, on the reverse strand, counting down.
GCCCATGAAGTTTTGTCGCCTAAAAAACATGTACCCAAAAAATACCATGCCATCATTGAAGGAACAGTTACTCAAGAAGATGTACGGCGTTTTAAAGAAGGTGTTGTATTAGATGATGGCTACAAGACCCTTCCGGCAGAGTTAAATATATTAAATTCAGAAGACACCTCCCATGTGGAAGTTGTAATTTATGAAGGAAAATTTCATCAAATTAAAAGAATGTTCCAGGCGGTAGGTAAAAGAGTTAAATATTTAAAAAGAATTGAGATGGGAAAATTAAAGTTAGACAGCACCCTCTTAATAGGGGAGTGCAGGGAATTATCCAAAAAAGAAGTGGCATTACTTAAAATATCAAATGATTCTGATATAAATTAAATACTTTTAAAAAAAGAGAGGTAAAGAAGAGGTAGAGTTTATGAATAAGCAGGTGATAAATAAATTAGCTTTATTTTTAACAGGCTTAGAGCAGAGGTACAAAGATAATATAGACTTTTTTAAAAAGATAAGTTTTAATTTTAAGTCTGGAAACAGGGATTTTACAGGAAGTGTTTGGGCAGATGATGATATATTGAACCTAAATTTTAACACCCGGACTGAAAAAATAAGAATAGAAGAATTTGCAAATAAAATATCCATGTATGCTAAGGATTATGACAGCTTAGTCTTTATATACGAAGAGAGGGGCAGCACTATTATTATAGAGGCTGATGATAAAAATGTTAAAATGAGGACTGAAAATTCCGGCAAAGAAAGCGGTTTAGAGACAGGGCACGCTGATTCCCCTAAGATATCCAACAGGGATTATTATATAAAAGTTGGGCAGGCAAATGAGCTTTTAAGGGAAATAGGTATTTTAGGAGCTAATAATAAAGTTAAAAATAATATGATACGAAAATACAATCAAATTGACCATTTTGTTGAGCTTATTGATGATATAATAAAAGAACTGTATGAAAAAAATGATTCCATAACTGTTTTAGATAGCGGATGGGGGAAATTATATCTTTTATTTGTTTTAAATTATTATATCAGGGAAGTTTTGAAAAAGCCTTGCTATTTTATAGGATTGGACAATTCAGATTCTGTTATTGAAGCTTCCAGAAAAACAGCTTCTAATTTAGGATATAAAAACATGGAATTTGAAGTGACAGATATAAAAAATTATATACCTCAGAAAAAAGTACATTTTAGTCATCAGTTTGCATGCCTGTAACACCGCAACCGACGAGGCCATTGCATTTGCAATAAACAATAATGTTGAGGCGGTAGTGGCGGTACCATGCTGTCAGCAGGAAATACTAAGCCAGTACTCCTTTAAGCCCTTTGAAAGCATAATAAAATATGGTGTCCTGAAGGCACGTATGGCAGATATTATTACTGACGGTATAAGGGCTATATTATTAGAGGCTTCTGGATACAAAGTTTCAGTAGTGGAATATATATCCCCCATTGATACACCCAAAAATCTTATGATAAGGGCTCAGAAGTTGAGGGAGAAGAATAACAAAATGTTAGAAGAGTATAAAATCTTAAAAAAGATGCTAAATATAGAACCTTCTTTAGAAAAATTTATTTTATAAAAAAGTATATTGTGCACATTTAATGTTGAGAACTTTTAGATTTTACTTTTAATTGGTTGACTAGCAGTAGTTTTTTTTGTAAAATAGTTTTAGGTATAAATTCAATGTGTTGTAAAAGCATGTAGGATTAACTGATTATCTCACTTTTTTAATAAAAGTAAAGTCATTTTAAAAAAACGAAGTCAAACCTGCTATTAACTTTTTTATATTAAATTCCGATTAATTATGATGGAATGGTTTTGATTATGTTTTCAGATTTATAAATTTTAGCAAGAAATCATTTATGAAAGTCTAGTTTAATTTATCAATTAAGTAAGTGAATAATATTAGATTTAGCAGTATTAATAAAAATATACGAAGTGGTATTTATAACATTATTAAAATCAAAAATAAGAGGTGATTATCATGGCAAGAGCAAAACAATTGTATGAAGAAAACGGCGTTCAGGTATCAAAATCATCAATACGGGTCGGAGATGAAATTACTCTCTCTTATAGTGGACTATTAGTACAATGCGGTGCGGAATCGGTTTATGCACACATTGGTTACGGAGAGAATTGGGAAGCTAAGGAATTTATACCTATGGAAAGATGTAATGACGTTTTTAAGGCTAAAATTAAAGTGACTCATCCTGATAGTCTCAATATTGCTTTTAAAGACAGCGGGGATAACTGGGACAACAATTCCTACTTAAACTACTCTTTTAAAGTATCTGAAAAACCTGCAAGAACTACAAAAAAAGCAAGTAGTACTACGGAGAAAAAGACCGCCAGTGCTAAAAAGAGCGCAGAGGAAAAGACTACATCAAAGAAGACAACAAAGAAAACTGCTGCCAAAAAGACAAAAAGCTAAAGTTTTTAGGTATAAAAATTTAATATTAAAAAATAAAAAAAGAGGAGTCTTCCTCTTTTTTTATTTTGGTTTTTTGTTAAAAGCAAAGGATTTGACAACAAATTAATATAGTATTAATATTAATTTATAAAATATAACTAAACTTTATTTGCTGTTTGTCTCTAAGGTTTTTACAAAGGAGGACACAGGTTTTGTTTTATGTTATGGTTGTGGTAGATGACCGGATGTTGGGGGAATGGTTTCAAAGCCATGTCAAATGGAATGATTATGGCTTTGAACTGGTTTGTGTTGCAAAAGACGGGATAGATGCTTTGCAAAAACTAAATCAGCATGAAATAGATCTTATAATTTCAGAAATCAATATGCCAAAAATGAACGGAATAGAGCTGTTAAATACAGTCAAAGAATATGGTAAGGATACAATGGTGGTATATTTAACGAAAAAAGAGGATTTTTCCTATGCAAAACACGGATTGCTGTTAGGTGCATATGACTACCTTGAAAAGCCTGTTAGCATTGAGAAATTATGCAATTTACTTAAAAATGCTTATGAAGCTTTGAAAAAAAAGCAGCTGGAAAAGGAAAAAAGCAAAAAATTAAGAGAAAAGCTGGAGCTGAATCTTTCTATATCAAGGGAGAAAATATTATACGATTTATTGAGGGGTAAAGAGGTATTCAGCAAATTAGGCGGGCTTATTAGTGAATATGATATTGATATTTCAGATAGAATGGTTTTGGTAGGACTAATAGAAGTAGGAAATTTTGATGCAACATCTAAAGAGTGGATAAAAAGCGGAAAACTTGGCGAACTAATTAAAAAAATAAGAGAAGTGATACATAGCATTTCAAAAGGATATGAAAATTTAATTTGCAATACCATTGATATGGACATAGGCATTATAGGTGTTATTTTACAACCTGTTAATGAAAATAAAATGAAGAAATTCGAAGATTTGTCCAATGATTTTTTTGAAGTTATATCAAAGGAAATAAAGAGAAATTACAATGTAAGGGTAACGGTAGGCATAGGCAATATAGTGTCCTGCCCGAATGATATAAGTTTAAGCTACATGGGTGCAAAATCAGCACTTAGGCATAAATATATTTTAGGTGGGAACAAAATTATAAATATAAGCCAGTTTAGTGGAAATAACAGCAGAAGTCTTCTGTATCCTGTAGAGAGGGAAAAAATACTGGCAGAGTACATAATGGCCGGGGATGACAGGGCTTTAAAACTTGCAGAAAACACATTTGATGATATTGCAGCAGGAGGGCAAGACAACCTTAAAAGAATAGCTTTTGCCACAGGTCAATTGATATTTAACATATCTCATTTTATTGACATACATTATGGATTTATAAATAAAATATATGATTTTAGTGAATTTACAAACATTAATATGTCTGACTTTAATTCAAAGGAAGAAATAAAGGCTTATTTTATTAAATTTGTTACAAGCGTTTTAGATGTTGTAAAAGAGTACAAGCCTGCTCAAAGCAATCCTCTTATAAAAAAAGCATGTGAATATGTTTTAGGAAATATAGAGCAGGACATTACATTGCTTTCCATTGCTGAATATCTGAATATAAGCAAAAATTATTTTTGCTCACTGTTTAAACAGGAAACAGGCTATAATTTTTTAGAGTATGTGACAAAGATAAAAATGGAATGGGCAAAAATGCTTTTAAAAGAAGGTAACTATAAAACTTACGAAGTAAGTGAAATGTTAGGATACAGGGAAGCAAGTTATTTTAGCAGGCTTTTTAGAAAGTATACAAACCAAAGCCCGGCAGAGTATAGAAAAAGTTTTCAAAATCAAAAATAGAGGTAAGTTTAAGCGGTATTTTAAACCGGGAAAAGCACAGGAAGGCGTCAATTGAAGTTGATGCTTTTTTTCATCAGTGGCAAAAAGCCGGGCAAAGAGCGGGAGGAAGAGTTAAAAAGACATATGGAAATTTTAAAAAAAGTAAAATTTGTTCCTTGACAAATACATTTATAAAGAGTATAATTGTCCTTGTGATTAATCAGAAGATGCGGGTTTAACTCAGTGGTAGAGTGTCACCTTGCCAAGGTGAAAGTCGCGAGTTCGAATCTCGTAACCCGCTCCAACAAAACTTGCGGGTGTAGTTCAATGGTAGAACATCAGCCTTCCAAGCTGACTGCGAGGGTTCGATTCCCTTCACCCGCTCCATTTTATTTTTGGAAGTCTTTTTTAGTACATAGTCTTTTCAAAAGTCAAATTTCTTTTTTCCCCTTTTCTCAGGTTTATTTTTGCGCATAATTAATATATAATATTGTAGTAATGGATTTATTTAAACTATAGTTGCTGAAATTTCAGCTGTTTATAGTATCACTGCAAAATATTTAAAAGGGGCGGTGACGCATGCATTTAAATAACCGGTATAATCAAGGGGATGGAAATGAAAATCAGCATATACCAAGAGAAATTAGCTTAACTGCGATTATGAAAGAATTTGAACTGGAACAGGCGACAAATTTTAAAAACCTGGATAAAGTTTTAATAACTTCCACAGAAGTTAACAGACCTGGGTTGCAATTGGTAGGCTACTTAGAACATTTCGGCAAAGACAGAATTCAAATAATAGGTAACATGGAAACATCCTATTTGGCTACTTTGACGCCGGAAGAGCGTTATGCAAGATTAGATGCTTTTTTTAAAGCCGGCTTTCCCTGTATAGTGGTAGCACGTAAATTGGAAGTATTTCAAGAAATGATTGATGTAGCACATAAATACAATATACCTGTTTTGAGGACAGACAGGACAACATCCAGATTTTTGAGTGCATTAATCAGCTACCTGAATGTTAAATTAGGACCAATGGGGACATGGCACGGAGGTCTTGTGGAAGTATATGGCGAGGGCATTTTGATATTAGGAGAAAGCGGTGTGGGGAAAAGTGAAACTGCTTTAGAGCTTGTAAAGCGCGGACACAGGCTGGTGGCAGATGATTTAGTGGAAATAACAAAAGTTTCAGAAAAAACCCTTGTAGGTGAAGCCCCGGAAATAATAAGGCATTTTATTGAAATACGGGGTGTTGGAATATTAGATGTCAGAAGACTTTACGGTGTAGGAGCTGTAAAAAATAAGGAAAATATAGATTTGGTTATTAGGCTTGAAAACTGGAATAAGGAAAAAAATTATGAAAGACTTGGACTGGTTGAAGAATACGAGACCATATTAGAACTAAAAGTTCCGCGTCTTACCATACCGGTGAGACCAGGGAGAAATTTAGCTATAATTGTAGAAGTTGCTGCAATGAATCACAGGCAAAAAAAGATGGGTTATAATGCAGCAGAAATTATGAAGGAAAGAGTAATACAAAGAATAAATGAAAATAAAGGACTGGAGGATGAAAATTGAAGATTGTTGTTGATACACACACTCACACATTAGCAAGCGGACATGCTTACAGCACCATTCAGGAAATGGCAATAGAAGCTGCAAAAAACAACATAGAAGCGTTTGCAGTGACAGATCATGGTCCTGCTATGAAAGGAGGCCCTTTTTTATACCACTTTGGCAATCTCAGGGTTGTGCCGGAAACCATAAATAACGTAAGAATTATAAAAGGTGCTGAGGCCAATATAATAGATTTTTCAGGCAGATTGGATATACCTGATGAATATCTTAGAAGGCTGGAATTTGTTGTTGCCAGTTTTCATGATATTTGTATTGAGCCGGGAAGTGTGGAGGACCACACCAATGCGGTAATAAATGTTATGAAAAATCCTTATGTAGATGCCATTGCCCATCCGGGAAACCCTGTATTTCAGGTGGACATTCCCAAAGTGGTTAGTGCCGCTAAAGAATACAATAAATTTATAGAAATAAACAACGATTCATTTGTAATAAGACCCGGCAGTGATAAAAACTGCAAAGAATTTGCGCTGGAATGCAAAAAGCAGGGAGTAAAAGTGGTATGTGGAAGTGACGCCCATATAAGCTTTGATGTTGGAAGATTTGAAAGGGTGTCCAAATTATTTGAGGAAATTGATATGCCTGAAGAACTTGTTATGAATACATCGGTATCCAATTTTTTAGAATATTTCAGGTTTAAAAAACAGCGATTACAGAAAAGATAAAATATATGAAACACTATTATTATCATTAATATAATAATAGTGGTGGTAATCAATGACTTACAAGGGGATGGAATTATTGGATAAGATGAATTTAGCACATATCATTAAAAAAATAGCGGGAGAACAAAATGTAATGATTGATGAGCCAATGAAGAATCATTCTTCATTTAAAGTTGGAGGGGCTGCGGATATATTGGTCACTCCCACTTCCGCTTTTCAATTAAGTGAAATTTTAAAGCTATGTAAAAAAGAAAATGTTCCGATATTTATAATAGGAAATGGAAGCAACCTGATTGTTTCAGATAAAGGCATCAGAGGAGTGGTAATTAAAATTTTTGACAATTTTAGCGGCTGTAAAGTTGAAAATAACACTATGTCTGTGTATGCAGGTACGCTTCTTTCAAAAGTATCAAATATTGCCCTTAAAAATGAGCTGACAGGTCTTGAATTTGCAGCAGGTATACCCGGTACTTTAGGTGGTGCTATTGCCATGAATGCAGGGGCATATGGCGGGGAAATGAAGGATGTTGTTGTTGAGACAGAATGTATGGATTTAAATGGTGAAATTAAAGTGCTGCGTGGTAGTGAGCATGAATTTGGCTACAGGACCAGCCATATTTTAAAAAACTCATACATTGTTTTAAAATCAGTATTACATCTAAAAAAAGGAAACAAGCAAGAGATAAAAGAATTAATGGATGACTTAAACAGAAGACGGAAGGAAAAACAACCTCTTGAGATGCCAAGTGCAGGAAGTGTATTTAAAAGACCTGAAGGGCATTTTGCAGGGAAGCTAATTGAAGATTGCAACCTAAAAGGATACAGGATAGGCGGGGCACAGGTGTCAGAAAAGCATTGCGGGTTTATTGTAAACACCGGAAATGCCACAGCCTCTGATATACAAAGTCTTATAAAGCACATACAAGAAACGGTTAAGTCAACTTACGGTATTGAATTGCAAACAGAAGTGAGGATTATAGGAGAAAAGTAAAAAAATTTGGAGGTACAAATGAGGTTACTTATAATTACAGGTATTTCAGGAGCAGGAAAAAGCCTTGTGATAAAGCACTTAGAAGACATGGGTTTTTACTGCGTTGATAATTTACCACCTCTTTTAATACATAAATTTGTCGAGATATGCATTCAGAGCAGGGGGAAAATTGATAAAATTGCAATGGTTATTGATATCAGGGGGGGAGAACTGTTTAATGATCTTTTCCCGGAACTTAAAGCACTAAAAGATTTAGGTATTTTATACGAAATATTATTCATGGAGGCTTCAGACAATGTTCTTATAAAAAGATACAAAGAAAGCAGAAGAACACACCCCCTGTCCCCGGAAGGAAGAATTCTTGAAGGTATAAAAAAAGAAAGGGAAATACTTAAGGAAATAAAAAAGCAGGCTACATACATTATAGATTCATCAAACTTAACTCCCAGACAGCTAAAAGAAGAATTAATTAATATATTTGAATATGGGAAAAAATTTAATGGAATAATAATAAACATTATTTCTTTTGGTTTTAAACATGGAATACCCATAGATTGTGATTTGGTTTTTGATGTAAGGTTTATTCCCAATCCCTATTATATTGAATCCATGAGAAACCAGACAGGCAAGAATGAATTGGTTAGGGATTATGTTTTAGGATTTGATGAAACCCAATGTTTTCTTATAAAGCTGCGTGAAATGCTGGACTTTTTAATTCCAAACTATATAAAAGAAGGAAAATCACAGCTTGTTATTGGTATTGGATGCACCGGGGGTCAGCACAGGTCTGTCGCTATTTCAGAGGCCTTGTTTTCCCATCTTTCAAAAAAGGGGCACAGGGTTGTTATAAATCACAGGGATATGATAAAAAAATAGTACAGCTAAATAGCTTATTTTATAAACTGCTTATGTTAAATATGTGAATAGCTTATATTATAAATGCTTATATTGTTTATATTATAACGGGAAAGATATATGCACCATATAAGTTAAATAAGGAATAATACGACAGCTGATAATATAACAAGAAATGGAGGTTTGGACAATGAACTTTGGAAAATCAAATTGGAGAACCTATGAACAAGGAATACAAAAAGAGTGGCTTTTAACAAATGGAATAGGTGGTTTTGCATCATCTACTATAATTGGAGCTAACACCAGAAGATACCATGGACTTTTAATAGCAGCTTTAAAGCCTCCTGTTAACAGACATTTAGTTTTATCAAAAATTGATGAAAGCGTTATAATTGATGGGGATTCTTACAACCTGTTTTCCTATGAAACCCCGGGTTTTACCATGAAAGGCTATCATCATCTTGAGAGATTTAAATATGATTTACTGCCTGAATATATTTTCAGGGTCAGGGATGTGTATATAAGCAAAAAAATCAGTATGGTTTATGGAGAAAACACTGTAGCAGTGGTATATCATGTTAAAAACGGGACTGATGCCATAAAACTAAGACTGACTCCCTTGGTAAATTTCAAGGACCATCACTTTAATTCAAAGAGACAGTACATGAGTTTTACCAAAAAATACAATTCAAATATCCTCACGGTAAGGCCTTCTTATTATGATATTGATATAAATGTTTTTTGCAGCCATGGTACTTTTACAGGCCTTGAAGATTGCTGGTTTTACAATATGGATTATGCCATTGAGAGGGAAAGAGGTCTTGAATCAACAGAAGACCACTACATTCCAGGTTATTTTGATATTGATATAAAACCTGAAGAAGAAAAAGTCATTACCATAATATCAACTGTTGAAAAGAAGATAAAAAATAAAGACGGATTGGACATAATAAAAAAAGAAGAAAAGAGACAGAAAAAATTAATAAGTAGTTCAGGGTATAAAGATGAATTTGCAAAAAAACTTGTTCTGGCAGCAGACAAATTTATAGTATACAGGGAATCAACAGATGCCAAAACCATTATAGCGGGTTATCCTTGGTTTACAGACTGGGGAAGGGATACAATGATAGCCCTTACAGGTCTTACTCTTTCAACAAAGAGATTTGATGATGCCAAAGAAATACTATATACTTTTTCCAAATATGTAAAGGACGGATTGATTCCTAATATGTTTCCTGACGGGGGACATGAACCACTTTACAATACTGTGGATGCAGCCCTGTGGTATTTTGAAGCTGTTAATAAGTATGTTGAATATACAGGTGACTATGAATTTATAAAAAAACACATATATCAGGGACTAAAAGACATTATCAATTCTTATGCCAACGGAACCCACTTTAATATAAAAATGGATAAAGACTTTTTAATTACGGCAGGGGATGCAAATACCCAGCTTACATGGATGGATGCAAAAGTGGGGGACTGGGTGGTTACGCCAAGACACGGAAAAGCAGTGGAGATAAATGCTTTATGGTATAATGCACTAAAGGTAATGGCAAATCTTTCAGATAAATTTGGAGAAGATGACAGTTATTATAATGATTTGGCTTCCAAGGTCAAAAAGTCCTTTGTGAAAAGCTTCTGGAATGAAGAAAAACAGTGTCTTTATGATTGTTTGACAAATGATTATAAAGACGGCAAGGTAAGACCCAACCAAATAATGGCTGTAAGTCTTTCAAATGCAGTGCTGGACGGGGAAAAGGCCAAAAAAACAGTCAACAGGGTATTTAAAGAATTGTATACCGCATACGGTCTTAGAAGCTTATCCCCTGAATCAAAAGAATATGCAGGGATATATGCAGGAGACCAGTGGAGAAGGGACGGTTCATACCACCAGGGGACAGTCTGGACCTGGCCTTTGGGACAATTTATAACTGCATATGTTAAAGTAAACGGAAATTCAGATGAAGCAAAGGAAATGGCACTAAGATTTATAGAACCTTTTAAAGACCATTTAGAAGATGCTTGTTTAGGTTCTATATCAGAGATATTTGACGGGGATGAGCCTTTAGTGCCAAGAGGATGTTTTGCACAGGCCTGGAGTGTTTCAGAAATACTAAGGGCATATATTGAAGATGTTTTAAAATAACTTAAAATCCATTTAATTTTGTCCCACTAAACAGACATTCAGAAAAGATATTTAAAATTGAATGTCTGTATAGTGTATAATTAAAAGTAAGGGAATATATTACACATGTGAAGAATGTTTTGCAGGGGTGTTTGAATTGTCATTTTCATCGGCAGTTAAAAATGAATTGTGCAGAATAACTACCAGTGACAGGTTTTGTATGCTGGCGGAACTGGCAGCTGTAGTCAGGATTAACGGCCTTGTTAAAGTGATTAATGAGAATGAAATAAATTTGAGAATAACAACTGAAAATTCAGCTTTGGCAAGGAGGGTTTTTTCACTAATAAAAGAACTTTATGGTGTAAATACCGAAATAATTATAAGGCGCAGCCCGAAATTAAAGAAAAATATTGTATACATTTTGATATTAACTTCTTCAAAAGGATTAAAGAAAATACTTGACGATATGAATATTGTATGCAGCAATGAAGATCGGAAAGAAGTAAAATATCTGCCCTGTAAAATTTTATCAAAAGACAGGGAATACCAAAAAGCGTATTTAAGAGGAGCATATTTAGCTGCAGGTTCAATGAGCGACCCGGAAAAAACTTATCATTTGGAAATAATTACTCAAAAAAAAGACTTAGCAAAGGAATTAAGCGGATTAATTAATGATTTTAAACTAAATTCTAAAATAATTAAAAGAAAATGTAATTATGTTGTATACTTAAAAGAAGGGGAAAGTATAGTTGACTTTTTAAACATAATAGGAGCCCATGCAGCTCTTTTAGAACTTGAAAATGTCAGGATACTTAAAGAAGTACGGAATAATGTTAACAGAATTGTAAATTGTGAAACGGCAAATTTGCAAAAGACAGTAGATGCTTCAATAAGGCAGGTTAAGAACATTACATACATAAAAGAGAATTTGGGTTTTGATAAGCTGCCTGAAAACTTAAGGGAAATAGCCATATTAAGATTAAAATACAGTGATTTTAGTTTAAAGGAATTAGGGGAAATGCTGACTCCGGCTCTTGGAAAATCAGGCGTTAACCATAGGCTTAGAAAGCTTGATAAAATTGCAGATAAAATCAGACATGAGAAAGGAGAAATAGAAAATGGTTGAAAAGACTGTTAAAATAATTAACCCGTCAGGTCTTCATGCAAGACCGGCAGCCCTGTTTGTTCAAACAGCCGGTAAATATACATCTGAAATTTGGATTAAGCACGGAGGCAAAAAAGTTAATGCCAAAAGCATAATGGGTCTTATGTCTTTGGCAATTTCTAAGGGAACTTCCATTGTAATAGGCGCTGAAGGAGAAGATGAAGAAATAGCAATAAAAGAACTTGAAGATCTCATTATATCCGGATTGGGAGAGTAACTACACATATAATTATATAAAAATATTATAATAAATATGTTAAATAAAATATATTATAAGAAAATTATACATTACATAAAAAATATATAGAAATAATTAATTATAACCACATCAAAATTCATTCCTTTTACGAACCTTACAAACACAGGGGATATGTATGTTCAACCATATATATGCACATCAAATTATTAGTAATTAGGGGGAATAATGTATGAGACATGTAAAAAAAAGGCGTTTCAGTGCGCTACTGGTTGTAATGCTTTTTGTTATTGCAACCGTAACTTCAAATGCAGCCCCATTATATGGTGATATTAATAAGGACGGGGCGGTGGACTCTTTAGACAATGCCATTATGAGCAGGCATGTTTTAGACATCAGAAAAGCTGATGACACTTCTATGATGGATCTTAACGGGGATGGCATAGTAGATTCTAGGGACTATGTTTTGTTAACCAGATACGTCTTAGGTATAATTAATTCATTCCCTGTTGAGCAAATGGATCCGACACCTACTCCGGATGACGAAGCATGGAAAAACAATACCGGAACAATTGAATTGGGAAGCAGGATAACTGTTTCGGGAGAAGGAATATCTGTAAACGGTTCAGTTGTTAATATAACAGCCGGTGGCGACCACGTTGTTACAGGAACATTAACAAACGGTATGATATACATAAACACCGAAGAAAGAGTTAAATTAAGACTAAAAGGCGTTAACATAACCAATCCTAACGGACCTGCTATTTATTTTGAAAATGTGGATAAAGGGTTTATCACAATATCAAAAGATACTGTAAACTATCTTACTGACGGAAGTTCTTACAGTGATGAGGAAGCAACGGCTACTATATTCAGCAGGGATGACCTTGAAATTAAGGGCGGCGGTACTTTATATATAAAAGGGAATTACAAACATGGTATAAACAGCAATGATGATTTGATTATTGAAGAAGGTAATATTTTCATAGAAGCTGTAACTGACGGTATACATACCAATGAAAAAGTGAAAATCAAAGGAGGAAATGTTAACATTACCGCCGGTTCAGATGGTATTGATGCAGGAGAGGCTATAACTATCGAAGATGGAACTTTAGATATAAATGCAGTGGGAGACGGCATAAAATCTGCAGAAGATATAACCATTACAGGTGGTACCTTTGATATCACTGCTGATTCGGACGGCATAGACAGCAAAATAAATCTTATAATTGAAGGTGGAAAATTTGATATAAAAGCAGCTAAAGACGGGTTAAAATCAGGCGGTGACACAATCATTACCGGTGGAGACTTTGAGCTTGATACAGATTCAGATGGCGTGGACAGTGATGGAAGCCTTCAGATTGAGTATGGAACATTCAACATAGAGTCAGCTAATGACGGGTTAAAAGCAGTTAAAAGTGTAAAAATTAAAAACGGTACCTTTGATATTGTGGCAGCGTCTGAAGGTATTCAATCTGATGACTATGTTGAAATAAATGGTGGAAACTTCAGGATAAAAGCCGGCTCTGGTGTTCGTGCAGAAAATGACATAATAATAAACGGTGGAACTTTAAATGTTACACAACCAAGAGAAGAACTTGAATCAATTAACGGACGTGTCAGGGTAAATGGTGGGCGCTTGAATATAACAGTAAGCGGAAATGAATTTGCATCTAATAAGAGTAAAGAGCTTTTGACTGGAGACATTATTTTCTCAGAGCCCAGCAGGACTTTTAGCGGTCAGATCACAGTCACACTGGATTCTAAGATTAATAATGCACAGATTAGGTATACAACTGACGGAAGTGTACCTAACAGCAATTCCATGCTGTATACCGGTCCTTTAACCTTTACAAAAACTACACAGCTTAGGGCTCAGGCTTTTGTTAATGGGAGTCCGGCAGGGAAAATGGGAACATCTATATATGTTGCCACTCAAATAAACACCAGACATGATCTTCCTGTGCTGATTTTAGATGCCTATGGAAAATCAAAACCAGGCCGTCAATATATAGATGCAGCCTTTATGTTGTTTGAGCCGACAAACAATAATACCGTATCTTTTTCACAAGAGCCGGCTGTTGCTACCCGTGCAGGTTTCAGGCTGCGTGGGCAGTCCTCATCTAATTTTGAGAAAGCTCCTTACAGAATTGAACTGTGGGATAATGAAAACAATGATGCAAAATACTCACTGTTAGGTATGCCGGAAGATGGGGACTGGATATTGCTTTCCCCGTTTCCTGATAAGTCTTTAATACGTAATGCCCTTGCTTATGAACTTGGTAAAGCTAAGGGACTGGAGGCACCAAGGTATAGGTTTGTAGAAGTATATACCAGCTTTAACAGTGATGTGGTAACTGATAATGCTTACCAGGGCGTATATCTCCTTGTTGAGAGAATAGAAATAAACTCCAGACGTCTTAACATAGCAAAGCTTGAAAAGGAGCATTTGTCTGAACCGGAGATTAGCGGAGGATATTTGCTGCAGTTTAACATGGGTGCAGCTGATCCGCCATTGATTAGAGGTAATGGCTGGAGTGACCTTGAGGTTACAGAACCGGACGATTTGACAAGTGAACAATTGGCGTGGATAACTGACTATATCCAAAAAACACACAATGCTATCCACAGTGCAAATCCATCAGATCCTAATACCGGTTATCCGGCATACATAGATGTGGATTCTTTTGTAGACTATATAATTCACAATGAGTTAGCCCGTCAGGGAGACTCATATATGAGAAGTACACGTATGTATAAAGACCGGGGTGGAAAGCTTACGGCAGGACCCCTTTGGGATTATGACCTGGCATATGACTGCTTTAACATGGGTGGATTCTTTGGTGGCGGAGGAGGCTCTCAAATAGAAGGATTCCAATTCCAGCCAATGATGGGTGGCTGGGGAATGGGCTCTCCATGTGACTGGTTTGTAACACTTATGTATGACCCAAGTTTTCAAGAAAAAGTAAGAACCCGTTGGCAGGAACTGCGCAGGGGACCTTACTCCGACCAGCAGCTTATAGCTTTGGTTGATTCATTAGCTGCCCAATTAAAAACTGCTCCTACGCGAAACTTTAACAGATGGAATATATTAGGAACTTCTATGGTAGGCGGTATGGGTACACAAGTTACTCAAACTTGGGAAGAGCAGTTGGACATTTTGAAAAACTTCCTGATTAGAAGAGCTGCCTGGTTAGATAGCTGCGGATGGGCACCAACTCCAAACGGAGGCGGTGGCGGCTGGAACCCATGGGATCCTGGAAACGGCGGTGGCGGCGGCTGGAATCCATGGGATCCTGGAAACGGCGGTGGCGGCGGCTGGAATCCATGGGATCCTGGAAACGGCGGTGGCGGCGGCTGGAATCCATGGGATCCTGGAAACGGCGGCGGAGGCGGCTGGAATCCATGGAACCCATAAGGTGCGGGCATTTAGTGCTAAGAAGTGCCTTCTAATAAAGGAAACAAACATAAATTCCATTTAAAATACAAAAAGAGGCTGTGAAGCTTAAGATTTTAGCTTCACAGCTTCTTTTTTAACTTAAATGCAAATATTTTGTCGATATCTTTTTTTTATTTGACAAAAGCTTACAATGTTTTATGAAGGAAAAATACTGCTGATACAGAAATAGTAACAATAACCATTAGTGAAGGAGGATTATTTTGAAAGTTAAAATTTCGTATAAGGGGACTATTTTAATTGCCTCTCTAGAGGGGGAGTTAGATCATCACTCTGCCCAATATGTGAGGCAGAAGATAGATAGTGAATTAATGAAATCATCTAACAGGGATATGATTTTGGATTTTTCAAAAGTTAGCTTTATGGATAGCTCCGGAATAGGAGTTGTTATAGGAAGATACAAAAATATTCAGAAACTAAGTGGAAAACTTATAATAATTAATTTAAACAATCAGGTGAGGCGTATATTTGAGATGTCAGGATTACTCAAAATAATACCAGTATACGACAATTTAGAAGATGCTATAAAAAATGTAAAGGGGAATAAAAATGCAGCCTATAAATGAGATGAATTTAGAATTTTCCAGTAAATCAAGAAATGAAAGTTTTGCAAGAGTTGTTGCAGCAGCTTTCGTATCCCAGCTTGATCCTACTTTAGAGGAGCTTGCAGATGTAAAAACTGCAGTTTCAGAAGCAGTGACCAATGCAATAATTCATGGTTATGAAAACAGGGACGGGTTGGTTAAAATGAATTGTAAACTATATAACAACTCAGTGGAAATTACCATTAGTGATGAAGGAAAGGGAATAGAAAATATATCCCTTGCAAGGCAGCCCATGTATACCTCCAGACCTGATATGGAAAGATCCGGCATGGGATTTACCGTTATGGAAAGCTTTATGGACAAAATTGAAGTGGTATCAGAGTTGGGAAAGGGTACTAAGGTAACTATGTTTAAAACATTTAAATCCATAAAGTAAATATATAAAAATAAAAATATAAATTTGCTTGCATAATGCAAACACTTACATGATATTTATAACAACTATTAATAGGCAACTATTAATAAGCAACAAAAAATATGTAAATTATAGGAGTAGCCATGGATGATTTATTTGAGAAGGAAACTTTGGATTTAATTAAAAAAGCTAAAAAAGGTGACAAAGAAGTTCAATCTGTTTTAGTTGAAAAAAACATAGGTCTTGTTTGGAGTATAGTTAAAAGATTTCAAAACAGGGGTTATGAGCCTGAGGATATTTTTCAAATAGGGTGTATCGGGCTTATTAAAGCCATAAATAAATTTGATGACTCTTTTAATGTAAAGTTTTCTACATATGCAGTTCCTATGATAATAGGGGAGATTAAACGGTTTATAAGAGATGACGGTATGATAAAAGTAAGCCGTTCTTTAAAAGAACTGGCTAATAAAACCAGAATAACAAAAGAAATTATGACAAAGGAATTAGGCAGGGAGCCTTCTATAAGTGAAATTTCCAACCACCTGAAAATTCCAAAAGAAGAAATTGTTATGGCTTTAGAAGCAAGTTATACTCCTGAATCTTTATATAGTACGGTAGGAGAAGGAGAAAATTCCTCCATGTTATTAATTGACAGAATTGACAATGAAAGAAGTGACAACGAATTAGATCTTGTGGATAAAATAGATTTGAGGAATGTACTGGAAACATTAAAACCAAGGGAAAAGCAAATAATTATTTTAAGGTACTACAAAGAAAAAACCCAGTCGCAAATTGCAAAAATGCTCGGTATATCCCAAGTACAGGTTTCCAGGATTGAAAAAAAGATATTAGAAGAAATACGGAAAAAAATGAAGCATGTATAAATAATGATTTTTTGCATATTGTATTAAGAATTTCAAATACTATATACTACTCTTTAAAAATATTATGAAGGTGAAATTATGACAGGAGCAGCAATAAAAAACAGAATAATTTTAATTATTTTAGCCTTAATAGTAATAATTGGAGCTATAATTGTTTACACCGGATTCTATAAGAAAAATGAAATTCCATCAAAGGGTGTTTTTGTAACAGAAAGTTTTTTAAATTTAAAAAAACTCTGAAAAGCTTAAAAAGTATTTGGGAAAAAAGAAGGATTTATATGATAATCATAGAATATAATATAGTATGCTTTTAAAGGTTGGGAAAGTTTACTTCTCTAATGGTACAAGCTGGCATATCAATTGTTTAATTTTAAATAAGGTGGTAGTAAAAATATGAATGTAGAATATATAAATCCATTTATTGAAGCAAGCCGGACAGTATTAAAACAGATAACAGGGATAGATGCTAAGTTAGGAAAGATATTTGTAAAAACTTCTCCTTATGCCAGTGACAATATACTTATAATTGTCGGACTTACCGGAAAAATCAGGGGACAGGCTGTTTTTGCCATGAACCAGTATGTTGCTTTGGATATAGCTTCAAGTATGATGGGGGGAATAGAAACAGTTGAACTGGACGAAATGTCAAAAAGTGCCATATCTGAACTTGCCAATATGATTCTTGGGAATGCAGCGACTATATTATATAATAGGGGAATTGGTGTTGAGATAACCCCTCCTACTTTTCTCATGGGAGAAAATATGCAAATATCCAACGCAAAAATGAAAACTATATGTATTCCCCTTTTGCTGGGTGATAATAAACAAATGCAAATTGATGTTTCAATAGTTGAATAATTATATAATAATTGATTATATTTAAATAATTGATTTTGGAGTATTTTTAGTTGCAATAATATTCTCCTTTTCCTACCATTAACCCCGGTAACAAAATTTATGCAGTTAAATACTTGTTTAAGTGGAAAGACTATGGGTAAGTTATAATTGTGGCTGCTCTTTTCATGTGCTATAATATTTAACAAGATTTTGAATAACAGCTGAGAGGAGTTAGGAGCAGTCAATGAACATAGTTTTAGTTGAACCTGAGATACCGCAGAATGCGGGGAATATTGCCAGGACATGTGCAGCAACAGGTACTAATTTGCATATGGTTAAACCTTTGGGGTTTTCTGTGGAAGATAAATATTTAAAGCGTGCCGGTCTTGATTATTGGGATAAAGTCAATATAAGCTATTATGACAGCTTTAATCAGCTGATTGAAAAACACAGTAATGGTGTTTTCTTTTATGCCACAACAAAAGCTGTCAATTCTTATGCAGATGTAGAGTATCCCGAAGGTGCTTTTATTGTATTTGGCAAGGAAACGGCAGGCTTGCCTGAGGAAATTTTATTAAATAATAAAGACAGGTGCATCAGGATTCCTATGATAGAAGGTGCAAGGTCATTAAATCTTTCAAATTCTGTTGCAATTGTACTTTATGAAGCTTTGAGGCAAAATAATTTTAAAAATCTGAATTTAAAAGGAGAACTTACACAATATACGTGGTGAGGAGAGAAGTGAATGGTAAACAGGGACAGGATAATAGATGAATTTATACATTTGGTGAAAATCGACAGTATATCCCTGTATGAAAGGGATATGGCGGATGCATTAAAGATAAGGATGATGAAAGAGGGCATTAGTGTAAAGGAAGATGATACGGCAAAGAAGATAGGGGGAAATGCGGGAAATCTCATATGTACTTTAAAGGGAAATAAAGATGTTTCCCCTATCCTTTTAATGGCTCATATGGATACGGTTACGCCGGGTATAGGCAAAAAACCCCAATTAGAAGGGAATATAATAAAATCAGACGGAACCACTATACTTGGCGCTGATGATGTGGCAGGTATCGTATGCATATTGGAGGCTGTAAGGGTATTAAAAGAGCAAAAAATAGATCATGGTGACATATATATTGTTTTTACCGTTGCAGAAGAATTGGGATTATTAGGTGCAAAGAATCTTGATCTTAGTGACATAAACGCCAAATACGGTTTTGTCCTAGATCTGGGAGGGGAAATTGGATATGCGGCAATATCTGCCCCCACCCAGAATACATTTGATATAAAAATAATAGGCAAAGCAGCCCATGCCGGTATTGAACCGGAGAAGGGTATAAGTGCAATTCAAATAGCAGTTGATGCAATATCAAATATGAAACTTGGAAGAGTGGATGATGAAACAACTGCCAATATTGGAACCATAAAAGGCGGGGAAGCCACCAATATTGTATGCGAAGAGGTTGAAATACGTGCCGAGGCGAGAAGCAGGGATAATGAAAAGTTAAAGACACAGACAGAGCACATAAAAAGTTGTTTTGAGGAGTCTGCCGGCAAATTTGGCGGAAAAGTTGTTTTTAGAACAGAACACCTATATCCTGCTTATAACATTGATGAAAGTGAAGAAATAATATCAATTTTAAAAACTGCATCTGAAAAAGCAGGAATAGAATTAAAATTAGGACAAACCGGAGGGGGAAGCGATACAAATATAATAAACTCCAAGGGGATAAAATCTGTTAACATAAGCGTAGGAATGGACAAAGTCCATAGTTTGGAAGAACAAATTAATATTGACGATATGGTAAAAGCTACAGAGTTTTTAATTTCTATAATACAGTCCATTAATTAATATTATAAAACACTATAAATCTTAAAACTTCTAAAATTTCAAAATATTAAAAATATATGGGGAGGTTTTCTTCTGAAGAAAATAACATTAGAACATAAAAACTTATTTGACAGCTATTTAAATAAAAGTGATTTTATGGCCTCAGAAATGAATTTCACTAATTTATTTATGTGGAGAGATTTTTATAATTTTGAGTTTTTTGAAATAAATGAAATGATATGCCTTATAGCTTCCCCGAAGGGTCAAGAGCCCTTTGCCTATGCCCCTATAGGAAGCTATACTCCTGAAAGGTTTAGATCATCTGTAAATGCTATAAGGGAATATTTCAGTGAAAAAGAGTGGAGGCTTGTATTCAGAAGGGTTGAGGAAAGCAAACTTGAATATTTTGAAAGATATACAGACGGTCAGATAAAAATTGAATATGACAGGGACAATAGTGATTATATTTATTTGACAGAAAATTTAATAAATTTAAAAGGCAGGAAGTATCACAGCAAAAGAAATCATATAAATATTTTTTTAAAAACATATGAATATGAGTATGTTGAATTAAATGAATCCTATATAGAGGAAGCACTGAGAATAGATGAAGAGTGGAATTTGGGGAAAGAAGACGGAGGAAATGGAATAATGTACCCGGAAAGACTGGCAAACAGGGAAGTACTAAAAAACTTTGCTAAATTAGACTGTAAGGGTGCACTTATAAAAGTTAACGGAAAATTTGAGGCATATACCGTCGGGGAAATAATAAATAACCGGTATGCAGTAATTCATATTGAAAAAGCAAACAGCAGTATAAAGGGTATTTATGCATTTATAAATCAGAAATTTTGTGAATATGAGCTAAGGAATATTTTATATGTAAACAGGGAGCAGGACTTAGGGATAGAAAGCCTCAGAAGGGCTAAAAAATCCTATAACCCCATTAAATACATAAACAAATACAATATATACGTTAACTAAATAGAATTTTTGTTGTTAAATTTATAATATTTTAGGGAAATTAGTGAAGATTTTTATAGAAATATATCATTAAATGAAGTATAATAAGTATTAGAGGATTATATAATTATGGAGTTAAGTATGGACAATATTGTAAGGGATTCGGATAAAAAACTAAATTTACTATCAAACGGGAAAGAGAATTCACTAAAAGGATATTTTATGCACTTAATTGAGCAGTACTTAAATACTGCATTTAGAAAAACAGAGTTTTTGTTGTTTACTTTAATTTCTTTTTCCTTTTCTATAATTCAAATAATGCTTTCTCCTGATACAGAGCACAATTTAAGGGGATTTATAACTAATATCCAATCGTCCATACTTTTTATACTTGCCTTTAGGTTTGGATATTTAGGGCTTATTATAGCCGGTTTTGTTATTACATTTGATGTAGTTTTAATGCTTGTAATATATTATAATTTAGAAATGATGCCCTGGGGAATTTTAGGACTGTCTCTTAAAATTTCCACAGGAGTGATAACTGTTTTTGTTGCAATTCTTTCGTACAAGCAGGATATCCAGAAAAAAAAGCTTGAAACGCTGGCTATTACAGACGAACTGACCGGGGCATATAACCAGAGGTTTTTTTACAGCATCCTTGATGAGGAAATAGAAATGGCGGATAAAGAAAAGTCGTCCTTAGGACTTATGATGATAGATATTGACAATTTTAAAATGTACAATGAGATATACGGACATAGTTTCGGAGATGAAATTTTAAGAGGAACAGTAGCCATTCTAGAGAGTTTATTGAAAGATAAAAAAGCTTACATATGCAGATATGGCGGGGATGAATTTGCAATAATAATGAGAGGGGATAGTTTAGAAAGTTTAGAAAAAGAGGCAAAGAGAATTCAAGAAGAATTCGAAGAAAAAAAAGTTTTGTACTACCATGGAATTCTTTACGATAAACTTACACTGTCTATAGGTTTTTCAGAATATCCAAATAAGGCTAAGGGCAAAAGTGAGCTTATTTACCAGACAGATGTGGCACTTTACAATGCTAAAAACTTAGGAAAGGACAAAGTACATTTATACAAAGATGCTATTTTACAAATTCGCAAGCATATTAGTTCAGACCATCAGCAGTTAATAGGTATATTTAAGGGACTGGTTAGTACCATATCAGCTAAGGATAAGTATACATCCGGACATTGTGAACGTGTTTCCTCATATGCAGTAAAGATAGCAAATGCCATGGAGCTTGATTTCAAAGAAGTGTGTATAATTCAGTATGCAGCACTTTTGCATGATATAGGTAAAGTTGAAATACCTAGATTTATTCTCAATAAAAGAGAACCATTGACCAAAGAAGAGTTGGATCTGTTGCGGCAGCACCCGGTGTATAGCCAGAATATATTAGAGCCTCTGGAAGAATTGGATATGCTTACAGACTATGTACGTCATCATCATGAAAGATATGACGGAAAGGGATATCCTGACGGGCTGGCAGGAGAAGAAATAAGCCTTGGGGCAAGGATAATATGTGTAGCGGATTCTTATGATGCAATGGTGTCTGAACGCCCTTACAGCAGAAAAATGGATGAAGAACAGGCACTTAAAGAATTAGAGAAAAAAGCCGGTACTCATTTTGATCCTGAAATTGTAAAGGTATTTGTAAATATAATGAGAAAGCAGTCATAAAAATTATTAAAAATAAATCAAGAAATGAACTAATAAACAAATAAAGGATATAGATAAAAATTAGAGAAAACAAAAAGAAAAAGAAAATGGTGGGGATGTAATGGGTGGCTTAAAATTTTATTTTCCAAAAAACAAAAGAAAAAACATCACTAGGTTTTGCAAAATATTATCTACAGCCTCATTTTTTCCCGAAAAAGTTTTGACAAATGAGGAAATAATAGAAAAAAACTCTCTACCCTTTAAAAGCAGTGTAATTGAAAAGACAATAGGGGTAAAAACAAGACATATTGCAGATGATTCTTATGACGACAGTAAGATGCTTTTAAAATCTGCTAAAAAATGCTTAGATAGCTATGGATTAAAACCTGACCGTTTATCTAGGATTTTAGTGAATAAATATTATGGGGACAATTTATTGCCCATGACTGCCAGCAGGCTGCAGGGCAAACTAAATAGCAATACCGCCATGCATGCTTTTGATGTGGACGGCGGTATAACTTCATTTTTACATTCAGTGGATTTGATATCAAGGTATATAGATACAGGGGATGAATACATTCTATTATCCTCCGGGGGTATTCATACAAAACTTATAAGCAAAAAAGACCCCAGGGTGGCATTTCTCTTTGGCGATGCCTCTGCCTCTTTGTTGTTTGGAAGAACGGAAGAACAACATATTTTAGCAAGCTATTTTTATTCCAATCATGAGTACTCTCATCTGGCACTTTCCATAAGCCCCTTAAGTGCAGTGGATGGAACTGATGAAACGGTGCCTTTTGAAGAGTTAACGTACATATATGATACATATAGAATGGGGAACTGGAAGGAAGCAGAGGAGTTTTTCAGGGAGGCAACCTCTGTGGTTTCAAAAAACTTACTTGAAGAAAGCGGACTTAAAATGGAGGATATTGATTTAGTACTGGTCACAGAAAACAACAAAAAAATATGGCAACTTACTTTGGAAACATTGGGAGTTAGTGAAGACAAAAGCATTTCAATTTTAAGAGATTGTGGAAACACCATGTCTGCCATGCTCCCATTGTTGATAGATAAAGGAATCAGCACAGGTAAAATTGCCGAAGGCATGAATGTAATGATGATCTCCCACGGGGAAGGCATAAGCGGTGGGGGAATTATCTACAGAGTATAATAACTTAGGGAGGGATGTAATATGACTTATGATGAGATTTATCAAAAAGCAAGGGAAATAATAGCTGATTATTTGCGTGTTGAAGAGGATGAAGTGCATTTAGAAACAGATTTGGTAGAAGATCTTTGTGCTGATTCAATAGCATTGGTGGAATTAGGTTTTAAGTTTTCAGAAGTTTTTTTAGTTCCTATGATGGACGCGCGACCAGAATCATTTGTACTAAAAAACATTGTGGATTTTGTTAAAGAAAATATAAATGTCAAAAACAATGTAAAAAGTTAACAAATCATATTAAGCCCTAAAACAGAAGTTTGAAATGCAGGACTATTCAAAGCAATACTAATAGGTATTTTCAAGTAAAAATAACATTATGTAATATTAGGGGGGCAAAATGATAAGAAATACATATTCTTCAGATATTTCATTTCCAGATATAAAACCTTTACGTATCAATAAATATGCCAGAATTATGTCTACTGGTGTTGGCGTTCCTAAAAAGGTTATGACCAATCAGGATATCATTGATAAATACAACTATGTAGCTACAGACAGGGCTGTTCAATTTTCCATTGGGATAAAAGAAAGAAGATGGGTTAGTGAAGATGAAACCTTTGAAGACTTAATGGCTGAGGCAATTACCCAGTGTTTAGAGAGGGCAAATGTAAGTATTGAAGAGGTGGACAGGATTATATACACAAAATTAATTAGTGCCCAAAATGTTCCTGCCTCAGCTGTAACGGTACTAAAAAAGCTTGGAGCCAAAAAAGGAATACCCGGCTTTGATGTCACTTGTGCATGCAGCGGTTTTGTACACGTAATGGATATGGCATTAAAATACATTGCTACAGGGGATGATTATGTTCTTATATTGGGAGGAGGAGTATCTTCCACTAGAACGCAGCAGTGCAAAAATCCAAGTACCAAAACGGTGTTTTTATTTGGGGACGGCATTGTTGCAATGCTTTTGGGACCTTCTGATACTAAGCATTTCCTCTCATCTTATATTTTTACCAATCATAAATTATATGACAACGCTTTTATTCCCTGCGGAACCACTATGGTAGCAAAAGGGTTCTGTGATACTGAAGACGATATTTTAACCATGAAAATAGTGGACGGCAAAGTAATTTTAGATTCGGCTGTGGAGTATACCAAAATGATAGCAGAAAAACTCCTGTCAATGGCCGGTATGACTTTAGATGATGTGGATTATTTTATAACTTCTGACCAGTCAACCAGGATATGGGAAGCACAAGTAAAAGCTTTAGGAATTCCCTTTGAAAAGAGTTTAAGTTTATTTGAAAGGTATGGAAACACTGTGGCAGCCATGAGCCCCTTAATACTAAATGAATTAATTATGACAAACAAAATAAAAAGAGGGGATCTAGTAATGATGCTGGCTCATGGTGCAGGAGCAAGCAGTGGGGGATTGCTTTTCAGGTTTTAAAAATACTATATTTTGGGGGGATTTATGTGAATTACTGTGATTTCTTATATGATAGTATTGATAAATATATTGATAACGAAGCAATTGTTGATTTAGAAAAAGATGAAAGACTTACATTCGGGGAGCTTAAAGATGCGGTCATAAAGGTAGCGGATTTTCTAGTATCAAAAGGATATAAGCCGGGAATGGTTATAGCAACACATCTAAATAACGGTGCTGAAGCTGCCATTGCTTTATTGGCAATTCAGTACATAGGATGTGTTATATGCCTTATTGACCCTTTATACAAAGCAGATGAGCTTCCTTATTATATAAAGGACTCCGGAGCGTCATTAATATTTACACATTTAGATAAGGAAAGTGTTAAAAAAGTATACCAGGGGGAAGTTGAAATATTTGAGGAAGGAGATATAAGGCGGATTTATAAAAACACTCAAAGCATTGACAAAGAACCAGGTATGTATAAATTTGACAAAGACGAACTTGCAATGCTTCTTTATACTTCAGGGTCAACATCAGCCCCAAAGGCGGTTATGCTTTCTACAGGGTGTTACTATACATTCTTAGAAAAAAGCGACATGAGAATGTATCAATATACAGAAGAGGACAGGCTCCTTTGCTTTGTACCCTTTTCCCATGGCTTTGGTTCAATATCACTGCTTATTCCTTCCCTGGCACATAAGGCGGCTCTTGTGTTTTTAAAATCTTTTCATCCTATAAAAGTGGTTGAGGCAATAGAAAAGGAAAATATAACACATATCTACGGTGTTCCCACACACTATATGCAGCTTTTAAGGTATGAGCAGGGAATAGAAAAACTTAAAAAGCTAAAGGCGGCATTTTGTGCAGCTGCGCCGTTAAGTTCTGAGACAGCCATACAGTGGAAGGAAAAGGTGGGCATATATTTAGATGAGGGATATGGCCTGTCGGAAACTTGTACTTTAATAGCCACAAGAATATCAAAGCTTCCGGATGTTTCAGGTAATGTGGGCTTTCCACCTACAGGGATACTGGAGGTAGATGTGGTGGATGAAAACGGGCAGGTGGTGGAAGACGGAGCCATAGGAGAGTTAAGGGTCAGGGGAAGAGGTTTGATGCTTGGATATTACAACCGTCCGGAAGAGACAGCTGAGAGGCTAAGGGATGGATGTGTATATACAGGGGATTTAGGTTACAAAAAAGAAGACGGCTCTTATGTTGTATGCGGCAGGAAAACAGAGTTTATAAATGTTGCAGGTTTAAAAATTTCCCCAATAGAAGTTGAGTCAGCATTAAATTCCCATCCAAATGTTGTTGATTCAGCAGCTATCGGTATCAGCGACCCGCTTTATGGTGAGGTTGTAAAGGCATATGTTGTCATAGAAGATGGTGCGGATGTTAAAGAAAGGGATTTAATACGGTATCTTTCCGGAAAAATTGCAAATTTTAAAATTCCAAAAACCATTGAATTTATTGATGTGATACCAAGAAACAATGTAGGAAAAATAGACAAGAAAGCACTGAAAAACAGGGAAAGCCTAAAATAAGTTTCATTTAAAAGGCAGGGAGGGGGGATTTTTATGAACGAAGCAAGTTCAAAGTTTGTTGACAACATAGCTATGGAAAAAATCAAAAGTGAAAAGCTTTTTAAAGTAAGTCATTCGCCGGTAAATTCATATTTTATCTATGATGAATTATCCCTGGCTAATATAAGCAGCAAAAAAATTGATATTTCCACACTGAAATACGGGAAGGCTCCAGGCGGCTATGACGTTATTGAAATACCTTCTTTTTACACTACCTTACCTTATAAAGAAAACAACACCATTTACCTTTACAGTAGTTACTGTGACGATAGTATAGGAAATATATTGTTTGTCCATGGACTATACGATGAACATTTACTGAATTATACGTTTTTAGTCAGAATGCTAAATGAATTAAAATTCAATGTTTTTATAATGATACTGCCATATCATTATAAAAGAAAGCCTAAAAACAGTCTTTTTAGCGGGGAATATTTCTTAAGTGCTGATGTGTACAGGACAAAAAAAGCCTTTATTCAATCTGTTTATGATGTTGAGGCTTGTGTTCAGTTTATAAATCATGCCAATGAAAAGCCTTTGTTGCTTGTAGGATTCAGTATGGGTGGATTTGTTACTTTAAAGTATTATGTTATAAAGGATGGGACAAATGCTATAGAAAACAGAATTAAAGGCATTGTTCTCATTAATCCGGTAGGCAGCTTGCAAAGGCTTGTATGGGAAAGTGATATATTAGAATCCATTAGAAACGATCTTAGAAAACATAAATGGAATGAGAAGGCAACAGAAGCTGTATTTGAAGAAGTGGAGATATTTAACGGCACATATACAGATGTGGATTTTGAATCTGTTGCACTTTTGTACTCAATTTATGACCAGCTTATTGAAGAAGAAAAATACAAAAGCTTTATAGAAAAAACCAATGTAAAAAACGTCAGTCTTTATCACGCAGGTCATCTCAATATTTTAAGAGTACCTAAACTATCAAAAGATATTTATAATTTTTTCATGAAAGTTACCAAGATAAGCTAATCAAAGATAAGTTTAAAAATTATTTTGGGGAGGGGTTAAAATGAAAAAATACTATTATTCTGACGAGAGAATTGCAATTGTTGGTATGGGTGGGTTGTTTCCTGATGCGCCGGATATAAGTACTTTTTGGGAAAACATTTTAAATAAAAAAGTATCTGTTAAAGATTTACCGGAACACATTTTTGACAAAAAAGTGTTTTACAGACCAGAAATGTACGGGCAGATTAACAAACAGGACAAGTCATATACAAAAGTGGGAGCTTTAGTTGATAAGGACAGTTTTGCTGCTTTAAGCAGAAAGTACAGAATACCTCCTACTGTAGCTGAATATATGGATCCAAATCAACACACGGCAATATACTGTGTGGACCAGGCATTGCAATCAGTTAAATCCCCTATCCCTAAAGAGCGGACTGCGGTAATTCTTGGCACGGGAGCACCTGGAACACATTATGACAGCATTATAAGAAGACTTAGTTATTATAAAGTGAGAGAACATATAAAAAATAACCCTAAAATAAAATCTGCCTTTACTCCGGAAGAACTGGAAGAGATAATCAGTGACATAACGGAAAAATCCATAAAAGGTACATTTCCAATAACAGAAGATAGCGCTCCTAGTATGCTTCAGAGTATAACTGCAGGGAGAATATGTAATGTATTTGACTTCAGAGGACCGGCTTATACAGTTGATTCTGCATGTGCATCTGCACTGACGGCTTCCATCTGCGGGGTAATAGGACTTTTGAGAAAAGACTATGATGTAGTATTTGTCGGCGGTGTGGAAGTTACAATGAGTGAAATTCCTATGGTGGTCTTTTCCGGCATCAATGCACTGTCTCCCGATGGTTCATTCCCCTTTGACAAAAGGGCAAATGGTTTTGTAATCGGACTGGGCGGGGGAGTGCTGGTTTTAAAAAGGTTGGAAGATGCATTAAGGGACAAGGATGAAATTTATGGCATAATATCTGGCTTTGGCCAGGGAAGTGACGGCAAGGGTAAAGGCATTGCCGCTCCTAATAAAGAAGGTCAGATAAGGGTAATAGAGAGTTCATGCAAAATGGCAGGATATCCTGTGGACACCATTGAGTATGTGGAGGCTCATGGAACCGGCACATCTGTAGGGGACGAAGTTGAAGTAGAGGCACTTAAAGAAGCATTTTTAAATTTAGGTGCTAAGAGGAAAAACTACTGCGGTTTAGGTTCGGTAAAATCAAATATAGGCCATTTAAGATATGCATCAGGGGCACCTGGTATGATAAAAAGCTGTCTGGCCCTTTACAATAAAATCCTCCCTCCAACTGCAGGTGTTAAAGAGGTAAATCCTAAGCTTAAAATAGAAGACTCACCATTTTATATTGTCACTGAGAAGAAAAAATGGGAAGGAACAAACTGGCACCCAAGACGGGCAAATGTCAGTGCATATGGATTTGGAGGTGCTGATTTTCATCTTTGTATGGAGGAATTCAGACCTGAATTTGTAAAAAGATTTTATCCTGCTGCAATGAAAAATAATGAACATGTAAATACTGTAAATACAGCAAGTGTATTTGATTCAGCAGATACAGCTTCACAGGAAAGTTATAAATTATATGAAGTCTTAATGTTTTCAGGGGCTGTAATTGAGGATATCAGGAGCAAATACCTTAAGTTTTTACACCTAATAGAAAAAGAAAACAAGCCGGTAGAAGAAGGAGTACTTATAAACAATTCTTTAAATTATGCCAAAGATAATTTGAGGCTTGCTATAGTATTCAGTTCTTTAGATGATTTAAAGGATAAATGGGAATATTTTAATGAATGTATTGAAAAGAAGGACTTAACATCCCTTAATAGAAAAGGTGTGTTTTTCAGGGAAGGAAAAACCATAAAATCAGACGAAATGGCATGGATGTTTCCGGGGCAGGCTTCCCAGTACCCTAATATGTTAAGGGAGCTGTATGAAAAATACACCTGTGTTGAGTCATTGTATATGCAGGCAGATGCTTTCTGGGAGGCAAAATATGGTTATGGCATTACTTCACTTATATTCGGAGAAGATGAGGGTTCATTAGAAGAAGTGCTAAAGAATACAAAAAACACTCATCCTGCAATGTTTTTAAGTAATGTGGGAATGCATAAACTTTTGACTGAGTCCGGGGTAAAGGCAGATTACATGATAGGACACAGTTTAGGTGAAATGGCATGTCTTTTTGCAAGTGGAATGCTGGATTTAAATACTGCTTTAAATATTGTTGGGGAAAGAGGTTTATCCTTTGACAGCATACCGGAACAAGACAGGGGTATTATGCTCAGTGTAAATGCAGACAGCAAAAAGGTTGAAGAAATTATAAAAGAACAGGGTTTTAATGTGAGTATATCCAATATAAATTCCCCGGAGCAGACGGTTATAGGAGGAAAATTTGAGGAAATAGAGAAAGTGTCGGAATATTTAAAGGAAATGAATATTCACACCAGGGTGCTTAATGTTTCCCACGGTTTTCATACACCATTGATGAATGATGCATCAGAGAGGTTTTATGACAAAATTAAAAATTATCATTTCCAAGCGCCAAAGGAGAAGGTTGTGGCGTGTCATACAGGGGACTTTTACCCGGATACAGAGGAAGGGTTAAAGGATGTTCCGGATATTTTAAAAGAGCAAATTGTTTCAAAGGTGAATTTTAAAGATGCAATTTTATCCCTTTACCATAAAGGGGTAAGGGTCTTTATTGAATCAGGTCCTTCAACGGTACTTACAAACCTTGTGAAAAGTATTTTAAGTGACAAGGAGGTTACAGTTTTAACTTCCAATAGGAAGGGAAGAAGTGATATTGAGTCTTATAAAACAATTATGGCTCAGTTATTTACCCTAGGCGTTAATGTAAGGCATGTTCCGTCAAAGGAAATTTTGAAAAAAGTGACAAAAAACAATATAGAAGGGGATGTCCTTTTAAATGAGGACATTAGGTCAGAAACTTCAAAGACTTCAAATGCTAGTTTAGTAAAAGCCAAAGAAAGTCTTGTATATAGCGGAGTATCAATAGGACTTCCCGGTACTTTTAAGAAAGTGTTTTCAGATGACAATTTTGATTACATATTTGAAGGGAAAAACTTAATTGAAAAACTTACTGATGACGAGTTAGAAAGCTTGTTGGATTTAAACATAACGAGGCTTTTAAAGAATGAGCACCAAGTTACATTTAAAAAGCTTTCTGCAATTAATGAAGTTATTCAAATAGCAGGAAAACTTGGTGAAATTGACATGTTAAATGACTATAAAATAGATGAAAAGATAATAAATCAAATGTCTTTAGATGTGTGCGCAGGGGTAGCAGCAGGATATGAGGCATTGAAGGATGCCCAAATACCTCTTGTCAGGGAAAAGATTGTTACGTCTTCAGGGGCTTATTTAGAAGGAAGGCTGGTGCTACCGGAAGAAATGCAAAAGGATACAGGGATAATATATGCGTGTGGTTTTCCGGGATTTGAACCTTTTATATCCGAGGTATCAAAGTATATAGCAAGTAAATTTGGAAGAAAAACCAGAAGGGATTTAATAGATTTTTATGAGGAAGTAATTTCTAAAGTAAAAGATGACGGGGTAAGGAAAGTTTTAACCGACTGGTTTAATTTCCACTATTCAAGACTTATGAATAATTTTGGTGAAGAGGATATATATGAATTCAACCACCAATTGTTATTGCAGATTTCCTCCCTGGCAAACAACAAGCTGGCACAGTTTATAGGTGCCATGGGTCCTAATTTAACCATAAGTGCTGCATGTTCTTCCACAGCATCTGCCGTAACACTTGCAGAAGACCTGATAAGAGGCGGGCATGCCAGAAGGATGATTGTTATAGGTGCAGATAACCCTACTTCAAAGAAAATGCTTCCGTGGGTAGGAGCGAGTTTCTTAAGTATGGGAGCAGCTTCAGACAATGGTAATGTTTTTGAAGCGGCTGTGCCTTTTGACAACAGAAGAAGTGGAATGGTTCTAGGTGCCGGTGCTGTAGGTCTTGTAATCGAAAAGGAAGAAGATGTAAAGAAACGTGGTATGAATGGAATTTGCCGTATTTTAGGAACCCATCTTTTCAATACTGCAGGACACCAATCCAAAATAGAAGGCAGGAAGTTTTGTGATGAATTAGAGAGATTTATTTCAAAAATGGAAGAAGAACATGGAATTAACAGAAGCGAAATTGCAAAGGAAACGGTGTATTTTTCCCATGAGACATTTTCACCTAAAAAAGGTGGCTGTGCTGAAACTGAAAAAATGGCACTTGAAAATGTATTCGGGGACAGATACAGGGATATAAAAATTGTAAACACAAAGGGAATGACAGGGCATACAATGGGCGCATCTTTAGAAGAGGCTGTTGCGGCAAAAGCACTATTAAGACAGGAAATACCACCGGTGCCAAATTTCAAAGAGCCGGATCCTTCCTTAGAAGGTCTCAATATATCTAAGGGGGGACAGCATAATTTCAGATATGCTCTAAGGATGGTTATAGCCTTTGGAGGACAGGGCAACTACCATCTTTTAGAAAGAATATCCTCCAAAGACAACAGGATTTTTGACAGTGAAACTTATAATAAATGGCTGAAGGAAGTTTCAGGCTTTGAAAACGTGCAGTTAAAAAATCAGGGAAGAATCCTTGTGGCTGAAGGTGAAGGAAGAGAAGAGGAGCAAAGGGAAAGCCTTCCGGATGTACAAAGGTGTAAGCCGGATTTTAAAAGCAACTTGTTAGAAAACCAAAGTGGTGAAACAGGTGCAGAAAAAGTTCAATATGAGGATGTACAGATGGATGGTAAATCTGTATCTTACCACAATTATGAATCAGATGTACTTGGAATTATATCAGAAGTGACAAAATATCCGGTGGAAATGCTTGAAAAGGATATGGAGATGGAGGCAGACCTCGGAATAGATACAGTAAAGCAGGCAACAATATTTTCCCTTATAGGTGAAAAGTACGGAATGCAGGAGGAGACAGAAGTAAATATATCCAGCTACAAAACCATAGGGGATGTAATTGACTTTGTAAAGGGATTAAAAAAGGATTTTAAGGGACTTATAAATGAAAATGCAGAAAAAAATGAAGAAGAAAAGAAAGAAAATTTAGACGGGAAGATTGAAACAAAACAGATGGAAAAAGAGGATGTAGGAGGAGATGCAAAACCGGAAATTAGTGCAGAAGAAGCTGTTATAAAAATTATATCAGAAGTGACAAAATATCCTGAAGAAATGCTTGAAAAGGATATGGAGATGGAAGCAGACCTCGGGATAGATACAGTAAAGCAGGCAACAATATTTTCCCTTATAGGTGAAAAGTATGGAATGCCGGAGGAGACAGAAGTAAATATATCCGCCTATAAAACCATAGGGGATGTAATTGACTTTGTAGAAAGTAAATTTTACAAAACCGGGTCAAAAGAAGAAAATAGCACAAAAAAGAATGAAGAAAACAATACAGGTGAAGAAAACAATATAAGAGAAGAAAATGAAAAAAAAGAAGATTTAAATGCAGAAGCTATAAAAGCAGAAACTATAAAAGAGCCGGAAGAAAAATACCATAAAGTTGAAAGAGATTTAAGCCTTCAGATACCTGTATTTGCAGAAGAAGCTTTAGGTGAAAAGGATTTTGATTTAAATAACAAAAATATATGGATTATAGGTGATGAAGAGGAAACGGTAAGTAAGATATCAGATTATTTTAAAGAACAATCAAAATTTGTAAAAGAATTTATATTTAATAAAAATGAAGACTTTAAAGATTTTGAAAACAGTTTAGAAATCATACATGAAAATGCAGACATAATAATTGACTGCACTCACATAGGTAAGGTATTTGATATTGACAGCATATCAAAGGAAGAAGAGGCTTTGGAGTTTTTAAACGGTGGAGCCAGATTCATATTTTATAAAAAACTTAGTGAAAAAATTCCACAGCCAAAATTGAGGATTGTATGTGCAATTTCAATGGACGGCTGCCATGGATATGCAAAAGATACAAAGGAAATCCCTGACCCTTTCTTTGGAGCTTTAAGCGGCTTTTACAAAGGACTTAGAAAGGAATGGCCGGATTCAATAGTAAAAGTGGTGGATGTGGGAGCTTTTGAAGGCGACCTTATGGAAATTGCATCTATACTTAAGGCAGAGACGGAGTGTTCCTCTACTGATTTTGAAATTGGCTATGAAAAGGGTAAGCGCATGGTGCTGAAAATCGACTATTTAGATAGGGGAAAGCTGGAGAAGGCAGAGTACCCTGAAAATATTCACTTTTTGATTACAGGTGGTGGAAACGGTATAACTTCTGAAATAACAAAGAAGCTGTCAAAAAAATACAGAGCTAAATTTACCATTATAGGGCGTACTAAGTTGTACAGCAATGTGGATGAGCTTTCACAGCTGGATGAGGAGCAAATAGAAAACAAAAGAACAGAAATAATGGAAAGGCTTAAAAAAGAACATGAAAAAGTTACTCCTGTAATGATAAGCAAGGAGCTGGAAAAGGTAAAAAAAGCTGTATCCGTTTACAAACTGATGAATCAAATAAAGGATGACGGAAATGAAGCTTTGTACTTGTCCTGTGATGTCAGGAACTATGAGGAGCTTAAAGAAGTTATAAAAGAATCAGTTAAAAATAACGGTCCTGTCCATGTACTGATTCACGGGGCAGGAATTGAAAAGAGCAGGCTGTTAAAAGATAAGAGTGTGGAGGAATTTAATGAAATATTTTCAGTAAAGGTAAGGGGACTTCTAAACCTTTACAGGCTTTTGGACAAAAAGGAGCTAAAAAGCGTAATTGGGTTTTCCTCCATCTCAGGAAGGTTTGGAAATGAGGCGCAGCTGGACTACTGTGCAGCAAATGGTTTTATAGGAAGCTTTATTTCTTCATTAAACTCAAAGCATAAAAACATCCATGGACTGAGCATAGCTTGGTCTGGCTGGAAGGATGTGGGTATAGCCTGGAGAAATGAATACTTAAAAGAGAATTTTGAAGAAATAGGGCTAAACCTTATTGAGCCGGAAAGAGGAGCTGATGAGTTTATAAACCTCTTAGAGGGAAAAACAAATGCAAGTGAGATTATTGTAAGCAAAGGTCTTGGGTTTATAATGCCGGAAGACATGGCTTATAAAAAGCACAGCCCTACTCCTTTTATTGAGTGGGTGAGCAAAAGAAACGATTTTATTGAAAAGGCTTTTAAAGTATTTTCAGTTAAAAGAGACCCTATTATAAACCATCACAGGTTAGGGGAAACACCTCTGATGCCGGCAGTTGCATTTATGGAAATGTTTGCCCAGTACCACAGCATGATTTACGGAAGAAAAGACCAGTATTGTTTTAAAAACTTAATGCTTAACAATCCTTGTAAACTCTTTTATGAAAGACCCCAGGAAATTATATTGGAAGTGAAAAAGACAGGGGAAGAGAGTTTTAAAGGAGACGTATATACATATTTAGATTCTAAATACGGTATCTCAAAACTTATTAATTTAAACAGCATGGAGATAAGTACAAAACTTACAGATTACAGTGATTTATTAGATATAAGGGATATAGAACACCACCCCGGGGAAGAGGGTTCTACAAGGGCTGCCCTTGAAAGCCAGCTTAGAATAACCAAAAATGCCATAGTATTAGGAACTCTGTTTATGGATGAAGATCCGGAAAACAACAGGTTTTTGAGAAACAGCAAGGGTGCCGTGCTTACAATTAAGACACTTCCGTCAGAGGAAATTAACAATAAAGAGTATAAACTTGACCAGCTGTTAATTAACCCTGCTTTTATGGATTCCATATTCCAGGTGTGCGGCATACATACTGCTTATAACAATGAAAGAGTGTATCTGCCATGGAAGGTGGATGAAATCGGGGTTGTTAAAGTCCCAAGGGATGTATGCAGCTATAAAGTTTATGCAAGGCTAAAAGAGGATGGGGATGAATATAAAACATACGATGTAATAATGTTAAATGAGTACGATGAATTATGTTACTATGTAAGAAATGTTGTAAAGAGGCGGATTAGCTTATGATACCACAAAGGACAAAGCATTTAATTGAACTTAATATGGGAAGTATAAAAAAACATATTGACTTAAATTATGCATTGGTGGATATGGGTAAGATGCATGAAAGATTGCAGCTTGGGGAAAGCAGGTGCTTTTCCCTGCTGTCTGAGAAGGAGGCAGGGTATTTAGAGAGTTTTAAAGTTTATAAAAAAAAACTCCAGTGGCTTTGCGGCAGGTATGCGGTAAAAAAAGCACTTTTTGAATATAAAGCTTTAAGAAAGTGCATAGTGGATTTAAGCTGTGTGGATGTTTTAAAAGGGGCAGATTCTGCCCCTTATATTCATCAATACCCTGATATAACTGTGTCCATCACCCACTCTTTTCCGTACTGCATAGGAGTGGTGTCAGAAAAAAGAATAGGGGTGGATGTTGAAAAAAATTTTCAGGTGGAAAATTCTTTGATTAAATTCTTTTTTTCAGAAAGGGAAAAGGATGTTTTATTTAGAATACCGGACTTGAATGAAAGAAATGCACAGGCTATAAAATATTGGACCAGAAAAGAAGCGGTATCTAAATTTTTAAGGCTTGGAATGAAAATGAATTTTAAAGAGCTGGACACTGTAGATGATGTGTTGGAAGCAGGGGGTTATAAAATAAAACTTTTTTCATTTTTATGTGATGATTGCTGTCTGTCTTTGGCAATTCCTTATTCTGAAAGTTTATAAGTAAGCCTTTTATGATGTATTTAAAATAAAATCAATATAAAATTAGAACTGTTATGTTGACCAAAAAAATTAATTTGTTACAATAATTTTATAATAAAATTATAATTATACAAGTGAGGTGTGAACATGAAAAAATACTATAAATATGCGACAATAATCGCAGCTTTTATTTTTGTTATTACACTGTTAGGTTGCGGGTCTGTAAATGAGCCTGAAAGCACCGGCACTTTTTTAGAAAATGAAGGTAAAACACCAGAAGGGGCAGAAAATGACAGTGAAAAGGAAGAGAAGGGACAAGCAGAAGAAATTACTCCTAAAGAAACTCCTTTAGAAGAAGTATCGGACGAGGAAAGTCAAAAAGAGCCACAAACCATTACAATAGCTGCAGTAGGGGACATAATGTGTCACAATTTAAATTTGCAAAGTGCATTTAATCCTGAAACGGGGGAATATGACTTTACCGGGGTTTTTGAATATGTCAGAGAGTACATAGAGGATGCAGATCTTGCCATTGCAAATCTTGAAACCGTTACGGCAGGTGAGGAGGAAAAGTACACAAGCTTTCCTTATTTCAATACTCCGGATTCCATACTGGATGCACTAAAATATACAGGGTTTCATGTGCTTGTTACTGCAAATAACCATGCCTTAGACAGAAAGAAAAAAGGAATTTTAACAACCATAGAAAAAATAAATGAAAGAGGCATGCGGCATGTGGGTACTTTGGCAACGCCGGAGGATGACAGGTTTATAACCCTTGACGTTAAAGGCTTTAAAATAAGCATCATTGCTTATTCATACAGTTGTAACGGAAACTCACCTTTTTTAACTGAGGAAGAACAAAAATATATGCTAAATTTAATAGATGAACAAAAAATAAAGGAAGATATTGAAAAAGCAAAGGAAATTAATTCAGATATTATAATTGCCTACATGCACTGGGGGAATGAATATCACAGGACCCAAAGTGTCCACCAGGAGCAGCTGGCGGAAAAGTTATTTGACTGGGGAGCGGACATTGTGTTGGGAACCCACCCCCATGTAGTTCAAAAATCAGAAGTAGTGGAAGTAGAAGGTAGCCTTAAGTACATTATATATTCAATGGGGAATTTCATTTCCAATTTCCGCAGGGAAGACCAGGCACAAAGGCCAAACAAGGTGTATACGGAAGACGGGGTTATTGTACGCATTACTTTGGAAAAACAAAGTGAAAACGGGGAAGATAAAACTATATTAAAAAGTGTTAAGCACATTCCCACATGGGTGGACATGTTTTATGAAAACGGAAGACCGGTTCACAGGATTCTTCCTATTTTAAAAGAGAATATGGGAAAAGAGTATATTAATGACAATAACAGAAAAAAAGCAGAAGGCTCATATAATAATACAATGGAATTGATGATGGATTACCAGTGTGAGGAGGATATGTGATTAAACTTTTTAATCATTTTAACAGTTCTTATAATATTTATTATGTGAGTCCGATATGAGTACAAACTAGTGCAACATTCTTTGAATAGTTACATTTTAAAAAATAAAAAAACTATTAGAAAATTTTATTATTGGATAACTTTAAAAAAAATAGAATTTTTAGATACACGAATAAAAATAAGGAATTTGAGAAAACTATTTTTATTACATTTTACTGGAGTTATACGCACTTTTATTGGAAATAAAAAAACTTTGTTAAAAAATTAATTATTTTTTTGATATAGGTATTGAAAATCAAAAAGAAATAATATAAAATGTTCATGGTATATTATATAATTTATTACTTTTTGCATTGATGCTACCATGTAGCTTAAAATAAGTACCAATAAATTACATAGGAGGAGAAAATTATGGCAGTAAAAGTTGGAATTAATGGTTTTGGTCGTATAGGACGTTTAGTATTCAGAGCTTCTATCGACAATCCGGATGTTGAGGTTGTTGGTATCAATGACCCGTTTATTGATCTGGAGTACATGAAGTATATGTTAAAATATGACACTGTGCATGGTCAATTTAAAGGTGAAATTTCAAGTAAAGACGGTAAACTTGTTGTTAACGGAAAAGAAATAAGTGTTTATGCATGCATGGAACCTTCAGAAATTCCATGGAAAGAATGTGGTGCAGAGTACATTGTAGAATCCACAGGTGTATTTACAACTACAGAAAAAGCTTCAGCTCACATAAGTGCTGGTGCTAAAAAAGTAGTAATAAGTGCTCCTTCAAAGGATGCTCCAATGTTTGTTATGGGAGTTAACCATGACAAGTATACAAAAGATATGGATGTTGTATCAAATGCTTCATGTACAACAAACTGTTTAGCGCCTCTAGCTAAAGTAATTCATGACAATTTTGGTATAGTTGAAGGTTTAATGACAACTGTACACGCTACAACAGCTACACAAAAGACAGTTGACGGTCCTTCAAAGAAAGACTGGAGAGGCGGACGTGCAGCAGCAGGAAATATTATTCCTTCATCCACAGGAGCAGCAAAAGCTGTTGGAAAAGTTATTCCTGAACTAAACGGAAAACTTACAGGTATGGCATTCAGAGTACCAACTCTTGACGTGTCTGTTGTAGACTTGACTTGCCGTTTAGAAAAACCAACCAGCTATGAAGAAATAAAAGCTGCGATTAAGAAAGCTTCAGAAAATGAATTAAAAGGTATTTTGGGATATACTGAAGATGATGTTGTATCATCAGACTTCATTGGCGAAGCTAGAACTTCAGTATTTGATGCTAAAGCAGGTATAGCTTTAAATGACAACTTTGTTAAACTTGTTGCATGGTACGACAATGAGTGGGGATATTCAAACAAAGTTATTGATTTAATTTGCCATATGGCTTCAGTTGATTCAAAATAATTTTAACTTTAAGTTATATAAGACTGTATTAAGAGAGGTTGCTATTTAAAGGTTCGGTTATACAACCGAGCCTTTTTAAAATGAATGTAGTAGATATATACATTAATTAGTTTTAAATAAATTTAATTAATAAAGGGGAAAAAATTTATAATTAAGGGAGCGTGAATTTATGGGAATGATGAATAAAAAAGCCATTGAAGATATAGATGTTAAAGGCAAAAAAGTCATTGTGAGAGTGGATTTTAACGTGCCTTTAGATGAAAACTGCAAAATAACAGACGACAAAAGAATTGTAGGAGCACTTCCTACCATTAAGTACCTGGTTGAAAACGGTGCAAAGACAATATTGGTATCCCATCTAGGAAGACCTAAGAACGGTTTTGAAGATAAATTCAGTATGAAACCTGTGGCAGATAGATTAGGGGAGCTATTAGGTAAAGAAGTAATTTTAGCAAAAGACGTAATTGGGGAAGATGCAAAAGAAAAGGCTGCTTCCTTAAAAGAAGGCGAAGTACTTCTTCTTGAAAACGTGAGATTCCACAAGGAAGAAACTAAAAATGACCCTGATTTTGCAAAAGAACTGGCAAGCATGGCAGAAATTTATGTAAATGATGCATTTGGAACAGCTCACAGGGCTCATGCTTCAACAGCAGGGCTTGCTGACTACCTTCCTGCAGTTTGCGGATACCTTATAAAGAAGGAAATTGAAGTTATGGGCAAAGCCCTTTCAAACCCTGAAAGACCTTTTGTAGCAATACTTGGAGGAGCTAAGGTGTCAGACAAAATAGCTGTTATAGAAAACCTTATTGATAAAGTAGACACCCTTATAATAGGCGGTGGAATGGCATATACATTCTTTAAAGCTAAGGGTTACGGAGTGGGTACTTCCATTTGTGAAGAGGATAAAGTGGAACTTGCTAAAAGTTTATTGGAAAAGGCAGAAAAGAAAGGTGTTAAATTATTGCTTCCGGTGGATAATGTGGTAGCAACTGAATTTAAAAATGATGCAGAAAGCAAAGTAGTTGAATCATGCAAAATACCTGACGGATGGATGGGTATGGATATAGGACCTGAGACTATAGAATTATTTTCAAATGAATTAAAAAATGCAAAAACTGTTGTTTGGAACGGACCTATGGGGGTATTTGAGTTTGATAACTTTGCAAATGGTTCAAAAGCTGTTGCAAAAGCAGTTGCAGAGTCAGGTGCTGTTTCCATTATCGGCGGCGGTGATTCAGCTGCAGCTATTGAGAAATTAGGTTTTGCAGACAAAGTAACACATATTTCTACCGGAGGAGGAGCATCTTTGGAATTTTTGGAAGGAAAAGTACTTCCGGGAATAGATGTTTTAATGGACAAATAAGGGGGAAAATATAAATGAGCAGAGTAAAAATTGCAGCAGGAAACTGGAAAATGAACAAAACTGCAACGGAAGCCGTTGAATTTGTTCAGGCTTTGAAAGACAAAGTTGCGGGTGCCGATACGGAAGTGATTACAGGGGTGCCTTTCGTATGCATTCCATCAGTTAAGAAAGCTGTTGAAGGCTCAAACATAAAAGTAGCAGCACAAAATATGCACTGGGAAGAAAATGGAGCTTTTACAGGGGAAGTCTCAGGTGCCATGCTGGCTGATTTAGGAGTGGAGTATGTTATAATAGGTCACTCAGAAAGAAGACAGTACTTTGCAGAGACTGATGAGACTGTAAACAAAAAGACTCATGCAGCTTTTAAATATGGTT
Organism: Acetivibrio saccincola; assembly: GCF_002844395.1. Classification (NCBI taxonomy): domain Bacteria; kingdom Bacillati; phylum Bacillota; class Clostridia; order Acetivibrionales; family Acetivibrionaceae; genus Acetivibrio; species Acetivibrio saccincola. The sequence goes on along the minus strand of NZ_CP025197.1, from coordinate 2,661,190 downwards.
TAAAGCCTATAATCTGTGTCGGAGAGTCACTGACTCAGAGGGAGCAGGGTGTAACTTCTGAATTAGTCAGGTACCAGGTAAAAATAGCTCTTTTAGGTCTTAGTGCAGAACAGGTAAAAGAGGCTGTTATAGCTTATGAACCTATATGGGCCATCGGAACGGGTAAGACGGCTACAAGTGAGCAGGCTCAAGAAGTTTGTGCAGTAATAAGAAAAGTTATAGAAGAGCTGTATGGAAAAGATGTGGCAGATGCCATAAGGATACTGTATGGCGGAAGCGTTAAAGCATCAAATGCAAAAGAGCTTTTCACTATGCCTGATATAGACGGAGGACTTGTAGGTGGTGCAAGTCTTGACCTTGACGAATTTGACAAAATTGTTAACTACAACAAATAACAACAGGATATATTAACAGACAAAACCCCCTGCCTGTTTTTGGCATAAGGGGGTTTATATTTTCCTTAAAAAATTGATAAGTAAAAGAAAGGAAGGGAAGGTATGAAAGATAGATTGGTTGCCCTTATTATTTTAGACGGGTACGGAATAAACCCAAGGGAAGAGGGAAATGCAATAAAAGCTGCCAACAAGCCCAATATTGACAGGTTTATGAAAGAGTATCCCAATACCATCATTAGGACAAGTGGGATGGATGTAGGTCTTCCTGACGGGCAGATGGGTAACTCTGAAGTAGGTCATACAAATATCGGAGCCGGAAGGATTGTATACCAGGAGCTTACACGCATTACAAAATCCATAGAAGACGGTGACTTTTTTGAAAAGAAAGAGTTTATTGATGCTATAGAAAACTGCAAAAAACACAATTCAAAACTTCATTTATTCGGTCTTTTATCCGACGGGGGTGTACATAGCCATAATACCCACTTGTACGGATTATTGGAATTTGCAAAAAGAAAAAATTTCAATGATGTATATATACATTGCTTCTTTGACGGAAGGGATGTACCACCGGACAGTGCAAAGGGATATGTGGAAGAATTAGAAGAGAAGCTGAAAGAGATAGACGTAGGTGAAATTGCCACTGTAATGGGAAGGTACTATGCCATGGACAGGGACAACAGATGGGAAAGAGTACAGCTGGCTTATGATGCCATGGTGCTGTCAAAAGGCTTAGAAGCCCAAAGCGCGGTGGAAGCTGTTGAAGAGTCATATAAACGGGAAGAATACGATGAATTTGTAAAGCCTACAGTAATTAAAAAGAATGGTACTCCTGTAGCGGCTATAGGTGAAAATGACTCAATTATATTCTTTAACTTCAGACCTGACAGGGCAAGGGAAATAACAAGAGCTTTTACAGAAACTGATTTTGATGGTTTTGAAAGAGGTAAAGGTTATTTTCCCGTATATTTTGTGTGTATGACAGAGTATGATAAAACTTTTAAAAATGTTCACGTGGCATTTAAGCCTGAAAGCCTTAAAAATACTTTTGGTGAATATATAAGCAGATTGGGCTACAGGCAGCTTAGAATTGCCGAAACTGAAAAGTATGCTCATGTTACATTCTTTTTTAACGGAGGGGTGGAGGTTGTATACGAAGGAGAAGACAGGGTGCTGATACCATCCCCTAAAGTTGCTACTTATGATATGAAACCTGAGATGAGTGCATACGAAGTAACTGATGAGGTTGTAAAAAGAATTAACCAAAAAGTCTATGATGTAATAGTTTTAAACTATGCAAATCCTGACATGGTAGGGCATACAGGAAATTTTGACGCAGCTAAATCTGCTATTGAAGCTATTGATGAATGCCTTGGAAAGGTGATTCCTGCAATATTAGATCAGGGTGGAGTGGCGCTGATTACTGCAGACCATGGAAACTCTGAGCAGATGAAGGATTATGAAAACGGGGGGCCTTTTACAGCCCACACAACAAACCCTGTTCCTCTAATTGCAATAGGTTTAGGTGATGTTTCCCTAAGAGAAGGGCGTTTAGCTGATATTGTCCCCACAATCCTTGACATTATGGGAGTTGAAAAGCCTGAGGAAATGACAGGGGAATCTATAATAATTAAAAAATAAAACTATTAAATAAATTAAGTATTCCGGACCCAGGTGGAGTATATATCCACCTGGGTTTTGCGAACTTTTTATAAGGTTGTCCCGTCTAATATATAGTTTATTGAATTTATTAAACTAAAGTTTTGGAAGGGGCAAATTGATAATGGAAGGATACACCTATACAGAAATAGGAATGTTGGCAGGAACTGTAATAGGAGGGATGCTTGCCATAGCAGAATTTGTAATTTGGGATAGTTTTCCGCCATTGGTTTGTGTTGTTTTAGGGGTATGCTTAGGAAGTTTTACAGGTAAATTAATGGATAAAAAGTCTAAAAAATAATTTATCTTCAATTCTTAATAATATTTAAAATATTAAACTCTTTTAAATGATATATATAATTTTTTATGAGCACCTTTAAGTAAACCAAATAATATACTGTTATAAAGACCTGAAATTGAGGTGCTCAAAGTGGATGGTATTGTAAAACTTAAGAATGTTTCCATGAAATATCATTCCTTAAACGGGGAAACAGATGCATTACGTGATATTAACTTTTCTATAAAAAAAGGAGAATTTTTTAGCATTGTAGGTCCTAGCGGATGCGGAAAATCAACTCTGCTGTCTTTAATAGCAGGTCTTATTAAACCTTCTTGTGGCGAAGTTTTGATAGATGGTAGTCTGGTTTCGGGGATATCTGAAAAAGTAGGATACATGCTTCAAAAAGATCACCTTTTTGAATGGAGAAATATTTTACAAAATGTGCTTTTAGGTCTTGAAATTAAAAAAAGAGTTTCAAAAGAAAATAAAGAATATGTACTAAACCTTTTGGACACATATGGTCTTGGTGAATTTAAAGATAAGTACCCGTCCCAATTATCAGGAGGAATGAGACAAAGAGCGGCTCTTATAAGAACCCTTGCCTTAAAACCGGAAATACTTCTTTTAGATGAGGCCTTCTCTGCATTAGACTATCAGACCAGGCTTTCTGTTGCTGATGACATATTCAGGATAATAAAAAAAGAAAACAAAACGGCAATACTTGTTACCCATGATATAGCTGAAAGTATAAGCCTGTCAGACAGGGTTATGGTTCTTTCCAAAAGACCGGGTACTGTAAAAAGCATACACAATATTGTACTTTCCAAAAAAGAAAAAAGCCCGTTGGCGGCAAGGGAGGCACCGGAATTTAAAGATTATTTCAACATGATATGGAAGGAGCTTGATGTCCATGTTTAGTTCTAAAAAGGTGCCGGTATCAAAAGAACATATGGAATATTTGAAAAAAATAAAACTTCGCAAAATACTTATTTTGTTTACACAAATTGCTTTGGTGATACTGATTTTTCTTTTATGGGAAGTGGCTGCAAATTTGAAAATTATAGATGCATTTATAACAAGCCAGCCTTCAAGGATTATAAAAACTTTTTTAAACCTTTACAATGAGGGGGAACTTTTTAAACACATTTTAGTTACCTGTGCTGAAACGGTAATAGGTTTTTTACTGGGAACATTTCTTGGCACCATTGCAGCCATTATACTGTGGTGGTCGGATTTTCTTTCAAAAGTCATGGAACCTTACCTAATTGTGTTAAACAGCTTACCTAAAATAGCATTAGGGCCAATATTTATAGTGTGGATAGGTGCCGGACCTGCAGCAATAGTTGTGATTGCCCTGTCTGTATCCATAGTTGTAACTATACTTGAAGTTTTAAATGGATTGCAGTCGGTGGATAAAGATAAAATAAAACTAGTTGAAACTTTTGGAGCAAATAAGCTCCAGGTGCTGTCCAAAGTTGTGCTGCCCTCTTCCTACCCCGTTATTGTCAATGCTCTTAAAGTTAATGTAGGTTTGTCCTGGGTTGGGGTGATAGTGGGGGAATTTTTAGTATCCAAATCAGGTATAGGTTATCTCATTGTTTATGGAGGCCAGGTGTTCCAATTGGATTTGGTTATGACAAGTGTATTAATTTTATCTGTTGCAGCAACCCTCATGTACCAGGTAGTAGCTTTTATTGAAAAAATTATAATTAAATCCAAGTAAAATTATTTACAATAATTATTTATAATTCACCTGTCACTTTGAGAAAGAATATATTGGTTTTAGGAGGTGTGAAATATGAAAAAGATTTTGGTTTTTATTTTGATTTTGGGAATTTTGCTTTCATTTTGTGCATGTAGCAAAAATGATTACCAAAAGATACGTTTAAATGAAGTTACCCATTCAGTTTTTTATGCTCCACAGTATGTAGCTTTGAATCTAGGCTTTTTTGAAGAGGAAGGTTTAGAAATAGAGCTTACAACAGGGCAAGGGGCAGACAAAGTTATGACAGCGGTTTTGTCAGATCAGGCAGATATTGGTTTTGCAGGACCTGAAGCTGCAATTTATGTGTACAATGAAGGGAAAGAAGATTACGGGGTGGTCTTTGCCCAGCTTACAAAAAGGGACGGCTCATTTCTTGTAGGAAGAAAACCTGAAGAAAATTTTAAATGGGAAAATCTTAAAGGAAGCGTTTTAATTGGCGGTAGAAAAGGCGGAGTTCCCTACATGACATTGGAATATGTACTTAAAAAGAAGGGATTAAACCCTAAAGAAGATTTAGTGGTTGATACCAGTATACAATTTGCCCTTATGGCAGGAGCTTTTACAGGAGGGCAGGGGGATTATGTAACTTTGTTTGAGCCTGTTGCATCAATGCTAGAAAAAGAAGGCAGAGGATATGTTTTAGCTTCCATTGGAAAGGAAAGTGGGGAAATACCTTATACAGCTTACTTTGCCAAAAAGAGCTATATAGAAGAAAACAAAGATATCATTCAAAAATTTACAAATGCAATATATAAAGGACAAAAATGGGTGGAGCAGCACACCCCGGAGGAAATTACAGAAGTTATAAAACCTTCTTTTCCTGATGCAGATGAAGATATTTTAATAAAAGTTGCACAAAGGTATAAAGAAAATGATGCATGGTGCAGCGACCCGGTTATGAAAAAAGAAGCTTTTGAACTTTTGCAGGAGGTAATGAAAGAAGCAGGGGAACTTACAAAGGAAGTTCCGTATGAAAACATAGTAAATACAGAGTTTGCCAAAAAGGCCATGGAAGGCAAATAAAGTCATTTTGGCGGCTGTAGACCGAAAAACTGGTAGTAGTCAACTTTTATATTGCCGTTAAATAGCTTTCTTTTTTTACTGGCTTTTTTGCCGTATAATCTCTCGAATTTTTCCACAGGACTTAAAAAATATTTGGACCAAGTGGGGTAATTTTTCAAAAATTTTCCTAAATCCTTATATAAATTCTCCACTTCTTTTTTTTCACTGATTCTTTCACCATATGGGGGATTGGATATCACTACACCATAGTCCCCCTTAACTTTTGCATTTTTAAAATCGCAAACGGAAAAATCTATACAGTCGTCAACACCTGCTTCATAGGCGTTTTCCCTTGCCAGTTCCACAGCTTCAGGGTCAATATCCGATGCGTAAATTTTTAATTCAACATCCTGGTCAATTGCCTGAAATGCAATGCGTCTTTCTTTTTCCCATATACTTTTATCTATAACAGGCCATTCCTGAGATGCAAATGTCCTGTTAAGCCCCGGTGCAATATTTTTTCCTATAAGGGCAGCCTCAATGGGTATGGTGCCTGAGCCACAAAAACAGTCTAATAAAGGCTTGCTTTTGTTCCAATAACTTATCATAATCATTGCAGCGGCAAGGGTTTCTTTGATAGGTGCTGCTACAATTCTTTTCCTGTATCCTCTTTTGTGAAGAGCAGTACCGCTGGTATCTATAGTTAAAGTAGCAATATCCTTTAAAAGGGATACCTGAATTGTGTATTCAGGTCCGGTTTCTTCAAACCATTCCACATTATATTTTGTTTTTAATTTTTCCACAACGGCTTTTTTTACAATTGCCTGGCAGTCTGAAATGCTAAAAAGTTTTGACTTTACCGATTTGCCCAAAACGGTAAATTTGCCATCCACTGTTATCCATTCATCCCATGGAAGGGCTTTGGTTTTTTCAAAAAGCTCTTCAAAGGAAAGGGCTTCAAATTCTCCTATTTTTAAAAGCACCCTGTCAGCACATCTTAAATTAATATTTGCTTTGGCAATGCTGGATAAATCTCCCTTAAAAGTAACTTTACCGTTTTCGGTTGATATATCTTTAAATCCTAATTTTTGGACTTCTCTTTTTACCATAGCTTCTATGCCTGCAGCACATGTAGCAATAAGCTCTATTTCTTTCATAGCATTTTCCTTTCTAAAAAATTACATTTTAAATTTATTATATTTATTTCTGGCATCAGCCAATGCATTTTCCCCAATAGATGTTATTTTTTCCAGCATTATCTTATCTTCCACCTGCTTAATGGCTTTTTTCATCAATGCCTGAAAATTTTTACCGTCATCAGGGAAAGTTGAATATACAGTATAAAAAAGTTGGTCAAATTTAAAATCTAAATTATTTAAAGCCTCCGAAACACTAATCTTTATTTTTTCAACAACTTTTGACGCCCCAGCTGCATCTGTAAAGGGCAGTATTACCAGAATATCCTTGTTGTCATTTAGTATAACAGTATCTGTGTACCTTGAAGAAAGTTTGACCTTTTCGATAACAGAATTATACATATCTTTTTCAAATTCCGGATTAATTTTTTTATCTTTTTCCAACGTAGCCTTATAAGGATACACGGGGGTTATGAGTATTATTGAAAGCTTTTTATTGGCCCGGGAAGCAATCTTAAATTCTTTGGTTATATAGTCTTCAACAGACATAGTTATAACATTTGCGCTGTCTATATTGTATTTAGCCTGGTCAATTTTTAATATACTTCTGACGGAATTTCCCAGGCGCTGTGTCCTGTATGGTTTTATTATATAATCCCGGACATTAAAATCTAAAGCGGTTTTACGGTAAGTTTTATTATCTGCCTTTGTAACTATAATAACAGGAGTATCAGCAGTAAGTTTCTTTAAAGAAGACAGGATTTTAAAGCCTTCCTCAGCCACCGGAAATTCTATATCTATAATTACAAGGGAGATATCAGGTTTAATACTTTTAAGACTGTAAAATTCGTCTGGCTTTTTTATTTCAATAAACTCAAAGTCCCCAATATTATCAAAAGTAATTTTGATTTTTTCCCTTTCATATTCAGAATAATCTATAATTAGTATGGTTCCATCCATATAAAACTACATCCTTATCATTGTATTTTTAGGCTTAAATTTTAACTACATTTTTTATTATAGTAATATTTTAGCACATATTTTTAATAAGTGATAGAAGATATTAATTATAAAAGTTTGTCTATAATCATTTAATATATTAAAATATATATTGTAAAGAAATTATTTAAAAATATGTAATATTACAATAGGCATTGTATGTCAAATAAATAAAAAATACAAAACTAAGTTTTGATGTACAGTCAGGTAAGTGAAAGGGTAGAAAAGGAGAGACGAGAAAATGATATTAAAGGTGAGAAAGTCAAGTACGAGTGGCAGGGTTAAAATACCCGGATCAAAATCCCATACAATAAGGGGGTTGTTTTTTGCTTCTTTGGCAAAAGGCAAATCTGAAATTAAAAATCCTCTAATTTCAGGGGATGCAGAATCGGCAATTGAGACATGCAAAGCATTAGGTGCTAAAATTCAAATGTTAGGTGATAAATATGTTATAGAGGGATTTAACGGGGAACCTTCTACACCCTGCGATGTCATTAACGTAGGAAACTCAGGGACTACATTAAGATTTGGAACGGTTACAGCTGCCTTAGCGGAGGGTTACTCTGTTTTTACAGGGGACTATCAGATAAGAAAAAGACCATTAGGTGCCCTGTTAAAGGCGGTGAACAATTTAGGGGGGCAAGCTCTATCCACCAGGAATAATGACATGGCGCCGGTAATTGTTAAAGGAAAAATAAAAGGAGGGTTTACAGATTTAGACTCCATAACCTCCCAATATCTCTCAGCATTGCTTATAAATGCACCACTTTTTGAAAAGGATACGGAAATAAATATTACAAGATTAAATGAAATCCCTTATGTAGACATTACATTATGGTGGCTAGATAAATTTGGAATAAAATATGAAAACAACAATTATAAATCTTTTTATATAAAAGGCGGGCAAAGGTATAATGCTATAGATGCCACAATCCCCGGGGATTTTTCCTCTGCAACCTTCTTTGCTGTGCAGGCAGCTATATCAGGCGGGGAATTTACCCTTGAAAACTTAGATATTAATGACCCTCAAGGAGACAAAGAGGTGTTTTCAATACTCGGGGATATGGGGGCATCTGTGAAAGTTGAAGATGGGAGTATCACAATAAAAGGCAATGGACTTAAGGGAAGGGAAATAGATATGAATGCAATTCCTGATGCTCTTCCGGCAATGGCTGTTGCAGCCTGTTTTGCAGAAGGCGTGACAAAGCTTGTAAATGTGCCCCAGGCAAGATTAAAGGAAACTGACAGGATTAAAGTTATGTGTGAAGAATTGAGTAAAATGGGAGCTGACATCAAGGAGTTAGAAGACGGGCTTGTTATTAAGAGAAGCAATCTTAAAGGCTGCAGATTAAAAGGATATGATGACCATAGGATTGTTATGGCTTTGAGTTTGGCAGGGCTAAACGCAGAAGGAGAAACAACTATAGATACTGCTGAAGCTATAAAAGTTACTTTTCCTGAATATGTAGAGTTAATGAAAAATTCAGGTGCAGACATGGATTTTGTCGCAGAATAATGAAAAAATAGTATTATTTTATTGAATTGTATATTATAATAGAATATAAATATTAGTACAAAAAGAAAATGTAAATACTATACATTCAGAAGGCGGAAGGGAAATGAAAGGTAAAATTACAGTTTTAATTGCAGACGATAATACAGAATTTGCAGAACTTTTAAAAGATTATATGAGTCAGCATGATGATATTAGTGTTGTTGGCATTGCAAAAGATGGCTTAAAGGCTATTGATATGATAGTTTCTTTAAAGCCGGAGGTTGTTATACTGGATGTTATAATGCCAAATTTAGACGGTTTGGCAGTATTAGAGCGGTTGTCAAATATGGATTTAGAACGTAAGCCCATATATATAATGCTTTCTGCAATAGGACAGGATGTATTTATACAAAAGGCCATTTCCCTTGGGGCAGAATACTACATAATTAAACCTTTTGACATAGATGTTTTGGTAACCAGGGTACGTCAGCTTTATGAAGAAAAATACATGACGGCATATTCCTACAGACCTGTTTCGAAAAATTCTCATTTCATATGTGCCAATGAAAATGACCGTACCTTTGATATTGAAGTTGAAGTAACAAACTTGATGCATGAAGTAGGCATTCCTCCTCATATGGCAGGATACCAGTATTTGAGAGAGGCTATTATTAATGCCGTTGAAAACCCCAAGTGTTTTGGATCCATCACCAAGACATTGTATCCGGCTGTTGCAAAGAAGTTTAACATTTCCCCGCAAAAAGTAGAAAGGGGAATAAGAAATGCAATTGAAAGTGCATGGGCAAGAGGTAATCCGGATGCAATGGACTCTTTGTTTGGCTATACCATTAACTACAATAAAGGCAAACCTACCAATTCTGAGTGTATAGCCATGATGGCGGATAAAATAAGAATTGCAATGAAAAAACATTAAAGACTTGCTTTTTAGGCAAGTCTTTAATATTTTGATTTTAACATCTTACTTATTAACAATTTCCTTTAATGCCTTACCTGCTCTAAATACGGGAGCTTTTGATGCGGGGATTGTGATTTCTTCTTTTGTCTGAGGATTTCTTCCTTTTCTGGCTGCCCTGTCTCTTACTTCAAATGTACCAAAGCCAACAAGAGCAACTTTTTCACCGGCTTTTAAAGCGTCCTGTACAGAAGAAATAAATGCATTTAAAGCGGCTTCACTGTTCTTTTTGCTTAAACCTGATTTAGCAGCAATTGAGTTTATCAAATCTGTTTTGTTCATATACACAACCTCCTAATTTTGGAATTCGACATTATTTTATAATGAAAATGTCATAAAGTCAAGGGTTTTAACCACTTTTTTAAAAAATAATATGTTCTTTTAACATAGAAAAAGAGAGTTTTTACACATAAAACAAAAAACAACATTTTTATTAAAAAAATACAATATAAACTAAAAATTTATTAAAGATAAACTTAAGGGATAACCAAAATTTCAACGCCGGGAAGTGATTGGCTAAGTTCCGTATGAAGATTGCTTTTACTGTGGTGGTTTGGGGATTCCCCCATTACAACATGAGTTATTTCATTTTCCTTTGCAAAATTAACCAATGTTTCAACTATATTGTCAGATTTTAAAACAGACAGGTTAGCTCCCACGGATTTTGAAATTTTAAACAGGTATTCTAAAGCCTCACTTTCTTTAGCATTGTCTAAAAAGTTCCATTCATTTTTAGCAACATGTATTACAAAAAGTTGACCTTCTAACTGGTTTCCTAAGTCAGAGGCTTTTAAAATTAACCTTTCACAGGTAATTTGCTGTGTAATACAAACCATTATATTTTGACAAGAATTTGACAACACCAAAACCCCTTTCTACATAATTGTAGAGTCTATTTATATGCAGAACCTGTTTGTTATATTAACATGAAGACTCAAAGGTAATGTTAACACATTTCATATCAATAGTAAATCCATAAATTTAAAAAGAGAAATAAAGATGTATAAGGGAAAAGCTTTTAGCTGTATTTGCAAAACCGGATTTGATATAATAAGATTATGTATTGCCAAAAAAATTGATGCAATTATAAGTATTAAAAAGGCTGGGAGATAAAATGAGAACTATTCATGTTAATGAAATTATTGAGACTGTAGAAAAATTATGCATGCATTCAAATTATTATTTAAATGATGATATTTTAGAAGGTTTTAAAAATGCTTTAGTTAATGAAGAGTCTCAAAGGGGTATAGATATATTAGAGAAACTTATTGAAAATGCCAAACTGGCAAGGGAAAAGGAAATGGCCATTTGTCAGGACACAGGAATGGCTGTGGTTTTTTTGGATATAGGCCAGGATGTCCGTATAGTTGGAGGAAATTTGGAGGAAGCAATAAATGAAGGGGTCAGGAGAGGATATGAAAAAGGTTTTTTAAGAAAATCAGTGGTAGAAGACCCCATTAAAAGAAACAACACCAATGACAATACTCCTGCTGTAATTCACTATAATATTATTGAAGGGGACAAAATAAAAATTTCCATAGCTCCTAAGGGGTTTGGAAGTGAAAATATGAGCAGGTTAAAAATGCTAAAACCTTCTGACGGGGAAGAGGGAATAAAAAAGTTTATAATTGATACTGTTGACAAAGCAGGACCAAACCCTTGCCCCCCTGTTGTTGTTGGTGTGGGTATTGGAGGTACTATGGAAAAAGCGGCTGTCTTGGCTAAAAAGGCATTGATTAGGCCAATTAATAAAAGAAGCCATTTGGAACATATCAGAAAAATTGAAGAAGAGGTTTTGGATAGAATTAATTTATTAGGGATTGGTCCGGCAGGTCTTGGAGGAACCGTTACTGCCTTAGCCGTTAATATAGAGGTTTTTCCAACTCATATTGCAGGACTTCCTGTGGCGGTAAATATCAGCTGTCATGCTACAAGGCATGGGGAAGCTGTAATATAAAGAGTTTTATATCAACTGCAACTACACAAAAATTACAAAAAAGTGTGATTTATAGAATCAAAAAAGTAATTTGTATAAATAAAAAAGTAATTTATAGAAGGTGAGGCAATGAATTATTCTATAGAAACCCCATTAACCATAGAGAAGGCAAAAAAATTAAAAGCAGGGGATATAGTTAGTATTAGCGGTATTATTTATACTGCAAGGGATGCTGCTCACAAAAAAATGATAGCTCTTTTAGGTGAGGGAAAGGAACTTCCTTTTGATATAGAAAACCAGGTTATATATTATGTAGGGCCTTGCCCGGCAAGACCCGGGGAAGTTATCGGCTCTGCCGGTCCTACAACCAGCGGCAGGATGGATGCATATACACCTGAATTGATAAAGCTTGGTCTAAAAGGGATGATTGGAAAAGGTTTGAGAAGCAAAGAGGTTATAGATGCCATGAAAAAGTACGGGGCGGTGTATTTTGGAGCAATAGGCGGGGCAGCAGCTTTAATTGCCCTGAGGATAGTTAAAGAAGAAATAATTGCTTTTCCTGAATTAGGGGCTGAAGCGATAAGAAAACTAACTGTAAAGGATTTTCCGGCAGTTGTTGTAATTGATAGTGAAGGCAATGATTTATATGAAATTGGGAAAATGAAATATAGAAAATAAGGGGTATATTTTTTCTACATATTAGTGTATAATAAACACTGTTGAAAGGTAATTCTGATAAATTAGCAACTGAGACAGCAAAAGCTCAAACAGACATGAAATTAAAATAAATTTGGAGGGATAATATATGAGCAAAATTACTAAAGATATGATAATATCAGATGTTTTAGAGATGGACAGAGGTACAGCTACTGTATTTATGAATAACGGAATGTTTTGCATAGGATGCCCGTCTGCTTCAGGTGAAAGTATTTCACAGGCATGTGCAGTTCATGGGATAGATGCTGACAAACTGGTTAAAGAGCTAAATGATTATTTTGCTCAAAAAGAACAATAATACCAAAAGACGTTTTTCAAAATAAGACATCTTGCCATTGACAGCAATAAGAAATATTGGTGTCTTATTTTGTTGCCAAAATTTTTTTGCTGTCTTTTATAGAATAGGGGGATTGGTAAAATGGCTACCAGGGTAGTAATAGGTACCCAGTGGGGGGATGAAGGAAAAGGCAAATATATTGATATGCTGGCTAAAAGCTCTGACATAGTAGTACGGTTTTCCGGAGGGAATAATGCAGGGCATACAATAGTAGCAAACGGCGTAAAGTATTCACTACACCTTATACCATCAGGGATATTGCATAAAGATAAAACTTGTATTATCGGGAATGGTGTAGTGGTTGACCCTAAAGTACTGTTAAATGAGATGAAGGATTTAAACAGCAAAGGGGTAAGTACTGATAAGCTTTTAATAAGTGACAGGGCTCATGTTATAATGCCTTATCACAGGCTGTTAGATGAATTGCAGGAAAAATTCAGGGGAAGCAACTGTATAGGAACAACTAAAAGAGGTATTGGTCCATGCTACTCTGATAAAACCGATAGATCAGGAATCAGGATGTGTGACCTTATTGATGAAGATGTATTTGTAGAAAAAGTAAAAGAGAATTTGGAAATTAAAAATTTAATTATTGAAAAAGTTTATCAAGGAGAAAAGCTCAATGAAGATGAGGTAATATCAGAGTATTTAGAGTATGGAAGGATTTTAAAAAAACATGTATGTGATGTAAACAGCCTGCTTTTTGATGCCATTACTGAGAAAAAGGATATACTGTTTGAAGGAGCCCAGGCTACATTTTTAGACTTGGATTTTGGAACTTATCCTTATGTTACATCTTCAAATCCCATTGCAGGAGGAGTTTGTACAGGTGCAGGAATCGGACCTGTTTATATTGATGAAATATATGGTGTGCTAAAAGCTTATACATCAAGGGTAGGAGCCGGACCATTTCCTACCGAACAGGATAATGAAATTGGTGATACAATAAGGGAACTTGGCGGCGAGTATGGTACAACAACAAGAAGACCAAGGCGTTGCGGATGGTTAGATACCGTTATGATAAGATATGCTGCCAGGGTAAACGGACTTACAGGGCTGGCAATTAACCATGTGGATACCATTGGTAAATTAAACAATATAAAACTTTGTGTGGCTTACGAAAAAGACGGTCGTACAATAAATAGTTTTCCGGCAAGCTTAAAAGAACTTGAAAAATGTACTCCTGTATATGAAGAGTTTGAAGGATGGCCGGATAGCGATATTTCAAATGCAAAAACTTTTGAAGACCTTCCTGCAAACGCAAAAAAGTACCTTAAAAGGATTGAAGAGATTGTAGGAGTAAAAATCAAGCTTATTGGCGTAGGAAAGGAAAGAGAGCAAACTATAGCGGTGTAAGACGTGTTTATATTAAAAATAAATGAAAGGGATGCTGTTTTTTAAAACAGCATCTTTTTTTGCTACCTGGGTGGATGTGGATTTTGCAGAATATTGTAAGAAAGTAGATAACCGGGCAGTTAAAAAGAATTGCACAATTCCGTACTGGCTTAATGTTAAAGCGGAAAAAGCAGGGATAAACTTTTCTAAGGTACTGCAGGAAGCATTACTGGAAGTTTTGGGAGCTTCAGAATAATATAAGAACCATAAATTTATGCTTTTCATATTAATATAATAGACTAAAAAATAGAGCCTTACAGCTCTTTTTAGGGAGTGGTACAAAAAAATAAAAAAAATTTAAAAAAAACTGTTGACAAAATGATATGTTTTATTGTACAATACGTAATTGTGTGACACAAAAATTATGTGAGCCATTAGCTCAGTCGGTAGAGCACTTGACTTTTAATCAAGGTGTCGAAGGTTCGATTCCTTCATGGCTCACCACAAAACTTTAAAACTCTTAATATTTTTTAGTTTATTGCTTGACTTTTTCGACAGATGCAGTTACAATATAGTTTGTCAGCAAAAACATTAAAATTATCAATGGCCCATTGGTCAAGCGGTTAAGACACCGCCCTTTCACGGCGGTAACAGGGGTTCGAGTCCCCTATGGGTCACCATGATAACCTGTATTAAGCGGCTGATTCGTCAGAAGTTGTTTATCGCTGACGAATCAGTTGGGCAGGTGCAAATGAGATACGGCCCGGTAGTTCAGTCGGTTAGAATGCCAGCCTGTCACGCTGGAGGTCGAGGGTTCGAGTCCCTTCCGGGTCGCCATTGAAAATTTAATAAGCTGGTGTAGCTCAGTTGGTAGAGCAGCTGACTTGTAATCAGCAGGTCGGGGGTTCAAATCCGTCCACCAGCTCCACATGGAGGGGTTCCCGAGGGGTCAAAGGGGGCAGACTGTAAATCTGTTGGCTCAGCCTTCGATGGTTCGAATCCGTCCCCCTCCACCAGAAATGGTCTTGTCAATTGTTTTTTGGTTGACAAGACTTTTGCCTTTTTATGATTTAAAACTTTTTACAATTAAAGTACCACGGGCTGTGCCCGTGGTTTCAAAATGTCTGTTTACTACTACCTTCCGTTTCTTACTGTTATTTTATCCTTTTTATCTTCAGAAAAGTTTTTAGTTTCTTTTATAATATACAATGGTCTGCCTTTAGCTTCATCATATATCCTTCCTATATACTCCCCGATTATTCCAAGAATTATAAGGGTAATGCCGTTAAAAAACAGGCTTACAGCTAAGGTAGAAGCCCATCCGGCTTGTACAAAGCTCTTTGAAAAAAGTTTGGTATAAAGAACAACCAGAAGGTATATAAAGCTGAAAAATGACAGGAAAAAGCCCATATATGACGCCAGTTTCAAAGGTTTATATGAAAATGAGGTTATAGCGTCAAAAGCGAATTTAAGCATCTTTTTTAAAGGATACTTGGTTTCACCGGCAAAGCGCTTATCCCTGTTAAATTCAACCCCTATTTGTTTAAATCCAAGCCAGCTTATTATTCCTCTTATATATCTGTTGCGCTCATTAACCAGTTTAAGAGCTTCTGCAACTTTCCTGTCGATTAACCTAAAGTCCCCGGTATCAACGGGGATATCTACATCTGTCATTTTTCTTAAAAAGCGGTAGAAAACTTTTGCCGTAAACTTTTTAAAGAAGGTTTCCCCTTCCCTTGCAAGTCTTTTTCCATATACAACATCATAGCCCTCTTTCCACTTTTCCAGCATTTTTGGAATTAATTCAGGAGGGTCTTGTAAATCAGCATCTATGACAACAATAGCCTGTCCTTCGGCATAGTCCATACCTGCAGTTATGGCAATTTGATGACCAAAGTTTCTTGCAAAGTTAATTAGTTTGATTTTAGGATCATTATTGCATATTTCATGAGCCATTTCTTCAGTTTTGTCCCTGCTGCCGTCGTTAACAAATATAATTTCATAGGATTCATTTGTAGAGTCCATAACTTTTTTTAGTCTTTTATATGTTTCCAAAATAACTTCTTCCTCATTATAAAGAGGCACTACTACTGAACAAACTATCTTATCAGACATATTTTTTCCCTCCAAAGATTATTTTAAAAATTCCAAAACCATCCTATTAATTTTAAATAAGAAGTATTTACATGCATACCTGAAACAACTGGATAGAATAGTATAAAAACTACCAGTACCAATGCCAGGTAAATATAAGCAAAATATTTGAAATCCTGCCACTTATCAATGACTTTCTTAATTACATATAAAATGCACAGTATTAAGAAAGGTATAATGGTAAAATAGTGGTATATAAATGTACATCTTGGAACGCCTACCCAAGGAACATATTGAAAAATCATAGCCAACACTATAGGGAAGAATTTCCGGTCAAATCTGAATATTCCCACCAACAAAATTATTATAGATGTTAGTAAAAATATCCACATTAAAGATTGTACGCTTGGATTTTTATAGTAGCTGTTATCGAAATTTACATAGTAGCTGTTGGTTTTTATAACATTATGAAAGCTAAATGCAATTACAGAAAATATTGCAGCAGAACCTACTGAAAAAGCAATGATTTTTTTATCAAAGTTAGAAGATATAAGTATTGTTAGTGTTAATAATATGAAAGATAGTATCCAAACCTCTGAAGGTATAAAATCTTTAGGTATGGAAATATAAGCAAAAGATGATGCTGCAAGGACGAATAATAGTGAAAACTGTTTTTTTACCTTTGTGAGTGCCATAGCTGCAATTGCCAAAAATGCAACTATTCCGGTCCACCATACTGCAGGGTTTCCCAATGTGTAAATTTTAGATGTAACTCCTGCAGGAAGATCGCTTCCAAAGTAAAAGGCCATAGGTCTTGACATAAAAGGCCATTCCCACCAGGCTGATTGATAAGGGTGTGTATCAGTAAGTTTAGAGTGATAGCTTAGCATATATTTAAAGTTGTCTACAACAGTTTTAAAAAGGCTTGTACCAGGTCTTTCAGGCCAGGACAGATATGATAGTACATATATTATTCCAGGTATTATAACAAAAAATATTACGCAAAGTCCCATGGTGCCAAACAGGTATAAACTTTCATAATCATGGAACCATGCAGGTTTCTTTTTGCTTCTCATGGCAATCTTCCTGTAGTCAGTATACTCTAAGTATTTGTTAAGGAAAAACAGAACTGCAAGTCCTGCGGCACCGTAAAAGGCAATCCACTTACTTGCTGCCCCGAACCCAAAGAACAGGCCGCTTAAAAACAGCGGTTTTAAAGATTGTTTGAATCCTAATACGTAGGACTTATTTACAAAGTAGTCATACATATAATAATACATGAGTATAACAAAAAGTGTAACATAGCTGTCTATAGTTGCTATTCTTGTCTGGGCAAAGTGCATTGAATCAAACATCATAAGAAAAGCAGCTGAAAATGCAAAGAACCTGTCGTGAAAAACTTTTTTACCAAAAGCATACATGGCAGGAACCATAGCCACTCCAAAAAGTGTACCCATTATTCTCCAGCCGAAAGGCACCATTCCAAAAATAAGTACACCCAGTGCCATAAATACTTTTCCTAAAGGCGGGTGGGTTGTTTCATATGGCTGTATCCCGTGTATATGCTCAAAAGCAGTTCTGGCATGGTATATTTCATCTAAATACATGCTGTTCATAAATGAAGGTCTGTATGCAAATTTATCATGTTCATCAAAAAGATTTTCTATATTTCCTTTATTATTAGAGCCAACATTTTTGTCTACTACTTTTATGCCTGTTAAAGGTACGGTACTTCCTTGTTCAACTATTGCTATTTCATTTATAGTCATATTGGTACTTTCAAAAGTAAACCGTAATTTGCTGGTGGTAACAGGTGATACAGCTTGGTACTTCCATTTAAAAATGTCAAGGACTTTGTCCTTTTGAAAAGTCATGAGATTAGAGAAATTTTGGTTTTCGTCAAGGTATTCTACACTAATAACGCCTCCACCTAAGCCTGTAAAAAAGTATACCCTTGACAGGGTTGCTTCTTTTCCAAGATCTACGGTAAAACTTTCTCCCGGTAAAACAGACTCCCAGGAAGTGGTTGGAACTTTAAAACTTCCGAGATTATACAATGCGATTACCAAATAAATCGCAGTCATGGCAATCATTATTATTATGTCTTTTTTATCAAAGCTTACCTTAAAAATCTGTTGATCTTCCGGTGGAAGGGTATTATTAGTATTTTTTTTAGTATTCTTAGTATTATCAGAAGGGGTATTCTTATTCTTATCATTGCCGGATGATTTTTTTGACTTGTATAATATAAAGAGCACATATATAAGTATTGCGAAGGGTATGAGAATCATAGATAAAATCTTTCCACTACTTTTGCTTTCTGCATCACCTGACTGGGATGAATTATCGGGCTCTAAGCTTTGAGCGGTTTCACCTACAGGAATTTCACTTACTTCTACAACTTCCACAGTGTCAAACCAGGCCTTACCTGAGCTTAACTTCCCATGTCCCCCTAAGGCCAGGGAAAGGGCGACCGTCTCCTGATTGGGACTGGTTTTTCCATAAAACTCAACATACTCCCAATTTTCAGTTGTACCTGTAACCCCGCGGGAAGTAGTTAGGGTATACAGTACTGAAATATTTGCCCCTAGGGTATCTTCAGGTACATTTTCTGTTTTTACCCAGCATGAAAACTTATAAAAAGTATCCCCTTTTACCGGAACATGCTGGACATATCTTGCGTCACTCATTGAATTACTTACAATATAAGCGCTTTTTGAACCGGTATGGCTTACCGTTTCATCAATACCAAATTCGCTTGCTTCAGACTCTTCGCTCCAATGGTATGTCTCCCAAAGTCTGGCGTATTCGTCAGACATTTCAAAGCCTGGATTTTGTACTAAGCTTTCTTCTTGTGCAAATCCACATACATTACATATGGAAAATATTAATATTATAAAAAAAATCCCCAAGACTTTTTTCGACATTTTATGAACACCCCCACTGTAATTGATAATAAATTTTTTTGCTTGCACATATAAAAAAATAATGCTTAAAAATTTAAGTATTGCTAAAAGTTTATGTATTTTTTGTTTTTATTATGGATTTAACCGGTTTTAATATGAAATGGTGTATACATTGAAATTTTTCACATTCCTTTCAAATTTAGTTTATTTTTTTAAGAATAAAAAATAAGCATTAAAACAGAAAATTAGCATGGTTTTGTCGTTTTTTATTATAGCAGTTATAGAGTAGAAATGCAATTTATAATTTGTTAAATATATAAATGATTTTTCAAGAAAAATTTAAATATTTAACTTATCCACCTATTTGTATTAAAAAACATAAAAAACATATACTAAATAATGTTTAAAGCCTGTCTTATTTACCTTTGGACAGAGTAATTGAAATAAACTAAAGCAGGTGGAAATATGAGTTTAAGAAAGAAAATATTTTATATTTGCATGGTGTTTTCTCTTGTTTTATTTGTAGAGGGATTGTTTACAATTTTAAATTATAGTGAAAAAAACAATTTAAATTTTATAGATGAAAAAGAGAAAAATTATGAAAAAAAACAAATAGTGCGCAACATTTATAAGAGAAAGGATTATCCAGAGTACATAAATTTACTTCTAATGGGTCTGGATGAGTCTGAAAAAAGAGCAGACGGAATCATGTTGGTAAATTTCCATCCTGAAAGTGGAAAAGTAAATATATTGTCAATAACAAGGGATACCATGGTTAAATCAGATAGCGGTAGGATATATAAAATAAACGCCCTTATAGGTCTGGGCGGGGAGGCGGAAATAATTGAAAAGGTAGAAAAACTTACTACTATGCCTGTTCACTACTATTTAACAGTAAATTTTAAAGGATTCAGGGAAATAATTGATTTGTTAGGGGGAGTGGAAATAGATGTACCATTTGATATGAAATACGACGATCCATACCAAAACCTTCACATATCACTAAATAAGGGTAGACAAATTTTAGATGGGGAAAAAGCAGAACAATACTTAAGATACAGAAAAGGAAACAAGACGGGAGAAGGGTATGAGGACGGGGATTTAGGAAGAATAAAAGCCCAGCAGCAGTTTTTAAAAGAATTTATAAAGCAGAAATTAAAACTTAAATATTTGTTTAAGGCAGACGATATCTTTTTTGTAATTAAAGATAATGTAACTACAAATATAGAAATAGGAGACGTTAACTATTACATTGACTGTATAAAAAAAATTGATGTAAATAAAGTGGATTTTTATACATTGCCCGGACATCCCGAATACATTGATAATCAGTATTACTATATATATGATGAAGAAAAGACAAAAGAGATGATAAACAATAATTTCAATTAATCAGCTAAAAGAAGCAAAAGTCCTATTCTGATAAATGGGAATATATTTCTCATGACTTTAGAAAGATATAGTGCTATAATTTTTGTATGCAAGGATACAGGTAGCATAAAGAAATATAATAAGACCATTTAAATGATAACACCATTTAAATGGTAACGGGAGGGTGGTTGATGGATCCGCTTACCCACGGGGTTATTGGTATTGCCTTAGCAAAGGCTACAGGCAATGAGGTATCTATAGCTGATGCAGCTACAGCAGCAGTGGTTGTTGGCGCAGTTTTTCCGGACATTGATATAGTATTTCAAAAATGGGGGGATTATGTCTATTTAAAAAACCATAGAGGCATTACCCATTCTGTATTAGGATTAGTGACTTCTTCAGTGTTTATAGCTTTTTTACTAAACTTTTTTTATCCGGGTTATGGTTTATTAAATCTTGCCTTTTGGGCTTTATTAGGAGGAATTTCCCATACTTTTTTTGATATATTTAATTCTTACGGTGCAAAATTACTGTGGCCATTTATCAACAAAAAGTTTTCCTTAAGTCTTCTTACTATATTTGATCCTATATTTTTAATTTCTATATTGGGATATATATTTACCACAGGGAAGTTTCAAAATGCATTTATTATTGGTTTTATGGTTTATCTTTTGTTTAGGGTTGCTATGAGACTGTGTGTTTTTAAACATTTAAAGAAGAATTTTGGGAAAACCTCTGAAAAGATATCTTTGTTGCCTTCAATGACGGGACTGTTTAGATGGCATTTTATACTTGAAAAAAAAGAATCCAGCATAGTTGGTGAAAAAAATATTTTCAAGAAAAATGTAAAGCTTATAAAAAAATTATATAAAATTCAAGATGACATTTTAGAAAAAGTTTCAAAGTCTAATGTAGGTAAATTTTTTGCTGATTTTACACCTATATTCCATGTGGACAGGGAATTAGCAGGAGGTATAACCCGATATGTATTTATTGATATGAGGTATTATATGCGCGATAAATTTCTTCACCACGCCATATTGGAAATGGATGAGGACGGTAAAATAATAACTTCAAGCTTTAATCCCTACTCTATAAAAAGAGTCAGCAAAATTCCTGAGGGTTTTGGGAGTAGAGGAAGTATATTTTCAAGAATTATTGGAGCTTAAAAAAGGTAGAGGACTTAAAAACACAGGACTTGAAAAAATAAAAAAGTTTATTAAAAATGTTTATTAAAAAAGTTTATAATAATTTAGGGGCTGCTGCATACTAAGGGAAACTTAAGTTTGCAGCAGCTTATTTTTTAAAAAAACTTTAAAGCTTTTTATTTGTGTATTATAATATGAAAAGACAAAAAATTTAGAATAGGAGTGTTTTTTTGAAAAAAGTAGGTTTTACAACAAGTATACCTGTGGAAGTGGTGTTTGCTGCAGGATATCAGCCGGTAGATATAAACAATATTTTTGTAAATGACGGTAGCCCTGAGAAACTTGTTGAGTATGCTGAAAGAGTTGGTTTTCCCAGGAATTCATGTGCCTGGATAAAAGGAATGTACTCATGTATAATGGATAAAATTGAATTAGATGTGATAATAGGTGTTGTTGAGGGGGATTGCTCTAACACCAGGGCTTTTAGGGAAGTACTTCAATTAGACGGGGTGGAAAGTATTCCTTTTTCCTATCCTAATTCCAGGGATTATAATTTGTTAAAGTCTGAAATATTGAATTTGTGCAAATTTTTTAATATAGATTTAGATGAGTGTATACAAATTAAAAAAAAGTTGGATAATATAAGAAAAAAGCTTGTTTATTTGGATGAACTGACATGGAAGTACAATAAGGCAAAAGGTGTGGAAAACCATTTATGGCAGGTTTCAAGCAGCGATTTTAATGGTGATTACGGGGTATTTGAATCAGAGTTGGATGAAAAAATACAAGAGATTGAAAAAAGAAATGAATTTAATGAAAAAGTGAGACTTGCTTATATCGGGGTTCCTCCTATAATTTTTGATTTATATGACTTTGTGGAGACGCTGAATGGAAGAGTGGTATATAATGAAGTCCAAAGGCAGTTTACAATGGCAGATTCCATAGGCATAGATGACATCGTTGAAACTTACAGAAACTTTACTTATCCCTATGATGTGTATGTACGCCTTGAAGATATAAAGAAGCAGGTTGAAAAAAGAAAAATTGACGGGGTTATACATTATACGCAGGCATTTTGTTTCAGAGGAATAGAAGATATTGTTATAAGGAGGCATTTAGATGTACCGGTGCTGACCTTAGAAGGTGACAGACCCGGCAAATTAGATTCAAGGACAAAGCTTAGAATAGAATCTTTTATAGATATGCTTACTTAACATTATTTTAATTATTAAAATGATTTTAAATATAATAATTAATAAAATATAATTAATAGTTATTTTGAAATAAATAATAGTTAATAGTTGCAATTAATATAGTTTGCATTGACCGTCTTAATACAATTGACAGATTATTTAATATTTTTTTATAAGCACATTTGGTGCATTTGTTTGATTGTCTTTGATTGAAAAAAATATACTAAGTTAAAAAGCTGTGCTTAGTCAGAAAACTATGATTAGTTGAAAAAGGTGAGGAAATGAAAATTATAGGAATAGATTTAGGCAGCAGGTCTGTTAAAATTGTTGTTTTTGAAAAAGATAACCTGGTAGAAAAAAAGGTGTTTAATACATCTTTTTTTTACAGGAACTACTGCACCATAGAAAATGGTAAAATTTCTATAGATTTTGACAAACTTAATTTAGGCAAATTTGAAAAAATTATTAGTACCGGATATGGAAGAAACAATGTGAATGTAGAAAATGCCGAAATTATTTTAGAATTAAAAGCTCATGCCTACGGTGCCATGTGGCAGACAAAATTAAAAGATTTTACACTGCTGGATATAGGCGGACAGGACAGTAAGGTTATGGCTGTAAAGGGCGGTAGGATGGTTGACATGATGTTAAATGACAAATGTGCTGCCTCCTGCGGAAGATATCTTGAGAATATGGCAGCTGTTATGGAAATAAGCATAGAAGAGCTGGTTAAACATTATAAAAACCCTGTACAGCTGAATTCAACATGTGCTGTTTTTGGGGAATCAGAGCTGATAGGTAAAATTTCAGAAGGTTGTTCTATAGAAGAATTGGCAGCAGGTGTCAACTACTCCCTTTTTAAAAGGATAAGCCCTTTAATAGAAAGGTTTCCGGGGGAGTATCTGGTCTTAACAGGAGGAGTTGCAAAGAATCAGGCCTTTGTTGAATATGTAAAATCAGAGCTTGATTTTAAAGAGGTGATTGTTCCTTTATATCCCCAGCTAAACGGGGCTATTGGCTGCTGCTACCACTATTTTAAAGACAAAATTTAAGGGACTCCTTTAATTGCAGCTGCTGTTTTGTTATGATATACTAAAAATAATTTAAATAAAATGAATCAAATTGAGATAATTTAAAATGTTTAATTTACTAGCTTAAATGAATGACAATTTATCTGATGTTTATTTTGTTATTTATGTAAAATAAGTATGATTTATATGAAATAAATATCATTTTTAAAATTAAGTATAATTTATTGTGAAACAAGTATGATAAAACAAATATGGGTGGGAGAAAATTATATGAGTAAAGCGGTGGTTTTGCTTTCTGGTGGATTAGATAGTACCACATGTTTGTCTATAGCAATAAAAGAAGGATATGATGTATATACCCTGTCTTTTGATTATGGACAAAAAAACAATAAAGAAATTTTATGCACTCAAGAAATAGTAAAGTATTACTCTATAAAGGAGCACAAAATAATAAAGGTTGGAAATGTGGGAGGAAGTGCACTGACAAATGACGATATAGAAGTACCTGATTATCAGGGATTGCCTAATATTCCTGTAACCTATGTTCCGGCCAGAAATATTATATTTTTAAGTTATGCAGTAGGTTATGCTGAAGTTATAGGGGCAGAAGCCATTTATATAGGCGTTAATGCAGTGGATTACAGCGGATATCCTGACTGCACGCCGGAATTTATAGAAGCCTTTCAAGAAGTGGTAAAAGTCGGGACAAAAGCCGGTATAAACGGAAGGCCTGTAAAAATTCTTACTCCTTTAATGAATCTTTCAAAGGCGGAAATAATAAAACTAGCTTGTGAAAATAATGCCCCCCTCCATTTGACATCCAGTTGCTACAGGGGCGGGGATAAAGCCTGCGGGGTTTGTGACAGTTGTGTTTTGAGACTGAAGGGATTTAAAGAAGCTGGAATTGTAGATCCTGTGGAATATGTTTAAAAATTTATCAAAAAGTGTATTCATTAATAATCTAACAGGATATTAAAAGATAAACCAACAATATAAAATTAACAGTACTAACAGTAAATCAAAAGATTTAAAGAAATATTTGAAAGGAATATGTTTATGAAAATTGGTAAGGTTGGCATCAGTAAAGTATTTACTTTTGACAGTGCCCATCATTTAAATGATTATCAGGGAAAGTGTAAGAATATTCACGGTCATACTTACAAATTGGAAGTTACATTAAAAGGGATACCTGATAAAAAGGGATTTGTAATTGATTTTCACGATTTAGATGATATTATAGAAAACCAGGTTCTTTCAAAAATAGATCACAAATATTTAAATGAGTTGTTTGATTTTAATCCGACTTGTGAAATGCTTGGACTTTGGTTGTGGGATGAAATATTGAAAAAAATATCAGATTTAGATTTAAGTCTTGAAAAGCTTGTTTTATGGGAAACACCCACATCCTATATAACAATTGATAAAAAAGATATGGAATAGCGGGAGTGGGAGATGTGAAAGTAAATGAAATTTTTTTAAGTGTTCAAGGGGAGGGTTTATCCTCTGGCTTTCCCACAATTTTTGTAAGATTTACAGGGTGCAATTTAAGATGCAGCTACTGTGATACAACATATTCATATAATGACGGGGTGGAGATGCCGCCGGAGGATATATTAAAAGAAATAAAAAAGCTTCATTACAAGAGAGTGTGTTTGACAGGGGGAGAGCCTCTTTTACAAGAAGATATAGAGAAGCTTTTAAAAATGCTGTATGATTATACAGTTACAATTGAAACAAACGGTTCTGTTAGGCTTGACAGTTTAGACCTTTCAAATAGAAAATACTCCTTTGTAATGGATATGAAAACTCCCTCTTCAGGCTGCAGCGGGGAAATGGTGCTGGAGAATTTTAAGCTTTTAGAGAGCAGGGATGAAATAAAATTTGTAATAGGGGACAGGGAAGATTATGAATGGTCTAAAAATATTATTTTAAATCACTATAAAAAAGGAACAATAACCTTTTCGCCTGTTTATAATAGAATTGACTATGCCAAAATGGTGAAATGGATACTTGATGACAGGTTGGATGTCAGATTCCAACTGCAACTTCATAAATTTATTTGGGGACCGGATGTGACAGGGGTTTAATGACTATGTATGACTGGGAAGAATTAACAAATACATGCAAAAATTGCAAAAAGTGCCGTCTAAGTAACATGAGAAAAAATGTAGTTATAGAAAGAGGAAACAGGAATGCTCCCCTAATGCTTATTGGGGAAGGACCAGGAGAGCAGGAGGATATTCAGGGACGGCCGTTTGTGGGGCGTGCAGGCAAGCTTTTGGATTTGCTGCTGGATGCACTAATGATAAAAGAGCATCAATACTATATTACAAATATAGTAAAATGCAGACCCCCCGGAAACAGGGTTCCTAGTGAAGATGAAGCCCAGACATGTTTACCTTATTTGAGAAACCAGGTTTTTTTGGTAAAACCCAAAATAATAGTTTGTCTGGGTGCCACTGCTATGAAATATGTCATAGACAGAGATGCTCGGATATCCCAGATAAGAGGTTGCTGGATTGAAAGAAAGGGGTACTGGATGATGCCTGTTTTTCATCCGGCGGCGCTTCTTAGGGACGAGTCTAAGAAAGTTTTAATGTGGGAAGATTTTAAAAAAGTTAAACAAAGGTTGGATACCATATGTCAAAGCTAGAAAAGTTAAATAATTTATATAATGAATACACTAAAGCGTTTGGTGACAGGGAAATTGTTTTGGGAGATGGAAATGTTGACTCTGATATTTTATTAATAGGTGAAGCACCTGGAAAAGATGAGGTTATTAAAAAAAAGCCCTTTGTAGGTGCGGCGGGAAAGAACTTAAGTGAGTTTTTGCATATATTGAATATTGATAGAAGGAATATATATATAACAAATGTAATAAAATATAGATTGTCAAAGGTAAATCCTAAGACAGGCAGGGTGTCTAACAGACCGCCTGCAAATAAAGATATAGAAGAAAACAGGGAATATCTATTAAAAGAAATAAGTATTATTACCCCTAAAATAATTGTTTCACTAGGGAATGTTCCTTTAAGGGCGGTTTTAAGTGATATGAATGTAAAAATAGGGGATTTTCACGGCAATATTAAAGAAGTTATAATTGGGGAATCAAAATATAATTTGTTTCCTCTTTACCACCCGGCAAGTATTATTTACAATAGAAAACTAAAAGATATTTATTATAAAGATTTGGAGAAGCTAAAAAATATATTGCAGTAAATAATAATATTAAACTAAATTTTGCAGTAAAATACAGCAATAAAAGTACAGTGAAAGAAGAATAACAAAGGGGCCATGGTGAAAAGAGCAGTAAAAGGGCAGTTTGTTATGAAAAACACAATAAAAAAACAAAAAATTTATAGAACAGGTGAATATCCAACAAAAACCTTTAAAAACTTTTAAAAAAGCTATTGACTTTTATTCATTTATGATGTTATAATCTAATCGCTGTCAACACGGGACATGACTTTGAAATGTGACACAAATAAAAAAATTAAAAAAAGTGTTGACAAAGAAAAAAACCTGTGGTAACATATAAAAGTCGCTCTCAGAGAAGGGCGCTTTTTAAAGCAAGGTTGGACTTTGAAAAGTGAACAGTGTAACATGGAAATGAAATCCGTTAATTCATTTGAGTACTCTTGCCAAGAAGCATGGAGTAATTCATGGATAAGAAGCGTAAGAGCTAGATAAATTTTCTAATGAAAATAGTGGAGTTAGCGCGAGCTGACTTTACGGATAAATTTTTATTAGAGGGTTTGATCCTGGCTCAGGATGAACGCTGGCGGCGTGCCTAACACATGCAAGTCGAGCGGGGTATACGGAGCAGCTTGCTGCACTGTAGACCTAGCGGCGGACGGGTGAGTAACGCGTGGGTAACCTGCCTTACACAGGGGGATAACACTGGGAAACCAGTGCTAATACCGCATAACATCATTTTATGGCATCATGAAATGATCAAAGGAGAAATCCGGTGTAAGATGGGCCCGCGTCCGATTAGCTAGTTGGTGAGGTAATGGCTCACCAAGGCAGCGATCGGTAGCCGGACTGAGAGGTTGGCCGGCCACATTGGGACTGAGACACGGCCCAGACTCCTACGGGAGGCAGCAGTGGGGAATATTGCGCAATGGGGGGAACCCTGACGCAGCGACGCCGCGTGAAGGAAGAAGGCCTTCGGGTTGTAAACTTCTTTGATTGGGGAAGAAAAATGACGGTACCCAAAGAACAAGCCACGGCTAACTACGTGCCAGCAGCCGCGGTAATACGTAGGTGGCGAGCGTTATCCGGAATTACTGGGTGTAAAGGGCGTGTAGGCGGGGATGCAAGTCAGATGTGAAATTCCGGGGCTCAACCTCGGCACTGCATCTGAAACTGTGTCTCTTGAGTGCTGGAGAGGAAAGTGGAATTCCTAGTGTAGCGGTGAAATGCGTAGAGATTAGGAGGAACACCAGTGGCGAAGGCGACTTTCTGGACAGCAACTGACGCTGAGGCGCGAGAGCGTGGGGAGCAAACAGGATTAGATACCCTGGTAGTCCACGCCGTAAACGATGGATACTAGGTGTAGGAGGTATCGACCCCTTCTGTGCCGTAGTTAACACAATAAGTATCCCACCTGGGGAGTACGGCCGCAAGGCTGAAACTCAAAGGAATTGACGGGGGCCCGCACAAGCAGTGGAGTATGTGGTTTAATTCGAAGCAACGCGAAGAACCTTACCAGGGCTTGACATCCCTTGACCGCTGTAGAAATACAGTTTCCCTTCGGGGCAAGGAGACAGGTGGTGCATGGTTGTCGTCAGCTCGTGTCGTGAGATGTTGGGTTAAGTCCCGCAACGAGCGCAACCCCTGTCGTTAGTTGCCAGCACGTAGAGGTGGGCACTCTAGCGAGACTGCCGGTGACAAATCGGAGGAAGGTGGGGACGACGTCAAATCATCATGCCCCTTATGTCCTGGGCTACACACGTACTACAATGGTTGCTACAGAGGGCAGCGAAGCCGCGAGGTGGAGCAAATCCCTAAAAGCAGCCCCAGTTCGGATTGCAGGCTGAAACTCGCCTGCATGAAGTCGGAATTGCTAGTAATGGCAGGTCAGCATACTGCCGTGAATACGTTCCCGGGCCTTGTACACACCGCCCGTCACACCATGAGAGTCGGCAACACCCGAAGTCAGTAGTCTAACCGCAAGGGGGACGCTGCCGAAGGTGGGGCTGATGATTGGGGTGAAGTCGTAACAAGGTAGCCGTATCGGAAGGTGCGGCTGGATCACCTCCTTTCTAAGGAGAACTTAGTTCTTCGGAAGAATAGAATTCCGGAGACAGTATCCTAGGTCGGTCTAGAAGCCAAGTGCTTTTAGTATAACGGGTTCATTCCAGAAGTTACACTGTTTAGTTTTCAAAGGTTTCCAACCTTTGAAAACCGGAAGCAGGATTAAAGAGTTATGGATTTAACTTCCAATCTCCAACCTCTAACATCTAATAATACGGGCTCATAGCTCAGACGGTTAGAGCGCACGCCTGATAAGCGTGAGGTCGATGGTTCGATTCCATTTGAGCCCACCAGTTTTAGATGTTAAGGATGGAAAATAGGAAGTGAGAGGTTAGAGGTAAGAGATTTAGCCTTTAGCTTCTGCCATCTAACATCTAGCTTCTGGTATATGTACCTTGAAAATTATATAATGTAAGTGAAGCGAAATGAGAAGCAAAAGGGTAAAGAGCATACTTTAAAGTATAAAACTTTAAGGGGTGCAAAAGACTCTTAGGAAACTCATTAAGATGGTAAGAGGCAAGAACTTTACGAGAACCGAATAGGTCAAGCTATTAAGAGCATAGGGTGAATGCCTAGGCACCAGAAGGCGAAGAAGGACGTGGTAAGCTGCGATAAGCTGCGGTTAGGCGCAAACAGCCATTGACCCGCAGATTTCCGAATGGGGGAACCCACCTGAGGTAAATGCTCAGGTACTATTGCATGAATCCATAGTGCAATAGGGCGATACGTGGGGAACTGAAACATCTAAGTACCCACAGGAAAAGAAATCAACAGAGATTCCGTGAGTAGTGGCGAGCGAAAGCGGAGGAGCCCAAACCATACTAGCTTGCTAGTATGGGGTTGTGGACTGGCATAATGATTCTCGGAGCTTAGCAGAATCAGGCTGGAAAGCCTGGACCATAGAGGGTAAAAGTCCCGTATGCGAAAAGTGAAGAGACAGGCCAGAATCCAGAGTACCACGAGGCACGTGAAACCTTGTGGGAAGCAGGGAGGACCACCTTCCAAGGCTAAATACTAACTGGTGACCGATAGTGGAGCAGTACCGTGAGGGAAAGGTGAAAAGAACCCCGGGAGGGGAGTGAAAGAGAACCTGAAACCCTATGTTTACAAGCAGTTGGAGAGCGTTAAGGCTCGACAGCGTACTTTTTGTAGAACGGTCCGGCGAGTTACTGTATGTAGCGAGGTTAAGTACTAAAGGTACGGAGCCGCAGGGAAACCGAGTCTTAATAGGGCGATTAAGTTACATGCAGTAGACCCGAAACCGGGTGATCTATCCATGGGCAGGTTGAAACGAGAGTAAAATCTCGCGGAGGACCGAACCCGGAACCGTTGAAAAGGTTTGGGATGACCTGTGGATAGGGGTGAAATGCCAATCGAACTCGGAGATAGCTGGTTCTCCTCGAAATAGCTTTAGGGCTAGCCTCAAGGTAGTCTAACGGAGGTAAAGCACTGATTGGGCTAGGGGCCTTACCGGGTTACCGAACCCTATCAAACTCTGAATGCCGTATAGATGTTCCTTGGGAGTCAGACTATGTGAGATAAGTTTCATAGTCGAGAGGGAAACAACCCAGACCACCAGCTAAGGTCCCAAAATCGCAGTTAAGTGGAAAAGGATGTGGGTTTGCTAAGACAACTAGGATGTTGGCTTAGAAGCAGCCATTCATTTAAAGAGTGCGTAATAGCTCACTAGTCGAGTGAACCTGCGCCGAAAATGTCCGGGGCTTAAACTGTGTACCGAAGCTGTGGCTTTGTGTGAGAGCACAAGGGGTAGGGGAGCGTACTGTACTGGCAGAAGCATGATCGGAAGGACATGTGGACGGTACAGTAGTGAGAATGCCGGAATGAGTAGCGAGAGTAAAGTGAGAATCTTTACCGTCGAAAGCCTAAGGTTTCCTGGGGAAGGTTCGTCCGCCCAGGGTAAGTCGGGACCTAAGCTGAGGCCGGAAGGCGTAGGCGATGGGGAACAGGTTGAAATTCCTGTACTACCGCTGTTCGTTAAGAGAAGTGGGGACGCAGGGGGATAGGTTAAGCGAGCGGCTGGAAGAGCTCGTCCAAGGGAGGTAGATAGGCCGGTAGGCAAATCCGCCGGTTGTTTCGAAGTCCTGATGGGGAGGGAAATATAAGTACCGAAGTAACTGATTCCGCACTGACAAGAAAAGCCACTATCGAGAGCAGAGGTACCCGTACCGCAAACCGACACAGGTAGGTGAGGAGAGAATCCTAAGACGAGCGGGAGAAGCGTTGTTAAGGAACTCGGCAAATTGACCCCGTAAGTTTGCGAGAAGGGGTGCCTGGTAAGACAGGCCGCAGAGAGTAGGCCCAAACAACTGTTTATCAAAAACACAGGTCTCTGCTAAATCGAAAGATGAAGTATAGGGGCTGACGCCTGCCCGGTGCTGGAAGGTTACGGGGATCTGTTAGCTTAGAGCGAAGCAGTGAACCTAAGCCCCAGTAAACGGCGGCCGTAACTATAACGGTCCTAAGGTAGCGAAATTCCTTGTCAGGTAAGTTCTGACCCGCACGAAAGGCGTAATGATTTGGGCGCTGTCTCGACAACGCACCCGGTGAAATTGTAGTACTCGTGAAGATGCGAGTTACCCGCGACAAGACGGAAAGACCCCATGGAGCTTTACTGTAGCCTGATACTGGGTTTTGGTATTCTTTGTACAGGATAGGTGGGAGGCATAGAAGTATGTACGCCAGTATATATGGAGCCGTCGTTGGGATACCACTCTAAGGATGCTGAAGCTCTAACCAGAGGCCGTGAATCCGGTCTTGGGACAATGTCAGGTGGGCAGTTTGACTGGGGCGGTCGCCTCCTAAAAGGTAACGGAGGCGTCCAAAGGTTACCTCAGCACGGTTGGAAATCGTGCATTGAGTGCAAAGGCATAAGGTAGCCTGACTGCGAGACAGACAGGTCGAGCAGGTACGAAAGTAGGGCTTAGTGATCCGGCGGTATGAGAGTGGAATTGCCGTCGCTCAACGGATAAAAGCTACCCTGGGGATAACAGGCTTATCTCCCCCAAGAGTCCACATCGACGGGGAGGTTTGGCACCTCGATGTCGGCTCATCGCATCCTGGAGCTGGAGTAGGTTCCAAGGGTTTGGCTGTTCGCCAATTAAAGCGGTACGCGAGCTGGGTTCAGAACGTCGTGAGACAGTTCGGTCCCTATCTGTCGTGGGCGTAGGATATTTGAAGGGAGCTGTCCTTAGTACGAGAGGACCGGGATGGACAAACCTCTGGTGCACCAGTTGTCACGCCAGTGGCACAGCTGGGTAGCTAAGTTTGGAAGGGATAAACGCTGAAGGCATCTAAGCGTGAAGCCCCCCCTAAGATGAGATATCCCACCGTTTACGGTTAAGACCCCATGAAGACTACATGGTAGATAGGCCAGGTGTGCAAGTGCAGTAATGCATTTAGCTGACTGGTACTAATAGGTCGAGGGCTTGATCAAGAAAAAGGAGAGTCTTTTACTGTAGCTTAGTGAGTGAAGAGCTTCTTAAAAGCTTCATTACATTATATAATTTTGAGGGTATATCCTTAAAAAGTTTACAATTTTCTGGTGGCTATAACGAGGAGGACACACCCGTTCCCATACCGAACACGGAAGTTAAGCTCCTCAGTGCCGATGATACTTGGATGGAGACGTCCTGGGAAAGTAGGTCGCTGCCAGATTTATAATCCTCAATAGCTCAGTCGGTAGAGCATGCGGCTGTTAACCGCAGGGTCGTAGGTTCGAGTCCTACTTGAGGAGCCAAAATAAAAGGGAAAGATAATTATCTTTCCCTTTTATTTATTTTTAATGAATTTTTTAAGTGTTTAAATACAATTGTTATTTGAACATAATAAAGAATATAAAAATAAAGTGCAAAAGAAACTTTAAATTACCCTTAAAAGAATGCTAAATGTCAAAAGAAAAGGGGAGTAGAATGCAAAACAGGAGAATTTTAAGGATATTATTTGCTTCATTTATTATTACATCCGGGATAATTATTATTAATATAAGCAGCGGTATACCTGGTGCTGATAAAGAGAATGATTATATCAGTCCGTCACCTGATATTGAAAAATTAGATATTTCATTAAAAGATAGTGAAGATAATAATGTAAAAAACGAAGATGAAACAAAAGAAGATGGTGAAAGTGAAAATGATAATTTAAAAAAGGAAAGGGTAAAGGTAAAGGCTGTATATATTACAGGGGCTTCTGCAGGGAATGATGCCTTTTTAGATAAAATTATTAATTTTACAAAAAACACAGAGCTTAATGCTGTGGTTTTAGATGTTAAAGAAGATGGTAAAGTAAACTATAAGTCGGATTTAAAGAGTGTAAGGGACATTAATGCATACACCGAACTCTATGATGTAGACAAAGTTATAAAAAAATTAAAAGATAATGGTGTTTATGTTATAGGAAGAGTGGTATGTTTCAGAGACGACCACTTAGCTATGAAAAGGGCGGATTTAGCTGTTAAAAAAACTGATGGTTCCATATGGAAGGAAAACAATGCTATAGCCTGGACAAATCCTTATAATCAGGAGGTTTGGGATTATAATATAGAAATTGCAAAAGAGGCAGTAGATAAGGGATTTGACGAAATACAATTTGATTATGTCAGGTTTCCTGCAGTAAGCAGTAAACAGGTGTATTATGGGGAAAATCTCCCGGAAAAAGCAGATGCTATTTGTGGCTTTTTGAAAAAAGCTGCTGAAGAACTAAATAAAAAAGGTGTTTTAGTATCGGCAGATATTTTTGCAATAGTATGTGAAACTCCGGGGGATACAGAAGGTATAGGACAGGTTCTTGAAAGAGTTGGTATGGATATTGACTATATATCCCCTATGATTTATCCTTCACATTACGCCAATTCATCAAGAGGAATGATGGGAAACGGGGTTGGACAGAGTATAAATGGGGTAGTTTTTACTGCACCTGATTTAAAGCCATATGAAGTTGTTTATAATGTTCTGGAGAAAACCAAAGACAGAATATCCAAGGTTGAAAATTATAAAGCAGATGTAAGACCTTATATTCAAGGATTTACCGCTTCCTATCTTCCAAAGGGATATTATCAGGTATATGGACCCGAACAGATAAAACAGCAAATAAAAGCAGTGTATGATGCAGGTTTTGAAGAATGGATTGTTTGGGATGCGGGGAACAACTATGTAGAAGAAGCTTTTACCAGATGAATTAAAATGATTATAATTGAAAATGTGTACAAAATAGTGTCGTTAGCGTAAAGTTATTGTAGGGAATGAGACATAAAATACCATATATAATTGAAAAGAAGATGACATCCTGTTAAGATATTAATTAAGCAAAAATAATAAATAGAAAGGATGACATCTTCTATGTATAATAGTATACAACATTTTAATGAATTTGGGGTAAAAAGAATTGAAAAAAAGATAAAAAATTTTATTGAAGAAGGAAAAGACTTAGCTGATCTTGTTCTTGGTCTAAAAGAAGATTTATTTAAACTTGGACGCGATATACTTAAAGAAGTGCTTGAAGATATGGATGAATATTTCCGTAACTGTGAAATAAGGAAACAGTATTGGGAAATTATAAGAAAAGATAAAACAGCTATTTTAACGACATTTGGAACACTAAGTTATAACAGGACATATTTTAAGCATAAGGAAAATGGTAATAGACAACACCTAGTCGACAGGATTGTAGGTGTAGAACCACATGACAGAGTAAGTGCCGATGTTGTAATTAATGCAATAGATGAAGCAGCTGACAGCAGCTACAGAAAGGCAGGAGAAAAGGCGACATATATTGATGAAATCAGCAAACAAGCAGTGATGAATAAAATACATAATATTGAAATAGTTGAGCCTGAAATAAAAGTAGATAAAAAGAGAGAAGTAAAAATATTGTATGTTGAGGCCGATGAGGACCATGTAGCATTACAACAAAAAAGTATATTGAGACAGAATGAGAAGGGCAAGAGAAATACAATTATGCCAAAACTTGTATATGTGCATGAGGGAATTGACTTTGAAAAAAGTAATAAGAAGAGAAAAGTATTAAAGAATGTTCGATATTTTGGGGGAGTGTATAAGAATTCAGAAGATTTGTGGCTTGAAGTATCGGAATACATATATAAACAATATGACGTTGATTTTTTAGAGACGGTGTATATATCAGGAGATGGGGCGTCATGGATAAGGCAAGGAGTTAACTGTCTTTCAAAAAGTAAATTTGTACTTGATAGATACCATCTTCAAAAATACGTAAGAGTTGCGACCACACATTTAAATGATGAAGCAATAAGCCAAGATTTACAGGAGGCTTTGAATTTATCTGATAAAAAAATGCTAACAAAGGTTTTTAAAAAGATAATTGAAAAGACAGGCGATAATGAAAATAAAATAAAGGCTATAAAAAATGCAAAGCGATATATTTTAAATAATTGGGATGGTATAGAAATAAGGTCAAACAGAGGAATAGTGGGTTGTAGTGCTGAAGGTCATGTGAGTCATGTATTTTCATCCCGTTTAAGTTCAAGACCTAAAGGCTGGTCGAGAAAAGGTGTAGAAAAGATGTCAAAGCTAATAATATACAAGAAGAATGGCGGTAAGGTATATGACATAGTTATGGCACAAAAACAAAAAAAGTTAGCATCTAGTAGGCAAGAAATTCAGGAAAAATTAATTAAGGAATTAAAGAAGTCATCAAACAGGTATGAGAGTGTATGGAATAGTAATTTAACTGTTATTCATAAGGGGTGTAAAACTGGTTTATATAAAGAATTAAGGCGTATTATAGGTATATGCGGATAGGGATGAGGTAATAATAAAGCAAAAATTACGGGAAAGTTTACAAGTAAGCCTATCCAATAGGAATTATACATATCTGGAAAAAAGACAAAGAAAAAGAAAAAACATAAAAAAAGAAAAAGAAAAGAAAAAAGCAAAACTTTAGTACCATGACCCGCGGAGCCCTACTACTTGTCAAGGCCGGGCTTTGCCCGCTTGTTTTAGCCTTGACAAAATGGAAAATGGTACAATAGAAATACTTTTTTCTTTTAAAAGTAGCGTTAAAATGTGAAGGAACATAGATAACAAAACGTACTAATTTGTCACAAGTATTGAGTAAAATGAATTCTTTATAGAAAGAAAGAGTTATATGGTATAATAGACAATAAGTTAGAGGAATTATAAAAGAAAATAAGGCTCAAAATGATGTAAAACACTTTCGTTACTAAGAGACCGTTATTTGAAATAGTTGCACAAATAAAAAATGGGATGCCATCTACTTTTCTTTTTCCTACAATAAATTGACGCTATCAATAGTGTCAATTTCCAATGACAAAAATAAAAAAAATGATATAATTTAATTTGTATAAAAATTTAAGAAAATGGGGGTCATTATGTAAATGAAAAACAAAAGAAAAATAACAAAATTTACAAGGGAGAAAATTATATTAATTTTATTATCAGTGATGTTGGTATTTGTACTTACTTCATGTGGTAATGATTCTATTATACCAACGGATAATTCAATTTCTACAGATGAAACAGAAGTTGGTGATGAAAAACAGGGGAATGAGCAGAATTTAGACGGTGAAAGTGAAGGAGAAAATGGTAACGAAGATGGTAATGAAGAAGGTAGTGAAGAAGGTAGTGAAGAAGAAACAGAGCAGGAGGAAAAGATAAAAGTAAAAGCTCTATACCTGACAGGGTGGACTGTGGGAATTCCTGAAAATGTTGATAAATTTATTGATATTGCAAAAGATACAGAAATAAATTCATATGTAATAGATATCAAAGATGATGATGGTTTTGTGGGCTATGAATCACAAATTCCTAAGGTAAGGGAACTAGGTACATGGAAATATAAATATGATGCAAAAAGCGTTTTGAAAAAGTTTAAGGATAATGGTATTCACTTAATAGGCAGACTAGTATGTTTTAAAGATCCCCAGTTTTCTTCAAAGCACCCTGAGTGGGCGGTAAAAATGGCGGATGGAAGTTTGTACCGGGAGATAAACGGTGCCACATGGATTGATCCATATAGAAGAGAGGCATGGCCATATATTATAGAAATAGCAAAAGAAGCAGTAGAACTTGGATTTGATGAAATTCAGTTTGACTACGTCAGGTTTCCTAACGATGGTAATAAGAGTGCAATGCGCTTTAATAATGATGGTTCAGAGAAATATGAAATAATCAATGAGTTTTTAGCATATGCCAAAAAAGAGTTACCGGATGTTGTTTTGTCTGCGGATGTATTTGGAATAATTCTTGAAAGTCCTGAAGATGTTGAAGATATAGGACAG
Source organism: Acetivibrio saccincola (assembly GCF_002844395.1). Lineage (NCBI taxonomy): Bacteria > Bacillati > Bacillota > Clostridia > Acetivibrionales > Acetivibrionaceae > Acetivibrio > Acetivibrio saccincola. The sequence goes on along the minus strand of NZ_CP025197.1, from coordinate 2,623,866 downwards.
TATTTAGAGCTTATCGGAAAAGATATTGAATATATTTCTCCAATGGTATATCCTTCCCACTATGCAGTTGGACAAAAAGTAAACGGTGTTCAGTTTATGAAACCGGACCTTGAGCCGTATGAAGTGGTGTACCAAAGTCTTGTAAAAGGTAAGGAGAGAATAGGAAAAGTTGAGGGATATAAAGCTGATATGAGACCTTATTTGCAGGCGTTTACAGCCAGCTGGCTGGAAAGTGGGTATTATCAAGTCTACGGGGTAAAACAGATAAAGGAACAAATAAAGGCTGTGTATGATGCAGGATATGAAGAGTGGATATTTTGGGACCCTGCCAACAAATATCAAAAAGAAGCCTTTTATAATGAATGATTACAATAATTTTAAAATTTACAAATACTCAATTTAGTTATAAACTTAATTATAAATCCAATTATTACACTAATTAAAAAACAATTATAAACCTAATCATAAACCTGGTGTAAGAATAATGAAAACAATAAAAACAAAAAACAGCAGAAATTTACAGAAGGGATAAAGAACAGGTTATAGAGTAAGTTTAAAAAAATAACGGCAGCCTTTAAAAAGGCTGCTTATTTATTATTTTCTGAAGAATTATATATAGTCGATAAATATAGTTGAAAATTATTTATATTGACTTAAAGAACACTAAAAGATACAATATAGTGTACTGGTAAATAATCAGTATACAAAATATAGTATTTTTCTTTAAGGGGGATTACAATGAATATAACTGAAAATGCCATTAGGGTCTTAGAAAAAAGGTATCTAGCTAAAGACGAAAATGGCAGTTGTATAGAAGACCCTGCAGGAATGTTTAGAAGAGTCGCAAAAGCTGTTGCTGCTGCAGATAAGGAATATGTATCTGAAGAGGAGCTAAAGGAAATTGAACAAGAATTTTACAATATGATGTCCAACTTAGAGTTTTTACCTAATTCTCCTACCCTTATGAATGCAGGAAGACCTTTAGGACAGTTAAGTGCGTGTTTTGTGCTTCCAATAGAAGACAGTATGGAAGGAATATTTGAAAGCATTAAAAATGCTGCACTTATACATAAAAGTGGTGGTGGCACAGGCTTTAGTTTTTCCAGATTAAGACCTAAAGGAGCTTCTGTAAACTCTACAGGAGGCGTTGCCAGCGGACCTGTAAGTTTTATGAAGGTTTTTAACGCTGCTACAGAAGCAGTGAAACAAGGTGGGACAAGACGCGGGGCAAACATGGGAATTTTAAGGGTGGATCATCCTGACATAATGGAATTTATAACATGTAAAAGAGATAACTCGGAAATTACCAATTTTAATATAAGTGTTGGTATAACAGAAGAGTTCATGAATGCTGTAGAGAATGATGAAGAATATAATTTAATAGACCCCAGGACAGGAGAAGTTGCAGGGACTTTAAATGCAAAGAAAGTTTTTGATGTTATTGTGGATATGGCCTGGAATAACGGGGAGCCAGGTATTATATTTTTGGACAGGTTAAATAAGGACAATGTTACTCCTGAATTGGGAGAAATAGAAAGTACTAACCCATGCGGGGAACAGCCGCTGCTACCTTATGAGGCCTGTAACTTAGGTTCTATAAATTTAAGCTCAATGGTAAAAGACATTGATAATTCACCTGAGGTGGACTATGATAAATTGAAAACCGTTGTTTGGAAAGCAGTGCATTTTCTCGACAATGTTATTGATGTGAATAAATATCCCTTGCCTGAAATAGATGAGATGACAAGGGGTACAAGAAAGATAGGACTGGGGGTTATGGGATGGGCTGATATGCTTTGTAAGCTTAATATACCGTACAACTCCCAGGAAGCTGTGGATTTGGCGGAAAAAGTGATGAGTTTCATTCAAAGCGAATCTAGAAAGGCTTCAATTAAACTGGCTGAGAAAAAAGGGGTTTTCCCATACTATGATAAAAGTATTTACAAGGACAAGGATATAAAGCTGAGAAATGCCACTACAACTACAATAGCCCCAACAGGTACTTTAAGTATTATTGCAGGAGTATCCAGCGGTATTGAGCCCTTGTTTGCCATTTCATATATAAGAAATGTAATGGATAACGATGAATTAATAGAAGTAAACCCTATATTTAAAAAAATTGCTTTAGAAGAAGGTTTTTATTCAGATGACCTTATGAAGAGGATTGCAAAAAAGGGAACAATAAAGGGATTTTCTGAAATACCTGAATCAGTTCAGAAGATTTTTGTTACTGCCCATGACATTACTCCTGATTGGCATGTTAAAATGCAGGCGGCTTTTCAAAAATACACGGATAATGCAGTATCAAAAACCGTTAATTTAGCTAATCAGGCAACCAGAGAAGACGTTTATGATGTTTTTTGGCATGCATATAAGACAAACTGTAAAGGGGTTACAATTTACAGGGACGGAAGCAGGGATATGCAGGTACTCAATATTGGAAAAGTAAAAGGAAAGGAAGAAAATGCGAATAAGGAAGAGAGCGCTGAATACAAAGTAAAAATTTCTGCGGTAAAGGGCATTGCTCCAAGACCAAGGCCAGAAATTGCCACAGGATTTACAGAAAAAGTAAAAATCGGCTGCGGAAATCTTTATATTACAGTAAATTATGACGAAGAAGGGATTTGTGAAGTATTTACCAATACAGGACGTGCAGGAGGATGTCCTTCCCAGTCAGAAGCAACGGCAAGGCTTGTTTCAATTGCCTTAAGATCAGGAATAAACCATGAACATATAATTGAACAGTTAAAGGGAATAAGGTGTCCTTCCACCACAAGACAAAAGGGTTTAAAAGTTTTGTCTTGTCCTGATGCAATAGGAAGGCTTATTGAAAAGGTGGCAAAGATACAAAACGGGGGTTCGGTCAGCAGTGAAGTAAGCATTACAGATGAACAGAAGTTTCAGCGGCCCATGGCTAAAATAGGTCACGGCTTAGAAGAAAAAGGTAAAGAAGAGTCAATTTGCCCTGAGTGCGGTGTAAAACTTGAACACGAAGGCGGATGTGTAGTTTGCAGAAACTGCGGCTATTCAAAATGCGGATAAAAGTTTTAAAACAGTTTTTCTGTTTGTTTAATGCAAATAGAAAAACTGTTTTTTTAAAAAAAACTATTGTAAAATAGAGTTAAAATATATTAATTTTAATATATAAGATAATATAAGACAGGGGGATTGGCTTATGCTTATTAAAAGGTTAATGAATGAAAGAGGGAAAATATAGGCAAAGATGTTGATAATTTAATTTTAAAAATGCAGGGAAGCATTTTTATTGAGGGAAAAGAATATGGACCTTACATAGCCCCATCTAAGGAAGGAAAAAGTATAGAGGATTATTATCCCTATTTTATATATTTATAATTTTTGCTTTAGCACTAATAAAATATTAGTTTTTTTTTCTTATTGACTAACGGGAGATAAAGCCGTAATATATGAGTTAGCACGTAGCAATAAATTTTATGTATTCATTTTAATTGTATTTTATTATAATTCCAAAACTATAAGATTAAATTACAATGGGGAAAAAATTTTGTGGGGGATAGTGTTAAAATGTTTATACAAAAGAGGTTTTTGAGTTTATTTTTTGTTTTTTTAATTCTTACTACAGTACTTCCGTTAAATTTATTTTCACAGTCAAAGCCATGGGCTCCGTATGAAAAGTATATACCAAGTGAAACACCTCTTGCCAAAAGGCATTTTAGAGGGGTATGGATTAGTACGGTTATAAACCTTGACTGGCCCACTGTTGAAACAAGGGATATAAAAAATGATGAAGAGAGAATCAGAAAGAGTAAAGAAGAACTTATTGAAATATTAGACAGAGCAGTTGAGCTCAACATAAATGCCGTGTTTTTTCAGGTAAGCCCGGAGGGGGATGCACTTTATAAATCAGATGTTGTTCCCTGGTCTCGCTATCTTACCGGGACTTTTGGCAAAGATCCCGGGTTTGACCCTCTGGCATTTATAATTGAAGAAGCACATAAGAGAAATCTTGAACTGCATGCATGGCTGAACCCTTACAGGGTGTCCATGTATACTTCAGAGTCTACAAAAAACTCTTTAAATATTCCAAAGAGCATTTACAAGGAAAGACCGGATTTAATAAAAACCGCAAATAACCGCTTTGTTGTAGACCCCGGAATTCCTGACTCAAGAAAGTGGGTGGCGGACAGGGTAAAGGAAATACTGGACAACTACGATGTGGACGGTATACACTTTGATGATTACTTTTATTATGAAAAGTATGAGGGTGAATTAAATGACGATGAAACTTATAGAAAATACAATAACGGACGGTTTTCAAACAAAGGTGACTGGAGAAGAAACAACACATATCTTCTTGTAAAAGAGATTTCAGAATTGGTAAGACAGTCAAAACCTCATGTGAAATTTGGGGTAAGCCCCGGGGGTGTGTGGGGAAATAAAAAAGACGGTCTTGTTGACGGTTCAAATACAGATTCCAGCTACACAAACTACTTCAGATGCTTTGCAGATACTAAAAAGTGGGTAGAAGAAGAGATTATAGATTATATTGCGCCGCAGATTTACTTTAGCTTTGGAAATCCAAGGGCTCCTTACGGGGAAGTGGCGTCCTGGTGGGCAAATGTGGTTAAAGGCAGGAATGTCCACCTTTATATAGGACAGGCCCTTTATAAGATAAATGATGACTCAGACGGGTATTTCGTAGGTGAAAATGCCATACCGGAGTTTACAAGGCAGTTGAAATTCAATGTAGTAAAACCTGAAATACAAGGTACCATTATGTTTAGATATAAAAATTTTGAAGATGAGAAAAAACAGCCAATGGTAAATGTAATTGAAAAGGATTTATGGTCATCTAAAGCATTAATTCCCCTTATGCCCTGGAAGGGTGGAAAGGCACCTTCAGCTCCTGAAGCAGGGAAGGTTGAAATGACCCCGGAGGGAGTTAAAGTTTCCTGGGACAAAAATGATGAAAATGCAGCTTACTATGCAGTGTACCGTTTTAATGTAAATGAAGGTGCGGATATTACCTCTGATAAAAGCGCAGCAAAACTAATTGGAACAGTGAGGAAAAAAGACGGTGTGGTTCAGGAGTTTTTGGACAGAGAATTAAAAAATACAGATAGTGTATTTTATGTTGTAACTGCCCTTGACAGGCTTCATAATGAAAGTACAGGTCTTTCATTAAACACTGAAACTTCAAAGTACTTTCCGGATGTAGGCTATAAGTATTTGTGGGCAATGGATGCCATTGACGGCTTTTATGAAAAGGGAATTATAAAAGGTGACCACCGTGGTATGTTTAACCCCGGAGCCAACACCAAAAGAGGGGATTTTATCATCATGGTTGTAAATGCCCTAGGTTTGGATGCTGAGTATGAAGGAAACTTTTCAGATGTTAAGAAAGATTCCTACTACTATGATGCTATAGCCATTGCAAAAGAGCTGGGAATTATAAAAGGCATCAGGGAAGGAATATTCAATCCTGACGGAAATATAACCAGGGAAGACATGATGGTGATAGTAACCAAAGCCCTTGAAGTGTCAGGAATAGAGCTTGAAAAGCCGGATTTAGACAGTCTTTTGGAATATAATGATGCCCATGACATAAGCGGATATGCCAAAGAAGCAGTGGCAACCCTGACGAGTGCAGGACTGGTTAAAGGTTTTGGTGGGGGAGTTCATCCAAAACGCATGGCAACCCGAGCAGAAATTGTGGTAATACTGAATTTGATTCTGGAAACAATATGAAAACATATTAGAAATCATGAATAATTATAAAACTTTTAAGAACTCCACTGATTAATTTTCTGGAGTTCTTACTTTTTTAATGCCTCTAGGGGAGATTTTTATGAGAAGAGGAGGATATTTTATGAAGAAAAAAATTATTGTATTGATAATATTTTTGCTGTTATTGACTTTAATATCATTAAATAAATCTTATGACACAGGTGCATCAGGACAGCACCACATTAGGCTGTCTGAAGAATATCATATGAAAGATATATCTGACCATTGGTCAAGGGAACATATAAATGAACTTGTCTATATGGGAATATTAAAAGGCTATAATTTAAAGGCACAGCCTGACAGCAGAATAACCAGGGCTGAGTTTATCACCCTTCTGGTAAATGCCATGAATCTTGATAACTACAAAGTAGACGGAAAAGAGCATTTTAAGGATGTAAAAAAAGACAAATGGTACTATGTTCCCATTGAAACGGCGTACGAAAACGGAATAGTAAGAGGATACGGCGACAATACATTTCTTCCTGACAGGTTTATTTCCAGGGAAGAAATAGTGATTACTGTGGTAAATGCCCTTAAATTGCCGCAAAACCATTTGGAATATTCCATAAGATTTAATGATATAGGTGATAACTATCCTTATAAATTTCACTTAAATGCGGCAGCCGGGGCAGGAATAATAACCGGCTATAGCGACAATACTTTCAGACCTAAAAACAATGCTTTAAGATCTGAAGCGGCGGTTATTATAAAAAAGATGTTGGAGACGCATATTGAACCTGGTTCTGAAACTAATTCTGATGCAGAAAAATTAAATGAAGAAAAAGAAGATATTGTAAATTTAGTGGATAGTTATATTAACCAATATATTAATAAAAAAAATAATTTGAAGTCCGATATAGTATTTAATATAGAGAATTCAACAGGGAAGGCAAAGGAAGACAACATAACTAAATCAGCAATAATCCATTATTTTAACCAAAAAGGATATAGGGTTTTGGAAAATATAAAAAACCTGGATATACAGGTGGATAAAATATCCGGACGTATTGCAAAGGCAACAGCGGTTTATGATGTAAATTACAAAAGGTTTTTAAACGGTTCCGGAAATTTGGGGGATTATTCAAAGGATTATAAAGGGAAAAAGGAATTTAGTTTGATAAAAGTAAATGACAAATGGAAAGTGTATAATGTTAAAGAGCAATTGTTTAAAGATGGCAAAATCAATATGGTGTGGGAACAAATAAGTGTAAAGACTCCGGATATGTCAGGTGTAGAGCCTATGGAAGGTTTAAACATAGTATCCCCTACATGGTTTGAACTAAGAAATGATGATAATGTGCTGGGGGTTAAAGAGTCTGACCCTGTTGTTTTTAGTAACAGGCAGGGAAAAATTCATATGGTTGACATGGGGGATATGGAGTATATGAAATGGGCCCGTCAAAACGGGTATGATGTTTGGGGGCTTTTTAGAAATGAATTTGATATAGAAATTGCAAATAAGGTTTTAAACAGCAAAGAATCCCGTGAAAAAATGACAAAGCTTCTATTGGACTACACCTGGAAATATGGATTAGACGGGATTAATGTTGATTTTGAAAATATATACTTTGATGACAGGTATGTTTTATCCCAGTTTGTAAGGGAGCTGGCTTTTGTTTTGAGGGAGCAGGGAGTGATAACATCGGTGGATGTTACAAAAATTGAGCCGGGAAGCTGGACATGGTCAATGTGCTATGACAGAAGAGCATTTGGGGAAGCAGTTGATTATGTAGTTCTTATGGCATATGACCAAAATGGCAGCTGGAGCAAAAAAAGCGGTTCTGTTGCCCAGATTACCTGGGTGGAAGGGTCTTTAAAGGGTGTGTTAGAACAGGTGGCACCGGAGAAAATACTCTTAGGTTTGCCCTTTTATACAGTACTTTGGGAAGAACAAAACGGGAAGGTTGTAAAAAGCTCAGTTATTTCAATGAAGACAACACAAGACCTTATAAGGGAAAATAACCCACAGCTTATATGGGATGATATGAGCGGGCAGTATATTGCCACATATAAAAAGGGCAGCAGCACATTTAAAATATGGGTTGAAGATGCAGCCTCAATCAGGCTTAAGGCTTCTTTGATTGATAAATACGGCATTTCAGGTGTGGCCGGCTGGAGGCGGGGTCTTGAAACACCTGACATCTGGAATGAATTGAATGACATGTTAAATTAAGCATGCAAAATTAAACTTGTAATAATATCTTCCAAATAAAAGATACCCATATTGTCTTTTGGTATTTTCTTTGGTATATTTAACTTGACTCTTTTTATAGACACTAAAGGTATGTATAATTTCGAATTAGTTTTTGAAGAGAGGGGAATGATTTTTTTGACTCTTCCAAAGATAAACGGCATTAAAGGGAAAAACAATTATGAGAAGCTGTCCTATGATGAGTTTATTTCGGCTATAAAGGAAATTAAAAGGGGTAATGACAGTTTAAGAAATGATTTTATTGCTAAATATACTCCTTTTATTATAAGAGTAACATCAAATACTTTGGGAAGATATATTGACATACAAAATAGTGATGAGTTTAGCGTAGCATTATCGGCATTTGATGAGGCAATAGACTCCTTTGATGTGACAAAAAAATATAATTTCTTTTTGTTTTCTGAACAGGTGATAAAAAGGCGCTTAATTGACTATTTGAGAAGAAACAGGCATTTAAATGAATTTCCCTTTTCTTACTTTGGTGAGAGTCATGAATTTAAAGAAGAAACCCTTGGTTTTGCTTTTGATGTTGGTTATGAGGATGTGGAGAATAAAGAAGAAATTGAGAAGTTTAAAAAAGACCTTTTGGAATTCGGGATAAGTCTTATGGATTTGGCTTTAAGTGTCCCAAAGCACAGGGACTCAAGGAGGTTGTGTATTAGGATTGCAAAAATTTTAGCAGAGGATGAATCCTTGTATGAAGAACTTGTAAATAGTAAAAGGCTGCCCAGAAAAGGATTGAAAAAGAAAATAAAAGTACACACAAGAACCCTTGGCAATAATAGAAAATACATTATTGCATTATGTTTAATTTTAAAAAGCAATCTTAACTTGTCAAAAAGATACCTTGAGCACGCAATGGAAGGAGGCTATGACATTGAATAGAATTGGCATAGTATATGAAATGGAAGAAAAAAAGGCATTAGTGCTAACACCGGATGGTGAATTTGTTGTTGTAAAAAGGCAAAATCATATGTTGAAAGGCCAGCAGGTGACATTTGACAACAAGGATATATACAGAGAGAAAAAATGGATTAATAAATATACGGCCATTGCGTCAGCGGCGGCAGCTGTTTTTATTGCAGTATTTTTACTCTTGGGTTCTTTTAACTTTAATGATGCATATTGCTTTATAAGCATTGATATAAACCCTGGTTTTGAATTTTCTTTAGACAGCGGGTATAGAATAATAGAAGCTAAGGCAATTAATAATGATGCTAAAATTTTGCTAGATAGTATAGAAACTGACAAAAAGCTTATGGAGGATGTGTTTTTAGATTTAATAAAAAAATCAATAGACTTTGGTTTTATAAACCCTGAAAAAAATGATGTAGTCCTTGTTTCTGCCGCTTTAAATGAAAAGGATTCCGGTGCAAAAAGAAACGAGGATGAGGAGAAGATTTCAGAGTTTATAAACAGTATGAATGACTTAATGGACGGATTTAATGAAGAGTTTAACATTTCACTAAAGACATTGAAAGTTACAGCCAGAGAAAGAGAAGAAGCATTGAATAATAACATTTCAATGGGAAAATATAGTTTATATCTTAAAATAAAAGAAATGAAAAGGGATATTAAAATAGAAGATGTGGAAAAGATGAGTGTATCTGAGCTTGTGGGGATATTAGATTACAGGGCAAAAGATGAAGAGAAAATGGAAACAGCAGAGCAGGAGGGAACCCTTCAACCAGAAAGAGAGCCTGATGCAGTCAGGACTCCGGAGCAGGTGGTAACCCCTGAAGTAAAAACCCCTGACCCAGTCACAACACATGAACCGGAGGTACCCCCTCACGTATCCGGTACGCCCAAATTGCCTGTAAGTCAGGTGCCGGATGGTGAAACAGAGGCTACAATAGAGCCGTCACCTGCAACCGGGAGTATAAATATACCTACAACTCCGTCAATTCAGGATGCAGCTTCTACACCTGACAGCAAATATGCGGCTAAAAACACTTTAAAGATTCAGTATTTTTGTGAAGATAGTAATATTGAGCCTCAAACAATTGATTATAGTTTCAGAATTTTAAACACCGGTGATAGTGTAATTAATCTTAGTGATGTTAAAGTGAGATATTACTTTAAAGATGATGCAAATGTGCCTTTAAATTTATTTGTATATTTCTTTAGCCATGGAAGTGAGTCAGAAATCCAGGGAGAATTTTATGATTTAAAGGGAAGAAAAAGTGCGGATAAATACCTGGAATTAAGGTTTATGACAGGGAAAATAGAACCCGGGGAATTTGTCTATGTCCAGGGAGCTTTTCATAGAGAAGATTGGAGCAGGTTTAATCAAAGGGACGACTACTCATTTAACGCTAATGCAAACTCTTATGTGGATTGGGAAAGGATGACGGCATATATTTCGGATGTCCTGGTATGGGGAATTGAGCCGGATTAACTTAAAGCATAAAAGCCCTAACTTCTAAAAAAGTTAGAGCTTTTTAAATCCAAGAAGTTCATATTCACTTATTTTAGTATAAACTCTCTTGTTTTCAATCTGTTCACTTTTAAAAAGATACAGGCGGTCTACCGGTATTTTTCCTATATCAGGAGCTCCTATTGCTTCTTTTATTATAGAAAAATCACACTTAAAAATAACATCCTGGGCAATTGTTATATGGGGTACAAATTTTCTTTTTTCCTTAGGAAAACCTAAGGTAATCAAGGATTTATCAATTTCTTTATACAGCGATTCAAGTTGTTCTACTCCCTCAGAAATTCCAAACCATAATGCCTTTATAGTATTTCTGCCGGCAAAAAAACCTAAATCCCCAAAAGAGATGTTAAAAGGTTCCTTGCTACGGCATAAGTCTTTTAATACATTGTCTATTTGTTCTGCTTTAAGTACGCTTATTTCGCCTAAAAATTTTAATGTTATGTGAAAATTATCGATATGCTTCCATCTACCTTTTTGTGCATATTTTTCAAATCTTTTTTGAAAAGTGTTTAGTTCTTTTTTTACTGCCTGGTTAAAATCAATTCCAATAAAAGCCCTAATGGAAATAACCTCCCTCTTTAAATTTAGTTTTAAATGCTATTGCTTCTTATAATTGTTTTTGGAAGTGTTGGTGAAGGAAAAAATAACTTACAAGTTTTTTAAAAATAATTATTTATATTATTCATTTTAACATTATTAGTGACTGCATACAACTATAAAATTCAAAAACCATATTTTCATAGAAATTAGAAAATTAGTTGATTTTTCTAAATTATAATTATATAATATGATTAATCTTTAACTAGGTATGAAAAAACACAGAAAATGTTTATTTAGCAAGATATCCCAAAATTAACTTTTTTAAATCAAACTCAAGAATTCTTTAGTTTTCCAAAGAAATGCATATCTATTATTTTGAAAAAATAATTTTATTAATTAAATTTTTTACATATAAACTTTAATTAAATAACTAACAAAGGGGGATACAAAGCTATGGGTAAATTTAGTAAAATAATTGCATTTGTTTTAGCTTTTCTTTTAGTATTTCAGGCAGGTCTGTCTGGCAATTTTTCCAAAATATATGCTGATGAATTGGAAGAAAGTTTTGAGGCGGCAGAGGAAATTGCAGAGGACAGGATATTAGAAAAAAATGAAGGTTTAGACATAGATGCAGAAGAACTGGAACCATATAAAGAAGAAAAAGAAACAGAAAAGACAGAAAAAGAAAAGGGAAAAAAAGAAGCAGACGGGATAGAAAAGATAGAGGAGTTAAAAGAAGCAGACGAGATAGAAAAAGCAGAGAAGATAAAAGAAACAGATGATATAATAAAAACGGAGACAGAAAATACAGAGGAAATTGAACCTAAAACTGTAATTGATTCAAATGTTACTTTACATAAAGACACAGTATATAAAGATTTGTACATTCAAAGTGGGTCTCTTAATTTAAATGGGTACAAACTTGAAGTTTCTGGAAACATTATTCATTCTGGCGGGGTACTAAACATTAACGGGGGAAAACTTTTTGTAAAAGGTGATTACCGTATACAGAGGGAAAGAGAAACTAATGATGGTGTAGTATACGAAAGAGGCTCCGGCTATCTTAACATGACTAATGATGAGGATTATGTATGTATTGATGGAAGTCTTATAATAGAAAGTAATTATACCAACAGATTAACAGACGGAGCTTTAGAAATAAAAGGAGACCTTATTCAAAAGGGAAGTTATAATACTTTTAGTCCAAGTGAAAACCACTGGGTTATTTTAAGCTGTAGATTTTCATTTTAATTTAGGTAAATCTACCCTTATTTTATCACATTAAAATAGGTGAAAAAAATTTTTAACCCTACCGCAATTTGAAAAAATATTTTCACTTTACAGTAGGATTATTTTTTATAATATATTGCGGAGGGTGATGTAAAAATGCAATATATCTTCAATGTTCATGAAGGAATTCATGAATATATTAAACTTGGGAGAAATTATCCTTTTCCACCGCCACCAACTAAAAGATGTCACAATCCAAAATGCAATAAATTAGTTAGTTTCCGCAAACATGGCTTCTATGAAAGATATTATTACTCAAAAGAATATAAAGGGAAAATAGTAATCAGACGCTATATATGTCCTCTATGTGGATGCACCATATCATATATTCCTAACTTTTGTTTACCCGGATTTATTAATGCAATAAATCATATTTTTGAATACATATATAATTTATTTTATCGTAAAGGTAGTATTAATTCAGTTATAAAACAACTAAATCTAAAAAACAACGTACAGTTTTCAAGGCAAATTCTATACTATTACAGAAAAAAATTCATTAAAAATCTCAATACAATACAAAATGGATTAAGACAAATAATACACAAAGTGAAATTACCGGATGAAACTCTTGGAAACACAGAAAAAGCAAGAAACGTTTTAGCAATAGTAGTAAGAGAATTTCCCAACATTCAACTATTCTCTCAAAAATACTATCAAGCTACCGCTAAAACATTTCTTGCAGCATGATTATAACATTAAAATAGGATTTTAAAAAGCGTCTTATGAAAAATTTTTAATGAAATCAACCGCAACACCATATTTTCCTTTACTTGGGCAAATAACTATGGTAACATCCGTGGTAAAGAACAGCCTGACCGGTCATGGCTTCCTAAAAATGCAACAGGAGGTCAGGAATATGTTAAGTGAAGAGGTAAGAAATGCCATTGCGTTAAAAAGATTTTCACTGATAAGTCCGATCCTAAATGGACAAGTGAATAATCGTAAGGACTATTATGCTCAAATTTCATCAAAACCCGTAGAAATGCCACACTATGGCATAAGAAAATATTCACCTAAAACAATAGAGTCCTGGTACTGTGATTACATGCGTGGAGGATTGGATGCATTAAAACCCGGATACCGGAAAGACAGGGGTAATTGTAGAAAAATAGATACAGAACTTGCTGAAAAAATCCTTGAGACGAAAAGAAAATATCCTAAAGCGCCTACTACAATCATCTATGATAAACTAATAAAAAAAGGCATATTAAAAGAAGGGCAAATATCACTTACCACACTATACAGGTTTTTAAAATTTTCAAATCATGAAAGCATTTATGAAACTGAAGAGAAAAAAGAAATTAAAAGATTTGCACATCAATATATAAATGAGTTGTGGTATGGGGATTTAATGTATGGACCTTACATACAGGAAGAGGCATACCTTCCCTGCTCTATACGGACAATGGGAAGATTTACCGTTCACAGCAGTTTGAATTTATGTGCGCGGACGTAGGATGCGCTCTTATACATTCGAAACCCTTTGTTGCACATAGCCGGGGAAAAATAGAAAGGTTCTTTTTAACAGTTAGAAAAAAATTTTTATCCCAACTTAATATGAATAAAATTGAGAGTTTGGAAGAGCCGGTATTCATATACTATGAAGGCAAGAAAATCGGTGAAGCCTTGCAGGTTAATTTTCATGACAATGCCCATATGAAACGAAGGGGCAGACCTAAAAATTCTGAGTTAATAGTGGATTTACAAAATAACGAAGTATCTGTAACACATGCTGACATGCCTAAATCAAAACAAACAATTTTATTTAAAACAATTATGGAAGGAGAGAAATAATTATGTTCAGACAGTTTTTTGGATTAAAATACAATCCTTTTGGAAAAGAAATTGATATTTCTGATGTTTATGAAAGTGAAGATATTAAGGAATTAAATTCAAGATTTAAATATATTCAAAACATCCGGGGAATGTTTCTTTTAGTCGGTGAACCGGGAATGGGAAAATCCACCGCCTTAAGAAAATTTTCAGCCGGGTTAAATCCGGGACTTTACAAACCCTGCTATTTTTCTCTCTCTACAGTTACCGTTATGGATTTTTACCGGGGTCTTTTAATATCTTTAGGAGAAGTGCCTTCACATAAGAAGGTTACAATGTTTCATCAGATACAACAAGCAATAATGTCTTTGTACTATAATCAAAAAATTACTCCGGTTATTATCCTTGACGAGGTACAGATGCTGTCAAACAGCATACTTGAAGAATTAAGGCTTTTATTTAACTTTAAAATGGACTCTGAAAATCCTTTTATATTAATATTGTCGGGGCAATCGCAAATCAGGAACAAATTACAGTTAGCGGTAAATGCACCTTTAAAGCAGCGTATAGCCGTAAAATACGTAATGCAGGGGTTAAAGCCTGAGGAACTTTCAGACTATATTTTTACAAGGCTAAAGTCTGCCGGTTTACATGAAAATATATTTACCCAGGCTGCAATTGAAGCTATTTATTCTGCATCAAAAGGCGTACCCCGCCTTGTTAACAGTCTTGCAACCTCAAGCCTTATGTATGCTTGTTCAATAAAGCAAAAGCATGTAGATGAAGAATTTGAAAATTTGATTATCGCGTTCCTATTTTAATTTGAAAATATTCACTAATTTGTGGTAAAATTGACCTAAAATAATTTGAAAATATTATCTAATTTAATTTGAAAATTTACACTGTGGAGCCTTTATCAGTCAATTAACTTGAGTATTGAAATGATCAACGGGGGAATGTCGCGAGAACAGGTAGCAAGGTATCTGGCAGTACTTACGGCAACGATAATACTGACTACATTAATAGGAAAGGTATGTTTCACTGAGGATACCCTGATTAAGACGAAGGACGGCTATAAAGAAATCAAAGATATAGAGGTAGGGGATTTAGTTTACTCAGAAGACCCGCTGACAGGAGAAAAAGGACTAAAGAGAGTAACCAATGTATTTGTAAATGAAACCAGCGTTATAGTAAAGATTTATGTAGGAGATGAAGAAATAGAGACAACACCCACCCATCCATTTTGGGTAATAGGAAAAGGCTGGGTAGCAGCAGGTGACATAGAAGCAGGAGATAAGGTATACTTATATTCAGGAGAAGGAAGAGAAGTAAAGGAAGTAAGGTTTGAGTATTTAGATACGCCAATAAAAGTATACAACTTTGAAGTTGAAGACTGGCATACATATTTTGTATCAGAACATGATGTATTTGTACATAATAGTTGCAAAGGGTATGATAAGCAAAAAAAAGGAACTCCACGTAATAATCAAGCTCAAAATAAACAATTTAGAGATATAGTAAAAAAATTAAAATTAAATAAAAATCAACAAAGATTATTACACGAAGAGATTACCGGGCAAAACTATTCATATCAAGAAATTTTATCTATAGCGAAAGATATGTTTTGGTAACAATATTTAGGAGTATGGGTATTTAAATATAAAAATCATAGATAATATATGCCATATAAGCAAATTTTAGCATATAGTGTTGTAAAAAACAGGTGTTAGGTTTATGAATTACATTAAAACCTAACACCTACAATAGGGAGGTTAAAATGATAAATTATACTGAAGTTAAAGATATAATTAAAAGAAAGCTTATAGGGATTCATATGACTAACATTGGCAGGGCTGCTGATATGTTATGGATTCAATATGGAAATTTTATAACCGCTAAAAACTATAAAGGAGAAGAAGTTAGAAAAAGCGAATATGCAATTCATGTCCAGGGTCCTTGGAGTTTTATGCAAAACGAAAATATTTTGTTATCGAGTAATGATATATTAGAATTAGGAAATAAGAAGGGTGAAAAACAATTAAAAGAAGATAATGTTTTATTTGATGATAAGTGTGAAGAATTCATAAAAAAGGTGTTACCAGTAACTGTTAGAGATGTTGATATAAGCGAAGATGGATCTTTAAATATATTGTTAAGCAAAAATTTGAGGTTCCAAGCAATTACGGATAAAAATAAAAAAAATGAATATTGGAGATTTATAGATAATAATAAAAAGGAGCATTTGGTAATATTTGAAGAGTTTTAATGAATTTGATTACTTTAATTGTATTAAGGTATATATTAATAAAATGGAAACTTTCACTTTGGAACTCTAATGTATTTTTTAAGAGAAAAGATTCATGGGGAGGTATTATAACTGACCTAATTACCCTGCATAAATATCTGTATGCAGGTTGTGATTTTGTAAACAAAATTGACCCGTCAGGACACTTTTCAATTTTAGGAGTAATGACGGCGATAACAGTTTCCGCCATAGTAGCTTCCATTGCAATACCTGTTTTCACGGGAATATACCTTGCAATAGTAAATAAAGTATCAGTGTTGGATTCCATTGCAGCATTGTGTTCGGAAGATGTCTGGATAGAGGCTGCTATGGGCATTGGAATGGGAACAATAGTAGGATTGGGATTAAAGCAATAGCCAAAAAACTGGCATGCGAAGTGGTGGTATTTATAGGAGTAATTATGTCCCTGTGGAGCCTTTACTAGTCAATTGATTTAAGTATTAATATGATAAAGGGAGGGGTATCACGGGAGCAGGTAGCCAGATACCTGGCAGTACTTACGGCAACGATAATACTGACTACATTAATAGGAAAGGTATGTTTCACTGAGGATACCCTGATTAAGACGGAGGACGGCTATAAAGAAATCAAAGATATAGAGGTAGGGGATTTAGTTTACTCAGAAGACCCGCTGACAGGAGAAAAAGGACTAAAGAGGGTAACTAATATATTTGTAAATGAAACCAGCGTTTTAGTAAGGATTTATGTAGGAGATGAAGAAATAGAGACAACACCCACCCATCCATTCTGGGTAATAGGAAAGGGATGGGTAGCAGCAGGTGACATAGAAGCAGGAGATAAGGTATACTTATATTCAGGAGAAGGAAAAGAAGTAAAGGAAGTAAGGCTTGAGTATTTAGATACACCAATAAAAGTATATAACTTTGAAGTTGAAGACTGGCATACATACTTTGTATCAGAGCAGGACGTATTTGTACATAATGAATGTAGCGAGCTACCAAAACAGAAAGTTGTTAAAGAGGGCGGAGTTACCATAGAACACTATTATCCGAATGACCATGGTAATCCTGTTCATCTGCATGTTAAAGGTGGTGGTTCAAACACAAAGATTGGTCCACAAGGTAAATCTCTTAAAGGACAACCGGAATTGTCAAGTAAACAAAAGAAAGTAGTTGAAGATAACATTAGTGAAATAAAAGCTATAATTAAGAAAATACAAAAATGGATAAGGAAACAATAAGATCTTAATTGTGCAATACTAAAAAATAATAAAGAAAAGGAGCCGGTTTATCATGATGTTTGAAAATATTAATAGTTGGCTTGAGTTTATTAAAAAGACTTCGCTGAAAGATTTAACCGGTGTAATTAATGAAGATTTTTATTTAGATGAATATGTTAAAAACATGGAATCAGATATAGTCAATCCAGAATTATTGGTAGATATAGAAGAAAAGATAAAAGGTTCTGAAATTGAGAAATTATTTTGGGAGAAAACATTGTTATTTATTAATGTTAAATGTTTAAAAGATGAATTATTAGACTACTTAATTGATAATAATATAGCCAATGAAATTTTAGGACATTTAAAATTACCTGATAAATATTTATGGAAACTTGTAGATAAAACTGAAGAAGCTGTTTTAACTTTAGGAAAGAGAATGTATATTGAAGAAAAATACAAATACGAAGAATTTCAAGACTTTTTAGCTAAGTTTCCAAATAAATATTGGCTTTGGAATAGCTTATTAAATGTCGAACCCATTTGTAATGAAAAGAAAAAAATTTTGATTAAGATGCTTTTTAAAATCACAAATTTCGATGATTTAAAGAAAAAGGTTATTACAATAACAGTGTCAAATAGGATAAAAAATACAAAAAGCATTATCGTTATAAAAAAATATTACAAAACAATGATACCAGAGTACTTATTAGCAATATCACAAAACCCCATAACACCCATTTATATGCTTGAAAATTTAGTTAATATAGAAAGAATAAAATATGCTAATCAGATTAGAAATTTTTCAAAAATTAACTTAAGTAGCAAAAAAGGATTTAAAGATTAGGAAGTCGTGTTAATATATGAAAATAAAGGTATTGAATATTTATTATTATCAGTAACTGAAGAAAGTGAGGGATTTATTTGCAAAATTATATTTAAACACTAAAATTTAAAAGAAAGAAAAATTTTATATGATTGTATACGAATATGATGAATTAAACAGGCTTTCAGAAGTAAAGGATCCGTTTGGAAATACTACAACTTATACCTATGACGTGGTTAGGAACAAATTAAGTATCAGTTATTCCAACGGCACAATAACAGAGTATACTTATGATAAACTCTACCGTTTAACGAAGATGGAGACCCGTAAGGCTAACGGGGATATAATATCATCCTACGAGTATACGCTGGGATTGGCGGGCAACAGGCTTAAGGTATCGGAGAATACAGGAAGAGTTGTAGAGAATAGTTATGATGATACATATAAGCTTATTGAAGAAAAGATTACTATGCATAAGTATTTTTATGCAAATGCAAACCCGATGACTTATTATGACCCCAGTGGTTATTTTAGCATTAGCTATGTGGTAATAGGCATTGCAATATCAAGTATATTAGCAGGTATTGTAAGCGGGGTTTTTGCATACTTAAGGACAGGAAGCTTAAAAGAAGCACTGTGGTCAGGGGTAAAATCAGTAGCATTTTCGGCGGTAATGTCAATTATCTGTTTGAAGTTTCCGGCTGTAGTGCCATACTTGTTGTCGTTTGGTATAGGTACGATTGCATATCAGATATCAACCGGTGAGTTTGATGGCATGGATGCTGCAGAGATAGCCACATAGTAGTTCAGACAATTTTCTGGAGTTTGTTTAGAAGCTATGCGCCTGGTCTGGGAAGTGGTGCAAAGAGTAATGTAAAGAAAAATCCTTTTGAAAATATTGAGATAGATACTAAACAATTAGGTAAGAAATGGGGTAAACATAAATATGACTATCCTCAGCTAAAAGACTTTAATGAATATGTAAATCTTATAGATGATGTATTTCATAATTATGACAGAATAATTTACGATTCTCTGAATAGGGAATACTACTACATAAAAGGTTCAGAGCTATTACGAGTAGGTGAAGCGGGGAATTTTATAAGTCTATATCCAGGTGCAGGGTCTCAGAGAGTAATAAATGCCATTAATAATATGATGTCACAGAAAGAGGTTGATTATTTCTATCTGGTTCCAATTCACATTTTACATGCTATTAGAAATATGTTTCAGAAAAGGGAGTGATGAATCAGTGGGGCGGTTATAGAATTAACAATTTATTATAAAGAGATAATTCATTTAAACAGAATTATTAAATACTTGGATAATGCTGGTTATAAGGTAATTGTGGATGGAATTGAGATACTTGATGATTGGTCATATACCAATCATCAAGTAATAAATTACTGTGAAGAAACGATAAACTTGAATGAAATGATATCTAACGGCAAAATAATAATTGCTAATTTAAAAGTAAATGGGTTAAGATCAGGATATTATATTTTGAAAGTTGATAATGGTATTTACGAGATAGGTATTTGGTTTGATACAGACAAGATGTCAAGCCTGGACAGTGATGCAATTACTGATGAGAATAAATTTATTTATAACAAGATTACAAATGCAGTAATTAACAATATTGACAACAAAAAATTATTACTGATTGGAATTGGTGTTGAAACAATAATAGAATACGACAGAATATTACAAAATATAGTTGATAATAGCAAAAATATATTGATATGGATATTACCTCGAGATAAAAAAATTAATATTCAACATTTTTACAAGAAAGAAGAAAAAGAATTTTTTAATATATACTTTAGGTAAAAATTACTTTAGGTAAAAATGGTACTATAATTCTAAGTAAAAGAAACTAGGCAAAGGGGATATAAAAATGAATAATGTCTTTCAGAAAGCAAAAGAATTCATATACAGGAATGCCAGGCCGCTGGATTTTGCTCGGTGGCTATATCATTTTGAAAACGGAAGCAAAGAGGCGGTTTTGAACATGCCCTTGAACCAGATTCATGGAATCCAAATTTTTCACCTATTCAGACCTGGCTTGCAACTGAAATATTGCGTGAAATCAAGTTTACTGACAAATCGCATCCGCCAATCAGGGGAATATTGGATTACCTCGGCAGCGGCAAAGATTTTAACGGACATTTCTGGTTAAACATCATAGACAGCAATGATAATTATCCCCATGCCTCATGGTGGAATACTAAAAGCAGGGGTGTTCATGATGACTACAATCCTACGGCTTGTCTGGCAGGTTTTATCATTAGGTAAGCGGATAAGGACAGTGAGCTTTATGCCCTTGGCTGCCGTATAGCAAAAGAAGCTGTGGATACTTATATGAATCAGGGGTTTCTTGGAAACATGCACACAGTGCTATGCTATATCCGCCTTATGCAATATGCTGAAGAAGTAGGCGCTGATGATATTTTTGACAATAATGCTTTAAAAGCCAAATTAATAAAGCAGGTTGAAAAAAGTATTACGAGGAATGCCGGTGAATGGGAAACATCATATGTTTGCAGGCCTTCGCAATTTTTTAACAGCAAAGAAAGCATATTTTATATTAATAATAAAGAGATTGCAGATTTTGAATGTGATTTTATAATTAAAACACAGCTGGATGACGGTTCGTGGAATATCACGTGGAACTGGGCGGATTATCCTGAAGAGTGGGCGGTAAGCAAAAACTGGTGGAAATCCAATGGCATAATTACAAATCTTCTTTATTTGAAGGGTTTTAAAAAAATTTAGTTTTAACGGAATTAATGTGAGATTAGATATAAACGCAGTTTATTATAGTGTACAAATTTTAAAAAATTCTATATAATATACCTTGATGGATACTAACAAATCAAGCATAAAAAACAATTTAATAAAGCTGGTTTTGTTTTTTTTGGTGGCACTATTGTCCATTTTTCTAATAATGACGGCAGTAAGTATGTTTAGTTTACCTGCTCCCGATGTTGCAGGAGTGGGTGGGAATAACAACTCAATGGATGATAATGGCGATACAGAAAACAGTAAGGATAGAGATGGGGAATATTTTGGACAACCTGATGATGACAAAAAAGAGGAGGAAGAAGAAACAGCTGGCTACGAGGAAGAAAATTTAAACAATCAGGACGGAGATATTGAGGATTTTAACCACTGGAAAGAACAAGCCAGGGAAAGAAAGGACGAGGTGTTTAACCCTTCCTTTGGAGAAAATTATGCACAGGAAGAAGAAAATAAAAGTCTTTTGCCTGATGCAGGTAACATTAATGATGACTTTTTTAATGGTACGCCAAATATTGATATTTCAGGAAATAGAAACGGGGATGGCATTCCATTTGGTGGAGACGGTTTAGGAAACAGCATAATAGCTGATGAAGAAAAATCAGGGCATATTCCTGTTCTTGAAGTTTTAGGGGAGCCAAATTTTCCTTTTTTAAAAGTAATGGTTATGGAAAACTATTATAAAAACCGCTGGTTGATTAATACAGAGGAAGAGCCTGAATTAAAATTAATGATTGGGGTAGAGATGGAGGAGAATTTCTCAAAAAACTCTGTAAAAATAAAGCCTGTCGAACCTGCCAGCGGGAATTTGCCTGTGCTGTCTGGAAATATTGAACTAAAGTATCGTCATGCCTTGTTAAAATACGAAAACACAGGAATATATGTTGCAGAAAACCCGGTGGAGACTTTTTATGAAATGGTTTATACTGTGCCCCCCACTGAAGAAAAACTAAGGAATGCAAAAGTAAGTAAGTCCCATTATGAAATTTCATATTCAAAAGAAATGGAAGCTTTACTTGACACTATAATAGAAAACTGCAATAGCGATTATGAAGCCATTAAGTTTGTAGAAGAATACCTTCTTAATAATTACATTTTGGACAATTCAGTTATAAATAACTACGGGGATAATGACGGGATACACTCTTTTCTTTTTGAAGGTGAAAAAATAGGAAACAGCCTGGATTTTTTATCTGCTTATGCATTTATTTTAAGGGCTATTGGAATTCCGTGCAGGCTGGCTATAGGGTACAGAATTGATGATACAAAGCCATACCAGATAGTATATGGTGATCAAAGGTATATTTATCCTGAAATTAAATTTGAGGAGTATGGATGGATACCTATGGATGTTTTCCCCAGCTATCCTTTTTATACCCCGCCGGAAAGCACCGTTACAGAAATAACCCATGCTGACCCTGTAGCAAAGCGGGGAACAAGCTTTAATGTCCGGGGAAGGGTAAGAGATTCCCATGGAAGGCTGTTAGACGGTATGCAAGTACTTATATATCTAAAGGAAGAAAAAGATGCACCGTGTCTTTCCTATACAAAGGCAAATGTTGAAAACGGGTATTTTGAAGTGGAATGTGATGTAAAAGAACAGACAGGTCCGGGTAAGTATCATGTAATTGCAGAACTTCTTGAAAATGATTTATACAGGACATCCTCCAGCGACCCGGAACTAAAAGTGGTAACAGATACCCATTTGGAGATATATTCAGAAAGCACAATAATAGGTACAACTTTTAAAATAGAAGGGAAAATCACAGATGTTTTTTCAGGGGAAGGCTTAGAAAATTTTCCTATAAACATAAAATTTGATGGAATTGATATTTTTGAAGAAGTTTACTCCGAGGAAGGAGGAAAGTTTAGCAAAAATATAAAAATCCAAATTCCTGATAATTTATCCCCTATAAAAAAAATGTTTTTTGCAAAAAAGTATTCACTTTCTTATAATGCAAACTTTTATGGTACAGAGTTTTACTATCCTTCTAATGTGAGTGTGAATTTAATTGTATGGAAACTTATGCCCCTGAGGATTTTATTGGCGATAATTTTATTGTTATTGTCAGTGGCAGCCATTGTATTTTTAATTATAAAAACAAAAAGCATGCAGCTTTTTAAGAAGCCTGAACTAGCTTTAGCAGATGGTGAGAATACTCATTTGCCGCTTTCAGATTTTAGTTATGTAGCGGACAGAAAAAGAGGAAGGATGAAGTTATTTGTAGAATTTCCCCTTATAAAGGAGAATTTCCCTGATGTCTGGGGAGTTGGAGATACCTTATTAGTAAGGTTTGTAGATGAAAGGGGGAATTTTTGTGAAAAACAGCTAACTTTTCACAAGAAAGGAAAATACACAATTAATGTTTCAGAAAAAAATACCCTGTTATCTTCAAGGCAATTAAAAATTGTTATATACAGGGAAGAAATTATATATTCAGGTCAAAAATTTTTAAAAGATATACTTGGAAAAGATATTAAAATTAGTGCTACAATGACTTTAAGGGAAATATGTCTTTCTTTAAAATCTAAGATTCCGGAGAGTAAATACAAAATTTTAGAAAAAATATTTGTTATTTTAGAAAAATCGGTGTATAGTTTAGATGTTATAGATAGAAATGATTATGAAATGTTTTTAAATGCCATTGAAAATTACAAAAACCAATTGTAACTATAAAACCGTATGTATAAAACACAAAGCATGCAGGATAAGAGGAAAGTATATTAGGAGGAACAGGATGCACCCAAAAGGTATACAGGAGAAAAACAATATTTTTAAAGAACTTTTAGTTTATCCGCTGATTTTTGTTGCACTTGTATTTTTGTCATGGTATTACTTTTTATTACCGGAAGGTCGTTGGTACCATGCAAAAGAACAAGTATACTTTTTGATTTTTTCCGTGTGTGCATTCTTTTTGGCAATTAGCATTAAGAAAATTTTTGTATTTTTTCTAAAGGGTAAAAACGCTGAATTCATAGAAAAATTAATTGTTATACTTGGGACCGGTGTGGCTTTGTTTTTGTTTTTTTATTATATTTCAGATTACCAAAATTTAAAAGACGCAAGTATAGGAATTCTCTTTTTTACCATAGCAGTTATTTTGCATAAAATAAGTGAGCTTTACAGAAGCGGTATATATTCAGAAAGCATTATCATTGCAGGTTCCTACATTTTAGCCGGGGTTACCGTGGAAATTGCCTACAGCTCTCTATGGCCTGAACCTGATAAAGAGCATTCCATTAATGTAATTTTAATGCTTTCTTTTATAATTCTCTCTGTTTTGCAGTTAATATCTCTGATAGATGTTACAGAAAAGCAGAGTTTAATTAAAATTTCCTCATGGCTTAAAAGAAATCATTTATTAAAATTTATAATTATAAGTATAGCACTTTTTATGCTAATTGATGTTAGGAGGGTTATTTTGCTTAAGGATGTAAAAACGGGATGGATTTTTGTTTTTGTTGTTTTGCTTGTGGTTTTTATTCTTCTTATAGCCAGCATCAGAAGGGTAATAAAGGAAGAGCCTGATGTAAGGCTGAAAAAACATTTACAGAGGATAACCTATGATAAGATAAGGGATATCTCCAGTATATCCAAATATGTTGATGACTTTGTAATGACAGGAAGAAAAAGCGGCTTAACCTCTTATCTCTTTTATATGGCATACAGGGTTGAGATTCCTGTAGTTACAGCAAGCAGAATAATAGCTCCTATTTTAGAGCATAAAGATATTGAAGTTACAGAAATAATGTCTGCAAAAAATTACAGGGTTATAGAGGAGAGAAACAAGCAAAACAGGATAAAAGTAGTAAAAGATGTTACTGATAATTTAGAACTATATGGAAGGGGAAGGTATTATGAATATAGAGGAAATTCAGCAATTAATACAAAAGACAATAGATGAGATAGGTAAGGTTTTTGTGACAGAAGACCAGTCGCTTATAAAGAAAATATTATGCGGTTTTTTAGCGGGAGGTCACATACTTTTTGAGGACAATCCAGGTCTTGGGAAAACCTTGCTGGTGAAAATTTTAGCAAAGACAACAGGGTGTGAATGGAAAAGAATCCAGTTTACTCCTGATTTAATGCCGTCGGATATTTTAGGTACAAAGATATGGAAGGGTACTTCTTTAGGGTTTGAACTTGAAAAAGGTCCAGTATTTACAAATTTTCTTCTTGCTGATGAAATAAACAGGGCGATGCCCAAAAGCCAGTCAGCACTTCTTGAGGCAATGGAAGAAAGACAGGTTTCCATTGAGGGGACAACCCATGTGTTAAAACCTCCTTTTATTGTAATGGCAACCCAAAACCCCATTGAAATGGAGGGGACTTACCCGCTGCCGGAGGCTCAAATGGACAGGTTTATGATGAAGCTGTCCTTAGGTTATTTAAAAAGTGAAGAAAAAGAGTGCCAGGTTTTAAAAAGGAGGATAATGTGGCAAAAAGATGACCCTACAGCGGATATACAGTCAGTTATTACCATGGAACAAATTTTAAAAATACAGGGGCAGGTTGAAAAGGTTTATGTGGATGACAATGTTTTAATGTACATAACCAGGATAATCAGAAAAACCAGGGAAGACTCCGGTGTAAAAATTGGTGCAAGTCCAAGGGGAGGACTGGCACTTTTAAAACTTTCCCGTGCAAAGGCCCTTATTGACGGAAGGGATTATGTTATTCCGGATGATGTTAAGTTTATTGCAGTTGATGCCTTAGCTCATAGGATAATACTCCATGTGGAACACATATTAGAGGGAAAAACTCCGGAGGCAATTGTAAAAAATATTCTCAAAAATGTGGAAGTGCCTAAAAGCTACAGAAGAGATAAGGCAGGAGGGTTTTAATAGTGCAGAGATATATTTTCATTTTAAGCTCTGTATTTTTAGCACTTTTAATATCCGGCTTTTTATTTGCCAACAATATACTTTTGATGATATCCTTTATTCCTCTGGCTTTTTTAGCTGTTGGGTACTTTATAGAAGGACCAAAAGATATAACTATTAAAAAAAACATTTCTAAAAAAAGAGCCACTGTGGGGGAAATATTGGATGTAGAGCTGGAAGTTAGTATACAATCAGGCATTGGCCCTATACAAATATCTGATTTTATCCCTCAGCATTTTGAATTGGTGGAAGGAAGTAATTTTTATACGGTGTGGAAGGGAAAGAAGCCTAGAAAATTAAATATTTCTTATAAAATTAAATGTACAACGTCGGGTATTTACCTTTTAAACGAGACAAGGTGGAAATCAGGACATGTTATTTGCAACTACTGGAAAAATGGAAGTTTTAAAAATGATATTTCCATAGAGATTACCCCAAGGCTTTTGGAACTTAAAAAAGTGAGGGGGGTATCGGTGACAAGTAAAATTCCCATGCCCCAAGGGGCACTGGCCAGCATGGGGATGACTACAAATGATTTTAAGGAAATACGTTCCTATTACCCGGGAGATCCTTTCAAGTCTATTAACTGGAAGGCCACTTCCAGAAACCTTGTAAGAGGGGAAATATGGCCTGTGGTAAATGAATTTGAAAAAGAGGGAAAAAAGACTGTCTGGATATTTTTGGATACTTCTAAAATAATGGGGTACGGTACCAATATAAAAAATGTTATGGAATATTCCATTGAAGCGGTAAATGGACTAGGGGATTATTATTTAAAGCAAAACTGCAATTTGGCACTTGTTACATATGGCGGGGAACATGAAGTGTTTGTCCCTCCAGGAACGGGTAAACAGCAGTATTTTAAAATATTAAAAGAATTAATAAATATAAAAAACAATTATTACAGGCTTGACGATTTTTATAAAGCAGTAAAGTCCCTTGACGATGTGGTGTATTCATATAAAAGTTATTTCCCGGGACTTAGACCTATGTTTATTATAATTACAAGATTTTGCAATAACAATTTTTATGAAATTCAAAGTGCAGTGGAGACTATGTCCCGTTATACAAGTAGAAACGGTCTTTTTCCAAGTATAATGGTATTAAATATTGTAGGCTATGAATTGATGGCGGAAAATGAATCAGAAAGAATTGCCTCAAGCATTCTCCAGTCAATGAATGTAATAATATCTAAAGATTTGAGAAAACAATGCATATGGATTGACTGGAATCCTGTGAAGGAAAGTTTGACAGGTGCACTTTTAAAACAGGTGGTGGGATATACATGAAGCATAGATTAAAAGCGGTATCAATATTTATGCTTACCTTTGCATATATAATTTCATATTATTTATTGTGCAGTACCCCTCCATATCAAAATATAGTAAAGGGAGAAATTTTAAGTACAAGAAGTATAATTTTAACAAACCTTGTTACTGCATCTTTTGTAGCTTTTGCATATTTTCACAAAAAAAGCATCTACAAAACTATAGCTATTGTATGTATACTTTTTTCTTCTTTTGCAGTACTGCCGCACTCAAAGTTTTTAATAGGTTCCGGAGAAATTGAAAAATTTATCCCTACAGAAATAACTGCTGTTATGATGCTGGGGGTTATTGTATTTTTGATGTTTGCACTAAGATTTAAAAAGTTTGAAGAGTATTTAAAAGAATGGCCTTTAGAAGGGGTGGAAGAGAGAGAAATACATAAAATATTAAAAGAAAAAATCAAGTTTTATTCAGTTTTTAATATTTTAATATCAGGTGTTTGTCTATTTTTAATAGCTACAGGATTTAAAACGTTTTATGAAAATGCTTCAGCTTCCTTTGTTGTATTTACTGCTTTTTTAGGTCTTGCTGTCATTACAGGATGTATTGCATTTATATCAAAAAGTATATTTTTTACAAAATAAAATGCTTTTAGGAGTGAAACTATGAGGCGAAAGACAATAGGGGTCATGCTTACCGGTATAAACGGGAGTTATTTGACTGATTTTTGGCTGATGATGAAAAAGGCTTCAGAGAAGCACAATTGCAATTTGTTTGTATATGACGGGAGGGCATTAAAGCATAGCAAGGACACAGATGGAAAACATTCCATTATATATAATTTTGTAAACAAAAACAGGATTGACGGGCTTGTTATATTTTCATCAACTATTGCAAATTTTATAGATGATTTGGAATTTGATTTGTTTTTAAAAAGATTTGAAGGGATACCCCTTGTATCTGTAGGAAGAAAAGTTCCTGATGCTATAAGTATATTAGTTGATAGCAAAGAGGGGATGAAAGAGCAGATAAGACATCTTATAAACCATCACGGATATAGGAAAATAGCCTTTGTAAAAGGACCTGAAACCAATTTAGAAGCTCTGGAGAGGTATGAGGCATATCTGGAAGTTTTAGAAGAGAACAATATAAAAAAGGATCCGGATATAATATTTCAGGGGGACTTTATTTTCCACACAGGCTATGAAATAATGAAAAATATTATTATAAAAAACACAGAGTACGATGCAATTGTTTTTTCTAATGATGATATGGCGCTAGGTGCTGCAAGTGCCATAGTGGATTTGTCTCAAAAATATAACTTTGACGCTGCTAAAAAAGGTATAATGTGCGGATTTGACGACTCAATTAATTTAAAATTTACAAAGCCTTATATTACAACGGTAAGACAGCCCTTTGAAGAAATATGCAACCTTTCATTAAAAGCATTGCTTGATAAAATTGACGGCAAAGGGAAGGAAAAAGTTTATATAGTTCCTTCTGTTTTAGTAATAAGGGAAAGTTGCGGGTGTAAATCAGAAAAAAATCTAAGTGATATTTCCGATAATAATATATTAGATAATTACCTGAAATCATCTAATATAATGCTGGATGAAAATGTACAAACTTACTCATTAGAAGAGTTATACGATAGAATTACTAAACTTTTAAAACTGTGCAATTTAAACAGCCTTTTTATCTCAAAGTATGTGGGAGGTACAATTTTATATAAGGATGAATATTTATTTAATGTATCTTATGATATACCTGAAAAGTCTGAACTTTTATATGCTTTTTACAATGGGGAGAGGATTGATTGTATAAAAGAAGATATTAAATATTTTGATACTAAAGATGTGGTGCCTGATTCTTATATTCCTTTTGAAAAAAGATTCATTTATCTTTTAACACCTTTATTTTTTGACAGGGAACACTTAGGCATTATGTGTGTTGATGCCACAAATGCTAACCCACTTGAATTGCAGATGTTAAAAATACAGGTGAGCAATTCATTAAAAGGTGCCCTTATGCTTTTAGAAAGGGGAAATGTGAAAAGGTTGTTACCTGAAAATGAAAGTTTAGCTTTGTTGGGGCATTTGTTAGGAAATGTTTCTCACGACCTTATGACGCCTATTATGTCCATATCCGGTGCTGCCACAGTTTTAGAAGATTTGGTGGATGAATACAAAGACTCAATAGGCGACAGGGATGTAACTATTGAAGACCATCACGAAATATCTAACGAAATGAAAAAATGGATAAAGAGAATAAAAGATTTTAATTCACATATTTCAAAAGCCGTTTCCACAGTCAAAAACCAGGCAGTCCGACTGGGTTTAGATATTACAAATAAATTATCCTGACTATAAAATAATAAGCCCATTCTTCCGATAAAGTATAAAGGATGCTGAAATTCAAAAAGAAGGAGAATGCTGTTATGATTGAACTAAAGGAACTATTAAGAATGGGTGTTGAAAAAAAGGCATCGGATATACACATAACCGTCGGAAGAGCCCCTTCTTTTAGAATTAACGGAGAGATGGCACCAATTGATGCAGAGGAACTTACACCGGAGCAAACTAAACAGTATGCAAGGGAATGTCTGGGAAAAGAAAAATTTGATGAGCTTGTGGCGGAGGGAGAAGTAGACTGTTCAATGACAGTTCCCGGAGTTTCCAGATTCCGTGTAAATGCTTTTTACCAGCGAGGTTCCATAGCAATAGTCTTCAGGGTATTAGCTTCTGATATTCCTACAATTGATAGTCTAAACCTCCCGCCTATAATCAGGGAACTGTGCAAAACAAAGGAAGGTTTGATATTGGTTACAGGTCCTACAGGTAGTGGTAAGTCTACAACTATGGCAGCTATAATAAATGAAATAAACCGGAATAAATGCGGGCATATTTTAACGTTAGAAGACCCAATAGAATATATATTTAAACATGAAAAATGTATTGTAAACCAAAGGGAAATGGGTCAGGACAGCAAAACATATGCAAAAGCTTTGAGGGCATCCTTAAGGGAAGACCCGGATGTAATATTTATAGGTGAGATGAGGGATATAGAGTCCATCAGTATAGCTGTTACAGCGGCAGAAACAGGTCACCTTGTTTTATCAACCCTTCACACTTTAGGGGCGGCCAAGACACTAGACAGGCTTATAGACGTGTTTCCTGCAGACCAGCAACAGCAGATAAGGGTACAGGTTTCTGGTGCCTTAAAAGCAGTTATTTCCCAAAGGCTTATTCCTGATATTAACCGTAAAGGAAGGGTTGCAGCCTTTGAAATTATGATTGTTACACCGGCTATAAGCAATTTAATCAGGGAAGGAAAGATCACAGGTATTAATATGTGTATCCAGACAGGTTTTAACCAGGGCATGCAGTTAATGGACAAGCATATAGCAGATTTGTATAATGAAGGCAGAATTTCAAGAGACGATGCATATGCTTTTTGTGTGGACAAGGAAGCAATGAGAAGATATATAGGTTAGGTAGATAATATTAATTTTATTAATACACAAAAATTAATATACAAAATTTTAAAGCTCCATCTTCTATAAGGTGGAGCTTTTTATTATACTTATATGTGACAGCATATATAATACCATGTAGATTTATAAGTTTTATATATTTAATTTTTATTGACTAAATAACTATGAAATGCTATTATATGCATACTTACAGCCGGGGTGTATGAATTTGGGGGGTGGAAAATTTGATTGAGCTTGAGCAACTTTTAAGATTGGCAGTAAGGTACAATGCGTCAGATATGCATATTACAGTGGGACGGCCTCCAGCCTTCAGGATTAACGGACGGTTAAGGACAATTCCGGCGGATAAACTGACAGAAGAGGATACCCGGCGTTATGCCAAGGAATGCCTTAATAACGAAAAATACGAACAGCTTTTGTCTGAAGGTGAGGTTGATTATACAATATCTATTCCGGGTATTTCCAGATTCCGTGTAAATGCTTTTTTTCAAAAAGGCTGCATAGCAATGGCATTCAGGGTACTTCCATGTAGAATACCATCATTTGAAGAATTGGGATTTCCTCCTGTAATAAAAGATATATGCAAAATAAGAGAGGGAATGATACTTGTTACAGGTCCAACCGGAAGCGGCAAATCTACAACTATGGCATCTATAATAGATGAAATAAACTCCACAATGGATGGACATATATTAACATTAGAAGATCCCATTGAATTTATTTTCGAGCACAAAAAGTGTATTGTAAACCAAAGAGAAATAGGAAAGGACAGCAAATCATATGCAAATGCCCTGAGGGCATCGCTTAGGGAAGACCCGGATGTAATATTCATAGGGGAAATGAGAGATATTGAATCAATTAGTATAGCTGTAACTGCGGCGGAAACAGGCAATCTTGTTTTTTCCACACTGCACACCCTCGGGGGGGCAAAGACAATTGACAGGCTCATAGACGTGTTTCCATCAGATCAGCAGCAGCAGATAAGAACCCAGGTTGCGGGAGCACTAAAAGCCGTTATCTCCCAAAGGCTTATTCCTAAAAAAGATAATACCGGAAGGGTTGCAGCCATTGAGATTATGATTGTAACACCTGCTATAAGCAATTTAATTAGGGAGGGGAAGGTAGCTGGAATTAATTCCGCAATTCAGACAGGAGTAAGTCATGGAATGCAGCTTTTAGATAAATCCATAGCTGATCTTTACAAAAAGGGTAAAATTTCAAAAGAAAATGCTTATTTGTATTGCACAGATAAAGAAATGCTGAGGAGATTTTTAGGTGAGTAATTTCTTAAAAGATGAATAATTTGTTTGAAAGAATGTAAATATGGGTAGTTAAGTAATAAGACAAATAAAATCTGTTTTTAATTGTTTTTTAATAAAGCAGGGGAGTTGATAGCATGAAAAAATGGTGGCAGTGTCCAAAATGCAAAGAGTATAAAATGGTTGAGGAAAGCTTAAATTGTATAAGATGTTCTAACTGTGGAAGGTTTTTTGATGAAAATACAAATGAAATAAATGTAAATATATCTTTATATAATTTGACCCCTATAGACAGACACTGTGATTTGAATTAAAATTTATATCATTTAATATTTATATCATTTAAAAAAACAGGTTGCATAACCTGTTTTTTTAAATGAAATTATCAGATTATTTTATTATTTATGTCGGAATTATGATATAATTTTATAGAAAGTGTCGATAATTCTCAAATGGGGGAATATAATATGAAAATAAAAAAATACAAACTTAAAAAGCCTCTTAATACCATAAATGCGATTCTAATAGTAGTTTTAGGGATTCTTCTAGTGTTTTCCAGACAGTGGGCGGGGCTTGTTTTTTTTGCAGGTGTTTTTGTAAATTGTCTGTATTATCTTATATCAAATAAAAACAGCTCCATTAAAAACACAGTATACATTGTATGTGTTGTGATAATTGCCCAGGTTGCGTTGCTAGGTTTTTATGATTTTACAAGAAATATTCTCTATGCCAATGGTTCATATGTATACAAATCCGATGTGGAAGATATAATAAATTTTTTTGAAAATGAAAGTCTCAACAACTCTTTTGTAGAAAAGGACGAATACATCAATATGAAAGAAAATTTATTAAATAAAATATTAATTAAAAAAAGAGATGTGGAAGATTATTTAAATGAAGCAAAAATGCTAAGCAGGCAGAATGAAATGTACTTTTCTTATGTCAGCGGGATACAATATGAAAAAAAAGAAAAGGATGAATGTGAAGAAAACACAGGCTCTATTTTTGAAAAGCAAGGTCCTGAAGTGTTTGAATATATTAAATTACCTGAATTTGAAGAATGTAATTTAGAAGTATTAAAGGACAGGTTAGAAGAGAAAAAGAATGATATATTGATAATTGATTTAAGGGGCAACAAAGGGGGAAAAAGGGATGTATTGATAGATATAGCTTCATTATTTTTGCCGAAAGGCACAGAGGTTATGACTGTTCATGGAAAACATCAAAAAACAACTTATTTTTCAAAAGGCGGTCATTATAATTTTGACAAAATTTTATTTCTTGTGGACAAATCTACAGCTTCTTGTGCAGAAGTTCTGGCTCTTTCACTAAAAAATCATTATTCTGACAAAGTTAAGGTAATTGGAAGCAGGACGGTAGGGCAGGGAGTTGGCAAAAGCGTTAACAAATATCAAAAAAGCGGAATTGAAGTTGGTGTTGTAACTTCAACATGGACTGTGGGAGAAAAAGATGTTAATGCACTGTTTGACTATATAGAAAATGACAGCGGGGGAAGAAAGTTTGAAAGTGAGGATGATTACTTTAGTGCAGTGGTAACAATTTTGTCAGAAAAAGAATAGTGCAACTATAAAACGGAATTTATTTTTACCGATAAAAAAATATATAAAATAATTTATGATAGGAGATAATTAAAATGAGTGAATTCAGGGATATTTTATACACACATGCAGGATTTGAAAACCTTACAGAAAATGTTGTATTAAAAGAATTAGAGGAATATATACAAGATACCGAAAATATGGAAAGAAGAGGATTTTGTAAATGCTGGATTTGTTTAGCTGATGTTGCTGCAATTGTGCTTAATCAATTAAAACCCTGTTATTGTTCAAACTTCATTGACAAGGACGAAAATAATGAATATTTTACAAATTTAAGGATTAAGCTTAAAGAAATGATACAAAAAGCTTTTGAAACGGTAAAGAAAAACCCTCATCACTGCGGTTGATTTTATTTTGTAAACCATGTGCTAAAAGCAGTACAAAGCCTTTTTTCAGGCAATGTATAGAGGTAACGTTAATTAATTTTTGCTAAATAATACTTGAGTTATACAATAACAATATGTACAATATAGATATAAATGTTTTGAAACCATAAAACAAACTACTTTTGTTATCTAAAAGTTTACTACATGAAGGGAGAGAATTAAATGAAGCAATATTTAGAAATTGAAAGCGTTTTTGGGAGAGAAATACTTGACTCCAGAGGAAATCCTACTGTAGAGGTAGAGGTAATTGCAGAAGGTGGTTTTGTAGGAAGGGCTGCAGTTCCATCAGGAGCTTCAACAGGTGCTTTTGAAGCAGTGGAATTAAGAGACGGGGATAAAGACAGGTATCTTGGAAAAGGTGTATCAAAAGCAGTAGAAAACATTAACAACATTATTGCGCCTGAAGTTGAAGGAATGAATGTTTTTGATCAAGTTGCCATTGATAAATTAATGATTGAATTAGACGGTACACCCAATAAGTCCAAATTAGGTGCAAATGCAATATTAGGAGTTTCACTTGCTACTGCAAAAGCTGCAGCAGAAGCTCTTGGATTAAGTCTGTACCAATACATTGGCGGGGTTAACTCAAAAGTTCTTCCTGTTCCAATGATGAATATAATAAATGGCGGACAGCATGCAGACAACAGTGTTAATATCCAGGAATTCATGATAATGCCTGTTGGTGCAAAATCCTTCAAAAATGCACTTCAAATGTGTGCAGAAGTATTCCACAACTTAAAAAGTGTATTAAAAGATAAGGGATACAGTACAGCTGTTGGTGATGAAGGAGGTTTTGCTCCAAATCTTAAGACAGACGAAGAAGCTATCCAGGTTATATTAGAAGCAGTTGAAAAAGCAGGGTACAAGCCAGGGGATGACTTTAAAATAGCAATAGATGCTGCTGCAACAGAAATGTATCAGGAAGACGGGACTTATTTCTTCTGGAAGACAGGAATAAGAAAAACCAGAGATGAAATGGTGGATTTTTGGGCTGACCTGGTAGAAAAATATCCAATTATATCTTTAGAAGATGGATTAAATGAAGAAGATTGGGAAGGTTGGAAATTACTGACTGAAAGAATTGGAGATAAAGTTCAGCTTGTAGGGGACGACCTTTTTGTAACCAACACTGAAAGACTTAAAAAGGGAATTGACTTAGGTGTTGCAAACTCCATACTTATAAAAGTAAATCAGATAGGAACATTGACAGAAACATTAGATGCTATAGAAATGGCAAACCGTGCAGGATATACTGCTGTTGTTTCACACAGGTCAGGAGAAACAGAAGATGCAACTATAGCTG
The DNA here is from genome assembly GCF_002844395.1 of Acetivibrio saccincola. Lineage (NCBI taxonomy): Bacteria > Bacillati > Bacillota > Clostridia > Acetivibrionales > Acetivibrionaceae > Acetivibrio > Acetivibrio saccincola. The sequence goes on along the minus strand of NZ_CP025197.1, from coordinate 2,588,523 downwards.
ATATTGCTGTTGCAGTTAATGCAGGGCAAATTAAAACAGGAGCACCTTCAAGAAGTGATAGGGTTGCAAAATATAACCAGCTACTAAGAATAGAAGAGGAACTTGGAAATATATCCCAGTATCCTGGAATCAATGCATGGTTTAATTTAAAAAACAAATAATATAAAGTCCTGTATATCTATGGCTTTAGCGTTGAGGTGCCTGGCTTTGTTAAAAAAATAATTAAAAAAACGTTTTACTGCTTGTATTTATGCTGGTTATATGATATTATAGATATTGTTAATTTTTTAGGAGGTGTCCTCAACAATGCAAGTAGCGGTTTCTATCTTACACATATTGTTTTCGATATCAATTATCGTTATTGTATTGCTACAATCAGGTAAACAAGCAGGGCTGTCTGGTTCTATAGCAGGCGGCGCAGAAACGTTTTTTGGCAAAAACAAGGGCAGGACCATTGACGCACTGCTCAGTAAGTACACGGCAGTTGCAGCCATAGGATTTTTGATTACTTGTGTAGCTTTACAACTTATACTGAATTCTAAATAAAAAAAGGCTGTGGCTTTCCACAGTTTTTTTTTAATAATCTTGTACTTCCTATTTTATTTTAGTAATATGAAAAGAGGGTCTTTTAACTTTAATAAGTGATTATTACGGACAATAAACAGGTGAAACCGGCCGAATACTTATATGTAGATAGTGTACATAGATAATATAATTACGCTGCAATAAAAATTGAATAAAATAATGGAGGTTAAGTTTCAATGGAAAGAGAACAAGCGCTAAAAGAATTAAAGAGCAGATTAAAAAATGAAAATTTGATAAAACACTCATTGGCAGTTGAGGCAATAATGAAGGATTTAGCTTTCTATTTTAAAGAAGATATCGATAAATGGGGACTTGCAGGACTTTTGCATGATATTGACTATGATGAGACAGCTGATGACCCTTCAAGACACAGCGTTGTCGGGGCAGAAATACTTGAATCACTAAATGTAGAGAGCTCTATAATTTATGCAGTAAAAGCGCACAATGAAGTACATGGAATGGAAAGAAAGAGAAAAATGGACAAGGCATTGTATTGTGCCGACCCTGTTTCAGGACTGATAACTGCATCAGCGCTGATACTTCCTTCTAAGAAGTTAGAAGACGTGACGGTAGAATTTGTTTTAAAAAGAATGAATGAAAAGGGATTTGCTAAAGGAGCAAACAGGGAACAAATTAAATCATGTGAAGAATTAGGTCTCTCAGTGGAGGAGTTTGTCGAAATAGCTTTAAATGCAATGAAAAAAATTGCAGATGAGTTGGGACTTTAAAGAATGAAGGACGGGTTTTCAGTAAATAATAAAATAGAATTAAAAATAAAAAGAAAAAAGTGCATTTTGCACTCTTTTCTTTTAATCCTTAAAAAAGGAGGGTAAGGCTGTTTTTTTAGACAGCTAAGTTTTTTATGACAGACACTTTAATGGCGGATAGAAAAAGAAAAATAGTATCTTTTATGAGGGAAGATGCATATAAGCCCCTTTTATTTGAGGAGCTTGTTACAGTTCTTGATGTGCCTCAGGAAGATGTTGAAAAATTTGCAGAAGTTTTAGAAGAATTGGAATCTGAGGGTATAATTTTTAAAACAAAAAAAAACAGATACGGGGTTCCTGAAAGAATGAACCTTAGCGCCGGTACCTTTCAAGGCCATGAAAGAGGCTATGGCTTTGTAATTACCAATAACGGGGAAGAGGACATATTTATTCCTTCTGACAGTGTAAATGGTGCAATGCATAATGACATAGTTATAGCGAGAATTAATAAAAAGGCTGTAGGAGGCAGAAGGTCAGAAGGGGAAATAATCAGGATTGTAAAAAGGGCAAATAAAACTGTTGTGGGTACATTTGAAAGCAGCAGGAATTTTGGTTTTGTAATTCCTGATGACAAAAGGATTTTCGGGGATATATATATACCCAAAAGCGAGATAAACGGTGCAGTGTCGGGGCAAAAGGTAGAAGCTAAAATACTTGTGTGGCCTGAAAAGAGAAGAAATGCAGAAGGGACTATAATTGAAATAATTGGCGATAAAAATGAGCCAGGCACTGATATTTTATCAATTATTAGATCATTTAATTTAAAAGAAGAATTTCCAGGTGAAGTTATTAAAGAGGCAGAGTCTTTTGGTCAGACTGTTACAGATGAAATGAGAGAGGGAAGGCGTGATATAAGGGATTTGAGAATGATTACCATAGATGGGGAAGACGCCAAAGACTTTGATGATGCTGTTTCCATAGAGAGGCTTCCTGACGGGGATTTTATGCTGGGGGTTCACATTGCAGATGTAAGTCACTATGTAAAAGAGAACTCACACCTTGACAGGGAAGCTTTAAAAAGGGGAAACAGTGTTTATTTAGTTGACAGGGTGCTGCCCATGCTGCCTCCTGCTTTATCAAATGGTATATGTAGCTTAAATCCCAAGGAAGACAGGCTTGCCTTGTCAGTGATGATGAAGGTTAACCATGAAGGGACAGTGGTTGAACACGATATTTTTGAAAGTGTGATAAATTCAAATGAGAGAATGACATATACTGAAGTGTATAAAATTCTTGTTGAAGATGATAAAAATTTAAAAGAAAAATACAGCTACCTTTTAGAAGACCTTTATGCAATGGAAGAGCTGGCACAGGTGCTTAAGGAAAAAAGAATTAAGAGGGGTGCTATAGATTTTAATTTAGATGAAGCTAAGATTGTTCTTGATGAAAAAGGAGTGCCCATAGAGGTTAAAAAGGCGGAAAGAACCATTGCAAACAGTATTATTGAAGAATTTATGATTCTGTGCAATGAAACTGTTTCGGAGCATTTTTTCTGGACAAATACCCCCTTTCTTTACAGGATTCATGAAGAACCTGACCAGGAAAAAATAGAATCTTTTGCAGAGTTTGTATACAATTTAGGCTATACAGTAAAGGGACTTAGCAAAGCCCATCCAAAGGCTTTTCAGGAGCTTTTGGAGAAGGTAAAGGACACTAAAGAAGAAACCATAATAAGTACTGTAATGCTAAGGTCAATGCAAAAAGCTAAGTACAGCCATGTGAATTTTGGGCATTTCGGGCTGGCTGCAAAGTATTATTCTCACTTTACTGCACCCATCAGAAGGTATTCTGACTTGGTTATTCACAGGATTATAAAAGAGTTTTTAAAAGGTAAAATAAATGCCAAAAGAGAAGATGTATTAAGAGAAAAACTTCCTGATGTTGCAAGAATTTGCTCCGAAAGAGAAAGGGTAGCAGAGGAAGCGGAAAGAGAAACAGAAGTGCTTAAAAAAGTGGAATATATGAAAAAACATGAAGGGGATGTTTTTGAAGGGGTAATTTCCGGAGTTGCTTCTTTTGGTATGTTTGTTGAATTGGATAATACTGTAGAAGGTCTAGTAAGAATGAGCAGTATGGTAGATGACTACTATGTGTATAATGAAAAACAATACTCTCTCATTGGGGAGAGGACAAGAAAGATTTACAGAATAGGTAATGCCGTAAAAGTCCAGCTGGTTAAGTCAGATGTAGATGCAAGACAAATTGAATTTGTCCTTGTGGAAGATGGCAAAGAAGAAGCTGAAAAAGAGATGGCAGACACTAAAAGACCAAAACGCAAACGTAAAAAGATAGACGAGAAGGTGCTGCGTCATGTCCAGGGAAAAAAGAAAAAAAAGAAAAGAAGAGGCCGTTGATGCTATTTTGGTAAGTGCATGTTTAATGGGCATAAATTGTAAGCACAACGGGGAAAACAATTTAAATGAAAAAATTATAAAGCTTTGTGGCAAATATAAGCTTATACCGGTTTGTCCTGAGCAGTTAGGAGGATTTCCCACCCCAAGACCTAAGGCGGAAATAGTTTGTGAAGATTTGGCTAAAGGTGTTTTAAAAGTAGTCAGGGAAAATGGAGAGGATGTCACAAAGTACTTTGAAAATGGTGCTGAGGAAGTTTTAAAAATTGCAAATTTAATGAATATCAAAAAGGCTGTTTTAAAGGAAAAAAGCCCCTCTTGCGGTGTTTATAAAATATATGACGGGTCTTTCTCGGGAAAACTCATAGATGGAAGCGGCGTGACAACCAAACTTTTAAAAGAAAATGGAATAGAAGTTTTTAATGAATATGCTTTGGAAAAATTTCTTTAGAACGAAAATTTTAGATTGAAGTGCTGAAGAAATGGTAAAAGGAGAGGCCAATTCACCTCTCCTTGTATTAGCTTCGTTCATAAACGTTATGCAAAATAATAATGCTATACCAATTAATGTTATGCTAAAAAATCTTTGATGTCGTTTTCAAATTCTTCGCATGAATCGGTATGAACATCCACCCTGATTGGTTTGCTTAGGTCTAGGCTGAAAATACCCATAATTGACTTTGCATCTACAACGTATCTTCCTGAAGTTAGATCGATATCGAAATCATATTTATTAACTATATTTACAAAATCCTTAACGTCTGTAATGGATTTTAGATTGATATTAAATGATTTCATAAAAAACTCCTCCTTTATGTGTTCTATTTTATATATTTTATCCTGTTTAGTGTTGCAAGTCAATCAGGAAGTTGCTAAAATTTTCTTAAGTTTTTTATATGATTTGCAAGAAACAGTGTTATAAATAAAAGTTATAATAAAAATATGAGAAAATATTAATTCTAAGTTTTAAAAAAAGAGAGGAAGAATGATGAAGAAAGTTGCCTTTTACACTCTTGGATGCAAGGTAAACCAATATGAGACCCAGGCTCTTATAAATATTTTTAAAGATGCAGGGTATGAAATAGTAGATTTTAGTGAAACAGCAGATATATATTTGATAAATACCTGTACTGTTACCAGCCTTAGTGACAGAAAATCAAGACAGATGATTAGGCGAGCAAAGAAGTTAAACAGTGATTCAATTGTGGTGGTGACAGGATGCTATGCCCAGACTGCTTCAGAGGAAGTAAGTCAGATAGAAGGTGTAAATTTAGTTGTGGGCACAAAGGATAGATCTAAAATAATACAATATATAAATGAAATTGAGGACAAGAAGAAAAAAATAAATGCAGTGGGAGACATAATGAAACAGAAAACCTTTGAGGAATTGGGATTCGGTATATATAAAGAACGGGCCAGAGCTTTTATTAAAGTGCAGGAAGGCTGCAATCAGTTTTGTTCCTACTGTATCATTCCATATGCCAGAGGTCCCATAAGAAGCAGAAGCGAGGAAAATGTTATAAAAGAGGTAAAAAAACTTGTAGACTCCGGCTACAAGGAAATAGTGCTGACGGGAATACATATTGGATCCTATGGGAAGGACACAAATACCACATCATTAATTGAGCTAATAAAAAAAGTGCATGAGATAGATGGTATAGAGAGAATAAGACTTGGTTCCATAGAACCTAATTATATATCTAATGAATTTGTAAAAACTATAAAGCACCTTAAAAAAATGTGTCCTCACTACCATATTTCCCTGCAAAGCGGTTGTGATGAAACATTAAAGAGAATGAACAGAAAATACACCACTTTAGAATATAAGAATTCTGTTTACAATTTAAGAAAAGAAATTGAAGATGTAGCAATATCTACAGATGTTATGGTTGGTTTTCCGGGGGAGACTGAAGAAGAATTTCAAAAGACATATAATTTTATCGATGAAATCTCCTTTTCGGGCATGCATGTATTTAAATATTCGCCAAGGAAGGGAACTCCTGCAGCGTCCTTTGAGGGACAAATACCTGCATCTGAAAAAGAGAAAAGAAGCAATATATTAATAGAACTTTCAAAGAGAAAGACATTAGAGTTTAATAAAAAGTTTATAGGAAGGGCTATGCCTGTATTAATTGAGCAGGAGGTAAATGGCAGAAAAGGCTATGTTGAAGGTTTTACGCCAAATTATATCAAAGTAATATGTGAAGGGGACAAAAATCTAAAGGGTGAGATTGTAAATGTTTCCCTTAAAGAGGCAGTGGATGATTTCATTATAGGAAGAGTATTAGACAGGGATTAATTAAGGCAGAGGGAATATAGCAAAGCTAAAACCACTTAATTAAAAATATTATGTATTGCATAATTTATCCTGTTGTATTACTATATATATGAGGGGTTATTACTTTAGACGCTTTGTCGTTAAGGTCCCTTAGAGCGGGACAGGAGAGTGATTATTGTGCAAAATAGCGAAACCATGATGTTTAATGTGGACAAAGAAAAAATCAATGAGGCAAGGGAACTTCTTTTTACTGTGTATAAGGCATTAAAAGAGAAGGGCTATAATCCTATTAATCAAATTGTAGGTTATATTCTATCAGGGGATCCAACCTACATAACTAACCATATGGATGCCAGAAGCATTATCCGGAGACTTGAAAGGGATGAAATATTAGAAGAAATTTTAAGGTTTTACTTAGAAGGTTCTGTTGACAAAGACTCCAAAGATTAAAAGGGGTTTTTGTCAGTTTCTTATTTTTTTTTGTGCTTTTTATGTGAAAAATTTTTATCAGGCTGGTGTGGTTTCTTGCAATATGTTAATCTTGGTAATACAGGAATAAATGTTTCAAGGCTTTGCTTTGGAGGGTTAATTATAGGACCCCTGCAGGCTGACCTTTCCCCTTGTCAAGGTGCCCAAATTATATTAAAAGCAATTGAGCTTGGTGTAAATTTTATAGATACTGCTGAACTTTACGGTACATATCCCCATATAAGAGAAGCCCTTAAAAAAACAAACAAAGATATTGTTATTGCAACTAAGTCCTATGCATACTCAAAAGAGGGAGCAATGGAAAGTGTGGAAAAAGCCCGCAGGGAAATGGACATTGATGTTATAGATATATTTTTACTTCATGAACAGGAAAGCAGGTTAACTTTAAAAGGGCACAGGGACGCATTGGAGTACTATCTTTCCATGAAAGAAAAGGGAATAATAAAGGCTGTAGGAGTGTCCACGCATAATGTGGAAGTGGTGGAGGCGTGCTGTGATATGCCTGAAATAGAGGTGATTCATCCTATTGTAAACAAAACCGGCATAGGAATAGGGGATGGCACCATTGATGAAATGCTTAAGGCTGTAGAAAAGGCATTTAACATGGGCAAGGGGATTTACAGCATGAAGCCTTTAGGTGGGGGGAATTTAATAGGCTCTTATGAGGAAGCTTTAAAATTTGTGCTGGACCTTCCCTATATACATTCTATAGCACTAGGCATGCAGTCTGTTGATGAAGTTATTATGAATATATGCATGTTTAAAAATGAAAAGGTACCGGGACATATAAAAGAATCTCTTCAAAAAAAACAAAGACATCTTCACATTGACTGGTGGTGTACCGGTTGTGGTAAATGTGTCAGAAGGTGCAAGCAAGGAGCACTTTATATAGATGACGGGAAAGCTAAAGTATGTGAGGAAAAATGTGTACTGTGCAGTTATTGTGCAAGTGTTTGTCCTGAGTTTGCTATTAAAGTGTGTTAAAAAGGGCAATGTGGAGGAATAAAACATGAGAATAATGGGAATTGACTATGGTGACAGCAGGATAGGAATTGCAATTAGCGATGCCCTTATGTATACAGCCCAGGGCATTGAAACCATTAAATGGAGCCGTGGAATTGAGGAACCTTTAAAAAGGATTTCTGAGCTGGTTGAAGAATATAAAGTAAATAAGATTGTCCTTGGGTTTCCTAAAAACATGAATGGTACGGTAGGACCTAGAGGTGAAAAAACTATAGAATTTGCCCGGCTTCTGGAGGAAAGCATTGAAGGAATAGAAGTTATTCTGTGGGATGAAAGGCTAACAACTGTAGCTGCTAATAGAGCTATGCGGGAGATAGGAGTTAAAAAAAATAATAAAAAAAAGCTGGTGGATCAAATTGCAGCTGTATATATTCTCCAAGGGTATTTAGACAGTCAGGCAAGAGGGTGAATTTTTTTTGTTAAAATGTGCTTTAAGTGAATTCAGGTGAATATCTATAGGTTTTGTTGGAAAATAATAATTAATATACTGATTAAACCTGTAGATTATCTAATACAATTTATGCTTAATTAACAAAGAGATGGAGGTAATTACAATGACAGAAGAAAGAGATGATTTGGTGGTTTTGGTAGATGAAAATGGAGAAGAAGTGGAATTTGAATGTTTAGACACCTTTGAGTTTAATGGAAGCGAATATGTTGTTCTTTTACCTTATGGAGAAGAAGATGATGGAACCGGTGTGGCGGAAGTTGTAATATTAAAAATTGACCATGGTAAAGACGGAGATGACAGTCTTTTGACAATTGACGATGATGATGAATTAGATGCTGTTTTTGAACACTTTAAAGTCAGAATGGAGGAAGAATTTGAAATTTTGGATAATTAAAAAATAAAAGGGGGGGAGTATCCCCCTTGAACTCTTTTATCTTATAAAATTTAAATGTAAAGTTTATGTTCATATATGTTTATATAATAAAATAGCGGGGTGTTTGTGTGAGGGAATTATCATTTATAAAAAAGAAAATTTTAATTTCTTTTTTGCTTTTATTATTATTTTTATTTGCTTGCAAAAGCGCCGAAGAGCCGGATTTAGAAGTTACAAATGATGAAACACCAACCCCTTTAGTTGTAGAAGAAAATTTAGAAGAAGAAATTATAGAGGAAGAGCCGAAAGAAGAGGAGGATTTAGCACTTAAATATTTCAAAATTCCTTCTAAAGGGACAAGACCATATGCAGTTATGATAGACAATGCAGGTCCTAGGGTTTTGCCCCAGGGCGGACTCCATTTAGCCCAGGTTGTCTATGAAATAATAGTTGAAGGCGGGGAAACCAGGTTTATGCCTGTTTTTTGGGATCAGGAGCCTTCTATGATCGGACCTGTCAGAAGTTCCAGGCATTATTTTTTAGACTATACCATGGAACATGATGCTATTTATGTCCACATTGGCTGGAGTCCTATGGCTCAAAGAGATATTTCTAAATTTGGCATTAACAATATAAACGGAGTATGGGGGGTCTTTTGGGACATAACAGATGACCCGTACAATTGGCAGGACAGCTACACATCCATGGAAAAGATCAAAAACTATGTAGAAAAAGTGGGATTTAGGACTACCACAGACAAAGAGCATGTGTTTTCATACTCTGATGAACCTGTTTTATTGGAAAATGGTAAAAAGGCAGAGAAAATCAATTTAAAATATTCTTGGGTAATGTCAGCCGGTTATGAATATGATGAGAAAAAGGGAGTTTATTTCAGATTCAGGAAAGATGAACCGCATATGGAAAGGGTAACGGAAGAACAGCTTTTTGCTAAAAACATTATTATCCAGCTGGTTAGAAATTACCCCATACAAGGTGACGATGCCGGAAGGCAGGAAGTGGATACCGTTGGCAGCGGGAGCGGTTACTATATAACAAATGGAAAATACATTGAAATAACATGGTCAAAACCAGGCAGGACGGAAAAAACCCAGTATTTTGACAAAGAGGGAAACAGGATTTTACTTAATCCGGGGCAGACATGGGTGCAGGTTTTTCCCACCAATGGAAGCCTGGAAATAGAATAAAGTATAAATTATATATGTAGTTGGTATTGATAAATAATATTATTTTAGTTATCATAATATATATGTTATAAAAGTTTTAAAAATAGTGGATTTTAATGTATTTTTGTATTTTATAGATAAAATTGATTTTAAGAAAATAAAAAAATCAATATAAAGATTTGCATACAATAGTTTATAAAATTTTTTTAAATACAGGAGGTTTATTTGAAAGTAAAAATCAGTGATAAAATATTACAAAGCGTTGAAAAACCATCAAGATATACAGGGAATGAGTGGAATAGCGTTTACAAAGATTTAGATAATGTATCAATCAGGTTTGCCTTTTGCTTTCCTGATGTTTATGAAATTGGCATGTCTCATTTAGGCATGCGGATACTTTACCATGTCTTAAATGAGAGGAAGGATACATTTTGCGAAAGGGTTTTTGCCCCATGGGTTGATATGGAGCAAAAAATGAGGGAAAGTAATATTCCCCTTTTTACCCTTGAAACTCATTCATCAGTGAATTCTTTTGATTTCATTGGTTTTACTCTCCAATATGAAATGAGTTATACAAACGTCATAAACATGCTGGATCTTTCAGGAATACCTGTACTTAAAAGTGAGAGGACTAAGGAGCATCCTTTTGTGTGTGCCGGAGGACCTTGTGCCTACAATGCCGAACCTTTGGCAGATTTTATAGATTTTTTTATGTTAGGCGAAGGTGAAGAAGTTATAAATGAAGTTATGGATGCTTATGTAAACTGGAAGGGTTCCGGGGAGAGTAAAGAAAGCTTTTTAGAGATGATTGCTAATATAGAGGGAATATATGTACCTGGGTTTTATAATGTGGAGTATAATGATGACGGCACTATAAGAGCAATTAGCCCCAAGGCAGACAGGTACCCTGAAAAAATAAAAAAAAGGATAATAAAAGATCTGGACAAGGTTTCCTTTCCGGATAAAATAATTGTTCCTTTTACCGATATAGTCCACGACAGGATAATGCTGGAATTATTTAGAGGATGCATAAGAGGATGCAGGTTTTGCCAGGCGGGCTATATCTACAGACCTGTAAGGGAGAGAACTTCAGGTAAATTATTGGAACTGGCGGAAAAACTTCAGGAGAGTACCGGATATGAGGAAATTTCCCTGGTATCTTTAAGTACCAGTGATTATTCTCATTTAAGGGATTTATGTACAGGCTTGATGGATAAAATGGAGCCCAAAAAAGTCAATCTTTCCCTTCCGTCCCTGAGGGTGGATTCTTTTTCAATGGAGCTTATGGAAAAGGCTCAAAAGGTAAGAAAAAGCGGGCTGACATTTGCTCCTGAAGCAGGAAGCCAAAGGCTTAGAGATGTAATTAATAAAGGGGTAACGGAAGAGGATTTGTTAAACTCTGCAGCCATTGCTTTTGCAGGGGGATGGAGCACCGTGAAGCTGTACTTTATGATAGGTCTTCCTACAGAGACGATGGAGGACATAGACGGTATAGCCGAGCTTTCTAAAAAAGTTGTGGATGTTTACATGAAAACGCCAAAAGATAAAAGAGGAAAGGGACTTAGTGTAAATGTAAGTACATCATCCTTTGTACCTAAACCTTTTACACCTTTTCAATGGGAGGCACAGGACAGTATTGAAACACTAAAGGAAAAGCAACAGTACTTAATGGAAAAGTTAAAGGGTAAGTATATAAAATACAGCTGGCATGACCCGTATATAAGCTTTTTAGAAGCTGTATTGGCAAGAGGGGACAGAAGGCTTGGAAAAGTACTTTATGCTGCATTTAAAAAAGGGTGTAAATTTGACAGCTGGGGGGAACATTTTAAATTTGACAGCTGGATTGAAGCTTTTGACCAATGCGGTATAGATCCCCATTTTTATGCAAACAGAAAAAGGACTTTTGATGAGATTTTCCCATGGGATCACATAGATGTGGGTGTGACAAAAAAGTTTTTAAAAAGAGAAAATGAAAAAGCCTACTTTGAAGTGATCACTCCTAACTGCAGGGTTAAATGTACAGGGTGCGGGGCTTTGGTTTTTGATGGAGGTATTTGCAATGAACTGCATTAGGGCAAAATTTATACGCGGTGAGGAAGTTAAATATATTTCCCATCTGGATTTGATGAAAGTGTTTGAAAGAGCTTTAAGAAGATCCGGTATTCCGGTACTTTATTCAAAAGGTTTTAACCCTCACCCCCAGTTGGTTTTCGGCTTGCCCTTATCAGTAGGGGTGACAAGTGAGGCGGAGTATTTAGACTTAGAAATTGAAGAACCTTTAAACCCTCAAGAGTTTATTGACAGGCTAAATAGCTGTCTTCCTGAAGGAATAGTCCTTATAGATGCAAAAGAAAGAAAGACAAAAGAAAATATTATGGCCTCTGTTGTTGCTGCATCATATAAAATTTTAGTTGCCTCAGAGCTTAATTATCAAGAGGCCAGGGATTTAATAGAAAAATTTATGCAGCTAAAAGAGATAGTTGTAAAAAAACAAACCAAAAGAAAAATTAAAGATGTTGATATAAAACCGATGATTTATGATATTGACATCAAAATAACAGATACTAAAATATTTACTGGAAGAACAGATAAAGAAATTAAAAGGGAAGAGTATCCGGATAATCTTTTGTGTAAAAACACCTGGATTTTAAAATATATTGAGGTCAATTATGAAGATTATATAAATCACAAAAGCTCTAAAAACAATATTTTTTGTTTTTCAACACTGCTTAGTGCAGGAAGCCCTGGAAATTTAAAACCGGTGCTTTTGGTAGAAGCACTGAATGAAATTTTAAATAGTGATTTTGATATTATAAAAATACATCGGACTGGTCTTTTTACAGGTAGTAAAGGCAAGCTTATAAATCCATTAGATGAATAATTGCAATATGAGGTGGTCAAAAATGGTTAGTGAAATTATAGTGGATGTGGGATTGAATGAGAGAAGGGTTGCTCTTTTAGAGGATAGGGAATTGGTGGAAATATTTATTGAGCGGAATGACTGCGAAAGATTGGTAGGCAACATTTACAGAGGAAGAGTAAGCAGTGTTTTACCTGGAATGCAGGCTGCTTTTATAGATATTGGCTACGAGAAAAATGCCTTTTTATATGTTAGGGACGCAATCCCACAAAAAGAATTTAGTGAGGATGATGAAGAGTTTTACGGTGATGTGAAGAATTGCAACATTGAAGATATACTAAGACCAGGGCAGGAAATAACAGTACAGGTTAAAAAGGAGCCTATAAGCACAAAAGGTCCTAGGGTTACAACACATATAACCCTTCCGGGAAGGCAGCTGGTGTTGCTTCCTAATGCAGACTATATAGGTATTTCCAGAAGGATAGAAGATGAAGAAGAAAGGGCAAAACTCAGAAAAATAGCTGAAAAAATAAAGCCTAAGAATATGGGGCTTATTGTACGGACAGTTTCAGAAGGAAAAAGGGAAGAAGACTTTAAAAATGACATAAACTTTTTAGTTAAACTTTGGAATAAAATAAAACAAAAAGAACAGTCAGGACCTGTCCCACGATGCATTCACAGGGATGTAAATGTAATTTACAGAACTATAAGAGATATTTTTACGTGGAATATAGACAGGTTTGTTATTAATGACAGAAAGGAATACTATAAAGTACTTGAATGGGTTGAAATGATTTCGCCGGCCTTAAAGCTCAGGGTTGAGTATTTTAATAAAAATATAGATTTATTTGAAAGCTAGGTATTGATGAAATGCTTTCAAAGGCACTGGCAAAGAAAATATGGCTTAAATGCGGTGGGTATTTGATTATTGAACGTACAGAAGCACTGACGGTTATTGATGTAAATACAGGGAAATATGTGGGGGTAAACAATCTTGAAGAAACTGTTTTAAGGACCAACAAAGAGGCTGCAAAAGAAATTGCAAAACAAATAAGGCTTAGGGATATCGGGGGAATAATTATAATTGACTTTATAGATATGAGTGTACCTGAGCATAAAACAGAAGTAATGAATGTTTTAGAGGAAGCATTAAAAAAAGACAGAGTAAAAACCACTGTAGTTGATATGACAAAATTAGGACTTATAGAGATGACAAGGAAGAATATAAGAGAGGGATTTGAGTCACTTGTGACGCAGCCCTGCCCTTATTGTGAAGGAAGAGGGAAGATTCTTTCATCAGAATCTGTTGCAAGGAATGTTGAAAAGAAAATAAGAAAGTATTTTGCCCAGACAATAGCCTCTGCAATTGAGGTGGAGGTACATCCTTCAGTGGCGGAAGTGCTTCTGGGTAAAAATGACGGAAACCTTTTCAGAATTGAAAATGCCTTTAATAAAAGAATTGTAATAAAGGCTTCAGAGGATGTGAAGCATGAAGATATATTTATAAAAGAAATTGACCCGGATAACTTATTGACATAGTCATCCGGTTGTGTTAAAATGCAATGGTGACCGTGCGAAAAAGGTTTCAAAACGCAGAGCAATGTTTTTAACTGCTACCTTTTATCGGCGAGACTGGAGGATAGGGAGGTGTTTTTATGTATGCTATAATAGAAAACGGCGGAAAGCAGTACAAAGTTCAAGAAGGAGATGTGGTTTTTTTAGACAGACTGGCTGGAGAAGAAGGAACATCTGTGACTTTTGACAAAGTACTTGCTGTTTCAGACGGGGATAAAATGAATTTTGGTGCTCCATTTGTGAAGAATGCGACAGTTACCGGTCAGATACTATCCCATGGCAAAGACAAGAAAATAATAGTTTTCAAATTTAAAGCTAAAAAAGGCTACAGGAAAAAGCAAGGTCATAGACAGCCTCATACAAAAGTAAAAATTGAAAAAATTAATGCATAAGCTTTAAATTAATGCATGGGTTAGAAAATGATTAAAATAAATATAAAGAGGGACAAAGAGGACAATATTCAAAGGTTTATAGTGAAAGGTCATGCCGGTTTTTCAGAATACGGCAGTGATATTGTTTGCGCTGGAGTATCTGCAATAGCATATACCGCAGTGGGGGCCATGAAAAACATGGTGGGGAAATGCAATTATGTAGAAAAAGACGGCTATATGGAATGTACAGTTCCAGAAGGTATTTCTGATGAAAAGAAGAAAATTGCCAATATTATTTTAGAGGCAGCAGTGATAGGATTTAAGCAAATAGAGTTTTCATATAGGGAATACGTTTCGGTATCAGATAAGGAGGTGTAACTGATGATTATGATGAATGTAAATTTACAATTATTTGCCCAGAAAAAAGGGGTAGGTAGTTCAAAAAACGGACGTGACAGTGAAGCAAAAAGACTTGGTGTAAAAAGAGGAGACGGACAGTTCGTTAAAGCCGGTAATATATTGGTAAGACAGCGGGGAACAAAAATTCATCCAGGTGAAAATGTTGGCAAAGGTAGTGATGATACACTATTTGCACTTACTGACGGAAAAGTTAAGTTCTCCAGACTAGGCAAAAAGAGAAAACAGGTAAGTGTTATACCAGCATAATAGAAATTTAAAATCCCGGTGTTAAACCGGGATTTAATTTTTATATATGAGAAATACTATAACTAATTAGCTATATGGAGTTGAGAGGCTTTGTTTATAGATAGTGCAAAAATAAAAATTAAAGCAGGAAATGGCGGAAATGGTGCCGTGTCATTCCGCAGGGAGAAATATGTGGCCAAAGGCGGACCTGACGGCGGGGACGGCGGCAGGGGCGGAAATATTGTTTTTGTTGTAGATCCAGGTCTTAGGACTTTGCAGGATTTTAGATACAAAAGAAAATACAGGGCAGAAGACGGACAAAACGGAGGAAAGGCCAACCGGACCGGGAAAGATGGTGAGGATCTTGTAATAAGGGTGCCTCCGGGAACTTTGGTAAAAGAAGAAAAGACAGGCAGAATAATTGCAGACATGGTGAAGCCTTGGGAAAAAGTTGTTATTGCAAAAGGCGGCAGAGGCGGGGCAGGCAATCAGCGTTTTGCTACTCCTACAAGGCAGGTTCCCAATTTTGCCAAACCAGGGCAGGAGGGAGAAGAGCTTTCTGTTATTTTAGAACTAAAACTTTTGGCAGATGTGGGGCTTATCGGTTTTCCCAATGTGGGGAAATCTACAATTTTATCTGTTGTTACTTCCGCCGCACCTAAAATTGCAGACTACCATTTTACCACAATAACTCCAAACTTAGGAGTTGTTGACCTGGGAGAAGATAGTTTTGTTTTGGCAGATATTCCTGGAATAATAGAGGGTGCCCATCAGGGTGTGGGATTAGGACACGAATTTTTAAGACATATTGAAAGGACAAAGCTATTAATTCATGTTGTTGATATATCCGGCTCTGAGGGAAGGGATCCTCTAGAGGATTTTGAAATTATAAATAAAGAGCTGAAAGAGTACAATGAACCACTGTTTAAAAGGCCTCAGATAGTTGCTGCCAACAAAATAGACATTACAGAAGATTTTGAGAAAAAATTAACGGAATTTAAAAATGTTATTGAGCCAAAGGGATATAAGGTATTTCCTATATCTGCTGCTACATCAAAGGGAGTTAAAGAGCTTATGAGGTATGCGGCAAACATGCTTAAGGAATTGCCTGAAACGGTGATAGTAAAGCCTGAAGAAAAATTTGTATATGAGGCTGAAAATGAGGAAGATGATTTTAAGGTATATAAAGAGAACGATGTTTATGTTGTTGAAGGAAAGTGGGTAGAAAGGCTCATTGCTTCAGTTAATTTTAATGATTATGAATCTTTACAGTATTTCCAAAGAAGCATGAAGAGGAAGGGAATAATTGATGCATTAGAAGCAGAGGGAATAAATGAAGGGGATACTGTAAGGGTAGAGGATATTGAATTTGAGTATTATAAATAATAAGAAAGATAAATAATAAGTAAAAAAAGGAAGTGGATTTTATGCTAACCGGCAAGCAGAGAAGTTATTTAAAAGGTTTAGCCAACAGGATTGAGCCTATATTCCAGGTGGGAAAAGGCAGTATTAATGATAATATGATAAAGCAGTTTAATGATGCGTTAGAAGCAAGGGAATTAATTAAAGTAAATGTTTTAAAAAATTCCCCGGGAGAGGTTCGGGAAATTTGCGAAGAAGTTGCGCGGATGACAAAATCAGAAATTGTGCAAGTTATAGGGAATAAATTTGTTTTATACAGGGAGTCAAAAGAAAACAAAGTTATAGATATAAACCATTGAATGGTTTTTATATTAGTTAATCCCGGGGTTTTATGAGACTTTCTATTATTTCACTATATATTGTCTGGGAGTGTTTTTGCCAGTTTTTGCAAATATCTTTGGCATCACTTTTTGTTCCCACTGATATTTTTAAATCTATAAGGCTGAAAGTATCCTCCCGGATTTGGCAGGTTACAGTAAATTCATTTTCATTTTCAGGGGTAAAATCTGCCTTAATAAATGTTTCGTTGCGTATATTTTTACGCACGTTACTAATATAATTATTAATAATTAATTTTATACCTTTTGGTATGTGATTTACAAAATAGTCCAAAGCTTGCTTTCCGGAAGGTGTAATGGTATAATATGTTTTGTTATCTGTGATTTTTGGGGATATAAATTTAAGACTGCACAATTCATCTAAAAATTGCTGGAATATAAAGTAGTTCATAAGTTTGTTTTCCATGACTATTTTAGTAAGTTGGAGATTGCTTACAGGCATATTTAATTTATCAAGTATGTAAAGAAGAATGAGTTTATTTTCAGCAAGTTCCCTGTTGCTAGCTATAGACATAAATGTACGCTCCTTTCAAAATTAGCAAAAACATATATTTACAGTATTTTTTCAGCTATAAATTTATATGAGTATAATGTGTATTATAACATATTTCCTGTTACTTTTTATAGCACTTTTATTTTATACGAAAATGGAAATATAAATTTAAATATGTTATTATGTTTTTAGTTTAATTATGCTATATAATAAAAGAGGTGGTACTTGTTGGAGTTTCATAAAGAGCTTGGCAACAAGTTAATAGAGTGGGGGGCAAGTTTTGTAGGCTTTTCAAATGTGGAAAAAAAGCTTCCGGAAAATTTAAAAAAGTTAAAATATGCCATTACAATAGGTGTGAGGCTGTCGGACTTTATAATAGAACAGATAGAGGATAAGCCTACGTATACTTATTTTCACCACTACAGGACGGTAAATACACTAATAGATCAAATAACCCTTAAAGGTCAGCTTTTTATACAGGATAGGGGATATAAAGCCCTGGGTGTACCTGCATCCCAGACAGTCAACGATGTGGAGGATGCGTATTCGGGGATTTTTCCTCACAAAACAGCTGCGGTAATGGCGGGGCTTGGATGGATTGGGAAAAGCGGTCTTTTTATAAGTAATCAATATGGACCAAGGGTAAGGCTTGGGACTATTTTGACAGACATTAGTGTACCTGCTGTAAATAACATACAAAAACCCCTCTGTGGCTCTTGCAAAGAGTGTGTGGTAAACTGTCCTGCCATGGCAATTACCGGTGCTTTGTGGGAAGAAGGCTGTGAGAGAAGTTTGATTATTGATGCTAAGGCATGTAGTGATTATATGAAGGAAAAATTCAAGCATATAGGAAGGGGTTCTGTATGCGGGATATGTATAAAAGTTTGTCCTAAAGGTTTAAATTACATTTGAATTGTAACAAGTATAAATTATAATAAATATATAAATATTGATTTTTTAAAATTAATACAAAGGATAAGGAGAAATGGATATGTCTACACTATTTAAAACAAAAAAAACGTTAGTTATACTACTTAGTTTATTATTGCTGATAACATTTACAGGATGCAAAGGCGGCAAAGTTGGAGACAATAATGACAATACTGGTGGCAGTACCATATCTGAAGGTGATACAGATATAACTGATGAAAAGGGTGAAAATACACCAGAACCAACGCCGGAGCCTACACCGGAGCCAACGCCGGAACCAACACCAATTAATGTTGAAGATGTTAAGCCTAATGAAGCAGGAAAAATTATGATAGTAATGTTTCATAATTTTGTAGAGACCTTTACTCCTACAAGTTATGATAATGGCGAATATACCACTACATTTGACGAGTTTGAAAAACTTCTTCATGAGCTTTATGAAAGAGACTACAGATTAATTAGTATGAATGACTATTTAAATAACAATATTTCAGTTCCTGCAGGATGTATACCCATGGTTTTTACTTTTGATGACGGTACCAGCGGTCAGTTTAACTTAGTGGAGGAAAACGGTGAGCTTGTGGCAAATAAAAAGTCTGCAGTGGGTATAATTGAGGAATTTAACAAAACCCACCCTGACTTCGGGGTAAAAGGGACTTTTTATCTGAATTTAGGGAATAATACTTTTGAAGGGGAAGGTACTTTAGAAGAGAGACTTCAATATTTAATTGATAAAGGTTTTGAAATAGGCAACCATACTTATACACATGCAAATTTAAAAAATTTAAAAACTGCTGATGAAATACAAGAGCAAATTGGTAAAAACCAAAAGATAGTGTCCCAGCTGGTTGATGGCTACAAAATGACCACTTTTTCACTGCCTTTTGGAATCTGGCCGGACAAGGAATTGAGACAATATGTGTATAATGGGGTTTATGAAGGCGTTGAATATGAAAACAAAGGAATATTGGAAGTGGGATGGTCACCGGCTCTTTCACCTGTCAGCAAAAATCTTGATCTTACTTCCATTCAGAGGGTGAGGGCATCAGGAATTAATCCGGTGGATGCAGACTTAGCTTGGTGGCTAAAGAATCTTTCAAGGGAAGAACAATATGTAAGTGACGGAAATCCCGATACCATAACAGTACCTGAAAATTTAGCAGAAAATGTAGATTTAGACAAACTTAATGGTAAAGAGCTTATAACATATTAAAATTTTCTTGTATTTGCATTAAAAGAGAAAATGTATTATAATCATATATGAACACTTCTTTAATAAAGGGGTTTGTTTTTGCCTGCTTTATTAAAGAGACATCTTGCTTTATAAGATGTTTTTTAAAACACCATAATGTATATTAGTTGTACCTATAGTGAGCCTGCTATAGGTTCAGCGTTCTAAAAACAGTTTGACAAGGATACTGATTATTGTGGGGAGCATTCTACAATATACAGTTCTTAAAAGCAAAAAGCCTTTTTTCATCAAAAACAGGAAAGGGAAAAGTTAATTTAGGTAGAATGATTTAGACATTCTGCCTTTAAACATATTTAAAATAATATTATAGTAGGGAGAGTGTTTTTTAATGGCTAAAGCTGCTTCTAATAAAAGTCCTGAAAAAAGAAAGAGAAAAGTTCAAACGGACGAAGATGTTAAAAGAAAAGCCGTAAAGCTGGTTGTTTCTCATATGAAGAAAAAAGTGGCTAAAGATTTTCTTGGCTCACAGCATATTAACGAATGGATTGAAGAAATGGATGAATTGTTAAAAAAACCAGAATTCGAACTTGTTGAATATATTCAAATGAGAAAAAAGTTAAATGATGTCATTGAGAGAATTCTCGATGAGGAAATGAGATACAAGCTGAGAGATTCTTGGTATAGCTTTGGCAGGGCACTGGACAAAAAGGCAAAGCAACAGTAATTAAAGAATTGAATAAACCTTCTGGTTACTTTGAACCTTCTAAATACTGTGGAAAATATTGTACAACATATGGGAAATAATGTATCATATATTTATTAAGAAAACATTGTGAGGTAAGGGACCATGGCATTAGAAAGAAGGTTCAAAGACCCGTACACAAAGCTTATGAACATGATAAAGAGAGATTTACTCAAAAACTTTGGGGAAAAGGGAATTCAAATCTCAAACATCAATGTAGTATTAGGAAAGAACAAATTAAAAGTGAAGATGTCCATGAGGCAGTGACGGCGTTTAAGGGAAGCTTTTAAAAGGCTTCCCTTAAAATATATTTTCTTTATTTATTGTATCTATACAAATACATCCTTAAGTATGTTAGAATATATTTTAGTTTATTAAATATCATTTTAAATGTGAATATTTTGATTGCTATTTTATGCTATGGTATTTTATGCTTAAGGCATAATTGAAATGTTATAACAGGAGATGAAAATTTAAATGGTGATAATGGGAATTGACCCTGGGATTGCCATAGTAGGGTACGGGGTTGTAAAGTATGAAGGCAATAAATTTACACCAATGGATTACGGGGCAATCAGGACTGACAGTTCTACAGGTCTTTCACAAAGGTTACTCTATATTTATAACAGGCTTGAAGAAATCATTGAAAAATATAAACCGGATGCCATTTCTATAGAGGAACTTTTTTTTAATAAAAATATAAAGACAGCCCTTACTGTGGGGCATGGTAGGGGGGTTGCAGTACTTGCAGCGGCCAGGGCAAATATAGAGGTATTTGAATACACCCCCCTTCAGGTAAAACAATCGGTGGTAGGCTATGGAAGGGCAGAAAAAACGCAGGTACAGCATATGATAAAAGTAATTTTAAATCTTAAAAAAACACCTAAGCCTGATGATGTGGCAGATGCTCTAGCAGTGGCCATTTGCCACGGGAATTCCTGCAAAATGATAAATTTAGTACCCTAAAAGAGCTCTGTTTTATTTATTTCTAAATTTTATTTATTTCTATTCTGATGGATTCTAATATTTTGATTGGAGGATTTCAATGTACGCATATATAAGAGGGAAGCTTGAGTATAAAAGCAATGATTCTGTAGTTATAGAGGCCAGTGGTGTGGGGTATGCAATTACCGTCCCCTTGTCAACCATTGAAAATATAGGATCTGTAGGGGAAGAAGTGAAGGTTTACACAAGTCTTCATGTAAGGGAAGATGTTATGGCACTGTACGGTTTTGGTACACGGGAAGAGCTGAATATGTTTGAACTGTTAAAAACGGTATCAGGAATAGGTCCAAAAGTGGCTATCTCTGTGCTGTCTTCAATTTCTCCTTCAAAGTTTGCACTTGCTGTAATTACAGATGATATAAAAACTCTTACCCAAGTCCAGGGGATAGGTAAAAAAACTGCTCAGAGGATAATATTAGAGCTAAAAGATAAAATTAAAAAAGAACAATTAACACCCTTATCTGTAAATCAGGATGAAATTCATGATACAGGTGAAAAAAGTTCAAAAAGGTCCGAAGCAGTGAATGCCTTAATGGTTTTGGGATATACAGCCAGTGAAGCTGAGAGGGCGGTTTTGGCAGTTTATTCTGAAGAAATGGATTTGGAACTAATAATAAAAAATGCATTAAAAAGCTTGGAAAAAAAATAAAGAGAAAAAGTAAAAAAAAGCTAAAGAAAAATAATAAAAGGGGAAATAAAGTAAGACGAAAAAAGATAAAGTCTAAAGTGATGAAAGATGACAAATTTGGAGGTAGAAAAAAAGATGGAGGACAGGCTTATTGATTGTAAGTTAACGCCGGAAGATGTTGAGGAGACAAATCTCAGACCCAGAAAACTTGAGGAGTATATTGGACAGACAAAGGTAAAAGAAAATCTTATGGTATTTATAGAGGCTGCAAAAAAGAGAAATGAAGCATTGGATCATGTACTTTTATATGGACCGCCAGGTCTTGGGAAGACAACTCTTGCAAGCATAATTGCCTCTGAACTTGGGGTTAATATACGCATAACTTCGGGTCCTGCCATTGAAAGACCTGGGGATTTGGCGGCTATACTTACCAATTTGGGGGATTATGATGTATTGTTTATTGATGAAATTCACAGATTAAACAGAAGTGTGGAAGAGATATTGTATCCTGCCATGGAAGATTATGCCCTTGATATAATTATCGGAAAGGGACCTAGTGCCCGTTCCATAAGGCTTGATCTCCCCAAATTTACTTTAATTGGTGCAACTACCCGGGCAGGAATGCTTACGCACCCTTTGCGGGACAGGTTTGGGGTGATAAACAGGCTTGATATGTACAGCCCGGAAGAACTTAATCTTATAATCCAAAGATCTGCAAATATTCTAAACATAGGAATAGATGAAGAAGCTTCCTATGAAATAGCAAAGCGTTCAAGGGGAACCCCTAGGATTTCAAACAGACTTTTAAAAAGAGTAAGGGATTTTGCCCAGGTAAAAGGGGACGGGTTTATTACAAAGAAAATAACACAGGATAGTCTTGAAGCTTTAGGGGTAGATCAAATAGGACTGGATGAAGTGGACAGAAATTTACTGCTTAGTATAATAAATAAATTTTCAGGAGGTCCCGTAGGTTTAGATACCTTGGCGGCAACTATAGGGGAGGAGCCGGAGACGATAGAAGATGTATATGAGCCTTTTCTTATACAAAATGGTTTTATAAATAAAACACCAAGGGGAAGAATGGCAACAAAATTAGCATATGAACATTTTGGATTAAAGTATGAATAATTTTTTGGTGCTTTTAAAATATTTAATGTATATTTAAATAATTTTAAATAGTTAATGTATAATTGTTAAAAAGGATAAGTATAATGTATTGGGTAATATTTTTAAAATTTAAATATAAATTTTTTTTTAAAAATTAAAAAAATTTATAAAAAAGCTGGATTTTTTATATAAAAGTTTGTATTATATATGTAGACATAATTTTTTCCTTAACATAAATACATCGCAGTTTTTTATCTACCAAATATAAGAATGAGCAAATGCATCTTATGTTTATTTCCAGTGCTAGTTTTTGTTCTTTCTTAAATTAGAAAATGATGATATAATGAAGGTGGACATATAGTTTTTTATCATGCAGGGTTTATGTTTATTATGCGGGTCATGTAAACAGGAAAATATGTAGTATTTTTATACGGGAAATATATAAGAATTATATATATATAAATTTATATAAGAATTATATATATAAATTCATATATAAAGATTTATATATAAAGGCTTATATATAAATAAATTTAACCATTTAACCCGGCAGTAGTACTTGGATAATTAATACAAAATTATTGATTTTTTTTCATAATTGTGTTAATGTATAATTAAGATTATTGGAATTAATTAAAGTTATTAATTAAAGTAAATTTAAGATTAATTAAGATTAGAAGTAAGCGATGTAGTGTGTAGTTTATTATGTGTAAGGGAGTTAGTGATGTATGTTGTTTCCATTTTTCAAAAACAATTATCTCAGCATTGATGTAGGGTTTAGAAATATCAAAGTTGTAGAAGTGGCAGTGAACAGAAATAATGAGGTTTATATTAAAAACTTTGGTATTGCACCTACACCATTGAACTGTATTAAAAACGGCGTAATAAAAAATGTAGATGCTGTATCAAGTGAGATAAGTAGAATAATACGGGAAAACAAAATGAAAGTTAAAAAATCTAAGATTGTCATGTCTGGAACAAGTATAATATCCAGAGTCTTTCTTGTTGAAAAAGTTAAAGGGAAAGATTTTGATACTATTGTTATGGACACTATTACAGACAAAATGCCTATCAACCCGAATGAACACAAAATAGACTACAAAATATTACAAGAGCTTAATGAGAATGGGAAAGAAATGGTAAAGGTATTTGTTACCGCTGTTAGGAAAAACATAATAAACAGTTACATAGACGTATTGTTCGAACTAGGCTTAAAACCAATCTCCGTTGACATCCCTGCTAACAGTACTGCCAAGTTTTTCAATAGAGATATAAAAGTTAATATTGATAATGTTAAATTCATGAATCCAAACAGAAAAGATCTCAATAAAGACGCTTTTGCAGTTATAGACTTTGGTTCAGAGACTACCATAATAAATATTTTGAGAAATAAGATATTAGAGTTTAATAAAGTAATACTTACAGGCAGCACAAATTTAGACGATGCAATTGCAAAAAATGCTCATAAATCCATAATTGAAGCAGAGAGATTAAAAAAGGCATACGGTATCAGTATTCCACCTCCCCATACTACAAATGAAGAACATGTAAAGGTATATAAAATTCTCAAAGAAGTGGTTGATAAACTATTAAACCAGATATATATGTGTTTGACTTTCTACGAAGCCAGATGTTATGGGGTAAAAGTCGGGAAAATTTTTATAATTGGCGGCGGCTCAATGCTTAAAGGATTAAGTGACTATATGGAGCAGGTATTGCAGATACCTGTATATCCGGTAGGACTATTAGA
Source organism: Acetivibrio saccincola (assembly GCF_002844395.1). Classification (NCBI taxonomy): domain Bacteria; kingdom Bacillati; phylum Bacillota; class Clostridia; order Acetivibrionales; family Acetivibrionaceae; genus Acetivibrio; species Acetivibrio saccincola. The sequence goes on along the minus strand of NZ_CP025197.1, from coordinate 2,563,964 downwards.
TATAGATGGAATAGACATTAATAAAAATCTAAATAGTGAAAAGTTAAACTTCCTGGTAAATGCTGTTGGAATAACATTATGATAATATCCAGCGCTTATTTTTTACACATTATATTTTAATACGTATAAGATTTTGATAAATGAAATTGTTATAAAAAGTCTGACTTAGTCAGGCTTTTTTGTTGTGCATGCATTTTTAAAACATTACATTACAACTCCTTTACAACTTTATTAAAAACTAAATATACTACAGGAAAATTTAAAATCACGTCGAATTATGATAAATAAGGGAGAGTATAGTGATTTCAAAGAAATATTGACTTTTTAATAACTTTACAAGAGATAATTTTACAAAAGATAACAATCAGGAGGTTGGATTTATGTCTAAAAAAATATTCTTTGCTTATTTAATAAGCATAGTTTTAATTTTAACTCCTTTAAGGGCTTTTGCAAAAGAACTGTATTTAACTTATGACGGAGCAGTACATAAATACGTAGGAAATATTTACAGTTTAAAAGTAAACGGTGAAATAGTTGATTCTGACATACCTCCTATAATAATGAATGACCGTTCTTTAGTACCTGTGAGGGCAATATTTGAAAGTCTTGGTGCAGAAGTTCATTGGGACAGCAAAGAGAGAAAGGTTTTAGTGTCATACAGGGGTTCTGATGTTGAATTAACTATAGACAGTCACATTGCCATTGTAAATGGCAAAGAGACAGAGATGGAAGTACCTGCAAAGATAATAAATGACAGGACTATGGTTCCGTTGCGCTTTGTAGGGGAACAATTAAATATGAATGTGGGATTTGATAATGACAAAAAGGAAATTTCAATTGACAGCTACGATTTAGAAAATCTTGCAAATTTACAGAATGTAAAGCATATAAGAATTAATGAAAATGACAGAGTGACAATGTCTCTGGACAAAAATACAGATTATAGGATTTTGAGAGCTTCAAACCCTGAAAGAATAGTAGTTGATTTTCCCAACACTAAAATTTCCGGTTCAAAGGCAAATATAAAGCCAAACAGCAAATTAATAGGCTCAATATATTCTGAGCAGTTTGATGTTGGAACAGCCAGGGTGGTTTTAGATTTAATAGGGAATTCCCAGTATTCAGTGATGGAAAATGAGGAAAATTTGATACTAAATGTTACTCCTTATGAAGACAGGCATTTAGGTGAAAAAAACAAACTGAACATACTTTATATAAATGAGTCTGATTATGAATTGATACTAATACCTATAGAAAGCTACAAAGGATATAATGACTTTGTTTTAGAATCACCGGACAGGATTGTAATAGATATACCAAATGCTGTTGTAGATGAAAGCCTTGCAAGAACAGAGATAAATGGTACAATTGTTCAATCTGTAAGATGTGGTGAACCGGAAAAGAATATAGGCAGGGTTGTTATAGATACAATAAAAAAGCCTTACTATAAAATTATAGAAGATGACGGCCGGCTTGTAGTGTGTGTATCAGGCACTCCTATTACAGGAGAGTTGGCACTGAATATTCCTCCTGCAACCAGGGATGGGGGCAAGGAAAATGATGGTAAAAACTTTTTGATGGTTAACCATTATAACAGGGGCAATTATGAAGAAATCGAATTTAATGTAAATAAATACGAAAACTACAGTATTTATAAAGAAATAGAAAATAACAGGATTATAGTTGAAATCCCGGATGCACTGGCACCTGTAAAAGAGCAGGTTATTGAGGTGAAAAATGATTTAATTGAAGATATAAGTTATGTATCCTACAGTGATAAAGTTGCCAGGGCTTTTATCAATCTTAATGGTGCCTCTTTATATACGGTAAGTGAAGAAACCGGAAGATTTGTTTTGAAAATTACCTATCCTGACGGGGGCAGGTTAGAAGAAGATAAAGAAGAGGATGTGGAAAAAGAAGCAGGTGAAAATGTAGAGGAAGATGCAGGAAAAGATATAAAAGACGAAGGAAAGGATACGGAGGAAGATACAGAAGAGGACAAAGTTTGGGAATTTGATGAAAATGAAAAATCCTATTTGACAAACAGGGTAAGCGTGGTTTATGAAAGGGATCAAGGATACAATAAAGTTATGATAGGGTTTAGCAAAGGCTATGAAGATTATAGCGTATCGAAGCTTTCAAATCCTGAAAGGATTGTGATAGACATACCCAATGCATCTGCAGATAAGGATCAGAAGACAATCAGTGTTAACAGCAATTATATAAACACCATAAGGTATGCACAGTTTGAAGAGGGAATTGCAAGAGTAGTCATTGAAGTGCCTGCAGGTGTACAATACCGGGTTGAAGAGCTAAAGACAAGGCTGGATGTATATGTTACAAAGGCAAATATTAAAAATGTAAGCTATTATGGCAATATGGACAGGGTGCATTTTATACTGCAGGGGGCTAAACTTACAGAAGGCGGAAGTAATTTAAAGAGATTATACACCGGAAAGTATGATTTAAACGGCAAAAGATATACAATAACCTTCCCAAGCCATTTAGCTGACATTGGTACAGGTACTATAATTATAAAAGACGGCATTGTGGACAGCGTTAAAATAACAAAAGATACAACAAATAATCAGACAAGTATAGAATTTAACACCGAAGAAAAATATCATTTTGAAATAATTTATAGAGGAGATGTAAACAACACAGCTATCAATTTGTTAAAGCCTGCTTCAAAAGAAGACAGACTGGTTGTTATAGATGCCGGACATGGTGGAAGGGAGCCTGGTGCTGTACATGGCGGAATAGAAGAAAAGGATTTAAATTTAGATATAGCACTAAGATTAAATAAACTGTTAAAGGAACAAGGTGTTAAAACTTTCATGATTAGGGAAGATGACAGGTATGTGGGTTTATATGAAAGGGCTTATATTGCAAACAGCCTCAATGCTGCGTTGTTTTTAAGCATACACAACAATGCCTTTTATTCCAGCCACAAGGGTACAGAGACACTGTATTTCCCGCCAAAAGCCGGGGATACAGGATTTACCGGTAAAAGATTTGCAGAAATTATCCAGCATCATGTTGTAACCACTTTAAACACAAATAACAGAAAAATAATTGAAAGACCAAATCTTGTGGTGCTAAAGGCAACAACCATGCCGGCTGCGCTGGCGGAGATTGCTTTTATGACCAACCCTGATGATATGGCAAGATTAAAAACACCAGAATTCAGGCAAAAAGCAGCAGAGGCTCTTTGTAAGGCGGTATTACAGGCGTTGGATGAAATGGATTAATTTACACTCATAAAAAAGAGGCATTTAAGCCTCTTTTTTGTGGTAAAATTTAAGGATAAAAACATATTATCAGATTAAAAAGTATAATTTAAAAAATATTATAGTTGTGTTATTATATATTTTATATTAATCAATGTAATAAAATATTAATAGAAAGGTTGTGTTATTGTGGCTGTATTAGTTACAGGCGGGGCAGGGTATATAGGAAGTCATACTGTTTTAGAACTAATTGAAAAAAATGAAGAAGTTATAGTGGTGGATAATTTAGAAAAAGGCCACAAAAAAGCGGTATTAGGAGGCAAATTAATAGTTGGCGATTTAAGAGATATGGATTTTATAAGGAGTGTTTTTAAAAATAACAATATAGAGGCGGTTATACATTTTGCCGCTTATATTGAAGTGGGTGAAAGCGTTAAGGATCCATTAAAATATTACAACAATAATGTTGTTGCCACCTTAAACCTTTTAACTGCCATGAAAGAAGCAGGGGTGGATAAAATTGTATTTTCATCAACTGCAGCAACATATGGTGAACCTGAGAATATCCCGATACAGGAAACAGATAAGACATTTCCAACAAACCCTTACGGAGAGACGAAATTAGCCGTTGAGAAAGCGTTAAAATGGGCTGATAAAGCCTATGGAATAAAACACATTATATTAAGGTATTTTAATGCCAGCGGAGCCCATGAAAGCGGCAAAATAGGCGAGGACCACAATCCGGAGACTCATCTTATTCCATTGGTTATTCAGGTGGCATTGGGAAAAAGAGAATCAATTAAAATATTTGGAAATGATTATAATACCCCGGATGGAACATGTGTAAGGGACTATATTCATGTTTCAGACCTTGCACAAGCACATGTTTTAGCCCTTGAGAAGCTTAGAAAAGACGGTGAAAGCGATGTTTATAATTTAGGAAACGGGAAAGGCTTTTCAGTAAAAGAAGTGATAAATGTTGTAAGAAAAGTTACCGGACATTCCATAAAAGCCGATGATTCTCCAAGAAGACCGGGGGATCCTGCAGTTTTGGTAGCATCTTCAGAAAAAATTAAAAGGGAATTAGGATGGGTACCTAAAATGAATGACTTGGAGAAAATAGTGGAAACAGCATGGAACTGGCACAAAAATAATATTAATGGATTTGACGATAAATAAAAATTATATTATCCTCATTATTTGTCTATACTTACAGTAGAATACATTTTAATACGTAAGGAGTAGATAATTAATGAGAAAATTTATAAGTATTATTGTTTTTACAGCGTTAATTTTTTTAAATGCATGTGAGATACCGGTGGATAATATTACAGATAATGGTAAGGAATTTGAATACATAGGAGAAGAGGATGAAATATTTGATACATATGTTTCTCCATATTCTGACTTAGAGGAAGATGAGTATGCAGAAATGGAAGAAGAAAGAGAAGATGAGGACGGGGAAGAGGATAAGGAAGAAAAAAATCATGAAGAAATTCAAGATCAGGAATTAAGTGAGTATGAAAATGAATATGTGAGAATAACAGCCTACTACAGGGACAGTGACAATACTGTTGTGCCGGTTACTAGAAAAATCAAAAGGCAGGAGGGCATAGCCAGGGCTGTTGTAGAGAGTATGATTAAAAATGATGAAAACGACGATGCCCTAAAGCCTTATAAATTATGTGCTTTGTTACCTGAAGGTACTGAGATTTTAGGAATGAATATAAAAGATAGTACTGTAATTGTAGATTTTAATGAAAAGTTTTTAGAGTATGAGGATAAAACCGAGGAAGTAAATGCCATTTCTTCCATTGTGTACTCTTTAACAGAATTTAATAATATAAATGATGTTAAAATACTTGTGGAAGGAAGAGAAAAAGATATACTTAAATATGGAACTGATATTTCCGGCCTTTTAAACAGAAAGAATGTTTTGATTAATTCAAAAAGACTTAATGTTGAAGATAAAGTGGAAAAAGTTGATGTGTATTTGTATAAAAATGAAGGCGGGGAAATTGATTATTTAGTTCCAATGTCTTTTGAATATATAGGATTATCAAGAGAGGAAATATGCAGTGAAATTGTAAGGCTTCTTGGGAGAAATTATGATGACAAAAAGATGTTTTCCTGCCTGCCTCCGGGTGTTAGTCTAATAGACAGCAAATTAGAAGAAAACACCCTTATATTGAATTTTAACGGTGAGATTAGGAATTATGGCGGGTCTTCCAGGGAAGAAGCAATATTAAACCAAATTTTATATAGTATGAAACAATTTGAAGGTGTTGAAAAAGTAAAGATAATAATTGAAGGAAAAGAAGGGAAGCTTCCTGAAGGAACAGATACTTCAAGGGGTATCCCAATTTTAAACAAAATAAATGAAGTATAATGTTATAGAAAGGTTGGGGAAATATTGAGAGTTGATGGAAGAGGTCAAAGTGATTTAAGACCGGTTAAAATTACAAGGAATTTTACCAAACATGCAGAAGGTTCAGTTTTAATTGAAATGGGGGATACAAGGGTTATATGTACTGCTACAGTTGATGACAAGGTGCCTCCGTTTAAGAAAAATACCGGAGAAGGCTGGGTCACAGCAGAATATTCCATGCTTCCCAGGGCAACGGCCTGCAGGAACCCGAGGGATATTAACAAACTGAGGCTTTCAGGCAGAAGCCATGAAATACAGAGGCTTATAGGAAGGTCTCTAAGGTCTGTTGTAAACTTTAATATCCTTGGGGAAAGGGTTATAATTATAGACTGTGATGTAATACAGGCTGACGGGGGAACCAGAACAGCAGCCATAACCGGTGGTTTTGTAGCTTTGGTTGATGCGTGTAAAAAGCTTAAAGATGAAGGATTAATAGAAAAAATACCTATAACGGATTTTTTAGCGGCTGTAAGTGTGGGCATTGTTGAGGACACTGAAATGCTGGATTTATGTTTTGAGGAAGATTCAGCCGCCCAGACTGACATGAATGTGGTGATGACTGAAAAGGGTGAGTTTATAGAAGTTCAGGCTACAGCTGAAGAAAATCCCTTTAAAAAAGAACAGCTGGATAAGCTTTTAGCTTTGGCTGAAAAGGGTATAAAGGAGCTGATAGCCATTCAAAAAGAGGCATTAGGAAATATATCAAGTGAGGTAGGGGGAGTTAGTAAAGATGAAAAAATTTGTTGTGGCGACCAAGAACCAGGGGAAGCTTAAAGAGATACAGGAAATATTGGCTAAACTTCCCTTTAGGGTAGTGTCTATGGTGGATGAAGGTATAACAGAGGATATTGAGGAAAACGGCACTACTTTTGAGGAAAATGCACTGATAAAGGCCAGGGAAGTACATAAAATGACCGGTGAAATAGTTATGGCAGATGATTCAGGTCTTGAGGTGGATTATTTAGACGGGGCTCCGGGTGTTTATTCCTCCAGGTTTGCAGGAGAAAATGCAAGTGATGAGGACAGGAATAATAAATTACTGGAACTTTTAAAAGATGTGGCCTATGAAGACAGAAAAGCAAGGTTTGTATGCGTTATTGCTGTGGTATTGCCTGATGGTGATGAATTTACCGTAAGAGGTACCTGTGAAGGGTATATAGGTTTTAAACCGGAAGGGAAAAACGGATTTGGATATGACCCGTTATTTTATGTACCGGAATTTAATATGACCACGGCACAAATGGAACCGGAGCAGAAGCATAAAATAAGCCATAGGGGAAAGGCATTGAGATTGATGGCAGAGGAGCTCAAAAAAAGAATTCAAATTTAGAATATTTATAAAATTCTTAAATCTAGATATAAAGTAAGAGTAAGTAGTAAAAAAATTTATAAAAAATTAAAAAATGCAGTTGACAAATTGATTTAATGCTTGTATAATATAAAAAGTCAGCGCAAAGCTGGACAAAACTTAATATATTGCGGGTGTAGTTCAATGGTAGAACATCAGCCTTCCAAGCTGACTGCGAGGGTTCGATTCCCTTCACCCGCTCCACTTATCTGCCCGTAGCTCAGCTGGATAGAGCAACGGACTTCTAATCCGTAGGTCGGACGTTCGAATCGTCTCGGGCAGGCCAATAATAAGTTAGGTAAAACTCGGTTTATAAGGCCGAGTTTTTTGTATGTATATTTGTTTATTCTTTAAAGTAATTATAATTATAAAAAGAAAAAATTCAAATTTATAGGTTGATATGGTATAATGGGATAGTATAAAAAATTTTAATTTAGTTATAAGGGGGATAGACTTGGAGATAATAATAATTTTTCTTTTTCTGTGTTTTACAGTTAAATTTATTGCATTTCTGATGGCTCCTAACATCAGCAAAACCAAATTTATACGAAAAGCAAATAATGTTGATGTTTCAGAAGTTCAAGGGTATAAGCATAAAATGTCTGCTGTACCGTATTTAAATCGCTTACCTGAGGTTATATTTTGTATAGAATCTGATAATAGCCTTTGTGCTCCTTAAGGTTGAGAATATTGTAGATATAGCTTATTTCATTTTTCTGATTGTTTATTTGGTGTATTTGTTTATAAGGTTGGTTATTCATTACCCTCGTATTTACATCAGCTTTAGGGAGAATACGGTATATTATTGTAATGGAAAAAGATTAACTTCTTTTCAAATTGATGATATTGATAGTATTTCATTTCATAAGTACGACAAAACTGAAAAGCTTAATTTATTATTTAGACGTAGATGGGGACTTGGTTATAGATTGCGATATAGATATATTGTTTTATCTTTCAGGACCAAAGTTTTAGAATGCCAAAGGTTAAACTTTATAAACGAATTGTTTAACTTGTCTGTCCGTTTAAAAGGTTTACAACCATATACTTATGAGCTGGAACTTGATATATTCAATTTTGAGTATCCCCATGAAGTTTTTGCTCTGCTGAGCCAAAATGTGTATGTACCAGTATATTAGTAGCCGGGATGAGGGTATTTTTTTTATTAAAGAACGGATAATTTTTTTTGGTTAGCTAGGAAAGTAAAAACTTCAATTATATAGATAAATGTGGTATTATGAGAAAAAATGATTTAATTTTAAGAGGGGGGGTATAGACATGGAGTTTGCAGCGATAACATTTATTGGTGTTTTATTGATTAAATTATTTTTATTTTTAGTATCTCCTAATTTAAGCATAAATAAATTTTTGAAAAAGGCTGATGAAGTGGATATTTCATCTGTTAGGGAGTGTTCCTATGGGATGTCTGCTTTTCCCTGCTTAAATCGTTTAACTGATATTATGATTTATATGTTATTGCCAATGGGTGCTATGTTTGATGGAGATACGGATATAGCGCTGGCCTATCTTATCTTATTTTCTCCGCTAATAGTGCATTCACTTATAAGGATGATTGTTCATTATCCATGCGCATATATTAAGTTTAGCGGAAATACGGTGTATTATTGTAATGGGAAAAGAACTACTTCTTTTAAAATTGATGATATTGAAAGTATTTTATTTCGAAAATATGACAAAAGCAGTAATTATAGGCGGCGCTATGATGGCCGAAGATATGAACCTCCAAGATTTCGCTATCAATATGCAATTTTATGTTTCCGTACACTGGTTTTAGAATGTCAGAGGTTGAATTTTGTAAATGAAATAAATCAATTTTTTTCTTCATATAAGAATCAAAAACGGTATAATTATCAGTTGGAGTTTGATATATTCAATTTTGAGTGTTCCCATGAAATTTTTGCCCTGCTGAGCCAAAATGTCTATGTTCCGATTCCAGTAGAATAGTTACCAAGACAAGAGAATTTTCTCATTGTCTTGGCTAATAATTTTTTAAATAAAATTCCTTATATCCTTTCCCTCTCTTCATAGTGAGTGTGAAGAAGTCTATGGGCAGTTTTGCCAAAAGGATTACCTAAATATTCTTCATAGAGCTTAAGTATTTCTGCATTTTCATGGGATTTTCTATACCTTTTACTGCGGTCTTCCCTGTATATAGCTTCTTGTCTTTTTTTAACTATTTCAAAGTTGCCATGATGATACGGTTGGCCGCCTCCTGCAATGCATCCTCCGGGACAGGCCATAATTTCAATTACATCATATTGGCTTTTTCCTTCCCGTATTTCCTCCAACAGGGTGCGGGCATTTCCAAGTCCACTTGCAATTCCTATTTTAAGTTCTCTGTCCCCTATCTGCACAGTAGCTTTTCTAAGGCCGTCACTGCCTCTTAACTGGTGGAATTCAACATTTTCAAGTTCTTTTCCTGTAATCCACTCATAGGCTGTACGTATTGCTGCTTCCACCACTCCGCCGGTAGTTCCAAATATTACAGAGGCACCTGTTGTTTCCCCTAAAGGTCTGTCAAACTGGCTTTCAGGTAAATCTTCAAATTTAATGCCGGCTTCCTTTATCATCAGCCCAAGTTCCCTTGTTGTAACCACAATGTCAACATTGTTGTGATTGTCCTTGGTAAGCTCGGGACGTTTGGCTTCAGCTTTTTTTGCTATACATGGCATTACAGACACCACTACAATATTGTCAGGGTCAATTTTATTTTTTTCTGCATAATATGTTTTGGCAATGGTGCCAAACATTATATGGGGAGACTTGCATGTGGACGGGACTTCTAAAAGCTCAGGAAACTGGTGCTCTATAAATTTAATCCATGCAGGGCAGCAGCTGGTGAGCATTGGAAGGGTTTTGTTATTTTGTATACGGTAAATAAGTTCCGAAGCTTCCTCCATTATGGTAAGATCAGCCCCGAAATCGGTATCAAAAACAGCATCAAATCCCATTCTTTTAAGTGCTGTTACCATTTTTCCCGTTACAATGGTACCGGGTTCCATACCAAATAACTCGCCTAAAGCAACCCGTATTGCAGGAGCAGTCTGGACGACTACATGTTTGTTAGGGTCATTTAAAGCTTCCCATACTTTGTCTATATGATTTACTTCAGTAAGGGCTGCCGTAGGGCAAACCTGGACGCATTGTCCGCAGTAGGTGCAGGATGATTCAACCATAGGTATATTAAATGCAGGACCTACAAAGGAATTAAAACCCCTGCCTATGCCTGACAGTATCCCGCAGGTTTGGACTTCATTGCACATGGTTTCACAGCGCCTGCAGTAGATACATTTATTGGAATCTTTTACTATGGCGTCACTGGACATATCCTTTGGATAGTTCATCCGTTCCCCTTCCCAGCGTATTTCTCTTACACCCAGTTCTGCCGCTAAAGACTGGAGCTCACAGTTTGTATTTTTAGGGCATGTAAAGCATTCATTTGGATGGTTGGATAGTAGAAGTTCCACCGCCATTCTTCTTGCAGTTATAGCCCTTAACGTATCGGTGCGCACCGCCATTCCGTCGGTTATTTTTGTTACACATGAGGGTACCAGCTTATTTCTGTTGCTTGTTGAATCTACAAGTTCAACCATGCACACCCGGCAGGAGGCTGTTTGGTTTACCATTTTTATATCATGTAAATCCAAGTGGCATAAAGTAGGTATTTTTACCCCGGCCCGGCCGGCAGCTTCCAGTATAGTGATGCCTTCAGGAAATTGCAGTTCCTGGTCATTTATCGTAACTTTTAACATTTTTTTATTGTTTGTATTTTGGTTTTTGAGCATTATTCCACCTCCCTTTTAGCCTTAAGATTTAATTGCTGTTTTATTTTCTGCTTTATACTTTCCTTCTCCCTGCGGAGTGTCTATATCTTTTATAAAGGCCAGATACTCATCCCAAAAGTACTTCATTGTGCTTATAACAGGGTTTGGTGCTGTTTGTCCAAGGCCGCAAAGGGAACTGTCTTTAATCATGTATGCCAGCTGTTTCATGGCGTCCAGGTCAGCCATGGTGGCTTTTCCGTCGGTTATTTTATTTAACATTTCATAAAGGCGTTTTGTCCCAATCCGGCAGGGTGTACATCTTCCGCAGGACTCGTCCATGGTAAACTCAAGGTAGAATTTTGCAATGTCTACCATATTATCCGTCTCATCCATAACAATCATTCCCCCGGATCCCATCATTGAACCAATACTTGCCAGGCTGTCATAGTCAATGGGGGTATCCAGTTCATTTTCTGTAATAACACCACCTGAAGGGCCACCTGTTTGAACGGCTTTAAATTTTTTTCCTCCCTGTATTCCTCCGCCGATATCATAAATGATTTCCCTTAAAGTAATTCCCATTGGAACTTCCACAAGTCCCACATTATTAATCTTTCCTGCTAAGGCAAAAACCTTTGTTCCTTTGCTGTTTTCAGTACCAATGGAACAAAACCAGTCTGCACCCTTTGCTATAATTGGTGGGATGTTTGAGAGGGTTTCAACATTGTTTACACAGGTAGGGTACCCCCAATACCCTTCTTCGGCAGGGTATGGCGGTTTGTAATTAGGTTCTCCCCTTTTGCCTTCACATGAATTTATAAGGGCGGTTTCTTCACCGCATACAAAGGCGCCGGCACCGTATTTTATATCAATGTCAAAACTAAAATCCGAGTCAAAAATATTTTTTCCTAAAAGACCCAGCTCTCTTGCTTGTGTTAATGCTGTTTTAAGGCGTTTTATTGCAAGGGGGTACTCGGCACGGATGTAAATAATTCCTTTTTCTGCACCAATTGCATAGCCCCCTATTGCCATTGCTTCTATTACACTATGGGGATCGCCTTCTAAAATGCTTCTATCCATAAAGGCTCCCGGATCCCCTTCATCGGCATTGCATACAATAAATTTCACAGGGTTTTTTTGTTTTTTTGCTATTTCCCATTTTATGCCTGTAGGAAATCCACCGCCGCCACGGCCCCGGAGTTTTGATTTTTTAATTGTTTCTATTACTTTATCCCTGGACATCTTTGTTATAGCTTTACCTAATGCTTCATATCCTCCTAAAGCTATGTATTCATAGATGTCCTCAGGATTTATAAGCCCGCAGTTTCTCAATGCTATACGCAGTTGTTTTTTATAAAAGGGTATATTTTCTTGAATATCAATTTTTTTCTTTTCAAAAGGCTCTTTATACAGAAGTCTTTCAACCTTCCTGCCTTTTATGATATGCTCATCTATAATATCTTTGGCGTCTTTTGGATTGACACGGACATAAAACACATTTTCAGGTTCTATTTTTACTATTGGTCCCTGTTCACAGAAGCCAAAGCAGCCGGTTTTAATAACTTTTGCCTCTTTTTCATAGCCCCTGGCTTTAAGTATGAGTTCTAGGTTTCTTTGCACCTTTTCAGATTCGCTTGCCAAACAGCCTGTACCACCGCAGACAAGAATATTTGTGCGGGTTATTGACATTTTTAGCCTCCTTTATATCAATGTTTTTTCTTTTGAATTAAAATTTTACAAAAAACTACAAATTATATTCTTTCAAAATCCACTTTAAGTACTAAATTTTCCACAGGTTTTCCCTGTTTTATATGACTGTTTACTATTTGTGGTACTTTGTCTTTTTTTATATTTCCATATAGTACAGGTGCATGTCCTGGTATATTTACCTGTACAATAGGTTCTGAGTGGCAGTACCCAATGCATCCCACTGCTATAATTTTTACATTGTCAATTTTATTTATAGATATTTCCTCTGCAAAGGCATTAAGGGTTTCTCTTGCACCGGAGGAGATGCCACAGGTTGCCATTCCAATAAGTATTTCAATTTTATCCTCTTTGCCTTCGCCGGTATTTCTTAAACGTATTTTATTCTCATGCTCTTTGCGTATTTTTTCAAGTTCCTCCAATGATTTTATTTTCATACTACACCTTCCTTAATTTTTAGTTTCTTTATTTCTGTAGGACTTTAAAATATTATCTAAGTCTTCTTCTTTTACGCGCCCATATACTTTGTCATCCACCATAACAACAGGGGCAAGTCCACATGCTCCAACGCACCTTACGTCTTTTAGGGTAAATACCCCGTCTTCTGTAACTTCGTTGGACTCAATACCTAGTTTTTCTTTTAGTCTTTCAAGAATTTTATCTGCCCCCCTTACATAGCAGGCGGTTCCCATGCACACACTGATGGTGTGTTTTCCTCTTGGTTTTGTAGTAAAGTACGAGTAGAAGCTTACCACTCCAAAAACTTCTGCACCCGGAATTCCCAGCTTTCTTGCTACATAAAGCTGCACATCCCTTGGAAGGTAACCAAATATTTCTTGGGCTTTGTGAAGTATTTCAACTAATGCTCCTTTGGTGGTTTTTAATCCATCAATAAATGTTTCAAGCTCATTAAATTTTTCTTCAGGAAAGTTTTCGCCTACAGGCTTAGTTACGCTAATGGTCTGGGGTTTTGTCAAAATCCTCACCATCCCTTTTTAATTTTAAAATGCTAAAGCATTAAAATTGTAGTCCTATATAATATTTCCTTATTAGTACAGTTTATTACTAAAGCACATTAAAATATAAAAATATTAAACTCATACACAAGAAAGCATTAAGACCTTTACACATTTACCACAAAAGGGAATATCAGGTGATGTTTTTCGCATTTTTTAAAAAATAAAGAAGGAAATTTGACATTGGCGTAGAATATATTATTATAAGATAGTGAAAAAAATAACAAGGTGAATAAATATTTAAAACTCATTTCATAGCGAAGGTGAATAGATGATTAGAATTCTTTTCGTAACATAAACACTTATTAAAATTTAAATGCCAAATGTATCCCAGGTAAGAAAAATTAAAAAAGTCTAATTATTATTGTATTTAGAAGTTATGCAAACCGTTAGCTAAGGTGTGATATTGGTTTCGTTTGCTAAAATCATGTTATTTTATGGACTTAAAAGATTAATATATTAAAAAACCAATATCTTACCAGGAATTATAATGTTTATTGGGCAGGGCAGTGACTTTGTCACTGATATAATAAATAAAACCGCTGCACAAGGAGGTGAAATGGGATGTCTGAAACGCTGCAAACCAAATCATTGGTTCAGCAGAAGGAAACTTATAAGAATAAGTTTTTGACATTTACCATTGGAAAGGAGTCTTATGTAATGGAAATCATGTACGTTAGAAAAATAAAAAAATGAGGAATTTTTGCAGCGCAATATAAAAAATCAAGGAGGATTATATGATGAGCTGGTTTTATAATTTAAAAATATCGGCAAAACTTATTATTGGATTTTTACTAGTTGCAGAGTGATTGCAGGGATAGTTGGCATTGTTGGCTTGGTAAATGTGAATAATATGAGTGAGGCAGATGTGCTTTTGTATGAAGATAATACATTGGGTATCCAGCATATAAGCGATGCTGCTTTGCAGTTTTTAAGGATGAGATTTAATGCCAGCAGGCTTCTTTTGTTTGAAGGTGATAAAAAAGGTCAGGATGAAAGTATAGAAAAAATTAAGAATAACAAAACAAATGCAGAAGAATACTTTAAAATGTATGAAGGAGTAATTACAGATGCTGCAGACCAGAAGGTCTATGAAGAGTTAAAATCAAAATGGGAAAAATATAATACTTTAATTCAAGAAGAAATTGAACTTGTGCTATCCGGGCAAACGGCGGAGGCAAAGGAATTATTGCTTACAGAAGTAGCCAGCGCCGGAGACTCATTACGTGAATCCTTTGAAAGTTTGATCCACTATAATTCAGAAAGTGCAAAAGAAAGGATAGAGCAAAACACAAAAATTGCCAGAACTGCTGCAACCACCATGATTTTTGTAGCAATTATTGGAATAATATTAGCGATTTTCTTAGGAATGTTTATATCCCGTAGCATAAGCATACCTATAAATGAAATGGTTGATGCTGCAGAGAAACTTGCAGTAGGGGATGTAGAAGTGGATATTGAAGCTAAAACTAAAGATGAAGTTGGAAGTTTAGCGCAATCTTTTAGAAAAATGATTGAGAATATCCGTGAGCAAGCTTATGCAGTGGAAAAAATTGCAGCCGGTGATTTGACGGTGGAATTAAAAATTAAATCTGACAAGGATATACTTGGAATGAAGCTAAACGAAATGATTGAAAAAAACAATGAACTTCTTGGAAGTATTAATGCTGCGGCAGAACAGGTAGCAAGCAGTGCAAGACAGATATCAGATTCAAGTGTACAGCTTTCAGAAAGTTCTGCAGAACAGGCAAGTACAGTAGAAGAGCTAACTTCATCTCTTGAAGAAGTGTCTACGCAGACAAGACATAATGCGGAAAATGCAAATGAAGCAAATGTGCTGGCAGAGACTATCAGAGAAAATGCGCAACAGGGAAGTGAACAGATGGCTGATATGCTTAAAGCAATGGAAGAGATAAATAGTTCTTCTTCTGATATATCCAGAATTATAAAGGTAATTGATGAAATAGCCTTTCAGACTAATATTCTAGCACTAAATGCAGCAGTTGAAGCAGCAAGGGCAGGACAGCATGGCAAAGGTTTTGCTGTTGTAGCAGAAGAAGTTCGAAATCTTGCCGCAAGGTCTGCTAATGCAGCAAAGGAAACTACCGAGCTTATTGAAGGCTCAATTAAGAGAACTGAAAATGGCACAAAAATAGCTAAAGAAACAGCAGAATCCCTTAACAAAATAGTGGAAGGCGTTAAAAAGGCAGCTGCTTTAATTAGTGATATAGACGTTGCTTCTAATGAACAAGCTGCAGCCATTGAGCAGATAAATCAAGGAATTATACAAGTGTCACAAGTTATACAGGCTAATTCCGCTACATCTGAAGAAAGTGCAGCTGCAAGTGAAGAACTTAGCAGCCAGGCTGATCTCTTAAGAGATTCTGTACGTAGATATAAGTTGAAAAATACTGCTTCTTCATCCATTAGATACAATGAAATAAGTCCTGAGATTATAAAGATGATCAAAGAAAATGCTGAAAGCAAAAAACAAAATACTGTTGAGAGTATGAAAGAAGAAAACCCAATAGGCATGTTGGATATCAACTGGGATTATAAGGAAAAATCAAAAAATAATAATTTAAAAAGTTAATTGACGGCACATAAAAGACACACGGAGAAAAAGGAGTATAAAACATATTATACTCCTTTTCCTCTTTTATTTATATTTCAGAGGAAGGTGTGCAATTACTTCAGTATTTGATATAGGTAAAAATGTGGGAGCTTTTTTTATTGATATAAAAGTTCCCATTAGCAATATAAACAAAATTGTAAGCACAAGAAAAACAATTGAGCGTACAATATGTTTTTTTTGAATGGTTATAAAGTAAACAGATTTCATATGAAAAACCTTCCTTTTTAGATAAATCATTTTATAATATCTATTCATATAAATTTTAAAATAGAATTAAAATTTAAGATGAATTTTAAAATACTTGAATAAAAAAACAATAACAGGTTAATACTTTAATTGACCTCACTAATTGACCTCACTAAAATACATTTTAACCCCCTAATTAAATGCCCTTAGTCTAGTTACTGGGGCATTTATTTTTTCTTTCATTAACACTTCTATAATGGTATAATATACAAAGGACTTAAGGTTATTGGAGGGATATATCATTATACTCAGTGATTTGGCAAAAAGGGTAATAACTTTGCCTCAGGAAAATTCTAAAGTGATTTTAAAAGGTCCTACCGGAAGCGGCAAATCCACTTTACTATTGGAAAGGTACAAATACATGGTATCAGAACTTAAAATCCCCAGTGAAAAGATACTCATACTCCTTTTAAACAGAACCCAGTCATTAGAGTGGAGAACAAAAACGGTGCTTGAGCATTCCGGAGCTATTTTAAGGACTTCTTACTATGGGTTTATACAGGAGGAAATTAAAACCTATTACCCTCTTTTATTAAAAAATTGCCATGAAATAAAAAATAAAAATGTAAAACCGGTGTTTTTGACCTTTGAGGCAGCCCAGTTTTTAGTGTCTATAGTTATTGAGTGGAGAAGACAAAACAAAGGGGCTTTTGAAGGTGTAACCTCTTTTACAGACCGGCTTGCAATTGACCTTACATCAAACCTGGTAAGGGCTGCTATTTCAGATATTCCATATGATGAGATAGGAAAGAGGCTGTATTCTGCTTTGGAAAAAAAAGATGAACTAAAAAGAAATATATATATTGAAGCGGACGATATTTTAAAAAGATATAGAAAACGCTGTATGGAGCTTGGAATATTTGACTTTGGAATGGCTGTAGAACTTTACAATAAATACCTTCTAAAAAATCCTGTATATAAAGAACAGTTATTTAAAAGAATTGAACATCTTATTGTGGACAATATAGAAGAATGTGTTCCTACAGAAGTTGATTTTATAAATATGCTTTTGCCAAATCTTAAAACATGTCTTTTAGGATACAATCATGAGGGTGGTTACGGGGAAGCTTTTGGCAGCAATCATGAATACACAAAAAGAGAGCTGATAGACAAATTAGATACCATTGAATTACAGGAATGTTATACATGTAAGGAGTTTATGACTGAGTTTTCAAATATGTTGTTTGACAATATAAAGAACGGAAAAACCAACAAATTCAAATCAAGACCTGAAATTGAAAGGGTTCCTCCTTTTGAACTTAGAAGTGAGATGCTTGAAAATATAGGAGAGAGAATAATACATCTTATTGAAGAAGAAGGCTACAATCCCTCAGATATAGTTGTCATTTCCAACTATGCAGACCCGGTTACAGAGTTTGTTATAGCAAGGGCTTTAGAGAAGAGAGGGTATGAAATAAAAAATCTTTCAAGAAAGAGCAGGGTTATAGACAATCCCTTTACACAAGGTTTAATAACTTTAGCCCAGCTGTGTCACCCTGCATACGGTTTTATGCCGGGAAGGGATGATGTTAAATCCCTTATAAGAGTGCTTTTAAAAATTGATCCTGTAAGAAGCTCTATACTTGCAGGAGAGGTATTAAGCCAAAGACCCTTTGCCCGTTTTCCTGATATAGAGTTTCCGGGGCTTGTGGAGAGAGTGGGCTATTATAATGTTGAAAAATATGAATGTATTAAAAATTGGATAGAAGAATACAGGAAAAGAGAAGAGCCTCTTAAGATACATGAATTTTTTCAAAGGGTTTTTTTGGAGATACTTATTTCAGAGGAAATGTCACAAAATGACATTCTTGAAGCCAAAAAGCTTATTGACAGTGCCCAGTCTTTTGTAGATGTGGTTTCAAGATTTAATAGAAATGCCAGCAAGGATTTTTTAGATGTGGTAAGAAGAGGGATAAAGTCAGCAGAAAGCATATTTGAACTTGAAGAAAAGCTTAGCGGTAATTTTGTTCTTTTATCAACGCCGGTAGCCTATCTTGCAAGTTCTCTACAAAGCAAAGTGACTATTATTACAAGTCTTAGCAGCAGCAACTGGACGCCAAGGAGCATAAAGGAAATAACAAATTTGCATGTACTTACAAAGACGTGGAATCCTGAGGATATTTATACAGAAGATATTGAAGAAGAAAATCAAAAACGCTACCTGGCGGTTTTAATGAGGTCAATATTAAAAAGATGTGGTGAAAAGCTTATAACTTTTGAATCTGTACTGTCTGCCAACGGATATGAAAATGACGGCATACTGTCAGAATATTTTGATGAGATTATTGTATCAGGCGGAAAATAGTTTTAAATTGCAAATTGTACTTATATAAGGTTATAATAGCTTAAGGAAAATAAATTTTTAAGTGATAAAGAGAGGGTGATAAAGTGTTATTGGGAATTTTACTTATACTATTTGGATTTTTTATGATATTTCTTCCTAAAATTTTGTCTAAGGCTTCAGAGAAGATGGAACATTATAAATTTGAAGAACCGTCTATGGCTAAGGCAATAGTAACATATGTAGGCGGTGTTATTTGTATTGTTGTAGGAATTTTAAATATAATATTTCAAAAATAAGTTATATTAAGAATCCACCTATTACTTGCAAGTGGATTCTTACAATATATCGTGTTAATTTTTGAATTGCAGTTATTTATTGCATTACAGCATTGTTGTTTAATTGCCTTGCCGGCGGTACTTAAAGTTTATCTTTTTCTAAAACGTGAAGTGTATATTTATTTGAATTTTCTTCGTATGTTATGTAATAGAGATTTCCGCTGCTTTGTCCCCATGCGGATGAAATGCAGTATGCATCCTCTGATGAGGACAAAGTTTTGCTTGTTTTATTTTTTAAATCATATAGTTTTAAATCCACAGGTGACGTGCCTGTCTGATAAGTAAACTTACTGCCGTCCGGGGAGGGTGAAATGTTGCACATTGTATCTTTTTCATATATTTCTGTCTCCTCCAGGATGTTTCCTTCTTTGTCAAGTATCACAAGAACCTGGTTTGTGTTTTTAAGTTCTTTGTATGAACACAGGATACCAATATTGTGCCCAAAGTATGCAAGACCGTTGTATACCCATGCACCGCTGGGAGTAAAGGGTAGTTCTGTTTTACGGTAAGTTTCATTTTTTAAGTCTATTTCCATTAAAATATTTGTTTCAGTTTTACCGGTTTGTTCACTTAAGTTGCCGCATAATACAAGTATTTTATCGGATTTATAAGAAATGAGGGAAACATACTCGTCAATTTCTATGTCCATGTCTTCTAATAAATCGCCGCTTTCATTTTTATCTATATGGTAATATTTTAATTTTCCCTTTTCATTTGCGCTGTTAGTGTTGTAAAAAACAGTATTTCCGCTGTCTGATAAAAAAAGCTTGGTAGTTTCTGGTATATTCTTCTAAAGTAATTTCATATTCATTGTCCTTTGTACATAATAAATAGCTACCGCTCATATTAAACAGAAGTTTATCGTTAGAACTTATTAAATCCAGGTATTCTTTGTTTTTTGTTATTTCAACTTGCTTAACATAATGGGCATCCTGTGAAGTATTTGAAGCATTATTACATGAAACGAGACTCATTAGGGCAATTATCAAACCAATTATAATGATTTTTTTCATTATTTGCGACCTCTTTTCCTTTTCTGCAAATTATCAAAATGTAGCTTTACAAACATTATAAACAATATATTAATAAATTGTCAATTTTTTTAAAAAAGTTTTATGAATGTTGCAAAATACCTCATGTTATTTTCATGTTATAATGTATACAGACGGATGCATGTATTTTAAAACAGGGCTTTGGAGGGGGACTATGGGACTTAGAAAAGGTCAAAAAGAGCTGGTGGAGCAGTACCGGGGCGGATATTGTGCAATACCTGCCATCCCCGGAGGGGGGAAAACATATTCCCTTACCCAGTGGGCGGTTGAGATGATAAGTAAGGGCTTACACAGACCGGGAAAGATACTTATTGTTACATATATGAACAGTGCCGTTAATAATTTTAAGCAAAGAATTGCGGCAGAACTTCAAAAAAGAGGAATTTTAGGGACAAAGGATTATTTTGTATCCACAATACACGGCCTTTGCCTTCAGATAATAAAAGAAAAACCTGACCTTGTCATTACCAATGAGGAGTTTGAAGTAATAGACGGTGTTGAAAAAATACATTTGATTTCAAGTGCCATTGATGAATGGAAAAGGCATAATGACAGGGAATTTAAATTGTATTTAGACATAGATGGTATATCTGCAGGAAAAGGACAGGAAATTTATAAAAATTGGCACGACAGACTCTGCAATATTATGCTTTCTGCCATAAGCAATTTTAAAGTACGGGGGATAACTTCAAGGGATGCAAGGAAATTATGCAAAAACATTCCAAAAGACTCTATACTGAACTGGGCATGCCGGATATATGAAATATATGACAGAAAGCTTAAAATAGGCGGGTATTTAGATTTTGATGATATGCTTTATAATGCAAAAAAAATGCTTATGGAAGACAGGCATCTTTTAGAAAAATACCAAAGAACATATTCTTTTGTATGTGAAGATGAAGCTCAGGATTCTAATTACATTCAAAGTGAAATATTAAAAATGATAGCAAATGGCAATCTTCTAAGGGTAGGGGACAGTAATCAGGCTATATGCAGTACCTTTAGCAACAGTGATTTCACCCTTTTTAAAAGCTTTTGTGAAGACCCTTCCACAACTGTGTATAGAATTACCCAGTCCAGCAGAAATACAAAGGATATAATTGATTTGGCAAACTATTTTGTAAGGTATGTAAGAGAAAGCCATCCTGTTTCAGACTGCCGGGAAAGTCTTCTTCCCCAGTACATAGAACCAGTTGATGAAAATGATGATATGCCAAATCCTAAAACAGACGAATACGGAATAAAAGCTGCCATATTTGATTCATGGGAAGAAGAGGCCGGGGCTGTTGTAAACAGGGCTTCTTATATGCAAAAAAAACATCCGGATAAAACCATTGCAATTTTAGTGCCCAGTACCTGGAGAATGAAAATAATTTTAGATATGTTAGATGACAGAAAAATACCTTATGAGCACCTTGAAAATACATCAAGTGAAAAAAATGAGGCCATCAGAAAACTTGGGCGGGTTATAGATTTTATTGCCATGCCTGAAAGCGGTGAAAAGCTTTTTAATATGCTGGATGAGTGTTTTCTGCCTGACTCCTATGATGAGGATATTGGAAGCATTGAAGACCTAGGGGAGGCCGGAGTGACAGGGGAAACAAAAGAAAAAGAAGAGTTGGAAGAAGAAAAAAACGTTGATGGAAGTAAAAAAGCAGACCAAAAGAAAATTCTTAAGAATTTTTTAAAAAGATACCCTGTGGAAAAACTTCTCTACCCGATGGCAGGGGAGATTGAAATTTCGGAAATACCAAAGGAGCTTTTAAAAAGTGATATATGGGCGGATTTTACAGAGAATATGGAAACAATAAGGGAACTTTTAGAATTTCCCGGCACCATTGTGGAAAAACTTATTTTATTTATATCTGAAAAACTAAAATTTGGAAGAGAGGAGAGGGCAATAGCCCAGAAGGTTGCAGGGGATGTGAGATATCTTATGAACCAGGATCCCCGCTGGAAGCTTAGCGACCTTGCATTGGAACTTTTAAATCCTAAAAACAGGTTTAACTTTTTTGCAGGGGTGGTATGGGAATTAAAAGGCTATGAACCAAAGCCGGGACAGGTTACCCTGGCAACTTATCATAAATCAAAGGGTCTTGAGTGGGATATAGTGTTTTTAACCGGCATTAATAACTGGGAATTCCCTGTAACATTAGAGGATAAATTTGTAGGAGAATATTGGTTTTTAAAGGATGAGTTTAAAAACCCCCAGGCTATACTAAAATCAGAAATGGAAAGAGTTTTAAAAAAAGGGGACGGAAAAGACCGGGCATTAAAATCAAAAATTGAGACAATTTCAGAAAGGGCAAGGCTTTTATATGTGGGAATTACCCGGGCAAAGAAGTATTTGTTTTTGTCATCACACCAATATAATGTGGGAAAGAGAAATGAAGTGCTTCCCTCAAATTATATATTAGAACTTAAAAAATACATAGAGGAGGTGGAGGGTAAAAGATGAAGGATTTAAGGTTTGCAGACTATTTTTTATTTACCCAGCACTCCCTTACAACATTTGAAAAATGTCCTTTGAAGTTTAAAAAAAGGTATTTGGAAAATTTAAAATGGGACAATTATTTAGGAGAAGAAATCAGAAAAAGGCTTGAAATGGGAAACAACTTTCATCTTATGGCATACAGGTATTTTCAAGGTATAGACCCGGGGATTACAGAGGACGTGGAAGGATATGAGGAACTGGATAGCTGGATTACTTCTCTTATGAGAAACTTTAAAAAGGATGAGAAAAAAAGGTATCTTCCGGAGTATAAACTCAGAATGTCCAAAGGAATTTTAAGGCTTGAGGCAAATTATGATTTGATTATTATAGACGGGGACAATGTTGAAATATGGGACTGGAAAACACGTGTTAAAGATAGGGAGAATACTAAAAGAGACGAGAACTTTCAGAGAATAAGGCTTGAAAGAAGTCTTCAGACGGTGGTTTATCTCTATGTTTTAAAAGAGGGAATAAAGCTTTTGACACAAAAAGAAATACCATGGGAAAATATAAGTATGTACTACTGGCAGCCTGAGCCAAAAAAAATGCTGGCAGAAATAAACTACAGCGATAAAATGCACTTAGACTTTGAAAGACAGCTAAAGGACAAAATTCAAAGAATATTAGAGTACGATTACTCAAATTTTGATAAAACTTTATACAAAAAAAGCTGTACATACTGTGAATTTAATTGGTTTTGTAATAATGAAAAAATTGATTATAAGAAGATGGAAGAGCATGAAGACTTTTTAGATGAGCTAGCGTGGGATGATATTGAGGAGTTGATTTAAAAAGTGGATGTTAAGATAAATATATTAAATGAAAGGGTCAAAATTCCCATAGAGCTTATAGAAGCCTGCGGGGGAGATGAGCTTATTGCAAGGATATTTTATAACAGAGGATATAAAGATCCTGATACCGTTAAAATAATGCTAAATGATGAATACTATAAGCCTACCCTGCCGGATGAGTTTCCGGGCATGGAAAAGGCGGTAAGAAGGATTTTAAAGGCGATAGATTCCAAAGAACTGATTTGTATTTACGGGGACTATGATGTGGACGGTGTTACAAGTACCGTTACCCTTGTGGAATGTCTTAGAAACTACACAGATTCGGTAATTTACCATGTCCCGGACAGGTTTACCGAAGGGTACGGAATGAATGAGGAAGTTGTAAGAAGCCTTTATGAAAAAGGGGTATCCCTTATAATAACCTGTGACTGCGGTATTTCCAATGTAAATGAGATAAGTTTGGCAAAAGAGCTTAAAATGGATGTTATACTAACTGACCACCACAGTATTCCTGATGAAACTCCCGATGCATATGTTATATTAAATCCCAAACTTTTAGAAGAAGGACACAGGGCAAGAAATATTTCAGGCTGTGCCATGGCATATTTTTTGTGCTTGGCTGTTTTAAAAGAAAAGGGAGAAGAATATATCGGGGATGGATTTTTAGACCTTTTGGCACTGTCACTTATTGCAGATGTGGTAAGTCTTAACGGTGAAAACAGATACCTTTTAAAAAAGTCGCTGCCGGCTTTGATTAATACAAAAAGGGCAGGTCTTAGTGAGCTTTTTAAAATAGCCGGCAAAAACGGCAGTATAGACAATGAAGAGGATATTGCATTTCAAATTGCACCAAGAATAAATGCAGCAGGAAGAATGGATACCGCCAAATTGCCTGTTGAGCTGCTTTTGTGTAAGGAGCAGGATTTGGCAAGAGAAATGGCAGAAAAAATTGATGTTTTAAATAGTGAAAGAAAAAGAATCCAGCAGAAAATAATTGATGAAGCAATAGAAATGGTGGAAACACAGAAAAAGAACAAGACGGTTTTGGTGCTTTATGGGGAGTTCTGGCATCATGGAATAATCGGAATAGCAGCAGGGAGAATTTGTCAGCTGTATAAAAAACCTGCAATACTGCTTTCAATTAAAGATGACGGAAGTACAGTGGTGGGTTCAGCCAGGTCAATAGAAGAAATAAATATATATGAGCTTATAAAAGAGTGCAGCGGGAAGCTTTTAAAATTTGGCGGACACTCCCAGGCAGCAGGTCTTTCATTAAAGAAAGAAAACCTTGAGGATTTTGTAAGGGAAATTGAAACAGCGGCAGAAAAAAGATACTTTATAAAGGATACAATAATAGCAAATGTGGATATGGAGCTTTCCTTTAATGAAATATCAGATGATTTTATTACAAGGATTCAAAGTGCAGGTCCTTATGGGGAAGGCTTTAGGTTTCCTGAGTTTTATTCTTCAAATATAAGGGTTGTAAGTGACAGAAAGACTGAAAAAAATCATCATATTATGGTTTTAGAAGATGAAAACAAAATAAGAATACCGGCGGTTAAGTGGTTTGGAGATGAGGAGTCTTTAGAGGGAAAGGTTTTTGACATTACTTATAAAGTGGGGACAAATACCTATAGAGGAAATAACAGCATTCAGCTTACAATAGGCCATATGGTTGAAAATTTAAGTGTAAAAAAGATACTTTTTGAAGGAAATATTATAGATGAGAGAAAGACAGCCATAAATACCCTTTTACTAAAGTATAAAGATGCACAAATTTTTTATGAAGGTCTAAAATCCCGCTGCCCTATAGACGATACAGTAAACAGGTTTAATATAAAGCCCAAAAAAGATATTGTTTTTATTTCACCCCCGGCAAACACGGCAGTATTCAGGGAAGTTATAGCTTTAGCCGACCCGGAAAATATAATTATCAATTTTACCCTTTCGCCGGATTATTTGTTTAAAGGATTTTTAATGAATTTTTTAGGAGTAATAAAATATACTATTAAAAACAAGGGTGGCAGGGAATACATTGAGGTTTTTTCCCAGAAACTTTGTGTGGAGGAGGGTATTATAAAAGCCAGCCTTAAATATCTTAAGGCAAAGGGTTTTATAAATTATATATTAAGTGAAGACCACAGCAAAGTATTTATATTTCAAGGCAGTGGGAAAGAGAGAAAAACAAATATTGCTTTTCTAGAAAAAAGCCTGAAAAACGCCCTTATGGAAAAGAATGCATACAAAGAATTTATATTAAAAATGGATAAAGAAAAATTTAAAGAATACTTAAAATAATATTTATAAACATTTTTTACAACGTTTTATAACAATATAAATTAACTATTAACTCTACTATAAATACATGATATAATTATCTTAAAGAAATGTTTTTAGCAATACTTTCTAGAATTTAGCGTAGGAGGCAAAGGACATAATTAAATAAAGAGGTTAAAAAAATGAAAAATATTATTATTACTCTGATAATAACTTTATCCTTAATTGCATTGGTTTTATCATTTAGTTTACCAGTAATTGTTAACGACATTTTTCCGGTGGAAATAAGGGTTGTTACAGGTATAGTAACCTTTGTTCTCATAATTTTTATTATTAGGGTGTTAGTTGAAAGAATAGCTGAAATAAAGGAGGAAGATAAAGATGATCTTAGTAAATACTGATTATATTCCCGGAAAAGAGTTTGAAGTTTTAAGTATTGTTAAAGGTTCTACAGTTCAGACAAGGCATGTTGGAAAAGATATTATGAGCGGGCTTAAAAATTTAGTAGGAGGTGAGTTAAAGACTTACGTTGAAATGATTGAGCATGCAAGGGCGCTAGCAACAAAGAGAATGGTGGAGGAGGCAGAAAAATTAGGAGCAGATGCAGTTATCAATATAAGGTATTCTACATGTGGTATAATGCAGGGAGCAGCGGAAATTCTAGTATACGGCACTGCTGTTAAATTCAAATAATATAAAGCTATGACAATTTAGTATTTTAAAACCAACATTTTCAAAGTACATCTCTGACTGCTGCTAATATTGTATTTGATTTTTATTTTATTATTTTTTAAGTAAGTATGAAGGGCGGTCGTTTGTATTATGAATAATAATTATTTAAAACAATATGTTGGAAGAAGAGTTGTTTTGTATCTTTCCCTTTGGTCAAAAATTTTAAGGCTGGGTACAAGGGGAGTAATAAGTGATTGTAAGGGTGGATGGGTAGAGATAAAAAAGAACAGGAAACTTGAATACATCAATGTGGGCAAAATTTACAGTTTTAGACTTCTTGATTAAAATAAGCCTCTTTATAATAAAACAGAGAATTAATTAAGGTGGAGACTTTGCCCCACCTGTTGTTATAAGAAAGTTTTATCCTTTTTGATATTTTTGTACGGCTGATTATAAAAATTATTTTATTATAAGCCGTTTATTTTATTATAAGCCGTTATTTTTTATAATGTCCCTATATAAATAGCCGCTATTTTTTATTGTTCTTTTAAGGTTTTCACGGTTCACATGTATAATACCGAATTTTTTAGAATAACCAAAACTCCATTCAAAATTATCCATTAAAGACCATAAGTAATAGCCTTTTAAATTTACTCCTTCTTCAATGGCTTTATGCGCTTGTATTAAGTGTTCTTTAATGTAATTCATCCTTTTAACATCGTTAATATTGCCGTTTTCATCTATTTTGTCGTCAAAGGCTGCACCGTTTTCACTTATAATTATATCTATTTTGTTGCAGTCATTATCAAGGCGTAAAAGAAGGTCATACAAGCCTTTTGGATATATAATCCAACCCATTTCGGTTTTTTCAAACTGGGAAAGCTCATTATTTATTTCTACAAAACCATTAACGGGGTGGTGCTTTACAAATTCTGATGTGTAATAATTTATTGCCAAAAAGTCTATATCTGCACCAATTATTTTCATGTCTTCTGGAGGAAAATCAAAATGAGCTCCCCTGTCTCTATAAAACTTAACCACATCCTCCGGATACGTGCCTTTAAATACAGGATATATAAACCATTTATTCAAAACCCCGTCCGCTAATTCACAAGCCTCTATATCTTCTTTTTTATCTGATGCAGGATATTTTGTTGAAAAGTTTGGTGCTATACCGATTTTACCCGGAAGGTTAAGCTGCCTGTATGCGCCAACGGCTTTACCGTGTGAAAGCAGAATATTGTGAAATACCTCCAAAGCGGTTTTTAAATCTTTAATTCCGGGGGCGTGAACACCCATCATGTGACCTAAAAATGCCACTATCCATGGTTCGTTTTGAGTAATCCAATAGGGAACAACATCTCCTAATTTTTCAAATAAAAGACCGGCGTACTCAACAAAATAATCAGTTACATCCCTGTTGGCCCACCCACCAATATCTTGGAGTTTTTGAGGCAAATCCCAGTGATAAAGGGTTACAGAAGGCTTAATACCGTTTTTCAACAGCTCATAAGTAAGCCTTTTATAAAAGTCCAATCCTTTTTCATTATACTGACCCTTTCCCTCAGGAAAAATCCTGGGCCAGGAAATAGAATATCTATAGGATTGGATTCCAATCTCTTTCATTAAAGCAATATCTTCTTTATAACGGTGGTAGTGGTCGCAGGCAACATCACCGTTATCGCCGTTTAGAATTTTTCCTGGTGTATGGGAGAAACGGTCCCATATGGATTCGCCTTTTCCGTCCTCGTCAAAGGCACCTTCAATTTGATAAGATGCAGTAGCACAGCCCCATATAAAATCTTTTGGAAATACAATTCCAGGCATATTTTCACATCCTTACAATATATTTAAAAAAGTTTATATAAAATTGCCTTATTCCACATTATATTTAAGGGATAAGTTAAAAACAAGGGGGTAGTACTAAAATAATTATCGGAAGAATTTATACATATAATTAAAATATCTGTATAAATTATATCACGAAGCATTTACGTAGCTTAGAAATAGACCTCTTGTATGCAAGGATTATTTGTGCTATAATTTATGAAAACTATAAATAAAAAAAGGCAATGATAGAGAGAGTAGGCAGCTTTTAGCTGTTTAAAGAGAGAAAGTACCATGGGCTGAAAGTATTTTCAACATGCCGGCTGTTGAAGTTCACTCTGGAGCCGTATCCTGAACATTGATGATAAGTAGGGATATACCGGTTGCAACCGTTACCTGCAATGAGTGTTTATACATCTTTTGATGTATAAAAAGTTGGGTGGTACCGCGAAATAACCTTTCGTCCCATGTGGGAAGGAAGGTTTTTTATATGCTTACTTTAAAAATATGATATTTTTTCATATACAAAATTTTAATTTCTTGATGTTTAATATCTAAATTATAAGGAGGAGTAAAAGCATGAAAGAGCAGCTAAACGGCATTAGAAGCAAAGCAGAAGCGGAAATTGCAAATATTAAAACCATACCGGATTTGGAAAATGTAAGAGTTAAATACTTAGGAAAAAAGGGAGAACTTACTTCTGTGCTAAGAGGTATGGGATCCCTTGCGCCTGAAGAAAGACCTGTAATAGGTCAGTTGGCAAATGAAATAAGGAATTTTTTAGAAAACAGGATTGCTGAGGTTAAAAAAGAACTTGCAAACAAAGAGAGGGAATTAAAACTTCAGAAGGAAGTTATAGATGTAACCATGCCTGGTAAAAGAAAAAATTTAGGCAGAAAACACCCTCTTACCAATGTTATAGATGAAATTACTGAGGTTTTTGTTGGAATGGGCTATGAAATTGCGGAAGGTCCTGAAATTGAAAGGGATTACTATAATTTTGAAGCGTTAAATATTCCTGAAAATCATCCTGCAAGGGATGTTCAGGACACATTTTATATAAATGGGGATATACTTTTGAGGACTCAAACTTCACCTGTTCAGATAAGGGTTATGGAAAACAAAAAACCTCCCATTAAGATAATTTGCCCTGGAAGGGTTTACCGCTCTGATGCAGTGGATGCAACCCATTCCCCGATATTTCATCAGATAGAAGGTCTTGTGGTGGATAAAGGTGTTACAATGGGGGATTTAATTGGAACATTAAAGGTATTTGCAAAAAGCATATTTGGTGAGAAAACAGATATAAGGTTAAGACCTCACCACTTTCCTTTCACTGAACCTAGTGCAGAGGTTGATGTTTCATGCTGGACTTGCGGTGGAAAGGGATGCAGGGTGTGTAAAGATGAAGGCTGGATTGAAATTTTAGGTGCAGGAATGGTACATCCAAAAGTTTTAGAAATATGCGGCATAGATCCTGCTGTTTACAGTGGTTTTGCCTTTGGGCTCGGGGTTGAAAGGACAGCTATGGGAAGATTTAATATTGATGATTTAAGGCTATTATATGAAAATGATATAAGATTTTTAAAGCAATTCTAAAATAGATTTTGATAAGGAAAAATAGATTTTGAAAGGAGTAATATGGTATGAAAGCACCAATAAGTTGGCTTAAAGATTATGTTGATATAGATATAGAAACTAGAGAATTTGCAAATAAAATGACTATGTCCGGCTCTAAAGTTGAAGGAATTGAGGTACAGGGAGAAGAAATCAACAAGGTTGTAGTTGGTAAAATTTTATCAATAGAAAAGCACCCTGATGCAGATAAGCTCCAGGTTTGTAAAGTGGATGTAGGAAATGAGGTTATTCAAGTTGTGACAGGGGCAGACAACGTAAAAGAACAGGACCTTATACCGGTTGCCCTAAGTGGTGCAACTTTATCAGGAGGAATAAAGATTTCCAAGGGGAAGCTGAGGGGAGTGGTATCAGAAGGTATGATGTGTTCCATAGAGGAGTTGGGATTTACAAAGGAAGATTATCCGGATGCTCCTGAGAACGGCATTTATATTATAAAACAGGATTACCCCCTAGGAACTGATATAAAAGAGGTTTTAGGATTAAATGATACCATTTTGGAGTTTGAAATAACATCCAACAGACCTGATTGCATGAGCATCATTGGTCTTGCAAGGGAGGCGGCTGCGACTCTTGGCAAGGAGTTTAGAAAGCCTGAAATAAAGCTTGAAGAAAAGGGAGATGAGGCAAATAAATATGCTACAGTGGAAATAAAGGACCCTGATCTTTGTCCAAGGTATATAGCAAGGATAGTAAAGGATGTAAAAATTGAGCCTTCCCCTAAATGGATGAGAGACAGGCTTAAAGCAGCAGGGGTAAGACCTATCAACAATATTGTTGATATCACAAACTATGTTATGTTGGAATATGGTCAGCCTATGCATGCTTTTGACCTTAGCTATTTAGAAGGACAAAAGATTATTGTAAGAAGGGCTAGGGACGGTGAAGAAATAACAACTTTAGATGATGTAGAGAGAAAACTTGATTCCTCCATGCTGGTAATTGCAGATGAAAATAAAGCTGTGGCAGTGGCAGGGGTTATGGGTGCAGAAAATTCAGAAATCCGGGAAGATACCAGGACAATTTTATTTGAGTCTGCTAATTTTGAAGGTTCATCAGTGAGAACCACTGCAAAAAAACTTGGACTTAGAACAGAAGCATCAGCAAGATTTGAAAAGGGTTTGGATGTTCAAAATACATTATTGGCTATTAACAGGGCTGCCCAGCTAGTGGAAGAGCTTAATGCAGGTGTTGTGTGTAAAGGCATAATTGACTGCTATGAGAAAAAGCAAAAGGAGAGAGTACTTAAATTTAGCCCTGAAAACATAAATAAACTTTTAGGCACAAATATTCCAACAGAGGAAATGATAAAAATACTTAAATCATTGGAATTTGAAGTTGATGAAGAGAATTTGACTGTAAAGGTGCCAAGCTTCAGGCAGGATGTGGAAAGGGAAGCTGATTTAGCTGAGGAAGTGGCCAGATTTTATGGTTACAACAACATAGAGCCTACCCTTTTATCCGGCAAATCCTCCACATTAGGGAAGAAAACTTTTAAACAAAAGGTAGAAGATATCATTATAGATACAATGATTTCATGCGGGTTATTTGAAATATACACATACTCTTTTACAAGTCCTAAGGTGTTTAATAAGCTTAAACTGCCGGAAGAAAGTCAGCTTCGCAACACCATTGTAATTCAAAATCCTCTTGGGGAAGATTTTAGCATTATGAGGACAACAACCATTCCGGAAATGCTTCAAGTGATTAGCACTAATTACAATAGAAGGGTGGAAGAAGGGGCATTTTTTGAAAAATCCTTTGTATACATTCCAAAGGGACAGCCGGTTGAAGAGCTTCCTGAAGAGAAGCCTGTATTGACACTTGGAATGTACGGGGAAGCAGATTTTTATACCCTTAAAGGTGTTGTAGAAGAACTATTTTCAGTCCTTGGTATAACACAATATGATTTTGCACCGGAAAAAGAAAACCCTGTATTTCATCCTGGAAGGGCTGCAGTTGTAAAAATAAATGGTGAGTATGCAGGTACAATAGGGGAAATTCACCCTGATGTAGTAGAGGAATTTGAATGTCCCCAAAGAACATATATAGGTGTTATTGAAATTGATAAGCTTGTTGAAAATGCATTTTTAAAGCCTGAATACAAACCGCTTCCTAAATACCCGGCGGTGACAAGGGATATTTCAATGCTTGTAAAAGACGAAGTTTTAGTAAAAGAGATAGAGGATATCTTAAAACAAAGGGGTGGCAAAATTTTAGAAAGCATTGAACTTTTTGATGTTTACAAAGGTGAACAGGTACCGGAAGGTATGAAAAGCGTTGCTTATTCCCTGACATTCAGGGCAGCGGACAGAACCCTTACCGATGAAGATGTAAATAAAACAATGAAAAAGATTCTTGACGGACTGAAAAAGAACATTAATGCAGAACTAAGATAAACTTTAGAATTACAAATTTTTCAAAAAATATTATTAATAAGTTGTATTTATAAAGGAGGAGGCTAAAAACCTCCTCTATTTATTGCATTTGCTGTCCAGCCAATTGTTTTTCAGCCATTTCAATCATTCTTTTAACCATCTGACCGCCTATAGGACCGCCTTGTTCACCATTAACCCTTGATGGCAGGTCTCCTTTATAGTGGTCATTAT
This sequence comes from Acetivibrio saccincola, assembly GCF_002844395.1. Classification (NCBI taxonomy): domain Bacteria; kingdom Bacillati; phylum Bacillota; class Clostridia; order Acetivibrionales; family Acetivibrionaceae; genus Acetivibrio; species Acetivibrio saccincola. The sequence continues at coordinate 2,531,593 of NZ_CP025197.1, read as the reverse complement.
TTTCTTTTACAAATTCTAAACGTCCTATTTCTTCAGCGCACTGCATTTTAAATTTAGTAAGAGCATCTCTGCTTTCAGGTACTAATGGCGTATTTCTTCTAGCCATATCTTTCACCAACCTTTTTAATAAAATGTTTTATTTTGTGTTTCAACATTATTTTTAGCAAAAAACAAAATAAAACACATAGAAATATGCGCTAATTTTATCTAAGTCTTGCAAAAATCTATTTTTTTGACGTATCACTAATTGAGAGTGAATTTTATACAATTAAAAACTTTATCATTCATTCATCTAATAAGAATTCTATTGCACTTAAAGGCATGTTTTGTTAAAATAAAAACAAATTTAATTTTAATTATATTACAAAATAAGGTTATAGAAAATATATGGAGGTTTTGTTGTATGGAAAAAATAAAATTTGACTATTCAAAAGCAGGGGAGTTTGTTAAAGAAAGTGAAATAACATATTTTAAAGACATTGTTAAGACATGCCATGAAATGCTTCACAACAAGACAGGAGCAGGCAATGATTTTTTAGGATGGTTAGACCTTCCTTTAAACTATGACAAAGAAGAATTTGCAAGAATAAAGGCAGCAGCCCAAAAAATAAAATCCGATTCAGATGTATTGGTTGTTATAGGAATCGGAGGATCATATTTAGGGGCTAAGGCAGCCATAGATATGCTTTCACACACATTCTACAACCAACTGCCAAAAGAAAAAAGAAATGCGCCTCAAATTTATTTTGTAGGAAATAATATTAGTTCTACATATATTGCAGACTTATTAGAAGTTATTGAAGGAAAAGATATATCGGTAAATGTTATATCAAAGTCCGGAACTACAACAGAGCCGGCAATAGCCTTTAGAATTTTTAGGGAGTATATGGAAAATAAATATGGAAAAGATGGAGCCAGAAAGAGAATATATGCTACCACTGACAAAGAAAAAGGTGCATTGAAAAAGTTAGCTGATGAAGAGGGCTATGAGACTTTTGTAGTACCTGATGATGTAGGAGGAAGATTTTCTGTTTTGACAGCTGTAGGTTTACTCCCTATTGCCGTATCAGGTGCGGATATTGATAAAATAATGGAAGGAGCAGCTGATGCTTGCAAACTATATAATAATCCTAACTTAGAAGAAAATGACTGTTACAAATATGCAGCTGTGAGAAATGCATTATATAGAAAAAACAAAACCATTGAAATAATGGTAAATTATGAACCGTCATTACATTATTTTACCGAATGGTGGAAGCAGCTTTACGGGGAAAGTGAAGGAAAAGATCAAAAGGGTATTTTCCCGGCAGGTGTTGATTTTACAACAGATCTTCACTCAATGGGACAATATGTACAGGACGGTTTGAGAAATATATTTGAAACTGTTATAAAGGTGGAAAAACCAAGAAAGAACATTGTAATAAAAGAAGACAAGGAAAATCTTGACGGACTTAACTTTATTGCAGGTAAAGATGTTGACTATGTGAACAAAAAAGCATTAGAGGGAACAATGCTTGCTCACAATGACGGGGGTGTTCCTAACCTTCTGATTACTGTACCGGAACTTAGTGAGTATTACTTTGGAAGCTTGGTTTACTTTTTTGAAAAGGCCTGCGGTATCAGCGGCTATATTTTAGGTGTAAATCCTTTTGACCAGCCAGGTGTTGAAGCATACAAGAAAAACATGTTTGCCCTCCTTGGAAAACCAGGATATGAAGAAGAAAGAGAAAAGCTTGAAGAGAGGTTAAAAGAATAAGAAAATGATATTTTTTAAATTCATATCAGGTAGGAAAAATTTCTTACCTGATATTTTTATATAGCAAAGTTTAACTATTCATAACATCAATTACCTTTACCAACAATATCCTCTAGATTTTGGATGTACAAGAGTGTATGATATTTTATAGGGGGTGTTTATTTATGTTTTTTAATTTTAATGATGATTGTGATTTAGTTCCAGTGACTTATTCCATAAGAGGTTATAAAAAAAGAGAATCAACTTTTCTAAAAAAATTTTTAAAATATTTTTTCTATATTTCAACCATTTTGATATTAGGGGTAGTAGCAATCTTAGGGTATATAAAATAATAAAAAATTTATTAAAAAATTTATCTTTTACCTATTGACAAATAGTAAGAAGCCGAGTATAATTATTTTTGTTGTTAAAATTCATATGCGGATGTGGCGGAACTGGCAGACGCGCTAGACTTAGGATCTAGTGTCTCACGGCGTGGGGGTTCGACTCCCTTCATCCGCACCAAAGGGTTTAAGAAACTGAAATTTCTTAAGCCCTTTTTTGTATTTTGTAGAAGAAATCAACTCAAGATAGCCGGTTTGAAATAGTAAAAACACCTTTGAGATAAATTATGAATATTGGACTAATTCGAATAAGAGTGTATAATAAAGGATGATAAGGTTGACCTTAAAGGACCGAAATAACGGTAATTTTTCACACAATTTATTATCAAATTATATTTAGGGAATTGAGTTGGAATATGAAAAAGTTAGTAATTGGTATATTAGCGCATGTGGATGCAGGTAAAACTACATTATCAGAAAGCCTGCTTTATTTAAGTGGGAAAATAAGAAAAATAGGAAGGGTAGACAATAAAGACGCCTTTTTAGATAACTATGAACTAGAAAGAGCGAGAGGTATTACTATTTTCTCCAAACAGGCTGTATTTGAAATAGATGACAGGCAGATTTTTTTATTGGACACCCCGGGACATGTGGATTTTTCGGGAGAAATGGAAAGAACCCTTCAAGTATTGGACTATGCTATTTTAGTGATAAGTGCTGCAGACGGGGTTCAAGGACATACCAAGACATTGTGGAGGCTTCTTAATATATATAATATCCCTGTTTTTTTATTTATAAATAAAATGGACAGGGAGGATGTAGACAAAGACAAATTAATTAAAGAAATAAAAGAACAGTTAGATGACGGATGTATTGATTTTGGAAAGGCTGGTACAGGGGAGTTTTATGAACAATTGGCTATGTGTGATGAAAAAACTATGGAAGCTTATTTAGAGGATGGAAAGATTGAAAACAGCCTCATAAGTAAAGCAGTGGCAAAAAGAAAAGTGTTTCCCTGCTTTTTTGGATCAGCTTTAAAATTAGAAGGTATTGAAGAATTTACAAAAGGCATTATAAAATATTCCATTATTCCTAATTACCCCCATGAATTTGGAGCTAAAATATTTAAAATAACAAGGGACGGGCAGGGCAACCGTCTTACTCACATGAAACTTACAGGGGGGAAGCTTAAAGTCAGGGATGTTTTAACAAATGGTGTATGGGAAGAAAAAGTAAATCAAATCCGCATTTATTCAGGAGAAAAATTTGAGGCGGTAAATGAGGTAGAAGCAGGAGATGTAATTGCAGTAACAGGACTTACTAAGGCAAGACCGGGAGAGGGACTTGGGATAGAGGAGGCTTCAACTTTCCCTGTATTAGAACCTGTACTGCGGTATCAGATTATACTTCCAAATGGCTGTGACCCAAGGGCAATACTACCAAAGCTTCGTGAAATTGAAGAAGAACAGCCGGAGATTCAAATTGTCTGGGATGAACATTTGCAGGAAATCCAGGCAAAGGTTATGGGGGAAGTGCAGATTGAAATTTTGCAAAGCCTTATAAAAGAACGCTTTGATGTTGATGTAGCCTTTGGTGACGGAAAGATTCTCTATAAAGAGACCATTTTAAATACCGTTGAAGGTGTGGGGCATTTTGAACCCCTGAGGCATTATGCAGAAGTTCACCTGTTATTAGAGCCCGGAGAAAGGGGAAGCGGTTTAAAATTTGATACAAAATGCAGTGAAGATATGTTATCTAAAAACTGGCAAAGACTTGCTTTAACTCATTTAAAAGAAAAGGAGCATAAAGGTGTTTTGACAGGTTCGCCAATTACAGATATGAAAATAACTTTGGTTTCAGGTAAAGCCCACAATAAACACACAGAAGGCGGCGATTTCAGGGAAGCCACCTACCGGGCAGTACGCCAGGGATTAAAGGAAGCAGAGAGTATTCTACTTGAGCCGTATTATGATTTTTATCTGGAACTTCCTGAAAAAATGGTAGGAAGGGCCATGACTGATATTGAAAGAATGAACGGCACCTTTGAAATATCCCGGTCAAATGGTAGTATGACAGTTCTTGTGGGCAGTGCCCCTGTTAGCACAATGAGAAATTATCAAAAAGAAGTACTTGCTTATACAAAGGGGCTAGGCAGGCTATTTTGCAGCCTGAAAGGATACGATATATGCCACAATCAGGAAGAGGTAATACAATCCATAGGATATGATTCTGAAAAAGATGCTGAAAACCCAACAGGTTCTATATTTTGTCAGCAGGGAGCAGGTTTTTTTGTAGAGTGGTACAGGGTAAAAGAACATATGCATTTAGAAAGCTATCTTAAAAAAGAAACAAATTTAGAAACAGAAACAGATGAAAGCAAAAAAACGAATTATTCAGAAGAAAAAACAATTAGTTTAGAGGAAATTGACAAAATTATAAATAAAACCTTTTACGCCAACCAGGGAAAAAAGTCCGGGTGGAAAAAAAGAAAAGCACCTACCTATAGTTATTATAAAACATCCAATTATGTGGGTAAAAAGGAAGAGAAAAAGGATGAGTACCTCTTAGTGGATGGATACAATATTATATTTGCATGGCAGGAGTTAAAAGAGCTTGCAGATGAAAACATGGATGGGGCAAAAACTAAATTACTGGACTTACTTAGTAATTATCAGTGGATTAGAAGGTGTGAAATTATTGTAGTGTTTGATGCATACCGTGTTGAAGGGCATCGTGAAGAGGTAATGGATTATTACAACATCCGGGTGGTATACACCAGGGAGGCACAAACAGCAGACGAGTATATAGAAAAATTTGCCCATGACAACAAGAAAAAATATGATATAACAGTTGCCACATCAGATAGTTTGCAGCAAATTATTGTGCAGGGTGAAGGGTGTGCTTTACTTTCTGCAAAAGAGCTTAAAGCCGAGATTATACAAGCTAATAAAAGAATGCAGGAGGAGTACGAAGAAAAGAAGGGTATAGACCGGAATTATCTAATGGATTCACTATCTAAAAAAGCAAAGAAACAAATGGAGGATATGGTCAAAGGGGAGGGGTAAAATTTTTAAGGGCAATTTCTAAAAGCTTTTCTTTTTCATTTAACAAAGGATTTTCAATAACAATGTCCAATAGAGCATGTAAAATATTGCCTATTTCTTTTCCCTCTTTAAAGCCAAGGCTGATTAAATCATTGCCGTTTATAGCCAAGTCCTTTAATTTAAAACACTGCTTATTTTTAATTATATCAAAATAAATTTCTTTAATTTTATTTAACTTTTCAATTCCCTCTTTTGAATACTTGAGATTCTGACCCTTTCTGTCTGCTTCCTGTACTTTTAAAAGGTCTAAAAAAATATCTTCACCAACAATATTCATAGCCTTTTTTACAGATTTGTGGGTAGGTGCAATTACCCTGTCGTGGTGTTTTATAAGGGTTAATACTTTGTATATTGTTTTGTTGTCAAATTTAAACCGTTCAAGGACTTTTTTTGCAATGGAAACGCTTTTTTTACCATGGTTGTAAAAGTGGTCAATTCCCTTGGAATCGGTGGTTTTGGTTACAGCTTTTCCAGTGTCGTGAAGCAGCATTGTCCATCTTAAATGTTTTTTATTTTCGACATTTGAGACGGTGTGCAGAGAATGAATTGCCACATTGTATAAATGATAAGGGTGGTTTTGGGAAGTTTCAAAACATATTTCAAACTCCGGCATTATATATTTTAAAATTCCTGTATCTTTTAGTATTATCATATGAAAAGGATTGTCAGAGCACAGTATTTTTGATACCTCGTCCCTGATTCTTTCAAAACTTACCTGGCTTATAAGATGGCAGTTTTCTTTGATTTCATTTATAGTGCTTTCATCAATTTCAAATTTTAAAGTTGCAGAAAAACGGACGGCTCTCAGCATCCTTAAAGGGTCTTCTAAAAAACGTTCTTTTGCTTTTCCAACAGAGCGTATTGTTGAATTTTTTATATCTTCAATACCTGAAAAAGGGTCAATAAATCCCTCTTTTGGGTGATAAGCTATTGCATTAATTGTAAAATCACGCACCGATAAATCGCCTTTTATGCTTTGTTCTTTTCTGTATGTGGTTATTTCATAATTTTTTTTGTTCAACACCACAGTAACTGTTCCATGTTTTAAACCGGTATCAATTGTTTTTGGAAACAGTTTTTTTATGTCTGATGGTTTTGCATTGGTGCTAATATCCCAATCTGCAGGTTTTCTTCCCATTAAAGAATCCCTGATGCATCCGCCGACCAAATATGCTTCATAATTATTGCTGTTTAGTACATCAATTATGTGTAGAATATCATTGTGTAAAGTTAGAGGTTTTTTTTCCTGCATAGCAACTTTCCTTTTCTTTTAAAATATTTCTTATTTAAATTATTTGAATTATAAATAATTATAATGCATATTTTTACTATTATCAAAATTATCAATAATAAAATCAATGACAAGGGATAATATGGAAATAGATTGTTAAAAAAATGTCCCGTGCATTCCAAGAAGAGACGGGAGAATGCCACGGGATTTAGGGGAGTAACTTTTTAAGAATTGCTATTACTAATAATACAACAAAATATTATATTATGTAACACTCCGTTAAAACTTCTTAAAATTCGACAAAAATTTATAATAAAAGCAACAGACCACTTACTAAAAAACTTTACTTCTCTACTATAAGCTCCCAAAATACTGAGTTTTCCCATCTTGTACCTTTTTTTACAAGGGTAAAATTGTCATTGCTGTATTTTGAAAAGTACAATTTATTGCCTTGTTTATTTAAGTCCCAAAAAAACACTTTTAAGTCATTGTTAAAGTAGTCAACGGATTTTTCGTCTTTAATTCCTACCAGGAAACTGTATGATGGATTAGAGTCCCCCCATATTTTAACTGACATTGACTTTTCCTTTCCAATGAAATTTTCAAATTCATCAGTTGTAAGAGTACTTCCAAATTCGGGAGTGGAGTATACGTTTTGGGAATCCATAAATTTTATGTGTTTTCCATACAGCTTATTTGTTGGCAGCATACATATATAGGATGTCCCCATGTAAATATCCGAAATAAAATCAAAAGTTGTGTCTAAAGTTATTTTTGAAGGTGAAAACAAATAACTTCTTACAACTTTGGCATATATCTCAGATGGTGAATTATTAATGGTAAGGTATGTTTCTTCCACTATTTTCAAACATGATAAATGGTGTTTTTCTTCTTTTTTTAAAAACAGTTCAGTTTCTTTATCAGCATCATAAAATTTTAAACTATTTAATATTTCGTTTTCGTGGTTTCCGCCGGAAAAATAATATTTGCCGGAAGGGTTTTTAGATACCCTAAAAACATATTCCCAGTCAGAAGTCCCATTAGCTAAAGAATAGTACCGGTTTGAAGGGATTTTGTTGTCGGTTATTACGTACCATCCGTTTATATTCCAAGTACCCCAATCTTTTTCGGTAAAACTTGTAAGAAGAATTTTACCATCGGGTAATTTTGAATACATACTTAATGTTTTTTCGTCTTCTAACATTACAATTAGAGATGGGAGGTCAGAGGTTGGAGTGGGATTGGATGTTAGATTAGCGGTAGAAGTTGAAGTTAGATTAGAAGTTGGAGTACAGGTTGAAGTTAGAGTATAGTTAGAAGTTGGACCGGGATTATAAGTTGAAGTATTGCTAAAAGTTTCGGTTGGAGTAGAAGTATAAGCTAAACCGGGAGTTGGAGTAGAAAGCCCTGGTACAGGTGTTGTTTTATTTCCGTTATGCGTCCAAAGGGTTGTAAGTGTGGCAATGGAAACTAAAGCAGCAATTAGTATTGAGAAAATTTTGAGTAATTTCATAGCTACCTCCTGTGAACTGATATGGTAGTAAAATCTTCGGCATAGTTTTCCGGATATATTATATATTTTACCAAGTATTGTGTAAAAAATACCCAAGAGTATGTAAGGGGGGCGGGTTAGCGTAAAGTTATTGTAGGGAATGAGACATAAAATACCATATATAATTGAAAAGAAGATGACATCCTGTTAAGATATTAATTAACCAAAAATAATAAATAGAAAGGATGACATCTTCTATGTATAATAGTATACAACATTTTAATGAATTTGGGGTAAAAAGAATTGAAAAAAAGATAAAAAATTTTATTGAAGAAGGAAAAGACTTAGCTGATCTTGTTCTTGGTCTAAAAGAAGATTTATTTAAACTTGGACGCGATATACTTAAAGAAGTGCTTGAAGATATGGATGAATATTTCCGTAACTGTGAAATAAGGAAACAGTATTGGGAAATTATAAGAAAAGATAAAACAGCTATTTTAACGACATTTGGAACACTAAGTTATAACAGGACATATTTTAAGCATAAGGAAAATGGTAATAGACAACACCTAGTCGACAGGATTGTAGGTGTAGAACCACATGACAGAGTAAGTGCCGATGTTGTAATTAATGCAATAGATGAAGCAGCTGACAGCAGCTACAGAAAGGCAGGAGAAAAGGCGACATATATTGATGAAATCAGCAAACAAGCAGTGATGAATAAAATACATAATATTGAAATAGTTGAGCCTGAAATAAAAGTAGATAAAAAGAGAGAAGTAAAAATATTGTATGTTGAGGCCGATGAGGACCATGTAGCATTACAACAAAAAAGTATATTGAGACAGAATGAGAAGGGCAAGAGAAATACAATTATGCCAAAACTTGTATATGTGCATGAGGGAATTGACTTTGAAAAAAGTAATAAGAAGAGAAAAGTATTAAAGAATGTTCGATATTTTGGGGGAGTGTATAAGAATTCAGAAGATTTGTGGCTTGAAGTATCGGAATACATATATAAACAATATGACGTTGATTTTTTAGAGACGGTGTATATATCAGGAGATGGGGCGTCATGGATAAGGCAAGGAGTTAACTGTCTTTCAAAGAGTAAATTTGTACTTGATAGATACCATCTTCAAAAATACGTAAGAGTTGCGACCACACATTTAAATGATGAAGCAATAAGCCAAGATTTACAGGAGGCTTTGAATTTATCTGATAAAAAAATGCTAACAAAGGTTTTTAAAAAGATAATTGAAAAGACAGGCGATAATGAAAATAAAATAAAGGCTATAAAAAATGCAAAGCGATATATTTTAAATAATTGGGATGGTATAGAAATAAGGTCAAACAGAGGAATAGTGGGTTGTAGTGCTGAAGGTCATGTGAGTCATGTATTTTCATCCCGTTTAAGTTCAAGACCTAAAGGCTGGTCGAGAAAAGGAGTAGAAAAGATGTCAAAGCTAATAATATACAAGAAGAATGGCGGTAAGGTATATGACATAGTTATGGCACAAAAACAAAAAAAGTTAGCATCTAGTAGGCAAGAAATTCAGGAAAAATTAATTAAGGAATTAAAGAAGTCATCAAACAGGTATGAGAGTGTATGGAATAGTAATTTAACTGTTATTCATAAGGGGTGTAAAACTGGTTTATATAAAGAATTAAGGCGTATTATAGGTATATGCGGATAGGGATGAGGTAATAATAAAGCAAAAATTACGGGAAAGTTTACAAGTAAGCCTATCCAATAGGAATTATACATATCTAAAAAAAGACAAAGAAAAAGAAAAAACATAAAAAAAGAAAAAGAAAAGAAAAAAGCAAAACTTTAGTACCATGACCCGCGGAGCCCTACTACTTGTCAAGGCCGGGCTTTGCCCGCTTGTTTTAGCCTTGACAAAATGGAAAATGGTACAATAGAAATACTTTTTTCTTTTAAAAGTAGCGTTAAAATGTGAAGGAACATAGATAACAAAACGTACTAATTTGTCACAAGTATTGAGTAAAATGAATTCTTTATAGAAAGAAAGAGTTATATGGTATAATAGACAATAAGTTAGAGGAATTATAAAAGAAAATAAGGCTCAAAATGATGTAAAACACTTTCGTTACTAAGAGACCGTTATTTGAAATAGTTGCACAAATAAAAAATGGGATGCCATCTACTTTTCTTTTTCCTACAATAAATTGACGCTATCGGGGGGCGGCTAAACTCTTGACCTTTTATAAAAAAGCTGTTATTGTAATTTCAGAAGGAAGAGAAAACATTGTGTAAACTTATGAGGAAGTAGGAGCGTAAGCCGGGCAATGAATAAGAAAATAAAAGATGAAATGACTGACAGGCTGTTTGAAGCAATATTACTCCTTAAAAACATAGATGAATGTTATAGCTTTTTTGAAGATATTTGCACTATATCCGAGATAAAGGCAATGGCACAGAGGCTTGAAGTCGCAAAAATGCTAAGGGAAGGGAAGACATATAGCGATATAAGTGAAAAAACCGGAGCAAGTACAGCGACAATAAGCAGGGTGAACAAGGCCTTGATTTATGGTGCCGATGGATATAAACTCATTTTAGACAGATTGGATAAAGAATAAAGTCCTTTTATTTTAGTATTTTGTATATTGATTAAATTTTGAAAATAAGATATCATTACAGTAATAATATTTCAATATAACGATAATTTTTGTAATATTTTTTAAAACTTTAGGGGAAAGTCTTAGTTAAAGTAGGGAAGATATTAATGTTAAGCAGAATATTTGTCAGTTTGTTGATTTTATCAGCATTGACTTCAGATGGAACGGTAAATTTAACAGAATATTTATTTGGTCCTTATTTATACTCAAATACAGGGCTTGTTGCAGTGTCTGAAAAAAAAGATACATGTTTAGGTAAGGAAAAAAATGATGAATCGTCATTTAGTACAGTTTATGACAGTTCACATATTACAAAGGTAAAAAATAATTATAATAAATTTAATTTTAATGTATTTTGGTTATACTTTAATTATACATTGTACCAAAATATATATACAAATTTCAATTCTGAAATTTCCTATTGGCCTTTATCCTTTAAAAAAGGCAAAAAAATAGTGCTGAATTCATCTGATTTATCCCCTCCAGCAATGTAAACAATAATGTAAAAACATTGATATTTTTCTAAAATGCCGTACCATTTATTTGATTTTGCGGCACAACCTACGAAAATGCTATGCCCTTTTTACAAAGAAGTGAGGTGGAAATATGCTGTATTTGCTAGTCATACTTTTGGCAATTATCCTTGGGGTGCTTTTTGGGACTTTTAAAAGAAAAAAGTTAGATATATCATATATTAGGCTGGAAAAAGTGTGGCTGGCATTTCTTGCCTTTGGAATACAGACCATTACAAGGATTTTTTCAATGAAAGGGGTTTCTTTTCTTGTAAAATACAGCTGGCTGACCCAGGGGGTAGTTTTTGTACTGCTGTTTGTTGCCTTGTGGTATAACAGAAAGCATTTGGGCTTATGGATAATAGCATTGGGCGCTTCGCTGAATGCATTGGTTATGATGGTAAATGGGGGAAGAATGCCGGTATCTTTGGAAAAATTGGTAAAGGTGGATATGCCGGAATTTATAGAATTAATAAAAAGCGGTGCAGATAATAAACATGTTGTTATGAGTGAAGCAACAAAGCTGAATTTTTTGGCAGATATATTTTATTTACCCGGGTTTTTAGGTAAAGGGGCGTATGTGCTTAGCATCGGTGATTATATTGTAGCGGCGGGTCTTTTTATATTTGTATTTGGAATGGTTAGCGGTTCATATAAAAAACATGAAGAGGTAAAAATTTAATTTGGAGGTTTTGGTATGTTAAAGATAATTGAAAAAATTATAGGAAGTTATAGTGATAGAGAGCTAAAAAGAATAATGCCTATTGTTGAAAAAATAGAAAGTTTAGAGGAAAAAATGCAGGCTATGAGTGATGATGAGCTAAAAGCAATGACTCCTCATTTTAAAAAGAGACTTAAAGAAGGCGAAACATTAGATGATATTTTGCCGGAAGCTTTTGCGGTGGTAAGGGAAGCTTCAAAAAGGGTATTGGGAATGAGGCATTTTAAAGTTCAATTGATAGGCGGCATTGTTCTTCACCAGGGAAGAATTGCAGAGATGAAAACAGGAGAGGGTAAAACATTGGTTGCAACCCTTCCGGTTTATCTCAATGCTCTTGAAGGAAAAGGCGTTCATGTGGTTACTGTAAACGATTATCTTGCAAAGCGTGACAGTGAGTGGATGGGAAAGGTATACAATTTTTTAGGACTTAGTGTGGGACTTATTATTCACGGTCTTGACAATGCAACAAGAAGAAAGGCTTATGCATGTGATATAACTTATGGGACAAATAATGAGTTTGGATTTGACTACCTAAGGGATAATATGGTGATTCACAAAGAAGATATGGTTCAAAGGGAGCTAAACTATGCAATAGTTGACGAGGTTGACAGTATTTTAGTGGATGAGGCAAGAACCCCCCTTATTATATCAGGTGCAGGGGATAAATCTACAGAACTCTACACTATGGCGGATACCTTTGTAAGAAGGCTTAAAGCAAAGGTATTTAAAGAAACAGATGATAAACAGCATATGGATGATATTGAAGCAGATTATATTGTGGATGAAAAGGCTAACACAGCTACACTTACAAATGATGGAATAAAAAAAGCAGAAGAGTTTTTTGGAGTGGAAAATTTATCTGACCCTGACAACATGGCTATATCCCATCACGTAAACCAAGCCTTAAGGGCACACGGGCTTATGCACAGGGACAGGGACTATGTTGTAAAGGATGGTCAGGTAATTATTGTTGATGAATTTACCGGGCGTTTGATGTATGGAAGGCGCTACAGCAATGGACTTCACCAGGCAATTGAGGCAAAAGAAGGGGTGAAGGTGGAAAGAGAGAGCAAAACACTTGCTACCATTACATTCCAGAACTATTTTAGAATGTATAAAAAGCTGGCAGGTATGACGGGAACAGCACAGACAGAAGAGCAGGAATTTAGAAGCATTTATAACCTAGATGTAATAGTTATTCCGACAAACCTTCCGGTTGCCAGGGTAGATATGCCTGACTGTGTTTATAAAACTGAGAGAGGTAAGTTTAATGCAGTTATAGATGATGTAGTTGAATGCCATAAAAGAGGTCAGCCTGTACTAATTGGTACAATATCCATTGAAAAGTCAGAAATTTTAAGCCTCATGCTTAAAAGAAGAGGAATACCCCATCAAGTTTTGAATGCAAAATACCATGAAAAAGAGGCTGCCATAATTGCACAGGCAGGTAAATTAGGAGCAGTTACAATTGCCACCAACATGGCGGGGCGTGGTACTGACATTGTTCTTGGTGGTAATCCGGAATATATGGCAAAGCAGGAAATGAAAAAAATGGGCTATGGCGACAATTTAATTAATGAGGCCACCGGATTTAACGACACTAATGATGAAGAAATACTTGAAGCAAGGAAAGTTTTTAGAAAATTATACGATGATTTCAAAAAAGTAACAAGTGCTGAACGTGAAAAGGTGATAGAAGCCGGCGGGCTTTATATAATTGGTACAGAAAGGCATGAGTCAAGACGTATAGATAACCAGCTGAGGGGACGTGCAGGACGTCAGGGTGACCCTGGGATGTCAAGATTTTATATTTCCTTAGAAGATGACTTAATGAGGCTTTTTGGCTCAGACAGGTTAACTAAGGTTGTTGATACCCTTGGGCTTGAAGAGGATCAGGCCATTGAAAACAAAATGCTTACTAATGCCATTGAAAATGCTCAAAAGAGAGTGGAAGGGAAGAACTTCTCAATTAGAAAAAATGTACTTCAATATGACGATGTTATGAACAAGCAAAGGGAAGTTATTTATGCCCAGAGAAGAGAAGTTTTAGACGGCAAAAATATTAAAGACAATTTTATTAAAATGATGAAAGAAATTGCCGATAGAATGGTTACACTGTACTGCAGCGAAAGCCCATACCCTGATTCCTGGGATTGGCAGGGATTAAGGACGTATGCAGAAAAACCTTACCTTTATGAAGGTGCCCTTGAATTTAGCAAAGAAGAACTGGAGAATATGACCCAGGAAAGCCTTAAAGAAAAAATAATTAAAATAATGGTTGAAAAATATGAGGAAAAAGAAAAAGAAATTGGTTCTGAGCTTATGAGGGAACTGGAAAGGGTAATTCTATTAAAGGTTGTTGACCAAAAATGGATGGATCACATAGATGCAATGGACCAGTTGCAGCAGGGTATCAGGCTTAGGGCATTTGGTCAAAAGGACCCTGTAATTGAGTACAAATTTGAAGGATATGAAATGTTTGAAGAGATGGTAAGAAACATCCAGGAAGATGCCGTGAAAGTTATTTTAAATACCCGGGTTGATAAAAACCGTGTGCCGGAACGTCAAAGGGTTGCCCAGCCAATATCTGCATCCCATGGAGATCAGGGAAGGCAGCCGGTTGTAAGAAGCAGTAAAAAAGTAGGAAGGAATGAAAACTGTCCTTGTGGAAGCGGCAAAAAGTACAAAAAGTGCTGCGGAATGAACTAGTAAGAGGGCTTTACATGAGGTGGGTTTTATATGGATTACCAGGAAGCTGTTAATTATGTGAATGAAAGGGCGCTGCTGGGCATTAATCTTGGACTTGATAGGATAAAAACTTTACTGGATTTAATGGGGAATCCTCAAGAAAAACTAAAATGCATACATGTTGCAGGTACAAATGGGAAAGGTTCCGTTATAGCCATGATAAGCAGCATATTAAATGAAGCAGGATACAATGTGGGGGGATTTATTTCTCCCTACATTGAAAGTATAGAGGACTCTATTTTGGTAAATGGCAAAAAAATTTCAAAGGAGGATTTTGTAAAAAGCCTTCAGTATGTAAAAGAAAAAGCCCGGTTAATGGGTAAAGATGGTTATTTTCTTACAGAGTTTGAAATACTTACTGCCACTGGATTTTGGTATTTTTATAATATAAATTGTGATATTGTTCTTTTAGAAGTTGGCCTTGGAGGCCGCCTTGATTCCACCAACGTCATAGAAAGTCCTTTAGTATCGGTAATATCTAATATTGACTATGACCATACTGGACAATTAGGAAACACTTTGACTGAAATTGCTTACGAAAAAGCAGGTATTATAAAAAAAGACTCTTTAGTGGTATTATATCCCCAAAAAGAAGAAGTGGAAAAAGTTATTGAAGAAGTTTGCAAAAAAAATAATGCCTTTTTAATAAAAACTGATTTTAGTAAAATAAATGTTAAAAAATCTTCTATAGAGGGTCAGGAATTTGACTTTGGAAAGAGAAAGTCCATTAAAATAAATTTATTAGGCAAACATCAGATAAATAATGCTGCATTGGTCATAGATACCATAGATGCACTTATAAAAAAAGGCTACAGTATAAGTGAAAATGCTATAAAAAGAGGGCTTTTTCTGGCTAAATGGCCTGGAAGACTGGAAGTTTTGAAAAAAAACCCTTTATTTATTATAGACGGAGCCCATAATCTAAGTGGGGCTAAGGTTTTGAAGGAAAATTTAGAAACATATTTTCCTCATAAAAAAATTATATTTATTACAGGGATTTTTAAAGATAAAGATTATGTTTCAATGATAAAAGAATGTTCTTATATAGCTTCTAAATTTATAATTATAAACTTAGAGAGTAAAAGAGGGCTTGATGCGGAAGAATTAGCAAAAATAGCAAAGCGCTATTGTAATAATGTAGTAATTAGTGATACAATAGAAAGGGCAGTTAGGACGGGTATCAATGATGCATCAGCAGACGATGTTGTCTGCGCCTTTGGTTCCTTAAGTTTTGTTGGAACCATGAGAAGAATGTTTAAAACATAAGGTTTTAAAGGCTGGTCGTTAAGCTAGAGGAGGTGGCGTCGTGGATATTAATAAAGAACTTTTAAACTATCCTCCGTTGGATTTGGATAAACTGTTGGAAACCAACAAAGACATGCCTGATAATATCAAAAATTCCATTGTTCTTTATAATAAGGCTTTGGAGGATTTTAAAGCTAAAAGTGAAGATATTGCAATAATACAGCTTAAAAAAGCCATTTCATTAAACCCTGAATTTCATGAAGCAATAAACCTTTTAGGACTTGTTTATATTTATGCAGGAGATTTAGAAAATGCCGCTGGTGCATTTAAAAAAGTAATAAACAAAGAAAAAAGCTGTATAAAGGCCATTGAGTATTTAAAAGAAATTGACCCGGATTATGAAATTCCATTTAAAAACAAAGACGACACTAAAGGCAGCAGAGTAAAAAAGAAAAGTAAGAGGCAAGATAGCAAAATTAAAGAGAAAAAATACATTTCTAAAGATAAATCACTTGATTTCGAAAATTTAAAAATAAATGATTTTGTTAAAACCGGAGCAGGATTTTTAATTGGAGCTATTTTAACCCTTGTAATAACCCTGGTCATTTATCCTGAGAGGGAAAGCGGCGGCGGGGTTGAAAAAGATGAAAATGTGCCACCTCAAACAATCAGTGAAGATGAAATATACGAAGAAAAATACCATAAGTTAAGTGAAGAATACTCTGTTTTAAGCAGCCAGTTTGAACAACTGAAAAAAGAAAGTGAATACTATTTAAATGCCTACAGGCTGATTGAGGCAGAGAATTTTTTAAAAGAGGAGAAATATGTGGAAGCTGCTGATAATCTTGTCCTTATAAAAAATTTTGAATTTAATGAAAAGGACAGTGAAAAATTTAATAAACTGTACCAAGAAGTTGTTGACAAGGCAGCATGGATTGCATTTAAAGAGGGACGGGATTTTCTAGAGGCTAAAATATACAAAGATGCTTTAGAAAAGTTTCACAAAGTAGAATTATATGTGGATGACTGGGAACACCTTCACTACACTTTCTTTTACATGGGCGTCTGCTATGAAAATCTAAATGATACTCAAAAAGCATTAGAATATTATAAAAAGGCTGTTGAAAAATATCCTGGAAGTCATGGGGCAAATCTTTCACAAGACAGGATAAGGGAAATAGAGAATACTTTTTAGAATTGTCTTTATTTTTAGCCGGATTTATTATATTATTAGATTAGGCATTCTAAATATAGCATTGTGTGCATAAGATAAAATGTTGATTAAAAATAATTGTTACTATGCATGTGATTTTTTTATGCATTTAGAATCTTTATGCACTTAAAAAGAGAAGAGATACTATTCTAATAAGAGTTTAGGAGGAAAAAAAATGTACTATAAGAGTACAAGAGGGGGACTAAATTCAATATCGTCTGCAGAGGCGATAAAAATGGGGATTGCGCCAGACGGGGGATTATTTGTACCTGAAAGGTTGGTAAAGTTTTCTTTAGACCAGATTAATAGTTTAGTTGAATTGGATTATAGAGAGAGGGCTGTTTATATATTAAAAGAGTACTTAACGGATTACTCTTATGACGAGATTGTTGAATGCGTTAATAATGCGTATTCAAGTGATAAATTTGAAAATCCTGAGATAGCCCCGGTGATAAAACTCAATGAAAATGTGAGCATTTTAGAGCTGTGGCACGGTCCTACATGTGCATTTAAAGATATGGCACTTCAAATTTTGCCATGGTTTTTAATAAAGGCAGTCAGAAAGACCAATGATGACAGTGAGATAGTGATTTTAGTTGCTACATCCGGAGATACAGGTAAAGCTGCTTTAGAAGGGTTTAAGGATGTTGGCGGAACAAAAATAATTGTATTTTATCCTCAGGATGGCGTAAGTGAAGTACAAAAAATGCAGATGGTTACCCAGGAAGGTGGTAATGTATTTGTAGTTGGTGTTGAAGGTAATTTTGATGATGCACAAAGTGGTGTAAAAGCTATTTTTACAAATAAATCCCTTATAGAAAAAATGGAGAAAAGTAATTATAAGTTTTCTTCAGCAAATTCAATAAACTGGGGAAGACTGGTGCCTCAGATTGTATACTATTTTTCTTCTTATGCAGATCTTGTGAAAGAAGGAGAAATAAAAACAGGGGACAAAGTTAATTTTGTAGTGCCCACCGGAAATTTTGGAAACATACTTGCTGCATATTATGCAAAGGAAATGGGGCTTCCTGTGAACAAACTCATATGTGCATCAAATGAAAACAATGTTCTTACAGAATTTATAAATACGCGTGTATATAATAAAAACAGAAAATTTGTAAAAACAATATCTCCTTCAATGGATATATTGATTTCCAGCAATTTAGAAAGGCTATTGTATGAATTGACAGGACATGATTCTGATGTTTTAAACAAATGGATGAAAGAGCTTGCAGATGAAGGTGTTTACAGTATAGATATTGCAACCGGCAGAAAGATAACCGAATTATTTTGGGCAGGCTACTCAAATGAAGAGGAAACTTTAAAGACCATTGAATGTATATATGATGAATACAAATATGTTGTTGATCCCCATACTGCCGTTGCAATAGATGTATACGACAAATATGTGATTTCGACAGGGGATATTACCAAAACCGTCATTGCATCTACAGCAAGCCCTTTTAAATTTAATGAGAGTGTAGCAAAGGCAATTTTAGGCGAAGACAAAATAAGAGGAAAAAGTGAATTTGAGCTACTTAAAGTTTTGTCTGATGAATGTTCTTTAAAAATTCCTAAAGGGCTTAGGGATTTAGATAAAAAAACAACCCTTCACAATAATTTCTGCAGTAAATCTGCCATGATGGCTGAAGTGGAAAAGATTCTTAAAATATAAATGTAAATGCTTAAAAAATGTTTAAAAATATAATTGTTTTTTATAAAACAACAAAAATGAGGGAAGAATTTTCTTCCCTTATTTTTTATAAATATTTTTAATTACGGTTTTAATTATATTAAAAAATTTTTTAAAAAGTTAAAACTTTTTTAAATTCTTTGTGTATATATAATCAGACGCTATAAAGTAATTAAAGTGGTGAAGGGCGGTTACACCTTTGGAGGCATCTGAGAAAAAAATTATAAAACTCTGTAAAGAGAACAGGAGAGAGGGGTTTGAACTTCTCTTTAAAAGATTTGAAAACTACATATATAAAATATGTAAAAGTTTTACATACTCAAAAGAGGATGCTTTAGATATTATGCAGGAGGTTTTTTTGAAGATTTATAAATCCTTTGAGTCCTTTGATGCCAAAAAATCATTATCTCCATGGGTGAAAAGAATTACTGTAAATACTTGTATTAATTATAAAAGGGACAACAATAAAAGATATGGTGATGTTTCAATTAATGTAAGTATGGATGATGAAAAGAATACTTTTGAAAATGTCATTTCAGATGACATTAATACAGAAGATATGGCAATTTATACAGATACTAAAAAACTTTTAGAAAATTTAATAAGAAAGCTGCCTGAAGAAGTAAGAATGGCTATAATTTTAAAGCATATAGAAGGCTTAAGTTACGAAAAAATTGCCAAAATCATGAATTGTCCTGAGGGCACTGTAAAGACATATGTATTTAGAGGGAGGAAACTGCTAAAAGAAGGCCTTTTAAAGAAAGGTGCATGGGAGGTATGAAAATTGGAATGTAAAGTTGATTCATATATCATACAAGAATATTTAGAAAAAACTATAGCTCCATTGGAGAAAGTGTTTTTTGAAGAACACCTTAAAAAATGTAAAAAGTGCAGACTTGAGTTAACGCATCTAAAGCTTTTGTTTTTTGAAATGGAAAACTTAAAAGAAACAGAGGATATTCCTAAAGATGTAGAATATGTAAGAAAAGATATATTGGATGAAATCTTTAAAGATTCTTTTGAAGGCTTTAAAATAAGAGAGTTTATTAAAAATCAAAAAGAAATGGTAAGCCTTTCGACAAATTTTACCAACTTTCTGCCCGGCAAAAAACTTGTTAAAAAAGGATTTGAGAAAGCTAATATTTGTATTAAGTCAGCTTCTAAAAAAGGAGTTAAGTTTGGCTTGAGGTATGGGTTAAAATTAATTCAAGAGAGGATATAACAATGTGGGCATTGACTGTTTTAGGATATATTCTTTTAATACTTCTAGTTATTTTATTATTACTTCTTATAGTTCCTGTAAAATATTCTTTTACAGGTGAAAAATATGAAAGTGCTTTTATAAAGGGGAAAGTGTCTTTATTATTAGGTTTTGTAAAGCTTTATTACTATAATGATTTTGAAAAAAAGAATATAGCAAAAATCACTCTTTTAGGTTTTCCGGTGAATATTTCTTATAAGAAGAAAAGAAAGAAGAAGAGACGCCCTAAGAAGGATAAAAGCTATAATTATTTAAATAAAAGGTTTTTAAAATCTTCGCTAAAAACCATTGGGAAGGTAATACTTCATATAAAGCCTAGTAAATTAGAAATATCAGGGAAAATAGGCTTTGATGATCCTTATTATACAGGTCTTATATGCGCTTTTAGAAATATTTTTTATCCAAAGTTTAAAAATGCAAAAATAAATATTGATACCGTGTTTGAAGATGAAATTTTTGAAGGAAGCTTCTTAATCCAGGGGCGGGTAATATTGTTCTATGTAGTATATATGGTTCTAAGGCTTTATTTCCTGGCACCTGATAAAATAAAACACAAAAAAATGAAATTTAAGGAGGTAGCGAATTATGATACCAAAATTTGACTTAAATGAAAATATCAGTACAATATTAGAAAAGCTAGAAAAATTTCTTACATCAAAGACAGTGGTGGGAGAACCTATAGAGATAGGAGATACCAAATTAATCCCATTTATATCAACTAGTTTTGGATTGGGAACAGGTGGTGGAGGTGGGAAAGATGAGAAAGGAAATGACGGGACCGGAAGCGGTGTCGGGCTGGGTGCTAAAATTACTCCGGCAGCTGTTTTGGTAATTAGAAAAGAGGATGTACAGCTAATACCTATTAAAAAGAATTCAGGTATAGAAAAGCTTGTGGAAATGGTACCGGATATTTTGGTAAAGTTGGATAAAGGAAAAAAAGAAAAAGAAGAAAAGTTTTAGAGTATAATTAAATAAAAAAGCAGGGTTCAGTTTATAACCTGCTTTTTTTGTTTAAAATTATTTAAAAATAAATATAATGGGTGTATAATGAATTTGTTTCTTTTATTTAATTTGGGGTAAAAATAATACTATAAAGGGTG
Source organism: Acetivibrio saccincola (assembly GCF_002844395.1). Lineage (NCBI taxonomy): Bacteria > Bacillati > Bacillota > Clostridia > Acetivibrionales > Acetivibrionaceae > Acetivibrio > Acetivibrio saccincola. Next base: position 2,510,551 of record NZ_CP025197.1, on the reverse strand, counting down.
AAGTGATTAAAAGAATTTAGGAGGAATAATTATGAAAAATGGAAAAGTAATTACTCTTACAAGAGAAAATTTTGATGAAGAAGTGATCAATTCAAGTGATGTTGTACTGGTGGATTTTTGGGCTCCCTGGTGCGGGCCATGCAGGGCTATAGGTCCTATAATAGATGAATTAGCGGAGGAATATGATGGTAAAGCAAAAATAGCAAAACTAAATGTAGATGATGAGGGGGAACTGGCTGCTAAATATAAAATTATGAGTATTCCTACAATAATAATATTTAAAAATGGTGAGGCGGTAGAAAAACTACTTGGCGCAAGGTCCAAATCAGACCTGTCCCAGCTAATTGATAAGCATATGTAAAATCTACAAATTATACATATATCAATATATTATTACTAATATAGGTAAAGCGGAAAAGGAATGCCTCTGCCTTACCTATATTTTCTACATATTACAGTTAAGAGGTGATTTAATAAAAGTTTTTTAGCGGAAAAGAAGGATTTTGAATTATAAAGTTGAATATAATAAATATTCAGCCTTTTTAGAACATAATATTTGCAAAAGAGCCTGGTTTAAAAAAATAAAGTATAGGAGGAACTGCAAGATGGCTGGGGAAAAGAGGTTTGGTACAGCACTTTTTGGTTTTAAACAATCAGATGTAAACTCTTATATTGAAAAAATTCTCAGGGAATTTGATGATAAATTAAAGGAAAAAGAGAATGAAATAACAGAACTAAAAAATCAGTGCAGGGAACTGAGGATAAAATATGAAGATATGGCAAGAAAGGCAGAACATTTTAATGAAGACAGGGCTAAAATTGCAGATGTTTTAATTAAAGCACAGGAAAAAGCAGAGCTGATTTTACAAGAGGCAAGAAGACAAGCTGATGAGGAAAGAAGAAGACTTTCACAAATGACAGAGCAGGAAAGAGAAAGATTAGTTGACATGAAGGAGGAAATAAAATTATTAAAGAAGGAAATTAGCAACACATTGAGGAAATACGAATCAGATTTGGACAAAGTGGTAGAGTTTGCTGAGAAAAAAGCGAATGGAAGTGACTTTCCAAACTTAAATAAAATTGACAGCCAAAAAGACGATTTATCCGAAGAGATAATTGAAGAAATTATGGAAGAGTATGCAGCAAAAACTGAAGCATCTACAGAAACTGAAGAATGATTTTTTATTTAAGTGCATATATTTATTTTGTAGTTTTTATGGTTTAAGTATAAAATATTTAGTATCTTCCTTCCTTTGCTTTCATGAGTAAGGGATTTTTTGTTATTTAAACAATTAAATTGTATTAAAGTTAGTTTTATTTAATCAGTTTTAATTAATAAATTATATAATAATTTTAATATAATAAATTATTTATAATTTAATTATTTTATAAAAGGAGTGATATTTGTGGAGGAAATTTTAGAAATATTAGAAAACAATAGTAAAGCAACTCCGGAAGAGATAGCTGCAATGACAGGTAAAAATTTAGAAGAGGTTAAAGATGCAATTAAAAAATTTGAAAAAGATAATGTAATATTAAAATATAATACATTGATTAATTGGGAAAAGACAAGCAAGGAAGTTGTTACCGCATTAATAGAGGTTAAGGTAACACCTCAGATGGGAGAAGGATTTGACAAAATTGCAGAAAGAATATATAAATATCCTGAGGTAAAGGACTGCTACCTTATGTCAGGAGGATTTGATTTAACGGTCATTGTTGAAGGGAAATCCATGAAGGAAGTTGCACTGTTTGTTGCAGAGAAGCTTGCACCTCTTGACTCAGTTTTAAGTACATCTACTCACTTTGTTTTGAAAAAATACAAAGATAAAGGAACTATTTTTGAAAAAGGTCCGCAAGATGACAGGGAGGCAATAGTACTATGAATATATCAGACATGATTACACCTTCAGTTAAAAACATACCACCATCGGGAATCAGGAGATTTTTTGACTTAGTTAACGAAATGAAAGATGCAATTTCTTTAAGTATAGGGGAGCCGGATTTTATAACACCTTGGACTGTAAGAGAGGCTGGTATTCATTCTCTGGAAAAAGGCTATACTCACTATTCCCCCAATGCAGGTTTTATTGAATTAAGAAAAGAAATTTGTAATTATTTAAAAAGAAAATATTCTTTAGAATACAACCCCAAAAACCAGGTTATTGTTACTGTAGGGGGAAGCGAGGGTATAGATATAGCATTAAGGACTCTTGTAACAAAAGGGGACGAAGTTATCATACCTCAGCCGAGTTTTGTATCCTATAAACCCTGTACGGTTTTTACAGGCGCAACTCCTGTAATTGTTAACTTAAGACATGAAGACGAGTTCAGGTTAACCCCGGAGCTTTTAGAAAGTGCAATTACAGAGAGGACAAAGGCATTAATTCTTCCTTTTCCCAACAATCCTACCGGCGCAATTATGACCAGAAAGGATTTAGAAGGTATAGTAGAGGTACTTAAGGATAAAAATATAATTGTTATTTCAGATGAAATTTATTCAGAATTGACTTATAACGGAAAGCATGTTTCAATAGCAAACTTTCCGGAGATGAAAGATAAGACAATTCTGATAAATGGTTTTTCCAAGGCTTTTGCCATGACTGGATGGAGACTTGGATATGTATGCGGGCATCCGGAATTGATAGAAGCAATGTACAAGGTGCATCAGTTTGCCATAATGTGTTCACCAACTACAGCACAGTATGCAGCTATAGAAGCCCTTAGAAATGCTGATGCAGATGTGGAGAGGATGGTAAGGGAATATAACAGGAGAAGAAAAGTGCTTTTAAAGGGATTTAGGGAAGCTAGACTTGAGTGTTTTGAAGCACTAGGGGCTTTTTATCTCTTTCCAAGCATTAAGTCAACGGGAATGACTTCTACTGAATTTTGTGAAAAACTTCTTATAGAGGAAAAGGTAGCTGTTGTTCCAGGAGATGCTTTTGGTGAATGTGGGGAAGGATTTGTCCGGGTTTGTTATTCAAGATCCATGGATGATATTGTTGAAGCTGTAAACAGGATAAAGAGATTTGTTAAAAGAAACAAAAAATAAGGTAAAAAAAGATTCGTACTACATTTTTTGTAGTACGAATAGGAAGTTAAATTATATATAAATTTGTGCAGGATGATTTTTATTAAGAACGCAAATATATAATTTGCGCTCAATCAACTATTTAGTGCTAAAAATTGCTAAAAAACATGGGTAAAAATAGTTTATAAGTGCTTTAATTTTATGAAGCGCATGCATCTGGCTTCAATTGTTGTAACATATAGTTGGCAATTAATTTGTCAAGTTCCTGACTTGTAGTTAAAATTTTAATATTATCCCCTGAGTCAAGAACAGAGTGCAATTTTTCCCTGAGGGATTCAATACTCTCCAAAACACCGCCTCCAATTATAAGTTTTTATATAAACAAATCAATAGGTAATTGATTTGTTTTAGTAACTATTACAGATTAATATTTTATTAGCGTAATATTTTAATACTTAAATAAAACTTGTTTATTAGTAAAAAAATATGATAAAATAGATTTTGTCAGGCAGTTCTTATATCCATACTTTATTTTACAGCAACAATCTGTTGCTGTCAATAATAATTCGGAAAAAATGCAAACAATCTGTTGCTTGATATAAAAATATTAAAAAATGGTGTCAAATTGTAGTAATAAGGTGGTATTTTAATGTCTTTCTCAACGATGATAAAACGATTAAGGGAAGAAAAAGGACTTTCACAAAAAGATGTAGCAGAACACTTAGGAATTACCCGTCAGGCAATTGCATCATATGAATTAGCTAAAAGGGAACCGGACTACGAGACACTCCACAAATTAGCTGATTTCTTTGGTGTCTCTGCTGACTATTTATTAGGGCGCTCAGGCAGCAAGGATAAAAATGCTGTAACTGTTGGGAAAAATATCGATTTAATAAAAGGTGACCGTACATATGAGGAGTTGTCCCAAGATATAAGTCGAAAATTAGGAACATTAATATTTCCTGAAATGCTCGAATTGTATGCAAAAGGAGAGAGGATGCCTTTTATAGGTACAATTAAGATTTTGGCTAAATATGCTCAGGTCAGGGATACTTTCTTTTATGAGCACAATACTCCTGAAAGCTATGAAAAGGAAAAACAGCTTTATGCTTTAGAAATGAGTCAGGAGAAACTGGCAGAGGTAACTAAAGAGACGGGATTTGCACTTGAACATGTTAAGGATAAAGAACTAATAATGTGGTTGACTAAAGAAAGCAGCCTTCCTTACATAATGCTTGCTAAACAAATTGAAGAATCAGGATTAACTCCGGAGGCATTAAAACCACTTATAGACAGTATAAACAACTCCAAAAGAATTAATAGTAAATAAGATAAACGAAACAGATTCATAGATAAAAGATACAGATTGAAATGATATAAATGATTATGAAGAAGTTCATTACTTTCAAGACTAATCATAGACATTTACCTATTAATATAGTAGAATTAAAACTGTATTTTAACATTATTTAGAGGGAGTTGATTTATAATGCTTCAAATTGAAGAAATTAAGCATGAGCTTCAAAATTACAAAGACAAATTAGAAGAAATGAGGGTTTCTCTTTGACATTGAAGGAAAAAGCAATGAAATAGAAGAACTTGAACAAAAAACCACAGAACCTGATTTTTGGAATGACCCTCAGAAATCCCAGGATATTTTGCAAAAATTAAAGACATTAAAAAGTCAATTGGAAAAATATAATGAAATCATTTCTAAATGGGATGATTTGTATACTTTATGCCAACTGGCTATTGAAGAAGAGGATGAAGGTGTTATTAGTGAAATAGAAAATGATTTTAAAGAATTTAAAAAAGAGTATGAAGATCTTAAAATACACACCCTTCTGACAGGTCCTTATGATAAAAACAATGCGATACTGACTTTGCATGCCGGAGCAGGAGGCACAGAGGCTCAGGATTGGGCTCAGATGCTTCTTAGAATGTATACCAGATGGGCTGAAAGAAAGGGCTTTAAGGTAACTGTTCTCGATTGCCTTGATGGTGATGAAGCAGGTATAAAAAGTGTTACAATACAAGTTGAAGGTGAAAATGCTTATGGGTATTTAAAAGCAGAAAGAGGTGTACACCGCCTTGTCAGAATTTCACCTTTTGATGCAGGGGGAAGACGGCATACCTCCTTTGCATCCTTAGATGTTATACCGGAATTAAGCGATGAAATAGAAGTAGATATTAATCCTGAGGATATCAGGATAGATACCTACCGTTCAAGCGGTGCAGGAGGTCAGCATGTTAATAAGACAGAATCAGCTGTAAGGATAACTCACTTGCCTACAGGTATTGTGGTTACCTGCCAGAATGAGCGTTCCCAGCATCAAAACAAAGACACCGCTATGAAAATGTTAAAATCAAAACTTATGGCTCTTAAAGAGAGGGAACAAAAGGAAAAAATTGAGGACCTTAAAGGGGTTCAGATGGAAATAGCCTGGGGCAGTCAGATAAGGTCATATGTATTTTGTCCGTATACAATGGTTAAAGACCACCGGACCAATTATGAAGAGTCAAATGTTGATTCTGTAATGGATGGGAATCTTGATGGAATGATAAATTCATATCTTACCAGTATTGCCGGGAAATAATTTTACAATAAATTCTATAGCAAATTCAACAAAAAGTATTTAGTAAAAGTTTTAGTAGAATTTAAAGGGTTCTATTAAAACTTTTACTTTTATTTGTAACCACATTTATTTAGAACCAAAATTAACCTTTTTTATTTGAGAAAATATTTTATTTGGGAAAATATTTCCGGGTATTCTGCAAACAATAAAACAGCAGGATGGGTTAAAATGTCATTTTTTAGATTTAGAAAAGAGGCTTGGCTAATTAATGCATTTGCACATAAAACCTTCCGCAGAGTATCTTTGGTAAAAGCTACTCTGCTGTCTTCTAAAAACACTTCATTTCTTTTAATGTCAAAGGATTGTACAATTGTGTCTAATATATACATAAGCCTGTTGTCAGTATAATCTGTCCCTGGTGCTAAAAAATCATTGATGGATATAAAAAGTGAATACACTTTATTACTGTATATTATATAAGATGAACAAGCCAGCCTGTACCTGTCCCTTTTGTCAAGGTAATTTATTAATTTATTGACAAAGATAGCATCCCCTTCTTTTTTAAAGGTGGTGGTTAATGTTTTATAAGGTCTTCCTTTATAGGGGATATTGTAGCCTTTTAAATATTTATCTAAGGAAGCATCCTCTATGATAAGTTTAAATAAGCTTTCCTGTGAGTGAGTTGGAAAAGGTGCAAATTCCCCTGTAAAAATATCAAGGGTTGTGGAGTATTCACGACTGCTTACATAAAATGCGGCAGAGTCCATAGTTTTTGATTTATTGGTGATAGTCCAGTGGGCAGGGTAGAGGAAAGAATACTCATTTAAATTATTAGTAAATACATTAAATGTAACATTTTCGTTATAAACATCTATTTTATCGGAATTGGTAATTTCAAAGGATGAAACAATTTTTCTAAATATATTAAGTATAGCCTCAGATGCTTCTTTATAATAGCTATTTAAAGAAACTGTAAAGAGTTTTAAATTTTGAATAATATAAACATCTGTCACATACAATGCATCATTATCCATTTCTATTTTATATTTCAAAAAATCATAGTATTCACCGGAGATATTAATTTTTCCGGAGTCCAATACCGTTAATTTATCATTATATAAATACTTTAACTCACCTTTTTTGTAAATTACATATACATCAGCTGGATATGCATGATTAGGGTTTAGAGTTTCAGCAGTAATTGAGTAGTGGGTATTATGGTTTATTTTAAAGCTTACATAATCTAAATTGCTAATAATATTATTTTGAAGGTATGGGATGGATGTGGAAGGATGATAAATTTTGTAATTATGCTTTTGGTTTTTGTATTCAACAAACTCCACATTTGTTTTATCAAAATTAGGGTAAATACCTTGGTTTGCCCTTTTTACTGCCTCTTTGTCTTTAAACACATCCAATGTATCATTGGTATTTGTAGAATTTGGGATGGAAAGTCCCTGAATTAAAAGACTTATTCTATTTATATTCTCCCCGGTAAGAAAACCTTTTTTTCCTGTAATATTAATGGAATATATGGTCATGTTTAGAGATGAGGGAATTGTTATATTTATGTTTGTTTTTTCAGTAAAGGATTGTTTGTCTTCTTCTATGGTGTTAAAAAGAATTATATTGGAGTTTTCCCCAAAAAGTATTTGATTGTGTTCTTCAAATATTTTTATGTAAGTTTCAGATGAAGGATTTACCTGGCTGTCAAAATAGAAATTATTTTTACTGTGTTCAACCAATGCTTTGAAGTGGCTTATTTTATATTCAAATATTTTATAGAAAATTTCTTTGTTGGAAGATGTATTATCCCCTGTAATCTGACGCATATTATTTAAAGCCTGGTTATTAATTATATCCGAAGTTATTAATAAAGTAAACTCCCCTTTTTTATCCACCAGAGTTATTGAATTGTCACTTCCGGTATACTCTTTGCCGTACAAGAAAAAGCCGGCATCCTCTGAAACAGAGAATGAAAAAACATTACTATTATAGTATAAATTTGATTTACTTGCATATGTAAAATTAAAAAACAGGCACCAAAACATTAAGAGTATCCAAAAAAACATATGTATCTTTTTCATAACATACCCCTGTTCCACTATACTATAGTGTTTTATTAATTTATGCTGTGGTATTAAAGTATTATGTCAAGTATTATGTTATCAAAAGGGAAGGGTACAAGCAATAATTGTTACTCTATTGTAAAGCAATTGAAATAAATTTTCTATGAATTGAAGTGTTGCAAAACATATGATATCATTTTATAAAATAATGGCGGCAGGTAATTTTATCTTTTTATATCAATAAAATTATACTTGTGAGAAATTCCTGTAAGAAAGGTGGAATTCTAGGTGAATGTTGGAATAGTGGGTGCAGGTAAAGTTGGCTATGCTTTAGCATTAGCCTTTTATAATAAAAATATTAACATTTCAGGAATATATAGCAAAAGCAGTAAGTCAGCACTGGAGCTGAACAAAAAAATATCAGCTGACTTACCCAATGATATAATTAAAACGGTAAAAAGATCAGAAATTGTGTTTTTGTCTGTATCTGACAATAGCATTAGAAGTGTTGCAGAAGAGATAGCTTCAAAGGTTTCAAAAAAATATATAGAAAATAAAGTTTTCTTTCATTTAAGCGGTGCATTAACTTCAGATGAATTAAAGCCTTTAAAGGATTTAGGGGGACATACCGCCTCACTTCATCCGGCCCAGACCTTTGCATCAAAAGAAGATGGCTGGAAAAAACTTTACAATATATATTTTGGGTTTGAAGGGTGCAATATTTCGAAAGAATATGCAAAGACTATTGTTGAAGGTTTTAATGGTACAATGGTATGTATAGAAAAAGAGGATAAAACCCTTTATCATGCCGCAGCATGTATTATTTCAAACTATACCGTTACCCTTTCTTATATAGCAAGTGAAATATTAAATGGTTTGGGTTTTGGAAAAGAGGCAGCAGGGAAGGTGTTTCTCCCCTTAATAAAAGGTACTGTGGAAAATTTAGAAAGCCGCGGGGTTTTAGATTCCATTACAGGACCTATAGAAAGAGGGGATGACAAAATTATTGCAAAGCATATTGAAAAAATAAAATCTTTTGATAAAGACATTTTGAATATATACAAAATGCTAGGACAAAGAACTTTAAAAATGGTTCAGGAAAAAGGTATATTAGAAAAGGAAAAAGAAATGAAATTAACGGAAGTGTTAAATGTAAATTAAATATATGGAGTTGTTTTAAGTATGGATATGGAGTATTTAAGAGAGCTTTTAAACAACGTAAAAAACGGAAGTGTAAGTGTTGATGACGCCCTTAAAGATTTGAAAAAACTTCCATTTGAAGATATAGGTTTTGCAAAAATTGACCACCACAGAAATATCAGAAACGGCTTTCCGGAAGTGATTTATTCCGAAGGAAAAACCATAGAGCAGATAAAGGAAATTGTTAAAAAGCTGATTGAAAAAAATAATAACATTATGGCAACTAGGGCAGATAAAAAAGTTTATGAAGGTATAAAGGAGATTGTCGGGGATGCAGTATATTATGAGGCGGCAAGGATAGTGGTGGTAAAGAGAAGGGAGATTTTGAAGAGTAAAAAAACCATTGCAGTTGTTTCAGCAGGTACTTCTGATATCCCGGTGGCAGAAGAGGCGGCAGTTACGTGTGAGGTAATGGGAAATGTTGTTGAAAGAGTTTATGATGTAGGTGTTGCAGGTATTCACAGGCTTTTTGCAAAGTCTGATGTGATAATGAAAGCAAATGTTTTGGTGGTGGTTGCAGGTATGGAAGGAGCCCTTGCCAGTGTAGTAAGCGGGCTTGTGGACAGACCGGTTATTGCAGTTCCCACCAGCGTTGGATACGGGGCAAGCTTTAGAGGATTGTCTGCCCTTCTTACCATGTTAAACAGCTGTGCAACAGGTATAGGGGTTGTCAATATAGATAACGGGTTTGGGGCAGGTTATCTGGCAGCTTTGATAAACAGGTGATAATTAAGAATTCAGAAAGGATTGGGAGCAATGAGAGTACTGTATTTTGACTGTTTTTCAGGAGTTAGCGGGGACATGATGCTTGGTGCCCTTTTGGATTTAGGAATAGATCAAAATAAATTTTTGGATGAGCTTAATAAACTGAATTTACCAGGTTATGATATTATTATAGAAAAAAAGGTTATAGACTCCATTACAGTAACAGATGTTAATATTATTGTAGAAGGAATTGAAGATTCCAGCGGTGATCATCATAACCACCAACACAATCATAGTCATGACCACAACCACAGTCATGGGCATAATCACAGCCACAGTCATGACCACAACCACAGTCATGGGCATAATCACAGCCACAGTCATGACCACAACCACAGTCATGGGCATAATCACAGCCACAGTCATGACCACAACCATAATCATGGGCACAGTCATGGCCATAGTGACGGTCATTTTCACCATCATTACCATCCGTCAAGGAACTTAGAAGATATTGAAAAAATCATAGATGAGAGTACTTTAAAACCTAATGTAAAGGAATTTGGAAAAAAGGTTTTTAAAGAAATTGCCAGGGCGGAAGCTAAAGTTCACAATAAAGGGATAAATGAAATACATTTTCATGAAGTGGGAGCTGTTGATTCAATTGTAGACATAATGGGAGTGGCTATTTGTATAGACCTTTTAGGAGTGGACAAAATCTATTCATCTCCCTTAAGGGATGGAAACGGTTTTATAAAATGCCAGCACGGGGTATTGCCGGTTCCCGTACCGGCAGTGATGGAGATGCTTAAAGGAAGTGAAATACCCTACATAACAGAGGATATAGGTACAGAACTGGTAACCCCTACAGGAATAGCCCTTATAAAATGCCTGTGTTCAGAATACGGGGTTACGCCTCCAATTAAAATAGAAAAGACAGGCTATGGTGCCGGAAAGAGAAAAATAGGAAGGCTTAATGCTTTAAGATGTGTCCTTGGCACATTAATGGATGAATCTAAAAGAGATGATGAAATATATGTTTTAGAGACAAATATTGACGATATGAACCCTGAGTTTTTAGGCTATGTAATGGAAATGCTTTTAGAAAACGGGGCACTTGAGGTGTTTTACACCCCTGTTTATATGAAAAAAAACAGGCCCGGGGTGGTGCTTACTGTACTTTCACCTAAAGAAATTGAAGAAAAACTTTCAAATATTATACTAAGGGAAACTTCAACCCTGGGAGTCAGGAAAACTGTTTGCAAAAGACAGACACTTACCAGGGAAGAAAGAACCGTAATGACTAAATACGGGGAAGTAAAAGTCAAAATATCTTTAGTAAATGGCTTAGAAAAAGTAAGTCCTGAATATGAAGATTGTAAAAGGGTAGCTAAGGAAAAAAACATTCCTCTGTGGAAGGTATACGAAGAGGTGAAAAATGCTGTACAATAAATTTTCCCAATACTTAAAAAAAAGGTACAATGCAAAAGTTTACAAGCTTCCTGTAAATTTGCCTGTCACCTGTCCAAACAGGGATGGAAGAATAAGTAAAGAAGGCTGTATTTTTTGTGGAGAAGAAGGGACGGGATTTGAAAATTTACCTAATTATCTTTCGGTTAAAGAACAGCTTTTGCAAAACTTAAAGTACATAAGAAAAAACTACAATTCAGAAAAGTTTATAGCATATTTTCAAAACTATTCAAATACGTACCTTCCTTTGGAAGATTTTAAAAGATATATTGCAGAAGCCTGTATGGACGGTGTAGTGGCTATATATATTTCAACCCGTCCGGACTGTATATGGAAGGAGTATATTGAATATTTAAAAGATATTAAAACTACTAAGGGAATAGATATTGTTATAGAACTTGGTTTGCAGACAGTTAATTACCACACATTAAAAAAGCTAAACAGAGGGCATCTTTTAGCTGAGTTTATACATGCAGTGCTTTTAATAAAGTCATACGGGCTGGAGGTTTGTGCCCACTATATTGTTGACATTCCCATGGATTCGATAGATGATACAATAGAAGGGGCAAGAATACTCTCAGCCCTTAGGGTGGAACAGGTAAAATGTCATTCCCTTTATATTTTAAAGGATACCCCCATAGGAGAGATGTACCAAAGAGGAGAGATTACACCTGTCAGTATGGAAGAATACATTGAAAGGACTATTTCTTTCCTGGAATACCTAAGCCCTGATATAGTTGTACAAAGGCTTATCGGACGGGCACCGGAGGAGCGGACACTTTTTTGCAACTGGGGAAGAAGCTGGTGGAAAGTCCAGGAGCTATTGGAAAAGAAAATGGAAGAGGAAAACAGGTTTCAGGGAAAAAAATATAATTACCTTAGTTCTGTAAGTTTTTTTGACGGTTAAATACACTTGCAAGCAAAATGCTATAAATAAAATACATTACCGGTTTAGTCATATTTCTTAATTTTAATTACTTTAATTATTTTAATTATTGTTCTTTAGATAATTGTCAATTGCTTCGGCAGCTTTTTTACCTGCACCCATTGCCATAATAACCGTTGCTGCACCGGTTACAATATCCCCGCCGGCAAAAACACCTTTTTTACTTGTAGCCCCGGTGTTTTCATCAGTGGCAATGCCGCCCCATTCTTTAGTTTTCAATTCCTTTGTGCTGGATGATATAAGTGGGTTAGGACCTTGTCCGATTGCAATAATTACACTGTCTACGTCTATAATGTGTTCAGTTCCTTCTTTAGGGACAGGTCTTCTTCTGCCTGTTGAATCAGGTTCTCCAAGTTCCATTTTTATGCACTCTATTCCTTTAATCCATCCGTCATCTGTACCAATAATTTTAGTTGGATTTTCCAAAAAATTAAATATAATTCCCTCTTCCTTTGCATGATTTACTTCTTCCAGTCTTGCAGGCATTTCTTCCTTAGAACGCCTGTATATAATATATACATTTTCAGCTCCAAGCCTTTTTGCACTTCTTGCCGCATCCATTGCCACATTCCCGCCTCCCACAACTGCAACGTTTTTGCCAATGTACACGGGAGTGTCATATTCAGGAAATTTATAAGCTTTCATGAGATTTACCCTTGTAAGAAATTCATTTGCCGAATACACTCCGTTGAGGTTTTCGCCGGGTATCCCCAAAAATTTTGGAAGTCCGGCACCGGAGCCTATGAATACGGCATCATAGCCTTCAGCAAGTAATTCATCTATAGAAAAAACTTTTCCAATAACCATGTTGGTCTTTATTTCTACCCCCATATCTTTAAGGGAGTCTATTTCTTTTTTTACTATGCTTTTAGGCAGCCTGAACTCAGGAATACCATATACCAATACACCGCCGGGTTCGTGAAATGCTTCAAAAATGGTGATATTGTATCCCATTTTAGCTAAATCCCCGGCACATGCCAGGCTGGCAGGTCCTGAGCCTATTATTGCAACTCTTTTATCATTTTTCTTTGGCACATCCGGTTTTGAATCCACATTATTTATATACCAATCGGCAACAAAACGTTCTAGTCTTCCAATGCCTACAGATTCGCCTTTTTTCCCTCTCACACAAACCTTTTCACACTGGTTTTCCTGGGGACACACCCTGCCGCAGACAGCAGGAAGGCTGTTGGTTTCTTTTATTTTTTCATATGCCTCCTGAAATTTTCCTTCAGCTACAAGTTTTATAAAATCAGGAATTTTTACATTTACAGGACAGCCTGATACACAAGGTCTGTGTTTGCATTGGAGGCATCTTTGTGCTTCTTCCACAGCCATTTCTTCTGTATAGCCTAAAGCAACTTCCAAAAAATTTTTAATTCTCTCATTAGGATTCTGTTCAGGCATAGGAACTTTTTTAGGTGACATATTAGGCATCGCTACCGCCTCCTAGCTTGCACTGGTGTTTTTTTACAACTTCTGCTTCATGTTTTTTGTACATACTTTGCCTCCGTATAGCCTCATCAAAATCAACTTTATGCCCGTCAAAATCAGGACCGTCTACACATGCAAATTTTATTTCCCCGCCAACTGTTACCCGGCAGCCGCCGCACATTCCGGTCCCGTCAATCATAATAGGATTCATGCTTACAATTGTTTTTATATTATATGGCCTTGTAAGTTCACTTATAGCCTTCATCATCACCAAAGGACCTATTGCAATTACCAGGTTGTATTCATTTCCTTCTTCAATTAATTTCTTTAGTATATCTGTTACAAAACCTTTTGTCCCGTTAGAACCGTCATCAGTGGTAACAAAAAGTTTATTGCTGACTGCTTTCATTTCTTCTTCAAGTATTATAAGTTCTTTATTTCTAAAGCCAATGATGGCATGTACTTCAGCCCCAAGGAAATTTAATTTTTTTGCCTGAGGGTATGCAATTGCTGTACCAAGTCCTCCCCCTATAACAGCAGCTTTTTTTACATTGTCCAGTTTTGAAGGGATACCTAAAGGACCTGCAAAGTCAAGTATAGTATCACCTTCATTCAATGAACCCAATTCCTTGGTTGTTTTCCCCACTTCTTGAAATATTATCGTTACAGTTCCCTTTTCACGGTCAAAATCTGCAATTGTTAAAGGAACCCTTTCACCTTTTTCATTTATCCTTAAAATAATAAATTGCCCTGGCTCAGCTTTTTTTGCAATGTGTGGAGCATATATATCCATTAATTTAACTTGGGAATTCAAAATTCTTTTATTTACAATTTTAAACATATTTATCCCCTTTACAAAAGTGTTGTTATACTAATTCTAATTATTATATTCCTTTTAGTCAATTAGTATACTGATATTGTATACTAATATTTATTATGGAATTGTAATTACCTGACGGACTTATTATTTTTTAAAAAACAAATAAAAAACCATGGACAAAAGAACGTATGTTTGGTATAATTTAAATATAGAATTTTTGTAAGTTTTGTGAGAGGGTGGTTTTATGAACAAAGTGATTTTAATGGGGAGGCTTACCAAGGATCCTGAGCTGAGGTATACTAATGTAAACAATATACCGGTATGCCGTTTTACATTAGCTGTTGACAGAAGGTTTCAAAGACAGGGAGAAGAGAGACAGGCGGATTTTATACCTATAGTTGCCTGGGATAAGCTGGCAGAGTTTTGTTCTAAATATTTTATTAAGGGTCAGCAGGTTGCAGTAACAGGAAGGCTTCAGCTGAGAACTTGGGATGACAATGAGGGCAAGAGGCATTATGTAACTGAAGTTATTGCAGAAGAGGCATATTTTGCAGATAGTAAGAGAGAGTCAGGTACTGACAATATTTCAGATAATTATGTGGCAGAAAATGATGATAGTGACAGCGATATTGATGATGAATTGCCATTTTAATCTGACTTTAAAAAATCTTTTCCTGTACAATAGGGCATAGGATGTGCTTTTTATAAAAAATGTGGTATTATAGGAGCTGTAGTGCTAAGAGATTAGTACGCAGCTTTTTTATTATATTTTAATAATGTTTTTTTCCTGCAGCAAACTGACACTAACTACAGCAAAAATAACAGTTGACACGAATTTGCACAATAATATATAATATAAGGTGTGCTATATTTTAGTTGTTTCCATTTAATCCGTGTTATAGGATATAATTTAGCTATGTAGCACAATTGTTGCCATCGGAGGGAGGGAAATACATGTCTGAAATCAGAGTTAAAGAGAATGAATCTCTTGACAGTGCTCTAAAGAGGTTTAAGAGACAATGTGCCAAGGCAGGCGTATTAGCAGAAGTTAGAAAAAGAGAGCACTATGTAAAACCAAGCGTAAGGAGGAAGAAAAAATCTGAAGCAGCAAGAAAAAGAAAATTTAGATAAGTGTAAATTGTATTTCTAAGGCAATATTTTAAAATGCTGAGAGTTATGATTGTGTGGTAAGTCGGAAGTGCTTCAGGCAGGAGGAAATAAGAACCCTTGATGGTGATTAAAAATTTAATATCTTCCGTATTTCTAAATAAAAGGTACAAAAGGTACTTCCGAATGGCAAACACTGAAAAGGAAAATTTAAAATCATAAAATGAATATAAAAAAGTCCGATGAAAGTCGGGCTTTTTATAATATTGTAAAAGTGTATAGAAATATTGTAAAGTATAAAAAGTAAAGGATTAAAAGGTAACGAAGACATTTATGCAAGGTCGTTTTTGGGGTGATCGGGTGGAAATAAAAAAGATATGGGATACAAGGTATGTCCCCTTTGAAAAAGCTGAGAAGCTGGCATGTGAAGCCGGAATTTCAATTTTTCTGGCAAAGATTTTTTTAAGCAGAAGGATGGACTGTGCTGAAAAAATAGATAAATTTTTAAATTCAACATTAGAGGATTTAAATGACCCTTTTCTTTTAAAAGATATGGATGTTGCTGCAGAAAGGATATCTAAGGCTGTAAGGAAAAGAGAAAAAATATTAATTTATGGCGATTATGATGTAGATGGTGTTACCAGCACCTCTATTTTATATAAGTTTTTAAAATCACAAAATGCCCTTGTAGATTACTATATTCCCAACAGATTTGAAGAAGGGTACGGGTTTTCCCAAAATTCCGTTGAAAAAGTTTTAGACATGGGAGTGGATTTAGTTGTAACTGTTGACTGTGGTACAACCTCCATAGAAGAGACCAGGGAATTGATGGAGAAAGGAATAGATGTGATAGTTACAGACCATCACGAATGTAAAGAAAAATTACCTCAAGTAAAAGCTTTGGTAAACCCCCAAAGACCGGACTGTTTGTATCCTGATAAGAATTTATCCGGGGTAGGGGTTGCTTTTAAACTTGTAAAAGCACTTTCTTTAAAAATGAATGTAGAAATTAAACAATCAGAATATTTAAGCTTAGTGGCCCTTGGAACTGTTGCCGATGTAATGTCCCTTACCGGTGAAAACAGGATTTTGGTTAAGTATGGAATAGAAGAGATAAACAACACTTCAAATTTAGGGCTTAAATCACTCAAGGAGGAAGCAGGTGTTTCAGGAAAAAAAATCACCTCCACCCACATAGGGTATATAATAGCCCCAAGACTTAATGCTGCAGGAAGAATCGGGGATGCAGCAATGGTGGTGAAGCTTTTGACAACTGAGGAAGAGGGGGAGGCAAAAGAAATTGCCTTAAAATTAAATGAATTAAACAAAGAAAGGCAAAAAATAGAAACAGAAATTTTTGAAGAAGTGATAAATAAAATAGAGGCGGAATGTGATATAAAAAAAAGCAGCATTATGGTAGTACCGGGAAGGGATTGGCATCAAGGGGTAATTGGGATTGTTACATCTAAAGTTGTGGAAAAATACAATAAGCCCTGTATATTAATCACTGTGTCTGACGGAACAGGGAGGGGATCTGGAAGAAGTATAGAAGGAATAAACTTATTTAATGCCCTTACCTTTTGCCAGGAGGTTTTGGAAAAGTATGGAGGACACGAAATGGCTGTGGGGCTAACTTTAAAAGAAGAAAAAATTGATGATTTTAGAAGACTTATAAATGAGTATGCTAATTTATTTATTGATGAGTCAAAATTTACACAGAAAATAAAAATAGATACCTCCATAGAAGCACAAGAGATTACTTTAGAAAATGCGCACCAGCTGTCTTTATTAGAACCTTTTGGAGTTGACAACCCGGAGCCGGTATTTAAATTTGAAAATGCAAAAATTGCCGAAATAAATGCAGTGGGAAGTGATAACAGCCACCTGAAGCTTAAAATAGAGAACAATGGTGTTAGAGTGAATGCAATTGCATTTAAAATGGGGCATTTGGCAAAAGTATACAAAAAATCCGATGTATTAGACATTGTATGTACATTAGATATAAATAGCTGGAATGGGGTTAAAAGTGCACAGCTAAAAGTTATAGATATAAAGCCGGCTTTTGAAATTATGCTAAGTAACAAATTCTTTTTTACCCTTGACCGCTCTTTAAGCTTTGAAGAAGATGCATTAGAAGAAAATTTTGAAAATTATATCAATAAAATTCCTTTAATTAAAAAGGAAAAAGATTTAAAAGAATATATATATAATTATAATTTGCAAAAGAAAAGAGCGGTGATTATTTTAAATTCCATTGATTCTGTAAAAGAAATTATAGATTTTGTTAAAAGCTGTGCTTTTGAATTTAATTTTAAATACTCCATGAGCTTTTCAGAAGTAAAAATTAATGACTCTACCCTGCATATACTGGTAAATCCTGACCCCTCTAGACTGGACCTATCAAAATTTGATAAAGTAATAGTACATGGACAGTGGTTTTGTGAGAAATATTTAATTAAAGTATTAAATAGTATTGATTTAAGTAAAATTTATATTTATAATAAAATAAATTTTAATTTTAACAAAGATAGTATTGTTCCTAACAGGCAGGAGATGGTTTTTGTTTATAAACACATTAAAGCAAATTATGGTAATAGTTTTGTTATAGATAATTTATTTGCTTTTTCAGATTCTGTATCAAAAAAGTATGGCATCAATATGAATTATTTTAAAGCAAAAAAAATTATTCAGATTTTTAGTGAATTATCCTTTTTAAAAAGTGAATTGTACGGTAAATACGGAATGACTATAAATATGCCGGATACTCATAAACAAAAGAGAAATATTGAAGATTCATTTCTTTATAGAAGTTTAAATGCTCTTTAAAGAAATGAAAAAATTTGCATAAAATTTATGGTACAAATTTATAGTATAATAAATTTTATTAAATAGATTTATTGGGAGGAAAACTATGGATTTAAAATCAAAATTACGTCAAATTATGAACTTTCCCAAAGAGGGCGTTAATTATGTCGACATTACAACGGTGCTGCAGGATTCAGAGGCTTTAAAAGAATGTATTGATAAAATGAAATATGAAATGGAAAACTTTGGAGAATTTGATGTTATAGTGGGACCTGAATCCAGAGGCTTTATTTTTGGAACCCCTTTAGCATACTTAACAGGAAAGGGGTTTGTACCAATAAGAAGAAGGGTAAACTTCCTTATACAACCATATCTGTGGAATACCAGCTGGAATATGGTACTGATATTTTAGAAATACATAGCGATGCAATATCTAAAGGACAAAAGGTTGTAATTGTGGATGATTTACTTGCAACCGGCGGGACTACAGAAGCCAACATAAAACTTGTAGAGCAGCTGGGGGGCAAAATTGTAGGAATTATATACTTTGTAGAACTTGGATTTTTAAAGGGTAGGGAAAAATTACAAGGTTATAATGTAAAATCAATAGTCCAGTTTTAATTGTGTGAAGGGTTTTTGGAGGAATTTTAATGTGTGATGACATTAACAGGTTAGTGGAAAGGATAAAAAAATATAATTCTAATTGTGATTTTGATCTGCTCAAAAAATCATATGATTTTTCAAAGAAAGCACATGAAGGCCAATGCAGGGTATCTGGAGAGCCATTTTTCACACATCCATTAGAGGTAGCTTTTATTTTAGCGGATCTGGAGCTGGATTGTACTTCAATAATTGCCGGGATTCTTCACGATACCATAGAGGATACTGACCACACTTATGAGGAAATAAAAGAGATGTTTGGTCAGGAAGTGGCAGACCTGGTAGATGGCGTTACAAAACTGGGTAAAATTCCTTATACAACTAAAAGGGAGAGGCAAGCTGAGAATTTGAGAAAAATGTTTCTTGCCATGGCAAAAGACATAAGGGTTATTCTCATTAAACTTGCTGACCGCCTTCACAATATGCGGACTTTAAAATACATGAAAGCTGAAAAACAAGCTGAAAAAGCAAAGGAAACTTTAGAAATTTATGCCCCAATAGCTCACCGGTTGGGGATTTCTAAAATTAAGTGGGAGCTTGAAGATATTTGTTTGAGATATATTGACCCAAAGGGCTATTATGATTTAGTGGAAAAAATAGCCAAAAGAAGGAACGAAAGGGAAGATTATATAGAGAATATTTTAAACGTATTAAGAGAAAAACTGAATGAAATTAGTGTACAAGGTCATCTTGACGGAAGACCTAAGCATTTTTACAGTATATACAGGAAAATGGTAAATCAGAATAAAACATTAGAAGAGATATATGACCTTTTTGCTGTAAGGGTTATTGTGGATACTGTAAAAGATTGTTATGCAGTACTAGGGCTTGTTCATGAAATTTTTAAACCTATGCCCAGAAGGTTTAAAGACTATATTGCAATGCCAAAGCCTAATATGTATCAGTCTTTGCATACAACCGTCATAGGTCCTGAAGGGGTACCTTTTGAAATACAGATAAGAACCTGGGAAATGCACAGGGTGGCAGAAGTGGGGATAGCAGCCCACTGGAGGTATAAAGAGGGTGGCAAAGACAGTGATTTAGATAAAAAACTTGCATGGCTAAGGCAGCTTTTAGAGTGGCAGAAAGATGCCCGGGATGCAGATGAATTCATGGAGAATTTAAAGGTTGACCTCTTTACAGACGAAGTTTTTGTTTTTACACCTAAAGGTGATGTTATAAACCTTCCTGCCGGTTCAACGCCCATTGACTTTGCATATGCAATTCACAGTGCAATTGGGAATAAAATGGCAGGTGCCAAGGTAAACGGTAAAATAACCCCTATTGAATATGAATTAAAAAACGGGGATATAGTAGAAATTATAACATCTTCCAGTGTTCACGGGCCAAGCAGGGATTGGCTGAAAATTGTTAAAAGCTCACAAGCCCGGAATAAAATTAAACAGTGGTTTAAAAAAGAAAAAAGAGAAGAGAATATTATCAGGGGTAAGGAAATGATTGAGAAAGAATTAAAAAAACAATCCCTTACCTTTAACGAGTTGTTTAAACCTGAATGGGTTGAAATTGTACTTAAGAAATATACTTTTCTTTCACTGGATGATCTTTATGCTGCAATAGGTTATGGGACATTAACTGCAAACAAAGTAATTTCGAGGCTTAGGGAAGAGTATAGAAAGACCGTTAAGGCAGAAGAAATTGCAAAAAACATTGCTAAAACAGCTAAAAAATCTAAAGAAGGACAGCGGAAGAAGAAACTGCCTGAAAATGGAGTAATTGTAAAAGGCATAGAAAACTGTTTAGTTAGAATTGCAAAATGCTGTAATCCGGTACCGGGGGATGAGATTGTAGGCTATATTACAAGGGGGAGAGGTGTTTCCGTTCACAGGACCGACTGCCCTAATGTAACCAATACCATAGACGGTGACACAAGGCTTATTGAAGTTTCCTGGCATACTGCCAAAAATGTGTCCTACAATGCAAACATTACAATTATGGCTAATGACAGGACAGCTCTTTTGATGGATATAACAAATGTTATTGCAGATTCAAAAATTCCTCTAAAGGCTATAAATGCAAGAACCACCAAAGACCAGGTTGCAATTATGAGCCTTACATTAGAGATAACAAATACAGAACAGCTTGAAAATATAATTAAAAGAATAAGAAGGGTGCAATCGGTTTTTGAAGTGACGAGAGGCAACAACTGAGGGTAAAGGAGAGTTAATATGCGGGCAGTGGTGCAGAGGGTAACATATTCTAAAGTTACAGTGGAAAATAAGACAGTTGGCGAAATTGGTAAAGGACTTAATGTTCTTTTGGGTATAGGAAAAGAAGACGGACAAAAGGATATTGAGTATCTGGTGGATAAAATAATAAATTTACGTATTTTTGAAGATGAAAACGGTAAAATGAATGTCTCATTAAAAGATATAAACGGCCAGCTTATTGTTGTATCCCAATTTACATTGTACGGGGACTGCAGAAGAGGAAGAAGGCCAGGGTTTGATAGGGCTGCAAGACCGGAGGATGCAGAAAAAATTTATAACCGGTTTATAGAAGAGTGTAAAAAACATGGAGTAAAAGTTGAAACAGGAAAATTTCAGGCTATGATGTCTGTGGAAATACATAATGACGGTCCTGTTACCATACTTTTAGACAGCAAAAAAGAATTCTAATTTTATAGGGAGGTTTTTTTATGCAAATAGAGCGTTTGTCAACAGGAATGTTTGATTCTAATTGTTACATTGTTTATAATAACAACGAAGGAATTATTATAGATGCCGGTGTTAGTGCCGATGAAGTTATGAAGGTTTTAGATGAGAAAAAGATAAAAATAAAATACATTGTCCTCACCCATGTTCATATTGACCATATATGCCATGTGGATGACCTTCGTGAAAAAACGGGAGCTGAAGTTTTAGTTCATGAAAATGACAGTAAAAAGCTTTTACACCCGTCGCTAAACGGCTCTGAATTATACGGGCAGGCTATGTCTTTCAGACCTGCAGACATGGTTTTAAAAGACGGGGATGAAATTAGTGCCGGAGGAATTGATTTCAAAATAATACACACTCCGGGTCACTCCTCAGGGTGTATTTGTATAAAGGCGGGAAACAGCTTATTTACAGGAGATACACTTTTTAAAATGGCAAGGGGGAGGACGGATTTAGGAGATGGGAATGAGGAGGAAATACTTTCATCTATAACAAATAAACTTATGATTTTAGATGATGAGACAATTGTCTACCCAGGTCATGGTCCTGCTACAACCATCGGGGCTGAGAGGGTATTTTATTGATAGAAAACTAATAATTAATTTGGAGGTTAGTAATGTTAACAAAATCGCCAAAAGGAACAAAGGACATATTGCCAAATGAGGTATATAAGTGGCAGTATATAGAAAAAGAAATAGCTAAAGTTTGCGAAAATTTTGGATACAGGGAAATTAGAACCCCTATTTTTGAGCATACAGAACTATTTCAAAGAGGGGTTGGAGATACAACGGATATAGTTCAAAAGGAAATGTATACATTTTTAGATAAAGGGAAAAGAAGCATTACCCTAAGACCTGAAGGAACAGCAGGTGTTGTTAGAAGCTATATTGAACATGGAATGGCTTCTTTGCCCCAGCCAATAAAGCTCTATTACAATATCACTGCTTACAGGTATGAAAATGTACAAAAAGGGCGCTACAGGGAATTTCATCAGTTTGGGGTGGAAGCCTTTGGGTCTGAAGGACCTTCCATAGATGTAGAAGTAATATCAATGATTGATGTTCTTTTAAACAGGTTAGGCATTTCTGATATTGAACTTAATATAAACAGTATCGGGTGTAAAAAGTGCAGAAGTGATTATAATGCTAAGTTAAAGGAGTACATAGAGCCTAAATTGCAAAATTTGTGCAAGACATGCGTGGAGAGATTCGACAGGAATCCTTTAAGGATTATTGACTGCAAAGAAGAGCATTGCAAAGAAATAACAAAGGATGCCCCGGCTCTTGTGGATAATTTATGTGAAGAATGTCATGAGCATTTAGAAGGGGTAAAAAGAGGGTTGGAAAATTTAGGAATTGAATACAATATAGATAAAAATATTGTTCGGGGTCTTGATTATTATACAAAGACGGTTTTTGAATTTGTATCAAAAAATATCGGCTCCCAGGGAACTGTATGCGGAGGAGGCAGGTATGACGGGCTTGTGGAAATTTGTGGCGGTCCGCCAACCCCCGGTATAGGGTTTGCCATTGGTTTAGAAAGACTTCTTATGGTTATGGAAAATCAAGGTATTGAATTTACAGCCCCTAGAAGTACCGATATTTTTATTGCAACCATAGGGGACAAAGCTCAAAATTATGCCCAAAAGCTGGTGTATGATTTAAGGAAAGAGGGAATTAATGCTGAAACTGACCTAATGGGAAAAAGCGTTAAGGCTCAGATGAAATATGCAAATAAACTCGGGGCTTATTATTCCATTGTGTTAGGTGATAATGAAATTGATACAAATAAAGCCTTTTTAAAAAACATGGATACAGGTGAAGAGAAGGAAATCAGTTTAGATACAGTTATTGACAGGCTTAAAAACATAAAAGCAGAATCTGTTATTAAGGAGCCAAACAAAATAGGTCATACTGAAATATAAAAATATGTTTAAATAAAATTTAAAAGAGAATAGAATAGGGAGTGAAAATATGGGAGAATCAATTTGTGGTTTAAAGAGAACTCATTATTGTACTGAAGTTACAGTTAATGATGTAGGTAAAGAAGTTACAGTAATGGGATGGGTTCAAAGAAGAAGGGATTTAGGAAAACTTATATTTGTAAGTTTAAGGGATAGAAGTGGTATTATACAGGTAGTATTCAGCGATGAGACAAAAAAAGAGATATTTGAAAAGGCAGAGAAAATAAGAAGTGAATTTGTACTTGCAATAAGGGGAAAAGTTGTAAAAAGAGCAGATGATGCCATTAACCCTGATATGATTACCGGTGAAATAGAAATATGGGCGGAGGAACTTAGAATATTAAGTACAGCAGAAACACCGCCTATGTATATTGAGGAGAATTTACAGGTAAATGAGGCTTTAAGGCTGAAATACAGGTATCTGGATTTAAGAAGGCCTGATATGCAAAGAAATATTATGTTAAGGCACAGGGTGGCAAAAGTTGCAAGGGATTATTTTGATGCCAATGGTTTTCTTGAAATAGAGACGCCAATGCTTACAAAGAGTACTCCTGAAGGTGCAAGGGATTATCTTGTTCCAAGCAGGGTTCACCCGGGAAAGCTGTACGCACTTCCCCAGTCACCCCAGCTATTTAAACAGCTTTTGATGGCAGCAGGTTTTGACAGATATTTCCAAATAGTAAAATGCTTTAGGGATGAAGATTTAAGGGCTGACAGACAGCCGGAATTTACCCAGATAGATTTGGAAATGTCCTTTGTAGATGTGGAAGATGTAATTAAAATTAACGAAGGATTTATCAAAAAGCTTTTTAAAGAAGTTTTAGATGTAGAGGTAAATTGCCCGTTTGAGAGAATGAGCTATAAAGAAGCAATGGAAAGGTTTGGGACGGACAAACCGGATACAAGATTTGGCTTAGAACTTGTAGATTTATCCCATATAGTTAAAGACTGTGGATTTAGGGTTTTTTCAGATGCAGTGAAAAATGGCGGAAGTGTCAGGGCTATAAATGCAAAGGGATGCGGTGGTAAATTTAGCAGGAAAGAAATAGATGCCTTAGGTGAGTATGTAAAAAATTACAATGCAAAGGGAATGGCCTGGATAGTAGTGGAAGAAGACGGTTTAAAATCACCCATTACAAAGTTTTTAAATGAAGAGGAAATTAGGGCTATACTGGAAAAAGTTCATGCAGAGCCTGGGGATCTTATTTGCTTTGTAGCAGATAAAGACAAAATTGTATTTAGTGCCCTTGGTGAATTGAGACTTGAGATAGCAAGAAAGCTAAATTTAGTTAATGATAAAGAGTTTAAATTTTTGTGGATTACAGAGTTTCCTCTTTTTGAGTATGATGAGGAAGAAGAGCGGTATGTGGCAAAACACCATCCATTTACTGCACCTATGGATGAAGATATAAAATATATTGAAACAGAGCCTGAGAAGGTAAGGTCTAAGGCATACGATTTAGTTCTAAACGGTAATGAAATTGGTGGCGGAAGTGTAAGGATACATGATCAGGAGCTTCAAAAAACAATGTTTAAATGCTTAGGATTTACAGAAGAAGAAGCAAAGGAAAGATTTGGTTTCTTATTAGAAGCATTTAAATACGGAACACCTCCCCATGGGGGAATAGCCTTTGGACTTGACAGGCTGGCAATGCTAATGGCAGGGTGCAGCAGCATCAGGGATGTAATTGCTTTTCCAAAAGTTCAGAATGCCTCCTGTCTTATGACAAATGCTCCTGATGTTGTTGATGAAAAGCAGCTTGAAGAACTTCATGTTAAATTTGACATTAAAGATATAGATAATCAACAGTAAGGGGTATTTCTTTAATGTTAAATTATATTTACATACTTGAAATGTATCTATAAATTATATAGAATTTATATAATATGTACTGTTGCTGTTTATATGCAGGTATTAGTGCACGTCACTGATACAAAACAGTTTACTACAAGTAATACTATAAATAGTATTACTATAAAAAAGGAGGGCTTTGCTACGTCAAAAAAGAGTATTATGAAAGAAGCCTTAGATTGGGCTATTCATATAGCAATAGCAGTACTTTTGGCGGTCTTAATTGTGAACTTTGTTGCACAGGTTACTGTAGTGCAGGGAAGTTCTATGGAAAATACTCTTTCTGAAAAAGACAGGCTTCTTATCGAAAAAATAAGCATAAGATTTGGCAAAATTAAAAGAGGCGATATTGTAACTGTAAATAACCCTGAGGGGGATGATGGTATATATTTAAGAAACAGCCCTATAATAAAAAGGGTTATCGGTATTGAAGGTGATTTGGTAGAAATACGTGATGGAAGCGTCTATGTCAATGGTGAAATTTTAGAAGAAGATTATATAAGAGGCAATGAGACTTATCCAATAAATGAAGAATTTAGCAGTGTCCTGGTTCCTGAAGGCTATGTATATGTGATAGGAGATAACAGGATTATAGGTCAAAGCAGTGACAGCAGGGAATTCGGACCTGTAAAAACCAAGTATATCGGTGGAAAAGCTGTCTTAAGATTTTTTCCTTTTAACAGAATAAGTCTTTTAAGGGATTGACAGATTATTGCTGCGTGTCTTTATGCAGTTTGAAAGGGGCGTGAATGTAGCTTTAGTGAGCTGCTGTCTTATGAATAGGTTATTAAATATGGGATTAGATGTTGGTTCCACTACAGTTAAATTAGTTTTACTTGACCAAAATGATGAAATAGTATTTAGTAAATACAGAAGGCATTATTCCGATATTAAAAACACCATATTTGAGCTTTTAAGCGAAACATGTAAAAAATTCTCAAATAACTATATTACAATAATGGTAACAGGTTCAGGGGGGTTGTCTGTCTCCCGGTGGTTGGAAATCCCTTTTATTCAAGAAGTTATCGCAAGCACAAAGGCAATTCAAAGATTTATACCCCATACAGATGTTGTTATAGAACTAGGTGGAGAAGATGCTAAGATAACATACTTAGGTGAAACTGTTGAGCAGAGGATGAATGGTACTTGTGCCGGCGGGACGGGAGCATTCATAGACCAGATGTCATCTCTTTTAAAGACTGATGCTGAAGGGCTAAACCAACTGGCAAAAGATTATAAAGTTATTTATCCCATTGCGTCCAGGTGCGGTGTTTTTGCCAAAACCGATGTACAGCCTTTGATAAACGAAGGGGCTTCAAAGGAGGATATAGCTGCTTCTGTCTTTCAGGCAGTTGTTAATCAGACAATAAGCGGACTTGCCTGTGGAAAGCCAATTAGGGGTAATGTGGCTTTTTTAGGAGGTCCTCTGCAGTTTTTATCTGAGTTAAGATTAAGATTTGTAGAGACTTTAAAGCTTGAAAAACATCAGGCTATTTTTCCTGAAAATGCCGAGCTCTTTGTTGCATTAGGTGCAGCATTAGAGTCAAAAAATATGAAAGTTATTCCGGTAAAGACATTGGAAAAAAGGCTTGATGCTTTAAAAAATATAGAGGTTCATGAAGTTGAAAGATTACAGCCGCTGTTTGAAAACAGTGAAGAGTTGGAGAAGTTTCAAAAAAGACACAATGTCAATAAATTAAAGAGAAGGGATTTAAAAACTTATGAAGGAGAGTGCTTCCTTGGGCTGGATGCAGGTTCTACAACCACAAAAGCTGTGCTTATTGACAGGGAAGGTGCGCTTTTGTATTCCTTTTATGGAAGCAATAACGGAAGCCCTGTTGCATCAGCTATTAATATTTTGAAAGAAATTTATTCCCTTATGCCAAAAGGGGCTAAAATAGTAAATTCAGCAGTTACAGGGTATGGGGAGGCACTTTTGAAAGCTGCTTTAGGCTTTGATATTGGCGAAATTGAGACAATTGCCCACTATAAAGCTGCTGAGGCTTTTTTGCCAGGGGTGGATTTTATCCTTGACATTGGCGGACAGGATATGAAATGCTTAAAAATCAAGAATGGAGTAATAGACAGCATAATGCTGAATGAAGCCTGCTCTTCAGGCTGTGGTTCTTTTATTGAAACTTTTGCCTATTCTTTAAATATGGACGTGACGGAATTTGCCAAAGCAGCATTGATGGCAGAAAAGCCTGTTGATTTAGGTTCAAGATGCACTGTTTTTATGAATTCTAAAGTGAAACAGGCTCAAAAGGAAGGGGCAACTGTAGGAGATATTTCAGCAGGTCTTTCGTATTCTGTTGTAAAAAATGCCCTTCAAAAAGTAATAAAAATAAGAGACCCAAAGGAAATGGGAGAAAAAATAGTTGTACAGGGCGGTACTTTTTTAAATGATGCAGTGTTAAGGTGTTTTGAAATTGTATCTGAAAAAGAGGTGGTAAGACCTGAAATTGCAGGTCTTATGGGTGCCTATGGTGCTGCCCTTATTGCTTTGGAAAGAAATGTTCCCGGTGAAAAAAGTTCACTTATTACCATGGAAAACCTTGGTGAGTTCAATACCCAGGTGGATATGAAAAGGTGCGGCAAGTGTGGGAACAATTGTCTTCTTACAATTAATACCTTCAATGACGGAAGGAAGTTTATTTCAGGGAACAGATGTGAAAAAGGTGTAGGTTTGGAATCTAAAAATGAAGACATTCCCAATCTATATGATTATAAATACAAGAGACTCTTTTGTTACAAGCCCCTTGGTAAGGAGGAGACTTGCAGGGGTACAGTGGGAATTCCGAGGGTTTTAAATATGTACGAAAACTACCCCTTTTGGTTTACATTCTTTACACATTTAAATTTCAGGGTAGAGCTTTCTCCAAGGACCACAAAAAAGATATATGAGCTTGGAATGGAAACAATTCCTTCTGAGTCTGTTTGTTATCCAGGAAAACTGGTTCATGGGCATATAATGAGTCTTGTAAACAAAAATGTGGACTTTATATTTTACCCCTGTATTCCCTATGAGAGAATAGAGTTTGAGGATGCCACCAACCACTATAACTGTCCTATAGTTACTTCATATCCTGAAGTTATAAAAAACAATATGGATGTATTAAGGGAAAAAAATATAAAATTTAAAAATCCATTTTTGCCTTATGATGATGATTCAAGGCTGATTGAAAGGCTTTATGAGGAGCTTAAAGAGTTTAATATATCAAAGTCAGAAATAAAAAAAGCTGTTATTTTAGCAAGAAAAGAAGATGAGAAAGTTAAAGAGGATATAAGAAAAAAAGGTGAGGAAGTTTTAGAATACCTTAAAAATACAGGTAAGAAAGGTGTGGTTCTGGCAGGGCGCCCATATCACATAGACCCTGAAATTAACCATGGAATCCCAAATATAATAACAGAGTACGAAATGGCTGTTTTAACGGAGGATTCCATAGCACATTTAGGAGAAGAAAAAATCCAATTAAGGGTTGTAGACCAGTGGACTTACCATTCAAGATTATACAGGGCAGCTAATTTTGTTAAAGACAGAGACTTTCTTGAAATTATACAGCTTAATTCCTTTGGCTGCGGTCTTGATGCAGTGACAACTGACCAGGTGGAAGAAATTTTAAATAGCAGTGATAAAATATACACCGTTTTAAAAATAGACGAAATAGACAATTTGGGGGCAGCCAGGATAAGAATAAGATCCCTGAAGGCAGCTGTTGATGAAAGGGATAAAAACAATTTTACCCCGGTTAAAAGGGAGTATAGCTGTAAGAAGGTTTTATTTACAAAAGAGATGAAAAAGACACATACCATTTTAGCACCACAAATGTCGCCTATACACTTTCAATTTTTAGAAGAAGCTTTTAAAGCATCCGGGTATAATGTGGAGGTTTTGCCTTCTGTTGATAAAGAAGCCATTGATGAAGGACTTAAATATGTAAATAATGATGCATGCTATCCTTCAATAATTGTTGTGGGTCAATTGATGAAGGCTATAAAATCCGGGAAATATGATGTTAACAACACCTCCCTTATTATAACCCAGACTGCCGGCGGCTGCCGGGCTACCAATTATATAGCATTTATAAGAAAGGCTTTAAAGGATGCGGGTCTTTCCAATATACCTGTAATTTCTTTGAATTTTGCAGGTCTTGAGAAAAACCCTGGATTTAAATTTACACCGGGGCTTATAAACAAGCTGTTAATAGCTCTTGTTTACGGGGATCTTCTTATGAAAGTTTTATACAGGGTCAGGCCTTATGAAAAAATAAAAGGTTCTGCCAACCTTTTATATAATACATGGGTTGAAAAATGCAAGGAATCTGTGAGGAATGGTAGACATAAGGAATTTAAAGAAAACATTTACAACATTGTAAGGGATTTTGATAATCTTAAAATAACTGATGAAAAGAAGCCAAAGGTTGGTTTGGTTGGGGAGATACTTGTTAAATATCATCCTACAGCCAATAATGATATAGTTGATATTGTTGAAAGGGAAGGGGCAGAGGCTGTTGTTCCCGATTTAATAGGCTTTTTACTGTATGCAGCCTATGGTGCTTCTTTTAGATATTCCCATCTTTCAGGTAAAAAGATTGATGCAGTGCTAAATAACGGGGCGATAAAATTAATTGAATTCTACAGAAGGCATATGAAAAAGGCTCTCTCAGAAAGTAAGCGCTTTCATCCCCCGGTTTCAATAGAAGAATTAGCAGAACTTGCATCCGGTGTATTGTCAATAGGAAATCAGACGGGAGAAGGATGGTATTTGACAGCTGAGATGATTGAGCTTATTTTATCCGGTGCACAAAATATAGTTTGTATGCAGCCTTTTGCATGTTTACCCAACCATGTTACCGGAAAGGGAATGATTAAAGAGCTGAAAAGACGGTATCCAAAGGCAAACATTACAGCGGTGGATTATGACCCGGGTGCTAGCGAGGTAAATCAAATAAACAGAATAAAGCTGATGCTTTCTACTGCATTTGATGAATTCAAGAAAACTCAGGTGCATGATGATGTCAAGTTAAAAAGCATATAAAACCAAACATAAAAAAGGATTGCCTGTTAGTTTATTTTAAAAACAAAGGGGATGGATAAACTACATTGTAATGCCAGGTATGGAGCTTTGTGCAGGCAATCCTTTTGTTATTCAATTTTTTATGTATGGATTTTTATAAAGTTAACAGGCTATCTATACTTTGGATATTAATATATGGATCATTTACATCGTTGCTTTTACAAAATGTAAATTCATTGAGAAGATTTTTGTGCCCGCAGCACTCACATTGAAAATTCAGACCGTTTAGTTTGGAAACTTCAGATTTAGGCAGGTTTAAAATAACAGATTTACAATTGTAGCACATTAAAGATTTGAAATCAAACATGAAAGTTCCTCCTTTAAATGATATGTTATAGATTTATGGAATTTAATAATGGAATTACTACAGAGTTTAAACCGAGATAAAACTATTGTATTACAGATTGACACACAGTTAAAGCAAACGACTATAATAGTTACTAACCGACATAAAATTAAAAGGATATAAACAGTTTGTTGCAATTAAAAATTAAGAAAGTCAAGACTTGAAACACTGTGTTGACATATTCCTCAAAGGCGTATTATCATTATATAACTTTTCTTTTTACAAATCAAGTCCTAGAATTCTAAAATTTTGGTCCTATTTTAGTCCTAGAATAATTTATTTTTAAAAAGAATATATTTTACTGATAAAAATTAATTTAATAAAAATTAATTTAACCAAAAGCCTAA
Source organism: Acetivibrio saccincola (assembly GCF_002844395.1). Classification (NCBI taxonomy): domain Bacteria; kingdom Bacillati; phylum Bacillota; class Clostridia; order Acetivibrionales; family Acetivibrionaceae; genus Acetivibrio; species Acetivibrio saccincola. The sequence goes on along the minus strand of NZ_CP025197.1, from coordinate 2,479,468 downwards.
AGAAAATATTTTATGAGTAACGGAGGAGAAAAAATGGCAGAAAAAGCAAAGATACGGTTGGGAACGCTTTCTGTTGTAAAAAAATCCATCCTTTTATTTATTGCATTTTTATTAGCAATTAAAACAGGTATAATTTTTGGGGATTTTTTTTATAATTCAGAAAATGAAAATATTGAAAGGGTGGATGTTGAAACATTCAGAAGTACATTAAACATTACCTTACCTGTCATTGAAACCATATACAATAGCGGAAGTATTAGTCTTTCATTTTCCGGGCAATTGAGAAGCATTATAAAAACTATATTTCATTTTGATTTAGGATACCCTATAACTGTGCTAAATGCCCAGTCCCCGTATTTTCACAGCTTTTACATAAACGGGTATAATGCTTATTTAAACCAAGGTGAAACCTATGAACCGTATGTGTACATTGCTGATTTAGACATAGATGAGAATGAAAGGGAAAATGATTTTCCCAATATAGAAAGCAGCATAACTTATAATTCAGAGGAAGATGAAAATGACAACAAGGGTGACTCTGAAAAAAATGCAGTAACTATAGGAGATATAGCAATTAATAATTATGAAACGGATTTTCATATAGATGTTGAAAAGATAATGGAAACACCTTTAAAACTGAATTCTCATAAAAAAGGACCGAAAGTATTGATTTATCATACCCACACAACAGAAAGCTTCATAACAGAATTAGAACAATTAGAACAAAGCGGTATTCCAAACAGGACTACAGATGCTACAAATAATGTTGTCAGAGTGGGGGAAGAACTGGCACAGATTTTAAGGAAAAAATATAATATTGAAGTTATACATAATTCTACGGTACATAACTATCCAAGTGATACAGGTGCATATGGAAGATCTTTAAATACAGCCTCAAATATTTTAACCAGCTATCCTTCTATACAAATTGTTATAGATATTCACAGGGACGGGATGGACGGGAAAAAACTGCGTACGGTAACTGAAATAGACGGGAAAAAAGCTGCCAAAATAATGTTTGTGGTGGGAACTAATGCTACAGGCTTAGAACATCCTGAATGGAGGGAAAATTTAAAGCTGGCTATAACCCTTCAAAGTATGCTAGATGAAAGATACCCGGGGCTTACAAGACCTATTTATATAAGTAAGAACAGATACAACCAGCATTTATCCAAAGGTGCCTTAATAGTTGAAATAGGAGGGGATGGCAATTTAATAAGTGAGTGCTTAGAGAGTACAAAATACCTTGCTGAAGTAATTAATGAAGTTTTAAACTAATTCTATTTGGTGATAATACTATTATAATATACTGTTATTACAGAATTACTGTAACTTCAGAATAATACTTAAAAATACATAAGAAAAGCCGGTGTGAGGATGAAAAGGTTAGAAAAGTACAGGGCTCTGAGAATTGCACGGAAAAAATGCATATTCATATCTTTATTATGTTTTATTATAATTATTACAGGTATTCTTACAGTGGACTATTCTATAAATGCGTTGATGAATGGTGAAAACGGGATTAAACTTTTTGCCGTTAAAAAAACAGGAGACGGATGCTATCTTATTAAAATTTTTAATAAAGACCTGTATCTTAACATTAATTATATAAAAGAAGATTTTAACAAACTTTTAGAATGGCTAAATATTTCCTGTTCACTTGTTATTTGTTATGCTATAATAGTATGTCGGTATTTAAAATTTTAATTTATACTTCCTAAAACATCAGGAGGATGAATAAATGTCAAATGTAAGACAAGATAAAATTAGAAATTTTTGCATAATTGCACATATTGATCATGGTAAATCCACACTTGCAGACAGAATGTTAGAGATTACAGGCGTTTTAAGTCAAAGGGAGATGGAAGACCAAATATTAGATAATATGGATATAGAAAAGGAAAGAGGTATTACAATAAAAGCCCAGGCGGTAAGAATGTTATACAAGGCAAAAGACGGGGAGGAATATATATTAAACCTTATTGATACGCCAGGGCATGTGGATTTTAATTATGAAGTATCAAGAAGCCTTGCAGCATGTGAAGGTGCAATTCTTGTAGTTGACGCTGCCCAGGGGATAGAGGCGCAAACATTAGCAAATGTTTATCTTGCATTAGAACATGATTTAGAAATAATTCCTGTAATAAATAAAATTGATTTACCGAGTGCAAGACCTGATTTTGTGAAAAAGGAAATAGAAGAGGTAATAGGACTTGATACTTCTGATATTCCTTTAATATCTGCAAAGAATGGAATAAATATAGAAGATGTATTAGAGCAGGTTGTTAAAAAAGTGCCTTCTCCTGCTGAAAGTCCGGATAAGCCTTTAAGGGCATTGATTTTTGATTCTTTTTATGACAGCTACAAAGGTGTAATTGTGTATATCAGGCTAAAAGAAGGAACTATTAAAGTAGGCGATAAAATAAAAATGATGAATACCGGTAAAGATTTTATTGTGACTGAATTAGGCTATTTAAAGCCTGGGGGTATGGCACCATGTGATTCTTTAATAGCCGGTGAAGTAGGCTATGTTGTGGCAAATATTAAAAATGTAAAAGATACAAGGGTGGGGGATACCATTACATTATTGGACAATCCTGCAACCAATCCTTTACCGGGTTATAAGAAAGTCAACCCTATGGTGTTTTGCGGTATCTACCCTGCTGACGGCTCAGAATACGGGGATTTAAGAGAGGCGTTAGAAAAACTTCAATTAAATGATGCATCTCTTATATTTGAACCTGAAACATCGGTTGCATTAGGTTTTGGATTCAGATGTGGTTTTTTAGGACTTTTACATATGGAGATTATCCAGGAGAGATTAGAGCGTGAATTTGATTTTGACTTAGTTACCACAGCTCCTAGCGTTGTCTACAAGGTAAAGAAGAAAAACGGTGAAGTACTTGATATTGATAATCCAACAAACATGCCTCCTTTGACGGAAATTGACTATATGGAAGAGCCAATTGTCAAGGCTTCCATCATGTCACCTTCAGAATTTGTGGGAAATATTATGGAACTTTCCCAGGAGAGAAGAGGAATTTATAAAGATATGTCTTATATAGACGACAATAGAGTGATGCTCACATATGAGATACCTTTAAATGAAATAATATATGATTTCTTTGATGCACTAAAATCAAGGACAAGGGGCTATGCTTCATTGGATTATGATTTAATAGGATATAAAAAGTCAGACCTTGTAAAACTTGACATTATGTTAAACGGTGAAATTGTAGACGCCCTTTCCTTTATAGTTCACAAAGACAAGGCATATTCAAGGGGAAGGAGAATTGCAGAAAAATTAAAAGAAACAATTCCAAGGCAGCAGTTTGAAATACCTATACAGGCATGTATAGGTGGTAAGATAATTGCAAGGGAAACTGTAAAAGCATACAGGAAAGATGTTTTGGCTAAATGTTACGGCGGGGACATTACCCGTAAAAAGAAACTTTTAGAAAAGCAAAAAGAAGGTAAAAAGAGAATGCGTCAGGTAGGAAGCGTGGAAGTGCCCCAGGAGGCATTTATGAGTGTTCTCAAACTGGATACTTAAAATGACAGGCTTTAACAGAAGTGGTGTAAGAGATGAAAAGAAGCGTTAGTTTATATATTCATATACCTTTTTGTAAGTCAAAATGTTTTTATTGTGATTTTAATTCTTTTCCGTGCAGGGATGAACTTATTCCTGCATATTTTAATGCATTAGAAAAGGAATTAATGCAATATGAAAAAAAACTAAAGGATTACAAAATAAGTACTGTTTTTATTGGCGGGGGAACACCTTCTGTAGTTGACCCAAATAATATATATAAATTAATGTCATTATTAAATGAAAATTTTGATGTAGATATAGACTTAGAAGCAACAATTGAGTCTAATCCTGGAACACTTTCGGAGGAGAAACTTGATGCATATATAAAAAGCGGGATTAATAGGCTTAGCATCGGTCTTCAGGCAGTCCAGAAAAACCTTTTAAAAGAACTGGGAAGGGTTCATGAACTGGAAGAGTTTGACATAGGATATAAACTGGCGCTAAAGGTAGGTTTTAAAAATATCAATACAGACCTTATTTTTGGAATACCCTGGCAGACTTTAGAGGATTGGGATGAAACACTGGAATATGTAATAAAATGCAACATTCCTCATTTGTCTTGTTATAGCCTTAAAATTGAAGATGGCACAGTGTTTGGGGACAAACTTAATAGAGGTGAAATAACCCCGGTTAGTGACGAATGGGACAGAAAGATGTATTGGATGGCAATAGAAAAACTTGGCAGAGAAAAATACCACCACTATGAGATATCCAATTTTTCTAAAGAAGGTTTTAAATGCAGGCACAATCTTGTGTATTGGAAATGCTTAGAATATATAGGAATAGGGGCGGGTTCCCATTCCTATTTTGACAATATAAGATATAATAATATAGTAGATTTAGATAAATATATAGATAGAATGAATAAAAATATACCAGTTATAGAGAATGAACAGTTGATACAAAAAGAAGACAGCATTTCAGAATATATGATATTAGGTCTTAGGCTTACAGAAGGTATCTCTTTGGAAGATTTTGAAAACAAGTTTAAAATGGGAATATTTGAGGTATATAATAAAGAGATAGAAAGCCTTATAAAGAGAAATCTTATTAAAATAGAAGACGGCAGGCTAAAACTTACATCTTCAGGTTTGGACTTGGCAAATCAAGTGTTTATGGAATTTTTATAATGGTATAAATTATAAAACATCTTGACAAAAGAAAATTAGGGTGGTATTTTTAAAATAGAATTAGCACTCAACTAAACAGAGTGCTAACAAAGGAGAGATGCAAATGTTTTTGGACGAGAGGAAAAAAAGCATATTGCATGCCATTATAGATGATTACATCAATACTGCAGAGCCTGTTGGGTCAAGAACACTTGCGAGAAAACACGGGCTTGGTTTGAGTTCTGCTACCATAAGGAATGAAATGGCTGATTTAGAAGAAATGGGATATTTAACTCAGCCCCATACTTCAGCCGGCAGGATTCCTTCAGATAAAGGGTACCGTTTTTATGTTGATCAGCTTATGGAGTCCAGTGAGCTTACCGTAGAAGAGATGTACAGTATAGAAGATGCCATGGAAACTCAGATAAATGAATTAAGCCAGCTGTTAAAGCAGGCATCCGGCGTTATGTCGCAAATTACCAAATACACATCCATGGCTGCAACTCCAGGAAAACAAAACAGCATATTAAAAACTGTGCAGGTGGTGCCTGTAGAAAAGGGAAAGGCTCTTATTGTGGTTTTAGCAAATGCAGGGATTATAAAAAATAGTTTGATAAATATTCCTGAAACAGTTCTGCCGGAGCATTTAACAACTGTTTCCAACATATTTAACGATAAGTTAAAAGGACTTACCATAGATAGTATAAATGCCTCTGTTATAAAAGAAATAGAGCTGCTTTTGGGAAATGAAAGAAGTGTTTTACATCCTGTGTTAAACGGAGTGGTTGACTGTATAAATCAAATTGATTGTCCTGAAATTTATCTTGATGGCACAATCAATATGCTTAATTATCCGGAGTTTAGCGATGTTGTAAGGGCAAGGGAATTTTTAAATCTCATGGCTGCTAAAGATGTATTAAGAAAGATTCTTAATAATGTTAATAGGCAGGGGGACTATATTACAGTTACCATTGGAGAAGAGAATAAAATTGTAGAGATGAAAGACTGCAGCCTTGTTACCACCACATACTCCTTAGGGAATGTAGTGGTAGGGACATTAGGAGTAATTGGTCCTACGCGTATGGAATATTCAAAGGTACTGGCAGCTATGAATTATATGAGGAAAAGGGCAAGTGAAGAAATTAAGAAGTTAATTGGAGAAGGTGAAGAAAAAATTTAAAAAATCTTAATATAGGGAGGTGCGGGTATTTAAATGGCTAAAGACAAAGAGCTGTATGACAAAAATGAAGAAGTAAAAAACAATGAAACAAATTTAGAAGAAACTTTAGAAAAGGCAGAAGAAACAGTTGAAGAAACTGTAAAAGAATCAGTTAAAGAAGATTCTACCGCCTGTGATAAATCAGATAATGATAATTTAGATAAGGAAGTTCACCGGTTAAAGGCTGAACTTGATGAAAAATCAAAGCAGTGTGAAGAATATGTAAATATGTTTCAAAGAGTAGCTGCAGAGTTTGACAATTACAAAAAGAGAACTGCAAAGGAAAAAAGTGAAATATATGACAGTGCCTTGATAGATGTAGTAAAGGCTTTTTTGCCTGTTATAGATAATATTGAAAGGGCTGTTGATGCCTTAAATAAAGGAGCAGATTCTAATACATTAGAAGAAGGTATTAATTTAATTTATAAGCAGTTTAAAGAAGTATTAGGAAAACTTGAAGTTACTGAGATAGAAGGTGTGGGAAGTACCTTCGATCCAAACAAGCATAATGCTGTTATGCATGTGGAAGATGAATCTTATGGTGAAAATATAATTGTTGAAGAATTGCAAAAGGGCTATAGATGTAAAGATAAAATAATAAGGTATAGCATGGTTAAAGTTGCCAACTAAATTTACTCAATACTACTATAGAAGGAGGATACAGTTTATGTCGAAAGTAATTGGAATAGATTTAGGAACTACCAACTCATGTGTAGCTGTTATGGAAGGAGGAGAACCTGTCGTCATTCCAAATTCAGAAGGAAGCAGGACAACAGCATCCGTTGTTGCTTTTTCCAAGACAAATGAAAGATTGGTGGGGCAGGTAGCTAAAAGGCAGGCTATAACAAATCCTGACAGAACTATTATGTCTGTAAAAAGAGACATGGGTACCGATAGAAAAATAACTATAGATGATAAAAGTTATACACCCCAGGAAATATCTGCAATGATTTTACAAAAAATAAAAGCAGATGCAGAAAGTTATTTAGGTACAAAGGTAACTAAAGCTGTTATTACAGTACCGGCTTATTTTAGTGACTCACAAAGACAGGCTACCAAGGACGCAGGAAAGATAGCCGGATTAGAAGTGTTGAGGATAATAAATGAGCCAACTGCTGCAGCTTTAGCTTACGGGCTGGATAAGGAAAAGGATCAGAAAATACTGGTATTTGACCTAGGGGGAGGAACTTTTGATGTTTCCATATTAGAAATAGGAGACGGTGTATTTGAGGTATTGGCTACAAGTGGTAATAACAAGCTTGGGGGAGACGATTTTGACGACAGAATAATAAAATATTTAATAGATACTTTTAAGGCGGATACAGGTATTGATTTATCACAGGATAAAATGGCAATGCAAAGGCTTAAGGAAGCAGCTGAAAAAGCAAAAATAGAGCTTTCAGGAGTTACGACAACTAATATCAATCTTCCGTTTATTACAGCGGATTCCACAGGACCAAAGCATTTAGATGCTACTTTGACAAGAGCTAAATTTGAAGAAATAACTGCTGATTTAGTTGAAAAAACTATGGAACCATTAAAAAGGGCGATGAGTGACGCCGGTCTTGAGGCAAATGAAATAGATAAAATACTTTTGGTGGGAGGTTCTACAAGAATACCTGCAGTTCAGGAGGCAGTTAAAAAATATTTTGGAAAAGAACCTTTCAAAGGAATAAACCCGGATGAATGTGTTGCTATAGGAGCTGCCATTCAGGCAGGTGTACTTACCGGCGATGTAAAAGACTTGCTTTTATTAGACGTTACACCGCTGTCTTTAGGTATTGAAACATATGGCGGGGTATTTACAAAACTTATTGAAAGAAACACTACAATACCAACTAAGAAGAGCCAGATTTTCTCAACAGCTGCAGACGGTCAGACAGCGGTAACTATAAGGGTATTCCAAGGTGAAAGGCAAATGGCTGCAGACAACAAACTCCTAGGTGAGTTTAACTTAGACGGTATTCCACCGGCACCAAGGGGAGTGCCTCAAATTGAAGTAACATTTGACATAGATGCCAATGGTATTGTTAATGTTTCAGCAAAAGACAAAGGTACCGGAAAAGAGCAAAAAGTTACCATTACAGCAAGTACCAACCTTTCTGAGGAAGAAATAGACAGAGCCATTAAAGAAGCGCAGAAATTTGAAGAAGAGGACAAAAAGAGAAAAGAAGCTGTTGAGATTAGGAATAATGCAGATTCCATGGTGTTTCAGTCAGAAAAAGTCCTAAATGATTTAGGTGATAAAATAAGCAGTGAAGAAAAATCAAAGATTCAGGGTGAGATTGAAAAAGTAAAAGAGGCATTAAAAGGTGACGATACTGACGCCATCAAAAATGCGACTGAAAGTTTACAAAAAGCCTTTTATGAAATATCCCAGAAAATATATCAGCAAAATCCCCAGGGAGCTCAGCAAGATGCTGGTATGGGAGGAAGCGCAGGAGAAAGCGGGGATGCCGGAGGCGGACAGGAAAATGTGTACGAAGCAGACTATGAAGTTGTAGATGATGAAGATGAGAAAAAGTAAACAGTCTTTAGTACATATATAATCCAAGTTATGAAAATAACTTGGATTATATATGATGAAGGAAGGATTAATTCGGAGGAGTTGATTGGATGGCTCAGAAAAGGGATTACTATGAAGTTTTAGGGGTTGATAGGAATGCATCGGAAGCAGAGATAAAAAAAGCATATAGAAGATTGGCAAAAATGTATCACCCTGATATGAATCCCAATGACAAAACTGCCGAAGCTAAATTTAAAGAAGCTGCAGAAGCGTATGAGGTATTAAGTGATCCCCAAAAGAGAGCCCAATATGACCAGTTTGGCCATGCATTTAGCGATGCAGGCGGGTTTAGCGGGTTTGGCGGTGGTTTTAGCGGCGGCTTTACTGATTTTGATTTTGGAGATATATTTGAAACATTTTTTGGAAGTTCAATGTTTGGAGGAAGAACCAGATCAACAAGAAGAGGTCCCCAAAAAGGGACTGATTTACATTTTGAGATGGAATTGTCTTTTGAAGAGTCGATATTTGGAGTTGAAAAAGAAATTCCTATAAATAAAATGCATGTATGCTCAAAATGTGATGGAAGTGGTTCAAAGCCTGGAAGCAAACCTTCGACATGTCAGCAGTGTGGAGGAGCAGGACAGGTTCAATACAAGCAAAGAACTCCCTTTGGGCAGTTTGTGAACATTAAAACCTGTGATGCCTGTCACGGGGAAGGAAAGATTATTACAAACCCCTGTAGTGAGTGTAATGGAAGGGGAAGGGTGAAAAAGAGCGCAAAAATAAAAATAAAAGTACCGGCGGGAATTTCAGATGGTCAGGTTATTCCACTAAGGGGTGCAGGAGAGCCTGGTTCTAATGGAGGACCTGCGGGGGATATTTATTTTACCATCAGGGTAAAACCCCATCCAATATTTACCCGTGAAGGGAATAATATATTTTGTGAAATACCCATCACTTTTACACAGGCAGCACTGGGGGCAGAAATAGAAGTACCTACTGTTTACGGAAAAGAAAAGTTTGTTATACCTGAAGGGACTCAAACAGGTACAAGGTTTAGACTAAAAGGAAAAGGAGCACCTAATTTAAGAACAAATATAAAGGGAGATCAATATTTTACTGTAAATGTTGAGGTGCCCAGAAAACTTAATGAAAAGCAAAAAAGCGTATTAAGGGAGTTTGCGGAGTTAATCGGGGATGAAGTTCATGAGCAGAGGAAGAGTTTTTTTGATAAAATGAAAAATGCATTGGGTATGTAGTGTTTAAAGATGCTGTTTGGAGGAAAAACAATGAAATGGTACGAAGTTATAATAAAGACAACTGAAGAAGCACAGGATGCAATATGTGAGATGCTATCTTCCATAGGTGCTGCAGGTTCTTCCATTGAAGATCCCAATGAAATAAAAAGGGAAATTTTAAAAAAAGATTCTTTGGACTATGCAGATGAAGAATTTATAAATACTTTGGGAAATACTGTGGTGATTAAATCTTATTTTTCACAGGAAAAAGACATTTCTAAAATTGTGGATTTAATAAATGAAAAATTACTTTTTATAAAAAAATTTCTTGATACAGGTGAAGGTTTTGCAGGATACTTTGAGGTTGATGAAGAGGATTGGAGTACATCGTGGAAAAAGTATTATAAACCCTTTCATATTTCAGACAAAATGGTAATAAAGCCGTCCTGGGAAGTTTATTATAAAAAAGATGATGAAATAGTTATTGAGCTTGACCCAGGTATGGCTTTTGGAACAGGTACCCATGAAACTACAAGTATGTGTGCAATGCTGCTGGAAAAATATACAAATAAGGGAGACAGGGTTATTGATGTGGGATGTGGAAGCGGGATTTTATCAATAATTGCTTCTAAATTAGGTGCATCCCATGTTACAGCCCTTGATATAGATGAAGTGGCAGTAAAAATTACAAAAGAAAATTCTATAATAAATAAAGTTGAAAATGTCCATGCTGTAAAAGGCGTGTTAACTGATATAGAAAAAATAAAATCAGATTTAATAGTGGCCAACATTATTGCCGATGTAATAACAGGACTTTCTTCTGATATACCTTTTTATTTAAAAGAAGGAGGGATTTTTATTACATCGGGTATTATTAAAGAAAGAAAACAGGAAGTAATAGATGAGTACAGGAAAAAAGCATTTACCTTAGAAGAAGTGCTAGAACAAGGAGAATGGGTGGCGATTGTGTTCAGATGTCCAAATTCTTTGTAAAAAGTGAAAACATCTCATCTGATTTAATTACCATAACAGGTGAAGATGTTATTCACATAAAAAAAGTATTGAGATTAAAGAACGGAGATAATATAATAGTATCAGACGGGCTGGGAACTGATTATAATGTTGAGATACATGAAATACATTCACATAAGGTTGAGACAAAAATTATCAGTTCTTATAAAAATATTTCAGAACCGCCTGTAAACACAATTCTTTTCCAAGGCATACCTAAATCTGACAAAATGGATTATATAATACAAAAAGGAGTGGAATTAGGTGTAAACAAAATAGTTCCTGTTGTTACGGAAAGGACAATTGTGAAAATTTCAAAGGATAATTACAAAAAGAAGCATGAAAGATGGAACAGGATTTCCATGGAAGCAGCAAAACAATGCAACAGAGGAATTGTACCTGAAGTAGGATATCCGGTAAACTTTAAAGATGTAGTAGAGACACTACCAGGAGACGCTTTAAAAATATTGCCCTATGAGAAGGAAAAATCTCAAGGAATAAAGGGGATTTTAAAGGAAAAGTCAAATAATAAAGATATATATATTTTTATAGGACCGGAAGGAGGATTTTGCGAAAAGGAAATAGAATTAGCACTTAAAAACGATTTTAATATCATTTCTTTAGGACCAAGAATACTTAGGACAGAAACGGCTGGAATTGTTGTTTTATCAATACTAATGTATGAATTAGGAGATGTGGGTTATGTCTGAACTAAGATTTGTTGTTGTTGATGATGCTGTATTTATGCGTACTCTTTTAAAGAAAATGATAGAAGAAGTGGAAGGCTACAAGGTAGTCGGAGAGGGCTCTAATGGTTATGAAGCCATTGAGCAGGTGAAAATACACAAACCAGATATTATAACACTAGACATTACAATGCCGGAGATGGACGGGATATCTGCTATAAAGGAAATACTAAAATACAGTCCGCACACCGGGATAATAATGGTTTCAGCAATGGGACAGCAATCCATGGTCGTTGAAGCTATAAAGATGGGAGCTAAAGATTTTGTTGTCAAGCCTTTTGAAAAATCCAGGGTTTTACAGGCAATAAAAAATGTTATCGAAGGATAATTTATAGTATTTTTATTTTGTTTGCAGCTTTAAAAAGGTTGTGTTATAATACGTATTGAAAAAATACGTATATATTTTGGAATTTATAAATATCTAAAGACATAGGCAAATATTATTTTGGGTATGTCTATGTACAGCTGTGCCTGTGCATAGGTATACTTATGCATAAATATATCTATGCATAAACATACCCTGGTATTAAGTCCATATAGAAAAGGATGAAAAAAATGGTTCATAGTATGACAGGTTTTGGCCGGGGAAGGTCCCAGGGGGATGGTAAGGAATTCTTAGTTGAAATAAAAACAGTTAACCATAGATATTGTGATTTATATATAAAGATTCCACGGCAAATTTCATTTTTAGAAGATAAGATAAGAGAAAGAGTAGGAAAAGTTATATCAAGGGGAAAAGCAGATATTTACGTAAGCTTTGATGATTTTTCAGAGGAATCTAAAAGCATACTGATAGATGAAGGGCTTGTAAAAGCATACATAAGGAGTATGGAGCTTTTAAGGGATAAATACGAACTAAAGGATGATATAACTGTATCCCTCATTGCAAAGTTTCCGGAGGTTATTAAAGTTGAGAAAGCAGAGCAAGACGAAGAAGAGCTTTGGGAACTTTTATCAAAAGCACTGGATGATGCCCTAAAAACATTAATTGATATGAGAAGGGCTGAGGGAGAGGGATTAAAGGCTGATTTAGTTGAAAGGACATTTTTAATTGAAAATATTATTAATGAAATAAGCATAAGATGCCCGGAAATTGTGAAAGAATATAAGTATAGATTAGAAAACAGAATAAAAGAATTGTTAGGACAGCAGGTAGTTGATGAGAATAGAATGATGATGGAAATTGCTATTTTTGCTGACAGGTGCAATATTGATGAAGAGCTTGTGCGCTTAAAAAGCCATGTTTGTCAGTTTAGGGATACATTAGAAATGGATGTGCCCATTGGAAGAAAGCTTGATTTTTTAGTTCAGGAGATGAACAGGGAGGCAAATACAATTGGCTCAAAGGCAAATGATTTATTTGTATCAAAAAAAGTTATAGAAATAAAAAGCGAGTTGGAAAAAATAAGGGAACAAACACAAAATATAGAGTAGTAACACGGGTAACGGGAGGAGTATCGATGAAATTAATAAATATAGGTTTTGGAAATATTGTTTCTGCTAACAGGCTTGTAGCAATTGTTAGTCCTGAATCAGCACCTATAAAGAGGATAATACAGGAAGCACGGGATAGGGGAATGCTTGTAGATGCTACTTACGGACGCAGGACAAGAGCAGTTATAATAACTGACAGTGACCATATTATATTATCTGCAGTCCAACCGGAGACAGTTGCTCACAGATTAAATGCTAAAGATGCAGAAGTAGCGGATGAAGATATTGATGAGTAAACCTACTCAATCCCACAGTTAAATTTAAAAGTCTCTTTCTTTAAAAAGAGGTAAATTTTAAGCTTAAATAGAATTTACCATAGCTTTTTGTGCTGTATTTTGTATATGTTTATATTTCTATTTTTGTTAATATGAGGGAAGGAGATGTGAGAGCATTATGAAAAAAAACAAGACAATGATTGATCCGCCAATAGGTTCATTGCTTGAAAAAGTGGACAGCAGATATACATTGGTGGTAGCGGCTGCAAAAAGAGCCAGACAGCTGACAGATGGCGCTCCAAAGCTTACAGAATGTGAGTCTGATAAAGCTGTTTCTGTTGCTATTAATGAGATTGATGAAGGGAAGATTACATACATCAGGACAAAGAGCGGGATAAAATAGTTATAATAGTATGTTTTATTACGGGGAGGAGCTGAAACTGTGCTCAAAGGGAAGACTGCAGTTGTTGGAGTTTGCGGTGGTATAGCGGCATATAAAGCTGTTGAAGTTGTGAGCAGGTTAAAAAAACTTGGTTTAGATGTAAATGTTATAATGACAAAGAATGCTGCTGAATTTGTTGATTCTCTTACATTCAGATCTATATCTAATAATCCTGTGACAATAGGGATGTTTGATGAACCTCAATATTGGGATATAGGGCATATTTCCCTTGCCAACAAAGCGGATTTTATTGTTGTGGTGCCTGCAACTGCCAATATTATAGGAAAAGTTGCGGGGGGTATTGCCGACGACATGCTTTCTACAACTATAATGGCAACCCGGGTACCTGTTATTTTTGTGCCTGCAATGAATCACAATATGTATGAAAATCCAATTGTCCAATCTAATATAGAGAAGCTAAAAAATCTTGGCTATGTATTTATGGAGCCGGCATCAGGTCTTATGGCATGCGGGACAAAAGGTAAAGGCCGTTTGCCAGAGCCTTCTGATATTGTAAAATTCATAGTTGATTTTTTTGAATCTGAAAATGCCGGTATAAATGAGCTTAAAAATACCAATGTAAAAAAGGATTTAAAAGATTTAAGTATTTTAGTTACTGCAGGTCCAACCAGAGAAGCCATTGACCCTGTCAGGTACATAACAAACCGTTCTTCAGGTAAAATGGGATATGCTATTGCAGAATGCGCATTAAAAAGGGGTGCAAAGGTAAAAATTGTATCAGGACCTGTAAATATCCCTGTACCTTCCGGGGCAGAAGTGGAAAATGTAATAAGTGCCCGGGAAATGTACCAAAAAGTTATGGAGAGTTATAAAGATTATGATGTTTTAGTAATGGTGGCAGCTGTGGCTGATTACAGATGTGAGGAAATTTCACAAAAGAAAATAAAAAAATCCCAGGAGGAAATGACCATTAAGCTTGTAAAAAATCCTGATATAGCAAAAGAATTAGGTAAAGTAAAAGACAATAGAATTTTAGTAGGGTTTAGTGCTGAGACTGATGATGTAGAGAAAAATGCACTTGAAAAACTTCAATCTAAAAACATGGATATGATAGTTGCCAATGATGTAACACAAGAGGGGGCAGGATTTTCCACCGACACCAATATTGTAAAAATTATAAAAGGAAAAGAATATATAAAGAGCTTTCCTATAATGGATAAAACAAAAGTTGCTGATGTTATTTTAGATGAAATATTATTAATAAGAAGCACCAAGGGGTGTTAAATCTTAACTTACCTTGGTGTTTTAATATAAATTTACACAATAAGACATTGTTGCTGATTGTATTAAGGAGGTATTTGTATATGGAAGTAAAGAAAACCATGGAAAAAATAGTGGCACTGGCTAAAAATAGAGGATTTGTCTATCCAGGTTCAGATATATATGGAGGACTGGCAAATGCCTGGGATTATGGGCCTTTGGGTGTTGAGCTAAAAAACAACATAAAAAATGCCTGGTGGCGTAAATTCATACAGGAAAATCCATACAATGTAGGTGTAGACTGTGCCATATTGATGAATCCACAAGTTTGGGTGGCTTCAGGTCATGTGGGAGGATTCAGTGACCCTTTAATTGACTGCAGGGATTGTAAAACCCGTCACAGGGCTGATGAATTAATCGAGGAATGGAATAAGGCTAATAATGTTAGCGTCAATGTAGATGGTTGGGAAAACCAGCAGCTTATGCAGTATATTAAAGAGAATTCAGTAAAATGCCCAAAGTGCGGTTCAAGTAATTTTACAGACATAAGAAAGTTTAATCTTATGTTCAAAACATTCCAGGGAGTGACTGAAGATTCACAATCTGAATTATATTTAAGACCGGAAACAGCCCAGGGAATATTTGTGAACTTTAAAAATGTTCAAAGAACAACAAGAAAGAAGATTCCCTTTGGAATAGGCCAGATTGGAAAATCCTTTAGAAATGAAATAACACCGCGTAATTTTATATTCAGGACCAGGGAATTTGAACAGATGGAACTGGAATTTTTCTGTGAGCCGGGTGAAGACCTTAAATGGTTTGAGTATTGGAAGGACTTTTGCTATAATTGGCTTGTAAGTTTGGGAATTAAAGAAGAAAACCTTAAAATGCGGGATCATAGTAAAGAAGAATTATCCCATTACAGTAAAGCTACTACAGATATTGAATACAAATTCCCGTTTGGCTGGGGCGAACTTTGGGGAATTGCAGATAGGACAGATTATGATTTAAAGCAGCACAGTGAGCATTCTAAAGAAGATTTGTCCTATTTTGACCCAACAACAAATGAAAAATACATACCTTATTGTGTTGAACCATCGGTAGGAGTAGACAGGGCTTTCCTTACATTCTTATGTGAAGCATATGATGAGGAAGAGTTAGAAGACGGGGATGTAAGGGTTGTTTTAAGATTTCATCCTGTTCTTGCACCTGTAAAAATTGCAGTTCTCCCCCTTTCCAAAAAGCTGGGAGAGGAGGCATGGAAAGTTTATGAGATGCTTTCCAAAAAATATGTATGCCAATACGATGAAACCGGAAGTATTGGTAAAAGATACAGAAGACAGGATGAGATTGGAACACCATACTGCCTGACATATGATTTTGATTCCCAGGAAGATGCAAGTGTAACAATAAGGGACAGGGATACAATGGAGCAGGTAAGAATAAAAATAGATGAATTAAATGAGTATTTTAGCAGCAAATTTGACTTTTAAAGACTTTGTAAATGACAAAAAACTTTTTTAAATTAAAAAAAATAGTGAAATATTATTTTTATATGTTATAATTATATGGGCTGTGGGAAATTATTCTTATTGTAAGATGTATATTTTATAAAGTTCTATGTGCTAAATATATTTAGCTCCAGCTTAAGAAATAAAAGCTTATAAGTTTAAGAAACTTTAGATGAGGCTGTTCTTCATCTGAAAATAAAAGGGGCACTTTTCTAAACAGAAAAAATATATAATAGGAGGTTTTTTATATGGCAAAATACGTATATCTTTTTAGCGAGGGCAATGCATCAATGAGAGAGCTTCTTGGCGGTAAGGGAGCGAATCTTGCTGAGATGACCAGCTTAGGTCTTCCTGTACCAAGAGGTTTTACAGTAACCACAGAAGCATGTACAAGGTATTACGACGATGGTAAAGTAATTGCAAAGGAAATTGAAGAAGAAATATATGCTACAATGGCAAAAACTGAAGAAATAGTTGGGAAAAAATTCGGTGATCCAAACAACCCTCTACTTGTTTCAGTACGTTCTGGTGCAAGAGCATCCATGCCGGGTATGATGGATACAATACTAAATCTTGGTCTTAATGATGAAGTTGCTGAAGGATTGGCAAAGCTTACTAATAACGAAAGATTTGCATATGACAGCTATAGAAGATTTATCCAAATGTTTGGCGAAGTGGTAATGGAAATTGATAAGTCCAAGTTTGATGAAATTTTTGACGGGGTTAAAGAACAAAATGGTATTACACTTGATACAGATTTAACAGCTGAAAACTTAAAAGAAATTGTTAAAAAATACAAAGAGTTATTTAAAAATGAAAAGGGATTTGATTTCCCACAGGATCCAAAAGTTCAGTTAATGGAAGCTATAAAGGCTGTATTCCGTTCATGGGACAACCCAAGAGCTATAGTATATAGAAGGCTAAATGATATACCGGGGGATTGGGGTACTGCAGTAAACGTGCAGGAAATGGTATACGGAAACATGGGTGAAGATTCCGGTACAGGTGTTGCATTTACAAGAAACCCATCCACAGGTGAGAAAAAGCTTTATGGTGAGTTTTTGATGAATGCACAGGGTGAAGACGTTGTTGCAGGTATCAGAACTCCACAGCCGTTAGAACAATTAAAAGAAGTAATGCCCGATGTATACAATCAGTTTGTAGAGATTGCTGAAAAGCTTGAAAAACACTATAGGGACATGCAGGATATGGAGTTTACCATTGAAAGAGGAAAGCTTTTCATGCTCCAGACAAGAAGTGGTAAGAGAACAGCGACAGCTGCATTGAGAATAGCAGTTGAACTTGTGGAAGAAAATATGATTTCCAAAGAAGAAGCTGTTATGCAGGTTGATCCAAAGCAGTTAGATACCTTGCTGCATCCTAATTTTGAGCCAAATGCATTAAAGAATGCGACTCCAGTGGCTAAAGGACTTCCAGCATCTCCAGGGGCAGCTACAGGAAAAGTATATTTTGATGCAGAGTCTGCTGTTAATGCACATAAAAATGGTGAGAAAAACATAATTCTTGTAAGGCTTGAAACATCTCCTGAAGATATTGAAGGTATGCATGTATCAACGGGAATACTTACAGCACGCGGAGGAATGACATCTCACGCAGCTGTTGTGGCAAGAGGTATGGGTACTTGCTGTGTAGCAGGTTGTGGTGAGATAAGAATAAATGAAGAAGAAAAATACTTTACTGACAAAAATGGCAATAAATATCATGAAGGAGACTGGATTTCCCTTGATGGTTCAACAGGTAATGTTTATGGAGAGAAACTTCCAACAGTAGAGCCTGAAATGACAGGATACTTTGCTACTCTTATGGAATGGGCAGACGAAATCAGACAATTAAAAGTAAGGACAAATGCGGATAATCCTGCAGATGCTACTCAGGCAAGAAAGTTTGGTGCTGAAGGTATCGGACTTTGCCGTACAGAGCATATGTTCTTTGAAGCAGACAGAATTCCTGCAATGAGGGAAATGATTGTTTCAAGAACAGAAGAGCAGAGAAGAAAAGCTTTAGACAAACTTCTTCCAATGCAAAGAGGTGACTTTGAAGCACTTTTCGAAGCAATGGAAGGATGTCCTGTGACAATAAGGTTATTGGATCCACCGCTGCATGAGTTCCTTCCACAAGAAGACAGCGATATAGAAAAACTTGCAAAAGAAATGGGTATTTCTTTTGACGAATTAAAGGGAATAATAAATGAACTTCATGAGTTTAACCCAATGATGGGTCACAGAGGATGCCGTTTGGCTGTTACTTATCCAGAAATAGCTGAAATGCAGACCAGGGCTATTATAGAAGCAGCTATAAATGTAAACAAAAAAGGTATGAATGTTGTACCTGAAATTATGATTCCTTTAGTTGGTGAAGTTAAAGAGTTGAAATATGTTAAAGATGTAGTTGTTAACACTGCAAATGAAATTATAGAAAAAGAAGGAGTAGACTTAAAATATCAGGTTGGTACAATGATAGAAATTCCAAGGGCAGCTATTACAGCAGACGAGATAGCAAAAGAAGCAGAATTCTTCTCCTTTGGTACAAATGACCTGACACAAATGACCTTTGGATTTAGCCGTGATGATGCTGCTAAATTCTTAGATGACTACTATAGAAACAAGATATACGAATTTGACCCATTTGAAAGAATTGACCAAAAAGGTGTAGGAAAACTTGTTGAAACAGCAGTTAAACTTGGAAAGCAAACAAGACCTGATATTAAATTAGGTATTTGCGGAGAGCATGGTGGGGATCCTTCCTCTGTTGAATTCTGCCACAGAGCAGGTTTACAATACGTTTCATGTTCACCGTTCAGAGTGCCTATAGCAAGACTTGCAGCAGCTCAGGCTGTTATAAGGGAAAAGAACAGTAAATAAGAATTATAAATAAAAGACAAGGATGTTGTTGCAAAATGCAGCAACATCCTTGTTTTTTTTATTGTTATATACATGACTTATATAAATATGGCATACAACCTAAAGTCTATCACCTTTCTATTCCTTTTGAATAAGATATTAAAGTGATTCTAAATAAACTATCAGATGGGAGAGGTGTTGTATGCGGTATTTTTACGGGGACAAAACTCCGCTAAGAATTTTAGATGAAATAGAACTGTGGAAGCGTCAGGAAAGTGAGCATACCATTGTAATCCGCCAGATTGTACCCAATTTAGAAAGGGATTTTGAAGAAAAACTTAAAAATTGGGAATTAAACCTTTCCAAAACAGCGGCAACTGCAGTGCGCTACATTGAAGAGGTTATCAGATGCAAGGGAATGATTTCTCCTGTTTTATACCAAAGCATTAGAAAATTTACTATTTTTGCCCTTAATCAAAGTTTAAGTTTTGTAGTTTTTCTAAACCTGCTTGTTGCAGAAAGTGAAGCGGTAAGATGTAATGAAATAGCAGTGGCTGTAATTAACCATATCAGGCGGGAATCTGAATATTTTATCGGTATCGCAAAAGCTTCTTTACACTGTTTTTAATAACATTTATAAATATTTTGTGAAATTTTTTATATAGATTTTTTTAAGTGGCGTAAGCTGCTTTTTTTGTTTTTTGCTAAACTATTGAGTATTGGTGCTATTTATAATACTATATTGCTATAGGCATTTTTAAATTTTTATAAAAGCTTTGGAGGAAAAATATATGAAAAGGATATTCTACTTCTTTGTATTAATGGCGTTATTATTAAATTGTGTATTTGTTTTTGCAGAAAATGCTGATAAAGCTCCTCAATTTTATGATATTGCATTTAACGGGGAGTATTATGTTGCAGTAGGGGAGAAGGGGAGTGTTATAACCTCTCGTGATGGGCTGGACTGGTCTTTAGGCAGTGTAGGCAGTGACAAAAACCTGTATGGGGTAACATGGGGGCTGAATAAGTTTGTTGCGGCAGGTGAAGAGGGTGTAATATTTACTTCAGAAGACGGGAAAAACTGGACTAAAAGGGATTCTGGTATATCATCTGATATATATGGAATAGAGGGCAATGGGGACAAATTTATAGCAGTGGGTGATATGGGGAAGATACTTGTATCACCGGATGGAATAAGATGGTCAAGAATAAGGATGGCTACTATGGAGGTACTTAAAAAGGTAAAGTGGGTTAACGGGATTTTTTTAGTAGTTGGGGAGGACAAGATTATTTTATCTTCAGATGACGGTATTTCATGGGAACAAATAAATATAGACCACTCAGATATAGCTTTTAATGATGTTGTGTGGAATGGTAAGGAATACCTGATAGTGGGGAATAAAATGAGCATTTTGACATCTGAAGACGGGGTGAGCTGGGAATATAGTGACCACCTGGAAGTTGCAGATAAAGAACTTACTGATAAAAATTTAAACAGTATTTTGTGGTATAAGGATAAATTTATAGCAGCAGGCCAGGACGGAATTATTATGTTTTCAGTGGATGGAACAACATGGACGGAGGAAATGGAAGTTACCAAAAAGTGCATAATGTCACTTTCTACAGATGGAGACATGCTGGTAGGAGTTGGGAAGGATGGGATCATTGTAGTATCTGAAAACGGGGAGGATTGGGAAAACCTGACTAAATTAACTGCAGGGGAAAAACAGTATACCCTTTTAGAAAATGAAGAGAAATCTTTCCAGGTTTTAATGGAATTTCCCTTTAATATGAATTTGGATATTACCCGATATATAGAGTGGGAAGTCTCTGATGAAAATGTAATAAGATTAGAAAAGGGGAATGTGATAAAAGCTTTAAATGAAGGCAAGTCAAAAATTAAAGTGTTTTATGACGAAAAGACATTAGAAGTGCCGGTAACTGTTGAAAAGCCAAGGGATGATATAAGTGATGCAGGGGAAAATGTAAATAAAGACAGAGAGGAAAAAGATATCCGGCAGCTTCAAAAAGATTTATTAAAAAAAATAATTGAAGTTATTATAAGGCTTACAATAGTTATTATATTGACTTTTATAATTATGCATTTTGTAAGAAAAATCAAGAAAAAATAAGAAAAATTCCAAGGAGGAAAAACTTATGAAAAAAGCCATAAATCCCAATGTTATTGCAGTATTTTTAGTAGTATTAATGCTAACCGTCTGGACTTTTACATTAACTTTTGTCAGTGCTGATAATGAGTCAAATCTGATACTGGAATTTGATAAGACAGAAGCTGAAGTGGGTGAAATTATAAAGGTAACAGCCAGGGTGAATAACATAAAAAAATTAGCAGGTTATCAGATAAATATAAGCTATGACCCTGATGTTGTTGAAGTGGTAAATCCTGATACAGGAAGTACTTCTTCAGTTATTGTTACAGGTGATTTGATAACTGACTCTAGGTTTCTTCCCCTTCCTGTTTTATCAAATGATAAGGATACAGGTTTAATTGCAATAGGCAGGATATATATAAATTTACCAGAGTATCAGGAAAAGGGACAGGTAAAAGAAACCGGTATTTTGTTTGAAACAGGATTTAAAATATTAAAAAAAGAAAAGACAGAAATTAAACTTACAAATGAAAGACTCCCCGGAGGCATAGACGGGACTGTTCTATTTGATTGGGAAGGAAAGCATATAAAAGATTATGAAGTTATAGGGGCTATTCAGGAAATAAATAAGTTAGAAATTCCCACATCAGAGATTACACCGGAACCTACCCCGGATCCAACTCCCCAGGAACCGACGGCAACTCCTTCTTTAGATCCAACTTCTGAACCTTCTTTAAAGCCAACTACAGAGCCTGAAGGTGAGATTTTGCCATTAGCTCCAAAACTGGATAACAGCACAGGGGAGGCAAGTGTTACGGCAGAGATAAAAGATATAATGGAAGCCTTTAACAATGCAAAAACAGAAGAAGGAATTAAAAAGCTTGTTTTAAATGTTGAAAGGGTTTTAGGTGCCAAATCATATGTTATAGAGATTCCTACGGATTTATTATCATATAATGATTTAGTTCACAAAATTTTAATTACCACAGAATTTGGAAACATAGAAATGCCGTCAAACTTTTTTAGTCAAAAAGGAGTTTCTGATAAGATTATAAATAGTGCCACTGTTTCTTTTTCCATCAAAACATCTGATTTGGAAGGATTGGATGAAGATATAAAAAATAAAATAGGTATAAGACCTGTTGTTGAAATTGATATAATGGCTGATGGAGAATTGATTCAGTGGAATAGCCCTCTTATACCCATAAAAGTTTCAATACCTTATATGCCGTTGGAAGAACCGGAAAACTATGAGTTTATTGTGGTATGGCATATCAATAAAGGTACCGGCGGGATAATGCCTGTTACAAGCGGCAAGTATCAGACTTACCCGGTTGGCGCAGTTGAATTTATGACTAATAATTTTGGTAAGTTTGCAGTTGCCTATAATTATAAGACATTTGATGATATAAGTTCATATTCATGGGCTAAAAATCAGATAGAAGTTCTTGCTTCTAAAGGAGTAATAAGCGGGATGTCTGAAACTACATTTGCTCCTGGAGAAGACATAAAAAGAGCTGATTTTATTATTCTTTTGATAAAATCTTTAGGGTTATACTGTGAATTTGAATCTAATTTTAGTGATGTTTCACCTGAAAGTTATTACTATGAATATGTTGGCATGGCCAAGGAACTAGGGATCACCTCCGGTGTTGGAAACAATATGTTTAAGCCTTTGAAAAAAATAACCAGACAGGATATGATGGTACTTACGGCTAATGCTTTAAAAATTGCAGGCAAAATTTCAGATACCGGTAATGAGTCTGATATATCTAAGTTTTCTGACAAGGATAAAATTGCATCTTATGCTGTTGAAGGAGTTGCTACACTGGTTAAAAAGGGTATAGTAGTAGGCAGCGGGAATATAATAAATCCCCTTGGAAATGCTACAAGAGCTGAATTGGCTGCTATAATATACAAAATATATTATATTTAAATTTAAAAAATTAAAAATACCGTTGCATTAATAAAAAAATTGTGTTATAATCTTCTCGTTAAAAGAAGATTGCGGGATTGTGTAATGGTAGCACGAATGACTCTGGATCATTTTGTGAGGGTTCGAATCCTTCTCCCGCAGCCATGAAAAAAGCTTTAAAACTTGTTACGAGTTTTAAAGCTTTTTTGAATTTTAAATCTTTTTTAAATATTATAAAAAGTTATGGCATGATAATTTTATGCATGTCCAAAGCAAAAGTTTACATATCATGAGGGTTTAAAGGAATATCATCAATAAATAATACGGCACTTCCTGCAGGTTCAAAGCCCGATTCAGTAGAAAGGTACAGTGTTATAGTATGTTCACCCTTTGTTTTAAAGTGAACATTTTTCCAAATAAGTATGTTTGAAAAACAATTGTTTTTTACTTCAACAGCGCTTAAACCTGTCTCGTGTATTTTTTCGTTATTTGGGTTGGTAAGCCTGAATTTAAAATTATTTATACCATTTGGTACATTTGCCACAGTGGTGTATGTAACAAATGTTAAAGGTGCAGGAGGTGCCTTTAAGAACGGGTTAAAAAGCAAACTCCGCCCCTGAAGTCTGGTTATTTCACTAAATATAAGGATGTTTACAATTGCCGGTGAAATATAAATGTTAATCGCCACCTTTACATAAATTGATATATTTATTTTACTTTATGAATTGTAATTATTCAAGGATATATATTTTTAAAAAAATAGAATTATTCTACCGATATTCATATTATGATATAATAATATTATTTCCGTTTTGGAAGTTATTTGTTAATCCCTTTATACAAAAACTTACTTTACAAAATAATTAAGATGGGAGAGGTTGCAGTTGAAAAAAACTTTTGTTCTTGATACCAATGTACTTTTGCAAACGCCTTATGCACTGTATTCTTTTGGAGACAATACAATAGTTATACCGGAGGTAGTACTGGAAGAGTTGGACAAATTTAAAAAGGAAAATACAGAACTTGGAGCAAATGCCCGTCATGCTGCAAGAATATTAGATGATTTGAGGGAAAAGGGGAACTTAAATAAAGGTGTAAAATTAGAAAACGGAGGCACATTAAGGATTGAGCTTAATTATAGAAATGTAAAAATACCTGATAGTTGGGATGATTCAAATAATGACAACAGAATATTAAAGCTGTGTAAGGGGCTGCAGGAGGATAAGGAAAATGTCTTTTTGGTTACTAAAGACATATTTGTAAGAATAAAGGCGGATATATTGGGAATTACTGCCCAGGACTTTTTTGCAGAACAAGTTCCGGAGTATGAGAAGCAGTACAGAGGCAGACAGGAAGTATATACCACCAAGGAAAAACTTGATGATTTCTATTCTAAAGGATATATGAACAAAGATGATATCTATGTCTATACCTCCGGCTATACAGAGAAGGTTATCCCGGAGTTAACTGTAAATGAATTTTTGTTGATACACTCAGAGACAAATGAAAAACAAACTGCATTAGGACGCTATGACGGTAAAAATATAGTCCCACTGGCTTTTTTGAAGGAAAGACCATTTGGCGTATGCCCCAGGAATGCTGGACAAAAATTTATGCAGGAAGCACTTATGACGGATGCCGACAAAGCCCCCCTTGTCATTATTAAAGGTCCTGCAGGAACGGCTAAAACTTTTTACTCATTAGCTGTGGGCTTGCATAAAATTATGGTTGAGCAAAATAAAATGTACAGGAAAATTTTAGTATGCAGACCTAATGTAAAGCTGGATGAGGATATAGGATTTCTTCCCGGGACAGAGCAGGAAAAGATAGCTCCGTATTTAAGACCTGTCATTGATAATTTGGAAGTTTTGATTGATAATGATGAAAATGAGAGATATTCCAGTGAAAAGGAACTAAAAGACAAAATTGATGAACTTTTTGACAGGAAAATAATTACTGCTGAAGCAATTGCCTTTATAAGGGGAAGATCCATAGTAAAGCAATGGGTTATAATTGATGAGGCACAGAATTTGACGCCAAAACAGGTTAAGGGAATTATAACCAGGGCAGGAGCCGGCACAAAAATAATACTAATAGGTGATCCGGAACAAATTGACCAGCCTTTTCTGGATATCCGCACCAATGGATTATGTTATGCTTCTGAGAGAATGAAAGGAAGTCACTTGTGCTATCAGTTAACTCTTTTTGATGAAGAATGTGAACGCTCAGAACTGGCATATGAAAGTGCAAGACGCATGTTGTAATTAAGGAGGATTTTTTTTAGATTTGAAGAATTATAAAAGACTTGTGAATATCTTTGGTAAAAAATTTTTACTTTTTCTTTTACTGTTTCTCAATAATATAAACAAATATTGAGTATAATAATGAGTAAGAGCATTTAAAATAATAGATTTTATAAAATACAATTATAATATTTTGTATAGCAAAAAGGGGAGGTTTGGCAGGGTTTGGAGGAGAATATGGAGGAGAATGGTATGAGAGTTTTAATGCTATCATGGGAGTATCCACCCAGGATTGTGGGAGGTATATCAAGGGTTGTGCATGGATTAGCCCAGAAACTGGGTGAGAGAGGAAATGAAGTTCATGTTATTACCTGTTGGGAAATGGGAACAAAGGAATTTGAAAAAGACAAAGATGTATATATCCACAGGGTTCATTCTTATGACGTTACACCTAATAATTTTGTTGACTGGGTGCTACAATTAAATTTTTCTTTATTAGAACATAGTATAAAGCTTATAAATGAAACTGGAAAATTTGATATTATTCATGCTCATGACTGGATAGTTGCATTTGCAGCAAGGGTTTTAAAACATTCTTATTTTATTCCCCTTATTTCTACCATCCATGCAACTGAGTATGGCAGAAATTGCGGAATACATGATGATACCCAGAGATATATAAACAGTGTTGAATGGTGGATGGCTTATGAATCATGGAGAATTATTGTAAACAGTGAGTATATGAAGGAAGAAGTAAAGCATGTCTTCCAGGTGCCTGAAGACAAAATAGACATAATTCCAAATGGAGTTGATTTGGATAAATTTGATGGATATGAAAAGGACATGGATTTTAGAAGAAAATATGCCAGGGATAATGAAAAAATTATATTTTTTGTAGGCAGGCTTGTTAATGAGAAAGGTGTACATGTTTTAATTGATTCTGTTCCTAAAGTTTTACAATATTACAATGATGCTAAATTTGTCATAGCAGGTAAAGGACCGCAGCTTGAACATTTAAAAGCCAAAGCAAATTATATGGGAGTATCCCATAAAGTATACTTTACAGGTTATGTAAGCGATGAAGAACTTTCAAAAATATATAAATGCGCTGATGTTGCAGTTTTTCCAAGCCTTTACGAGCCTTTTGGAATAGTGGCATTAGAAGGGATGGTTGCAAATGTCCCGGTTGTTGTTTCGGATACCGGAGGCTTAAGCGGTATAGTGGAACACGGGGTGGATGGGATGAAATCATATACAGGAAATGCAAATTCCCTTGCAGACAGCATACTGGAGATTCTTCACAAACCCGATAAAGCGGAAAAAATGAAAGAAAATGCATTAAAGAAAGTTCACAGCATTTACAACTGGAAGGTTATTACAGATAAAACCATAGAAGTATATAAGAACATTATAAATGAAAGTAAAAAGGCTAATTGGAGTATGTCTATAATGAAAAACAAATTAGATTAATTATAGTTTTTTCATATATAATGTTGACCTTTTTAATTATATTAGGTAAAATTAAATTGAATGCAGTTGATTAAATTAAATATTTTTATTATTATATATATGTATAAAAATATAAATATATATGCATAAAGATATAAAAATTCTATAAAATTCTAATTTGGAAGTTGGGATTCTAATTTAGATTTATGGGTATATGTTTGCCGGGAAGGTATTTCTTTTCCCCTGTATTGAAAATATCATTTTAATAGATTGTTGGTGAATTAAGTTTACCAAATATAAGAGAACCTTGAAAAGTAAATATATCAAGTTCCTATTAGACGTGGTTGTTTTAGATTATGCGCAGCACTTTATATTTTTGTACACCAATACAATTTTCCTGCGATTCTTTAACAAAAAATCCAGTAATTCAAACCTAACCTTTTTTATCTTATAATCAGTTCTTTATATTCCAAAAGCACTAATGTTACCTTTGTAATTAATTATATGGTACTTATTTAAGAATTATTTTCAGATAAACATAAGCTTTAGACACATAATCTATAAAAGTACTGTTATTTTATAGTGTCTAAATATGCAATTAAGTATGTAATGCGTACTAATGGGAAGGAGATATATTTCTTTTAGGGTCTTTATATTTGTGTAAATTTATATATTAAATTTTATCTATAAAGGAGGAAAAAGGAATGTTAAAAAGATTAACATTGGTAACTGTCCTCATTTTTGCAATGTTAGCTACCCAAGTAGTTACTTTTGCATGGACAGACATTGTTACCAACACAAACTTCAAAGGGGGCGTGGGTCTTCCTTGGCACGTTGTTGAGGACTATCCAGCAAAGGCAGAATTTGACATTTTAGATGGCGAGTACGTAATAAATATAATTGATCCGGGAGAGGCTCAATGGGGTATTCAATTTAGGCACAGAAAAATTCCTATTGAATCAGGAATGCAGTACAGAGTATCATTTACAGTACAGGCTGATAAAAACTGTAAAATCTATTCAAAAATAGGCGAAATGGACGAGCCATACACTGAGTACTGGAATAACAACTGGAATTCTCATGAATTAAGAGCAAACCAGTGGTATACTCATGAGGCACAGTTTACAGGTAATGCTAATAATCCTATAGCAGAGTGGGCTTTCCACCTTGGTGACGGTGAAGGCACACAGTATGATAAGGCTACTGTTAAGGCAGGTACAACTATAAGATTTAAAGAGGTA
This sequence comes from Acetivibrio saccincola, assembly GCF_002844395.1. NCBI lineage: Bacteria > Bacillati > Bacillota > Clostridia > Acetivibrionales > Acetivibrionaceae > Acetivibrio > Acetivibrio saccincola. The sequence goes on along the minus strand of NZ_CP025197.1, from coordinate 2,451,344 downwards.
AGGTTACAGGGTAATGGTTATGTACCTCCACCAACACCTCCACCAACACCAAGAAAACAAATCCGCGTAAATCAGGTGGGTTATTATCCAGATGCTAAAAAAGTTGCTACTTTAATAGGTTCTGCAAGCACATGGGAATTAAAAGACAGCAGCGGAAGAACAGTTAAAAGCGGAAGCACTAAATCATTTGGTTTAGATAAAGACTCAGGGGATACTGTTCAGTTAATTGACTTCTCAGACTTTACACAAGAAGGAACTTACTACTTAGAAGCTGGCGGAGAAACCAGTTATGAGTTTAAGATATCAAAAGATATTTACAGCGACCTAATGTATGACGCATTAAAGTATTTCTACTACAACAGATCTGCACAGCCAATAGAAGCAGCTTACTCACATGATCCAAGCTTTGCGCGTCCGGCAGGACATACTAGGGACGTTGCAAAATGTGTTGAATTTGCTGAGTCAAGTGACAGATATGGAGAAACTTATTCCCTTGATGTTACCGGCGGATGGTATGATGCAGGTGACTACGGAAGGTACGTTGTTAACGGTGGTATATCAGCATGGACACTTTTGAACATGTATGAGCGTGCTCTAGCAAAGGGTACAGCGGATAAATACTACGGAGACAACACAATGAACATTCCTGAAAGCGGCAACAGAATACCTGACATACTTGATGAAGTTCGTCCGGAGTTAGAATTTATGTTAAAAATGCAGACTGACAGAGGTAAGAGAGCAGGTATGGTTCACCACAAAGTTCATGATGACCGTTGGACAGCTTTAGGATTATCACCTGCTGACGATGCTGATAGAGAACGTGTATTAAAGCCACCAACAACAGCTGCAACATTGAATATGGCTGCATGTGCTGCAATGGGTTCACGTCTGTATAAAGACATAGATCCATCATTTGCAAATGAGCTTATAAGCGCTGCAGAAGTAGCATGGGAAGCAGCAGTTAAGAACCCTGCAATTTATGCTCCTTTTATATCAACTATGGGTGGAGGACCTTATGGTGACGACTATGTAGAAGATGAATTCTACTGGGCAGCATGTGAATTATATATAACTACCGGTAAGTCACAATATTATGATTATATTAAGAAATCAAGTCATTTCTTAGAAATGCCTGTTGAATTAACAGGTGGAGAAGCAAAACATGGTTTTGTAGGAGCTTTTGACTGGGGTAACACACAAGGACTAGGAACAATATCACTTCTTCTTAACGAAGATGTATTGTCATCAAGTGAAAGAACTACTTTAAAGAACAACATTAAGAAAGCTGCAGATGCATGGATTGCTATTCAGGAAAAGCAAGGTTATGGAATTACTATAGAGCAAAGACCTATACTTCTTGATGATCCAAGCTTAGTTGGTTATCCATGGGGTTCAAACTCATTTGTAGTGAACCAGTGTATAGTATTTGCATATGCTTATGATATATCTGGAGAGGGTAAATACTATAACGCATTGACAACAGCTATGGACTACATAATGGGACGCAACCCTAATAACCAGTGCTATGTATCAGGTTATGGTTCTGTGCCACTAGAAAATCCTCACCACAGATGGTTTGCGTACCAGCTGGATCCTAAGTTCCCTAAGGCACCTCCAGGATGGTTGTCAGGCGGACCTAACTCAGGATTACAAGACCCATGGGTTAAAGGTATGGGTTGGAAGCCAGGTGGATTCCCACCACAAAAATGCTTCTTAGACAATATTGAGTCCTGGTCAACAAACGAAGTTACAATTAACTGGAACGCTCCTTTAGCTTGGGTAACAGGTTACTTAACAGAATTATCCGATAATGGTCATCCAGGTGGTCCAGGTAGTGGTGTACTTCTAGGTGACCTTAACGGAGACGGGGACAGAAACTCAATGGACGCTACATTAATGTCAAGACTAATACTTGAAATAAATGTAAATGCAGACAGAAAAGCAGCAGACATAAATGGAGATGGAATCATTGACACAATAGACTACTCACTATTATCCAGACACATACTAGAAATTAGTTTTATAAAAGACTAAAAAAAGTTATATAGATTAATACATGGGTAAAGTAAAAAAGAGGAATGGCAGCTGCCATCCTCTTTTTTTAGGTATTTTTATTTATAATATAGGGAAATGCTAAGAACACATGCATTACATATAGTTTATATACACAATATAAGCAAATAATTGTTTATATTTATTAGAAATATGCTATAATAATAAGGTTATTAATTATTTTGTGAGAATTATATACCGGACTTTTTAAAAAGTCTCGCTTTAATACATATATAAAATAAAATGGAGGTTTAGTTGTGGCAAGGAAAAAGAAAAAACTAAGGATTATTCCCCTGGGCGGTTTAGGTGAAATCGGAAAAAACATCACTGTGTTTGAATATGGGGAAGATATCATTATTGTGGACTGTGGAATAGCATTTCCCGAAGATGATATGCTGGGTATTGATTTGGTGATACCTGATGTAACTTATTTAACCAAGAATAAGGAAAAAGTAAAAGGATTTGTTTTAACCCATGGTCATGAGGACCATATAGGGGCACTGCCTTATATACTCAAAGATTTAAATGTGCCTTTGTATGGTACTAAATTAACATTAGGTTTGGTTGAACAAAAACTTGAGGAGCATGGATTATTAGGAAGTGTAAAGCTTAAAACCGTAAAGCAGTCAGATGTGATTCAATTGGGATGTTTTAAGGTGGAATTTATAAGGTCAAGTCATAGCATTGCAGACTCTGTGGCTCTTGCAATATTTACCCCTGAAGGTGTTATTGTGCATACCGGGGACTTTAAAGTGGACTATACGCCTATAGAAGGTGAACCTATTGATTTGGCAAGGTTGGCGGAGTTAGGCAAAAAAGGGGTTTTGCTCCTTATGGCAGACAGTACAAATGTGGAAAGAGAAGGGTATACCATGTCTGAGCGGACAGTAGGGCAGACTTTGGATGAAATTTTTATGAACAGCAAAAGCAGGATATTGGTTGCTACCTTTGCTTCTAATGTACACAGGGTACAGCAAATAATAAATGCTGCAGTAAAGTTTAAAAGAAAAGTTGCCATCTGCGGCAGAAGCATGGTTAATGTGGTAAATGTAGCAATGGAACTTGGGTATATGAATGTTCCGGAGGGCGTGATTATTGATATTGACAATATTAATAAATATCCACCGGAAAAATTAGTTATCATTACAACCGGAAGCCAGGGTGAACCCATGTCAGCACTGTCAAGGATGGCAGCAGGTGAGCATAGAAAAGTTGAAATTGTAGCCGGGGACCAGGTTATTATTTCAGCAACCCCTATACCGGGAAATGAAAAATTTGTTTCAAGGGTTGTAAATGACTTGTTTAAAAAAGGTGCTAAGGTGATATATGAAGCCCTGGCAGATATACATGTGTCCGGACATGCCTGCCAGGAAGAATTAAAGCTTATTCACAGCCTTATAAAGCCTAAGTACTTCATCCCGGTGCATGGGGAGTACAGGCATTTAAAACAACATGGGAACCTTGCCCACGAACTGGGCATGCCAAAAGAAAATATTTTTATAATGGACATAGGCAATGTATTAGAAATAACCGATGGTGTAGCAAAATTAAACGGCAGTGTTCCTTCCGGAAGGGTTTTAGTTGACGGGTTAGGAGTTGGGGATGTTGGGAACATTGTTCTTCGTGACAGAAAACATCTTTCACAGGATGGATTGATTGTGGTTGTAATATCAATTGAAAGCAGTACCGGGGAATTGGTTGCAGGTCCGGACGTTATCTCCAGGGGTTTTGTCTATGTGAGAGAGTCGGAGGACCTTATGGAGGAAATCCGGGAGATTTCCAGAAGAGCATTGTTAAAGTGTGATGAAAGGAAAAAAAGCGATTGGGCAACAAAAAAGAGCATTATAAGAGATGCATTGAGGGATTATTTATATGAAAAAACCAAAAGACGGCCTATGATTCTTCCTATAATCATGGAAGTGTAGCAGATTTAGTGTAATGATTGAAGTGCAAAAATAATTTAACAGAGAAAAAAATAAATATAAATAAACAAGAATAAGCTTCAGGTGGCGGGAAAGGCTGCTGTCTGAAGCTTTTTTATTTAATTTTAGTTAAGAAACAGTCAAAAAACCACAAAAACGAGAATAATAAGCAGAAGGATTTTTGTCTAAAATGTAGAATATATTTTAAACACAAACTTATACATTTGGCAAAATTATTTATCAATTCTAAAGAATCCAAGTGGTAATCCAGGTAATGATAAATTAAATAGCGGGGTTATGGATGTAGATTAAAATGTAAAGAAGGTGCAATGAATGAAATTAAATCTATCATTAGATTTATCTAAGAGAATTACTATTTTTGTAGGTATCCTTGTATTACTTGTATCTTTGTCCATTGGATTAATTTCCATTAAAGTGTCTTCCACAGCTATTGTAAAAGAGGTGGAACAGGCAATGCTTCAATATGCAAATGAAGGTGCCAGCCACATTGAAACGCGTATAAATGTTAATCTGGCTGCTTTGTATGAAGTTGCAAACAGATACAGGACAAAGACAATGGACTTAAGAATTCAAAAAGAATCATTACGGGAAGATGTGGAGAGGTTAGGTTATTTGGATTTGGCAGTGGTAATGCCTGACGGGACGGCACATTATGTTTTAGGTAAAGAAACAGCACAGGTGGGGGACAGGGAATATGTAAAAAAAGCCTTTCAGGGAGAAGCGAATATTTCTAATCCGTTAATAAGCAGGATAACAAACAGTGTAGTGGTTATGTTCGCTGCTCCAATAGAAGTTGATGGAAAGGTGGAGGCTGTTTTAATTGGAAGAAAGGACGGAGCTATATTAAACGATATTACAGATGAGATGGGATTAGGCGACATGGGATTTGCTTTTGTATTAGGACCTGACGGCACCTTTTATTCTCATCCTGACAGGGAATTTGTAATGGAGCAAAAGAATATATTTGAAGACATTGAAGAAGGGGGAAGTCTAAAAAGCTTAGGTGAGGTTGTTAATAATATAGGTATTGGAAACAGCGGCTTGGCAAATCATGAATTTTTAGGAAAGGAATATATAACTGCCATAGCAAAAATTCCAAATTCCAACTGGGTTCTAGGGGTTGCGGCAGACAAAAAAGAGGTTTTGCACAGTGTTACATATTTAAAAAGAATAATATTGCTAATTTTTTTAATTGTGTTCATTTTAGGTATGACAGCTTCTATAGCATTGACCAGGACAATTTCAAATCCAATAAAATATTTAGTTGATATAATTAAAAGAATGTCTGAATATGACCTTACATTTGATGAAAATCATAAAGCTATGAAATATGTAAACAGGTCCGATGAAATAGGGATAATAACAAGGTCAGTGTTAAAGATGCAAAATAATCTTATGACACTTATTAAAAGCATTTCAGAGATGTCTGACAGGCTTACTTCTTCTTCAGAAGAATTGTCATCCAACAGTCAGCAATTATCTTTAGCAGCCGGAGAAATAGCAAAAACAATAGAAGAGATTGCAAGAGGAGCCACCAATCAGGCAAAAGAAAATGAACAAGGTGTGGGTAGCATTTCAGAAATAGGGAGTTATATAGAAGATACCCATACCATAAGAAATAATTTAAATGATGCCATGTTAGCGTAAAGTTATTGTAGGGAATGAGACATAAAATACCATATATAATTGAAAAGAAGATGACATCCTGTTAAGATATTAATTAAGCAAAAATAATAAATAGAAAGGATGACATCTTCTATGTATAATAGTATACAACATTTTAATGAATTTGGGGTAAAAAGAATTGAAAAAAAGATAAAAAATTTTATTGAAGAAGGAAAAGACTTAGCTGATCTTGTTCTTGGTCTAAAAGAAGATTTATTTAAACTTGGACGCGATATACTTAAAGAAGTGCTTGAAGATATGGATGAATATTTCCGTAACTGTGAAATAAGGAAACAGTATTGGGAAATTATAAGAAAAGATAAAACAGCTATTTTAACGACATTTGGAACACTAAGTTATAACAGGACATATTTTAAGCATAAGGAAAATGGTAATAGACAACACCTAGTCGACAGGATTGTAGGTGTAGAACCACATGACAGAGTAAGTGCCGATGTTGTAATTAATGCAATAGATGAAGCAGCTGACAGCAGCTACAGAAAGGCAGGAGAAAAGGCGACATATATTGATGAAATCAGCAAACAAGCAGTGATGAATAAAATACATAATATTGAAATAGTTGAGCCTGAAATAAAAGTAGATAAAAAGAGAGAAGTAAAAATATTGTATGTTGAGGCCGATGAGGACCATGTAGCATTACAACAAAAAAGTATATTGAGACAGAATGAGAAGGGCAAGAGAAATACAATTATGCCAAAACTTGTATATGTGCATGAGGGAATTGACTTTGAAAAAAGTAATAAGAAGAGAAAAGTATTAAAGAATGTTCGATATTTTGGGGGAGTGTATAAGAATTCAGAAGATTTGTGGCTTGAAGTATCGGAATACATATATAAACAATATGACGTTGATTTTTTAGAGACGGTGTATATATCAGGAGATGGGGCGTCATGGATAAGGCAAGGAGTTAACTGTCTTTCAAAAAGTAAATTTGTACTTGATAGATACCATCTTCAAAAATACGTAAGAGTTGCGACCACACATTTAAATGATGAAGCAATAAGCCAAGATTTACAGGAGGCTTTGAATTTATCTGATAAAAAAATGCTAACAAAGGTTTTTAAAAAGATAATTGAAAAGACAGGCGATAATGAAAGTAAAATAAAGGCTATAAAAAATGCAAAGCGATATATTTTAAATAATTGGGATGGTATAGAAATAAGGTCAAACAGAGGAATAGTGGGTTGTAGTGCTGAAGGTCATGTGAGTCATGTATTTTCATCCCGTTTAAGTTCAAGACCTAAAGGCTGGTCGAGAAAAGGTGTAGAAAAGATGTCAAAGCTGATAATATACAAGAAGAATGGCGGTAAGGTATATGACATAGTTATGGCACAAAAACAAAAAAAGTTAGCAGCTAGTAGGCAAGAAATTCAGGAAAAATTAATTAAGGAATTAAAGAAGTCATCAAACAGGTATGAGAGTGTATGGAATAGTAATTTAACTGTTATTCATAAGGGGTGTAAAACTGGTTTATATAAAGAATTAAGGCGTATTATAGGTATATGCGGATAGGGATGAGGTAATAATAAAGCAAAAATTACGGGAAAGTTTACAAGTAAGCCTATCCAATAGGAATTATACATATCTAAAAAAAGACAAAGAAAAAGAAAAAACATAAAAAAAGAAAAAGAAAAGAAAAAAGCAAAACTTTAGTACCATGACCCGCGAAGCCCTACTACTTGTCAAGGCCGGGCTTTGCCCGCTTGTTTTAGCCTTGACAAAATGGAAAATGGTACAATAGAAATACTTTTTTCTTTTAAAAGTAGCGTTAAAATGTGAAGGAACATAGATAACAAAATGTACTGATTTGTGACAATCATTGAGTAAAATGGATTCTTTATAGGAAGAAAGAGTTATATGGTATAATAGAGAATAAGTTAGAGGAGTTATAAAAGAAAATAAGGCTCAAAATGATGTAAAACACTTTCGTTACTAAGAGACCGTTATTTGAAATAGTTGCACAAATAAAAAATGGGATGCCATCTACTTTTCTTTTTCCTACAATAAATTGACGCTATCTGATGCCATAGAGAATGTTGACATTCTTAAAAATGAGGGGATTTATGTATTAGGACATCTGGTGGAAAAGACAGCTGAAAACAGCAAGGCAAGTGAAAGGATAAACAGCGTTGTTTTTGAGACAAATGAAAGCGCAAATAAGATTGAAAAGGCCGGTGAAATGCTAAAGGATATTGCAGCCCAGACTAACATGCTTGCATTAAATGCTTCTATAGAAGCTGCCAGGGCAGGGGAGGCAGGAAAAGGGTTTGCAGTTGTTGCCGGTGAGATTAGAGGGCTGGCAGAGGAGTCAGGAAAAGTTACAAATGAAATTTTAAAAATAATTCAAGAACTTTCTGATAAAAGTAAAAAGGCGGTTGTTTCAATTGAACAGGCAGCGGACATTGTAGAATCACAAAATAAAATTGTTGAAAATACATCTAAAAAATTTGAGGGTATTACTAATGCCATTGAAATAATGAAAAAGGAGCTTAAAGCATTAAATGAGTCCAGTGAAAAAATGGAAAGAAAAAAAGAAGAGATGATGGATGTGATTTCAAACTTAGCTGCAATTTCCCAGGAAAATGCAGCAGGAACCCAGCAAGCTTCTGCCTCAGTGGAGGAACAAACAGCATCTATTATGGAAATTGCAGAATCCACAAACTTTTTAGCTGAATTGGCAAATAAAATGATGGTGGAAATAGAAAAATTTAAATATTAGTTTTAAAATGATTTACATAAATTTTTAGTTTATTCAATTTTAATAATCTTTTGGGTAAATTCTTGCCCGGCTTTTTTATATTCAGGGTTTTTATAGCCCAATACATACAAATCAGTCGAAATACTTTCCAATTCAAGCATCCTTTTTAAAAGAGGGTTGCAGTAGTTTTTAAAATTGGCGGTTTTTTGAATCAAGGGTATGGAGGACTTCTTTTTAATAAGGGACATTAAATATTTGCCGGATTCATTAAACCCAAGTATTCTGGCATATTGTGGACCAAATTGAATAAAATTTTTTATATCATTTGAAGTAATTCCTATCATTATACTCATAAGAATTCTCTGCACTCTTGTAATGGTATACCGTTTTGTGCATATTTTACCTACCAGTTCATTGTATGTACCGGTGTTATCTGCTGCTCTTTTTATTCTGTTTTCCAAACCTTCTTGTACATATGCCGTTTCTTTTATGTAATTTGCAGGCATTTTTCTTATTAATGCAGAAATAACGGGGTAGAAGCAAGAAGCAAAAACAGGTCCCCTGCCGTTAGAAAATTCTTCATCCAGTATTTTAAAGCTGGATTTTGGTAATGTTTCTGAAATATTCTGCAAAGAAAAGTCCTGTGTATTTAGAAGGTGTTTTCTGATAGCTGTGGCGCTTGAAATACTTCCGGTTATTTTTTCAGTATTATAATCATTATTGATTCTTTTTATTGTAAAAGGTACTATTTTACTGTTTAAACGCTTTAAAGCTTTTAAATACTCTATTCCAAGGATGTTATTTGATTTGTCCAATAAATTATCAATGCCTTTATAAAATTTATCTATGTTTTTGTAAAGTTCTTTTTCTGTGTGAAAATATTTTAATAAAGCAAAGTTTTTTGCCGCCGGGTAAGATAAGCCTTTTTTAAGCTCATTTTTTAAAAGTGATTTATATAATAAAGGTTCGTCACAGAGGATGCCGGCAATGTCATCAAGAGGCTTTATTTTCCCTGTTTCACTTCCAAAACACAAATAATCTGTAATACCAATATCATTTAATATTTTTACAGCCCCGTAAGCAAAATATTCAGCACTGGCCAGTGCATAGGGTACAGGAAGTTCAATTACCAAATCTGCACCGCCCAGCAGGGCCATTTTTGTCCTTGCCCATTTGTTTACAATTGCAGGTTCCCCTCTTTGGATGAAATTGCCGCTCATTACACAAACTACATATTCGGCACCGGTGATTTTTTTTGCTTCCTTGATATGATAAAGATGCCCGTTGTGAAAAGGATTATATTCTACAACCAGCCCTAGTACTTTCATATAAAAAATCCTTTCTTTAATGGGGTAGTAACCTTATTATATATCAAATTTTTAACCAAATAAACATTTCTATTTTCTTTTTTCCTCCTTTTCTAAAACATCAATGTTATTTAATGTTACCCTGCCCTTTATACCGGAAAGGGATTTGTTTTTTTCATTTACAACCATTTCAAGTTCATGAATGGAGTAGTCAAGTTTATTTGTCCTTTCAGGCCGGTTTTTTTGTATGGAGGTTTTATAAAAAGCCCAGGAAGCTTTGAGATTTTGCAGGTCTTTTTCTGAATCCTCCCAATTTTCTGTTAGGGCATTTAGCATTACACTTCTGGTATAGTGGCGAAGTCTTTTTATTTCAGGTGAGTAAGGGGTATCAAAGAGAAGGTATAAATCTGGAATGTATGAGTAGAGATTATTTGCAGCCATCAGGGAATTTAGGCGGTCTCTTTTTAAAATCATATTTGTAAGATTGTTTAGCGATACACTAAAATTATCAATAAGTTCCCTGGGTGCATTTATTTCCATGGCAGAAGAGGTAAAATTGTTCCACTGGTAATGTAGGTCATTTATTATGCTGTCAGCATTTTTCCAATCATTTTGCTGATTATTTTTACTTTCTTCTTTTTTCCTCTTTTCATTTTCATCTTCATCTTTATCCTGATTGTTTTTTTCCTCTTCTCCTTCTCCCTTCTTTTCTTCTTTACCGTTATCCTGGTTATTTTCACTTTTTTCTTCCTTTTTATCCTCCTTATCTTTTAAGTCTTTGGTGTCTTTATCCTTTTCAACATTTGAAGCAGGACCCTCTAATGCTAAAAATATTTTTTCAATGCTTTCTTCTATTTTTTCTAAATCTTTAGGGGCCTCCTTTATATTTTTTTCAAAACTTATCTGCTCATGCCTTGACTGCTGACTGTTTGCAGAATTTCCACTGCATCCAGTAAAAGCTGTAAGCATTATGGCAAAGATAATAATAATTTTATTTTTCATTAAAAACATTCCTCCATTTCTATTGATATTTTATAAATATTATTCTCAAAAAACTTTTAAAAAACAAAAGTTTTCAGATGGTATTTTATTATAATGGCTTTTTATTTATAGAAAGGTTTAAGAAAAAATTACATAGAGGATTTTAAATGATATTGTCTAATTTAAAAAGTATTGACGTAAATTATTAAAAATACAATAAAAGGTAATGATTGTAGGATATTTAACAAAAATAGGAGGTAATTAAATGTATGTTACTGTAAACTTATCATCAAGGGAGGCCGGTGAAATTAAATGTTTCTTAGAAAAGTTTTATGAAAAAGAGCTGGATATAGATGATGGAGTGGAACAGTGGATTTATGTTTACAAAAAGCCTTTAGATGCTATTGAAATGATAAGCACCGTCATTGATAACAGCGATAAACACAAAATTTCCGTCTGTGTGCAAGTTGACAAGAACGATGTACATCTGGTAACATATGAGAATTATAATGATATAATTAAAGCATTATTGTATTTATATTATAAAGAAAACGGGGAAATATGAAGAAAGTGCATAAATTTGTTTTGTAAAAAAGATGGTTTTACAATAGAGATATAATATTTAATTTTTTTATTGTTTGAATTTGGGAGGAATAATATGGTGCTAAAAGAAGCAGTGGCATGTATAGGGGATTTAGACAGGGAATTGATGAGTAAGGCAAAAAAAAGGCTGGACAGTCTTACAAAGCCTTTAGGAAGTTTAGGTAGGCTTGAGGAATTGGTACAGCAAATTGTAGGTATAAAAGAGGAAATGTTTCCTGATGTACATAAAAAAACCGTTATAATTATGTGTGCAGATAACGGTGTTGTTGAAGAAGGGGTCAGCTCTTGTCCTAAAAGTGTTACAGCTACGGTAACCCGGAATTTTTTAAGGGGGATTACCGGTATAAATGTTTTTACTAAATTTTTAGATGCAGATATAGCTGTAGTAGATATAGGAGTTGATGACGATATTGAATGTGAGGGGATAATAAAAAGAAAAATAAGAAAAGGAACATGGAATATAGCAAAAGGACCTGCCATGACCAGGGAAGAAGCTGTAAAGGCAATTGAGACAGGTATATCCATAGTTAAGGATTTAAAAGAAAAAGGTGTTGGATTGCTTGGAACAGGTGAAATGGGAATAGGAAATACAACTACAAGCAGTGCTGTTTCAATTGTTCTTACAAAGGCTGAGGCAGAAGAGATGGTGGGTTGTGGTTCGGGTCTTTCCTCTCAAGGCTTAAAAAACAAAATAGAAGTTGTAAAAAAAGCTATCCGGCTAAATAAGCCTGATGCCAGTGATGTAATAGATGTTATTTCTAAAGTTGGGGGATTTGATTTAGCTGGTCTTATCGGCTGTTTTATTGGTGCTGCGGCATACAGGATTCCAATAGTTATAGATGGTTTTATATCTGCTACAGCGGCACTGGCAGCCGTTAAATTAGAGCCAAAGGTTAAAAACTTTATTATTCCTTCCCATGCTTCGGCAGAGCCGGGGTGCAAAAAAGTAATGGAAGAGCTGAAACTAAAGCCAATGCTTCACTTAGGTATGAGACTTGGTGAGGGTACAGGGGCGGCTTTGGCTTTTAATATTATTGAATGCGCTTTGTATGCGTATAAAAATATGGGGACATTTGAAGATGCTAACATAGAGCAGTATGTAGAACAAGTTTGAGGATGTGGTGTTTTTGGAGAGTAAAAAAGAAATTAGAAAAAGGGCACTAGAGCTTAGAAAAGCACTTTTAAAAGAGGAGGTAATTGAAAAAAGCAAAATTATTACAAACAAAATAATAACCCTGGAGGAATTTTTAGAAAGTAAAAATATTATGGCTTATATGGATTTTTCCAATGAAGTTTCAACTAAGTTTTTAATAGAAAAATGTTTTGAAATGGGGAAGAAAGTTTTTTTACCAAAAGTTGCTTATAAGTCAAAAAGGAGATACCTTGAAGTTTATGAAGTAACAGATATAAAAAACCAGTTAAGTAAGGGTACATATGGTATTTTAGAGCCAAATGGGAATTTTACAGGAAAAGTTGATGAAAAAATAATAGATATGGTTGTGGTTCCGGGAGTTGCTTTTGATGAAAAAAGAAACAGAATTGGCTTTGGGGCAGGGTATTATGATTCTTTTTTGAAAAATACAAAAAAAGAATGCCATAAGGTGGGGATTGCCTTTGAAATTCAAATTTGCCCATATATACCTGCAGAAGAACATGATGTACCGCTGGATATGATTGTTACAGAAAAGAGAGTAATAAAATAAAGATTTTTTAAATAAGTTCCTAATTTTTAGGGACAATTTTTATATTAAAAAATTAGTGCATATATTTAATTAGAAAATCATATTATTAAAAGTCGGTATCTATGGAAAATAAAAAATTAAAATGCAAAATTGTTATAAAAAAATATAAGGATAAAAGTAAAGAGAGGGAAATTATCATTAAAAAATTAATAAAGCTTTTAATGGAGTGAGGCACCATATGTGACTTTTATAAAACAGCTATTTATGTAAGGGAAAGCAGGGACGACAGGGGAGAAAATTATGAGACCATTGAAATCCAAAGGGATCTCCTTATAAAATACGTCAAAACCAATAATTTAGGGGAGATAAAGAGGGTATATATAGATGACAATGTATCCGGGGCAGGCTTTGAAAGAGAAGGTATAAAAGCTTTAAAGGAGGATGTATTAAATAAAAATATAAATCTCCTTGTATTAAAAGACTTATCCCGTTTAGGAAGAAATAATGCTAAAACCCTCTTATTCCTTGACTTTTTAGAAGAAAACGGGGTAAGGGTAAAGACTTTTGACGGAAGATATGACAGTTTAAAAGATAATGAGACAGTTGGTATTGAGACTTGGTATAACGAAAGATATATTCAAGACATTTCCAGAAAAATCAGGGCAAGTTTAAGATTTAAAATTGAAAAAGGTGAGTATATTGGAAAGGCTCCTTATGGTTATGAAAAATCCCCCTCCCATAAAAATAAACTAATTGTAAAAAGGGATGAAGCGGTAGTGGTTAAAAAAATATACAGTCTCTATGGGGAAGGTTATGGATATTCTTACATAGCAAATTTTTTAAACAAAGAGGGATGTCCTTCACCAAGCGGGGGAGCTTGGAATGCTACAACAATTAGAAGAATTATTTGCAGTAGTGTCTATGCAGGGGATACTGTACAGGGGATAAGTGAGAAGGTAAGCTTTAAAAGCAAAAAGACAAGAAGGCTTCCGGAGGATAAATGGGTAATAACCAAAAACACTCATGAGCCAATTATTGAAAGAGAAGAATATGCAAGAATACAGGAGATTAGACAAAATAGAAATAAGAGATTAACCCCTCATAAAGGTAAGCTGCATACATTTAAAGGGCTTTTGTACTGTGGGGGATGTGGAAAGCTGATGCATGCAAGAAAGCGGAAAGAAAGGCCTATGGGCTACATCTGCGGAAGCTACAGTAAGCTTGGAAAGTCTTCATGCACCAGCCACCATATAAACGAAAGGGATTTATGTGAAATAGTTTTAAATGATTTAATTGAATTTTTAAAAGATGAAGATGTGATAAAGGTTTTAAGCAAAAACAGAGAAAAAAACGATAAAGATATTTTAATTGATACACTAAAAAAACAAATTGAGCATAAAAAAAGACAGCAGGAAATAATTTACCAAGACAGGCTTGAAGGGAAAATATCTGAAGACTTATTTTTGAGAATTAATAAAAAAACAGAAAACAATATTTTACTTTTAAAAAAGGAAATTGAAAATATAGAGAAGAGAAATATTAAAATTAAGGATATAGATGTTTTTTTAGAATCTATAAAAAATAATCTTTGCCAAAAGGGAATTAACCATGAAATGGCAAAGCTGGTTATTAATAAAATAGTGGTTTTTGAAAAAGGGGAAGAGTATATAGAAAAAATATGGAATTTAAATATTTCAGATGAGGAGAAAAAGTTTATAAGAGAAAGTGGTGCCGTTATAATTGAGTATGCCTTTTAAAAAATCAGCTTTTGTGGGAGTGTAAATAATTTTGTGGGTTTAGATTTTATGTAAATCCTTCTCAGCAAGAAACATTAATTAATTTTAGTTTACAGAATATATAACTGCATTTTGTTTTTCATTATAGAGTTTTGCCAATTATTAAAGTTTTATACATAAATTTTTTAATAATTGGCAATACTTATTTGTCTAGCAAATTTAAAAAAGTAAAAACATAAAAGTACAATGTTAATTTAATTTGCTTTTTGTCAATAATTCTATTGAGGCCCGGCTCTGCCGATACCCTGCAATGCTGGGAAGCAACAGGGAACCTACAACCGGGCTGAAACCATACAAGTTTCAGGGAAGCGTATAAAATCCTATATAAGATTCTATATTTTTTATGATGAAGGAGCTTTGCAGTGTTTAATTTTAGTGCTAACCACATGGTAATGATAAATTGCAAAGAATTAGATAGATACAATATTTTTACAATGAAGGATCTTGACACTAACCGGGTTTATTTACTCTATGACTTCAGGAAAAAACATGTCTTTAAAAGAGACAAAATATATTGTGTTTCCGGAAAAGTCAACTCTGCAGACAAATTATACCTTGTACTTGAAAATTCAAAGGAAGATATTAAACATAGTAAAACCGCCATATAAAGTTTTCAAGGAACACTTAATACTTTATTTGTCTTTCTGTTTTAACTAACATAATTGTCAAGGCGTCCTGGGTATTGAATTATCAGTTGATTCAATACCCTATCCCAATTTTTATAACGTTGGGTCCATTTTTTTATCACATTTTTTGAAGCCATATATAGCATTTTTTCTAAAGAATCATCTGATGGAAACATAGTTTTTGATTTTGTTACCTTACGGTACTGCCGGTGTAATCCTTCAATGACATTAGTTGTATAGATAATCTTTCGGATTTCTTCTGGAAATTTATAGAATGGACTTAGTACATCCCAATTATTTTCCCAGCTCCGTATCGCAAAGGGCTAGCTTTTTCCCCATTTTTCTTTTAATTCATAAAACTTCTCTAAGGCAACCTCTTCATTAATAGCTTTGTAGACATTTTTAAAATCATTACTAAAGGCTTTTATGTCTTTGCAGGATACATACTTAAAGGAATTACGCAGTTGATGTATTATGCATCTTTGTATTTCTGCCATAGGAAACGCAGCATTTATAGCTTCTTTCAGTCCTGTAAGTCCATCCACGCAAAATAGCATTACATCCTGTACACCCCTGTTTTTAAGATCATTCATTACACCAAGCCAGAATTTTGATGATTCATTTCTACAGTTGTCGGTATTTTTTGCACTACGTTCTTCCTTAGCATAACCAAGCTTTTCTTCTAATTCAGCTTCCATAAGCTCTTGTATAATGTCTTTAAAAATGTCTTTAAGATAGTTCGTGACATCAGTCACACTTTGGAAATTATTTCCCTTCACTATTGCTTTTATCTGTTCTTTTGATAATGTTGACATAAAAAATTCCTCCTTAGCTTTTATTGTTTGTAATTCTTGCCAAGAAGGAATTTAATTATTCATTCATACACAAAATTTGTTACATTCTCGCTTTTGTCATTTAAAATAAAATATTTCATAAGCTTATAACCTTCATCAATATAATTATTTGTACTTGCCGCCTGCACCTCGTCATACCCGGTAAGGCCGGATTTTTTACTTTTGGATTTTTGATAAAGTAAATATGGTACAGGCTCTGATGTATGGGTTCTTAGTGATAGTGGGGTAGGATGGTCAGGAAGAATTAAAATTTTATAATCATGGTATTTTTGAAGCCCATTTAAAATTGTGCCAACAACCTCTTCATCTATTAATTCTATAGCTCTTACTTTATTCTCTATTTCATACCTGTGCCCACACTCATCAGGAGCTTCTATGTGAAGGTATACAAAATCACGTCCTGACTCTAACTGTTCCAGTGCTGCTAAAGCTTTACCCTTAAAGTTAGTGTGGATATTTCCTGTAGCTCCTTCCACCTCTACAATATTTAGCCCTGCTAAAATTCCTATTCCTTTAATAAGGTCAACGGCGGATACAACAGAGCCCTGTATTTTGTACATATCATAAAACTTAGGAAGATTAGGTTTTTTACCTTCCCCCCATAGCCATATTGAATTGGCAGGTTTAAGTCCTTTAGAGATTCTCTTTTTGTTTACCGGGTGGTCTTTTAATATATCATAGCTTTTAACCATCATATCCAAAATCATTTTATTTTCAGGAAGGTAGTTTCCTATCTTTTTATCTAATATATCGTGGGGGGGTGTCAAATTTAAATTTGTAAAGCCCCAATCCCAAACCATACAGTGTCTGTAGCTTATTCCAGGGTAAAAGGAAATTTTGTCTGTTTTAAAATGTGTGTTTATTTCTTCTATAAGTATTTTGGCTTCTTCTGAACTTATTTCATCAGAGCTGTAGTCCACCATCACTTTATTTTTATATTCCCCTTCATGGGAAAGGGTAACTAAATTGCACCTTAATGTTACATCAGTAGCGGATAATTTAATTCCCATACTGACAGCTTCTAAAGGTGACCTTCCTGTATAATACATAAGAGGGTTATATCCCATAACCGAAAGGTTGGCTACATCACTTCCGGGAGGTAAGCCTTCCGGCACCGTTTTAACCATGCCAACTTCAGCATTTTGGGCTAAAAAATCAATATTGGGCTTTTTAGCACATTGCAAAGGTGTTTTATTATTTAATTGTTCTATAGGGTAATCTGACATACCATCCCCTAAAATTAATACATATTTCATACATTATCAGTTCCTTTTTAATTATATTTATTAAAAAAATTTTCACATTTTAAAAACATCTATATAAGGCTTATTCCTATATTATTTAGTATGTTTTTGTAATGTGAATACTATTTTATTATAGCAGATTTAAAAATATATGCATAGAAAAAATTGCATACCTTTAAATATTAATTTATAATAGTTTTATAGGCGAATTAAAGGTGAATAATAAAAGTAGCAAAACTGCTATAAGTTTATTAGGAGTGATACAAAAAATGAATTCCATTGATTTTAAAAAAATGCTAAAAGAACGGGGATATAAACTTACACCACAAAGACAGGCAGTTTTGGATATAATAGCAAAACACGATGGTGAGCACCTGAGTCCGGAGGAAATTTATGATCTTGTAAAAGAAACCCAGCCAGAAATAGGTCTTGCAACAGTCTATAGAACACTTCTTCTTTTAGATGATATGGGTCTTGTTTACAAGCTGAATCTCGACGATGGGTTAACAAGATATGAACTTAATAATCAAAAAGAAGATCACCGTCACCATCATCTTATTTGTATGGGTTGTAAAAAAATATTTGAAGTTCAGGAAGATTTATTGGACAATCTTGAAGAACAGATTCTTAGAAAGAACAAATTCAAAGTAGTGGACCACAAAGTTAAATTTTATGGCTACTGTGAAGATTGTTCAAAAGAATAAGAATGATTTTAGTAAGGATATAATATAAAATTTAATACAGAGGCTAAAAATACTTGCTTATGAGGTGATAACATGATAAAAGAAAAAATAGCAGAATGGATTAAAAGGTACAGAATGATTGCAATTGTGAAAGGTGTTGGCAGTTTGTACATTGAAGATACAATAAAAGCCCTTTATGACGGGGGAATAAGGGTGGTGGAGATAACACTTCAAAATGAAGATTCCCTAAAGAGTATCACTAAAATAAGAAAAAGCAATATGGGTGGAAAGATAGTATGTGGTGCAGGTACTGTAATGAATAGCCAGCAGGCTCATAGCGCTGCTGTTGCCGGGGCACAGTTTATAAGCTGTATACATTCAGATGAAGATTTAATAAATGAGATTAAAGGAATTGATAAGGTATGTATTGCGGGAGCACTAACGCCTACAAATATAATATCTGCAAAGGAAAGCGGAGCGGATTTTATTAATATATTTCCAGCGGTATCAGTTACTCCTGACTATTTTAGACAAATTAAAAGCCCTTTTGGAGATCAATTGTTGTTTGCAGTGGGAGGAATAGATTTAAGTAATGCCTACAGCTTTTTAAGGGCAGGAGCCTTTGGAATAGGTGTAGGGAAGAATCTGGTAAACCCACGTTTTATTAAAGAGGGCAATTACCGTGCCATAACAGAGGAAGCTAAAAAATATATTGAAATAATAAACAGCATAGTTTAAACTAAAATAAAAATAAAAAAATCACCTTTTTGCTAAAGTTAAAAAGGTGATTTTTTTAGCTAAACCAAAACGCCTTTTAAAAGTGTTATCTAAAAACAGCTAAGAATATACCTGCGGCTACTGCAGAGCCAATTACCCCTGCTATATTAGGTCCCATGGCATGCATGAGTATGAAGTTTCCAGGGTTTGATTCTGAAGCTACTTTCTGTGATACCCTTGCTGCCATTGGAACTGCAGATACTCCGGCAGAACCAATAAGAGGGTTAACTTTGCCACCGGTAGCATAGTACATGATTTTACCAAATAACACACCAAATGCTGTACTTAAAGAGAATGCAGCCAAGCCTAGGAAAATAACAAACAGAGTCTGACGGTTTAAAAAGTTTTCTGCTGTAGCAGTAGCTCCTACAGAAAGACCTAAGAATATAGTTATAATATTAATTAATTCGTTTTCTGCTGTTTTGCTTATTCTCTCAACTACGCCGCTTTCT
This sequence comes from Acetivibrio saccincola, assembly GCF_002844395.1. Lineage (NCBI taxonomy): Bacteria > Bacillati > Bacillota > Clostridia > Acetivibrionales > Acetivibrionaceae > Acetivibrio > Acetivibrio saccincola. The sequence continues at coordinate 2,431,960 of NZ_CP025197.1, read as the reverse complement.
CTAAATAAATTTCCAAGCATCAGCATCCCTACAAGAGGAGCAGCATCCGGAAGGAATAAGCAAATAAGAATTGTAACAACTACAGGGAATATAATTTTTTCCCTTTTAGATACAGTCCTCAACTGACCCATCACAGTCTCTCTTTCCTTCTTAGTTGTAAACAGCTTCATAATAGGAGGCTGAATCATAGGAACCAAAGCCATGTATGAATATGCAGCTATGGCTATAGGACCTAACATTTTAGGAGCTAACTGGGTTGTTACATATATTGCTGTTGGACCGTCAGCCCCACCTATAATTGCTATTGCTGCAGCCACTTCTTCGCTAAAACCAAGGAGCAGGGCACAAATAAATGTTACAAAAATACCAATTTGAGCTGCTGCACCCAAAAGTATACTTTTTGGATTTGATAAAAGAGGACCAAAATCAGTCATTGCCCCTATGCCCAAAAATATAAGAGGGGGATAAACTCCAAATTTAACTCCTAAATATAAAAAGTCCAAAAGTCCTCCCTTATTAAAAACTTCAATTAAATCAATTTTGCCGCTTTCAGTAATAAACAGTTCCGGATGGTATAAGTTTGCACCGGGCAAATTGGTTAAAAGCATACCAAAAGCTATTGGAAGCAGTAAAAGCGGCTCATATTCCTTGGCTATAGCAAGGTAAAATAATACGCATGATATAAAAATCATTATAAAATGTCTGTATTCTCCTATTACAAATCCGGATTTTGATATAATATCCCCAATAATATTAATAAAGTCGTTTAACATGTGCAATTCATCCTTTTTTTGTTACTTTTTTTACTTAACTTTTAAAAAACTTATATAAATTTTTTAAAAAAAAATTTTATAATTTATTTGATATATACTCACTTCTGCTTACTGTATTCCAAACCGGAGAGGTTTGGGGAATGCGCTTAAAAGAAGTAACCCTTACTTTTACATCTGAACTGCTTCCCATATATGCCGTAACGGCAGCTGTTAGAACAGCAATTAGAGAATTGTCAGATGAGTAATCAGATGAATCATCAATAAAATCATCTTCTTCAATTTCTAAATAGGAAGATTCATCAGAAATTTCTTCAACGGTATCAGATGTTTTTTTTCTTTTATAATTAAGTAATGGGAAAAAACTCATCAATACACATAGAACTATTAGTGATAAAAAAACAATTGATGTTCCTATAAGAGTTATGGTAAAAGCAAATTTCAATGTTTCCCAATCTGCCAACGCTTAAACACCCCCTAAAATCTAATTTAATAGTCCAATGTTAAAAATAACACAATAAAAGTTTTAAGTCAATATAAAATGTGCCATTTTACTATCCTGCAAAGGTATGAAAGGCATGAATTAAAGGCAACACTAAAAATAAGATTTATTGAAGTAATTTGTGGTATAATAATATTAAATGTATTTACAAAACTTTTTTGTTGTAGTATTATTCAAGCTAAGTGATATATTATTTAAATATTGCATTAATGTCATGTATTAGAAATAAGCTTTAGTTTGGTACAGTAAGTTTTATAAGTTATATTTTCTACATATATCACATATATTGGGGGGTTACAATGATGAAACAACAGGAAAAGACTACACTTAACGAGCTTAAAAAAATGATACAGATTTTAATTGAAGAGAATGAAAAACTTAATGTTGCTGTTAGTGAATTAAAAGAAGAACAGAAAAAAATACAGGAAGAGATAAAAATACAAAATATTGTGTTGAACAGTTTGCCTGTCCGTACAGAAATTCTAAACTAAGCAACTTTATTTATATAGCGGGGTGAGCTAATGCACAGCAAAACAAAGGTTCTTATAATTGATGATGATGTTAACATATGTGAGCTTATAAAATTATATATGGAAAAAGAAGGTTTTGAAGTAGCTACAGTTTATGACGGAATTAAAGCCTTGGAAGTTTTTAAAAGTTTTGCACCTAATATAGTAGTGCTGGATATTATGCTCCCGGGAGCAGATGGATGGCAGGTGTGTCGGGAAATAAGAAAAATAAGCAACATTCCTATAATGATGTTATCAGCAAAAGGAGAGACATTTGACAAGGTGCTGGGCTTAGAACTTGGGGCAGATGACTATTTAGTCAAGCCTTTTGAACCAAAGGAGCTGGTTGCAAGGCTGAAGGCTATATTAAGAAGATACAATAATAAAGATATAGATTCAAAAGAGGTGGTATATCCAAACTTTGTTATTAATAAATCAAATTATACCCTCAAAATAAATGACAAAGAACTGGAACTTCCGCCAAAAGAACTGGAGCTGCTTTTCTTTTTGGCATCGCATCCTAATAAGGTTTTTACCAGGGAGCAGCTTTTAGAGCATGTGTGGGGTTTTGATTTTTATGGGGATTCAAGAACGGTGGATGTTCATATAAAAAGAATAAGGGAGAAAATTGACCAGGAGGGTCAGTGCTGGCAGCTAAAAACTGTATGGGGTGTGGGATATAAATTTGAGGTGAAATAATGTTAAAAACGTTGTTTAGCAAAATAGTGGTAATTTTTATAGTAATTTTGCTTATAAGCACATCCATAACAGGCGTAATGCTGTACTTTTTTTTAGGTAATTTTGTTTCCCAGGAAAAAGAATATGAATTGAATGAAAGTGCCAGCATTATAAATAATTATTTAATTTATGTAAATGAGAATTCAAACACCGGAAATATAGCAATACATAGATTACATAGATACTATTTTGAAGAACTTTTAAAAACTTTTAGCTACAATACAGATTCAATTATATGGATAGTATCCCCTGATGGAAAAATCCTTGAGAGTGTGGGAACAGACAGGCTGGGGGATGAGATAGTAAGTAAGCTGTATGAAGGCGGGATATTCAGGTTGCCTGACGAAAGGCAGTATCACAGGGTTATGCAGGGGAATGAGGATTATATAAGGGAAAGAGGGGATTTTTATGGTTTGTTTAAAGAAACAGGTGTTTCCTGGCTGACAGTTGCAAGACCCTTAATAATTGACGGGGAAGTTGTACTGGCTGTTTATCTTCACACCCCTATTCCTGAAGTTGAACGGGCAAGAACCGTTGTTTTTAATTTTTTTATCTTTTCAGTAATTGTTTCAGTTATCATATCTGTTATTCTTATATACATATTTTCATTGAGATTATCAAGCCCTCTTAAAAAAATTAATGAGGCAGCAAAGCTTATTGCAAACGGGGAATTTGGAAAAAGACTTGATATATCATCAAGTGATGAGATTGGCGAATTGGCTGATAGTTTTAACAATATGGCCAGTGCCTTAGAGAAAATTGAAGAAATGAGAAGAGGTTTTATTGCCAATGTATCTCATGAATTAAGAACCCCCATGACATCTATACGCGGGTTTATAGAAGGGATATTAGACGGTACAATACCGGAAGAAAAACACCGTGATTATCTTAATATTGTAAAAGATGAGACAATGAGGCTTAACAGGCTTACAACGGATCTCCTTGATTTGGCAAGGATGGAATCTGGAGAGATGGAATTGCATATGGTAAGTTTTAACATCAATGAACTTATCAGAAGAAGCATTATAAAAATGCAAAGTCATATAATTAAAAAGAAAATTTTTGTAAAGGCTAATTTTGAAAAGGAAGATATGTTTGCAGAAGGGGATGTGGATTCCATTGAAAGGGTTATATTAAATCTTATTTACAATGCAGTTAAGTTTGTAGCAGAAGAGGGAAGAATAATTTTAACTACAAAATATTATAAAGACAAGATTTTAGTTTCTGTTGAGGATAATGGAATTGGAATAAGTGAAGATGAAATTGATTTAATATGGGAAAGATTTTATAAGTCTGATAAATCAAGGGGCATTGAAAAAAAAGGAACAGGACTGGGACTTGCCATTGTAAAAAACATAATACAAGAACACAAGCAGGAAATCTGGGTTGAAAGTGAATTGGGGGAAGGCACAAAATTTAGTTTTACCCTTAACAGAGGTATTAGTGTAAAGTAGAGAAAACTTAATTATTATTAACAAATTATTCATAGCTTTTTAAAATTCCTTTTATACAATATAATTAGCAAAGTTATTTGGCTAATAATATACAATGAAAGGAGTGTTTAGTTATGGATGATTATATCAGGTACAGTGGCGGGTTTGATGATATGGAAGAAAATAATGAAAACCATTTGAATAAGGACCCTTTGAATGAAAATCATTTAAATGAGAGTTATTTAAAAGAGAATGATGGAGTTTATAGTGAATATGAAAAGTATAATTCCTTTGAAAGTCATTTACAAAAGGAAAGTGAAAAAGAACTAAATGAAAACCATATTGAAGACCATGAAGAGAATAGCAGTGAAGATTATGATGCAAACATTTATAATGCATATGGAAGTTATTTAGAGGAAAACAGTGAAAATAGTCATGCAAATGAAGAATATGGTCATTACAGTTCAGAAGAGCATTTAAAAGAATCTCCTTTTTATAGTGAAAGTTATACCAAGCCTAAAAATAAAAAAAGCCCTGTTTTAATGCAGATGATTGTTGTTGCAATAATTAGTTCCCTTCTTGGAGGAGCAGTATCAGGCTTTGTGTTTACACGGCTTTCTAAAAACCCTGTAAGGCCGGATATAGAATCTATTTTTAGCAGTGGGGACGATACAGCTCAAAGTGCAACAAATTTAGATTTAGATAAAAGGTTAGAGTCAGATTATTATAGAAAGGTCGTTGTTGAAAGCGCTGAATCACCTGTTGTTGCCATAGCAGAAAAGGTAGGACCTTCAGTTGTGGGTATTAGTGTTACTTCACAGAAGCTTCAAGGGGATTTCTGGTTCTTTGGCACAAGGGAGACTACAGAGCAGGGTTCAGGTATCATAATTAGAAGTGATGGCTATATAATGACAAATAACCATGTTATAGAAGGTGCTTTAGAGGGTTCATCAAATGAAATTGCACAGGGTGCTAAAATAGAAGTTATTCTTCCTAATGAAAGGGAAAAAGCTTATCCGGCAAAAGTTGTAGGAAGGGACAGTAAAACGGATTTGGCAGTACTAAAGATTGAAAAGAACAATTTACCTGTAGTTGAATTTGGTAATTCAGATGAAGTAAAAGTAGGTGAGCTTGCAGTTGCAATAGGTAATCCCGGGGGCTTAGAGTACATGGGTTCTGTTACAGTAGGGGTTATTAGCGGGCTTAACAGGACAATACCTATTGCAGATGACAGGTACATGAAACTTATACAGACAGATGCCTCCATTAATCCGGGTAATAGCGGTGGAGCACTTGTAAACTCAAAAGGTCAGCTTATTGGAGTAAATACGGCAAAAATAGGTGGATATGATTATGAAGGATTAGGATTTGCAATACCTGTAAATAAAGCTAAAGAAATTACAGACAGCCTTATTGAGTATAATTATGTAAAAGGAAGACCATTAATAGGAATTATGGTTGAAACCAGATATACAGAAGAAGTTGCAAAGAGAAATAATTTGCCGATGGGAGTTTTGGTAGATGAAGTTACACTATACAGTGCAGCTCATAAAGCCGGAATAAAGAGAATGGACATAATTACCAAATTTAACGGAGTGCGGGTTAAGAGTTTAGAAGAGCTAAATAACGAGAGGGATAAGTATAAGCCGGGTGACATTGTCACAGTTGAAATTTACAGAGATGGCAAGACAATAGAGCTTGAACTGGAAATAGGCGAGGAAAAAGGATGATCTCTTTTTAAAATGGAAAACTAAATATTTAAGCCTTTTTAGCACATATTCTGCTTTATAAAATTGCCCCTTCTTTTTACCTAAGGAAGGGGTTTTTTTTGAAACAATTTATTATGAAGGATTTTGAGAAATTATATAGAATATATATATTGACAATCAAATTATCACATTAAATGTTACATCTTGCAATTCATATCTGGTATTATTATCTTTTATTGGGAGGCAATTCATGAAAAAAAGATTTATAGAATATATAAATTATGTCCTGACGGGCTTAGTTTTAGTTTATGCATTAGTAAAATTTATAAAAACTTCAGACTTTGCATACATTGCCATAGCCTTTGCTGTTTTAGCCACCGGAATTTTTACACTATTATCTGTTAAACCAAGCAATAATAAGTATATAAAAAGCCCCAATATAATATATGAAGTTAAGGATAATGCTTTAACTGCCTACATTAAAGAATTAGACCAGACGAAAAAAGAACTTAATCAAAAAAACGAGGAACTTAAAAAACTTTTTAATGAAATGCAGTATGGATACCTCCAGACGGTGATGTCACTGGCAAATTCCATTGAGGCAATGGATGCGTACACCAGGGGACACTGTCAGAGAGTTATGGAAATATCCTGCGAAGTTGCCAGGGTACTAGGATTGGGTAATGAAGAGATAGAAGATTTAAGATATGCGGCGATACTTCATGATATAGGAAAAATAGGGGTGCCAACTAATATTTTAAATAAAAACGGAAGTTTGACTAAGGAGGAGTTTGAAGAAATAAAGAAACATCCGGAAATTGCATATAATATTCTAAAAGACGTTAAATTTTTAAGTAAAGCTTTAAACGGGATATTACAGCATCATGAGAGGTATGATGGAAAAGGGTATCCAAATGGGTTAAAAGGCGAGGAAATATGTATTTTTGGAAGAATAATGTGTGTAGCAGATGCTTTTGATGCAATGACAAGTGACAGACCTTACAGAAAAGGGATGAAAGTAGAAGATGCAATGGCGGAATTAGAAAGGTGCAAGGGAACCCAATTTGATCCTGATATAGTGGATATGTTTTTATTTTTGATGGATGGTGAGAAAAAAATACAATATGACAATACCGTATATGATAATATCGTAAAAAAACATTGAAACAATAGCGGAAACAATGGAGAAAAGGTATTGAAAGTGCATTTAAATTATGATAATTTATTTGAATAGTAACATATGTTTAAATTAAGGACATTATTTTTGGAGGGGATTATTAAAATAAGTAAAGTGTCCGTTTAAGAATGACATAATGGAGGTAAATAATGAGCCGGAGAAGAAAGAAAAAAATATTATTTGTTTCAGCTGAAGTTTTTCCTTTTGCAAAGGTAGGGGGATTGGCAGATGTAGCAGGTTCTTTGCCTAAGTCTTTGGCTTTGGCGGGATGTGATATAAGGGTGGCTATGCCCCGTTATAAAAATATAGAATCAGGTATGAAATACATTAAGGATTTTCCCGTTGAGATTGGACCAAGGCTTGAGACTTGTATTATAAAAGAGGGGAAAATCAGTTTTAAAAACGGCGGCAAAAATAAAACTATTCCTGTTTATTTTATAGATAATTATCACTACTTTAATAGGCAGAATATATATAGCTATTATGATGATGAAGAGCGCTTTGCCTTTTTTTGCAAAGCTGTTTTGGAAATGCTGCCTGAAATTGGTTTCAAACCTGATATAATACACTGTAATGACTGGCATACAGGACCTATATGTATGCTTTTAAATGAAAAATATAAAAAAGACGAATTTTACAAGGATATAAAGACATTATTTACAATTCATAACCTTCAGTACAGGGGTGATTTTTCTAGGAAAACCTTAACCCTGTTTGGCATGACGGATGAGCTGTTTGTACCGGAAAAAACTGAATTTTACGGTATGTTTAGTTTTATGAAAACAGGGCTGGTATATGCAGATGCTATAAACACTGTAAGTGAAGTATATGCAAAAGAAATCCAGACCCCTGAGTACGGAGAAAAACTTGAAGGACTATTGAGAAGCAGAAAAGAGGATCTTTTCGGTATTCTAAATGGAATAGATTATGAAGTTTTTAATCCTGAAACAGATGAATATATTTATAAAAATTATAATGAAAATACTATAAAATATAAAAAGGATAATAAGTATGCACTGCAAAAAGAGGTAGGCTTACCAAAAAGAGACGTACCTTTGATTGGTTTAATTTCAAGGCTGGTTCATCAAAAGGGACTAGACCTTATAATTGATGTAATTGATGAAATGATGAAAAGTGAACTGCAATTTATACTCCTTGGCTCAGGAGAAAAACGCTATGAAAAGGCATTTTTAGAATTACAGGAAAAATACCCTGAAAAAATGTCAGTGAATATAGGTTTTAATGAAACCCTGGCAAATAAAATCTATGCCGGCAGTGATTTATTCCTGATGCCCTCACGCTTTGAACCCTGTGGTTTGGGTCAGATGATAAGTTTTAGATATGGTACAATTCCAATAGTTAGTGAAACAGGGGGATTGGCGGAGACGGTAATTGATATTGAAAAGGATAAAGAAAAGGGCAATGGTTTTACATTTAAAGAGTTTTGTGCAGAAGAAATGATAAGGACAATTAAAAGAAGTATAAAATTCTATAATGAAAACAAAGAAAAGTGGAATACCCTGGTAGCAAATGCCATGAAACTGGATTTTTCATGGGAAAGATCTGCTAAAAAGTATTTGAAACTATATGAAAATATAATTAATAAAGATAAATAAAATTAAATTTATTTAGTTTTGTTTAATGTATTTATTGGCAAAAACAGATATTATATTTATTAAGTTTTTTGTAAAATACGTAAGGAGAAATTATAGTGGAGAAAAAAGAAAGAGTAAAAAAAATAATGCAAATATTCGATAATGATTATGAAGATGCAAAATGTACCCTGGACTATAAAAATCCTTTACAGCTACTTATATCTACCCAGCTGGCAGCCCAGTGTACAGATGAGAGAGTAAATATTGTAACTGAAAAACTATACAAAAAATATAAAAATGCACATGATTTTGCCAATGCAGATTTAAAAGAGCTGGAAAATGATATAAGGTCCACAGGTTTTTTTAGAAATAAGGCAAAAAACATTAAAGAAACCTGCAGGATTTTAATTGAGAAGCACAATGGTGAAGTACCGGATAATTTAGAGGATTTATTAAAGCTTCCGGGAGTAGGACGGAAAACTGCAAATGTTGTTTTAGGAAATGCATTTGCAATCCCGGGTATTGTTGTTGATACTCATGCAAAGAGGTTAAGCAACAGGATAGGTCTTAGCTGCAATACTGATCCTGAGAAAATTGAATTTGATTTAATGAAAATTGTTCCAAAAGAAAGCTGGACAAAATTCTCACATCAATTGGTGTTTCATGGTCGCAGTGTGTGCAAGGCAAGGAAGCCGGATTGCAAAAACTGTAACATTTTAGAATATTGTAATTTTGGCCAAAGTCAAAAAGAAAATATCCAATAAATAAGATACTTATTAAAAAGCAATGGATTAAAGTCAACTATACAAGGATGTGTATTCATGAATAAAATCAATAAATACGAAAGAGTATATGTTAATTTAACATGGGTTTTTATATTACTTGCATTTATTCAAATGGTAATTAGAGATAATTTTTTAGTAAATGCAAAAATAATTACCCTTAACGGCATATGCTCTATTTGCACTGTTATTTTCTTAATTGCCATATTAATGTTTAATTTATGCAAAATATATCTTTTAAAAAAAGATATGTTTTACAACAGACCTATGTATAATTTACTGAGGCTGCTGGAAATTTCGTATATTTTAGCTTCAGTTATTATTTTTGGTTTTCAGCAGTGGGTGTATATACTACTTGTATTCCCTGTCCTCATAATAACATTGGAAATGGGAAAGGGAAAGGTAAGATATTTTCTGGTATATTCTTTAATATCAGCAGTTGTATTTCAAGGATTAAAAATATATTCTAGCGGTGGAATTGGAATTGGTGGCATTTATTTTTACTTTTCAACAATAGTTTTCTTACATGCTATACTTTTTATATTTTCAGAACTATGCGGGAAAATACATGAAGATAATTATGAAAGCCAGCAGCAAAATAAAATGCTGCTTTCTGAGCTTACCGACAGATATAAGCAGCTGGAAGATGCACAAAAAGAAATAAAAAATCAAAATGAGAAATTAAGGGATACAAATTTAAAGATGGAAGATACAAACAGAAAGCTGACAGAGAGCCTGGCAGAATTATATACTGTACAGCAGATTTCAGAAGTTATAAATTCTATTTTTGATATAGAAAAACTCTTGCAAAATGTTAATGACATAATTATAGGGGTAATGGGAGTAAAGTACTCCACCATTTTGATGTATGATGAAAACAAGAATATATTTAAAATTCACACCACAAATATAATTGACCAAAAGGAGCTTATGATTATAAACGATAACATTAATTGTAAAATTTTATTAGATTCATTAAACAGCGGAAAGCCTGTAATTGAAAATTTTGTAGACCCGGAAGAATATCCTTTTGTTAAAAACAGAGGTATCAATTCATTAATTTGTATACCCCTTATAACAACACCAAAGAAATTTGACAAAACCCAGAATGCTACAGAGACTAAAAAGATGGGACTTGTTTTAATTGAGCATAAATTAGCAAATGCATTTGACAATAATAATTTAAGGCTTATGAATCTTATTGGGAAACAAGTGGGAATAGCATTGGAAAATGCTGCATTATATGAACGGATGAATGAGATAGCTACTTTTGACAACTTAACAAAAATATATAACAGGCTTTCATTCCAGAAAAAGCTTGAAGAAGAGTTTGAAGCTGCAAGAAAAAACAATTACTCACTTTCTCTTGCAATTTTTGATATAGATCATTTTAAAAAATTCAATGATACTTATGGGCATTTATTTGGAGATAAAGTTTTAAAGCATATTGCAGCTGTTATTAAAAACTCTTTGAGAAGCGGGGAAATTTTTGCAAGATTCGGGGGAGAGGAATTTATAATACTGTTTCCTAAAACAGATATAGAAACAGCTGCAGAAACAGTTGAAGAGCTTAGGGAAAAACTTGAAAAAACCACCATCAGGGATGAACTGGTATCTGCATCTGTTACTGTGAGTTTTGGCATATCTTGCTATCCGCATTTTGCCTCCAGTGAATCAGAACTTATAAAAACGGCAGATGATGCATTATATCGTGCAAAAGAGGCAGGCAGGAATTGTGTTAAATTAGCTTGCAGAGAAAAAAGTGAAGTATTATAAATGTCTTAGTGCAGGAGAATCACAAAAAAAAGCTTTTTTGTATATTATGTAGTGATGGGTTTAAATTCCTGTACTAGGAGGAGTGGTGTATGAGAATATTAGTTGTAAAAATGCCAAAGTTTCTTGGTAACATCATAAGGCGGGTATTTAAAATGGACTGATTTATTTATTAGAAATTACAACTTAAAAAAGTGTATCACTTAAAAAAGGATACACTTTTTTAAATTAAAGATTATATTTGTTGATTTCAGGTTATAATACAAGCACTACACAGCTCTTGTAACCTTATTTGAACGCAAGCATTTTGCACATATGTTTATTGTTTTTGAAGTACCCTTATCAACAACTTTTACCTTTCTTATATTTGGTTTCCAAGCCCTGTTAGTCTTCCTGTTTGAGTGACTCACCTTTGAACCAAAATGTTTTCCTTTATCGCATACATCGCATTTAGCCATTTATATTTACACCTCCTTTTAATCCTGGAGAAATATTTATACACTGAATTAAAATAAACCAACACCTATTTTAACATATATTTTGGTTTCACCGCAAGCTTTTTTAAAAAAATCTGGTTCATTTTATTGAAAAGTAGAAGAATATAGTTTAACATTGGTAGTATAAATTAATTATAATAGGAAGAACCTATAAATCCTTTAAATTTAAATTGAAGTTTTGCAACTAAATACCTGATATATTATAATTATAGTTAAAAATAAAGGTATGTGAAAAGTTATGAGTGATATATTGGGTGATATATTCAGTAAGTGTATAACTTCTGTTAAAGGTATAGGGGCTAAACGTGCAAAGCTTTTTAATAAGCTGGGTATTTTTAATGTTGGGGATTTAATATTTTATTTTCCCAGGGATTATGAAGACAGAAGCTGTGTAAAAAAAATTGCCGAATTAGAAGACGGAGAAAGGTGTACTTTTATTGGTATTATAGATTCAAAGGTAAGAGAAAAGCACATTAGAAAAAATCTTAGTATTTATGAGGTCAGTATAGGAGATGATACAGGGAAAATTACGGCAGTTTGGTACAACCAGCATTTTATAAAGAATGTCTTCAGACCAGGCGAAAAATATATTTTCTACGGGACGGTTTTAAAAAAAAATACCGGTCTTGAAATTCAAAATGCCATTTATGAAGAAGAGAATAAAAAAGATAAGTTAATGGGGATTGTGCCTGTTTATCCATCTACAAAAGGGCTGACCCAGAACATCATCCGGTCTTCAATTAAAGCTGCTTTAGAGCAAGCTTTTGGGAAGCTTGAAGAAGTTCTTCCGGAGTGGGTAAAAAGAAAATATAATCTTTTAGATTTAGATTATTCTATTTTTAATATCCATTTTCCAAAAAGCAATGAAGATTTTTTAAAAGCCCGCTACCGACTGGTATTTGAAGAGCTTTTTTTGCTGCAGCTTGCCCTTTTATCTATAAAAAACACATTAGCCAAGGATAAAAAGGCTATTAAATTTAAAGGGTACAGAGAAAAGATAGAAAAATTTATAAATAATATAGGTTTTAATCTTACAAATGCACAAAGAAAAGTGTTTGATGAAATAGAAAGAGATATGGAAAGTGACAAAGTGATGAACAGGCTTGTTCAGGGGGATGTGGGTTCAGGCAAAACCATTGTTGCCGTCATTGCCCTTTATAAAGCAGTGATAAACGGGTATCAGGGAGCATTGATGGTGCCTACGGAAATTTTGGCAAGACAGCATTTTGAAACTATACAGCATTTATTTTTAAAAGAAGGAATAAAGGTTGATTTACTGGTGGGAAGCCAAAGAACAAGGGAAAGGGAAGAAATATTAAAGGATATTGAAGAGGGAAGGACGGATGTGGTTGTAGGTACCCATGCTATTATACAGGACAATGTGAAATTCTCCAGGTTAGGGCTTGTTATAACAGATGAACAGCACCGTTTCGGTGTAAGACAGAGGGCAACGCTTTCAAATAAAGGGGACAACCCTGATATGATTGTAATGACAGCCACACCTATACCAAGAACTTTGGCACTTATTTTGTACGGGGATTTGGATATATCTATTATTGATGAGCTGCCTCCGGGGAGAAAACCTGTTGAAACCTATGTTGTAAATAGCAGTATGAGAGACAGGGTAAATAATTTTATAAGAAAAAAGGTTTTAGAAGGAAGACAAGCTTACATCGTTTGCCCTTTAATTGAAGAGTCTGATTCAATGGATTTAAAATCAGCAGAAAAGTTGGCTGAAAAAATTAAAAAAGAAGATTTTAAGGACTTGAATGTAGGACTCATCCATGGAAAAATCAGCCCAAAACAAAAAGATAGTGTGATGGAGAGTTTTTTAAAAGGAGAAATAGATATATTAGTCAGCACAACTGTTATTGAAGTTGGGGTAAATGTCCCTAATGCGGCGGTAATGGTTATTGAAAATTCTGAAAGGTTTGGTTTGTCCCAGCTCCATCAATTAAGGGGCAGGGTTGGAAGAAGCGAGCACCAGTCCTATTGTATTTTATATAATGAGGGAAAAGGTAAAGTTGCAAAGGAAAGAATGAAGGCAATAAAAGAAAACAATGATGGCTTTGTAATATCCCAAAAAGATTTGGAAATACGGGGGCCTGGTGAGTTTTTTGGAACCAGGCAGCATGGTATTCCCCAGCTTAAAATAGCCAATTTATACAGTGATATGGATATTTTAAAAAAGGCTCAGGAAGCCGCTTTAGAGCTTATAAATAGAGACCCGGACTTTATAATGGAGGAACATTTTTTATTAAAAAAGAAGATAATAAATGAATTTGGGGATAAAATAAATATATTAAGTTTAAATTAAATGTTTTATAATGGTTGACAATGATATATGATAGTATAAAATAACATTATAGAAATGAAAATGGAGGAAAGGGTCATATTAAGGGTAATTTCGGGAAGTGCTAAGGGACATAAATTAAAAACTATTGGCGGAAAAGAGACAAGGCCAACTGCTGACAGAGTTAAGGAATCGGTTTTTAATATAATATCAGGTTTTGTAGCCGGGGCAAGGGTTCTTGATTTATATTCAGGAACCGGTAATTTAGGGATTGAGGCATTAAGCAGGGGGGCAGTTTTTTCCTTGTTTGTTGAAAAAAGCAGGGAATGTATTTTGACAATAAAACACAATCTTCTTCATACTAAACTTAGTGAGAAGTCATCTGTTATGGCTATGGATGTATTTACTGCCCTGGATAAGCTTTCTAAAGAAAGCAGAAAATTTGATATTATATTTTTAGATCCTCCATATAATAAAAATCTTGTAGAGAAAACCTTAAAATGTTTAGTAGAAAGTGATATAATAGAACAGGACGGGATAATTATAGCAGAACATGACTTAAAAGATGAAGTGCCCCAGGAAGCGGGACATTTAAAAAGATTCCGGTATCAAAAGTATGGAGATACCGCTGTATCTTTTTATAGATGACAGCTGATTTTGCTGACAATTTATTTATTACAAAAAAGAATGGAAGGTAATGAAAGTGAGAATATTTGTATATCCGGGGAGTTTTGATCCTATAACAAACGGCCATTTAGATATTATTAAAAGGGCGTCTGAGTTATGTGACAAGCTAATAGTGGCAGTTTTAGTTAATAACAGTAAAAAACCTGTTTTTTCGCTTGAAGAGAGGGTGGAATTAATAGAGTGTGCCGTAGAAGGCATTGACAATGTTGAAGTTGAAAGTTTTACAGGTCTTTTAATAGACTTTATGAAAAAAAAGAATGCCACGGTTATTGTAAAAGGTTTAAGGGCTGTGTCTGATTTTGAATATGAGCTTCAAATGGCTCTTCTGAATAAAAAGCTTGATCATAATGTTGAGACTTTATTTATGATGACAAATATAAATTATTCATTTTTAAGCTCAAGCTCCGTCAGGGAGTTGGCGAAGCATAACGGCAATATTGACGGGCTTGTTCCTGACTGTATAATAGATAAAGTACTAAAAAGACTCAGAAGTAACTGAGAAAAATAGGAGGGACGCAGATGGAGATACTTTCGATTTTGGAAACATTAGAAGACCTCGTGGAAAAGAGTGTATCTGTACCTTTTTCAGGCAAATGTATGATAGACAAAGAAGAAATCCTTGAAATTATCAAGGAGATCAGGCTTAAACTTCCTGATGATATTAAACAGGCTAAATGGGTTAAGGAAGAAAGACAGAGAATTCTTCTTGAAGCCCAGAAGGAAGCTAATGAAATAATTAAAGATGCGGAGAACAAAATTTCATCTTTAGTAGATGAACATGAAATAACAAAAAGGGCATATGAGCAGTCTAATGAGATTGTGTCTAATGCTCAAAAAAATGCCAAAGAAATAAGGCTTGGTACAAGAGAATATGCAGACAGTGTTTTAAATAAAGTGGAGGAAATTTTATTGGAAACTCTTCAAGTGATAAGGTCTAATAGAGAAGAGTTAAAATAATCTTATAGTTCTAAATCTAAATTTTTTAGTAAAGTATCTGTATTAGCATTAAAATTAAAAAATAAAGGTCTTTGTTTGTCATCAAGAACCAGAAGATACGGGCTATCCTCCTTAGAGGGAAATATTACATAAATTTCATTTAAAGTTCCATCAATCCACTTGTTTTTTACAAACACCGATGGTTCTAAGGGTATTCTTATGATGTATCCTTTATTGGGAATTGCATTTACTTTAGGATACATACCTGTTATACTCTTTAAATACTCAATTGCTTCATTGTGAACTATATTGTTTACAGATAGTGATTTAATTACCTGCCCTTTATCTATATCAAAAATTTCAATATTTTTACTTTCTTCATTAAGTGAAATTGCAAAGTTTATAAATGCAAAAGCAGATTGCTTATTAAATCTATTTGTTTTATCTGTATTTACAGCATTATAAATAATTGAAATCATACAAAATACAAATAAAGCAAGAGAAGTATAGATTTTCAGCTGTTTTTTATTAATTTTAAACATGAATAAAATCACCTCTATAGTTATCTATTAAAGAGAGGTGGATTTTATTCCAAATTTTAATTTTTAAATCATTTTAATACGGGGTTATGGAATTTTTCCTGAACATTGATTTAACATTTAATGGTTTTAACCTTTAACATAATATACATGGTTACAATTATTAATATTGCAAAAATTAAAATTTTAGCCCAAAGATAAGGAACAAAAATTATAGTTGAAGTACCTGTCCCAATCCAAAAAAAAGAAATGGATGTTATTTTAGTTTTAAGGGTAAGTCCTTTTTTTTCCATATAATCATTAACATACTTTCCTAATACTTTGTGGTTAATTAACCAATTATAAAATTTTTTTGAGCTTTTCATATAACAAACGGCAGCAACCAACAAAAACGGCGTTGTTGGGAATATAGGCAAGGTAATACCAATTACTCCCAGTACTACGCAAACCGTTCCTATGGCAATTAATATTTTTCTTGATGTACTTTTTATTTTTACCACCCTTTTTACCACATTTGTTTTAGTTATGTTAAAGCTATATTTATATTATACTACATATTTTTCATGGCAAAAACTTTTTTAAAATGGGTAAAATTTCTATTGACCTTTATTATAGCTAACTTATAAGAGTTAAAATACCATAAATGTATTACATTATCAAGATTATTGCTAAAACATTTAATGTGGGATAAAATTAAAAAATAAAGATTGGGTGGAAACTTCAATTAACGGGAGGAGAATAAGTTATGGTTAAGCATATTGTAATGTGGAAACTAAAAGAATATGCTTGTGGAAATACAAAAGAGAAAAACGCACAAATAATAAAAGAAAAACTTGAATCATTAAAAGATAAAATTCCGGGAATTTTAAAAATTGAGGTAGGAATAGATTTTTCAAAAACTGAAAATAGTGCAGATGTAGTTTTGAGACATTTGACTTGCGTTTTCTGAAATTATAGGTGACAGCGAGACAGATTCCGAGCTTTTGAGAAACCACAAGGCACTGCTATTTTCAAAGGATAAGATGATTAAGGCAAATGACATTAAAACTTTAGAGGAAAGAAACAAGCTAATTATACCAGAATAAATTAAAATAACAGGGCTGTTGCAGGAGGGGTTAGACTTTCTGCACAGCCTATTTTTTTAAGTTGAATTGGTTGTAATTTAGGTTAAACAGGAGGAATTACTTAAAAACTTTAGTAAAAATACATCTATAATCTATTTCTAATGCATTTACAACGTCTTCATCCACTATAATATAGTCCTCCAATATTCCGTTAACTTTAAATACTTTATAATAACCTGCCTTTTCCCTGTCGATTTTAAGGGTTTTTAGTGTGCCGTTTTTGTAAAACTCTGAATTTTTAGACAGACAGTTAATTTTATCGGGTACAATCAGCCAATAAAAATGGGATGTCATCTTGTTTACATCCGTCAGACAAACAGGTTTAAAAAATATGCTTTTTACTTTCATTTCATTTAATACTGTCCAAAACCTGTTTGAAATTAAAGGCAGCGGTTCTTCAATAAAATCAGGGTATATTCCCTTATCTTCGATATAAAACACTACAGGATCTGGATCAATAAACTGTAAACGATTTGTTTTCACATAATCAATATTTATAACTTTATTTGTGCCTTTAATTTGTATGGCATCGGATATTCTTTTGTCACTTTTTAAAATATAATAGTCCTTCATATAAACTGCCTCCTGTAAACCCTATAAACCATAATACTCCGGCAATCCTAACAGTTTTATTCCCACCAAACCGGCTCTTTCTATCTTTTCTTTAATTTCTTCACTAACAACCCAAAACCTGTTTAATATGTCTTTTATTTTAAATATTTTATAATTGCCCACCTCTCTGTCGTTTATTACAAAGCTTCCTACAATCTTCTTAAGTCCGGAAAATTCCGATACCGTATGTTTGCTTTTTTCCCATACAACACAGTTTAAGGGTCTTACAAGCATAAGATAATACAGGTGTGTTTCATCGGCATCATTATATAAATAAATTGGTTTATAAAAAACATTGTTTACCCCTGCATCATCTAAAATATCCTTAAGCCTTGCGGAAACAAGGGGTAGATTGTATGTATAAATGTCCGGCATTTCTTTGCCTAATTTTTCAAAATATATAAATTCTTCTTGATCATTTATATACTGCCATTCATCAAATAAGTATGCTCTTTTGTCAATGGCTGTAGGAACAGGTCCAAGCCTTATCTCGGAGTTTCTATCCCACGCATTGGATTCTATTGTATAATATTTTTTCATAGCATTAACCCTTCCCCGTATGGTATTTATAATCTTCTTTTGCCAAAAATCTCTCAACTATCTGTTTGCCGTCCGGCGACGGCTCAAAATCCGTTATATCTGACTTTATTTTTTCCTGTAATTCTTTAAGCTTATTATCTATGAGATTCTTAGCTTCTTCCCTTCCTTCCGGAGTTTGACCCAAACACCCTTCTTTTCTGCTCTTTGCCAAAATCTCATATTCTATTTCAGCTAAATCCTGTACCAGTTTTTTTTCGTAACTGGGAATTCCCTTTTCAGGTTCAAAATCATGATTTCCCTTATGATACTGGATTTTACTTTTTTCAATTGCTGCTGCCGCTATATCATATTTACTCTTGTCCGATAAATCCGAAAAAGCCATGCCGTGTTTTTTCTTAAATGCAACGGGATCAACCGAGGGAGCACTTATCAAGTTGTCGGTGGAATTTATATCAATACCGAAATAGTTTCCCAATCTGTTTATTCTGAGGGTAAAAGCATAAGGACCAACGGATATTAGGTGGTGTATTTCTTCTCCTATATCAATTTCTAATTGATTATTGTCAAATTCCTCCAAAGGCACATTGACGGTAAACCTGTTGGTGCCGTGTTCGGCTTTATAATTCTCAGCATAGTTAGCGCTTCTTTCAGAGGGGGTATTCATTTTTTCCAAATCTTTATCGGTAAATGCTTCTTTTTCTTTTTCACATAAATGTTGCTTCACTCCGTCCGAGCTGCCGAAATTTTCGCCACAAAAGGGACAGAAACTTCCTTCTTCTTTTACCATAATATCTTTCATAATTTTCCTTTCCGCTTGCTTTAAATCTGCATCCGTGTATTTTTTTTCTTCCAATTTATCTATTTTTTCTTCTAGTTCTGCTATTTTCTTTTCATTTTCTTCAACATTAATGCCACTATTAATTTCAAATTATAGTTCAGTAATTATGCCTTCATACGTCTCAACTTTCTCTTTTGCATCGCTGGTCAAATCTGTAAGATTATTTTTCCATTCCTGTATCATCCTAGCTTTTTCTGCTTTAACTCTTTGATACCGTTGTTCAACGGTTTTAATAATATCATCCTTTAAAATAGCTTTCTCAGCTCCGATAACTGCTTTTGATCCACCCACAGCATTACCCCCTACTTAACAACAGTAACTTCTTCTAATTGTTCTTCAGATAGATTAAGACGGTACAAATCCTTTTCATAAACCTTAATTTCTTTTACTTTGTTATTGGCAAACTTAGCATTATCAAATTTAAAGGTTGTAAAATCTATATTAATAAATTCAGTTCCGGTTAAATCTGCATTGGATAGATCTGCGCCTATTAGTTTGGTACGGAAAAAAACCGCTCCCATAAAATTATTTCCACTCAAATCAGCATTCTCAAGATTTGTTTCATAAAATTTAGTATTTGTTAAGAAAGAGTTTTTAAAAGTACAATAGGATAAATCTGAACTATAAAGCTTTGCATTATTCAAATTACAATTCATAAATTGTGCCCTGGCTAAGATTGCAAGTCTTAAACCAGCTTCTTGGAAATTGGAGTTTTCTAATACGGTATCACTAAAATCAGTTTCAGGAAGACTACTTCTATAAAAATTCACACCATTAATAATTGATTTAACAAATACACTTTCAATAAGACTTGCACCCTCAAAATTTGAATCAGACAGGTTGCTGCCGGAAAAATCAGCGTTATGGCAGGTTATTCCTTTATAATTTCCACCTGACAAATCCAGATTTTGAAGAACTGAATAAGAATAATTTTTTTCTCCGTACTCCAGCCATTCCTTTATCTTCTTTGAATCCTTCACCCTTGTATCCATTTTATAAATAATTTCATTATATCCTTTTTCCTGTCCCAGCCTTATTTCCAGTACCTCTTCCTTGTCTAACGCCTTAAATTCTTCAGTCTTTACCGCCTCTTTTATTGCTCTTTTAGTGAAGTTCAAAAGCTTTACGTCACAGTGTATAACACCTTTCTTCCATACTTGATCCATATCCGAAGCGTTTATATTGCTCATATATTTTTTGCTTATTTCAAACAATCTCCCGTAAAAATCGTCCAAAAAGTCATATAACCATCCTACGTTATATGAAATTTTACACTCTTCTCCTTCTTCTAAAAACCATTCGCTTCCGTATGCTTGTACCACGTAATCCCTGCTTTCCTTCTGCAAATTATGTATGTTAAAGGAATAGGTTATATATGCTATCTTTCCCTTTCTGCCTTCTTTTTGCATTTCTTTTATCTTTCTGCACAGTGTACGGAAATTCTCTACAAAAGCTTCCGTCAATTCTTTTCTGTGATCATCTATATATTTTTCTATATTTTTTTTCATCTCCCGAACGTACGGATTGATATATTCCTCTTCAAAATGTTTCAATGCTTCAGACCTTTCCACAATTTTCAACCCCTTTTTAATGAAAATGTTACCATTTATAGCATATCAATATATAAACAGGGTTTCAATTTTTTTCAGAAGATTGATTAACGTAAAAATAGCCGCCAGGTAAAGTGCCGGCGGCCATGAACTTAAAAGTCAAAGTTGTTTGGATCGGGACCCACCCTGTAACCTCTGTCAAGTTTATTTATACTCAACATATCTTCTTTAGAAAGTTCAAAATCAAATATTTCTAAATTAGATTTAATTCTATCTATATTGGCTGACTTAGGAATTGTAATTATACCCATTTGGATATTCCATCTAAGTACAATTTGTGCATGGGTTTTATTATATTTCTTTGCCAGTTTATCAATTAAATCAATATTTAAAATTTCTCCTTTCATAAGAGGGCTCCAGGCTTCGATTTTTATATTTTTCTTATTACAATAATCTAAAAGTTCCGGCTGTATAAGGTAGGGGTGAAATTCCACCTGATTTACCATAGGTGTTATTTTTGTGTTTGGCAGTAAATCTTCTAAATGATTTATTAAAAAATTGCTGACACCTATAGCCCTTATTTTCTTTTCTTCATATAAATATTCAAATGCCTTCCAGGTTTCATTGCTTAATTCTTTAGGCCAGTGAATTAAATATAAATCAAGATAATCTGTTTGAAGTCTTTCTAAAGATTCATTAAATGATTTTATTGTACTGTCATATCCCTGGTCCGGGTTGGCAACTTTTGATACAAGAAAGATTTCTTCTCTTGGAACAGTACTTTTTTTAATGCCTTTTCCAATAGCCTCTTCATTTCCATATGCAGATGCTGTATCAATATGTCTGTATCCAATTTCAAGTGCTTTTACAATTAAATCCGAGGTAGCTTCGCTATTTTCCAGCCTGTAGGTACCTAAACCTATTATAGGCATTTGAACGCCGTTGTGTAGAGTAACTGTTTTCAATTTAATCCTCTCCTTTTAAAAAGTAATGTACTGGCTATTATTGTTACAAAAAAATACTAAAGTATGTATTAAGGTACTGACATGTGGTACTTTGTTATTATATACCCCGTTATATAAATTTAAAAACCAAAAGCAAGATTTAAAAGCAATTATTAAGCAAATTGCGATGTTGAAAACAATTAATAACACAAGCTCATAGAACAGTGCAAAAAAGCCTTCCCCTAAAAAGATGAGAGGAATGCTGATTTGATACACAATAAAAATATGTTACAACGCAATTTGCTTATCATAAGAATCTATTGATTAAGTTAATTTAATCATTTATAATTAAAATGTATTTTTTAAAATGCATTTTGTGAAAAAACATGGCTTGTAATATTTAAAAAAAACTTGTAATATTTAAATAAAAATATGAAAGGTAGTACTCATGTAGTACGGCTTTTTATATAAATATTAATATTTTATAAGGGTAGAATGGAGAGGAAATGAAATGCCTATTACTGAACTACTATCGCGTAATGCTGATATGTATGGAAATGAGACTTGCTTAGTTGAGATAAATTTAGAGCTTCAGGAGAGAGACAATGTAATTTGGAAAGAGTATGAGCTTATAGAAAATAATCCTGCAGGTGAATACCGCCGGGATATGACTTGGCGTGTTTTTGAAGAAAAAGCAAACCGTTTGGCTAATTTACTGATAAAGAGAGGTATTAAAAAAGGGGATAAAGTAGCCATTCTTTTAATGAATTGTTTAGAATGGCTGCCTATTTATTTTGGGATATTAAAATCTGGTGCAGTGGCAGTTCCTTTAAATTTCAGATATACAGCGGAGGAAATAAAATATTGTCTGGAGTTATCAGGATCCTCTGCTTTAATTTTTGGACCTGAATTTATTGGACGTCTAGAGAATATTTATGAGGAAATACCCCAAATAAAACTGCTTCTTTATGCAGGAGAAAACAGACCTTCTTTTGCAGAAAGTTATGACCGCCTTACTGCTAACTGTTCCTCAGAACCTCCACAGGTTGATATAACTGACGCTGATGATGCGGCAATATATTTTTCATCAGGTACTACCGGTTTTCCAAAAGCTATTTTACACAGTCATGGAAGTTTATTGTCAGCATGTTATACAGAACAAAATCATCACCGTCAAACTCGTGAAGATAATTTTTTATGTATACCGCCCCTCTACCATACAGGTGCTAAGATGCACTGGTTTGGGAGTCTGCTTTCAGGCAGCAAAGCTATATTGCTTCGTGGAATTAAACCGGATTGGATATTAAGGACAGTGTCTGAAGAAAAAATCACCATTGTATGGCTTTTAGTTCCCTGGGCACAGGATATTCTTGATGCCATTGAAAGAGGGGATGTAAAGTTGGAGGACTACCAGCTTTCCCAGTGGAGGCTGATGCATATTGGTGCACAGCCGGTTCCGCCAAGTTTGATTCAGCGTTGGAAAAAGTACTTTCCAAATCATGAATATGATACAAACTATGGTCTCAGTGAATCCTGCGGACCTGGATGTGTGCATTTAGGTATAGAAAATATTCATAAAGTCGGGGCTATCGGAAAGCCAGGGTACAACTGGGAGGCCAGAATTGTCAACGAAAAGGGAGAAGATGTGGCACAGGGAGAAGTAGGGGAATTAATAGTTAAAGGGCCAGGTGTAATGAAATGTTATTATAATGATCCAAAAGCAACTGCTGCAATACTGAAAGATGGCTGGCTATATACCGGTGACATGGCAAAAATGGATAAGGATGGATTTATCTACCTGGTGGACAGGAAAAAAGATGTAATTATAAGTGGCGGCGAAAATATATATCCTGTACAAATTGAGGATTTTCTCCGTTCCCATGATGCAATTAAAGATGCAGCGGTTATTGGTCTTCCTGACAAACGCCTTGGTGAAATAGCAACTGCCATTATAGAATTAAAGCCAGGTATGGAGTGTACGGAAGAAGAAATAAATAGTTTTTGCAAGGAATTACCCCGTTATAAACGTCCGAGGAGGATTATTTTTGACAAAGTACCCCGTAATCCTACAGGTAAGATTGAAAAGCCGCGTTTGAGGGAAAAGTATGGTGCAACTTGTTTAGTTGCTGCCCAGGTTGAAATAGAAAAAGCTAAAAAACAATGTAAATAATAAGGGGGCAAATGCCTCCTTATCTCTATTTGCTGCTATAGAAGTTATGTGCTGAAAATTATTACAGCTATCAATAGTAGTTTATTATATGAAAGGATTATAATAAAACAGGGGAGACCTATGGCAAAGATACTTATTGTTGAAGATGACGAAAGTATTGTAATCAATTTAACTGAATACTTATCCGATGAAGGTTATGAAGTGGAATGGGCGGCAGGTCAAAAAGAAGCTATTGAGAAAATAATCAAGAAAAAGTATGATTTGATTTTGCTGGATATATCTTTAAAGGACGGAAACGGTTTTGCCGTTTGTGCAGCTGTAAAGGAAAATACAAGTACTCCGGTTATTTTTTTAACTGCTTCAGATGATGAATACAGTGTAGTGACAGGTCTTGACATGGGAGCGTATGATTACGTGATAAAGCCTTTTCGTCCAAGGGAACTTTTATCCCGTATAAGAAATGTTTTAAGAAGAAGTGGGGAGAGTATACCGGTAGTAAAACTTGATAATATATGCATAGATACAGTTAAAGGTTTAGTTACAAAAAACGGGGAAGAAATTTATCTTTCAGCGTTGGAATATAGATTATTGTTGGTATTTATCAATAACAAGGGTATTGTTTTGTCCCGAAGCAGGCTCATTGAAGAAATTTGGAGCATTGCCGGGGAGTATGTAAACGACAATACATTAACTGTGTATATAAAACGCCTGCGTGAAAAAATAGAAGATGACCCCCAAAATCCAAAAATAATAAAAACCATTCGCGGGCTTGGATACAAGGTTGGTGAGTAATGTGAGTTTTTTTAGGAATCCTGAGATAAAAAAAAGCCTTTTATTTTTTTCTATTCTAACATTCCTTGCTACCGGTATTAGTTTTATATATGGAAATAAGTGCGGCATTTTTACTTTTATTCTATGTTTAATGTTTATTTTAAGCCATTTTATAATTACATATAAAAGATATACAAAAATTGCACAACTAAGCAATAAGATTGATAAAATCCTTCACGGGAAAGATTTTATAGATTTAAATGAATACTCAGAGGGTGAACTTTCAATTTTACAGGATGAAGTACAAAAGCTTATTATAAGATTAAAAGAGCAGGCGGAAATGCTAAAAAAAGAAAAAGTATACCTGGCGGACTCTCTTGCCGACATATCCCACCAAATCAGAACCCCTCTTACATCAATAAATATATTGTTATCTCTTTTATCAAAAAAAGAACTTCCCTATAAAAAAAGGCAGGAGCTTGTAAATGAAACTGAGATGCTGCTTTCAAGGATAGAGTGGCTTATATCTGCACTTCTTAAAATATCGAGATTAGATGCAGGCACTGTTACTCTTCAGCGGAAAACAGTGTTGGTTTCTGAACTGATTAAGCTTTCCATAGCACCCATTGCAATACCTTTAGAACTTAGGGAGCAGCAGATTGAAGTTAATATAAACGGGGACGAGACCTATAAAGGAGACTTGTCCTGGTCTGTTGAAGCCATTGGGAATATAATAAAAAACTGTATGGAAAACACGCAAAAGGGCGGAAAAATAACAATACAGGCAGAAGAAAATCCTATTTATACAGAGATTGTAATAAGTGATAACGGGCCGGGTATAGATAGGGAGGATTTACCACATTTATTTAAACGGTTTTATAAAGGTAAAAATGCCGGCAGCCATAGTGTTGGGATAGGTCTTGCCCTTGCAAGGACAATTATTGCAAATCAAAATGGTACCGTTAAAGCAGAAAACAAAATGGATGGGGGCGCCAAATTTACAGTAAGGTTTTACAAACAAACAATTTAATATACTAATGCTCTAAGTGACATAGGGGAAGAAGAATTGCAAATGCCATAGGTAGTGTCTTTACTATAGTGTTTGTAACAATGGTTTACTCCATGAGAAAAATTAAAAAGGATAATCCTATAGATGCGTTGAGAAATGAAAATATATAATTCCGGAAAGGGAAGTAGCCAGTAGGTATTTAGTATGATATAATTCTTATGAATTTCGGCTAACATTTAAATATAAATAATTTCTTTAACTTTAGGAGGTTATAAATGAAAAAGGTACCATTAGATGAGCTAAAATCCCGCATGGAAAGATTCCGTAAGATAATGGATGAGCAGAATGCCGGCTGGGAAATGGCAGTTATTTTTAGTAAAGTGAACCTTTATTATTTTACCGGCACCATGCCGGAGGGGATGCTTTTAATCCCACGGGACGATGAGGCAACCTTGTGGGTTAGAAGAAGCTTTGAAAGGGCCATGGATGAATCCCTTTTCCCTAACATTAAACCAATGAGAAGTTTTAGGGATGCAGCTCAAAATTTTACAAGCATCCCGGATACCATATACCTTGAGACGGAGTTTGTACCTCTTGGCTTTTATGAGAGGTTTCAAAAGTATTTTCCCTTTAAAAATGTGAAATCTCTAGACAGGCAGATTTCCGGCATACGGTCGGTTAAAAGTCCTTATGAGATGGAAATAATGGAAAGGTGCGGAACTATCCATAAAAAGATACTGGAAGAACGTGTACCTGAAATTCTTGAAGAAGGAATGAGTGAAGTTGAGTTTGCAACGAAATTATATTCAATAATGGTGGAAGAAGGGCATCAGGGAATAGCACGTTTTGGAATGTTTGATACAGAAATACTTATCGGACATATTTGTTTTGGGGAAAGTTCCATTTACCCAACCTACTTTAATGGACCTGGAGGAAATTATGGACTGAGTCCTGCAGTACCACTTTTAGGTAGCCACGAAAGAAAACTTAAAAAAGGTGACTTGGTATTTGTTGACGTTGGCTGTGGTGTGGAAGGTTATCATACAGACAAGACAATGACGTATATGTTCGGCAAACCCCTTCCTGATGAGGTGGTGGCACAGCACAAAACTTGCGTTGATATACAGGACAAAATTGCATCAATGTTAAAGCCAGGGATAGCTCCGGCTGATATTTACAGAGATATAATGGGTAGTCTTTCCGAGGAATTTAAACAAAATTTTATGGGTTTTGAAAAAAGAAGTGTAAAGTTTTTAGGCCATGGAATAGGACTTCATGTTGATGAAATGCCTGTTATTGCAGAAGGTTTTGAAGAGCCTCTCAAAGAGGGTATGGTGCTGGCTTTAGAACCTAAAAAGGGCATTGAAAACGTTGGAATGGTAGGAATTGAAAATACTTTTAAAGTCACCAATGAGGGTGGAATATGTATAACAGGAGATAGCAAAGGTTTGATACCTGTATTTTAGAAACTGCTCCAACAAGCCATATATATCTGTATTTATAAGTCAAAACCTAAATATTTAAAATATTTAGGTTTTGACTTATAAATTTAATTCCTGTTTTAAGTGACGTTTTTGTTATTTTAAAGTCACTGCCCTGTCACTTAAGAAAGATATAATTATGGCATAAACTAAAAATAGGAGATGAATGGCATTATGGAATTGTTGAGAGTAGAAAATCTTACAAAAACATATGGAAAAGGGGAAAATGAAGTAAGGGCATTAGACGGGGTAACATTTTCAGTAAAAAAAGGTGAGTTTATAGCAATCATAGGACCTTCCGGATCGGGAAAATCTACACTATTGCACATTTTAGGCGGGGTGGACAAACCAACCAGCGGAAAGGTTTATGTGGATGGTCAGGATGTCTATGCAAAAAATGATGAACAACTTGCAGTCTTCCGCAGAAGACAAGTTGGACTTATATATCAGTTTTACAATCTTATTCCTGTGCTAAATGTTATAGAAAACATTACCCTGCCTGTGCTTATGGACGGCAGGAAAGTAAATAATGAGAGATTGGAAGAACTTCTTGAGACGCTAAATCTTAAGGGCAGGGAAAATCATCTTCCAAATCAGCTTTCAGGAGGCCAGCAGCAGCGCGTATCCATAGGCAGGGCATTAATAAATGCTCCGGCTGTTGTTCTTGCCGATGAGCCTACAGGGAACCTGGATTCAAAAAACAGTCAGGAGATTATTGAACTTTTAAAACTTTCAAACAAGAAATACAATCAAACTTTGATTATAGTTACACATGATGAGAACATTGCCCTGCAGGCTCAGCGCATTATTGCCATTGAAGATGGAAAAATCACCCGAGATGAGGTGATTGGAAGGTGAATATAATTAATAAAGTAACTCTTCAAATTCTCAAAAGAAATAAAATAAGAACCATTGTAACTATTATAGGGATTATTTTATCTGCATCAATGATTACGGCGGTTACCACTTCGGTGTCAAGCCTACAGAATTTTTTGCTGGATGTGGCCATTTCCCAGGACGGGGATTGGCACGGTGCGGCATATAACGTAAAAAAAGCACAGATTGATGAATTAGAGGAAAACCCCGATGTAGAGTCTTATACATGGCTCCAAAATATCGGTTATGCAAAGCTGGAAGAATCACGGAATGATTATATGCCGTATCTTTTTATCGGGGGAATGGACAAAACCTTTATGGATGTAATGCCCGTTAATTTAATAGAGGGAAGAATGCCGGAAAGCAGGCTAGAGATAATTCTTCCTCAACATTTAGAAACTAATGGCGGTGTAAAATATTCAATAGGCGATGAGCTTTTACTGGATATTGGAAGCAGGATTTCCGATGGCTTTGAACTGGATCAAAGTGTTGGATATCTGAATGGTGAAAATGGCGGAATGGAAGAGACTGAAGAATTGGTGATAAGAGAACAGCGTATATTTACCGTGGTGGGGTTTTATGAACGTCCCAGCTTTGAACCTTATGTTGGTCCCGGATATACCGCTTTGACTTTATCAGATAATGCCGGTGCTGACAATTATGATGTCTATATCAAAGTAAAAAAAATAAAAAATATTTATAATTTTTTAGATGCCAATTTTCCTGAAAACAAAAGAGAAACTAACAGAGATTATCTTATTTTTAGCGGTGTTTCAGATGATATCGGTTTTAATAAGGTATTGTACGGACTTGCCGGGGTTTTAATTGCCCTTATAATGTTTGGCTCAATTTCATTAATATACAATGCTTTTTCCATATCCGTAAGTGAGAGGACAAAGCAGTTCGGCCTTTTATCATCTATAGGTGCAACCAAGAGGCAGCTGTTAAGAAGTGTGCTTTTTGAGGCATTTATCTTAAGCATAATAGGTATACCGCTGGGCATATTATCTGGAATTGCAGGAATAGGGGTAACATTAAAACTTACAAGAAATTTATTTATGTCTTTTTTACAAT